>NZ_LSEF01000089.1:211919-218182 GCF_001641695.1 Bradyrhizobium neotropicale
CCGGCTCGCCAGCGCCAGCGCGATGCTGTTGTTTCACGCAACCGCCGTCCTCGCCGCCGTCGCCTTGCTTGCGCGCGGCCTTCTGCACGGCGGAATTGGCCTCATCGCAGCGTTCGGCTTCGTGATTGCGGCGACGCTGTTCGCGGGCGACCTGACGCTGCGCCAATACGCCGGCCATTCGCTGTTTCCCTACGCCGCGCCGACCGGCGGAACGCTGCTGATCTTGAGCTGGCTGGCCGTGAGCGTGGCGGCGGTGTGGCCGGGGAAATGACGCTCGTGCCCCGGACGCGGTGCGGCACCTGAAGCGCGTTTACGCGCGTCTTCGACGCGCTATGGTGATGCGCCGCGTCCGGGGCGCGAAGACCACTTTGCGCCCGCCCCGCCAATCGGATAGAACGCGGCCCGACAGTCCCGCCAGCGAGATCCGCCCCATGACCGACATCTCCCCGCTCGACCAGGCCCGCATCCTGTCCGAAGCGCTGCCGCACATGCAGCAGTACGACGAAGAAACCATCGTCATCAAATATGGCGGCCATGCCATGGGCGACGAGGAAACCGCGAAGAACTTTGCCCGCGACATCGTGCTGCTCGAGCAGACCGCGATCAATCCGGTGGTGGTGCATGGCGGCGGGCCGCAGATCGCGACCATGCTGAAGCGCCTCGGCATCGTCTCGGAATTCGCCGCGGGCCTGCGCATCACCGATGCCGCGACCATCGAGGTCGTCGAGATGGTGCTCGCCGGCTCGGTCAACAAGCAGATCGTCGGCTACATCAATGATGCCGGCGGCAAGGCGGTGGGACTCTCCGGCAAGGACGGCAACATGGTGAAGGCGTCCAAGACGACGCGCACCATGGTCGATCCGGACTCGCACATCGAGAAGGCGGTCGATCTCGGCTTCGTCGGCGACCCCGAGAAGGTCGACCTCACGCTGCTCAACCAGCTCATCGGCTACGAGCTGATCCCGGTGCTGGCGCCGCTTGCGACATCGCATGACGGCCAAACGCTGAACATCAACGGCGACACCTTCGCGGGTGCAATCGCCGGCGCGCTGAAGGCAAAGCGCCTCCTGCTGCTCACCGACGTGCCGGGCGTGCTCGACAAGTCGAAGAAGCTGATCCCGCAGCTCTCGGTGAAGGACGCGCGCAAACTGATCGCCGACGGCACCATTTCCGGCGGCATGATCCCGAAGGTCGAGACCTGCATCTACGCGCTCGAACAGGGCGTGGAGGGCGTCGTCATCATCGACGGCAAGATGCAGCACGCCGTGCTGCTCGAGCTCTTCACCAACCAGGGCACGGGCACGCTGATCCATAAGTGATGGAAGAGCGGACAAAGAAAGGCGTCATGGCCGGGCAAGAGCGCGAAGCGCGTCTTCGCTCAAATGTCCCGGCCATCCACGACCTTTCTCGCGGCACTGACGAGCGGAGAGCAAGGCCACTCCGCCGTTCCGCCCTGACCCGCTTCCTGATGACGCTGCCGGCGGCCGTCGTCTCGTTCGTCTTCTCCTCCGCACCGTCCATCGCCGACCTCAAGATCTGCAACCGCATGTCCTATGTGGTGGAGGCCGCGATCGGCATTGACGACAAGGCGGCGACCGCGACGCGAGGCTGGTTCCGGATCGATCCCGCCACCTGCCGCGTGGTGGTGCAGGGCACGCTCTCCGCCGATCGCATCCTGCTCAATGCCCGCGCGCTCGGCGTCTATGGCGCCTCGCCGATCCCACAGAACGGCAGCGACATGCTCTGCGTGGCGCAGGACAATTTCGTCATCGCCGCAGCGCGGCAATGCCGCAGCGGCCAGACCCAGGCCGCCTTTACCCAGATCACGCCGACCCAAGGCGATGACGGCAATTTCGTCGCTTATCTCGCCGAGGACTCCGAATATGACGACGAGCAGGCGCGGCTCGCCGGCATCCAGCGGCTGCTGGTGATCGCAGGCTATGATGCGGCGCCGATCGACGGCGTCGACGGGCCGAAGACGCAGGGAGCGCTTGCCGCCTTCCTGAAGAGCCGCGGGCTCTCGTCCGACATCGTGTCCTCGCCGAATCTGTTCAAGACCATGGTGGATGCCGTGCAGACGCCCTCGGCGAGCGGGCTGACCTGGTGCAACGACACGCCGCACAAGGTGATGGCGGCGGTTGCCACCGACGACGGCAAGGCGGTGACGAGCCGCGGCTGGTATCGCATCGATCCCGGCAAATGCCTGCACCCGGATGTGACAGGCCAGCCGAAGCAGATCTTCAGCTTCGCGGAGGCGGTCGATGGCGACAACCGAACCATCAAGCTGAAGGACCGGCCGCTGAACTGGGGTGGCGACAGGCAGCTCTGCACGCGCGAGAGCAAGTTCGAAACCAGCGAGCAGAACGATTGTCCGGCGCGCGGTTTTGCGGCGACGGGCTTTGGCGCCGTGGATATGTCGAGCGGCGGCAAGACGCTGCGCTTTGCGATGCCGTGATGTGATGGTGGTGACGCCACACATCCCATCGTCGTTCTGGCGAAAGCCAGGACGACGATCGAGGGCGGGGTCGCGGCCACGGTCAACGGATGGAGATTTGAGATGAAATCCCCCCGCACCTTCACGCACGTCGACACCTGGGTGTTCGACCTCGACAACACGCTCTATCCGCATCACGTCAACCTGTGGCAGCAGGTCGATGCGCGGATCGGGGAGTTCGTTTGCAGCTGGCTGAACGTCACGCCGGAAGAAGCGCGAAAACTTCAGAAGGACTATTACCGGCGCTTCGGCACCACGATGCGCGGCATGATGACCCTGCATGGCGTGCGTGCCGACGACTACCTCGCCTATGTCCACAAGATCGACCATTCGCCGCTGGAGCCGAACCCCGCGCTCGGCGAAGCCATCGCGAAACTTCCCGGACGCAAGCTGATCCTGACCAACGGTTCTGTCGACCACGTCGATGCGGTGCTGGCGCGGCTCGGTCTGGCCACGCATTTCGACGCGGTGTTCGACATCATCGCGGCCGGGTTCGAGCCCAAGCCGGCGCCGCAGACCTACGAAAAATTCCTCGCCGACCATGCGGTCGATCCGACCCGCGCCGCGATGTTCGAGGACCTCGCCCGCAACCTCACCGTCCCGCACGAACTCGGCATGACCACCGTCCTGGTGGTGCCCGACGGCACGCAGGAGGTGGTGCGCGAGGACTGGGAACTGGAAGGGCGGGATGCCGCCCATGTCGACCACGTCACGGATGATCTGGCTGGGTTTTTGGCGAAGCTGTCGCGTTGAATCCGTAGCGGCGGTGAAGCCCGAATGAGGCGTCATACCCCGCGACCCGGCTACGCCAAGGCTTCGCCGGGGCTTACGCTCTTGGGACGCCGAAGCTTTAGCGTAGGCGGCAAGCGGGGTATCCAGTAATCACTGCTATCTCGATTCATCACAACCGCCGCGGCGTACTGGATCACCCGCTTTCGCGGGTGATGACGGAGAACCCAAGCTTGACTCCTCTCCTCCAAATCCCGAAAAAGCCTCCCAATCCATCACAAATCCTGCCCTTCTGAGAGGAAATTCCGATGTCCCTCCAAGCCCTCGAATCCACCATCAACAGCGCTTTCGACGCGCGCGACGGCATCTCGACCTCGACCAAGGGCGAGGTCCGCGAGGCCGTGGATCAGGCGCTGGAGATCCTGGACAAGGGCGAGGCGCGCGTCGCCGAGCGCGGGGCTGACGGCAAGTGGAAGGTCAATCAATGGCTGAAGAAGGCCGTGCTGCTCTCCTTCCGCCTCAACGACATGGGCGTCATTCCCGGCGGTCCGGGCAAGGCCAATTGGTGGGACAAGGTGCCCTCGAAGTTCGAGGGCTGGGGCGAGAACCGTTTTCGCGACGCCGGTTTTCGCGCGGTGCCGGGAGCGGTCGTCCGCCGCTCGGCCTTCATCGCCAAGAACGTCGTGCTGATGCCTTCCTTCGTCAATCTCGGCGCTTATGTCGATGAGAGCACCATGGTCGACACCTGGGCCACGGTCGGCTCGTGCGCCCAGATCGGCAAGCGCGTGCATATCTCCGGCGGCGCCGGCATCGGCGGCGTGCTCGAGCCGCTGCAGGCCGAGCCTGTCATCGTCGAGGACGATTGCTTCATCGGCGCGCGCTCGGAGGTCGCCGAAGGCGTGATCGTGCGCAAGGGCGCGGTGCTGGCGATGGGCGTGTTCCTGGGCGCCTCGACCAAGATCGTCGACCGCGAGACCGGCGAAACATTCATCGGCGAAGTGCCGGAATATTCGGTGGTCGTGCCCGGCGCCTTGCCCGGCAAGCCCATGAAGAACGGCCAGATCGGTCCCAGCACCGCCTGCGCGGTCATCGTCAAGCGCGTCGACGAGCGCACCCGCGCCAAGACCAGCATCAACGAGCTGCTGCGGGATTAAGACTCTCTCCTCTCCCTCTCCCCGCCCTTCGCGGGGAGAGGGTTGGGGTGAGGGGCTGCTTCCGCAAAGACGGTGACTATTGCCCTCGCGGAGAGCCCCCTCACCCGGTCGCTTCGCGACCGACCTCTCCCCGCAAGCGGGGCGAGGTGACCCGCGGCCCCAGCCCGCTCAATCGAACCCTCCCTCCTTCCATCGCGACCAATCGCCGGGCGGCCTCGACCGCCCGGAGCCTTTGGTATGGACTGGACCTGGTACCTCTTCCGCTTCGACGGCCGCATCAACCGCGCGCTGCTGTGGCAGGCGCTGCTGATCGTCGCGCTGCTGGCGGCCCTGCTGGAGATCATCAGTCAGGCCATCGGGGTCCTTGAAGGGACCAGATCCTTCTCCACCAGCTTCGAGTTCGACTTCGACTTCGGCCTCGACGATCTCTTCAAGATGGTCGATCCCCGGGCCTATCGTCATCTGGCATCCGCCAACCGCGCGCCCCTCATCCTGAGAGCGTTCGGCACCTCGCTATTCCTGTGGATCTACCTTGCGACCGCGATCAAGCGGCTGCACGACCGCGACAGGACCGGCTGGTGGATCATTCCGTTCTTCGTCGTGCCCGGCCTGTTCGGCCAGTTCTCGGACTTGCTGCCCAAGTCGAACTGGATGCTTCCCTACAGCCTGGCCGCCTCCATCCTGTGGCTGTGGGGCACCATCGAGATGTTCTTCGTACCCGGTAGCGCGAGCCACAACCGGTTCGGTCCCGATCCGCTGGCCGAATTCGAGGAAAGCCCGGCATCCACCTCTCGTCCAGCGAAAAGCTGGGACCAGCTGAGCGAGCTCGAATTTGCCCCGCCCAGCGCTAGCTTTGGTGTCTCAGGAGGTTGTCCATCTGGTCTGAACCGAGGAAGCTGAGGTTGCGAAGCTTCAACGTTTCCACGGAGAGACCAGATGAACGTCCACAAGAATGCGCCTTTGACGCCCACAGGTCGAGAGGCGATGGTGCGAGGCGTGGTCGAGGACGGACTGAGCCAGGCTGCCGCGGCTGACCAGTTCAACACGACACCGAAAACGGTAGCCAAATGGGTCGAGCGGTTCCGCGCAGCAGGTGTCGAGGGATTGCGTGATCGTTCCTCCAGACCCCTTTCATCGCCAAGCCAAACCCCGCGGGCCACGTGCGAGGCCGTCGAGGCGTTGCGCCGGCAGCGCCACACCGGCAAGCAGATCGCAGCCGAGGTTGGGCTGTCACGGGCCACCGTCAGCCGCATACTCCGCCGCCTGGGATTAAGCCGGACACGCGATCTGGAGCCGGCCGAGCCGGTGCGCCGCTACGAGCGCGAGCAGCCCGGCGAGCTGATCCATATCGACATCAAGAAGCTCGGCAGGTTCGTCAGACCCGGCCACCGCATCACGCACGATCGTCAGAAGGGTGAAAGCCGCGGCGCCGGCCACGAGTTCGTCCACGTGGCGATCGACGATGCATCGCGCCTGGCCTTCTCCCAGATCCGGCGTGATCAGAAAAAGGAAAGTGCCATCGCCTTCCTCAGGGAAGCCGTCGCTTACTACCGCAGCCTCGGTATGAAGGTCACCGGCATCATGACCGACAATGGCTCTTGCTACCGTGCCAAGGCCTTCGCCAGAGCGTGCGGGAAGCTCGGCCTCAGGCACATCTTCACCAGACCATATCGGCCCCAAACAAACGGCAAGGCCGAACGCTTCATCCAGACAGCGCTGCGCGAGTGGGCTTACGCTCGCTCCTACGACACCTCAGACCAGCGCGCCAAAAACCTGCCAATCTGGCTTCAGCACTACAACTGGCATCGCCCACACGGTAGTTTGCAAGCCAAACCACCCATCAGCCGCCTCCGTCTCCCGGAGGACGACCTGTTGAGATTCCACAG
>NZ_LSEF01000090.1:0-191874 GCF_001641695.1 Bradyrhizobium neotropicale
CTAGTGGTTCATCACAGTGGTTTTGACTCTTTGGCGGCAACTGGATAGGCGCGACCGAGTTTGGCGCGGGCTTTGTCGGTTGTGAACATCCATTTGATGCGGTCTCGCGCCTTGTTTCGCTGCCGTTGCCATGCTGCGATTTCTTTTCGAAGCCTTTTGGGATCGTCGATGCGACGGCCGAGACACTGGCGCTGCAGCACGCTGATCTCGCACTCGACCATATTGAGCCAGCTGGCGTGTTTCGGGGTGTAGTGGAACTCGAGGCGGCGCAGGATGCGACGGGCCTCGGCAGGCGCAAATGCCTGATATAGCGCGCCGGCCGTATGAATCGACAGATTGTCCTGCACCACACGGATGCAGGCGGCATTGGGATAGTGGACGTCGACGAGTTCGCGCATGCAGTGCGCGTAGTCGACCGCGGCGCGGTGGTCTGTAACCTTGACATTGCGCCAGCCGCGATGCGGATCGAAGGTGACGAAGAGATTGACGGTACCGTTGCGGCGATATTCGTAATCGTAGCGCTCGCGCTGTCCCGGTTGGGCAGGGATCGGCTGGCGTACCTCGCCGATCAGCTGGACTGGGGTCTCGTCGAAGCAAACCAGGGGCCGCTCGGGATCCGGCGCCTCGGCGTAGAGATCGAGCACATCCTCCATCCGGGCGACGTATTCGCCGTCGACATGAGGAATGCACCACATATCCCGGCGCCACGGCTTGAGGTCGTTGTCGGCCAGCCGGCGGCGCACGGTCTCGCCCGACAGGCTGGCGTGATCGGTGAGCTTGACCATCGCGTCGGCCAGCAATGTCAGCGTCCAGCGTTTGCGGCCGGCGGGCGGCTTGGCGCATGCCGTCGCCACCAGCAGGGCCTCTTCCTTGCCTGTCAGCTTGCGTTCCGCGCCCGGACGCGGCTCCTCACTCAAGGCCCGCTCCAGATTGCCTTCTACGAAACGGCGTTTGGTCCGGCCGACGGTGGAAAGGCTGACCCGGACGGTTCGGGCAATCTCCGCGTCGCAGCTGCCTGAATCGGCCGCCAGCACAATCTGAGCCCGTTTGAGTTTGCGGGCGGAATGCGTGCCGCCGCCGAGCATTGCCGTCAGTTCGTCCCGCTCGGCTTGGCTCAATTCGACCCGATAACGTACATTCATGCTTCGCCTCCTTGTCGGAGGCCGGGACGAATCCAGCTATGAGTCAAAAATCAGGCGCGCACTTCACCGAGAAGCAGGGACACTATCTCGCTTTCATCCATACCTACTCGTACATGTTCGGACAGCCGCCCGCCGAGGCCGACATCCAGCGGCATTTCCGCGTCAGCCCGCCGTCAGTCCACCAGATGATCCTCACCCTCGAACGCAACGGGTTCATTCGTCGCCAGCCCGGCGTCGCTCGAAGCATCGAGATCCTCTTGCCACCCGAAAAGTTGCCTATCCTCGGATGGCTCGGTATCAAAACGTCAAAATCACTGTGATGAACCACTAGATTGTGACAAACAACAGGAGTGGCACATGAGCGATCCCGGTAGTCGCAAGGAACCTGCAACGCGGAGCACGAACACGCAGGGCGTGGACATGAAGCTCGAGGTGGCAGTGCTTCCCGTTTCCGACGTCGATCGCGCAAAACGCTTCTACAGCGAGCTCGGCTGGCGGCTCGACGCCGATTTCACCAGGGCGGATGGCTCGCGCGCGGTGCAGCTCACACCGCCGGGCTCGCCGGCCTCGATCCAGCTCAACTCCGCACCGCTATACTATCTCGTCGTATCCGACATCGAGGCGGCACGCGCCGAGCTCAAGGCGCGTGGCGTCGACGTCAGCGAAGTCTTTCATCGCGGCGCGAAAGGCCGCATCAGAGGTCCGGATCCGGAACGGCCGAGCTACGGCTCGCTCGCGACCTTCAGCGATCCCGATGGAAATGCCTGGCTGGTCCAGCAGGTCACGAAGCGGTTGCCTGGACGCGTGGACGGCGACACGACCTTTGCGTCGTCACGCGACCTTGCGAGCGCGCTCCGCCGCGCGGCGGCCGCCCATGGCGAGCATGAGAAACGGACCGGCAAGCACGATGACAACTGGCCGGACTGGTATGCCGACTACATCGTCCGCGAGCAGGCCGGACAGGACCTGCCCGAGTGAGCCGCGTCGCCGCGTGATCCTTCGTCACGCAAACTGCTCGATCAATAGCCGCCGCACGTCGCCCACGACCCTCGCCTCGTTTGGCCGCGGCGGCAGGATGGAGAACTCCGCCTCGCCCATCTGCGGCAGATCCTCCTGCGCGTAGCGCTGCGCGCCGGCGGGGACAGCCGAGGCGTTGAGACAGGTCACGCCGAGCCCGGCCGCGAGCGCCATGTGCAGGCCGGCCACGCCGGAAGCATTGAGCACGACGTCGAACTTGACCTTGTGCCTGTTCAGCGCTCGCACGATCGCTTTCTGCATCGAGCAGGTGTCGGGCAGGACGACCAGCGGCAGCCTTGCCGTCTTGGCCTTGGCGAAGGATTCGTGCGCGATCCAGATCAGCGGCTCGCGAGCGATCAGGATTTTGCCGTCGCTGCCTGCGCGTCCCTGCCGCTTGCCGTCGACGAGCCGCATCGAGATGCCGATGTCGAAATCCTCCGGATCCTCCTCGATCAGCGCGCTCTTGCGCACGGACACGTGGAGGCGCAGCCGCGGATAGCGCGCGCGGATCCGCGCCAGCACCTCGACGATCTCAGCGGGACGAAAATAGTCGGTGATTGCGAGCCGCAGCTCGCCGGCGATCTCGACGCCCTGGACGTCCTGATAGGCGATCTCGGACAGGCCGATGAGCTGGCGCGCATGCGCGAGCAACCGTTCGCCTGCGGGCGTCGGACTGACGCCGGCCTTGGCGCGCACAAGCAGCACGCGGCCGCACGTCTCCTCCAGCTTGTGCATCTGCTCGCTCAGCGCCGATTGCGAGCGGTGCAGCCGGCGCGATGCCGCGGTGAGGCTACCGGCGTCGCAGATGACGACGAAAGCATGCAGCAAATCGAGGTCGAGGCGCATGGTCGGTCTCGTCGAATGATCCATCGGATAGGCCGATGGATCATATCACATCTTCCGGCTTTTCCGATAGATTGCGCCGCCCTACCCTGGCCATGTCATCCAACAGCTATTCGGAGACCTCCATGCCCGGCATCCAGCTCACCATTCCGGGACACGCCGACCAGGCGCTGAACCGTCGCCTCGCCGCGGAACTGACCGCGCTCGCCTGCGCCGTGCTGCGCAAGAAGCCGGAGCGGACCATGGTCATGATCCGCAACATCCCGCACGAGCAGTGGTTCATTCACGCCAAGTCGCTCGCCGACCACGGCAAGAATTCGTTCCGCCTCGAGGTGACCATTACCGAGGACACCAACACCAAGGACGAGAAGACGCTCTACCAGAAGCGGGCCTTCGACCTCTTGTCCGAACTGATCGGCAATTTGCATCCGCACTCGAACGTGCACATCATCGATTGCAAGGCATCGTCCTACGGCTATGGCGGCCTCACCCAGGAGCATCGCTATCACGTGCAGGATGCGGCGGCATGATCGTGGCGATCGTGTCGTTCGACCTGCCGCCGCAGACCTCGCGCGAGGATGCCGTCGCGCTCTACAACAAGACGGCCCCGAACTGGCTCGCCAATCCCGACCTGGTCGAGAAGTATTACTTCTTCGATGCGGAGCGATCACTCGGCGGCGGCGTCTACATCTGGCGATCGCGCGAGGCCGCCGAGCGCTGGCATGGCGAGGATTACCGCAAGATGATCCGGTCGCGCTACGGATCGGACCCGCGCATCGACAATTTCGACGCGCTCCTCCATGTCGACCCGCGTCACGCGACGCTGACGCAGCTCGTGGCGGAATGAGGCCTGCATCGCGTGAATTTGATTCAATTGAGTCCATTGCCGTCAGAGAAGCGTTTCCCGTCGTCAACAAGCATCTTGACGGATTTAGCCGTCCTTAATGACTGGCGCTCGAAGGTGCTGACAAAACGGGAGCACGAGCATGCGTCTCTTGGTCTTCGGATTGGTCGCCGCCGCCGTCGTAGGTTTTGGTGCCTACGACCAGTACGACAAGAAGGCGAATTATCAGCGCGTCAATGCGCATATCAGCACCGTGACCGATCAGTGCTATCTGGAGAAGGTCGAGCGCGGCGTTCTCTCCAAGACGACCTCGACCTCCGACCTCGTTCGCTGCGATCTGGCCGCGATCCTGACGCGTGACCACCCGAAGTGGCAGGGGTATGAGATCAAGCACAAGATCGAAATCCAGTTCGCCTACATTTCTCCGGTCGACGGTGCGACGCATATGTCGAGCCTGAGGATGTCCGCCTTCCCCAATGGCCAGCCCTTGCGCATGGGGGACGTGCTTCAGGTTCTTGCGTCCAAGACCAAGGCGGACAAGACGCGCGCGGCCTGATCGGCGGAACGCTCGTCGTTCCACAGGCCTCCAGTCAGCTCTCCATAAAGGAGGGCAAAAAATCCGAGACGTCGTGTCGGACTGGCAACACCTCGTTCGTCCTCGGGGCATGATCGGGTAATCGACGTCAACGTCGGCCCATCAATGCAAGAGGATGAACGATTATGCCCAGCACTGTACGCCTGCACCGCGTTTTGGCGACCAGCCCGGAGAAGATCTATCGCGCCTTCCTCGAGGCGGATGCGCTGGCGAAGTGGCTTCCGCCCAATGGCTTTGCCTGCACCGTCCATCACCTCGAGCCCAAGGTCGGGGGCACATTCAGAATGTCCTTCCGGAACTTCACGACGGGCAACGGCCACGCGTTCGGCGGCGAATATCTCGAGCTCGTTCCGGGCGAACGGCTGCGCTACACCGACAAGTTCGACGACCCCAACCTGCCCGGCGAAATTCAGGTGACCGTGACGCTGAAGAAAGTCTCTGTCGGCACCGAGCTGAACGTCACACAGGAGGGCATTCCGGACGTCATTCCGCCTGAGGCTTGCTATCTCGGCTGGCAGGAGTCGCTGCGGAACCTGGCAAGGCTCGTCGAGCCTGAGATCAATCAGTAGCGTCCCAGGCGGAGCCAGCGCCTCGTCCTTCGAGACCGCTCCGCGGTCTCTTCAGGATGAGGCTAAGCGGCATCAGCGCCCGTCGAAACTGCGGCCACCGCACTCCGTCCTCATCCTGAGAGCCCGCCAAAGGCAGGCGTCTCGAAGGATGGCCGCAGAAGCGGTCTTCAAATCCGAAAGCCCTGTCCGCAATCGGGGCGAGCAATCGAGTCTGGTCTCATTGCGCTTACGCGCCTGCCCTCGATTTGACCCCGCCGGCTGCAGCCCAGCGGTCCGGGTCCGGACTGTGTCCGATCAGCGCGAGGCCGTAGGCGATCGATTCGAACTGGTCTCCCGACATCAGCCGTTCGTTGCCGAAGCGATCGGCGAACAGCCGCCGGACGGCGGGCACGAACGAGGTCCCGCCGGTCAGGAACACCTTTTCCACCTCGCGGGCGGTGATGCCCGCTTCGCCCAGCACCTTGTCGACGGTGGCCCCTAACCGAGCGATATCGTCGGCAATCCAGGCGTCGAAGTTCTTCCGTGTGATGGTCGAACCAATGTCGACCCCGCCGCCCTTGAAGCGGAAGTCCACCTGATCCTGCGCCGACAGCGCGACCTTGGCGTCGGACACCGCACGGTATAGCGAAAAGCCGAGGTCGAGATCGACGATGGTGATGAAATCCTCAAGCAGAGCCGGCTTCAGCGCGGTGCGTGAAAGCTCCCGCAGCTCGCGCAGATCGCCGTTGCTCTTCATCATCGCGAGCTGATGCCAGCGCGCGAGGTTGGTGTAGTGGCTGTTGGGAACCGGCAGCACCTTGTCGAACGAGCGGAAGCTGGAGCCCTTGCCCAACCGCGGCGAGACGACGTGGTCGACGATGCGGTAATCGAACGTGTCGCCCGCGATGCCGATGCCGGCATGGCCGAGCGGCTCGGCGCGCAAGGTGCCGCCTGCGCGCGAGAACCGCATCACCGAGAAATCGCTGGTGCCGCCGCCGAAATCCGCAACCAATACGGTGGCATCGCGCTCCAGCCGGCGGGCAAAGGAGAACGCCGCTCCCACCGGCTCATAGACATAGCGCGCGTGGCCGGCGCCAAGGCGTTCGAACGCGGCCCGATAGCGCTGCATCGCCAGCGCCTCGTCCGGATTGCCGCCGGCGAAGCGCACGGGACGGCCGACCGTGATGTTGGCCGTCTCGAAGCCGAACCTGTCTCCGCCATGGCGCGCCAGCGTCCGCAGGAACGCCGCGAGAATATCCTCGAACTTGTAGCGCTGCCGGAACACCTGGGTGGAATTGAAGCTGCTGCTCGCAGCGAAGGTCTTGAACGACTGGAGGAAGCGGTAGATGTGGCGTCCTTCGAGAAACTGCTCGATCGCCCACGGGCCACCTTCAGCCTGAGCGCCGGCTCCTGGCCGGTCCTCCCAGAAGCACAGGGCCGACACGTAGACGCTGTGCCGCTGTCCGCCATAATCGAAGCGAATGGCCTCGACCCGGCGGTCGTCCGACGCGAGCGCGATGACCGTATTGCTAGTTCCAAAATCGATGCCGATCGAGACGGCGGACGAGGCGCTCGACATGAACCACTCTGACAGTTGGTGGGAAAAAGGGGGCAGACCACTAGCGGCTTTGAATTACCCTGCCAAGACCCCGGTCCATTGCCGTCCGATCGGAACCCGCACCCACGGCGATGCCGGTTCACTTCAAGCGGCCCCCCCCTGCTTCCACGCCTTTCTGCGGCGGTGGACGGCATTTTGTAGCCCGAACACCCTTCATTTCGACAGCTTTCAGCAGCTTTATGCCCGAAATGGCCCTGTTAACGCATGATTATGCTGCAATGCGGGAGAGCACATGCTGCCATGCAATGGCATGCATGGACACTGGCATCTGGTATACATAGATTATCCCTTGAAATGAGACAGCAATGTTGGCTGTCTCCGAGAAAGGGAATTCCGATGTCCAAGTCCGCTTCCGTCGCCCTCCAGCCTTCCTCTTCGCTGCTCGCCCGCCTCATCGCCACCCTCGATCGCCTCCTGATGGCGAGCGCCGAGATCTCGAATCGCAACGGCGACCTGCCGCGCTTCGGCCTGTAAGCATTCGCTTTTCCCGCAATTCGGGAAGCGGCGCCGGTTTCAGACCCGTCAACATGCTACTTTTGATGAATGGCCCCGCACGACGGGGCCATCTCTATTTGTGCAGTCCCTGAGTCACTGCCGCGGGCCAGGAAAGTCCTGCGGCATTTGCGCACGGTGACCGGACCAGCGCTTGAACCTTGGCATAATGAATACAAGAATGCCGCTCCAGCGCTCGCATAAAAAATAGAGGCGCCACGGGAGGCTTTATGACGGACATGGTGCAGGCAACGGCCCCTACAGCCGCGCGCGTCAGCGATACGTATCGCTGGGCGCAATTGGCGATTGGTGTAGCGGCCATGGTGATGATCGCCAACTATCAATACGGCTGGACGTTCTTCGTCCCCGACATCCAGAAGACGTTCGGCTGGGATCGCGCCTCGATCCAGTGGGCCTTCACGCTGTTCGTCCTGTTCGAGACCTGGCTCGTGCCGATCGAAGGATGGTTCGTCGACAAATACGGCCCGCGCATCGTCGTGCTCGTCGGCGGCGTGCTCTGCGCGATCGGCTGGGTGATCAACGCCAAGGCCACCACGCTCAACGGCTACTATCTTGGCATGATCATCGCGGGCATCGGCGCCGGCGGCGTCTACGGCACCTGCGTCGGCAACGCGCTGAAATGGTTTCCCGACAAGCGCGGTCTTGCCGCCGGCATCACGGCGGCGGGCTTCGGTGCGGGCTCCGCGCTGACCGTTGCGCCGATCCAGGCCATGATCAAGGATAGCGGCTTCCAGTCCACCTTCCTCTATTTCGGCCTCGGCCAGGGCATCATCATCTGCATCCTCGCCTTTTTCCTGCTTGCGCCGAAGCCGGGCCAGGTGCCGAACGTGGTGGCGAATGCCGCGCTGGCGCAGAGCCGGCGCAACTACCAGCCGACCGAAGTTTTGCGTCAGCCGATCTTCTGGCTGATGTATTTCATGTTCGTGATCGTCGGCGCCGGCGGCTTGATGGTGACGGCGAACCTGAAGCCCATCGCGGTCGACTGGAAGGTCGACAGCGTCCCGGTCACGCTGATCGGCATGACCATGACGGCGGTGACGTTCGCTGCGACCATCGACCGCGTGCTCAACGGCCTGACGCGTCCGTTCTTCGGCTGGATCTCCGACATGATCGGGCGCGAGAACACGATGTTCATCGCCTTCGGCATGGAGGGCATCGGCATCTGGATGCTCTACCTCTGGGGCCACGACCCGGTCTGGTTCGTGATACTATCGGGCTTCGTGTTCTTCGCCTGGGGTGAGATCTACTCATTGTTCCCCTCGACCTGCACCGACACGTTCGGCGCGAAGTTCGCGACCACCAATGCCGGCCTGCTCTACACCGCAAAGGGCACCGCCGCACTTCTTGTTCCCGTGGCCAATTATGTGCAGCAGACCTCGGGCCATTGGGACAACGTGTTCATCATCGCGGCCGGCGCCAACATCCTGGCCTCCCTGCTGGCGATCCTGGTGCTGAAACCCTGGCGCAGGACGGTGGTCGCGCAATCGTCGGCATGATCCGTCTTTAGCCAGCCTTCGCGCGAAGCGCCCGGCCCGAGCGGCCGGGCGCTTTCGTTTTGGCCGAATACCATCCGATTCCACAAATCCGAAGGGAACCGCGCACTTTCTTTGCAGGCGGGCGCAGAATAGGGCTTGCATTCTGGGATATGGTATACCAAGCTGCGCGCCGCGCTTGCGACGATAAGCCACAATATTTGCGACATCAGGTCATCTTGGCAGCCTGCGTCGCCACCAGACAGGCGCTTTTGGGAGGTTGTTGATGATTTCCAGCACCGAGGGCGCCGTCACTGCTGCGCCCCTTCGTACCGGTTTCCGTTGGCTCCAGCTCGTCATGGGCATCGTCTGCATGGCGATGATCGCCAACCTGCAATATGGCTGGACGCTGTTCGTCGATCCGATCGACGCGGTCCACCATTGGGGACGGGCGGCGATCCAGCTCGCCTTCACCATCTTCGTCGTCACCGAGACCTGGCTCGTGCCGATCGAGGCGTGGTTCGTCGACAAATACGGCCCGCGCATCGTCATCATGTTCGGCGGCGTGATGATCGCGCTCTCCTGGGTTCTCAATTCCTACGCTGACTCGCTCACCGTGCTCTACGCGGCCGCGGTCGTCGGCGGTATGGGCGCGGGCGCGGTGTACGGCACCTGCGTCGGCAACGCACTGAAATGGTTTCCCGACCGCCGCGGCCTTGCCGCCGGCGCGACCGCCGCGGGCTTCGGCGCCGGCGCCGCGCTCACCGTGGTGCCGATCGCGAGCATGATCGTATCCAGCGGCTATCAGAACGCGTTCTTCACCTTCGGCATCGGTCAGGGCCTGATCGTCTTCGTGCTCGCCTTCTTCATCCAGCCGCCGCGGATTTCGATCCCGCCGAAGAAGAAGCAGCTCAACCTGCCGCAGACCAAGATCGACTTCACCCCGCCGCAGGTGCTGCGCGCCCCTATTTTCTGGGTGATGTATCTCGTCTTCGTCATGGTCGCCTCCGGCGGCCTGATGACCGCGGCGCAGATCGCCCCGATCGCGCACGACTTCAAGATCGCCAACACGCCGGTGACGCTCGCCGGCTTCCAGATGGCAGCGCTGACGTTCGCGATCTCGCTCGACCGCATCTTCGACGGCTTCGGACGCCCGTTCTTCGGCTTTGTCTCCGACACGATCGGCCGCGAGCACACCATGTTCATCGCCTTCGGCACCGCGGCGCTGATGCTGCTGACGCTATCGGCCTACGGTCACATCCCGGTGGTGTTCGTGCTGGCGACCGCCGTTTACTTCGGCGTGTTCGGAGAAATCTACTCGCTATTCCCCGCAACCTGCGGCGACACCTTTGGCTCGAAGTTCGCAACCACCAACAACGGCATGCTCTACACCGCCAAGGGCACCGCCTCGCTGCTGGTGCCGCTCGCAAGCGTGATCTCGGCGACCTACGGCTGGAAGGCCGTGTTCGTGGTCGCGGTGGCCCTGAACGCCACGGCCGCGCTGATGGCGCTGTTCGTAATCAAGCCGCTGCGTCGCTCCTTCATCCTCGGCAAGGAGGCCGAGAGTGCGAGCACTGCGACCGGCAACGCCAAGACCGAGACGGCGTAGCGGCCACACCTCTTGTGATCGGTCGGAAAGGGGCGCAGCATTGCGCCCCTTTTCTTTTTGGCCTGCATCGGCCGCGAGAAACGTCAGTATCGCTGCCGCAAGATTTTTCGGATCAGCCAAATCCAGCGCTTGACGATTGGCATAATGTATACCAGAATTTCACCCAGACGTTCACCCAGGGAGGTCGCAATGTTGGTCGGAAATATTCTGCGCAAGAAGACGTCGCGCGTTGTCACGGTGCGAATGAACGAAACGGTGGGTATCGCCGCCAAGCTGATGCGCGCCAACAACATCAGCGCGCTGGTGGTCAAGGACGTCGTCCGCTCCGAGGGCAACACCGCGGTCGGCATGTTCACCGAGCGCGACGTGGTGCGTGCCGTCGCCGAGCACGGCGCCAATGCCATCAACATCAAGGTCTCGCAGCTCGTATCGGTGCAGCAACTCGTCTCCTGCACGTCGACCGACACGATCGAGCACATCCGTCACCTGATGAACCGGCATCACATCCGCCACCTGCCGGTGATCGACGAGTACAGCCTGATCGCGGTCGTCAGCATGCGCGACATCGCGGCCGCCGTCGACGAAGCCACCAGTTCCACCCCGCAAGCGGCTTAAGGCAGCCGCACCATTCCCCTGCGACTTCCGGCCCCGGCTCGGACCTGTCCGAGCCGGACCGGGCCTTGTCGTGCCCAAAAAACCCGTTCCTGCTCCCCCGCGAGGATTTCATGAAGATCTGCATCTACGGCGCCGGCGCGATCGGCGGATATCTCGGTGTTCAGCTCGCGCGCGCAGGCGCCGATGTCAGCCTGGTCGCGCGCGGCGCTCATCTCGCTGCGATGCGCGAGCGCGGCCTGAGGCTGCTCGCCGGCGGAGAGGAGCACGTCGTCCATCCGCGCTGCACCGACAACGCCGCTGAGCTCGGCGTGCAGGACTACGTCATCATCACGCTGAAGGCGCATTCGATCACCGGCGTGATCGAGAAGATGCAGCCGCTGCTTGGACCGCACACCCGCATCATCACCGCGGTCAACGGCATCCCGTATTGGTACTTCTACAAGCACGGCGGGAGTTACGAGAACTCGATGCTGGAGAGCATCGACGCCGGCGGGCGGCAGTGGCGCGAGCTCGGGCCCGAGCGCGCCATCGGCTGCATCGTCTATCCCGCGACCGAGATCGAGGCACCCGGCGTGATCCGCCACGTCTACGGCAACAATTTTCCGCTCGGCGAACCCTCCGGCGAGATCACCTCCGACGTGCAGCGTCTCGCCGACCTCTTCGTCAAGGCCGGCATGAAGGCGCCGGTGCTCGACAACATCCGGGACGAGATCTGGCTGAAGCTTTGGGGCAATGTCTGCTTCAATCCGATCAGCGCCCTCACCCATGCAACCCTTGACGTGATCTGCACCGACCCCGCCACCCGTGCGCTGTCGCGCGCGATCATGCTGGAGGCGCAGACCATTGCCGAGACCTTTGGCGTCAAATTCCGCGTCGACGTCGAGCGGCGCATCGAGGGCGCTCGCAAGGTCGGCGCGCACAAGACCTCGATGCTGCAGGACCTCGAGCGCGGCCGCCCGATGGAGATCGATCCGCTCGTCACCGTAGTCCAGGAGATGGGCCGCCTGACCGGCATCGCCACGCCCGCGCTCGACTCGGTGCTGGCGATGGTCACCCAACGCGCCCGCATCGCCGGCCTCTATGACGGCGTCTCGGTGCCGGCCGATCCGCGCGCACTCGCGGTGGCGTGATGGCTGACGAGATGACCAAATGGCTCCGCTTCCGCCATGGCGGGGCAACCTCCTTCGGTACGCTGACGCCGTCAGGCATCAGCGTTCATGACGGCGAGATGTTCGGCCGCAACGCAGCCAGCGGCAGGACGCTGTCGCTGTCCGAGGTCGAACTGCTCGCGCCTTGCGCGCCCAGCAAGATCGTCGCGCTCTGGAATAACTTTCACGCGCTCGCGGCCAAGCTCAACCAACCCGAGCCGCCGGAGCCGCTCTATCTCTTGAAGGCCACGACCAGCATCACCGCGCCCGGCGCGGTGATCCGCCGTCCCTCCTATTACGACGGCAAGACGACCTATGAGGGCGAGCTCGGCATCGTCATCGGCAAGACCTGCGCCCGCATCTCGCCGGCCGAGGCCGACGCCTTCATCTTCGGCTACACCTGCGTCAACGACATCACCGCCAACGACATCCTGACGAGCGACCCCACCTTCGCCCAGTGGGCGCGGGCCAAGGGCATCGACGATTACGGCCCGTTCGGTCCGATGATCGCGACCGGCCTCGATCCCGCAAAGCTCATGGTGCGCACCATCCTCAATGGTGCGGAGCGGCAGAATTATCCGATCTCCGACATGATCTTCAGCGCGCAGGAGCTGGTCAGCAGGATCTCGCACGACATGACCCTGCTCCCTGGCGACCTCATTGCCGTCGGCACCTCCGTCGGCGTCGGCGTGATGAAGGAGCAGGTCAATACGGTGACCGTCGCCATCGACGGCATCGGCGAGCTGACGAACGAGTTTCGGCTGTAACGTATTTCTTGCGCGCCATCCCCTTCCCGTCATTCCGGGGCGCGACGAAGTCGCGAGCTATGATGCGCAATTGCGCATCTGAGAATCCATAACCACGACCGCGGATTGGGGCAGACATCGCGCGGCGCCGATCTCGCTCCGCAACCTCTGTCTGTGGCTATGGATTCCGGGCTCGGCGCTGCGCGCCGCCCCGGAATCACGACTGAGACTTGATGACGGGCGCCGAACAATTCAGGAAAACCCGGCAATCTCCAAAGGCGGTGCACCGATCGGTCGCTCTCGGCCGACTGTGGATCGCGCCTGCCGGAAACATCCCGCAAGCCGCGCACCCCTTGATCTCGGTTCCGCTCTCCAATAGCAACTACAGCGTTACTGGCGCCGCGTGAGGAATTCACGATGTGGCTGTTTTTCCTGCTTGCCTGGTTCACCCTGTTGGCCGTTATCGCGGTCTTCGCCCAGCAGGCGCTCGGTTACGACGTCGTCCACCTGCCGGCCATGTTCGCGGGCCTTCCCATACCGCAGCGCATCACGACTGGCGCGATCCTCGCCGGGGCGCTGGCGCTGATCGGCACATCGGCTTTCCGGATTTCGCGCCAGGACCGGCGTCTCCAGACGCTGCGCGACCGCCTCAAGAAGACGCGCGAGGACGTCGTCGCCGCCCACGCGCTCCAGAACCACCTCGACGCCACTGTCCAGCACCTGATCGAGAGCGATCCAAGGGAGGCGGTTTCCGCGCTGCACGGCAAGTTGGGGGAGACCGAGCAGCGGGCCCAGCTCCAGCAGGGCCGCAACGAATCCGCCGACATGCACGACCAGCTCGCCGAAATCCGCCGCCGCCAGCAGGGGCTGCGCGAGATGGTCGGCAAGGTCGCCGACCAGCGGCGTGCCGTCGAGCCGGTCTTCACCGAGATCCGCGACCGCCAGAACCAGCTCGAACGAGCCCTGCTCGATCTCGAGACTGACGACCGCAAGAACAACCTCGCCGACCGACTGAAGGACATCGAGCGCGACGTATCAAAGCTTCTGTCGCGGGTGAACTCGGTCCAGGACACGTTTGCGAGCTTAAACCAATTCAAGGAGGGCCTGGCGAAATCCCATGCCGAGCTCGCGCCGCTGCGCGCGCCCGAGACCGGCATCAACGCGCTGATCAGCGAGCTGAGCCTCAGCTACGACAGCCTCGCCAAGACCATCGACGAGCTCGAGACCAGCGGCGAGGCCCCACTCAGCGCGCGCGTCGAAACGCTCTCGAAGGATAAGCTCGAGGTCGAGCAGCGCATTGCCCGCATCGACGACAGCTTCAACATCCTCAAGGCGATCCGGCTCGATTTCGAGGAGCTCGGCCAGCGCCGGGCTCAGCTCGAACGCTCGCTGGCGGAGGTCGAAACCGATTCTGACGGCAAGAACCTCGCCGAACGTCAGAACGCGCTGAACGACTTCGTCATCAGGTCGCGTCAGCGCCTCGGCGCGTTGCAGCAGACCTTGGCGACGCTGAACGTCTTCAAGGCCGAGTTGACGAAGTCGCAGGCCGACCTCGTCCCGCTGAACGCTCCCGTCTTCGGTATCGAGGCCATGATCGCCGATGTCGGGGCCACCCACGACCTCCTCGCCAAGACGATCGGCGAGATCGAGGCCAATGGCGGCGTGCCGCTCGCATCGCGCGTGGAGGCGCTCTCTCAGAGCAAGCGCGAGGTCGAGGACCGGCTCGCCCGCATCTTCGACAACTTCAACGCACTCGATGGCCTGCGCAAGGACATCGGCGGCATCTTCACGACGATCAGGAACAGCCTGAACCGGATCGGATGAGGCGAGGTTCTCGCACGCCTCAAGCTCGAACCGGGATCGATATGCGGACGACCAACGTACGCACATTGAGTAACCTGGCTGATCTCGTTTCCCCACCCATGCGCTTCATCCTCGGATTCCTCTCCGCCCTCCTCGGCATGCTCGCCGGCTGGTCCGCGCTTGCAGCGCTGGTGGTCATGCTGGCCGGGCCGGACCGCGATGGCGGCATCGCCATGGGCGCCTTCTTCAACATCGGCCCGGTCGGCGGCGTCACCGGCTTGATCGCCGGCATCTGGCTGTTCATGCGCTTCGGCCTCATCCGAAACGCTGCGCCCCCCGCTGCGGAGGCCCCCGACGCTGCGCCTCACCCCAAGACGCGCCTGTCCATTCCCTTTGCCGTCACGGTTCTGCTCATCGCAGCAAGTCTCGCCTGGTGGGGCTGGTACGAATTCATCCGCTCGCCCAATCTCACGCACGGCTTCATGACGCTCGAGCTGCAGTTCCGGCTTCCCGCTGGCATGACCCTGCCGGACAACAGGGAGGACGTGCAGATCGAGGTCGAGGAAGCGCGGGGATATGCGACCGCCATGTTGCCGGCGAACTGGCGCGCGCATGATGGCGACCGTGCAGCGATCATCGCCACGGCGTCGTTGATGTACAAGACGCGCCACCGGGTCGTCAGCCTGACGCTCCCGGGCACTCCAACGCAAACCTGGCCGATCGATCTTCCTTCCGATCCGGATCCAACGCCCGGCTATTCACCCTGGCGCATTGCGAGCGAGCCATCGCCCGCGAAGATCGAGATGCATTTCCGCCTGACTGCCGACCGCTAGCTGCGGCGCGGTGGTGCAATGGCGGCAAATATCACACACTTTCCGCACGCCCGACATATGCCGCCAACTTGTCCCGCAGGCGCCGCACTGTGGACGCATTCCGACGCCCATCTGTGAGGTGGGTCTGGGGGCACGGCACTGCTGTGTTTGGACTAACCTTCAGGGGAATGACTGTGAAGAAGATTGTATTTGTCGTGGGCGCAACGCTTGCCCTGGTGACGGCCGCGAGCGCCGCGGATCTGCCGCGCCGGCAGCCCGTGCCCGTCTATCCGGCGGGACCGGCTCCGATCGGCAAGATGCCGATTGGCAAGAGCCCGATTGGCAAGGCCCCGATCGGCAAGGCGCCCGGCCCGGTCGTCTCGCGCTACTGACGCGCCGCATTCCAACGCTCAATCTGAGTGAACGGCCGACAGTCGAAGGGGCTGAACGTGACGAACAGATCTTATCAATCGGGATCCTGCCTGGTCGCGGGGTTCGCCCTTGCGGCCATGATCTCGTGCACGACGCCATCGGCTTCGGCCCACGAAGCGAGCAAGCGCATCGCCGATGCGAATGCGCTTGTCTCGAACGACGGCGGATCACGACCCGCGCCGCAATCGACGAGACGGCCTGTCGCGCGAGCGGAGAAAGGCCCCTACTACGTCGACTTCCGCGCCCGTACTGCGGCGAGCTGGGGCCACGCCTTCGTCTGGTACGGCAAAACCAGCGAGCGCGCCGTCGAGGTCGCGGGCCTCACGCCGGCCGGTGACACGCTCGCCTACGTGATCGGGCATCTGACCTGGGTGCCGTCCGAAACCGGCGCGAGCTACGGCGATCTCGATCCGGAATATCTGACCGCGAGCTACCGCGTCTATCTCAACGAGGCCGACGCCAAGCGCGTCTTCGCCTATATCAAGCAGTTGCAGGCAAACTCACCGGTCTGGAATGCCGAGACGACCAACTGCACCGGCTTCATCGGCGACATCGCCGAGTTCATGGGACTGAAGGTCCCGTATCGCTGGCAGCGCCCAGAAAACTTCGTCAACCGCCTCAAGGAAATGAACGGCGGCCGGCAGATGGTACGACTTTCGCCTGAGCAGTAGCTTTCGGACGCCTACGCCGCCCGGGGCAACACCGGCACCCACACTCGTCATTGCGTGCGTAGCGAAGCAATCCAGAATCTCTCCGCGGTGGCAGCCTGGATTGCCTTGCTGCGCTCGCAATGACGACGTCGACGCAGCGACTGAGAACGGGGAAACGGTAGCGCACGTCACACGCATCCCATCACCGAACACCGCACAGCCCCAAATTATCCGCCCCACGGAATCACCCCTATCCCCCTGCATGATCGCCCTGCCCGCACCGCACGGCGCCGCAATAGACTTTTGCCGACCCGGGCGGCATCCTGCCGCGGACATCAGCGATAACAGAGCCTGCGAAACGCACAGGCGGGGGAAACAGACCATGTTGCAGACCCGGTTCACGAAACTCGTCGGCGTCCAGCACCCGATTGTCCAGGGCGGCATGCAATGGGTCGGGCGCGCGGAGCTGGTCGCCGCCGTCGCGAACGCCGGCGCGCTCGGCTTCATCACCGCGCTGACCCAGCCGACGCCGGAGGACCTGACCAAGGAAATCGCGCGCTGCCGCGACCTCACCGACAAGCCGTTTGGCGTCAACCTCACCATCCTGCCCGCGATCAAACCGCCGCCCTACGCCGAATACCGCGCCGCCATCATCGAGAGCGGGATCAAGGTGGTCGAGACCGCCGGGAACAAGCCGCAGGAGCATGTCGACGAATTCAGGAAGCACGGCGTCAAGGTCGTGCACAAATGCACCAGCGTCCGCCATGCTCTCTCGGCCGAGCGCATGGGCGTCGACGCCATCTCGATCGACGGGTTCGAGTGCGCCGGACACCCCGGCGAGGACGACACGCCAGGCCTGATTCTGATCCCGGCCGCCGCCAACAAGATCAAGATCCCGATGATCGCCTCCGGCGGCTTCGCCGACGCCCGCGGCCTCGTCGCGGCGCTGGCGCTCGGCGCCGACGGCATCAACATGGGTACCCGCTTCATGGCGACCCGGGAAAGCCCGATCCACCAGCTCATCAAGGAGAAGATCGTCGCCAATGATGAGCGCGAGACCGAGCTGATCTTCCGCACCATGCGCAACACCTCGCGCGTCGCCAAGAACGCGGTCTCGACCAAGGTGGTCGCCATGGAGAAGGAAGGCGCCAAGTTCGAGGACATCCGCGAGCTCGTCGCAGGTGCCCGCGGCAAGATGGTCTATGCGACCGGCAATTCCGACGAGGGCATCTGGTCGGCCGGCCAGGTGCAGGGGCTGATCCAGGACATCCCGACCTGCGCCGAGCTCGTCTCCCGCATCGTGCGCGAAGCCGAAGCCATCATCAGGAACAGGCTGGAAGGCATGATCGTTAGCAAGCAACGTGAAGCAGCCGAGTAAGCCCTGCAACGATCGCGGAGCTTTCTCCCTTTCCCCGCCGGAGAGGTAAAGCGACATCACTCTTTGCTTGAACAAGTTTGTAACGCGCGCGAGGCCACACATGAAGGCTTACGTCTACGGTCCTGATGGAGCTAGGATTTCCGACGTTGCTCAACCAACACCTAAAGGCACGCAAGTGCTGGTCACGGTCCGCGCCTGCGCCCTGAACCGCGCCGACACCGGCATGCGCAAGGGCCACGCCCACGGCGCGGCCGGCGGCGTCGGCACCGTGCTCGGAATGGAATGGGCGGGCGAGGTCGCCGCGCTCGGCCCGGATGCAAAGGGCGTCAAGGTCGGCGACCGCATCATGGGCTCGGGCGCCGCGGCGTTCGCCGAATATACGCTGGCGGATCACGGCCGCCTGTTCCGCGCGCCCTCCAACATGAACTTCGAGGAAGCCGCCACCCTCCCCGTCGCGCTGGCGACCATGCACAACGCCGTCGTCACGGTCGGCGGCGTGCAAGCGGGACAAGCCGTGCTGATCCAGGGCGCAAGCTCGGGCGTCGGCCTGATGGCGATGCAGATCGCCAAGCTGAAGGGCGCAAAGCTCGTGATCGGCTCGTCGACAGACGCCCACCGGCGCAGCCGGCTGACCGACTACGGCGCCGACCTTGCGATCGACTCCTCCGACCCCGGCTGGGTCGACCAGGTGCTGAAGGCGACAAACGGCGAAGGCGTCGACCTGATCGTCGACCAGGTCTCCGGCAAGGTTGCGAGCCAGAACCTCGCCGCGACGAAGGTCAAGGGCCGCATCGTCAATGTCGGCCGGCTCGGCGGCACCCATGCCGATTTCAACTTCGACCTGCACGCCGCCCGCCGCATCAACTACATCGGCGTCACCTTCCGCACCCGCACCATCGAGGAGATCCGCGAGATTTTTGAGGAGGTTCGCAAGGACATCTGGAGTGCGGTGGAAGCGCGGAAGCTGCAATTGCCCATCGACAAGGTGTTTTCGTTCGACGACATCGACAAGGCGTTCGAGCACATGGAGGCCAACAAGCATCTCGGGAAGATTGTCGTGACGCTGTGAGGCGTGACCGTCATTCCGGGACGATCCACAGATCGGCGGTCTTGTAGGGTGGGCAAAGCGAAGCGTGCCCACCATAAGCGGTTGATTGAGAGACGTTGGTGGGCGCGGCGCTACGGCGCCTTGGCCCACCCTACGAGCTCATTCAATTCGGAACAGTTCGCAGCATATCCGCTCCTGCAACTCACTTGCGACTAGAGTTGTGAACTGCGGCTTGATGTTCGGCTGCGGCCTGCTAAATCCCCCGCCATGACCTCCCAGCACAGCAAGACATCGGTCGCTGCGATCTCGATCTTCGCCAGCGGCGGCATGGCGGCGGCCAAGTTCGTGGTCGGCTTTGCGATCGGCTCGCTCGCGCTGATCTCCGAAGCCCTGCACTCCTCGATCGACCTGGTCGCGACCATCATCACCTGGGCGGTGGTGCGGGTGTCCGACAAGCCGGCGGACGACGAGCATCATTACGGCCACGGCAAGCTCGAGAGCATCTCCGCGCTCGGAGTCACCGCCCTGCTCTACGTGCTGGCCGGCGGCATCCTGGTCGAGGCCTATAGCCGCCTGCGCGAGGGAACCTCGCCGCCGACGATTTCGGCCGTGCCCTTCGTCGTGCTCGTGATCGACATCGTCGTCAATCTCTGGCGTGCCCGGGCACTGCACCGGGCCGCGCGCGAGACGCGGAGCCAGGCGCTCGCCGCCGACGCGCTGCATTTCGCCTCCGACGTCATGGGCTCATTTGCCGTCATCGTCGGCCTGATCCTTGCCGGCCTCGGCTTCTGGTGGGGTGACGCCGCGGCCGCGGCCGCCGTGGCCGTGATGATCGCGGGGCTCGGCCTGCGCATGGCCGGCTCGACGGTGCAGACGCTGGTCGACCGCGCGCCGGAAGGTGCGCAGGACAAGGCCACGGCGGCGATCCGAAGCGTCCCCGGCGTGATCGACGTCGAGCGGCTGCGAGTGCGCATGGTCGGGGCCACCACGTTCATTGACGCCATCGCCAAGGTGCCGCGGACCTATCCGATCGACCGCGTCGAGGACATCAAGCGCAACGCCCAGGCCGCCGTCGGCAAGGCGTTCGGCGATGCCGACCTCACCTTCACCACCGTCCCCGTCGCCCGCAACAACGAGACCGTGCGCGACCGCATCATGGTGATCGCGCGCAATTCGGGCCTCGCCGTCCACCACGTCACGGTGCACGACCTCGGCGCCAAGCTGATCGTCGGCATCGACCTCGAGGTCGACGGCGAGATGCAGCTCGTGGCCGCCCATGATGTCGCCAACACGCTGGAGCGCAACATCAAGGAGGAATTCGGCGAGGACGTCGAGGTCGACGTCCATATCGAGCCGCTGGAGCCGGAACTGCCGTTCGGCGTCGACGCACCGCCGGAACGGGTGCAGACCATCGCAGCCGCGCTCGCGGGCTACGCGCGCGACGGCGAGATCCATGACATCCACAATGTCCGCGTCCGCAACACCGATGCCGGCGAGGTCGTTAACTTCCACTGCCGCGCGGTGCCCTCGATGAGCGTGATCAAGGTGCACGAGCAGGTCGACGCGATCGAGCGTGCGCTACGTCGCGCCTTCCCGAGCGTGAAGCGCGTGATCAGTCACGCCGAGCCGCCGCGCGCGTGAAGCAGAGCGTACGAAGAGTCACACGTTCTCGTTTCGGACTCGCCGCGCAGCTCAGTTTGCGTACGCGCGACGCGCCAACTCTCCATTGGATAAGAATTATTTCGCGTTAACGATTCGTTGACTCTCGACAGGCCGCGAAAACTGGATTCAAATCGCTGTGATTCGGAAGCGAGCGGGGGCTTCATTCCGAATTGTGGTGCAGCAATATCTCCTGGGGGCCTAAGGCATGGCGCGTGCTGACGCCGCGAACGCGTGCGCTCAATCCGATTCGATCAAGGGATTGGCGCAATCGATCGCGAAACCTGCCTACCACCGGCTGCTGATCGCCGAGCCGGCGCTGCGCCGCGCCGTGCCTACCCTCATCATCGCCTTCCTCATCACCATCTGCCTCGGCGCGTTCGTGCAGGTCGTCGACCAGACTCGCCAGAAGCGGCTGGTGATGCGCCGCGACATCTCCGCGCTCGCTGACCTGCTCGCCGAGCGCATCGACCGCCTCACCTCCGTCCGCATGGAGCGGCTGAAGAACATCGAGAACCTGCCGACGACGCTGCCCGATCTGATCCCGTCGTGGGGCACGGCCTCGGGCCGCCACGTCATCGTCACCTCGGCCGGCGTCGACCGCCGCATCCTCGCCCGCATTCCGGTCGACACCGATCCGGCCGGCAACGACCGCCTGCTCGATGCGATCACCACGGCGCAGCTGGTGGCGACGCCACCGCGCGACACCAACGTCTCCGACATGACGCTGCCGAACGGCAACGCCGCGATGGTGACCTCGCGCCCGATCCGGTCGCTGCCGGGCCTCGTCACCGTGATCCAGGAGCGCAACGAGCCGATCTGGGGCTCGGACGCGGCGCTCTCTGTGACACTGTCGGCGACCACCGGCTTCGTCGTCCTGATCCTCGGCTTCGCCTTCCACTGGCAATCGACCCGCGCCCGCGAAGGCGACCTGATCAACGACGCCGTTCGCGGCCGGATCGACACCGCGCTCAACCGCGGCCGCTGCGGCCTGTGGGACTGGGACTTGTCGCGCGGCCGAATCTTCTGGTCGCAGTCGATGTTTTCGATGCTCGGCCTCGACGGCCGCAACGAGCTCCTCACCTTCGGTGAGGTCAACGCACTGGTGAAGTCCGACGACATCGACCTGTTCGCGATCGCCGACCAGCTCATCTCGGAAAAGATCGACCACATCGACCAGACCTTCCGCATGCAGCATGTCGATGGCCACTGGATCTGGCTGCGCGTCCGCTGCGAAAAGGTGCGCGGGGCGACCGACTCCAGCGTGCATCTGATCGGCATCGCCGTCGACATCACCGAGCAGAAGAGCCTCGCCGAGAAAACCGTCGAAGCCGACCTGCGCCTGCGCGACGCGATCGAGACCATCCCGGAGGCCTTCGTGCTGTGGGACGCGAGCGACCGCCTCGTGCTCTGCAACTCGCATTTCCAGCGCCTGCACAAGCTGCCCGACAGCGCCGTCATCCCCGGCACGTCCTACGAGACCGTGCTCGAGGTCGGCCGCATGCCGGAAGTGCGCACCCGCCACAACGAGACCGCAAGCCAGGGCCCGGGCGCACGCACCTTCGAGGCGCAGCTCGACGACGGCAGCTGGCTGCACATCAGCGAGCGCCGCACCAAGGACGGCGGCTACGTCTCGGTCGGCACCGACATCACCCGCATCAAGGAGCACGAGCAAAAGCTCGTCGACAACGACCTGCGCCTGCGCGCCACCGTCATCGACCTCAAGCGCTCCCAGGCGGCGCTGGAGCGCCAGGCGGTCGAGCTCGCCGACCTCGCCGAGAAATATCAGCGCGAGAAGACCCGCGCCGAGGAAGCCAACCAGACCAAGTCGAAATTCCTCGCCAATATGAGCCACGAGCTGCGCACGCCCCTCAACGCGATCATCGGATTCTCCGAGATCATGGGCAGCGGCATGTTCGGCGAGCTGGGCTCGGAGAAGTATCAGGAATACTGCCAGGACATCCTGACCAGCGGCCATTATCTGCTCGAGGTCATCAACGACATCCTCGACATGTCCAAGATCGAGGCCGGCCGCATGAAGCTCGACATGGAGGAGCTCGACCTGTCGCGGGCACTCGCGGAATCGCTGCGAGTGGTCTCGGGCCGCGCGCAGGACAAGCAGCTGACGCTCGATGCCGACATCGCGAAGTCGATCTCGGTCGTCGCCGACCGCCGCGCCACCAAGCAGATCATCGTCAATCTATTGTCCAACGCCGTGAAGTTCACGCCTGATGGCGGGCGCATCGTGGTACGCAGCCGCCAGCTCGAGGACAGGATCGTGCTCATGATCGCCGACACCGGCATCGGGATCGCGCCGCACTCGCTGGCCCGGCTTGGACGCCCGTTCGAGCAGGTGGAGAGCCAGCTCACCAAGACCTATCACGGCTCGGGACTCGGGCTTGCGATCGCCCGCTCGCTCGCGCAGCTCCACGGCGGCTCGATGCGTCTGCGCTCGAAGATCGATGTCGGCACCGTCGTGCGCGTCACCCTGCCGCGCGATGCCAAGATCGCCGCACGGATTTCGGCGGCGGCGTGAAACCGCTCTAAACCTGCAGTCCCGGCGCCACCTCGCGCGCGACATTGACCAGCGCTGCGATCAGCGGCGTCATCGGGTCGCGCTGCGGGATCACCATGCCGATGCTGTAATTGACATCGGGGTCGACGATCGGGATCGAGCGGACGGTGTCGGACAAGCCGAGCGTCTCGGCAAGCTTGGCCGGCATCACGCTCGCCCAGCGCCCGGTCTTGACGTGGGTGAACAGCACGAGCAGCGAGTTCGAGGTCAGCGTCGGCGTCGCCTCCGCGCCGACCGAGCGCAGCGCGCGGTCGATGATGCGGCGGTTCTGCATGTCGGGCGTCAAGAGGCAGAGCGGCACCTGTCCAACCTCTGTCCATGTCACGGTCTCGCGGTCGCCGAACATCGCATCCGGCGCGGTCAGGAGGCGATAGCTCTCGTTGTAGAGCGGAATGGTGCGCACCTTGCCGATCGGCTCGTTCTCGATGTAGGTCAGCCCCGCATCGACCTCGAGATTTTCCAACAGCCCCAGCACTTCGGACGACGTGGTGGACTGGATGCGGAAGCGCACGTCGGGATGCCGCGCGCGGAACGGCGTCGTCAGCGAGGCGACCATGCCGAGCACGGTCGGGATCGCTGCGATCCGTATCTCGCCCGAGAGCTTGTCCTTCAGCGAGTTGATCTCCTGGCGCATCGCGCGCGCATCGCCCACGATCCGCCGCGCCCAGTCCAGCGCGCGCTCGCCTTCAGGCGTGAAGCCCTGAAAGCGGGAGCCGCGCTGGACCAGCATCACGCCCAGAATCTCCTCGAGCTGCTTCAGCCCGGTCGACATGGTCGGCTGGGTGACGCCGCAAGCCTCCGCGGCCCGTCCGAAATGCCGCTCCTTGGCCAGTGCCAGCAGCAGTTCAAGCTTGTCGATCAAGCGTCCGTCCCCTTGTCCGTCCCTTTGGGTTTGCGCGTGGCATCCAAGCTAGCACGCCCGGGCTGCACCAACACGCAAAAACCGGCAGCCAATACAAGTTTCATTACCATTCCGTATCGACCGATTACGCTCGTCAATCGATCCGAATTCCCGATCGCAGCATGAGACGGCTTTATTGATTTTCAAATGATTCCAAATACTCATGGGCTGTCGGACACCGAATTGAGAATGAAGAATGACAGCGGTTTACGAACCTTGGGATGAAACGCGCGGCGCCGAGATCATCGCCGAACACGCTCAGCAGGAGGGCGCGACGCTGGTCATCCTCCATGCCCTCCAGGAGGCGTTCGGCTACGTGCCGGAGGCCGCCATTCCGATGGTGGCGCAGGCGCTCAATCTGTCGCGCGCCGAGGTGCATGGCGTCTTCACGTTCTATCATGATTTCCGCCACAAGCCGGCCGGCCATCACGTGCTGAAGCTCTGCCGCGCGGAAGCGTGCCAGGCCGCGGGCGGCGATGCGCTGGCTGCACGCGCCGAGACGAAGCTTGGCGTATCGCTCGGCAACACCACGGCCGACGACCGCGTCACGCTTGAACCGATCTACTGCCTCGGGCTGTGCGCGACCGCGCCATCCGCGATGCTCGACGGCCGCCTCATCGGCCGGCTCGATGAAAAGCGTCTCGACGCGCTGGTTGCGGAGGCGCAGCGATGAAGATGCGGATTTTCGTCTCGCGCGATGCAGGTGCGGTTGCCGTCGGCGCCGACGAGGTCGCGCTAGCGCTGGAGCAGGCTGCGGCGAAGCGCGGCCTTGCTGTCGAGATCGTCCGGACCGGCTCTCGCGGGCTGTACTGGCTGGAGCCGCTGGTCGAGGTCGCGACGCCGCAGGGGCGCATCGCCTTCGGGCCGGTCACCGATGCCGATGTGCCCTCCCTGCTCGACGCACTCGCCAGCAACACGCCGCATCTGCTGCGGCTCGGCGCGACCGACGAGATCCCGTGGCTGAANCCCGCCTCACCTTCGCCCGCTGCGGCGTGATCGACCCGCGCTCGCTCGACGACTATCGCGCCCATGGCGGCTACCAGGGCCTGGAGCGTGCGCTGTCGCTCGGCGCGGACGCGATCCTCACCGAAGTCACCGCGTCCGGCCTGCGCGGCCGCGGCGGCGCGGGCTTCCCGACCGGCATCAAGTGGAAGACGGTCGCGCAAGCGAAGGCCGATCGCAAATTCATCGTCTGCAACGCCGACGAAGGCGACAGCGGCACCTTCGCCGACCGCATGATCATGGAAGGCGATCCCTTCCTGGTCATCGAGGGCATGACCATCGCCGCCATCACCGTCGGCGCGACCAAGGGCTACATCTACATCCGCAGCGAATATCCGCATGCGGTCGAGGCCATGAACGCGGCCATTATTGCGGCCAGGCGCGGCGGCTATCTCGGCGCCAATATCGGCGGCTCGACCCAGAGCTTCGATCTCGAGGTGCGGGTCGGCGCCGGCGCCTATGTCTGCGGCGAAGAGACTTCGCTGCTGGAGAGCCTCGAAGGCCGCCGCGGCATCGTGCGCGCAAAGCCGCCGCTGCCGGCGCATCACGGCCTGTTCGGCAAGCCGACGGTGATCAACAACGTGCTGTCGTTCGCCGCTGTCCCCTTCATTCTCGCCGAAGGCGCCAAGGCCTATGCGGATTTCGGCATGGGCCGCTCGCGCGGCACGATGCCGATCCAGCTTGCCGGCAACATCCGCTATGGCGGGCTGTTCGAGACCGCGTTCGGCGTGACGCTCGGCGAGCTCGTCGACGACATCGGCGGCGGCACGTACACGGGCCGTCCCGTTCGCGCGGTGCAGGTCGGCGGCCCGCTCGGCGCCTATTTCCCGCGCGCGCTGTTCGACACTCCGTTCGACTACGAAGCCTTCGCGGCGCGCGACGGGCTGATCGGCCATGGCGGCATCGTCGTGTTCGATGACAGCGTCGACATGCGCAAGCAGGCGCGTTTCGCGATGGAATTCTGCGCCGTCGAGTCCTGCGGCAAGTGCACGCCGTGCCGGATCGGCTCGACCCGCGGGGTCGAGACCATCGAGAAGATCATGCGCGGCGAGCGCGTCACGGAAAACCTCGCGCTCGTCGAAGACCTCTGCAACACCATGAAATTCGGCTCGCTCTGCGCACTCGGCGGCTTCACGCCCTACCCCGTGCTCAGCGCATTGAAGCATTTCCGGGAGGACTTCGTCCCGGCGCCGACCACGCTTCAGGCCGCGGAATAGGAGAACGACAATGTCTCTGATCGAAGAAATCGACTTCGGCACGCCGCGCTCGAAATCGGAAACCATGGTCACGCTGACCATCGACGGCAATCAGGTCACGGTGCCCGAGGGCACCTCGATCATGCGCGCCGCGATGGACGCCGGCCATCAGATCCCCAAACTCTGCGCGACCGACATGGTCGACGCCTTCGGCTCCTGCCGCCTTTGCCTGGTCGAGATCGAGGGACGCGCCGGCACGCCAGCCTCCTGCACCACGCCGGTGATGCCAGGCCTCGTCGTGCACACCCAGACCGAGCGGCTGAAGAAGCTGCGCAAGGGCGTGATGGAGCTCTACATCTCCGACCATCCGCTCGACTGCCTCACCTGCGGCGCGAATGGCGACTGCGAATTGCAGGACATGGCCGGCGCCGTCGGTTTGCGCGACGTGCGTTATGGCTACGAGGGCGAGAACCACGTCTTCGCCAAGTCCAACGGCGACGCGAACCCCGCTTGGATGCCGAAGGACGAGTCCAACCCGTACTTCACCTACGATCCCTCAAAATGCATCGTCTGCTCGCGCTGCGTGCGCGCCTGCGAGGAAGTGCAAGGCACCTTTGCGCTGACCATCTCGGGCCGCGGCTTCGACAGCCGCGTCTCGCCCGGCATGAGCGAGAGTTTTCTGGGCTCCGAATGCGTGTCCTGCGGTGCCTGCGTGCAGGCCTGCCCGACCGCGACGCTGACGGAGAAGTCCGTGATCGAGATCGGCCAGCCCGAGCATTCGGTCGTCACCACCTGCGCCTATTGCGGCGTCGGCTGCGCCTTCAAGGCGGAGATGCGTGGCGAAGAGGTCGTGCGCATGGTGCCGTACAAGGACGGCAAGGCCAATCGCGGCCATTCCTGCGTCAAGGGCCGCTTCGCCTGGGGCTACACCAACCACAAGGAACGCATCCTCAAGCCGATGATCCGCGAGCGGATCGAGGATCCCTGGCGCGAGGTGTCGTGGGACGAAGCGTTCTCGTTTGCCGCCACCAGGATGCGCGGCATCCAGAAGAAGTACGGCCGCGACGCCATCGGCGGCATCACCTCGTCACGCTGCACCAATGAAGAAACCTATCTGGTGCAGAAGCTGATCCGCGCCGGCTTCGGCAACAACAACGTCGACACCTGCGCCCGCGTCTGCCACTCGCCGACCGGCTATGGCCTCGCCACCACCTTCGGCACCTCCGCTGGCACGCAGGATTTCGACTCGGTCGAGGACACCGACGTGGTCGTCGTCATCGGCGCCAACCCGGCCTCTGCCCACCCCGTCTTCGCCTCGCGGCTGAAGAAGCGGCTGCGCCAGGGCGCGAAGCTGATCGTGATCGATCCGCGCCGCACCGAGATGGTGGAATCGCCGCACGTAAAGGCGCTGCACCTGCCGCTGATGCCCGGCACCAACGTTGCCGTCATGACGGCGCTGGCGCATGTCATCGTCACCGACGGTCTCGTCAACGAAGCCTTCGTCCGCGAGCGCTGCGACTGGAGCGAGTTCGAGGAATGGGCCGCGTTTGTCGCCCAGCCGAACAACAGCCCGGAAGCGACCGCGATCCTGACCGGCGTCGATCCCAAGGTGCTGCGCGAAGCGGCGCGGATCTACGCCACCGGCGGCAACGGCGCGATCTATTACGGCCTCGGCGTCACCGAGCACAGCCAGGGCTCGACCACCGTGATCGCGATCGCCAACCTCGCGATGGCGACGGGCAATATCGGCCGTCCCGGCGTCGGCGTGAACCCGCTGCGCGGCCAGAACAACGTGCAGGGCTCCTGCGACATGGGCTCGTTCCCGCACGAGCTGCCCGGCTATCGCCACATCGCGGGCGACGCCGTGCGCGAACAGTTCGAGGCGCTGTGGAACGTCAAGCTCAACCCGGAGCCGGGCCTGCGCATCCCCAACATGTTCGACGCCGCGGTCGAAGGCACGTTCATGGGCCTTTACGTGCAGGGTGAGGACATCCTGCAGTCCGATCCGAACACCTCGCACGTGGTGGCGGCGCTGTCCGCGATGGAATGCGTCATCGTCCACGACCTCTTCCTGAACGAGACCGCGAACTACGCCCATGTGTTCCTGCCCGGCTCGAGCTTCCTCGAGAAGGACGGCACCTTCACCAATGCCGAGCGCCGCATCCAGCGCGTGCGCAAGGTGGTGACGCCGAAGAACGGCATGGCCGATTGGGAGGTCACCATCGGCCTTGCCAAGGCCATGGGCTTCGAGATGAACTACAATCATCCCTCCGAGATCATGGACGAGATTGCGGCGCTGACGCCCACCTTCGCGGGCGTTTCCTACGCCAAGCTCGAAGAACTCGGCTCGGTGCAGTGGCCCTGTAACGAGAAGGCGCCGGAAGGCACGCCGGTGATGCATATCGACGGCTTCGTTCGCGGCAAGGGCAAGTTCGTCGTCACCGAATATGTCGCGACCGACGAGCGCACCGGCCCGCGCTATCCGCTGCTGCTGACCACGGGCCGCATCCTCAGCCAGTACAATGTCGGCGCGCAGACGCGGCGCACCGAGAACGTGGTCTGGCATGCCGAGGATCGGCTCGAAATCCATCCGCACGATGCCGAGCAGCGCGGCGTGCGCGACGGCGACTGGGTGCGGCTGAAGAGCCGGGCTGGCGAGACCACGCTGCGCGCGGAGATAACCGACCGCGTCGCGCCCGGCGTCGTCTACACCACCTTCCATCACCCTGACACGCAGGCCAACGTGATCACGACCGACTATTCGGACTGGGCAACCAACTGCCCCGAATACAAGGTCACGGCTGTGCAGGTCTCGCCGTCGAACGGCCCGTCCGACTGGCAGAAGGCCTATGATGCTCAGGCGCGGCACTCCCGCCGCATCGCGCCGGCCGAGGCTGCGGAGTAGCGCATGCACGTGCCGGTCCAGGCCATCGATCGCGAGATCTGGCGCGACGGCGCGCCCTCCGAAGGGGCGCGTCTGATCCCGGAGGAAACCCCGCTGGCGCTGACCTACAATGGCGGCACCTATGCCGTCATGATGGGCACGCCGCAGAACCTGGAAGACTTCGCCGTCGGCTTCAGCCTGAGCGAAGGCATCGTCAACTCCGTAGACGATATCCAGTCGCTCGAGGTGGTCCGCCTCGACGAGGGGATCGAGCTGCGCATGTGGCTGGCATCGGAGAATGCCGGGCGCATCAGCGAGCGCCGGCGGCACATTGCGGGGCCGACCGGCTGCGGCATCTGCGGCATCGAGTCGATTGCGGAAGCGGTGCGGCCCGCGGCTGTGGTGCCCGAGGGACAGAGCTTCACGCCCGAGCAGATCATGGCGGCGATGCAAGCCATCGCGCCGCTGCAATCGATCAACCTGCAAACCCGCGCCGTTCACGCCGCCGCGTTCTGGTCTCCTGCCGGCGGCATCGTCGCCCTGCGCGAGGACGTCGGCCGCCACAACGCGCTCGACAAGCTCGCCGGCGCGCTGGCGCGCAGCCGGACGAATGCGGGTGGCGGCATGGTGCTGGTGACGAGCCGCGTCTCGGTGGAGATGGTGCAGAAGACCGCCGCGATCGGCGCCCCGGTGATGGTCGCTGTCTCCGCGCCCACCGCGCTTGCGGTCCGTACCGCGGAAGCCGCCGGCATCACGCTGATTGCCATTGCCCGCCAGGACGGGTTCGAAGTGTTCACGCATGGCAGCCGGGTTGTCCCCCGCCATGCCACGGAGGTTGCCGATGTCGCCTAACCGCCTGATCTACATGGCCAACCAGATCGGCACGTTCTTCCGGAGCCAGGGCCATGACAAGGCCGTGCCGGGGATCGCCGAACACATCAAGAAGTTCTGGGATCCCCGGATGAAGCGCGCGATCTTCGCGCATCTGGACGCCGGCGGCGCGGGACTGGATCCGAACGTGCGCGAGGCGCTCACCTCGCTGAAGCAGGCTACTGCCGTTCCAGCAGCGCCGTAAACACGCGCCGCACCTCGCCTTGCGTCTCCTTCACGCGCGCCTCCAGCGATGAGAAATCCGGCGCATCGCCGGCCCGCGCCATCACGCGCTGAAGATCGACACCGGCCGTTTCCGGCTTGAAGCGGTCGCTGACGCAGAGCCGCAGGATTTGCGTCAGATCGTGATAAAGCCGCGCTGCGGCGCGCAGGATCTCGGCCTCCGATTGCGCGAGTACGCCGAGCTTCGCCGCATTGTCCAGCACCTGCATCGTGCTGACATCGAGAATCTCCGGCTTGGCGTGGGCGTGCACGAGCTGGAGATATTGCGCGATGAAGTCGATATCGACCATGCCGCCGGCGGCATATTTGAGGTCCCAATAGTCGGTCTCGCCCTTCTCCTGCGCGATCGCGCGGCGCATGTCGGCGACGTCGCTGGCGATGATCGCCACGTCGCGACGCCGCGCCAGGACCTCGCGGATGACGCGCTCGATCCGCTCGCGGAACTCGGGCGATCCCGACACCACGCGCGCGCGCGTCAGGGCCATGTGCTCCCAGGTCCAGGCTTCACTGGCCTGGTAGTCGGCGAAAGACGCGATGCTTGACGCAACCGGGCCGGCACGGCCTGACGGACGGAGCCGCATGTCGATCTCGTAGAGCACGCCGTAATTGGTGCGCGTCGTAAAGGCGCTGATCAGGCGCTGGGTGAAGCGCGCGAAATAATGCGCCCCCTGGAGCGATTTGGGTCCGTCGGAATCCGGATTTTCGCTGTCGAAATCGTAGAGCAGGATCAGATCGAGATCGGAAGACGCCGTCATCTCGCGGCCGCCGAGCCGCCCCATGGCGATGATCGCGGTCTCCTGGCCCTTGATCCGGCCGTGCTGGGCGGCAAAGCGATCGGCGACGAGGCCATGCACGGTGTAGACGATGCCCTCGGCAACGTCTGCGAACGCGGTGCTCGCCTGCTGCGCCGAGACGGTGCCAGAGAGAATGCGCGTGCCGATCAGGAACAGGCTCTCCTGCCCGAACAGGCGGAGGCGATCGAGGAACTCCTCGTAGGAATCGGCGTCCCGCACCGTCGCGGCGAGCCGAGCTGACAATTCCTGCTTGTCCGGCATGGCGCCGAAGAAGCGCGGATCGATCAGGCCATCCATGAGCTGCGGCTGCCGCGCCAGCATCTCGCCGAGCCGCGGCGCCGCGCCCAGCACCAGGGCCACGAGAGCGACGAGGTCACGGTTCTGACTGAGCAGCGTGATCAGCCGCCCGCCGCGCTGCAATGCCTGGAGGAAATGATCGAAGGCCGCGACCGCGCGGTCCGGCTCCTCGGCGTGCGCAAGGCCGTCGATCAGGGCCGGCACGAACTCGACGAAAGCGCTTCGCGTCTGTTCGTTGCGGAACACGCGATAGTCGCCGGTGATCCAGTCGCGCACGGTCTGCGCCACCGCTGCAGGCTTCTTGAAGCCGAGCCCTGTCAGGTGCTGCAGCAGGCGCGGATCTTCGGGACCGGCACGATAGTCGATGGCCGGCAGGTTTGCCGTGCCGTTCGAATCGTCGCCCTCGAACAGCTTTTCATAGTGCCCCTGCACGATTTCGAGCTGACGCAGGAGATCGCGGGCAAAGGCGGCGCGATTCTCATAGCCAAAGAACCAGGCGAAGCGCTCGACTGCCTCCTTGTCCTCGGGAAGCGCATGGGTCTGCTCGTCGGCGATCATCTGGAGGCGGTGCTCGACCCGGCGCAGAAATTCATACGCCGTGGTGAGCTCGTCGCGCGCCTCGCGAGTGATCCAGTTGCTGGAGGCGAGCACGTCGAGCGCCGCGAGCGTCGGCCGCACCCGCAGCTCCGGATGGCGGCCGCCGGCGATCAATTGCTGGGTTTGCGCAAAGAACTCGATCTCGCGGATGCCGCCGCGGCCGACCTTCACGTTATGGCCTTCGACCGCGATCTCGCTCTGGCCGCGATAGGTCTGCATCTGCCGCTTCATGTCGTGGACGTCGGCAAGCGCGGCGAAGTCGAGATGCTTGCGCCAGACGAACGGCGCGATTTCAGCCAGCAGCGCCTCGCCTGCCCTCGAATCGCCGGCGCAGGCGCGCGCCTTGATCATGGCGGCGCGTTCCCAGGTCCGCCCCTCCCGCTCGTAATAGTTCAGTGCGGCGTCGCGCGAGATCGCCACTTGCGTCGAGGACGGATCGGGGCGCAGGCGCAGGTCGACGCGGAAGACGTAACCGTCGTAGGTACGCTGCTGCAGAATGCGCGCCATCCCCTGCGTCACCCGGACGAAGAACGGCTGCGGCTCGATGTCGGGTGCCAGTGTCGTGGCCTCGGGATCGAAGAACACGATGAGATCGATGTCGCTGGAATAGTTCAGCTCGCCGGCACCCATCTTGCCCATCGCGAGCACGATCAGGCCGCAGCCCTCTTCCGGCGCCTCGGGATTGGACGGCGAAAGCTTGCCGCGTGCGGCTTCCTGTCGCAGCATGAACTGGAGCGCCGCCTGCACCGATGAGACGGCGACGTCGGTCAGCGCCGCCGTCACCCGCATCACCGGCCAGATCCCGCCGATGTCGCACAGCGCGATCAGGAGCGCCGTCTCCGCCTTCATGCGGCGAAGCACGCGCATGACCTCGGCTTCATCGGCCGCAGCAAACACCGCGCTCCTCGCCCCTTCGATCAGCGCGGCCAAATGCGCGTCGGGATCGCATTGCAGGAGCCGGATCAGGCGTGCCGGATCGGCGCGCACGAGATCGAACAGATAGGGCGAGAATTCGGCGATGCCGGCCAGAATGTCCTTCGCGAACGGACGGGCGAGCTGTGCCTCGATACTGGCCGATTGTGCCGGCTCGAGCTCGGCCAGCCAATTCGCGAGGCGTTCGTCGGTTGCGGAAGCGGCAATATGGGGGGCTTCCGCGAAGCGTGCGGCCAGCCTCTCACCATTCTTGTCCGCGTTTCCCGGCGCGGAGAGGTTCATGCCACCTTCTGTGGCACATCCTGCATTGGGGGAGCAACCCTGTCGCCGGCGCCAGCGCGGGCCGGCAGAACCAGCGTGGCGACGAGGCCTGGCTGAGCATCACCCAGCCGCAGTTCACCGCCATGCAATGTCGCTACCGCCGATGCCAGGCTGAGACCGAGCCCGGAGCCCGGCAAGGTACGGCTCGCCTCCAGCCTGACGAACCGTTCCACGACGTGCTTGCGGTCGGCCTCGGGGATGCCGGGGCCGCGATCGGCGACGCTGAGCAGAACGTGGTCGTCCTCGCGCCTGGCCTCGATGGTGATCTGCCGGCTGTCCATGCTGACCACGGTTCCCGCAGCCTGGGCTGCCGGCTTGCCGTATTTGATCGCATTCTCGACCAGATTGGCGAGCGCCTGGCTGATCAGTTCGCGGTTGCCGTGAATGGGCGCCGCCTCCGCCTTGACCTTCAAGGCCATGCCGTCGTCCTCGGCAAGCGGCTCGTAGAGCTCATGAATGCCATTGGCGACCTCGGCGGCATCGAAGTCGTCCATGTTGCCGCGCGCCTGGCCGGACTCGGCACGCGCGATCATCAGGAGGGCGTTGAAGGTGCGGATCAAGCCGTCGGATTCCTCGATGGTCCGCTCCAGCGCCGCGCGGTAGTCGGCCTCGCAGCCCGACTTCGCCAGCGCCTCCTCGGCGCGGTTGCGCAGGCGTGTCAGTGGGGTTTTGAGGTCATGGGCGATGTTGTCGGAGACCTCCTTGAGGCCCGCCATGAGCGCTTCGATGCGCTCCAGCATGGCGTTGAGGTTCTCCGCGAGCCGATCGAGCTCATCACCGCTGCGGCCCACCGGCAGCCGTTCGCTGAGATCGCCGGTCATGATGCGCTGGGCGGTGCCGGTCATCGCGTCGATGCGCCTCAACACGCGTCGCGCGACGAAGATGCCGCCGCCAAGGCCCAGCACGACGACGATCAGGATCGACCATTGCGCCGCCTTGGCCACGATGCCGAACAGCCGCCGCCGCTCGTCGAGATCGCGGCCGATCAGGAGGCGGAATCCGTTCTCCAGTTCGGTGACACGCACCAGCGCGCGATGATCGCGGTCGTCCGCATCCTCGATCCGCCGATAGGCCGTCTCGGACCAGCCGGGTGTCGCCATCACACCGGGCGCCAGCGAGCCGACATTGCCGGCAATCGCCTGCCCGGTCGGCGTGGTGACGAGATAGAGGTTTGCGCCCGGCCGTAGCGCGCGGTACTCGATCGCGAGCACGAGGCCGCGCAGGCCGCGGCGGCCATAGATCTCGTTGATCTCCGAGGTTTCGGCGTTCACCGTCTGCGTGATTTCCTCGGTGATCAGCCGCCGCGTATTCCAGGCGAAATAGGCAAGCAGCGAGGCCGCGAACAGCGCGAACAGCAGCAGATAGACCAGCGTCAGCCGGAATGCCGTGGTGCGGACGAGTTTACCGAATGCCGTCACGGATCATGTACCCCGCGCCGCGGATCGTGTGCAGCAGCGGCCGATCGAAGCCCTTGTCGATCTTGGAGCGCAGCCGCGAGATGTGCACGTCGATCACGTTGGTCTGCGGATCGAAATGATAGTCCCAGACGTTCTCCAGCAGCATGGTGCGCGTCACCACCTGGCCGGCATGCTTCATCAGATATTCGAGCAGGCGGAATTCGCGCGGCTGGAGTGTGAGCTCGTCCTTGCCGCGGGCCACGCGATGCGAAAGCCGGTCGAGCTCGAGATCGCCGACGCGATAGACCGTGTCCTCGGCCGGACCGCCGCGGCGGCGCGACAGCACCTCGACGCGCGCCAGCAGCTCGGCGAAGGAATAGGGCTTCGGCAGATAGTCGTCGCCACCGGCGCGCAGACCCTTGATGCGGTCATCGACCTGCCCGAGCGCGGAGAGAATCAGCACGGGCGTCGGGTCGCTCTTTTCGCGCAGCGCGCCGATCAGCGACAGGCCGTCGCGCTTGGGCAGCATGCGGTCGACCACCAGCACGTCGTAATCGCCGTTCTCGGCCATGGATAGGCCTTCCTCGCCGTCACCGGCGTGGTCGGCAATGTGGCCCACTTCGCGAAACGCCTTCACGAGGTAGTCGGCGGATTCGCGGTCGTCTTCAATGATGAGGAGGCGCATCGTGCGATCGGCGGCGGTCAAGGAGGTCAACCCTTTATGAACATGGCGCGAGCGGCACTCGCATGCAAGCCGAGCGAAACAGACTTGGGTCGAGAAAAAGGGGGGCGGTGAAGCTGGGGGACCTCACCGCCCTAGGCCCTTCCGACGGAGGGGGGCGTATTCCACCGGAAGGTAGATAGGGGGAGCAAGCATTGCGCTGCTCCCCGGAAGGGCGCCGACGGCGGGGGCGACTGATGCCGGCGACACCCTTCATTTCGTAAGCCTCCTGGGGTTAGCCCTTGGCGAGGGGCACCGCGACGAAGCGCGACTGGCCGCCGCTCTTCACGCGCATCAGGACGCTGTTCTTGTTGTCGGTCCGCGCCGCGTTGATCGCTTCGCGGACGTCGCCGGCAGTGCTCACGCTCTTGCCGCCGACTTCGAGAATCACGTCGCCTTCCTTGAAGCCGCGTTCGGCCGCGGCGCTCTTCGGATCGACTTCAGTGACCACAACGCCTTCCTTACCGGCACCGGCCACGGAGTCGGCGGGCGCAACGGTCATGCCGAGCTTGGGCACGTCGGTGCCGCGGCTCGCACCCTTGCCGCTGTCCTTGTCGGTGTCAGCCTTCGCCTCGACCGTGTTCGGCAGCTGACCGAGGGTGAGGTTCACGACCTTGTCCTGGCCCTTGTGCAGGACGTTGAGCTTCACGGTCGCGCCCGGCGCCATGCCGCCGATGGTGCGGGCGAGCTCGCGCGCGTCCTTGACGGATTCGCCGTTGACCGCAGTGATCACGTCACCGGACTCGATGCCGGCCTTCGCAGCCGGACCGTTGGCCTGCGGCTCCGCCACCAGCGCGCCTTCGGCCTTCTTCATGCCGAGGCTGTCGGCGATGTCGGACGTCACGGGCTGGATCTGCACACCGATCCAGCCGCGGCTAACCGAGCCCTTGTCCTTGAGCTGGGCGACCACGCTCTTCACGGTGTTGGCCGGAATCGAGAAGGCGATGCCGACGCTGCCGCCGGAGGGCGAGTAGATCGCGGTGTTGACGCCCATCACCTCGCCATCGGTGTTGAAGGCCGGACCGCCGGAATTGCCCTTGTTCACGGGCGCGTCGATCTGGATGAAATCGTCATAGGGGCCGTTGCCGATGTCGCGGCCGCTCGCCGAGACAATGCCTGCGGTGACGGTGCCGCCGAGGCCGAAGGGATTGCCAACCGCGAGCACCCAGTCGCCGATCCGCGGCTTGCCGTCGGCAAGCTTGGCGAACGCGAAGTTGGAGCCGCCCTCGACCTTGATCAAAGCGAGGTCGGTGCGCTGATCGGTGCCGATCACCTTGGCGGTATAGGTCTTGCCGTCGTCGGTCGTGACCTCGACCTTGTCGGCGCCGTCGACCACGTGGTTGTTGGTCACGGCAAAGCCGTCAGCCGAGATGAAGAAGCCGGAGCCCTGGCCCTGGACGACGCGGCCACGACCACCCTTCAGGCCGGGGAAGCCATCCGGACCGCCGAAGCGGCGGAAGAAGCGCTCCATCGGCGAGCCGGGCTGGAACGGCGTGGAATCGTCGCCGTCATCGTTGCTCGCGGTCTTCTCCTTGATGTTGACCTTCACCGAGATCACCGAGGGCTTCACGCGCTCGACGATGTCGGCGAAACCGACCGGCCGTTCGACCTTCCGGACCTCGTTATTGACCTGCGCATGCGCCGGGCTGGAGAACAGGTCGGCCGGCGAGTGCGTCGGGCTGAAGCCATAGACGGCGACGCCGAGACCGGCGACGACCGAAGCCATCAGCGCGATTTTGCGGGCCGAGAAGACCGACCGGCGCGGCTGCCGGTAGGACGGAAGGTTCGAAAGATCGGGACGGTCGTTCATGCAGAGCTCTCCAGGGCCTTGAAATCCTTGTGATGCCTGAGGGTGGCATCCTACGGTCCTGAAGATGGGGTCTTCCGCCTTACCGTGCGCTGGCGGCGGGGTTAAACTTTCGTAATGAAGGGCCGTGCGGATGCGGCAGTTTAACGCAGGCAAAAAAGCTATGCTTCCACAGGAACTTAGTCGGGTTCCTATAATCGGCGCCGAAGTGGCCTGCTCCGTCTCTTTAGCCCGCCCTGACGCTGACGATGAATTCGTCGACTTCGCGCTTCAAGGTTTCCGCCTGCTGCGACAAGTCGACAGCGGAATCGCGGGCCTCTGCGGCCATGCGCCCGGTCTCCGCCGAGGTCGAGGTGATCTGGACGATGTGATTGGAGACGTCGAGCGTCCCGTGAGCCGCATCCTGCGCGTTGCGCGTGATGTCCTGCGTGGCGTTGCGCTGCTGGGCGGTGTCGACCTCAATGCCGGACATGATCGACGAGATATCCGACAGCGTCCTCGAAATGCCGTCGATCGCGCCGCGCGTCTCGGCGGTGATGCCCTGGATGCTGGCGACATGAGAGGTGATCTCCTCCGTCGCCTTGCTGGTCTGGTGTGCGAGGCTCTTCACCTCGGAGGCGACCACCGCGAAGCCTTTGCCGGCCTCCCCTGCCCGCGCAGCCTCGATCGTCGCATTGAGCGCAAGGAGGTTGGTCTGCGACGCGATCGCCTGCACGAGTTGCACGACCTCGCCGATCTTGTCGGCGGCGTCCGTCAACGTGTGGATGGTGTCGCGGCTCTTCTCGGCCTGCGCTGCCGCACCCTCGGCGCGCTGGGTTGCATCCGTGACACGGCGGCTGATCGTGCCGATCGAATTGGTCATCTCCTCGGCGGAGCCCGCAACCGTCTGGACGCTGGCGCTGGCCTGGCTCGCGGCGCTCGCCACCGCGTTGGCCTTGCTACTGGTCTCGTTGGCCGCGCGCGACAAAGTCTCGGCATTGCGCTTCAGTTGCACGGCCGAGGACGCCACGCTGTCGACGACGCTGGCGACGAGCCCGTTGAAGCTCTTGATCCGGGCGTCGAGATATGTCGACCGCTCGGCCTGGTGCTGCGCCTCCTGTAACTGCTGCTCGGTGAGCCGGCGCCGCTCGATGCCGTTGGTCTTGAAGACCTCCAGCGCCCCGGCCAAAAGGCCGATCTCGTTCGAGCCGCCCAATCCCGGAACGGGCGTGTCGAACTTCTGGTCGGCGACCTCGCGCATGGCATGCACGATCGCCGCCAGCGGGCGCAGAATGCCGTTGCGCACGGCAAACCAGGTCGAAAGACAGATCGCGAAGGCGATGACCGCGATCGCGCCGCAGGCGACCAGGAAATAGGAGAACGCGGTCTGCGCCTGCTGATAGATCTGCATCGCGTGGTCCCGCGAGGGGCCGCTCAGCGCGGCGAAATCGGACGAAAGGCTGGTGATCTCGTTGTTGAGATAGAGCACCGCGACAAATCCGGTGCCTCCGCCGATACCCAGCAAGAACAATAATGCCGCGACGACGGCTCCAACCAGGAAACGGATCGTCAGGTTGCTGTTGGCGAACATCGGAAGGACTCTAAGTCTGGAATCGAATCTCGCGACAAGCTTCCAGACAAAGGTCAACAGAACATGAAACGCGCTACCTTGCGCAGCCTACGTATCATTGCGTAGCTAGCGCGACGTCGCATCGTCCGACATCAAGGCGGCAAGGCGCGACTTTTCGTCGGGCGTGAGCGGCGGCATTGGTATATCTGCACCACTCCGCGAGCGCCGCCGAATTTGCAGCCACAGCGCCAGACCGCCACCGCCGAGCAGAACCGGTGCGAGCAGCCAGAGCAGCAAGGTTTGTCGCTCGAAGCGCGGCTTGAGCAGCACGAATTCGCCGTAACGCGCGACCAGGAAGTCGAGCACCTGCGAATTGCTGTCGCCGGCCGCGATCCTCTCGCGCACGAGCAGCCGTAGGTCGCGCGCCAGCGGCGCATCGGAATCGTCGATCGACTGGTTCTGGCAGACCATGCAGCGCAGCTCCCGCGACAACTCGCGCGCGCGCGCCTCCTTCGCCGGATCGGCCATGATCTCATCGGGCTGTACTGCGCGGGCCTCCGGCATCCCCAGCAGCGCGAGCGCAATGAGCGCGACAAACATCCGACGCATGACGATCACTCCGCCGGCTGCAGGCTTTGCTTCGCCCGCGCCGGCTTCGGCGCACCGACGCGCAGGCGACGGTCGGACAGCGACAGCATGCCGCCAAACGCCATCAGCACCGGTCCCCACCAGATCAGCAGCACCAGCGGCTTGTGATAGATGCGCACCGCGACGGCGCCCTCGGCAGTGACGTCACCGAGCGAGATGTAGAGCTGGCTCGCGCCGCGGGTCAGCAGCGCGGCCTCAGTGGTCGAGGAGCCACGGGTGGTGAAGCTGCGCTTTGACGGCGTCATCACGCTGAGGGTCTCGCCGTCGCGGCTGACGTTGAACTCGGCGATCATCTCGCGGAAGTTCGGCCCCTGGCGCTGAAACAGCCCGTCGAGCTTCAGATCGTAGCCGGCGAGATGCGCGACGTCGTTCTGCTTCATCGTCGCGATGTATTCGCTGTTCCAGGTGGTCTCGCAGACGATCCCGAGCAGCGCGACGCCGAGGCCGGCATGCGCAAACGCGGCGCCCCAGGCCGAGCGCGGCAGGCCGCGTGCCCGGTGCAGCGTCGTCGCGAACGGCAGGCGGAACAGGCCGGTCCGTTCGGCGAGGTCCGTGACCGCGCCGGCGATCACGAAGATGCCAAGCCCGATCGCCAGCGGCGCGAGCGCACTGCCGCCGCGCGCCCAGCCCCACGCGACGGCGACGGCGACGAGTCCGGCGACGCCGGCCGCGAGCAGACGCTGGGTAACGCCGAGCAGATCGCCCCGCTTCCACGCCAGCATCGGCCCGAACGGCACGGCAAGCAGCAACAGCGCGAACAGCGGAACGAAGCTGAGATTGTAGAAGGGCGCGCCGACCGACATCTTGAAATCGGCCAGCACTTCCATTGCCAGCGGATAGAGCGTGCCGAACAGCACGACCGCGCAGGCCACCGTGAGCAGCAAATTGTTGAGGACCAGCGCACCCTCACGCGAGATCGGCGCGAACAGGCCCCCCTGCTTCAACGAGGTGGCGCGCCCCGCGAACAGCGACAGGCTGCCGCCGATGAAGAGACAGAGGATCAGCAGAATGAACACGCCGCGCGTGGGATCGTTGGCGAAGGCGTGGACCGAGGTGATGACGCCCGAGCGCACCAGGAAGGTGCCGAGCAGCGACAGCGAGAAGGTCAGGATCGACAACAGGATGGTCCAGACCTTCAGCGCGTTGCGCTTTTCCATCACCAGCGCCGAGTGCAGCAGCGCCGTGCCGGCGAGCCACGGCATCAGCGAGGCGTTCTCGACCGGATCCCAGAACCACCAGCCGCCCCAGCCGAGCTCGTAATAGGCCCAGTAGGAGCCCATGGCGATGCCGAGCGTCAGGAATATCCAGGCCACCAGCGTCCAGGGCCGCACCCAGCGTGCCCAGGCCGCGTCGATCCGGCCCTCGATCAGCGCCGCGATCGCGAAGGAGAACGAGATCGAGAATCCGACATAGCCGAGATAAAGCATCGGCGGATGCACCGCGAGGCCGATGTCCTGCAGCACCGGGTTGAGATCGCGTCCCTCGATCGGCGGATTGGCGATGCGCAGGAACGGGTTCGAGGTCATCAGGATGAAGAGGTAGAAGGCGCTGGCGATCCAGGCCTGCACGGCCAGCACATGCGCGCGCAGCGACAGCGGCAGATTGTTGCCGAAGATCGCGACCAGGCCGCCGAACAGCGCCAGGATCGATACCCAGAGCAGCATCGAGCCTTCATGGTTTCCCCACACGCCGGTGATCTTGTAGATCAGCGGTTTCATGGAGTGCGAATTCTCGTAGACGTTGGCGACGGAGAAATCCGAGCTCACATGCAACATGACGAGCGCCGCGAACGATGCACCGACGAACAGAAGTTGCGCAAGCGCGGTGGAGCGCGCGACGTTCATCAGGGCAGGATCGCGCAGGCGCGCACCAATCAGCGGCACGAAGGACTGGATCAGCGCGAGGCCAAGTGCCAGCACCAGCGCATAGTGTCCGGATTCCGCGATCACCGCACCGCTCCCTGCGAATTGCCCTGCGCGGTCGTCGCCGCAGGCTTGACACCATCAGAAGCTTTGGCGCCGTAATCGTCCTTCCAGTGGCCCTGCTTCTTCAGGGCATCGGCGACGTCCTTGGGCATGTAGGTCTCGTCGTGCTTGGCGAGCACCGTGTCGGCCTTGAACACGCCGTTGGCATCGAGCGCGCCTTCGGCGACGACGCCCTGCCCTTCGCGGAACAGATCCGGCAGGATGCCCTTGTAGGCGACCGGAAGCTTGGCGCTGCCGTCGGCGACCTCGAAGGTCACCGCGAGATTGTCGCCGCGCTGAAGCGAGCCGGGTTGCACCAGCCCGCCGAGGCGAAACCGCTTGCCGGGTGCGAGGTGCTTCTCCGCGACCATGCTCGGGGTCGAGAAGAACACGATGGAGTCCCGCAAGGCATTCAGCACGAGCGCGGCGGCGAGCGCGAGCACGGCGAGCGAACCGCCGATGATGGTCATACGTCGCTGCTTGCGCGTCATGGCGTGTCTCTTCTCCGCTCGTCCCGTCCCGCAATCATCATCCGTCGAGCCCGAGATTCTTCAGGCCTTCGTTGAGCTGGCGCAGCCGCTCGGCGTCATTGGCCACAGCCTGGCGGGCGTCGGTCGAGGCGCCCATCGCCTTGTCGCGATCGCCCATCACGAGATAGGCACGGACCAGGCGCAGCCAGCCGTCGACATCGTCGCCGTTCTGCTTGAGGCGGGTGGCCAGGCGCTCGACCATGCCGCGGATCATCGCGCTGCGATCGCCCTCGCTCATGTCCTTCGCGACCGCCATCGTCTCGTCCGACAGCGCCGGCACGGCGCTGCCGCCGCCGACCCGCGCCAGCGAGGATTGCACCAGGGACCGCCACGGCGCATCCGCCGGCGCCTTCGCAAGCAGCGCCCGCCAGATATTCGCCGCATCGTCCTTGCGGCCGTCCTGCTCGGCGGCGAGCCCGAGGAAGTAGTTCGCCTTGGGATCGTCGGCGTTCAGGCCATGCGCGCGTTCGAATTCGGTCTTGGCCTCAGCGGTCACGACGCCGCCGGCAGCGGCCGAGAGCGCTTCGCCGAGATCCGACCGGCGCTCCGCGCTCTCGCCATTGTAGGTGAGCGCGTTGCGATAGGCGCGCACCGCATCGTCGTAGCGGCCGAGCCGCTCCAGCACCGGCGCGAGCACGTTCCAGCCGCGACCATCGGTCGGATTCTTTTCCAGATGCTGCTCGACCTGCACGACGAGGTTCTCGAGCGATTGCGCCATTCCGGGCGCGCGGTCCCGCTGCGCCAGCGGAAAGTCGCGAAGCGCCGGCGAACCAAGCGGGATGTAGACCGCGATCGCAACCAGCGGCAGGCCAATGAGGGCAAGCACGGCCGCCGCGCGGCGCCATTTGACGCTCGATTTCGGTGCCGCCGCAGGCTCGCTGCCGGCAGCCGCCAGCAGCCTGCGGCTGATCTCGACACGCGCGGCCTCTGCCTCCGGAGCCGCGATCAGTCCGGTCGTAAGGTCACGCTCGATCTCGACGAGTTGGTCCTTGTAGACCGCGACCTCGCTGCCTTGATTTTCAGTGTCTTGCCGCTCAGCGCGACTGCCACGGCCGAGCGGCCAGAGCACGGCGAAAATCGCCGCGACCGTCATCAGCGCGAACACGAACCATAGTGTCATCAGGCAAGCTTCCGGCAGCGCGCAATCCGCGCCCATCGGTGGCTTTACACCACGGCTGGAGCATGCGGCAATTGACAATTGTCAATTTGGCGCGACGGTCGCAGTCCCGAAACAGTGAAAATCCAACAACTTAGCCGATTTCGAACTCTGCGCTCTGGGCGGCGTCCTCGCCGTGCCCGTTAAGGGCCTTCAGAAAGTATGTTCCCGGCTTGATGGTGTCGGGCAGCCTGATGCGCAACGCGCCGACGGGAACCGGGGATGCAATGGTCGTGACCGGATCCGGCAGTTGCTGGCCGCTCGCCTTCTCGACCAGCACCACCTTCGCCCTGACCATTAATCTCCGATAGGTCGCCGAGATCACGCGATTCTCAAGTTCAACAAAGCTGATAATCGGTTTCATGCGCCCACAAATAGAAATTCCCAAAATGTGCACGAAACCGTACGGCCCGCCACCGACAGCGTCAACTACAAATTGTGATTACAAAAATATGCGCCTAAATCAGCTCGCGCGCGACGATTTGCGCTCGCCGGTCAGCGCGTTTTCCGCGGCCCGGCTCATCAGCGACGCATAGTCGTCGCCGAACAGAACCTCGCAGAAGCGGATCGCGGCCTGAACCTGCTGCTGCCGGTAGGCGCGGACCTTGTGATCGGCGGCGCGCAGCGACTGCACCAGCGATTCCGTCGACCGCTCGACATATTGCTGGAGGTCGGAGAACGTGCGCAGCGTCACCTCGTTGATCGCGAGCTCGCTGGCATAGTTGCGGCAGGTGGCGACGAAATCGATCAACGCGGCCGCCTCCTCCACCTCGGTGCTGTCGACCCGCGCGCCCGGGGGAATGTCCTTCTCGGCACGCTGGCGCAGGATGCGGCGGACGCGGCCGGGAACGCTGTCGATCTCCGATTGCAGCGCGTTGGAGATATCCGCACGGATCGAGGTCAACTGCTTGCCCCAGGCGGAATCGTTGCGTAGGTCGAGCTCGGTGCGCAGGCCGCGCACGCCGTCGTGCAGCGCCTTCAGGTTGTCGGCGACGGTGTCGAAACGCCCACGCTTGATGTCCATGCGCAGGATGGCGGCAAGGCACGACAGGTCGTGCAGCGCGATGGTGACGGCCACGCCATACGGCGTGGCCGCGACGCGGATCTCGTCGTCGGAGGCGGCAATCTTGATTGCGAGGCGAATGATCTGCCAGGGCGCGGTCATCCGCTGGATCACCATCGACAGCGCGAAGGGCAGCATCTGAGGCGTCTGCAGCACGGGGATGTTGAGTGCCGCCGTCACCGAGGCGATCTGGGATTCGCCGAACGCGCGCAGGAAGCGCGGCAGTTTTTCGTTCAGCGTTACCATGGCCTCGCGGACGGTGAGCACCGCGCCGATCGAATAGAGATCCTCGATCACGCTGGGCGCGCCGACACGGGCGAGCGCGCGCGACTTGTCGCCGCCGCCGGGCCCGATCAGTTCGGCGATGGCGTCGGAGGCCGCCGCCTGCAGCTTCAGCGCGAGAGCTTCGACCTGGCCTGCATTGTCGGTCGGCAAGCGCGCCAGTGTCGCCTCGAATTCATTCAGCTTGGCCGGGGCGCCGTCGCGGCCGAGCCACTGCCAGATCGGGTGCAGCGAGGAGCGGCGGATCTGCCCGACCCGGATCGGCGCGCCGGCCTCCACGAGGAACGGTTCCAGCGGCTGGAACAGGAGCCGCGACAGGTCGTCAGTACGGGCGGGCGCGGCCTCCTCGGCCTCCGTCTTGCGCACGATCTTGCGCAGCTGCTCGAGCACGAGGGTGGCGACTGCCGTATCCTGGCCGCGCTCCAGCGCACGCTCGAACTCCCGCATCAGCAGCGCCTGCGACTGCGGCGGGAGCTGCGCGAGATACTCTCTCAGCCGCTCGATCGATGTCTGGCTCATACGCCCGGTAATGCACGGTAAAATGGCGGACGTGGGATGCGTCCGAGCGCGATCATAGGAGGTCGCGCCTTAAGAAGCCGTTTAGGAAGTTGGGTAGGACGTCCCGTCTTTCTCCAGGCTGGCCCCCGCCGAGACGAAAAAGCATGATAGGACAAGCACTAAATGCCGGGGAGCACCAGCTCCGCCCGCAAACCGCCGATCGGTGCGCTGCCGAGGGAGAGAGAGCCGCCGTAAAGCCCGGCCAGATCGACCACGATCGACAGACCCAGCCCCGATCCCGGCTTGGATTCGTCGAGCCGCTGGCCGCGCCGCGAGACCTGGGCGCGCTCGGTCTCGGACAGGCCGCGACCGTCGTCATCGACGAGGATGCGGAGACGCGGGCCCGCGCCGGACTGGTGTGGCGTCTCCACCAGGACCTCGATGAAGACCCGGGAGGCTGCCCATTTGCAGGCATTGTCGACGAGATTGCCAACCATCTCCTCCAGGTCCTGGCGCTCGCCGCGAAATTTCGCGGATGGGTCGGCCTTGGCCTCGACGATGATGCCGCGGTCGCGATGGATCTTCTCCATGGTCCGCCGCAACGCCTCGATGGCGGGCGCGACGTCGGTCACGGTGGCGACGACCGAGACCCTGGCCGCGATGCGCGCGCGCTCCAGATGATGGGCGACCTGGTCGCGCATCACATCGGCCTGCTCCATGACCTTGGCCGCGAACGGCTCGGCTGCGTGCACGCCGGCCTCGTTGACGATGACCGAGAGCGGCGTCTTGATCGCATGCGCGAGATTGCCGACATGAGTGCGCGCGCGTTCGACGATCTCGCGATTGGCATCGATCAGTGCATTGGTCTCACGCGCCAGCGGCGCGATCTCGACCGGAAACTCGCCTTCGAGCCGCTCCGCACGCCCGGAGCGAATGTCGGCGATCGCCTCCGATATCCGCTTCAGCGGTGCAAGACCGAAGCGGACCTGGAACACCGTGGTCAGCAGCAGCACGATGCCGAGCGCGGTGAAGGTGCCGCCGAGGTAGTAATCGAAGCTGCGTGTCTCGTCGAAGATCTCGGTCGCATCGCCCGCGACGCTGACCAGATATTTGCCGTCCGCGCCCAGATCGACCGGCCGCTCGACCATCCGCAAATTCTGGCCCTCGGGCCCGTCGACATAGGCGAGCCGGATGCCGGCAGCGGTGAGCTCGGCGCCCTGCTCTTCCAGCTTCGGCAGCTTCTTGTCCCACAGCGAGCGTGACGAGCGCACCTCCGGCTTCTCGGTATCGGTGCGCGTGATCTGCCAGTACCAGCCGGACAGCGGCAGCTCGAACAGGGGCTCGCCGAGCGACTGGAACTGGCGGTCCGGCGGCTCGTCGGGGGTGGCGACCTCGGCGATGAGCGTGCGGAGATAGAGATTCAGGCGGCGGTCGAAGGCGCGCTCGGTGGCGTTCTTGTAGACCGAGGACAGCGCGACGCCGGTGATCGCCAGGATCACCACGAGCCACGCGGTCGCCGACAGGAACAGGCGGTTCGCAAGCGAGCTAGCGGCCATCGGAATGGTCCCGGGAGGCGCAGGACGGCGAGTCGTCAGGGGTCATGGCCGAGCAAGAGCCTCGTTCCGCCGCCCGGTCAAGCCTCGGATGTTGCGAGCCCCAGGCTTCAGCTGCCGTTGGCTGCCGGCGGGGTCAGGAGATAGCCCAAGCCGCGGACGGTCTGGATGATGTCGACGTCGAGCTTCTTGCGGATGCGGCCGACGAAGACCTCGATCGTATTGGAGTCGCGGTCAAAGTCCTGGTCGTAGAGGTGCTCGACGAGCTCGGTGCGGGAGACCACGCGACCGGAATGGTGCATGAGGTAGGCCAGCAGCCGATATTCGTGCGAGGTCATCTTCACGGGATTGCCCGACACGCTGACGCGGCCGGTTCTCGTATCCAGCGTGACGGGACCGCAGCTGAGCTCGCTCTGGGCATGGCCGGTCGAGCGGCGCAGCAGCGCGCGAATGCGAGCCAGAACCTCCTCGAGATGGAAGGGCTTTGCGACATAGTCGTCGGCGCCGGCGTCGAAGCCCTGGACCTTGTCGCTCCAGCGGTCGCGCGCGGTGAGGATCAGCACCGGCATGGTTCGGCCATTGCGACGCCAGGCCTCCAGCACCGAGATGCCGTCCTTCTTCGGCAGACCGATGTCGAGCACCACGGCGTCATAGGGCTCGTTGTCGCCGAGATAGTGTCCCTCCTCGCCGTCGAAGGCGCGATCGACGACATAGCCGGCGTCGCTCAGCGCCTTGGTAAGCTGGCGATTGAGATCGGGGTCGTCCTCAACAACGAGCAGGCGCACGCTTCTCTCCAGCAATGGTTCGACGGGATCGACGGCAGAAGATCCACGTCAAGATGATCAATTCCGGCGTGAACTGAATATGAACGCCGGGAACCGGGAAACGTTACTTTTTCGTCATAAACGATTTTCACGCCTTGACGCGACTGCGCCCGCCAGGCCAGCGGACGANGCCGATGGCTTGGCGGGCGCAATTTGCCGCGTTACGCGGCGAGTCGGAAGGTCGAACCTCCTGTCGATCGCGGTCCCTCAGGTCCGGAAGAACACGAACCAGATGACGGCGAGGATCAGGATCGCCAGCCCGGTCGAGATGGCGAGCAACGCCGCCACGGACGGGCCAGGCTCGCCCTGGCGCGCCTCGGTCGGGGTTTCGATGATCTGATGTTGGTCTCGCGTGGTTGCCATGGTGACCTCGATCTCTGGCTGGCACGTCCGATTGCCGCGATCTCCTCGCGGCCTCAAGCCCTTGGGGGGCAACGCCCGATCGTAAACGATGTTCCGGGCGGACTGCCCTCGCCCGATGGCAACCAGAGCCGGCGCCCGCGGTTAACGTCGTTGCAAGATTCCGTGGCGCCGCTTGCTATGATTCGCGGAACAGCGATGGTATTCTTGTGGGCTGTCCCTGTTGCGTTTGGAGTAACCCATGGCCCCCCGAGCCAATTGGAAGGGTTTTTTGCGCCTCTCGCTCGTGACCTGCCCGGTCGCGCTCTATCCCGCCACTTCGGATACCGAGAAGGTCTCGTTCAACCAGATCAACCGCAAGACCGGCCACCGGATCAAGTATCTCAAGGTCGACGCCGAGACCGGTGACGAGGTGACCTCCGAGGACATCGTCAAGGGCTACAAGGTCGACACCGACACCTATATCGAGGTCACCAAGGACGAGCTCGACGACATCGCGCTCGACTCGACCCACACGATCGAGATTGACGAATTCGTGCCCAAGGCCGACATCGACAACCGCTATCTGATCCGCCCCTATTATCTCGTGCCGGACGGCAAGGTCGGCCACGACGCCTATGCGGTGATCCGCGAAACCATCCGCAGCATGAACAAGGTCGCGATCGGCCGCGTGGTGCTGACCAACCGCGAGCACATCATCGCACTGGAGCCGCTGGAGAGCGGCCTGATGGGCACGCTGCTGCGCTACCCCTACGAGGTGCGCAGCGAGTCCGAGTATTTCGACGACATCCAGGACGTGAAGCTCACCAAGGACATGCTCGACCTCGCCAAGCACATCGTCGAGAAGAAGTCCGGCGCATTCGAGCCTGAGCTGTTCGAGGATCATTACGAGACCGCGCTGATCGACCTCATCAACAAGAAGCGCAGCGGCATGCCGATCACGGCCAAGGCCACGCCGAAAGCGGGCGGCAATGTCATCAACCTGATGGATGCGTTGAAGAAGAGCCTCGCAAGCGAAAAGGAAGCGCCGCCCGCAGCCAAGGCCGCCAAGGGCAAAAAGCCGAAGAAGCGCGTCGAAGGCCAGCGCGAGATGCTGCTGCCGATCGCTGGTAAAGGCGGCAAGGAAGCTGCTGCGGCCAAGGAAGCCCCGAAGAAAGCCGAGAAGCCCGTTCGGACGACCGCGCGGACGAAGAAGGCCGGATAGCAGCAGCAGCCGAGGGGCAAAGCGCGTCGTGATATCTCCTGCGGACGGGCCGGCCTGACATGCCCTGGTCGGCGCCGTTCGATGATCCCATTTCCCTGCGAGGCGGGCGCAAGCTGCGGACGCTGCAAGAGGCGGCCGATCACATCATGCAACTTCCCGAGGACGCGCAGCACGCGAGCCACTGGCAGACCGCGATCGAGACTCTGATCAATGCGGCTGAGACCGGGGGCGGTTGGATGATGTTTGCCCGCATCGCGATGTTGCGGGCGCTGAACAAGGACGTTCCTCGCAAGTGAGCCCTGCCCGGCCGGCGCCGTTCTGCGGGGGCTGGCCGATATCGTGGCCCCTGGCCGCCCCCTTGAAGAACAGCCTCAACAATCCGTTAAGCGGCGCCGTCGTTTTGCGCGCCCGGCTTCACCATCGTGAGGCGCCACGTAGTCCTACGGAAGACAAAATTAACCGTCGGTTCCCGCCCAGCACAGCAAGGTCGCGCCGTTAATTGTGTCAAGGTTCGCATGCCGTGCAGCAGCAGAACACCAGAAAAAACTACATCGGCATCGTCAATGACGGGACCGAGGAAGAACGGGCCGCCGACAGTGCGGCGTGGTCGCAGCCACGTGTGATGAGCTATCTGGTCGACCGCCTCGCAGCGGCGCTGAGACGCCCCGGCAAGGGCACGCCGGGACACTCGATCACCTCCTGAGACGCCCCGAATCAAATCCACCCGAATTGGGTGACGAAGCCTTAAGCTAATCGATGGCAACATGTGCCGGAGCAGGCGGGGACGACCCGAACCTGCTTTTTTCACGCGCGCAAAAAAGTTAATGGATCAATTTACCTTTCCGAAAACGGCGCCAGCGTACGTTAGACGCACGAATAGGAGTTGACGATGCCTTTGCTCAGGTCCTTTTTTGCCGATGAAAGTGGTGCCACCGCCATCGAGTATTGTCTGATTGCCTGCGGTATTGCGCTCGCGATCGTTACGGTCGTGAACGGCACCGGAAGCGCGCTCCTGAACAACAAGTTCAACTCGATCAACTCGGCCACGAAGTAACCGTCGTAGCCGGCACTCCCCACTCTCGTCTTCGCGAGCGCAGCGAGGTAACCCAGAGTCATGCCGCAGAGGGATTCTGGATTGCTTCGCGGAGCCTGTCATCGAGCTGCGCTTCGCGCGGACCCGTTGGCTCGCAATGACGAAGCATAGGTAACGGCGCTTCTCTTTCCAGCGCGACCCCGCGACACGGCCCGCGCTCGCGAACCCGTGAACAGACTTCGTCAACGGCGCGGAACGAAACAATGGCGCCTCGGATCGAAGCCGCTTTCGAGCGACCACGAAGTCACCGGAAAACATCACCGAGCTACGATGCGAATCGTTCCGATTGGGAGAGGCAACAATGCGGTCGCATCAGGCTTTCGTCGCTCCGGTAGTCATCCTCAGTTTCTCGCTGCTGAGCATCGCCACCCTGGTGATGGTCGGGGCTTGGTAATCCTTGGGTCAAACGTCCATGCGTGAAGAATTCACATCGCTCGCTTTTCTGGCCGTGACCGTCGCAGGCGTCGCTCTGCTCGGGTCAGGCCTGCTCGCACTCGTCTTCGTGGGATAGGCCGCGCGGCGACCTGAAGCCGCGCATTGCGAGCCAGACCATCTGCAGGCTCGCGGCGCATAGCTGACCTACCGCAGCCCGCCCGCGCCCGCGCTTTACGCTTCTCCAGATTCCTGATCCTCTCTCCTCCAAATCGGCCGGACCAACCGGCCTGCCCAGGGAGAGAGACGCCATGAAGCTCGGCACTGCGATCGCGGAAATCATGAAGCGCGAGGGCATCGAGATCCTCTGCGGCTATCCCGTCAACCACCTGATTGAGCACGCGGCCAAGGCCGAGATCCGCCCCGTGATGGTGCGCCAGGAGCGCGTCGGGATCCACATGGCGGACGCGATCTCCCGCGTCACGTCGGGACGCAGCATCGGCGCGTTCTGCATGCAGCATGGCCCGGGCGCGGAGAACGCCATGGGCGGCGTCGCGCAGTGCTTTGGCGAGTCCGTACCCGTGCTGGTGCTGCCGATGGGCTATCAGCGCCGGCTGTCGCATATCGAGCCGAACTTCAACTCCAGCGAGGTGATGAAGGCGTTTGCCAAATCGTCCGAGCCGATCATCCTGGCAGCCGAGGTCGCCAACATTTTCCGCCGCGCCTTCACCAAGCTGAAGAACGGCCGTGGCGGGCCCGTCATCGTCGAGATTCCCTCCGACATATGGAACGAGGAGGTGCCGGAGCCGCTCAACTATACGCCGGTGCTGCGCACCCGCTATGGCGCCGATCCTGTTCATGTGAGTGAGGCGGCGGCGCTTCTCGTCAATGCGAAACGGCCAGTGATCTATGCTGGCCAGGGCGTCCACTATGCGCAGGCCTGGCCGCAGTTGAAGCAGCTGGCCGAACGGCTGGCGATTCCGGTCACGACCAGCCTCGGTGGGAAGTCGTCGTTTCCCGAAACCCATCCACTCTCGCTCGGGTCCGGCGGCCTCGCGGTGCCGCGCGCTGTGCCCAAATTCTTGGGCGAAGCCGACGTCATCTTCGGCATCGGCTGCTCCTTCACCGAGACCAGCTTCGGCATCGCGATGCCGAAGGGCAAGACTGTCATCCATTCGACGCTCGATCCGAACCATCTCAACAAGGATGTCGAAGCGAGGGTTGGCCTCGTCGGCGACGCCGGCCTCGTGCTCGATGCGCTGCTGGAGGAGATCGGCAGGACCGTCACATCGGATCGCGACGCCTCGGCCGTCGCCGCCGAGATCGCCGCCTCGCACAAGGAGTGGCTTGCGAAGTGGATGCCGAAGCTCACCGGCAACGACGCACCGCTGAGCCCCTATCGCGTGCTCTGGGACCTCCAGCACACCGTCGACCTCCACAACACCATCATCACGCATGATGCCGGCAGCCCACGCGATCAACTCTCCCCGTTCTGGAAGGCGGTCGAGCCCCTCTCCTATCTCGGCTGGGGCAAGACGACGCAGCTCGGCTACGGCCTCGGTCTTGCGATGGGCGCCAAGCTGGCAAAGCCCGACAAGCTCTGCATCAATGTTTGGGGCGATGCCGCGATCGGCTTCACCGGCATGGATTTCGAGACCGCGGTGCGCGAGCGTATTCCGATCATGTCGATCCTGCTCAACAATTTCTCGATGGCGATCGAGCTGAAGGTGATGCCGGTCTCGACCGAGAAATACCGCTCGACCGACATTTCCGGCGACTACGCCGCCATGGCGCGCGCCTTCGGCGGCTATGGCGAGCGGGTGACCAGGCCGGAGGACATCGTTCCCGCGATCAGGCGCGGCATCCAGAAGACGCAGGAGGGCGTGCCGGTGCTGCTGGAGTTCATCACCAGCAAGGAGACCGAGGTGTCGCGACCGGGCACCTGAGGCTTGCTTGAGGCCCCTTGGCCGCGCGAGCTTTTGGCGCTAAAGGCGCGGTCGTGGGACCGGCCGCATCGGACGATCAATGACAGCGCTTTCCGAGGACATGGCTGCCGCGCTGAAGCGCAGGATCGACGAGCTCGAGCAGCAGCTCAAGTCCGGCACGGCCGAGACCGCGCGGCTGGCCGACGAGAAGCGACAAGCTCTCGAACGGCAGGCCGCAACGGCCGACATCCTGAAGGTCATCGCCGCCTCCCCCTCCGATGCGCGACCGGTGTTCGAGGCGATCGCGTCCAGCTCCAAGCGCCTGCTCGACGGCTTTTCCGCCACCGTGCTCCAGTTCATCGGCGATGAGCTCCATTTGGTCGCCTACACACCGACGAGCCCCGAAGCCGACCGAGGATTGAAGGCGTCGTTCCCGCGACGGATCGCGGATTTTCCGACCTTCGAACTGGTTCGCGGCGGCGAGACGATCCAGTTTCCCGACAGCGAAGCCAACGACGTCCCGCAACTCAACCGGGATCTGGCGCGACTGCGCGGCTTCCGCAGCGTGCTGTTCACGCCGCTGATGAACCGGGGCACGCCGGTCGGCATGATCAGCGTCACGGGCGCCCAGCCAGGCGCGTTCGACGCCGAGCACGTGCAACTGCTCCAGACCTTCGCCGACCAGGCCGTGATCGCGATCGAGAATGCGCGGCTCTTCAACGAGACGCGGCAGGCGTTGGAGCGCCAGACCGCCACTGCCGACATCCTGAAGGTGATGGCGGCCTCGCCCGCCGATGTGCAGCCGGTGTTCGACGCCATCGCCGCCAACGCCAACCGCCTGATCGGCGGCTTTTCCACCGCGGTGCTGCGCTATGTCGACGGCGCCGCGCATCTGGCGGCTTTCACGCCGACCGACCCGGCCGGCGACCGCGTGCTGCAGGCATCGTTTCCGGTGCCCTTCGCAAAATTCCCGGCGTACCAGCTCGTGGCGAATGGCGCGGCAGCGCAACTGCCCGACACCGAGCTCGAACCGGCCGCGCGGAACATCGCGCGCGCCCGCGGTTATCGCAGCATGCTGTTTGCTCCGCTGATGAGCGAGGGCCAGGCCATCGGCGTCATCATCGCGACGCGCAAGGCCACCGGCGCATTCAGCGAGCATCATGTCCGCCTGCTGCAGACTTTCGCCGACCAGGCAGCGATCGCGATCAAGAACGTCGCGCTGTTCAACGCGACGCGAGAGGCGCTGGAGCGCCAGACCGCGACCGCCGACATCCTCAAGGTGATTGCAGCCTCGCCATCGGATGTCACGCCGGTGTTCCAGGCCATCTCCGACAGTGCCAAGGCGCTGATCGGGGGACATTCCTCCGCCGTCACCCGCGTCATCGACGGCATGCTGCACCTGGCCGCCTTCACCACCGACAATGACGGCGGCAACGAGGATCTGCTCCGCTCGTTCCCGGCACCGCTGTCCGCGTCCGGCATTCATAGCCGCGTCGCGACGAGCGGACAGTTCGCCTTCCGCACCGACATGCAGAGCGAGCCCGACCTCACCGTCGCGATGCGGGAGCTGGCGCGCACAAGAGGCTATCGCAGCATTCTGGTGGTTCCGATGCTGCGCGATGGCGTTGCGATCGGCACCATCGGCGTGACGCGACCCGAGGCCGGTCACTTCCCGGACAAGGCGATCAATCTGCTCAAGACCTTCGCCGACCAGGCCGTGATCGCGATCGAGAACACGCGGCTGTTCAACGAGGTGCAGGCGCGAACGCACGAGCTTACCGAGTCACTGGAGCAGCAGACCGCGACATCGGAGGTGCTCGGCGTCATCAGTCGATCGGCCGGCGATCTCGCGCCGGTATTCGAGGCGATGCTCAGCAAGGCAATGCAGCTCTGCGGCGCCAGTTTCGGCGTGCTCAATACCTACGATGGCACGCAGTTCAACTCGGCCGCCACTTACGGCCTGCCCCCTGCCTATGATGAATTCCGGCGCAAGGCGCCCCTCAACTATGGTCCGGCCACCGCGCCCGCGCGCCTTTTGAAGGGCGAACCGTTCGTCGAAATTGCCGACCTGCTGGAGTCGGACGCCTATCGCAGCGGAGAGCCGAACCGTCGGGCGCTGGTCGATCTCGGCGGCGCACGCTGCCTGCTTGCGGTGCCGCTGCTCCAGGACGAGCGCGTGGTCGGCAACGTCATGATTTTCAGGCAGGAGAACCGGCGCTTCTCGGAGAAGCAGATCACCTTGCTGAACCAGTTCGCGGCGCAAGCCGTGATCGCCATCGAGAACGCGCGGCTGCTCAGCGAACTGCGTCAGCGCACCGAGAATCTGACCGAGGCGCTGCAACAACAGACGGCGACTGCCGACGTGCTCAAGGTTATCAGCCGCTCGGCGTTCGACTTGCAGGCCGTGCTCGATACGCTGGTCGAATCGGCGGCGCGACTATGCGAAGCCGAGATGGCGGCGATTACCCGCAAGACCGGCAATGCCTATTTCCGGGCGGGCTCCTACGGCTTCCCAACCGAATTCGTCGAGTTTGTAAGAACTCTCCCGGTCCGTCCAGACAAGCGCACCATCACGGGCCGGACTTTGCTCGGCGACAAGGTGGTCCATGTCACCGATGTGCTCGAAGATCCCGATTACTTCTTTGAAGGCCAGGAATTGAGCGGCAATCCGCGTAGCTTCCTCGGTGTACCCTTACTGCGCGAAGGCAGCACGGTTGGCGCCATTGTCCTCGCACGTCGCGCAGTCCGGCCGTTCAGCGAAAAGCAGATCGAACTCGTTACCAGCTTCGCCGACCAAGCCGTCATCGCGATCGAGAATGTGCGCCTCTTCGACGAAGTGCAGGCCCGGACCAAAGAGCTTGCAAAGTCCCTCGACGATCTGCGCGCCGCGCAGGATCGCCTGATCCAGACCGAGAAGCTCGCATCGCTCGGCCAGCTCACCGCCGGCATCGCGCATGAGATCAAGAACCCGCTCAACTTCATCAACAATTTCGCCGCGCTCTCTGCCGAGCTCGCCGATGAGGTGAACCAGGTGCTCGCGGCCGTCACGACGGTCACGGGGGACGTTCGCGCCGACATCGACGAGCTGACCGGCCTCCTGAAGGACAACCTGCAGAAAGTGGTACAGCACGGCAAGCGCGCCGATTCCATCGTCAAGAACATGCTGCTGCATTCCCGCGGGGGCAGCGGCGAGCACGGGCCGGCCGACATCAACGCGCTGGTCGAGGAGAGCCTCAACCTCGCCTATCACGGCGCACGCGCGGAGAAGCCGCAATTCGATGTCACGCTGCAGCGCGATCTCGATCCCGAGGCCGGAACGGCCGAGATGTTTCCGCAGGAAATCGCCCGCGTGCTGCTCAACCTGATCTCGAACGGCTTCTATGCGGTGACGAAGCGCGGCAGCGAGGCCGGCGGGGGTTTCGAACCCACGCTCAGTGCCTCGACCCGCGACCGCGGCAGCCATGTCGAGATCCGCATCCGCGACAACGGCATCGGCATCCCACCTGAGGTGAAGGAGAAGATGTTCAATCCCTTCTTCACGACCAAGCCGGCCGGCGAAGGCACGGGGCTTGGCCTTTCCATCAGCCACGACATCATCGTCAAGCAGCACGGCGGCACGCTCGATATCGAGACCGAGCCCGGCGAGTTCACCGAGTTCACGATCCGGTTGCCGCGAAAGAGCATTTTTTCGGACAAGGACAGAGGATAGCCGTATCGTCGGGTCTGCGGGTTGAGGAAGATCGTCGCTCGATGGGTGCATTCAAAAATCTGGCTTGGCTCATTCGGCGGCAATTGCTCTCGCTGTCCGGCGTCGGCCTTATGCTGGGCGCCCTGTTCTTCGCGGCTGCGCTGACGCCGACGCTGATCCCGCGGAGCTATCTCACGCAAGGCGTCCTCGCCGGCGCCTGCTTTGCGATCGGCTACCTCGCCGGCATCGTCTGGCGCTGGCTGTGGCACTATCTCGAATTGCCCGAACCTTCGGCGCGCGCAAGAGCGATCGCCAATGCGCTGGTCGCGGCCGGCTGCCTGCTCGTCGTCATCATCTATCTGCGGCGAGCCTCCGAATGGCAGAACTCGATCCGCGCCGTCATGAACATGGCGCCGGTCGAGACCGCGCATCCGCTCAAGGTCTGCGGCATCGCCCTGGTCACGTTCGTCGTGCTGCTGATGCTTGCGCGGCTGTTCGCGCTTGTCGCTCGCTTCCTTGCCGCGCGCAAAGGGCGTTTCGTCCCGAGAAAGATCGCAAACGTCCTCGGCGTTCTCGTGGCGGCTCTGCTGTTCTGGATGATCGCCAACAACCTCCTCATCCGCACGGCCTTCCGCGCACTCGATTCGTCCTTCCGCGAATTCGACGCACTTCTCGAGCCCGAGCGGCCGCAACCGACGGCCCCCGGGAAGACGGGAAGTCTGGCGTCGCTGGTGAAGTGGAAGCAGCTTGGGCGTGCGGGGCGCGAATTCGTTGCCTCGGGTCCGACCGCAGCGGAGATCAGTGCCGTCACGGGGCGGCCCGCGCAGGACCCCGTACGAGTTTATGTCGGCCTCGGGGGCGGCAACACGGCGCAGGCGCGCGCCCGGCTTGCGCTCGACGAGCTCAAGCGCCAGCACGGATTTGAACGCTCGGTCCTGATCGTCATCACGCCGACCGGCACCGGCTGGGTCGACCCCGCCGCGATGAATACGGTCGAATATCTCCACCATGGCGACGTCGCGAGCGTTGCGGTGCAATATTCCTATCTCAACAGCCCGCTATCGCTGCTGTTTCAGCCCGAATTCGGCGCGGAAGTCGCGCGCGCGCTGTTCTCTGAAATCTACGGCTACTGGACGAGGTTGCCGAGGGACAGGCGACCGAAACTGTACTTGCACGGGCTCAGCCTCGGCGCCATGAACTCGGAAAAATCCGCGGAGCTGTTCGAAACGATAGGCGATCCGATTGCCGGCGCGCTGTGGAGCGGGCCGCCGTTCGAGAGCCGCATCTGGCGCTCGGTCACTGCGAACCGCAATCCGGGCTCGCCGGCCTGGCTGCCGGAATTCCGCGACAGCCGCTTCGTCCGCTTCATGAACCAGAACGGGCCGACGGTGCCGGCGGATGCGCCCTGGGGCGCGCTGCGCGTCGTCTATCTGCAATATGCCAGCGACCCGATCGTGCTGTTCTCCTACCGCGACGCCTACCAGGCCCCGGCCTGGATGGCAGCGCCGCGCGGGCCCGACGTGTCACCGGAGCTGCGCTGGTATCCGATCGTCACCATGCTGCAACTCGCGCTCGACATGGCGGTCGCGACCAGCACGCCGATGGGCTTTGGCCATGTCTACGCGCCCGAGCACTACGTTGATGCCTGGGTCGCGGTCACCGATGTGCATGACTGGTCCGCCGGCGCGCTGGCGCGGCTCAAGACCCAGCTTGCGGCGCAGGCGCGGAAGGCATCCGAGAGCAGCGCCGACGACAACCCCTATGCCGATCGTGGCGGTTGAGGCCCTACTCCGCCATCTCGACGGGCGGTACGCTGGTGGGCCCCGCCAGCGGCCGCTCTTCCATCAGAATCAGGCAGAGCGCGGCGGTGGCCATCATCGCCGCCGCGGCGCCGAAGACGTAGCGGAACGCGACCATCATGTCGGCCGAGGGAATCGCATTGACCGCAGCGTGATGCTCGCCTGCGAGCGGAATGTCTGCCCCTAGCGCGATCAGCAGGATCGCGGCGAAGGCCGCGACCGTGAACGAGGACATCAGCGAGCGGAAGAAATTCATCGCACCGGTGATGGTGCCGACTTGTGCGCGGACAACCGAGTTTTGCAGCGAGACGACGCACACCGGGAAGGTCGTGCCGAGCCCCAGCGCGAACGCGGCCATCAGCAGCAGAAGCCCCCACAGCGGCAACGTCAGGAACGTGAGGCCGAGGCCACAGATCGCGGCCCAGGAGGTGCCGACGACGGCGACGCGCTTGTAGTGCTTGGCGCGCGCCATGGTGCGGCCGGCGATGGCCGCGCCGCAGGTCGAGACCGCAGCGAGCGGGATCAGTGCGAGCCCCGCCTCGCTGGCGCTGAGGTGATAGACCGACTCGTAGTAGAGCGGGAGCTGAACCGTGAGACCGGTGATTGCGCCGAGCGCGCAGCCGCCGGCCGTCAGCGCATAGGGCGCGACCGTTCCGCCGAGCAGCGGCAGCGGCAGGAACGGCTCGTCCGCCCGGCGCGCGTGCCAGACGAAAGTGAACGCCAACGCGACCGCCCCACCCACCATCGCAAGAACGGTCGGCGAGAGCCACGGGAAGCGCGTGCCGCCCCAGGTCAGCACCAGCATGAAGACCACCGCGGACGCCATCAGCAGCACGCCGCCGAGCCAATCGACCTCGCGCCGGTGGTGGAACACCGGGATCTTGTTCATTTTCGGAAGCAGCAGCGCCAGCGCCGCGGCCGCGAGCGGCAGGTTGATCCAGAAGATCATCGACCAGTGCAGATGCTCGGCGAACACGCCGCCGATGACGGGGCCGAGGATGCCGCCGACCATCCAGACGCTGGAGAAATAGGCTTGGTACTGGCCGCGTTCGCGCGGTGAGACGACGTCGGAGATCACGGTCTGCACGACCGGCATGATGCCGCCGCCGCCGAGGCCCTGCAGGCCGCGCGCCAGGATCAGCATCGGCATGCTCGGCGCGATCGCACACAGGATCGAGCCAGCCACAAAGAGACTCAGCGAGGTGATGATCATGGCGCGCCGGCCATAGATGTCGCTCAGCGTCCCGAACACCGGTGCAACCGCGGTCGAGGCGAGCAGATAGGCCGTGATCACCCAGGAGAGGTTCGAGACGTCCTGGAACTGGCGCCCGATGGTCGGCAGCGCGGTCGCCACGATGGTCTGGTCCAGCGACGCCAGGAACATCGTCAGCATCAGGCTGATCACGATGGTCCGCACCTCGTCCGTCGGGAGCGGAACTGGCGGCGCGATGGAGGGCGCGTCGCTGACGCTGATGACCTCGGACGGAAGGCGGGAGAGCTCTTCGGCGATGTCGTCGGGCAACGCCTGGATGTCGGCAGATTGGCTCGTCTGCCGTTCGAACTTGTTCATGTCGGTCGGACGTCGGGTAGCGGCGCAACGCCGCGAAGGATTCGTTCTGCCCTGGTAATCTAGACAGCGAACTTCTTCTCGGGCAGGCGCTGCGGCGCATGGGTGCATCCCACCCCCTGGTCATCCCGAAGACGTGATCGCTTCACACCGCGGTTAGGCCTGAGACGTCGCTTTCAGTCCTTCGGACGTCGCTTGAGGCGTGCCCGTTTCGGCAGCTGCGCCGGCCACTCCACGATGTGGTCCTCGAGCTCCTCGTCCGGGATGTCCTCCTCGCTGCCCTCGACCCGGCCGCGCACGGAGACGCCGGCCTCATGAACGGTGTTGGGATCGCCGGAGACCAGCGGGTGCCACCAATAGAGGTCGCGCCCCTCCGCGACGAGCTTGTAGCCGCAGCTCGGCGGCAACCAGTTCAGGGTGCGGACGTTGGCAGGGGTCAGGCGGACGCAGTCCGGAACCTTGTCCGAGCGATTCGGATAGTCCTTGCAGGCGCAGGTCCCGGCGTCGAGCAGCTTGCAGCCGACATGGGTGAAGTAGATCTGGCCGGTATCCTCGTCCTCGAGCTTGTTCAGGCAGCAGCGGCCGCAACCGTCGCAGAGGCTCTCCCACTCAGCCTCCGACATCTCTTCCAACGTCTTGGTTTTCCAGAAGAATCCTTCCTGGTCTGAAGGTCGTTTGGGAGCTGCGGTCATGCGCCTCAACAAGATTCAAAAGAGCTACGGCCAATTCCATCTAGGGCGAGGGCCGATACGGCTGCAAGCAGCGCCCGCGCGGCCCCGTAAAGAAACGGGGTCAATTAGGCCTGTTGTTCAAAATCGCGAGCGTAGCCATTGGTTTATAGGCCCCGCTCGGTTAGAACAAACCCTCAAGTCCCCCTCGGACGCGAACCGGGCGCCTTGGGTTTGCCGCAACACTCCCGCAAGACGTCTCGATGCCGCCCCGGCCGGGTGCTTGAACGCTTTCGAACCGAGCCTCAAGGGTTCTAGGTGCGCCAGATCATACCACCGCAGTGGAAGACCAGGGTCCGGAATTTCTTCCTGGATCTCGATGCGCGCATCGACTCCTCGCTGTTCTCTTCGGCCAAGGGCATTCGCGAGCTCTATGAGCGCTACTCGACCTTCATGGATCGCTTCTATGTCGGGCGGTGGAAGCGCTGGGTGTTCATCGAGCCGCTGTCGGAAGCCGCAACCCTCGGGCTCGGCGGCCTGGTGCTGCTGCTCGCGCTCGCCATCCCCGCGTTCCGCGAGACCGCGGACGAGGATTGGCTGAAGAAGTCCGACCTCGCGGTGACCTTCCTCGACCGCTACGGTAACCCGATCGGCAGCCGCGGCATCAAGCACAACGACTCGATCCCGCTGGAAGACTTTCCGGACGTGCTGATCAAGGCGACCCTCGCCACCGAAGATCGCCGCTTCTACGACCATTTCGGCATCGACATCGCCGGCACCGCCCGCGCCCTCGTCACCAACGCACAGGCCGGCGGCGTCCGCCAGGGCGGCTCCTCGATCACCCAGCAGCTCGCCAAGAACCTGTTCCTGAGCAACGAGCGCACCATCGAACGCAAGATCAACGAGGCGTTCCTCGCGGTCTGGCTGGAATGGCGCCTGACCAAGAACGAGATTCTCAAGCTCTATCTCGATCGCGCCTATATGGGCGGCGGCACCTTCGGCGTCGACGGCGCGGCGCATTTCTACTTCAACAAGTCGGCGCGCGACGTGACCCTCGCGGAAGCCGCGATGCTCGCCGGCCTGTTCAAGGCGCCGACCAAATACGCACCGCACATCAACCTGCCCGCCGCGCGCGCCCGCGCCAACGTCGTGCTCGACAACCTCGTCGATGCCGGCTTCATGACCGAGGGCCAGGTGTTCGGCGCCCGCCGCAACCCGGCCTTCGCGGTCGACCGCCGCGACGAGGCCTCGCCGAACTACTATCTCGACTACGCCTTCGACGAGATGCGCAAGCTCGTCGACACCTTCCCGAAGTCCTACACCGAGCGCGTCTTCGTGGTCCGCACCGCGATCGACACCAACGTGCAGAAGGCCGCCGAGGAGGCGATCGAGAACCAGCTCCGCCAGTTCGGCCGCGACTATCACGCAACGCAGGCGGCGACCGTCGTGTCCGATCTCGACGGCGGCATCCGCGCCATGGTCGGCGGCCGCGACTACGGCGCGAGCCAGTTCAACCGCGCCACCGACGCCTACCGCCAGCCCGGCTCGTCGTTCAAGCCTTACGTCTACACCACCGCCCTGTTGAACGGTTACACACCGAACTCGGTCATCGTCGACGGCCCGGTCTGCATCGGCAACTGGTGCCCGCAGAACTATGGCCACTCCTATTCCGGCTCGGTGACGCTGACGCAGGCGATCACGCGCTCGATCAACGTGGTGCCGGTGAAGCTGTCGATCGAGATCGGCCGGCGGGAGCAGCCGAAGGCGCCGAATCCGGCCAAGATTGGCCGCGCCAAGATCGTCGAGGTTGCACGCCGCTTCGGCATCAAGGCGCCCCTGCCCGACACGCCGTCGCTGCCGATCGGCTCCGACGAAGTCACCGTGCTCGAGCACGCGGTGGCCTACGCGACCTTCCCGAACCGCGGCAAGGCCGTGACGCCGCACTCGGTGCTGGAGGTGCGCACCGGCGCCGGCGACCTGGTCTGGCGCTGGGACCGCGACGGCCCGAAGCCGCGGCAAGCCATTCCGCCGAACATTGCCGCCGATATGGCCGGCATGATGAGCCACGTGGTCAGCGAAGGTACCGCGCGCCGTGCTGCGCTCGACGGAATCCCGACCGCGGGCAAGACCGGCACGACCAATGCGTATCGCGACGCCTGGTTCGTCGGTTACACCGGCAACTTCACCTGCGCGGTCTGGTACGGCAATGACGACTACTCGCCAACCAACCGCATGACCGGCGGCTCGCTGCCGGCGCAGACCTGGCACGACATCATGGTCGCGGCCCATCAGGGCGTCGAGGTCAGGGAAATTCCCGGCATCGGCATGGGCCAGAAGCTGCCGCCGCAGCCGGCGGCCGCCAACGCGCAAGCCAATGCGGCGCCAAAAGTGCTGGAGACCAAGCCCGGTCCGCCGCCGGTATTGACCAAGCGCGGCGCCGATATCCTGGTGCGCGTCGAGAAGCTGCTCGACGACGCGGCCAAGACCGCGACAAAGACGACTTCCGACGACACGACGAAGACGGCCAAGCCGGCCTCGTCATCGAGCGCGCTCGCCTTCCCGCAAAATTATGCGGCGGAGGAGAATGCGAACTCGTCCGCTCCACGCAAGAACTGATCGTTTTCCCGTGCGGCTGATCATTATCACATTGACTGCGCTTCTGCTCGCGACCGTTGTCGGCGTCGGCGCCACCTGGATGACGACGACGCGCGGCACCGACATCGGCGCGCTGACCATCGGCGCCTGGACCGCGCGGCCCCGCACCGGCACCGCCGACGTCGACCCCTACTCGCGCGCCACCATCGTGCGCAACGGCGAGCTACCGATCGGCACCGGCGACGGCGTCGCCTTCACCGCGATTGCCGACGACAAGAAGAAGGCGCTCGACGGCCGCTGCGATGTGGTTGTCTCCGGCGTGACGCCGCCGGCGCGGTTCTGGACGCTGACGCTCTATGACCGCAAGGGCCATCTCGTCGCCAACTCGCTGCAGCGCTACGGCTTCACCAGCCAGGAGATCGTCCGCCAGTCCGATGGCTCGTTCGAGATCCGCATCGCCTCGCGCTCCCGCGCCGGCAACTGGCTGCCGACCGGTGGCATCGAGCGCTACGCGCTGATGCTTCGCCTCTACGACACGCCGGTGGGTGTTGCGACCCGCACCCAGCGCGATGCGCCGATGCCCACGATCACCACGGTGGGCTGCTCATGATCCGGCTGCTGTTCACCATCGTTGCCGGCATCCTCCTGGGCCTCGTGGTCCATCTGGTCAGCGTGCTAGCGCTGCCGCGGATCGCGACGCAGGACGCCTATTCGCGGCTGACGCCCATGACCAAGCTCAATGCGGTCACGCAGCTTCCTCTCGCCGACCCCAATACGTCGCCGATGCCGTTCATGGATCCGGCCTTTGCCCTGGCGATCTGCCGCTACGATCTGTCGGGCGGGCCGCTCAAGCTCACGGTGCCGGTAAGCCAGGCCTATACCTCGGTGTCGTTCTACACCCGCAACGAGATCGCCTATTACGCGATCAACGACCGTTCGGCGGGCAAGAAGGTGATCGAGCTCGACCTGATGACGGAAGCGCAGCACAACGAGCTGCCCGAGGACGAAGAGGTCACGGCAGCCGACCGCCTGATCATCGATTCTCCGAGCGCAACCGGCCTGATTGTGATGAAGGCACTCGCCGCCGAGCCCGGCCTCTTGCCGCAGGCGCAGGCTTCGCTGGCGGCCGCGACCTGCGCGCCCCAGACCGAGCCGCCTACCAAGGCCGAGACGCCGCGCAGCCGGCGCTGAGCGGACCGTCTCGCAGCGCTTGCCCGGAAATCCGCAAAACAACCCCATGCAAAGTAGAAGGGGCAGAAGAGCAGACCTATTTTGTTCGTTTGAGTTCGGTCGGGTTCGGACGGTCCCCGCCCAGCAATTCTCTCAGCTTCTGCACAAGTTGATTGGCCGCCTGCTCATCAACCAGAAAGTCATAGTGTCCTTTCTGCGTGACGAGGGTAACCGTTCCCAGAAGCTCATGAGGAGAATCCTGGGCTGGTTGGACCCCGCATTCCAATACGATGAGGTCGATAATGTCGTCGCTCATGTTCAGTGGCGGATCGCGCATCGTGCGAATTGTCCGATTTCAATGAGCCATGATGCAGCCAACTCGGCAAATCCTGGTTGCTCAATTGAGCATTCTCGGGTCGTGGCGGTCTCCGCACAGCAACTCTCTCAGCTGGTGGACGAGCTGACGAGCCGCTTCCTCGTCGACCAGGAAGTCATAGTGCCCTCTCTGAGTGACAAGGGTAACCGTCCCGAGAAGCTCATGAGGAGAATCCTGAGCCGCCAGGACCCCGCTTTCCAATACGATCAAGTCGACAATATCGTCGCTCATGTTGAGTAGCGGATTGGGCATAGCCGAATGTCCAATTTTGACGAGTCACAATGTATCCAACTCAGCAAATCATAGTGATGGCCGGCATCGAGCTTTTACAGGCCGGGTAGCTTGGGTCCGGATTCCTGTCGGATTTTTCCCGGACGCTTTCGACCTAGGAATCCGCGATCTCGCCCCGGCGTCCCAAGGCTCTTCGGAAGCCGAAACATGACCCGCGCAACTCTCAGATGTATCGCCGCGCCTGTTAGAAAAGGACAAGCGAGGATCGTCCGCAAGCGCAGAACACTGACCGTGGTCAGTAACCAGTGAGACTTTGTGAGAGTTATCAAGGGCTGACGTCGGTCGAGAGCCGCGAAAAAACTTCCAGGGATCAGCGAGACAGCTTCCCGACTTCCGCACGCGCGATTGCCGTGTTTGTCAGTCCGCGTCCGTGAGGTCACAGCCAGACCACGGATTGCACCGCTCTGGATCTGCGGCGCAAGCAGGACGGGCCTGCCTACGATGACCGCAACTTCTCCGCCGAGAAGGGCGGTGACGGACTGCGCATCGCCGCGATACGGCACATGCACGCGCAGCGGCGCATGTCGAAGCGAAACGCGCGCAAGGCTCCTAGCCGCGGACGCTGACGGAACGTCCGTAGGGCGGCTGCGCCGCGACCGGCGGATTGGCGGTCTGCGCGGCGAGTTCGCCGATCAGGCGGTCGGCATCGGCGGCCATGGGATCTGGCGCCTGGATCACCAGCCGCTCCAGACCCCAGCGATAGGACGAGACGCGCTGCTCCAGGCACTGCTGCACCCACTGGATGATCAGCGAGTTCTCCTGCATGCGCGCGATCGCGTCTTCCCTTTCCCTCGGCGAGAGCTCGGAGACACGCGCCATGCTGGCATTGCGCTTCTTGTCGAGGTCGATGACGCGGATCGCGCTGGCAAAGAACGGCTCGAAGCGGGTGATGTCGTTGCGCACGTCCTCGATGAGCTGCGCATAGCGCGAGGAGTGCGTGCGATGCGGCTCGTCGATCAGCGTGCGTCCGTACATGGTGCGGTCGAACACGACCTTCTGCCGCCAGGGCGACGGCAGCGCCTGGTAGTCGCCGAACACGCTCTTCCAGGCCGGGCGCGACAGCGGCGGCTCGATCAGGGGATAGGCGAGATCGCGAAGCTGACGTTCTTCCTCGGTGAGCTGGAATTGAGACGCTCTCAGTCCGACGCTGGAGGTGACTTCGGCGCCAAGCCAGCGATGCATGTCGTCGCTGCGCATGTCGGCACGGGTGCGGCCGAAATCGCCGCCGCTGCAGCCCGCAAGCGCGGCGCCGATCAGCGCGAGCAGCACGGCCGATGAGAGAGACCGGATCTGGCGGATTGATTCCGGCATTGCATGAATGCCGGATCTAGCGACGGCGACGACGGCGCCCCGGCGCTGTGCCCTGTTCCGGCCCACGACCGCCGCTGGTCTCATCCGTCTCGCGCTCGATGCGGATCACGGGAAGGATCAGGACCGTCCCCGTTTCCGTGCGCGGCGCCACTTCCCCCGACGAGGCGAGCCGGCGACCGGCCGGAAATTCGATGATGGTCCCCATGTCAGCTCTCTTCAATTGCGGCGCGACCGAAGGCGGTGCTGCAACATGGCGTCAATTAAGATCAGGACATGGTTAACGGGGTGTAAACATGGCGTTCGGACCGTAACCGCACGGGCATGCCGCACCGTCCCGTTGCGGCACGACAACACCTTGAATTGCGCGGGGCGTTTCACATCTCGTTTTCCTTAACGAGCCTTTAAAGGAACCCGCGATAGGCTTCGCCCCAAGGACCCTTCCAAGTTGCGTACGCCTCAATGACCAAGTCGCTGTTTCCCGGATTCGACGGGCTGATGACCCTCTCCCGTCGCGAGGGCGTCGATATCCGCCCGACGCTGCTGCGCGTGCTGACGGACCTCTATGTCCAGACGAGCCGCCACAACGACGACGAGGAGCGGCAGTTCGTCGAGCTCGCCACGCGCCTGATCGACCAGGTCGACGACGCAACGCGCGCCGCGGTCAAGGCGCGGCTCGCAATCTATCCCGCAACGCCCGCGCCGATCATGCAGAAGCTTGGCCTGACGGCCGCGCAGGAAGGCCGCCGGATCCCGCTTGCACGGGAGATCCCCGCGCCGCCGCAGGCGCCCGCGCCCATGCGCACGCCGACCGATGCGGAATTGCGCATGGCCTCGAACATGGCGATGCAGCCGATGGACGCCGCCGAGATCCACGACATGTTCTTCCGCGCCAGCGCTTCCGAGCGCGCCCTGGTCCTGCAGAACCTGGCGCAGACGCCGCTCAAGGCCGCGCCGCGGATTCCAACCGTGCGCGCCAAGCGCGCGATCCAGATCCTGGAGATGGCGGCAATCGCCAACGACGCCGAGAACTTCACCCTCGAGCTCGGTGACAGCCTGATCCTGTCTTCGCGCGTCGCGGCTGAGATCGTCGACGATCCCGGCGGCGAAGCGCTGGCGGTCGCCGCGCGCGCGCTCGACATGCCGAGCCCCAACTTCCAGCGCATCCTGCTGTTCTTCAAGCCGGAGATCGGAACGTCCGTGAACGCGGTCTACCGGCTGTCGCGGCTCTACGACCGCTTGAGCGACCGCTCCGCGCTGGTAATGTTAGCTGCCTGGCGCAGCTCGACGCTCGCCGTCACGCACGCCAAGTACCAATCCTCGCTGCATGACGGTGAACGCCAGCGTGCGCGTTCGAGCGCAAACCAGCCGCGGCCGGCCGTGCAGCCCGGCTCGAGCCCCGCGGCGCGGACCGGCACCGGCGGCTCGTTGGATCGCTGATTTGCTCGCGCCGGCTTCCGGAAGCGGTGGCGCTGAGTGTGGGACACGCGACGCGTCCCAAGCTCGTCATTGCGAGGAGCCCCTGCGACGAAGCAATCCAGAGTCCCTCCGCGGAGAGAGTCTGGATTGCTTCGCTGCGCTCGCAATGACGGTTGGCGCTAGTTACGCCTTCGCGAGCTCAAGGAAATGCCGCCCCGCGCGGTCCTCGGTCTCGACGATCCAGGCATCCGGGTCGAAGCGGATCTCCTTGGTCAGCCGCTCTTCGACGGCCTGCTCAGTCTGGGGCTGCGGAGCAACGGGCATGAAGAAGCGATCGACCGGCCGGCCGTCCTCATAGACGGTCTGCGGCGCGGGCGCGTACAGCATCGCATTGCCATCGAGCAGCGACACCTTCACGAACACCGCGCCCGCCTCCTCGGCGCCGCGACGACGCACCGCGCCGAACACGCCTTCGGTTTGGCACCGGCGCAAGTAAGCCGCCACCCAAATGCTGGATTTCAATCTCATGAGCATGAAGGATAGGCCAGCGCCGCGATCGACACCAGCCTCCGCGCAATGATGACGATTATTCGACGGGATGCCCGATCGCGGCCGCGAGCTCGCGCAGCAGGCGCTCAGACACCTGGCCGGTGACAGCCATGCGATGCTCGCGCTCGAACTTCTGGATCGCGGACTGGGTCTCCCCGCTCATCGTGCCCGTGACCTTCAGCTGGCCGTAGCCATATTCGGACAGCGCGCGCTGCACGCCGGCGATGCGACGTGCCGCAGGGCTCTGCTGCACCGGAATCGGCGCCGGGGGGCGGGCAACGGCGACGGCAGGCGGTGTCGGCGCAGACGTCGTGGCCTTCACCAGATTGGTCAGGGGATCGCCCGATCGCGGCGTCGACGCGGTTGCCTCGACCGGCTTCTCCGGCGCCTTCTCGGCGGGCTTCGGCTCGACGCGAAATTCCGTCGGCTTCGGCTCGAGCGGCGACATGTCGGCGCCGACCGGACGTGGACGCGGCAGCGGGCTCGACAGCGCGGCAGACGACGGCGCAGGCAGATTGATCACGGTGCCGAACATCGGCGCCGGATGCCGGCCGGTCTGCAGGAACAGCGCGTTGGCGACGATGGCGCAGACAGCGGCAACGGCGACGAAGCCGGCCAGCGTGTCCTTGGGGCTGTGCAGAAGGACCCGCATCACAAGATTGCGCTCGGTCTCGATATCGACAACCGCGGCCTTGGCGCCACGGCGGCGCGGAGCAGCATCGTCCTTTGCAGACTTTCTAGGCACTTTTCTTCACCAGAGCAGGTTGGTCCAGAGTTTGGTCTTGAATTTCCTGGCGCGGCGCCGGCGTCAACGTCGCGATCTTGCTCTCGGACGGCTTGACTTGCGGCGACGTGTAGACGAGCGGCAGCTTGACCGTGACGGCCGTTCCCTCGCCGAGCCTGCTTTGTACCGTCAATTCGCCGAGATGCAACGCCACGAGGCTCTTCACGATCGAAAGACCGAGGCCGGTTCCTTCATGGCGACGCTGATAGGTCTTGCCGGCCTGGAAGAACGGCGCGCCGATGCGCTTGAGATCATCGGGGGCGATGCCGACACCGGTGTCGCTGATGCGAAGCGTGAGCTGCGACGCCGACGCTGATGCGGCAACCATGACCTGACCGCCACGCTCGGTGAACTTGATCGCGTTGGCGACGAGGTTGAGCACAACCTGTTTGAAGGCACGCGGATCGCCGTCCATCATCGGCAGGTCCTGCGGCGCATCGGTGATCAGATCGATGCCGTTCTCCCGCGCTTTGAGCGCCAGCAGATTGCAGCAGTGAAGCAGCGCGGCGCGCGGCGCGAACGGCTCCGACGAAATCTCGAAATTGCCCGACTCCATCTTGGACATGTCGAGGATGCCGTTGACGACGGACAAGAGATGCTGGCCGGAATCATTGATCAGCTGCGCATATTCCTTGCGCTGGGCCGCCCCTAACATCAGCGTCTGCTCCTGCGCGATCATCTCCGAGAAGCCGATGATGGCATTGAGCGGCGTGCGCAGCTCGTGACTCATGGTGGCGAGGAAGCGCGTCTTGGCGGCATCGGCGGCTTCGGCGGCGCTGCGCGCCTCTTCGAGCGCCTGCTCCTGGGTCTTGCGATCGGTGACGTCGCGCATCACGGCAACGACCTCGGCTTCGCGCGCCATGTCGCGAGCGGACTCCTGCTCGAGCGGCCGGCAACGCATCTCGACCCAGACGAAATCGATTTGACCGCGCTCGGATCCAGCATGCTCGCGCCGCAGCCGGAACTCGACGCTGCGCACCTCGCCACGGGCGGCGTCCGACAATGCTGTCAGGTAGGCCGGACGATCGGCGACATGGACGCGGTCGAACAGGCCGTGGCCGAGCAGTTGCGCAACCGGCATCCCCAGCATGGTCTCGGCCGCGGGTGAGATGAACTGCACCGCGCCGTTGCGCCGATGCCGCGAGATGACATCGCTCATGTTGCGCGCGAGCAGACGGTAGCGCTCCTCTTCGCGCGACAGCAGCGTGACGCTGGTGCGCGCCAGCGACTCAGCACCGAAGGCGAGGCCCGCTGCGTAAAGGGTCGCCGAGGCGACGCCGAATGCCATGTAGACGCCGCGTTCGGCAACGCCCAACTCTGCCGGCGGCAGCCAGCCGAGCTGGCTGACGAGGATCAGTATCCCCGCGCAGGACAGCGCGAGCAGCGAGGCGAAGGCCGCGACGCGGCGCGAGGCCGACAGTGCGGCTTCGAGGGGAACCACGACCAGCCAGACCGCGGCAAAGGACTCAATACCACCGGTTGTGACCGCGACCGCCATGATCAGGCCGGCGAGCGCCAGCGACGACAGCACATGCGCGCCTTCGTAATGGCCCGTGCGCGACAAGAACCACGACAGCAAGATCGGCGCGATCAGCCACGCGAATGCGGCGGCCTCGATCGCGCTCGGCGCGCCGCGCATCGCAAGATAGACCGGAAAGGCGGCAAAGGCGGCCAGGCTGCCGAGCAGCCGCGGCGCCATGAAGGCACGATGGCGCGCTCGCGTCAGCGCATCGTAACGCGCGGAGGGATGCAGCAGCGCATCGAGACAATCGCGGATGATACTCAAAACTGTCACGGGTCTCGCGCTTCGGCTCATTCGTCGAAAAGACGCGCCGGAACGCCTCCTTGTCGTTGAGCCACCGTGTCAGAGTGACATTAAACGAACGCTAAGGCGGCCGCCCTCGCCGCCGAACACCGTGTCATCGCGGACATTTTTAGACGATTTGACGACGTCTTCCGTAGGGATGGTGAACGCGGGGTTTCGCGTCCGCCCTCATGGTTTCGAATTGGTGGACGCGCGAGCGCAGTGTGCCGCCGTCAATCGAAAATTTACGACACCGTCGGCGGCCAAGAAATTTGCGTCAATTCTCGAAGAATTAAGCTCAAGGCAATCACTTGCGATTTATCGAGGATTGCTAGGTCGAAACGCGCGCGGGCATCGCCGCGGGCGGGATCTAACATACAGGTCGCAAGATGCGCTTTCTGCTTCGCATCACATTCTGGCTCGGGCTGGTGCTGGTACTCCTGCCGCGGGACAAGACGCCCGAATCGGAGAAGCTGCCGCAGATCGGCGCTGCCGATGCCGTGCAGGCTGCGACCGCGGCTGTCTCCGACGCGACCCAGTTCTGCAAACGTCAGCCGGCGGCCTGCGAGGTCGGCGGACAGGCGGCGACCATCATCGGCCAGCGGGCGCAGGACGGCGCGCGCAAGCTCTACCAGATGATCAACGACAAGAAAGAGCAGATTACCAACGGCAAGAATGACAAGAACGAGAAGAAGGCGCCCGATCACACCGGCTCGATCGCGATGGCCGGCGAAGGCGATACGGCCGCGAGCGAGGCGCCGCGCGACACCCTGACCCAGGACGATCTCGCGCTGGAATGGCGGGGGCCGGGACCAGCGAATTAGCGCCCAAACCCTATCGATTTCGCTGCTTTGCGTCCCTATATTGGCGGGAACAGGGATTCACGGGCCGATATGACGACGATTGACGAGATCCGAGACAATTTCGAGATTCTGGACGATTGGGACGACCGCTACCGCTACGTCATCGAGCTCGGTCGTACTCTGGAACCGCTGCCGGAGGCGGAGCACTCGGCCGCGAACAAGGTGCAAGGTTGCGTCAGCCAGGTCTGGCTATCCAAGCGCATCGAACGCGGCAACGGCGCCCCGGTCCTGAAATATCTCGGCGACAGCGACGCGCATATCGTGCGCGGGCTGGTCGCGATCCTGCTTTCGCTCTATTCCGGCCGCACGCCGCAAGAGATCCTGTCGACCGACGCCATCGCGGTGTTCGACGAATTCGGCTTGCGCGACCACCTGACGCCACAGCGCTCCAACGGCCTGCGCTCGATGGTCGAGCGCATCCGGGTCGATGCGAAAGAAGCACTCGCGGAAGCTTCCTGAAGCGCGATGAACATCGCGCTTCAGGCTAGTGTTTGAGCATGATCTCGCCGGAAAACCGCGGCACACTTTTCCGGATCATGCTCTCGCAACGCTACTTCCGCTTCCGCTGCTGCTGTCCGAGCCCCATCTGCTTCGCCAGCTGCGAGCGCGCCACCGCATAGTTCGGCGCGACCATGGGGTAATCGGCCGGCAGGCCCCATTTCTCGCGGTATTGCTCCGGCGTCATGTTGTACTGGGTGCGCAGATGGCGCTTCAGCGACTTGAAGCGCTTGCCGTCCTCCAGACAGACCAGATAGTCCGGCGCGATCGACTTCTTCAGCGAAACCGCCGGCTTCGCCGGCTCGAGCGGCGCCTCGGTTCGGCCCGAGGAGACCCGCACCAGGGCGCCATGCACCTGGCTGATGAGGTTCGGAATCTCGCCGGCCGGCGTCGGGTTGTTGCTGAGATAGGCCGACACGATGTTCGCCGTCAGCTCGATGAAATTTTTGCCGCCGGCATCCGACATGGCTCGCCCCCTCCATAAAGCTGGCTTCGTCGCAGTGGATTGGCAACGTCCAAGTATTCTCTGTCAACAATACGTTCGGCTGAAATACGACGACTGGCGAATAAGGGCTGGTTACTGGTGGGCTGACACGAACTGCGGCGCTTTACTTGCTCGATGAAGAGCGTCAGGAGCGCTGGTCCAGATGGGCGCGCAGCTCGTCAATCGAGGCGAAGCGCATCATGCCTTCCGGCATCTGCGCTTCGATCGACCCGTCGGAATAGAGCGAATAGGCCATGCCGTCGACGATGCCGGACTTGAGCACGGTGACGGGCGGCTGCTCGGCCGGCGGTGGAGGCTCGGGCGCAGGCGGAGGCGTCGGGGCAGCAGGCTCGGTGAAGATCGAGGGCGTGCGCGGCGGTGGCGCCGGGCGACGCGACGCGGGAGGCTCCGGCGGCCGCATCCGGTCCGGCTTCGGCCAGGCATCGTCGAAGCTCGCGGGCGGCGTCTCCGGCGGAGCGGGGGTCGCGGGCTCCGCATGGGGGTACGGCGGCAGGCCTTCGGCAGCCTTCGCCTCCGCGCGCTCGCGCTCCTTGCGCGAGGTGGAGGCGAACAACAGATTGCGACGGCGCGGCGCCTCGGGCGCCACCGGCGGAGGCTCCTCCGGCGCCGCAGGAGCCTCGACGCGCGACCGCTCGCGTGCGGCAGCATCGTCCAGCCATGGCGGCGGCGCGGCAAATGGAGGCGGCGGCATCGGTTCGACCTTCATCGCCGGCGAAGGCGCGAGGTCTGGGGCAGCCGTTCCTGGAGGCACGAGTCCCGACGGCAGCACGGGCCGGACTCGAACGTCCAATGGCGCGACCGAGCCCGCGAGGCGCCGCGCGATTCCCTGCAGCTCCAGCACCACGACGTAGAGGCCGGCCAGTAACATTCCGGAGCAGACGCCAATCGTGCCGGCGATTATGAGGGTGCTGCCGAGGCTGAAATCCCTGACGGAGTAGCCAAAAAGGACCGTAAGGAGGCCCGCCAGGACGGCGAAGATCCCCGCGATCAACAATGCCAACGTCATCGAATACACCCCCGGCCGCGCACCGACGCGCGACAGCTAGGCCACGATACCGTCATATTGCGTTCCTCGCCAACGGCCAATTGCCGCCACCGTTCCTTAAAGGAAGGAAATCAGAGACTTATTCACATTCCCTTCAGCATCGGTTCGTTAGCTTCAAGGTGCTTCCAAAGTCAGGGATTGCTGCGTCGCATCAGGAATTTAGCCATAATGCCCAATTACTTGGTAATGGAACTGCGCTATAGGGATTCCGGGGAACAGGCCCGCGCGCACCAGCTGGGCCAAGAGGGGATTCCGGGTCACCAATAGCCATGACGTCCATTACGACCTCGGCGATCGATACGCCTGCGCGGCGCTCGATTGAACGGACTTGCGATGATCTCGCGATGCTGGTGCTGGCGATGGTCAGCGTCATCGCGGGCCTGACGTTCCGCGACTATGGGCTCGGCTGGGACGATTACACCCACGCCGAATATGCCGACCTCCTGCTGCGCATGTTCGGTTCCGGCTTCAAGGACACCGCGGCGCTGTCCTTCGCCAACCTTTATATGTATGGCGGCGGCTTCGACATGGCAGCCGCTCTCCTGCACAAGATCCTACCGCTCGAGCTGTTCGAGACGCGCCGTCTGGTCGGCGCGATCGTCGGCGTCATCGGACTTGCCGTGACATGGCGGCTCGGCCGCCGCATCGGCGGACCGCTCGCAGGACTTGCGACGCTGCTCCTGCTCGCGCTCTGCCCGATCTTCTACGGCCACATGTTCATGAACCCGAAGGATGCGCCCTTCGCGGTGGCGATGATCATCCTGATGCTGGGCCTGGTGCGGCTCGCCGAGGAATATCCGCAGCCCTCGCCGCGCACGATCCTGATCGTCGGCCTCGGGGCCGGCCTGTCGATCGGCACGCGCATTCTCGGCGGCCTCTCGCTCGTCTACGCGATGATCGGTTTCGTGCCGCTTTTCCTGGAAGAGCTGCGCATCGAAGGCGCGCGCGAAGCGGTCCGCCGCTTCGCCCATGTCGTCTATGTGCTGCTGCCCGGCCTCGTGCTCGGCTATCTCGTGATGGGCCTGATCTGGCCATGGTCCATCATGCAGCCCGGCAATCCCTTCGAGGCCCTGACCTATTTCTCGCACTTCTTCGAAAAGCCCTGGAAGGAGATGTTCGACGGCGCGATCGTGTCCGTGCCCGACATGCCCTGGTCCTATCTGCCGACGCTGTTCGCGCTTCAGCTTCCCGAGGTGATGCTGGTGCTGATGACCGGCGCCGTGATCGGCACCTTCGCCCTGCTGCCGCGCCGCGAGGTTCCTGCGCGCCGCAAGACCATTCTCCTGATGCTCACGCTCGCGGCAACACTGCCGCTGGCGATCGCGATGGTGAAGCGGCCGGCGCTCTACAACGGCATTCGCCATTTCGTCTTCGTGATTCCGCCGATGGCGGTGCTCGGCGGCGTCGCCTTCGCCTGGGCCATGGAACGCCTGCGTGCCAACCACCGCGCCTGGCAACCGGTCGTGCTCGCCACCTTCTGCTTCGGCCTTGCGCTGCCGCTCGCCGAGATGATCCGGCTGCATCCCTATCAATACACGCACTTCAACCACATCGCCGGCACCGTGCGCGCCGCCGACGACCGCTTCATGCTCGACTATTGGGGCCTTGCGCTGAAGCAGGCCTCGGACGAGCTGCGCGAGCAGCTGGTCGAGCGTCAGGAAGTGCCGCCGCGCAATCGCAAATGGAAGGTCGCGGTGTGCGGCCCGCAGCGGCCGGCGCAGGTCGCGCTCGGGCCCGATTTCACCATTGGCTGGGATTCCAATGCCGCCGATTTCGCGATGACGCTCGGCGAGTTCTACTGCAAGGGCCTCACCGCCCCCGTCATGGTCGAGATCAAGCGCGACGACGTGGTGTTCGCCCGCGTCTACGATATCCGCGGCCGCAGCATTTCCAGCCTGCTGTCGATCCCGGCGCCGTAGTATTTTTTTCCGATCGGCCGTTGCTGCAGATGGAACGTCATCCAGGCTTCCGCAGCCCGGCTGGAGCGAAGCGAAATCCGGGACAGCAGGACTCCCCGCATGCCGCTCCGCTCCATGCGGGCTACGCTGAACTGCCGCGCTCTGGGCGCCTTGCCGCCGACATCGGCCGCGACTACGCTCCCTCCCCGCAACAACGATGTTCGGAGAGACCAACCATGTCGCCAGCGGAAGCGCGCCTGAAGGAAGTGCCGTCGAACATGACGGAGGCCGAGTGGCAGCAACGGGTCAATCTCGCCGCCTGCTATCGCCTCGTGGCGCTGTACGGCTGGGATGATCTGGTCGACACCCACATCTCGGCACGGGTGCCGGGTCCCGACCATCACTTCCTCATCAACCCCTACGGGCTGATGTTCGACGAGATCACGGCGTCGAGCCTCGTCAAGGTCGACCTGCACGGCAACCAGCTCACCGAGAGCGAGTACAGCATCAACCCCGCCGGCTTCACCATCCATTCGGCGATCCACGAGGTGCGCGAGGACGCGATCTGCGTGCTGCATCTTCACACGCTCGACGGCACCGCGGTCTCCAGCAGCGCGGAGGGCCTCTTGCCGCTGAACCAGACCGCGCAGCTCGTCACCCACGACCTCGCCTACCACGACTATGAAGGCATCGCGCTCGATCACGACGAGCGGCCGCGGCTGCAGAAGGACCTCGGCGACCACAACCACATGCTCCTGCGCAACCACGGCACGCTGACGGTCGGCCGCTCGGTCGCCTCCGCCTTCGAGCGCATGTATCACCTCGAGCGCGCCTGCTCGATGCAGGTGCGCACGCGCGCGCTGGGCACGCCGGTCTATCCGGTCGACGAGGTCGCGATCGACAAGAACACCGAGCTGTTGTCCAACCGCGATCGCGCCGAGCTGCGCGCCACCAACCTCGTGTGGCCGCCTCTGCTGCGCAAGCTCGACCGCGTCAACCCGGGCTACCGGACTTGAGATTTTCGGGAATTGTTGTAGAGTAGCCTTCAACTACCTCTGCACGATTTGGAATGAAACGCCGTCCAATCCCGGGCGGCGTTTTTATTTTGTGCGCTCTTCGTAGGGTCGGCAAAGCGAAGCGTAACCCACTACTTTTGTCGCCGCGCGAGAAGAGGTGGGTTACGCCTAGCGGACTGCGCTTCGCGCAGCCGCAGGGCTAAACCACCCTACACACGGCGCCCTATTTCACATCCGCCAGCGCGGCGAGGATGCGGGCCCAGGAGCGGATACCCTTCTGGAAGCTCTTCAGGTCGTACTTCTCGTTCGGCGAGTGGATGTTGTCGTCATCCAGCCCGAAGCCGACCAGCAGCGAATCCAGCCCGAGCGTGCGCTTGAAGTCGGCGACGATCGGGATCGAGGCGCCTGAGCCCATCAGCACGGTCTCCTTGCCCCATTCGTCGGTCAGCGCCTTGCTGGCGGCGGCGAGCGGCTTCATGTTCCAGTCGAGCGCGACCGCGGGCGCGGCGGAATGGTCGCCGAACTCGACCTTGCAATCCCTCGGAATCCGCGCCGACACGTAATCGCGGAAGGCCTTGCGGATCCTCGCGGGATCCTGCCCCTGAACCAACCGGAACGACACCTTCGCCGACGCGTGCGACGGAATCACCGTCTTGGAGCCTTCACCGATATAGCCGCCCCAGATGCCGTTGACGTCGCAGGTCGGACGCGTGGACGCCTGCTCGACCAGGAGCCTGCCCTTCTCGCCGGCCGGGATCGACAGCCCAACCGGCTTGAGGAACGTCTCCGGCGTGAAGGCGAGCTTCTTCCACTGCTCCAGGACGTCCGGCGGCGTATCCTTCACACCATCATAGAAGCCGGGAATGGTGATGCGGTTGTCGTCGTCGAACAACCCGCCGAGAATTTTGGTCAGCAGGCGGATCGGATTCATCGCGGTGCCGCCGAACACGCCGGAATGCAGGTCGCGATTGGCGGCGGTGATCTTCACCTCTTCATAGAGCAGGCCGCGCAGCGACGTCGTGATCGCCGGCGTGTTCGGGTCCCACATGCCGGTGTCGCAGACCAGCACATAGTCGGCCTTGAACTCGTCCTTGTTGGCTTCGATGAACGGCACGAAGTTCTTCGAGCCGACCTCCTCCTCGCCTTCGATCAGGAAGGTGATGTCGATCGGCAGCGAGCCCGTCACCTTCTTCCAGGCGCGGCAGGCCTCGACGAAGGTCATCACCTGCCCTTTGTCGTCCTCGGCCCCGCGCGCGACGATGATCTTGCGGCCATCGGCGTGATCGGTGACGACGGGCTCGAACGGCGGTCGGTGCCAGAGATCGAGCGGATCGACCGGCTGCACGTCGTAATGGCCATAGAACAGCACATGAGGCCGCCCGCCCACCTTGCTTCTGCCGACAACGGCGGGATGACCGGCGGTCGGCCGGACCTCGGTCGCGACGCCGAGGCTTGCGATGTCCTTGGCCAGATGCTCAGCCGCGGCCTTGCAATCCTTGGCGAAGGCCGGATCGGCCGAGATCGACTTGATCCGCAGCAGCGCGAACAGGCGCTCGAGGCTGTTGTCAAAATCCTTGTCGATATGGTCGAGCACGGACTGGAGCTGCGCGTTGGACATTGGCGTGTTCCTGATTGCGGGCCTGCGGTTTTAGCCCTGCTGCGGCGCCGGGACCAGCGCAACGGGCGGATGGCGGATGTGCCAGGCGAGCGCACCAGCGAGAACAGAAGCTGCCACGAAATTGTTACCCCAGGCCTGGATCACCAACGGAAAGAGCGGCAGCGACAGCAGCATCAAGATTCCCGCAGCGCCCAGCGCGATCCAGGTTCCCAGCCTGACACTCGGCCTTTCGTCAAAGGCGGCGCGATGCATCAGCACCGTCATCGGGAAGAACAGCCACATGAAGTAGTATTGCCGCGCCAAGGGCGAGGCGACTGTCATCAGGCAGAAAAGGATGCCCAGCTCCTCGGCATCCGAACGCGCGGTTCGCCGCCGCTGCGACGGCATCACGGCGAGGAAGCCGAGCCCGAGCGCGACCGAGACCGCGAGCACGATCCAGTTCGCCGTCTTGTAGTCGACGTCGATGACATTCATCGTGCGCGGCGGCTTGGCGGGATCGTCCTGATTCCAGTTGATCGGTCGCACCAGCCGATGGGTCATCGCAATGACGGACTGGTTGACCCACGACCAGTTCTGCTCGTCGCGCTGGCCAAAACCCTTTTCGGAGCTCGAGCCGACCATGCCCTGATACCACGTCTTCAGTTCGGCCGCGTTGCGCTCGAAGCCGCGAATGGGCCCCGGCACGGCATAGAGAAGGATGCCGGTGAAGGCGATCATGCTGACAACGGCAGCCCACTGCCGCCGCCAGACGAGATAAGGCAGCACCGCGACCGGAAACACCTTGATGGCGGTGGCAAGCGCGAACATGAAGCCCGCGAGCCAGGACCTCTGGTGCTGCAGGCTCCAGAAGCCGTAGAGCATCATCGCCAGCAACAAGAGGTTCGGCTGGCCGAGATCGAACATGTCGAACACGAAGGTCACGGTGACGACAGCCGGCAGCGCCTCCAGCCAGCGGCCGGGCGTGCGGCCGGAGCCGGTCATGGCATTCGAGAATATCCCCGTGTACCACCACGCCACCGCGTTCAGGATCGACAGCACGACGTAGAGTGGAATCCTGCCGAACCAGCTCGGGATCGCGAGCAGGATCGCCGGCAGCGGCGGGTAGATGTATTCGAACGGCTGCGTGACGTCGGGATAGAGCGCCCCGCCCTGCAGCACCTGCTGGCCGGCCCAGTACCACAGCCCATAGTCCTTGGTCTTGCCGTGGCCGAATATCTCGGGGACCAGCACGTCGGCGGTCAAGAGGACGCAGCAGAACAGGAAAAGCAGATCGAGCGGAGCGCGTAGCGACGGACGTCTGAGCGCGCCAAGCTTATTGGGAGAATGGGTCGCGGTCACAATGCCTTCGATCTGCAGCCAGCAAGGTGTCGATATATGTCTATTAAAACTCCGGCCGCAAGTAGATCCCTCTCCCGGCTGGCGGGTAGAGGCGAATTACGGCGGCATAAGAGTCGCTTCAAAAAATGTCCGACCCTGCCTACCGGCGCAGCAATCCGCCGAGGGCACCGCGAACGAGCGCGCGGCCGACCGAGCTGCCGAGCTGGCCGCCAACCGACTTGCCGAGGTCGGCCACGACGCCGCCGACCACCTTATCGGTGACCGTGCGCGTCACGTCGCGCGCGATGCGCTGGCCGGCTGTCAGCCGGCCGCGTCCGGTGTTGGTGCCGAAGATGGTGCCGACGATCGAGCCGATCTGGCCGAGGATGCCGCCGCCCTCGCCTCCCGTGCCGTCCGCCGCCGGCGCGGTGCCGGCGATGCGCTTCTGCAGGATCTCATAGGCGGATTCGGAATCGATCGCGGTGTCGTATTTGCCCTTCACGGGGCTTGCATCCATGATCGTCTTGCGCTCCTCCGGCGTGATCGGTCCGATGCGCGCCGATGGCGGCCGGATCATCACCCGCTCGACCATCGCCGGCGTGCCATTGCCTTCGAGGAAGGACACCAGCGCCTCGCCCTTGCCGAGCTCCATGATTACCTTCGCGGTGTCGAGCTTCGGGTTGGGCCGGAAGGTCTGGGCGGCGGCGGCGACCGCCTTCTGATCACGCGGAGTGAAGGCGCGCAGCGCATGCTGCACCCGGTTGCCCAATTGCCCGAGCACGCGATCGGGCACGTCGATCGGATTCTGCGTCACGAAATAGACGCCGACGCCCTTTGAGCGGATCAGGCGCACCACCTGTTCGATCTTGTCCATCAGCGCCTTCGGCGCGTCATTGAACAACAGATGCGCCTCGTCGAAGAAGAACACCAGCTTCGGCTTGGGCAGGTCGCCGGCCTCCGGCAGCTCCTCGAACAGCTCCGACAGCATCCAGAGCAGGAATGTCGCATAGAGCCGCGGGCTCTGGAGCAGCTTGTCGGCAACGAGGATGTTGACCATGCCGCGTCCGTCGCGGTCGGTCTTCATGAAGTCCTTCAGCGTCAGCGCCGGCTCGCCGAAGAACTTCGTGCCGCCCTGGTTCTCGAGCACGAGGAGCTGGCGCTGAATGGTGCCGACGGTGGCCTTGGTGACGTTGCCAAAACCCTGGGCGGCTTTCCTGATGGGCGCGAGCGGATCCTCCTCCGCGTCCGGCCCCTTCTTGCCGCTGTCCGGCACGATCGCGTCCAGAAGCGCCCGCAAATCCTTCATGTCGATCAGGGCGAGCCCGTTGTCGTCGGCAACACGGAAGGCGACGTTGAGCACGCCTTCCTGCACGTCGTTGAGATCGAGCATCCGCGCCAGCAGCAGCGGCCCCATCTCGGTCACGGTGGCGCGGACCGGGTGGCCCTGTTCGCCGAACACATCCCAAAACACCGTCGAGAACTGGTCCGGCTGGAACGTCAGTCCCATGTCAGCGGCGCGCTTGAGAATGAAGTCCTTGGCCTCGCCGACCTCGGAGATGCCGGAGAGGTCGCCCTTGATATCGGCTGCGAACACCGGAACACCGGCGCGCGCAAATCCTTCCGCCATGACCTGCAGCGAGACCGTCTTGCCGGTTCCGGTTGCACCGGTGACGAGGCCGTGGCGATTGGCGAGTGCCAGCGTCAGCCAGGCTGGCTCGTTTCCCTTGCCGACGAAAATCTTGTCGTCGGTATCGCCGAGCTTGCTGTCCTGTGCCGTCATAAGTCTCTTGCCTCGTTTGCCTCGGCATGTTCGCGTATTGAAACGCAAACGCACCAGTTCCGTAGTTTAACGCATGTTGTGAGCCGATTAAAACGGTTCAACGCGCCGTTCGTATGCGACATTGTCGGAAGATGAGTGCATCTCATCCGCCAAAAGTCGGAATGACCAGTTCGCACCGCGGCAATTTTTCGCTGATTCCATCTCCGCTCTTGCATTGCTGCAACACTTTTCGCGCGATTGGAGATGAATCGCGACGCCGCCTGCGTTCGTCGCTTGAATTTCGCATCGCACCGGCTCAAGATCATTCCGGAAAATAAAACTCCGGCATGTGAACCGGCTGAGGGGCAGGCCATATGGACGAGCTGATCGGACGGCTGGCGACAAACGCCAGCATCGATAGTGCTGTCGCTGAAAAAACCGTCGGCATTATCCTGGGCTTCCTCCGCAGCGAGGGGCCTTCCGATAGCGTCCAGGCGCTGATCGAACAGATTCCGGGCGCAGAAGCGGCGATCGAGGCGTCCAAGAGCGGCGGCGGACTGTCGCGACTGATGGGCGGCGGCCTCATGGCGGTCGGCACGCGCCTGATGAGCCTGGGGCTCGGCATGTCCGACATCCAGAAGGTCGCCCGTGAACTTTTTCGCTTCGGCCGAGACAAAATCGGAGCGGATCAGATGGGCAAGATCATCGCGGGGACGCCGGGCCTCAGCCAGTTCGCCTGAAGCGCGCAGTGCATATCGAGTAGCATGACATATCCCATCTCCGATATTGAGGGTCTGCCGGCCTTCGCCGCCAGCAAGCTGAAGGCGCAAGGTATTCGCACCACCGACGCCCTGCTCGAAGCGGCCAGCACCGCCAAGGGCCGCAAGACGCTTTCCGCCAAGACCGGCATCAGCGAGCAGCAATTGCTGGAATGGGCCAACGTCTCCGACTACATGCGCATTCCCGGCATGGGCAGGGCCAAGGTCGGCCTGGTCCGCGCGGCCGGCGTCACCACCGTGCGCGAGCTCGCTTATCGCAACCCGGCAAGGCTGGCCCAGAGCATGCGCGAAGCGAACGAGAAGAAGAAGCTCGTCCGCATCCTGCCGTCGGAAAAGTCGGTCGGCGACATCATCGCCAAGGCCAAGAAGCTGGCGCCGAAGATTACATATTAGAGCCAACGCTCGCACTATACGAACGTGGGCAACGGCCCTCGCGATCGTCGTGAAGCACCCAAGCACCCCCAGCATCATGGCCGTGCTTGACGACGGAGCGTATGGCGGCAAATACCATCCAGATCGTCATTGCGAGCGCAGCGAAGCAATCCCGGGTCTTTCCGCGGTGAGTGTCTGGATTGCTTCGCTGCGCTCGCAATGACGGAGCCAGGGTACCCCATCCGTCTTGACTCCCCCTGCCCGACCGCGCAAATCGGGCCGCATGAACACCTCGCCCTCCCCATCCGTCGCGCCGGCCGCCTCTGCCGGGCTTGGTGTGCTGCGGACGCTGCTCGGACGGCCAATCCCGGCGGTGATGGGCGTGCTCAACGTCACCCCGGATTCCTTTTCCGACGGCGGGCAGTTCATCACGCCCGACCTGGCGCTGGCGCGGGCGCGGGCAATGATCGCTGATGGCGTCGACATCATCGACATCGGCGCCGAATCCACCCGCCCCTACACGGGTGCCCAGCCGGTGACCGCGGCGGACGAGCTCGGACGCTTGAAGCCGGTGCTGGCCAGGGTGGCGGCGCTCGGCGTGCCCGTGTCGATCGACAGCATGAAGGCAGAGGTCGTGGCTTTCGCGCTCGACCAGGGCGCTGCGATCGCCAACGATGTCTGGGGCCTGCAACGGGACGCCGGCATGGCGCCGCTGATCGCCGCGCGAAATGTCCCCGTCATCGTCATGCACAATCGCGACAGTGTCGATCCCGCCATCGACATCGTGCAGGACATGATCGCATTCTTTCAGCGCTCGCTCGACATCGCGGCGAAGGCCGGCATCGCGCGCGACATGATCGTGCTCGATCCCGGCATTGGCTTCGGCAAGACGCCCGAGCAGAGCATGACGGCGCTGGCGCGGCTCGACGAACTCGGCACGTTCGGCCTGCCGATTCTGGTCGGCGCCTCGCGCAAGCGCTTCATCGCCTCGGTGTCGCCGTCGGAGCCGCAGGAGCGGCTCGCCGGCTCGATCGCCGCCCATCTCCTTGCCGCACAGCGCGGCGCGAAGATCATTCGCACCCACGACGTCGCCGAGACCCTGCAGGCCTTGCGTGTCGCGGCCGCAATCGAGAGCAAGCAATGACCGATACGATCTTCGTCACCGGCCTGTCGATCCATGCCCGCCACGGCGTGATGGACCACGAAACCGAGGTCGGCCAGCGCTTTGTGATCGATCTCGAACTCTATACCGACCTGTCGGAGCCGTCGCGCACCGACCGGCTCGCCGATACGGTGTCTTACGCCGAAGTCGTGGCGACCACGACGGCAGCGTTCAAGAACACCAACTACAAGCTGCTGGAGCGCGCGGCCGGCGCGGTCGCCGACGCCATCCTGTCGCACTTCCCGCGCATCCGCGCGGTGAAGGTCACCGTGCACAAGCCGCATGCCCCGATCGCGGCGATCTTCGACGACGTCGGCATCATGCTGACGCGGTCTCGGCATCCCTGATGGCGAGCGCCCTGATCGCACTCGGCGGCAATGTCGGCGATGTCCGCGCGACGTTCAAGAAGGCGATCGCCCATATCTGCGGCATGGCGCAAGCCGCACTGATCGCCCGCTCGGCGGATTATGCGACCCCGCCCTGGGGCGACGCAGACCAGGATCCCTTCATCAACGCCTGCATTGAGATCGAGACGAGCCTCGATCCGCATGCGCTGCTGTTCGTGCTGCAGAAGGTCGAGCAGAAATTCGGCCGCATGCGGACCCGGGAGCGGCGCTGGGGGCCGCGCACGCTCGATCTCGACATGATCGCCTATGACGATGTGTCGCTGCAGACGCCCGACCTGACGCTGCCGCATCCGCGCCTGTTCGATCGCGCCTTCGTGCTGGTGCCGCTCGCCGAAATCGCGCCGGACCGCGTGATCGGCGGCATCCGTGTGCGCGACGGGCTGGCCAGCATCTCAACGCAAGGAATTGAGCGGCTTTCGGATACCGGCTAACAAGAAAACAACCGTTTGCAGGGACGGCTGGCCGTGGCAATTTCGCCGCCGAACAACAAGGATTTTTGGGACCTAATGACCTCCGTGACTGACGACCTGCCGCTTGCGGCCGAGTTTCCCAAGGCGCAGTACGAGGACTGGCGCAAGCTGGTCGATGGCGTGCTGAAGGGCGCGCCGTTCGAGAAGCTGGTCGGCAAGACCTATGACGGGCTCAAGATCGATCCGCTCTATCAGCGCGCCAAGGACGTGGCGCCCGTGCCAGGACGGCCCGCGGCGGCGCCGTGGCAGATCATGCAGCGGATCGATCATCCCGACGCCGTACTCGCGAACGCGCAGGCGCTCACCGATCTCGAGAACGGCGCCACGGGGCTCGCGCTCGCGTTCGCCGGCGGCAATGGCAGCTACGGCTTTGGCCTGGAACCGACCGCGGATGCCGTCGCAAAGGTCTTGAAAGACGTTCATCTCGATGCCGGCATCGGCATCGAGATCCAGGTCGGTCCGCAATCGCGGATGGCGGCGATCCATGTCGCCGAATACGTCAAGGGCAAGGGCATCGATCCCGCCGCCTGCGACATCCGCTTCGGGCTCGATCCGCTCGCGGCCGGCGCAGCGTGGGGCCACAGCCCCTACACCTGGGAGGAGATCGTTCCGGCCGTCACCGGCGCCATCAAGGGCCTCGCCGCGCTCGGCTTCAAGGGGCCGTTCGCATCAGGCGACGGGCGCGTGATCCATGATGCCGGCGGCTCGGAGGTCCAGGAACTCGCCTTCGTACTTGCCTGTGGCGTCGCTTACTTGCGCGCGATCGAAAGCGCTGGCGTTCCGCTCGAGCAGGCGCAGGGCATGGTCTATGCGCGGCTCGCCGCCGACGCCGACCAGTTCCTGACCATGGCAAAATTCCGCGCGCTGCGGCTGCTCTGGGCACGCATCGAGCAGGCCTGCGGTCTGACACCCAAGCCGCTGTTCGTCGCCGCCGACACCGCCTGGCGCATGCTGACGCAGCGCGATCCCTATGTGAACATGCTGCGCGCGACCATGGCGACATTCGCCGCGGGGCTCGCCGGGGCCAACGCGATCACGGTGCTGCCGCACACGCTGGCGCTTGGGCTACCCGATCCCTTTGCGCGGCGCGTGGCGCGCAACACGCAGCTTCTGCTGCTTGAGGAAAGCAATCTCGCAAAAGTCTCTGATCCCGCGGCCGGCGCCGGCGGCATCGAGACGCTGACGGCGCAGCTTAGTGAAGCGGCCTGGGCGCTGTTCCAGGAGAGCGAAAGAGCCGGCGGCGCCTTTGCCGCGCTTCAGCAAGGTCTTTTCCAGGGCAAGGTCGCGGCCGCGCGCAAGGCGCGTGAGGCCAACATCGCAAAACGCCGCGACGTGCTGACCGGCGCCAGCGAGTTTCCGAACCTGCATGAGAGCGTGACGGTCGTGCTCAAGGCTACGCCGGTCGCGCTGCCGCCCTATGGCGAGCAGAAATACAAGTTCGAAGCGCTGCCGCCGATCCGGCTGGCGCAACCGTTCGAAGCGCTTCGCGACAAATCGGATGCGGCGTTGAAAGCGCACGGCACGCGGCCGAGGGTGTTCCTGGCCAATCTCGGCACACCCGCCGATTTCACGGCACGCGCAACCTTTGCGAAAAGCTTCTTCGAAGCCGGTGGAATTCAGGCCATCGATAGCGAGGGCTTTGCCGATCCAGCCGAGCTTGCGACCGCCTTCAAGGCCTCCGGCGCCGGGTTCGTCTGCCTTTGTTCCAGCGACAAGGTCTATACGGGCCAGGCGGAAGCCGCGGCGCAGGCCCTGCAACAGGCCGGCGCAGCACATATCTATCTGGCTGGCCGTCCCACTGATGCCGAGGCGGCCGTGCGCGCGGCCGGCGTCAGCGGCTTCATCTTCGCAGGCGCCGATGCGCTTGCGACGCTGCAAGACGCCTATCGACGGATGGAACAGTGATGACCGAAGCAGGCAAACCAGTTCTCACCGGCGGCTGCCAATGCGGCGCGGTGCGCTTTGCGGTGACGGCGGCACCGACCCGGATCTCGATCTGCCATTGCCGCATGTGCCAGAAGGCGAGCGGCGCTCCGTTCGCCTCCTTTGCCGACATCAACAAGACCGATTTCGCCTGGACCAAGGGCTCGCCCTCGGCGTTCCGCTCCTCCTCGATCGCGGAGCGCGATTTCTGCCCGGCCTGCGGCACGCCGCTCAGCTTCCGTCGCATCGATGGCGACCGGGTCGAGATCATGACCGGCGCCTTCGACCACCCCGATCGGGTGGCACCGACGCGGCAGTATGGAACCGAATCCCGCCTCGGCTGGGTGGTTGGCATCGCCAATCTGCCGAGCCAGACCACGCAGCAGAATTACGGACCGGAGAAGATGGCGACCATCGTCAGCCATCAGCATCCGGACCATGATTAGCTTACGCGCTCACCTCTGATATGGTTGGAACCATGAGCCGCATTCCCAATTTCGCCGATGTCGCCTTCGAAAGGGCTGCGAGCGCCGCACCGACCGGCAGCGCCGAGCCCTGGCTGACGCCCGAGGGCATCCTGGTCAAGCCCGCCTATGGCGAGGCCGATCTTGCCGGCGTCGATTTCCTCGAGACGTTCCCGGGCGTCGCGCCCTACCTGCGCGGCCCCTACCCGACCATGTATGTCAACCAGCCCTGGACGGTCCGGCAATATGCCGGCTTCTCCACGGCGGAAGACTCCAACGCGTTCTATCGCCGCAACCTCGCGGCGGGACAGAAGGGCCTCTCGGTCGCCTTCGATCTCGCAACCCATCGCGGCTACGATTCCGATCATCCGCGCGTCGCCGGCGACGTCGGCATGGCGGGCGTCGCGATCGATTCCATCTACGACATGCGCACGCTGTTCGCGGGCATCCCGCTCGACCAGATGAGCGTGTCCATGACCATGAACGGCGCGGTGCTGCCGATCCTCGCGCTGTTCGTTGCGGCCGCGGGCGAACAGGGCGTGCCGCCGGAAAAACTCTCGGGCACCATTCAGAACGACATTCTGAAAGAGTTCATGGTGCGCAACACCTACATCTATCCGCCCGCGCCCTCGATGCGGATCATCTCCGACATCTTTGCGTACACCTCGCAGAAAATGCCGAAGTACAATTCGATCTCGATCTCCGGCTATCACATGCAGGAAGCCGGCGCGACGCAGGATCTCGAGCTCGCCTATACGCTGGCCGACGGCGTCGAATATCTTCGCGCCGGTCTTGCCGCAGGGCTCGACGTCGATCGCTTCGCGCCACGGCTGTCGTTCTTCTGGGCGATCGGCATGAACTTCTTCATGGAAGTCGCCAAGATGCGCGCCGCGCGGCTGCTCTGGGCAAAGCTGCTGAAACCATTCGGGCCGAAGGACCCGCGCTCGCTCTCGCTGCGCACGCATTGTCAGACCTCGGGCTGGTCGCTGACCGCGCAGGATGTCTTCAACAACGTGATGCGCACGACGGTGGAGGCAATGGCGGCCACCCAGGGCCACACCCAGTCGCTGCACACCAACGCGCTCGACGAAGCCCTGGCGCTGCCGACCGATTTTTCGGCACGCATCGCTCGCAACACCCAGCTCTTCCTTCAGCAGGAGAGCGGCACCACCCGCATCATCGATCCCTGGGGTGGGTCCTATTATGTCGAGCGCCTCACGCGCGACCTCGCCGCCAAGGCGTGGAGCCATATTCAGGAAGTCGAGGAGCTCGGCGGCATGGCGAAAGCCATCGAGGCCGGGGTGCCGAAGCTGCGCATCGAGGAGGCGTCCGCCAAGACGCAGGCGCGCATCGATGCCGGCAAGCAGGCGGTGATCGGCGTCAACAAGTACAAGCCTTCAGACGAAGTGCCGATCGAGATCCTGAAGGTCGACAACACCAACGTTCGCCGGCTCCAGATCGACAAGCTGACGCGGCTCAAATCCGAGCGCAGCCAGAAGGACGTCGACGCCGCGCTCGCCGCGCTGACGCGCTCGGCCGGCGAAGGCAACGGCAATCTGCTCGCGCTCGCGATCGACGCGGCGCGCGCGAAGGCGACCGTCGGCGAAATTTCGGACGCGATGGAGAAGGTGTTCGGCCGGCACCGCGCCGAGATCAGGTCCATCACCGGCGTCTACAAGCGGGAGGCGTCCAGCATGGGTAACCAGGTCGAGAAGGTGCAGGCGCTGATCGATGCGTTCGAGGAGGCGGAAGGCCGCCGCCCGCGCATCCTCGTCGCCAAGATCGGCCAGGACGGCCACGACCGCGGCCAGAAGGTGATCGCCTCCGCGTTCGCCGATATCGGCTTCGACGTCGACATCGGGCCGCTGTTCGCCACCGCCGACGAAGCCGCGCGACAGGCGGTCGAGAACGACGTCCACATCCTCGGCGTCTCTTCACTCGCGGCCGCCCATCTCACCGCCGTGCCGGAATTGAAGGCGGCCCTGAAGAAGCAGGGCCGCGACGACATCATGATCATCGTGGGCGGCGTGGTCCCGCCGCAGGATTATGACGCGCTCCATGCAGCCGGCGCCGAAGCCATCTTCCCGCCGGGCACAGTGATTGCCGACGCCGCCGAGGAGCTGATCCGCAAGCTCAACGCCCGGCTCGGGCACAGCGAGGCGGCGGAGTAGTTCACCGCCGCTCGGCACTCTGCATCAAACCGGCAGGCCCGTTGCCGCGACCAATCTTCACGACCCGGTGTTCGCACCGGGCGTTCTGCACCGGTTCATCCTGTGATGTTATGCCGTGGCAGATGTTCGGCCGCCGCCCTGGCGGCCTTTCGGAAGGCGCATGAAAATTCATGAATACTGATGTGACACACCATCGTGCAACTGCGCGCGCAGGGCTGCTCCTGCACACGATCGCGATCCTCTCGGCTATCGCTGCGATCTCCACAGCCTCCCCCACCTACGCCGCCGATCCCAAGCCCGACGCCGAGATCAAGACCAAGAGCATCGAGGCGCGCGTGCTGCTCGACGACAGGATCAAGGCGGATGCGGCGCTGGCGGCGGATTGCCTCGCCGAAGGCAAGAAATGGCTCGACAAGAACGCGACTGAATCTGCCGCCTCGCGCAAGCAGGACCCGCAGTTCTTCAAGGACGGCGGCTGGGATTTCGAGCGCAAGTACACCATCCGCTCGGTCGTCGCCGACCGCTATGTGAGCGTCCTGCGCCATGACTACATGGATACCCACGGCGCCCACCCCAATTCCGACGTGAACACGATCCTGTGGGACAAGACCGAGAACAAGCGCATCTCGATCCGCCCGTTCTTCACCGAGACCGCCGACAACGGCCCGACCATGAAGGCGATGGTGAAAGCCGTGATCGCCTCGCTCAAAATCGAAAAGAAGAAGCGTGACACCAGCGAGACCGCGACCGACGAGTGGTTCAAGGACGTCGCGCCGAGCCTGCTCAAGATCGGCGCGGTGACGCTGGCGCCATCGACTGAGGCAGGCAAGAGCTCCGGCCTCACCTTCCACTATCCGCCCTACGCCGTCGGCCCCTACGCCGAGGGCGAATATGTCGCCTTCGTGCCCTGGGAGACGCTGAAACCGTACCTTGCGGCGGATGGCGCGCGCATCTTCGGCGGCGCACGGCCGAAGGGCGATGAGGATGACGGTCAGTGACCACGCTTTGAGCTGCACGTTGTTGCTCACAAGGCAGTGGTAGCGCTACCTTGCGGCGGCGCTGCAAAGCCGACTAGAATGCCGCCATCGACAAGAGCGCCCGACATTACGGGCGCCGCTGGGAGGCATTCATGTCCAAGCTCACCCGCCGCGCTTTCGCGGCCTCGTCCGCTGCTGTCGCAGCATCCGCCGCTTTCGGTTTCAAGCCCGCGCTCGCGCAAGCCTATCCGGCACGGCCGGTCACCGTGATCGTGCCCTGGGGCGCCGGCGGCGGCACGGATGCCACCGCGCGCATTGTCGCAGCACTGCTGGAAAAGGATCTCGGCCAGCCCTTCAACGTCGTCAACCGCACCGGCGGGTCTGGCGTGGTGGGTCACACTGCGATCGCGACTGCCCAGCCGGACGGCTACACCATCGGCATGCTCACCGTCGAAATCTCGATGATGCACTGGCAGGGCCTGACCGACCTGACGCCGCGGAGCTACACCCCGCTGGCGCTGATGAACGAGGACCCGCCGGGTATCCAGGTCTCGTCCTCCTCGCCCTACAAGACGGTCAAGGACCTCGCCGACGCGATCAAGGCCGCGCCTCCCGGCAAGTTCAAGGCCTCCGGCACCGGCCAGGGCGGCATCTGGCATCTCGCGCTGGTCGGCTGGATGCAGGCGATGGGCCTGCCCGCCAACCAGGTGGCCTGGGTGCCCTCGAACGGCGCAGCACCTGCGATGCAGGATCTCGCCGCCGGCGGCCTCGACCTCACCACGTGCTCGGTGCCGGAAGCCCGCGCCATCATCGAGGCGGGCAAGGCGAGAAGCCTTGCCATCATGGCGCCCGCGCGCAATCCGATCTTCCCCGACGTGCCGACGCTGAAGGAGTCGATGGGCGTCAACTACGCCACCGGCGCCTGGCGCGGCATCGGCGCGCCGAAGAACCTGCCGCCGGAGATCACGGCAAAACTCACCGCGGCGCTGAAGAAGGTTTACGACTCCGCCGAGTTCAAGGATTTCATGAGCAATCGCGGCTTCGGCACGGTGTGGGGCGACGGCGGCCAGTTCGGCAGCTTCATGGACAAGGGTGACGCTCAGATGGGCGAAGCGATGAAGGCTGCCGGCCTGACGAAGGCGTAATCTCGCATCGGCTCACCGGCATGATCTCGGGCCCGCACACTCTGCTCACCTCTCCCCGCAAGCGGGGAGAGGGAGAACTTCTCTCATAGGACTCCTCCCATGCGTCTTCCCGACTCCGTCACGGGATCGTTTCTCGTCGCACTCGGCGCGGCGGCGGCCTATGGCGGCTGGATCCTGCCGCCGGTGCCGGGCCAGCCGGTCGGCCCCAACGTATTTCCGCTCGTGATCGGTGTGGGCCTTGCGCTGTGCGGGCTCGCGATCGTGTTCGGCATTGGCCATTCCTTCGAGGAGGAGGAAGAGCTGATCCCGATCGAGGACGGCCAGGCCGCCGCCGCGCCGCCACCGCAAAACAAGCTCTACAGCCTGCGCGCCTTGCTGCCGCCGGCACTCTTGCTGTTCTACGTCTTCGCAGCCGACCGGCTCGGATTCATCATCACCGCGGCGGTCATGGTCTACGTGACCTCGACCGCGCTCGGCGCGAAGTGGAAGCTCGCGCTGCCGCTCGCGGCGCTGTCACCCTTCGCCATCCATCTCATCTTCGGCAAGCTGCTGCGCGTGCCGCTGCCCGCCGGCCTGTTGCCGACGCCCTGGTGATCCATGCTGAAAACCCTGATTGATGCGTTCGCGCTGATCTCCACCTGGGAGGTCGTCATCGCGATGTTCGCAGCCTCCGTGTACGGGCTCGTCATCGGCTCACTGCCGGGCCTGTCGGCGACGATGGCGACCGCCCTGCTCGTCCCCGTCACCTTCTACCTGTCGCCGATCGCGGCGATCGCGACCATCGTCGCGGCGTCCTCGATGGCGATCTTTTCCGGCGACATCCCCGGCGCGCTCTTGCGCATTCCCGGTACGCCCGCCTCTGCCGCCTATGCGGACGAAGCCTACGCCATGACCCGAAAGGGCCAGGCCGAGCTCGCGCTCGGAGCCGGCGTGTGGTTCTCCGCGGTCGGCGGCATCGCCGGCGTGCTGTCGCTGATGATCCTGGCGCCGCCGCTGGCCGAGATCGCGCTGTCGTTCTCGACCTTCGAATATTTCTGGCTTGCCCTGCTCGGCCTGATGTGCGCGACGCTGGTGGCGCGCTCCTCGCCGGTGAAGGCGATCGCCGGCATGTTCATCGGCCTGCTCGTCTCCTGCATCGGCATCGAGAATCCCGGCGGCGTGCCGCGCTTCACCTTCGGCATCACCGATCTGTTCGGCGGCATCGAGCCGATCCCGGCGCTGGTCGGCGTCTTCGCGGTGGCGCAGGTGATGCGCGCGATGCTAACGCCCGAGCCGCCGCCGCTGCCGCGGCGAAAGTTCGGGAGCATCATGGCCGGCCAGTGGTCGCTGACCAGGAAATACCACTGGCAGATGACGCGCGGGAACATCGTCGGCATCATCATCGGCGTGCTGCCGGGAGCGGGCGCCGACATGGCCGCCTGGGTCTCATACGCGATGTCGAAGCGCTTCTCCAAGGAGCCGCAAAAGTTCGGCACCGGCCATGTCGAGGGCCTGGTCGAGGCGGGCGCCAGCAACAATGCCAGCATCGCCTCGGGCTGGGTGCCCTCGCTGCTGTTCGGCATACCCGGCGACACCATCGCGGCGATCGCGATCGGCGTGCTCTACATGAAGGGGCTCAATCCGGGCCCGACGCTGTTCACCGAGAAAGCGTCGAGCATGTACGCGATCTATCTGATGTTCATCATCGCGAACATTCTGATGATCCCGCTCGGCATCGCCATGATCCGGGTCGCGGCCTACATCCTGCTGGCGCCGCGCTCCACCGTGATGCCGATCATCATGCTCTGCTGCGCGGTCGGCTCGTTCGCGATCGGCAACAACATGTTCGGCGTCGTCACCGTCGCCGCCTTTGGCGTGATCGGCTACGTGATGGAGGCAAACGGCTATCCCGTGGCCGCCATGGTGCTCGGCATCGTCATGGGCACCATGGTCGAGCAGGCCTTCGTCACCTCGCTGATCAAGTCCGACGGCAGCATCTTGCCGTTCTTCGAGCGCCCGGTTGCCGCGATCCTCGCCGCCATGGCGATCGGCGCGCTGCTCTGGCCGGTGATGGTGTGGGTGTGGCGGAAGGTGAAACCGGCACAGACGGCGGCGGCAACATCGCGGTGATATGGGGCGAGCAGCCCTCGCCTGCCCCGCCGGGGCGTTGTAAAGCAGGGCATGACTGAGAAGAAGCCCTCGCTGGACACCCAATCCCTCGCACGCGACCTCCGCGCGGGTCACCGCGCCGCGCTGGCGCGCGCCATCACGCTGATCGAGAGCCGGCGCAGCGACCATCAGGCACTGGCGCGCGCGCTGGTGCAGATGCTGTTGCCCGAGACCGGCAAGGCGGTTCGCGTCGGCATCACCGGGTCGCCCGGCGTCGGCAAATCCACCACCATCGATGCGCTCGGCACCTACCTGATCGAGCAGGGCCACAAGGTCGCGGTGCTGGCGGTCGACCCGTCCTCGGCGCGCAGCGGCGGCTCGATCCTCGGCGACAAGATGCGGATGGCGCGGCTCTCGGCCTCCGACCACGCCTTCATCCGCCCCTCGCCGTCCTCCGGGACGCTCGGCGGCGTCGCTGCGAAGACCCGCGAGGCGATGCTGCTGTGCGAGGCGGCCGGCTTCGACGTTGTGCTGGTCGAGACTGTCGGCATCGGCCAGTCGGAAACGGCGGTCTGCGACATGACGGACTTCTTCCTGGCGCTGATGCTGCCGGGCGGCGGCGACGAGCTTCAGGGCATCAAGAAGGGCCTCGTCGAGCTCGCCGACATGATCGCGATCAACAAGGCCGATGGCGACAATCTCAAGCGCGCCAACATCACGGCCGCCGACTATCGCGGCGCACTGCACATCCTCGCGCCCCGCTCGGAGCACTGGCACCCGCCGGTCGTCACCTATTCGGCACTGACGGGCAAGGGCATCGCCGAGCTTTGGCAAAAGATCCTGGATCACCGCAAGGCAATGGGCGCATCCGGCGAGTTCGCGGCGCGACGGCGCGAGCAGCAGGTGAAGTGGATGTGGTCGATGCTTGAGCAGCGCATGCTGGCGCGGCTGCGCACCGAAGCATCCGTGCGCACGAAGGTCAGAAAGATCGAGGCCGAGGTCGCAGATGGTCATCTCACCCCGGCCCTCGCCGCCGAGCATATCCTGGAGTTGCTGCAATGAGCGCAAAGCTCCGCATCCTCCTCACGGGCTTCGGGCCCTTTCCCGGCGCGCCCTACAACCCGACCCAGCCGCTGGTCGCACGATTGGCGCACCTGCGCCGTCCGGCACTCGATGATGTCGAGATCGCAAGCCACATCTTCCCGGTCACCTATGCCGCGATCGACCGGCAACTGCCGGAGGTGCTCGCGAAGGTGAAGCCGGACGCGCTTCTCATGTTCGGCCTCGCAGCACGCACGCCCTTCCTTCGGGTCGAGACCCGCGCGCGCAACGCCGTCACGATGCTCTGGCCCGACGCCGCCAATACGCGCTCGCGCAAGCGTGCCATCGCCGGCAATGCGGACGCGATGATGTTCGGTCCGCACACGGCAAGGCTGCTGCGCGCTGCACGCTTCACCGGCATCGACGCGCGGTCTTCTCGCGATGCCGGCGCCTATCTCTGCAATTATCTGAGCTGGCGCGCGATCGAAGGCGTGAATGCCGGCGGGCCGCGGCTGGCGGCGTTCATCCACATCCCCCTGCTCGCGCGCAGCGGCGCGGTGCGGCGCAAGGGGTTTCCTCGCATCACGCTCGAGGAGCTCGTGGATGCCGGAGAAGCGATGCTGATGGAGATGGTGCAATTGGCGCGGAAGACGCGGAACACGCAGCCGTAGGGTGGGCAAAGGCGCGCTTGCGCCGTGCCCACGACGCATCCAGATCCGCGGCGACGACGGTGGGCACGCTTCCGCCTTCGCTCTTCGAGCTACGGCGGACAAGTCGCTTTGCCCACCCTGCGGCACTACGGCACCTCGCTTGCGTAAACATTTAACCCTACCTCGAACAATCCTTCCGGTCCCGGCCGCCCTGCCGCATTTCTGCGCTACCTAATTCGCGCGGACGCTTCCCGCGTCCGCCGGAGGACGCATCATGGACCTCAACCGCCGCCATCTCATCGGAGCTTCTGCCGCAGGCGTTGCGGGCGCGCTGGCCGTGCGTGCCGACGCCGCGCGCGCAGCGCCACTGACGTCGCTGCTCGGCCGCGACGCCACGCAATATGGGGTGCGGCCCGGCAGCGGCGAGGACCAGACGCGCGCGCTCCAGCGCGCGATCGACGAGGCCGCGCGGGCGCAAATGCCGCTCGCCTTGCCGCCCGGCGTCTACCGCACCGGCCTGTTGCGGCTGCAAAATGGTTCGCAATTGATCGGCGTCCGCGGCGCGACCAAGCTGGTCTTCACCGGCGGGGCCTCGGCCATCCAAAGCGACGGCTCCGATGCGATCGGCCTCACCGGCATCAGGTTCGACGGCGGCGGCATCCCGCTGCCGACGCGGCGCGGCCTGATCCACTGCCTCGGCGGACGCGACGTCCGCATCACGGATTGCGAGATCACGGGCTCGGGCGGCAGCGGCATCTGGCTCGAGCAGGTGTCGGGCGACATCTCCGGCAACATTTTCACCAACATCGCCGTGACGGCCGTGGTCTCGTTCGATGCGAAGGGCCTCAGCGTCTCGCGCAACACCATCATCGGCACCAATGACAACGGCATCGAGATTCTGCGCACCGCGGTTGGCGATGACGGCACACTGGTCGCCGACAACCGCATCGAGGACATCAAGGCCGGCCCCGGCGGCTCAGGCCAGTACGGGAACGCCATCAACGCCTTCCGCGCCGGCAACGTCATTGTGCGCGGTAACCGCATCAAGAATTGCGACTATTCCGCGGTGCGCGGCAATTCGGCCTCGAACATCCACATCACGGACAACAGCGTCAGCGACGTGCGCGAGGTCGCGCTCTATTCCGAGTTCTCGTTCGAGGCCGCCGTGATCGCCAACAACACGGTGGATGGCGCCGCCGTCGGCGTCTCCGTCTGCAATTTCAACGAGGGCGGCCGCATCGCCGTGGTCCAGGGCAACATCATCCGCAACCTGATTCCGAAGCGGCCGATCGGCACGGCGCCGGATGACGATGCCGGCGTCGGCATCTACGTTGAGGCGGATTCGTCGGTGACCGGCAACGTGATCGAGAACGCGCCGTCCTACGGCATCGTCGCCGGCTGGGGCAAATATCTGCGCGACGTCGTGATCTCGGGCAACGTGATCCGCAAGGCGCTCGCCGGTGTCGGCATCTCGGTCGTGCCCGGCGCAGGCACGGCGCTCGTCAACAACAACATGATCTCAGAGACCCCGCGCGGCGCCGTGGTCGGGCTCGACCATGCGCGCGTGGTGACGGGGGATTTGTCCGCGGACGGCGCCCAGCGCTTTGCGCAGGTGGTAATCGGCGGGAATGCGGTGCGGCGGTAGATGCGCAAGCAGTCTGCTCGCTGCGCCTTGGCGCGGCGGGCCGATGGCCGTTCATCCTTCGAGGCTCGCCCTGCGGTGCTCTGCACTGCAGGGCGAGCACCTTAGGGTGACGGGGCGAGAAACGGCGGTCTTCCTCCCGACGCTAAAACGCGTTGCGCAGCAGCGGGTATCTGGCTTCGATGCCGTCAAGGCTGAGGGTGAATTCGACGACGCGCTCCGGTGCTGCGACGACGTCGGCGGCGGGCGGCGAGAAGGTCGGCAGGAACGTCGCAATCCGCGCGCCCGGTGCGGTTGGAGCGGCCGGTGCGATGGGAGCGAGGGGTGCAATTGGAGCGATCGGGGCTTCGGTAATCTCGGCGAGCACGTCCGGCGTGGGGTCGAGTGCGACCGGCACGGCCGTTTCACGCGCGATGTGCACGGCCTTCGGCTGCACGGTCTGGGCCTGCTCGCGCGGAGCCATGCGCGGCATGGTGGCCGGAGACCAGCCGAACGCGGGCGTCACGCTCGCCGCGGCCGCCTGCACGTCCCCGCCAATCGCAATCGCGCGCCAAGTCTGGAGCGCGCGCTTGGCTTCCTGGATGTTTTCGAGGAATGCGAGCTCCGAGTGATAGCGGCGCCAGCGCCCGGTCTCGAACATTTCGGTGAGATGTCCCAGCCGCTGCTCGGCGAGCGCGCACCAGCGCTCTGCAACGTCGCGGCGGCAAGCCACGCCTTGGCGATGTGTCATGAACCAGCCCGTCAGGAGAAAATACGGACGCGGGGGACGCAACGCTCACGAATCAATTTAGACGCGACATGAATATTTTGTGGAAAAGTTTTGACTTGTCCAGCAACGACGCGGTCTTCGTCGTCAAACACCGTAGTCGTGCGGAGATTTTGTGTGATTTGGAGTCAAGCTTCACACAAGCATAGCGGTCTTGCGGCGTAGCGGCAGAAGCAACGACGAGGGACCGCCATCGCCAGCTCAACCAGAAGCTGACCGGAGCGGCGCTTCAAGAAAGCAACCCCCAAAAGAAAAGACCCGTCCGGGGGGACAACCGGACGGGTCGAGCCATATGGGCGCTTGGGGTGGATGGGCGCTCGCGCCTGATATGACCTATGGGGAGGGATGACCGCTCCCACATATTTTGGTCGTGGCAGCGGGCTGAACGTTCAACGCGGGGTTCGATTTTTTAACCTTCTCGCCGCGTGCAACTTTGTCGCAAGCGTCTATCGCGCTGCCGGCCTATCCGTCTGGGAAACCGTCGATTTATCGTCCGCGCTCGACAGCGATGGCTGCTCGATCGCGCGGATTCCAGGCTCCTCGCGACGCCCCTCGCCGCCTTCACGTTTTGTTGTACCGGACGCGGCGGCAACGGGGCTCGCATTGTCGGACGGAATGGCCGTCACAGCCGCGTAGGCGTCGGCCTCGCCGTCGCCGAACAGATCATCACGACCGGGTGAACCGAGGTCGTGCGCAGTCTTCGCGAGCGTCATGCGCAGCGCTTCCGGCTTCAGAGCGTTGTTGCGCTCCAGGAGCAGGGCCGCGACGCCGGAGACATAGGCAGCCGAGAACGAGGTGCCCGACGTCATCTGATACTTGCCGTCCGGCGCCGGCAGGAAGATGTCGACGCCGGGCGCCGCAAGCGCGATGTAGTTGCCGCGGTTGGAGGCGGTGAACAGCTTGTCCTGCTGATCCGTCGCACTGACCGCGATCACATTGGGATTGGCGGCGGGATAGAGCGGCGGCGATTTCGCACCGGCATTGCCCGCGGCCGCGACCAGGACGAGACCGCGTGCGGCAGTTGCCGCGATGGCGCGCTCGATCACTGCGTCCTTCGGACCGGCAAAGCTCATGTTGACGATCTGCGCGCCGTGCTCGGCGGCGTAGTTCAGCGATCGCAGGATGATGTAGGAAGAGCTCTCGGCGCCGCCCGTGGTGCCACCGAAGGCGCGGATGGCGATGATGCGCGCTTCCGGCGCGCTGCCCATCAGCCGCCCATGGGCGACGATGGCGCCGGCGATGCCGGTGCCGTGGACATGCGGGCCTTCGGAGCTGCCGAGCGCATCGAAATTGTCGGCGATGGAATTGGCGAGTTCGGGATGCTTCGCATCGATCCCGGAATCGATCACCGCGACCGTGACGTTGGCGCCGTGCACCAGCGCGTGGGCCTGCGGTAGCCGGAGCTTCGCCAGCGCATATTGCGCGGGATCGCCCTCGGTCGGCGCCGCCACCTTCTGGTCCTGGAGCAGGTAGCGATAGTTCGGCTGGAGCGAGCGCACGCTGCCGTCGGCGGCGAACTCGCGCCGCACCGTGTCATAGGGCCGGCCGTCGGCGATGCGGAAAAGGCCGACCGTGGCGCCAATCAGCGGGAAATTCTCCGAGGCGACGCGCCTCAAGCCGTGCCGCCGGGCCAGCTCGTCGGCCTCGGCCAGCGAGAGCGCGCCGTCGATCTCGGCGACGAACTCGTTGGCGAAGGTGCGCGGGTTTGCGGCGACGGGCGTGTTGTTGCCGCGCCCCTTGCCGGCGCTCTTTTTGCCCGACTTGCCGCTGCCGCCGCCATCCCCGTTCGACTGCGCGAGGCACTCGCCGTCGGCGTCACGATAGGGCGCGGTGCAGGCGGGATAGAGGTTCGGCGAGTAGCGCACATACGGCCGCACCGGGATCGGTCCCATCCGCGCCGACAGCCGGGGCGTGGTGCCGCCCCCGTTCGGGCCGCGGTCGACGCTCATGGCCCTTGCTGCAATGCCCGGACTGATGGTCGGCGTACGCGAGGGAACACTGATCGTGGGCGTGCGCATGATCGCCTGCGCATGGGCGACCTCGATGTCGAGCGAGGTGGCAAGGAGAAGCACGGCGCCCACGGATGATGCGCAGGCCCCTGCTCTCACCCCGCTCTCGAATTTGCGCGTCATCGGCTCGAGGGCGCCCTTAGGGCGCCGCAACGGCGAGGTTGACGAACTTCTCGCGCTGCATCCGGCCGAGCAGCGCGGTCAGCTCGTCCTGGCTCATCGCCTTGTCGAACTGAAGGCGGAACATGCCGCCCTTGGCACTGTCGATGATCGAGGCCTGGTAGCTGTCGAGCAGCGACGTGATGTCGGCCACCCGCGCCTCCGGCGTGAAGCGCACCAGCGCACGCGCTGGCGTCGCAGTGGATCCGCCGAGCTCGCGCGTAATCGGGGCGGTCGAGAGCGACGCCGTCTGGAAGGTTGAAGGTTGGGTCTTCATCAGCACCGCGCCGATGATGCCGGCTTGCAGTACCAGCGCAATCGCGCCGAGGCTCGCCGACCAGGCCAGAGTGCGCGGCGACAGGCCCGCGAAGAAGGTCGAGATCCGCGCCGACAGCGGCAACGAGCCGGTCGTGCGCGAGGGCTCGGCGTCGATCGCCGAGAACAGCTTCTGCATCGCGCGCGCCGACGGTGCGCCGAGGCTCTCGTTCAGATGGATCGTCTCTTCGTACTCGCCGCGGATCGCGGCATATTGCCGGGCGAGCTCGGGATCACGCGCGAGCGCTTCTTCGACGCGGCGGGCGTCGCGCGCATTCAGCGTGCCGGCGGCATGCCACGGCAGCAGCATTTCAATTTCACTGGGCTCTTGCTCCAGCATCTTCTTGCTCAAAGCCATCATGGCCAGCCTCGCTCAACGCCGGCTGCCTTCAGCAGTTCGGCCAGTTTCTTGCGCGCATAGAACAGGCGCGTCTTTACCGTGTTCTCCGGTATTCCGACGATCTCGGCCACCTCCTCCACGGACTTCTCGTGGTAGTAGACAAGATCGACGATTTCCCGATGTTCCGGCGAAAGTGACGTCAGGCACTCCCGCAACGCTTCACTGGTATCCTTCTTCTGCACCGCCGTTTCCGGATCGTCGGACGAATCCTCGATCGCGTTGGCAGCTTCGTCGTCCAACTCGAGGTCCTTCCTGCGCCGGAGCGCAGACAGGGCCTTGAATCGGGTGATTGCCAGCAGCCAGGTGGAAACAGCGGATCGGCCCTCGAACTTGCCGGCCTGACGCCAGACGTCGAGAAACACCTCGCTTATGAGGTCCTCCGCCACCTGTTCGTCGCGCACGAGCCTGAGCCCGAAGCGATACACCCTGACATGATGCCGCCCGTACAGCACCTGCATGGCGAGCCGGTCGCCTTGAGCGATCCTGGCGATCAGGACCTCGTCCGAAGCCGCCTGTGTCACGCTCAAAGGCCGTCTCGCAAGGTTGGTCGGGTCGAAACGGCGGACGGTTCGACGGGAGGCGCAAGATTCTTCAGCTTACCGCAGACATACGGGGCCCTGTGTGATCTACCCCACATACGCGTATTTTCCTTTCGCCGCCCGCGGCGGTTGGCCGCCCTGCTCCGTATCGGTAACATAATACTGAAAAACTTTCCTGCGGAGTGCCTGTCGGGCGCACGCGGCCCGACCAAAGCTCGATCCATGGCAGCAGCCCTGCACGACGTATGTCTCACGAACCCCTGCTTTGGCTCGACCGATCGTCAACGATCCCTAATCGCTCACTAAATTTCGTGTCGGATCAAGGCCATTTGCCAGCGCAACGAGCCCGGATTCGCAAGGCGAGGATACCAAACCTAAAGGCTTGCCACGTAGATTTTTGGACCGACACCCACCAACGGCGAGAGCATGAGCACGGCCGCGACGTCCCTCCCGGACCGGAATGCCGCAGAAGCCGCGGAGCTTGCGCGGGCGCCCGACGCGACGGCGCCGGAGGTGCGCGCGCGACGGATGCGGCAGCGGCGGCAGATGTATGTCGGCCAGGTCGTGAGCTATTCGCTCGGCGCGTCGGTCCTGCTGCTCTACGCCCATGACGGCGCGATTTCGATGGCCGTGCCATCGCTGTTCTGGTTCGGCGGCCTGATGATCATCGGCACGTTCGCCGTGCTGTCTGAATCCGGCTTCGGCGACCAGTTCGAGGACCATTACCTCACCGTCTTCCAGATCTCGGCGCATATGGCGCTGCAGATGATCTTCCTGCTCGCGGTGCCGACGGTCGGGGTCGCCTTCATCAGCGTGCTGTTCCTGATCTTCGCGTTCGGCACGCTGCGCATGACCTCGCGCCAGGCGATGCTCACCTGGAGCCTGGCGACCGCCGGGCTCGCATTCGTCTTCCTGGTCTCGGACCTGCCGATCGGACTGCCCGTCGCAACGCGTCTCGAGCGGACCGCCTCGATGCTGTGTTTCGTGCTCGTGATCGGCCAGTGTGCCTTCCTCGGCCTGTTCGGCAGCACGCTGCGCAAGATCCTGTACCGGCGCAGCATCGAGCTGAAGGCCGCCTATCAGCGCATCGAGGAGCTCGCCGAGCTCGACGAGCTCACCGGCTCCTATAACCGCCGCTGCATCATGCGGCTGCTCGACGCCGAGATCGAGCGATCGCGCGAGACGGCAAAATCCTTTGCGATCGCGCTGATCGATCTCGACTGGTTCAAGCGCATCAACGACGCCCACGGCCATCCCGTCGGCGACGAGGTGCTGCGCACCTTCGCGATCACCATTTTCGCCAATATCGGTCCGGAAGACCGCTTCGGCCGCTACGGCGGCGAGGAATTTTTGCTGCTGCTTCCGAACACGCGAGCCGACGCCGCCGCGCGGATGCTCGAGCGGCTGCGCGGGATCGTCGCCGATCTCGACTGGAATACATTCTCCTCCGGCATGAACGTGACGATTTCCGCCGGCGTCGCCTCGCTGCGCGACAACGATACTGCCGACTCATTTCTCGCGCGCGCCGACAGCGCGCTCTATTCCGCCAAGGCGCAAGGGCGCAACCGAATTGCAACGAGCTGACCATTCCATTGCCGCCGGTCGCGCAGAAGCCGCCGGACCAAACGCTCCAGGACAGGGCTATGAGATCCAAATCCGCCAAGCCTTCCGAAAACCTGCTCGATGAATTGCAGGCCGCGCTCTCGCACGGCACGGTCGCACGCCGGGTGGAGACGCTGCGCCGCGTCACCGACCTCTTCATCAACAACGCGGTGGATTATTCCGACCAGCACGTCCGCCTGTTCGATGACGTGTTCCAGTGCCTGGTCGAGCGGATCGAGACCTCGGCCAAGGCGCTGCTCGCCGACCGCCTCGCCCCGATCGGAGCTGCGCCGCCAAGGATCATCCGCACGCTGGCACTCGACGATGTCATCGACGTCGCCGGTCCTGTGCTGTCGAAGTCGGAACGGCTGGACGAGGCCACCCTGATCGAGATCGCGCGCAGCAAGAGCCAAGCCCACCTCAAGGCAATTTCGTTGCGGCGGGTGCTCTCGGACGCGCTCACCGACGTGCTGGTGGCGCGCGGCAACGACGACGTGGTGCAGTCGACCGTCGCCAATCCGGGCGCCCGGTTCTCCGAGGGAAGCCTTACGGACCTCGTCACGCGCGCCGAGCGTGACGACGACCTCGCCACCTGCATCGGCCTGCGGCCCGACCTGCCGCGCCATCATTACCTGAAGCTGGTCGCGAAGGCTTCGCTGAGCGTGCGCAGGAAGCTCGAGGCCGCCAATCCGGAGCTTGCCGGCGAAGTCGCCAGCGTGGTTCAGGAAGCGACCCAGCGCGTCCGCGCCGCCGCCATGACCAGGCAGACCGAGATGGCGCGCGCGCTGGTGAAGTCGCTGCACGAGGACGGCCGCCTCAACGAATACCAGGTCATGACCTTTGCCGAGCAGGGCAAGTTCGACGAGACCAACGCCGGGCTGGCGGCGCTCGCAGGCGTCGCGGTCGAGACCGCCGAGAACATGATGGTCGAGAGCCGCAACGAGGGTGTGATGATCCTCGCCAAGGTCGCGGGCATGTCGTGGTCGAGCGTGCGCGCGATCATCGCCATGCGCGAAAAGCTGTCCGGCGGTGCACAGACGGACATGCTGACGCTGCGGGATACCTACGATGCCTTGCGTAGCTCCACCGCGCAGCAGGTGCTGCGCTTCCATCGCATGCAGCAGAACACGACGTCGCTGGCCTGAGCCGGCGCGCTAGTAGCGCAAGACCTTCGATCCCGCGAGCGCGCCGACCGCGGTCACGAGCGCGGTCGCAATCGTGTACCAGGTCGCGACGAACAGCGGCGAGTCGTCGGTGCAGTGCGAGGCATAGAGCGTCGCGGCGAGCCCCGCCGACAACATGCCGGCCAGCGCGCCGGCGAGCGCGGGACGCGACGGTGCGCCGTGGCGCAATCCGAACAGCGCGCCGGCAAGCAGCGGCAACGACATCGCAGGGATCGCCGACAGGCAGACCCTGGAGTTCTTGCCCACCATCCGCAACGTCATCGGCATCGCAGGCGCCATCATCATCTCGCCGCCGATCGCGACCGCAAGCAGTCCGACGGGAAGCAGCAGCAGCCAGCCCCAGCCGCGCATCAAGGCTTCAGGACGCGACAGATGCAGGCTGATGATGATCGCGGGGATCGCGAGCGACAACGTCACCGCGAACTTCATGTCGAAGAACGGGTTATGCATCGCGCTCATCACATCGGGCCGCACGCCGAGGAAGGTCGCGAAGATCAGGATCGACAAGGGAGCCGCCACCAGCAGCGCCATCGTCAGCACCGCGCCGACGCGCGGCGCGCGATGGGCATTGTCGGCGGCGAGCGTGCGAATGAGTTGATCGGTATCCATGACTAACGGTCCCGCAGTTTGGCCGTGAGCGCGGCAAGGCCCCGATGCAGCGCGACGCGCACCGCACCTTCGCTCATCGAGAACTTTGCCGCCGTGTCCTTGATCGAGGCGCTATCGACCGCGATCGACTGCAGGACGTCACGCTGGCGCTGCGGCAGGGTGTTGAGTTGGGTCGCGACCTCGCTCGCCGAAGCCGTCTCCTGCGGCGCCTCGCCAGGCAGCGTCTCGGCGAAATCGTCGATGTTGACGAAGATGCGCCTGCCGCGTCGCCGGAGAGCGTCGATCAGCTTGTTGCGGGCGATCGCGAACAGCCAGGGGGCGAAGGGGGCCTCGCTATCCCAGGTGTGCCGCTTCAGATGCACCGCCAACAGAATGTCCTGCACGATATCCTCGGCCTGGTCGGGAGGCTGCCCGGCCCGCGCCAGGCCGCGCCTCGCGGCAGCGCGCAGCACAGGCGTGATCGCCCTCAACAGGCGTTGATACGCCGCATCATCGCCTGCCATGGCCGACCGCATCAGGCCGGTCCACTCGTCCTCACGTCCGCGCACGCGCGCCCCTCACCATGCAATTCGGCCGTTCTTTCAATTTGTTACGCCCGCACCTCACGATCACGAAGTCGTGATCGATGCGCCATCCCCGTCCGCAAAGGCCCGGGAGGCTCATAACACCGATCGCTCCCGCTGGCACCCGGCGGCAGCCCGCGAGGCGGCGGTTTGCCCCGTTTTTGCCCGGTGTAGCCCGAAGATTCCCATTTTCCGCCCCGCTGTGGTCACGCGCCGGCGTCTCTGTTCGCCCCGGGACGGGCCAATTGGGGAGATCGTCAACATGATGAAAGCCAGCGGGCGCGCGGCCTTGATTCTTCTGGCCGGACTTTTCTTGCTGTTCGGAGGCGCTGCACAGGCCGCGCCGGATGCGACCACCAAAACGGACAGCGCGAGCAAACAGGCCGACGAGGTCAAGCCCAGCAAGCACCGGCGCCACGCCTCGCACCGCAGCAGCAGCAAGACGGAAAAATCCGCCGACGACAAGGCCGACAAGAAGGACACGGCAAAGGCAGCCGATGCAAAGACCAACAGCGACGCGCCGGCCTCCAGCCAGATGCCGCCGACCGTCGCCAATGCCAACGCGCAGCTCGCTGCCGCCGACACCCCAACCGCCGCCGCGGCCACCGCGATGACCAACCGGGCCAACGACAATGTCCAGGCTGCCGCCGACGACTCAGCCGCCCCCGGTGCCGAGAACCAGGTGGTTGCGCCTGACCAGCTCAACGACGTCGATCGCGCCCTGCAACAGGACAACCCGCCCGCGCAGAAGGCGGTGATTGCCGCCACCGACGCGCAGCCGCGTCCGGCGCCGGTGATGGCCGCGAGCAGCCAGCAGAGCTCGGCCTGGGACCAGAGCTCCCTGATCGGCAAGATCTTCATCGGGTTCGGCGCGTTCCTGACGCTGGCGTCAGCCGCGCGCATGTTCATGGCCTGACGACCTGTTCCGGGCGCGCCACCCGCGCGTCCCGCCTTTGGCCCCTTGAAGCCCACCGCGCCAGCGGGCAAATTGCCCGCTCAATCAAAAGCGTGGGTGGAGCATGAGCACGTTCGAACACATCATCGTCGAAAGCAAAGGCGCGGTCGGCATCGTCAAGCTGAACCGGCCGAAGATGCTCAATGCGCTCTCGTTCGGCGTCTTCCGCGAGATCGCGGCAGCCGTCGACGATCTCGAGGCCGATGACGCCATCGGCTGCATCGTCGTGACCGGCAGCGACAAGGCCTTTGCCGCCGGCGCCGACATCAAGGAGATGCAGCCGAAGGGCTTCATCGACATGTTCTCCGAGGATTTTGCCGCGATCGGCGGCGACCGCATCGCGCGCTGCCGCAAGCCGACGATCGCCGCCGTCGCAGGCTACGCGCTCGGCGGCGGCTGCGAGCTCGCGATGATGTGCGACATCATCATCGCGGCCGACACCGCAAAGTTCGGCCAGCCCGAGATCACGCTCGGCACCATTCCGGGCATCGGCGGCACACAGCGCCTGACCCGCGCAATCGGCAAATCCAAGGCGATGGATCTCTGCCTCACCGGTCGGATGATGGACGCGGCGGAAGCCGAGCGCTCCGGCCTCGTCAGCCGCATTGTGCCCGCCGACAAGCTGATGGACGAGGCGATCGCTGCCGCCGAGAAGATCGCCTCGATGTCGCAGCCTGCCGCCGCGATGGCCAAGGAGGCGGTGAATCGCGCCTTCGAGACCACGCTCGCCGAGGGCATGAGCGTCGAGCGCAACCTGTTCCACGCGACCTTCGCGCTCGAAGACCGCTCGGAGGGCATGGCCGCGTTCATCGAGAAGCGCAAGCCGGTGAACAAGAACCGGTAGGGCAAGCACCGGCAAGGGAAGCACCGGTAAGGCTGGTGTAAGGCTTCAGCCGCTTCCTATGGAATCGCTGTGACGCAGCTGCAACAAGCACGGATTTCATGGGGGTATTGCCCGCGGCAGTTTGCCTGCGGGACCGGCGCTGGTTAAACAGGTATGAGGGCCGCCGTCGGCGGGGGCGGACAGCCGGGGTTTTGCGGGAATACATGATTGGGCATGCCGCCAGAGCTGGTCGCGTCGTGACGCGACATCGATCGGGCGTCGGTCCTGTCTTGGCGACATGGACCGCGCTGGCACTTTGCTGTGCCCTGCCCGCAACTGCCGGCGCAGAGGCCCTGCCCGAGGCCCTGGTCAAGGCCTACCAGACCAACCCGCAGCTCAATGCCGAGCGGGCCCGTCAACGCTCAACCGACGAGAACGTGCCGCAGGCGCTGGCCGGCTACCGGCCGCAGATCGTGGCGAGCCTGAGCGCCGGCCTGCAGACGGTGCGCAACCTGCTGCCCGACAATACCATCCAGACCGCGACGCTGAAGCCCTGGACCATCGGCGTCACCGTGACGCAGACCCTGTTCAATGGCTTCCGGACCGCCAACAACGTGCGGGTCGCAGAGCTCCAGGTGCAGTCGGGCCGCGAAGCGCTGCGCAATGTCGGCCAGGGTGTGCTGCTCGACGCTGTCACGGCCTACACCAATGTGCTCGCCAACCAGTCGCTGGTCGAGGCACAGCGCTCCAACGTCGCCTTCCTGCGCGAGACGCTCGCCGTCACCCAGCGCCGCCTCAATGCCGGCGACGTCACCCCCACCGACACCGCGCAGGCCGAGGCCCGCCTCAACCGCGGGCTCTCCGATCTCAACGCCGCCGAAGTCGCGCTTGCGGTAAGCCAGGCGACCTACGCGCAGGTGATCGGCAATCCGCCCGCGCAGCTTCGCCCTGCCGAGGTCGTCGACCGCTATCTGCCGAAGAGCCGCGAGGATTCGATGGCGATGGCGATCCGCGAGCATCCGGCGGTGATGGCCGCCGGCTTCGACGTCGACGTCGCCTCGACCAATATCCGCGTTGCCGAAGGCGCGCTGCTGCCCAGCGCCAGCATTCAGGGCAGCGCCAGCCGCAGCCGCGACGCCGACCCGTCACTCAGCACCTTTGCCACCGACCAGGCCTCGATAGTCGCCAACGTCACCGCGCCGATCTATGACGGCGGCACGGCCGCCTCACAAACCCGGCAGGCCAAGGAGGTCACGGCGCAAAGCCGGCTCGTGCTCGACCAGGTCCGCAACCAGGCGCGCACCGCCGCGGTCAGCGCCTGGGTCGCCAATGAAGGCGCCAAGATCGCGGTCTCGGCTTCCGAGTCCGAGGTGAAGGCGGCGACGGTCGCGCTGCAAGGCGTGCAGCGCGAGGCCGCCGGCGGGCAGCGCACCACTGTCGACGTTCTGAACTCGCAGGCCGACCTGATCCAGGCCAAAGCGCGCCTGATCGGCGCGCTGCGCGACCGCGTCATCGCCTCCTACACGCTGCTCAGCGCCGTCGGCCATCTCGACGTCAAGACCTTGAACCTGAGCACGCCGGACTACCTGCCCGAGGTGCACTACCACCAGGTCCGCGACGCCTGGCACGGGCTGCGTACGCCGTCGGGGCAGTGATTCATTAACTGCACTAGCAGTGCGCCTGCACTTTGCGGCTGGCTCGCTGCTCTACCTCCGCTAGAGTATCCGCCACATATTCGCGTCGGTCTGCCGAGGCCATTTGATCTCCAGAATTCTTCGCGGCGCGGCCAAACTGTGCCTGATCGTTGTGTTGCTGATCGTCGCCGCTATCGCGGCATTTCGGATTGCAGCGGCCGCGCGCGAGACGGCGGGCCGCGGCGATCTCGCGCCGTCGACCGGGCATTGGGTTGCGACCCGCTCCGGCGATGTCTTCATCCAGGAGAAGGGGCCCGCGAGCGGCACGCCGGTCGTGCTGTTTCACGGCACGGCCGCCTGGAGCGAACTATGGCGCGCGACGACCGATGCGCTTGCGGCCGCCGGCTATCACGTCATAGCGCTCGACCTCCCGCCGTCCGGCTTTTCGGACCGGCCCGGCAGCTACACGCGACAGGATCAGGCCGAGCGGGTGAACGACGTGCTGGCACGGCTCGATGCGCAGCCTGCCATCATCGTCGGACATTCCTTCGGCGCGGGAGCGGCGACCGAACTGGTGCTGCACTTTCCCGAGCGTGTGCGCGCGCTCGTGCTGGTCGACGCGGCGCTCGGCCTGATGGCGACGCCATCGGACGCGCCGGCGCTGCTGCAGCCGAAATGGCTGCGCGAAATACTGGTGTCGCTGACCGTCACCAATCCCTTTGCGACAAAGATGCTGCTGAAGTCGCTGATCGCGAAGAAGGAGCGCGCGCGGCCCGAATACGTCGAAATCCTGCAGCGTCCCCTCACCCGGCAGAACAGCACGTCCGACGTCGCCGACTGGCTGTATTATTTCGCTGGCTCGGATCGCGGCGCAGAGAGTGCCGACCGCAGCGCCTATCCACGGCTGAAACGGCCCGTCGCCATCCTCTGGGGCGAGATGGACACGGTGACGCCGCTCGAGCAGGCGCGCGATTTGAACGCCCTGCTGCCGCAGGCGCACTTAACCTTGCTGCCGGGGCTCGGCCACATCCCTCAGATCGAGGATCCCCAAACCTTCAACGACGCCCTGCTCAAGGCGCTTGTGACACTCTAGACTTGGAAAGATTCGAGAGGCCACCGGAGAGACCATGGACATCATCAGATTGTGCGCCTTTGGCTATGCGGCGCTGCTCGGCTTCGTGATCCTGACCGGTTACATCCCCCTTTTCATCGACCAGAACGACATGATCTTCGGTCTGTTCCGCCGCACCTGGTACGCCGATGGCTTGCATCTGGTCTCCGCGCTCTGGGCGCTGGCGGCAGCGCTGACCTCGCGCCGTGCATCCGAACTGTTCTTCCAGCTCTTCGGCGTCTTTTATTTCGCTGACGGCGTGCTCGGTCTCCTCACCGGCTCCGGCTATCTCGACTTCGGCATCCTCATAAATGGCGTCCTGAACCTGCCGCTCTCGACCCGGATCTTCGCCAACGCGCCGCATCTCGGCCTCGGCGGCGTCGCCATCCTGATCGGCTATCTGCTCGTCCCGCGCACGCGCCCGGTCCATGCTTAAGCGCCTGCGCCGCTTCATACTGACGCTGCTTGCGCTGGTCGCCGTCGCGATCCTCGTGCCGCTCGCCTATATCGAGGGGACCTGCCAGCCCACGTCGCAAGCTGCTCCAGCGGCGACGGCCGCGAGCGCGCTGCCGCCGATCACGGAGAAAGGCTACCGCCGGCCGCTCGACAACACCTATTTTACCTTCCCGGAATGGTACATCGTCTATTCCTTCGAGGATTTCGGCCGCTTCCTCGATCACTCCACCGAAAGCCAGTTCGGCTATCTCCGCCACATCCTCGGCTTCTGGCGCAGCTTCTGCACCATCAACCGTGCGATGCCGGCCGCAACGGAGTCCCGCTTCGACGTCAAGCTGATGATCTATGTGATCGGGATCAGCTACTCGACCGAATACGCCATCAAGGGATTTTACGAGAACACGGTCGGCCGCCTGTTCGAATGGATCCGCGGCGATCACCTGACGCCGCAGGACGAATATGCACGCACGGTGCTGCAGGACTACGCCGCGTTCCTCTACACCGTGCCCTGGTTCAAATATCCGTTTCGCGACAAGCTCGATGGTCTCGAGGCGATCTCGGCGCCGACGCCGAGCAATTGGCGCACCCGGGAGCGCGACTTCGCGCTCGGCACCGAATATTTCATCAAGATCGGCTACGCGCGCGCGATCCAGGCCGCGCTCGATGCCTCCGATGACGACGAGCCACGCGACATCATGTTCGTCGTGCAGACGCTGCCGCCGGAGACGCTGGCCGCGGAGCCGCGCATCACGCCGATCCGCAACCTCTCGCCCGACTGGCAATTGGTGCAGGCCCCACGCTACAAGGCCCTGACGGAAATCCTGAGCAAGCTGCTGGACGGCGGTCACGGCCTCGCCGAGATCGCCGGCAATCACGACATCCTCATCACGGTGATCGCGCCGAAAGATGCGGTGCTCGACGTTTCCGACACGACGGAACTATTTTCGCTGGATCTCGACGCCAAGCCCGGCTTTCGCCGGGCCGGCCTCAAGGCTAGGATCGACCGGCTGATCGAGATCAAGCGCGGGTTGACGGCGAAGGGTGTGAGCCTTGAGCACTTCTATGATTACTAGCCGGACAGGACTGCGCCCGCTCGGCAGGATCGCACTTGCGATCCCGCTCGTCGTCGCCGGCTGGCTCGTGCTCGTCGTCGCCCTCACCTTCGGAACTTCACCGGGCCGCTCGCTGGCCGTGATCGGGCCGCAGGCGCAGGCGATTGCGGCGGTCGCGAGGGCCAACGGGCGCGTGCTGGCGTCCAGCGCCTATGTCACGATCGCCAGCTCCGACGCCGCCGACTTCGTCAGCCGGCTCTACAATGCGGGCGCCCTGCTCGTGCTCGATGCCGAACAGGCCGGTGGCTGCAACGGGCTTGCGCCACGCCGCGAGCGAAGCTGACACACTCAGCTCACGAGGCGTATTTCTGGTACATCGTGTTGGTGAACAGCCCCGCCGGGTCATATTTGCGCTTGGCAGCAAAGAAGTCGTCGATCTGCGGATAGGACTTCTTGAGCTGCTCGCGCGAATAATAGAGCTGATACGGCAGAAAGAAACGCCCCTCATTGGCGATGGTGAGATCAATCAGCTCTTCCGTCGTCTTCTTCATGCGGCGGTTGCCCTCGTCGTCGGCGGGCTGATTGATATAGAGCACCAGCGAAAAGGCGGGCTCCGGGGAATAGGTCAGGAAGTTATCTTCCTTGTGGACGACACGCACAGATGCATTCAGCAGGTTGGTGTTGTTGGCGAGCATGATCTTGCGCATGCCGTCGACGAAGGCGACGAAGTTTTTGCGCGGGATGAAGTATTCGTGGAGAATGTCGGTCTCATCCGGCAGAGCGTTGCGCAAGTACGGCACGGAATCATGCATGGGATTGTTGCGGCTGACGAGGCAGGCTTCGCCCGACGCGATCGCCTGGGCGCGGGTTACCGTGCAGCTCTCCATCCGGTGCTCGATATGCTTCTCGGACAGCCACTTCAGCTCCTGGAAGAATGGCCCCTGCTTGGACAGGTTGATCGTGAGGCGCCTGAGCTTCGTGCTGCTGACCTCGCCCAGCGCCTCGATCGCGAAATCGCTGCCGTCGGCCTTGGTGTAGGTGTAGAGCAGCATTTCCTGCAAGAAACTGCTCGGCGCGGTCGAGAGGTGACCGTACATCAGGCCGATATTGGTGTCGTTCTCGATCTCGCCGGAGAACAGCGCGGGAAACGCCTTATAGTCGAGCACGCGGCGGCCGGTCTGATAGACTGTGTTGTCGGCGATATCGAGCTCGGCCTCGACGATGACGCCGAACAGGCCGTAGCCTCCGACCACGAGGTTGAACAGTTCCGTGTTCTCCGTCGGCGAGACGGTCCGGATCGAGCCGTCGGCCAGCATGACCTTCATCGCCTTGATCGAGCGCGCCAGCGCGCCAGCCTGGTGATCCATGCCGTGGGCATTGACCGAGATCGAACCGCCGACGCTGAAGATGTCGGTCGACTGCATGGCGCGCACGGCAAAGCGCGGATGCAGCGCGATCTGGATGTCGTGCCAGGTCGCGCCCGGCTGCACGGTGACGCTGCGCGCGGCCTCGTTGAGCGTGATGCGGTTGAACGCGCGCATGTCCAGAACGATGCCGCCCTTGCGGAAGGCCTGCCCGCCCATGGAGTGGCGCACGCCCGCCGTCGTGATCGGCAGCTTGTTGTCGCGGGCAAACGCCAGTGTCCTGGCGATATCGTCGACGCTGTGCGCCTCGACCACGCCATAGATTTCGGTGCGGTTGAGACAGCTCGCATCGTTGATGCTGCCGCCGAGCTGCGACCATTTCACGCCCGGAAGCGGCGCGATCGCCCTCACCTTGTCCAGATCGATCTTGCCCTGCTCGCCAATATCCTCCGCCGCCCGGCAATCCTTCGGCCCGGTGGGGTCGGCCGCCAGCGCCTGCAATTTGCGGAAGCCGTAGACGCCGAACAGCGCGACAAGCACGGCCGCGGCGGAGACGCCTGTTTTGAATTTTCCAAAAGATTTTTGCATGAAGTGATTCCGGTGGGAGGATGATGATCCGGGCGCGCGGATCATTAGTCAAACCGGCCGTCGCCGGGTTCAATGCCGCGATCCTGCCGGCCAAATCCTGAAGAACTCCTTGCAACGCTCACCAGCCATGCGGCGGCGAGACGAAGAAGGCCCCGAGCGGACGTGATAATCTCCCCAATCAGAACAATAAGCGGGGAGAGAAATCATGCTCAACCGACGCAGCGTCCTGCTTGCATCCCTTGCCGCCGGAGTAGCCATGACCAGCAAAGCCCACGCCAAGGCGGCGCAGCCCGCGACGCCGGTCAATTTCGACGTCCCGCTGCACGCCTGCGACTGCCACACCCATATCCATGGCGATCCCGAGAAGTTTCCGTTCTTTGCCGGACGCGTCTATACGCCGGAGCTGGCGTCGCCGGATGAGATGGCGGCGCTGCACAAGGCGCTGCGTATCGAGCGCGTGGTGATCGTGACGCCGAGCGTCTACGGCACCGACAACGCCTCCACCCTGTTCGGCATGAAGGCGCGCGGGGCGGCCGCACGCGGGGTGGCCGTGATCGACGACAAGACCACGGAAGCCCAGCTCGATGCGATGCAGCAGGATGGCTTCCGCGGCATCCGCATCAATCTTGCTACCGGCGGCATCAGCGATCCCAATGTCGGCCGGGCCCGCTTCACCGCGGCGATCGAGCGCATGAAGGCGCGCGGCTGGCACGTGCAGCTCTACACGACGCTGCCGATGATCACGGCAATCAAGGATCTCGTGCGGGCCGCCCCCGTGCCGGCCGTGTTCGACCATTTCGGCGGTCTCGAGGCCTCGCTCGGGCTGGAGCAGCCGGGATTTGCCGACCTGATCGAGCTCGTCAAATCCGGCAAGGCCTATGTGAAGATCTCCGGGGCCTATCGCTCGTCAAAGCTCGCGCCCGATTATCAGGACATGGTGCCCTATGCGCGGGCGCTGATCGCGGCGAATCCGGACCGCATCGTCTGGGGCACCGACTGGCCGCATCCGGATTCGAGTCGCGTCGAGGGGCGCAAGGCCACCGACATCGCGCCGCTCTACCAGATCGACGACGGCCGGCTACTCAACCAGCTTCCGATCTGGGCGCCGGACGCGGACGTGCGCAAGAAGATCCTGGTCGATAATCCGGCGCGGCTCTACGGGTTCTAACGCTCTCAGCGCGCGCGGCGCGAGAAGAAGGAGATCAGCACCGGCAACGTCACCAGGATGACGACCGGCGCCAGCATCATGCCGGTGACGACGACGACCGCCAACGGCTTCTGCACCTGCGAGCCAATGCCTTCCGACAACGCGGCAGGAAGGAGGCCGACGCCAGCGACCACGCAGGTCATCAGCACGGGCCGAAGCTGCAGCTCGCCGGTCCGGACCACCGCGGTCATGCGGTCCATGCCTTCTTCGATGAGCTGGTTGAACTGCGAGATGATGATGATGCCGTCCATCACGGCGATGCCGAACAGCGCGATGAAGCCGATCGCCGCCGAGACGCTGAACGCCGTGCCTGTGATGACGAGCCCGAGCACGCCGCCGAAGATCGCCATCGGGATCACGCTCATCGCCAGCAGCGTGTCGGTCATCGAGCTGAAATTGAACCAGAGCAGGATGGCGATCAGCGCCAGCGAAATCGGCACCACGATCGACAGCCGCCGAATCGCGTCCTGGAGGTTGCCGTACTCACCAACCCATTCCATGTGGGAGCCGGGCGGCAACTGCACCTGGTCGGCAATCTTCTGCTGCGCCTCGCGGATCGCGCTGCCGAGGTCACGCTCGCGCACCGAGAACTTGATCGGCAGGTAACGCTCCTGCTGCTCGCGATAGATGTAGGCGGCGCCGGAGACGAGGCTGATGGTTGCGACCTCGCTCAGCGGGATCTGCGTGACGGTGCCGTTCGGCCCGGGCGCGCCAATACGCAAATTCTGGATCGCCTCGGCGCTCTTGCGGTATTCCGGCGCAAGGCGGACGATGATCGGGAAATGGCGATCGCTTCCGGGCTCGTAGAGGTCGCCCGCGGTGTCGCCGCCGATCGCGACCTTGATGGTGGCGTTGATGTCGCCGGGCGCAAGGCCATAGCGCGCGGCCTTGGCGCGGTTGATGTCGATCTGGATGGTCGGCTGTCCGAGCGATGTGAACACCGCAAGGTCGGTGACGCCCTGCACGGTCGCCAGCACCGATTTGATCTTGTTGGCGGTGTCGGTCAGCGCCTTGAGATCGCTGCCGAACAGCTTGATCGAGTTCTCGCCCTTCACGCCGGAGACGGCTTCGGAGACGTTGTCCTGGAGATATTGCGAGAAGTTGAACTCGACGCCGGGGAAGCGGTCGTCGAGCTGCTTGAGCAATTGCGCAGTCAGCTCTTCCTTGTCATGCGTGCCAGGCCACTCGCTCGCGGGCTTGAGTGGCGCGAAGAACTCGGCGTTGAAGAAGCCGGCCGCGTCGGTGCCGTCATCGGGGCGGCCGTGCTGCGACACGACGGATTCCACCTCGGGCCGGCTGCGGATCAGCTTGCGCATCTCGTTGACGTAGGTGTTGCCCTCCTGGAGCGAGATGGTCGGCGGCAGCGTGGCGCGGATCCAGAGATTGCCCTCTTCCAGCTTGGGCAGGAATTCGAGGCCGAGCAGGCGGCTGAGCGCCAGCGTCATCACGACGATGCCGATCGCGCCGCCGAGCACGATGGTGCGGTTGGCGACGGCCCAGTTCAGCACCGGCATGTAAATCCGGTGCAGGAACAGCATGACCTTGGTCTCGGTCTCCTGGACATGCGCGGGCAGGATGATCGCGGACAGCGCCGGGGTCACCGTGAAGGTCGCGAGCAGACCGCCGGCGAGCGCATAGGCATAGGTGCGCGCCATCGGTCCGAAGATGTTGCCCTCGACGCCCGAGAGCGTGAACAGCGGGAGGAAGGCCGCGATGATGATCGCGGCGGCAAAGAAGATCGAGCGCGAGACGTCGGCCGCAGCGCTGAGGATGGCGTGGCTCTTCATGCCGAACAGCGTCTCGTTCGACACCTGCTCGAATTCGGACAGCGGCGTGGTCTGGGTCAGGCGGCGGAAGATCGCCTCCACCATGATGACGGTGGCGTCCACGATCAGGCCGAAGTCGATCGCGCCGACCGACAACAGGTTCGCGGATTCCCCGCGCAGCACCAGGATGATCACCGCGAAGAACAGCGCGAACGGAATGGTGGCGCCGACGATCAGCGCGCTGCGTAAGTCGCCGAGGAATATCCACTGCAGCAGCACGATCAGCAGGATGCCGACCACCATGTTGTGCAGCACCGTGTGGGTGGTGAGGTCGATCAGGTCCTTGCGGTCGTAGATGCGCTCGATGCGCACGCCGGGCGGCAGGATGGACGAATTGTTGATCTGGTTGACGAGCTGCTCCACGCGCTTGATGGTCGGCGTGCTCTGCTCGCCGCGGCGCATCAGGACGATGCCCTGCACGATGTCGTCGGCATCGTCGAGGCCGGCGATGCCGAGCCTGGGCTTTTCGCCGACCGTCACGGTCGCAACGTCCTTGACCAGCACCGGATTGCCCGAGGTCTGCGCGATCATGGTGTTGGCGAGATCGTCGATCGAGCGGATCAGGCCGACGCCGCGCACCACCGCCGACTGCGAGCCGATGTTGACGGTGTTGCCGCCGACATTGACGTTGGAGTTGCTGACCGCCTGGAGCACCTGCGGCAGCGTCAGCCCGTTGGCCATCAGCTTGTTGAAGTCGACCTGCATTTCGTAGGTCTTGGTCTTGCCGCCCCACCCGGTGACGTCGATCACGCCGGGCACGGCGCGGAAGCGGCGCTGCAGGATCCAGTCCTGGATGGTCTTGAGGTCGAGCACGCTGTAGTTCGGCGGGCCGACGAGGCGATAGCGGAAGATTTCGCCGATCGGGCTCAAGGGCGAGATTTGCGGCTGCACGTTGCCGGGCAAGGGCGCGAGTTGCGCCAGCCGGTTCAGGACCTGCTGCAACGCCTCGTCATAAGTGTAGGCGAAGGAAAATTGCAGTTTGACGTCGGAGAGGCCGTAGAGCGAGATGGTGCGGATGGTCGTGAGGTTCTTCAGCCCCGCGACCTGGGTCTCGATCGGGATCGTGATGTAGCGCTCGATCTCTTCGGCCGACAGCCCCGGACTCTGCGTCACGATGTCGACCATCGGCGGGGTCGGATCGGGATAGGCCTCGATGTTGAGCTGGTTGAACGCGATCAGGCCCCCGATCAGCACGGCGACGAACATGCCGACCATCAGGTAACGCCGATTGACGGCAAGGGCGACGAGGCGATCCATTCAGGTCTTCGTTATGCTTGGGGTCGTCGATCAGCTACCGGACGCCGCGCGGTCGATGAACAGGCTGCCCTTGGTGATGATCTGCTCGCCGGGCTTCAGGTTGCTGGTGACCTCGACGAGGTCGCCATTGACGAGGCCGATCTTGATCTGGCGCAGCTCGACCGACTTGTCCTCGCGGGCGACCCAGATGCGCACCTGGTCACCCTCGTAGATCAGCGCCTGCTTCGGCACTGCGGGCGCGGCGCGGTCGCCAGCCGAGTAGATCGTGACATTGGCGAACATCTCCGGCTTGAGCATGCCGTCCTTGTTGTCGATGGTGGCGCGCACCAGCAGCCGGCGGGTGTTGGGGTCGATCGCGGCGGCGACGTAGTTGATCTTGGCGGTCAGCGGACGGCCCGGCAGCGCCATCACGTTGACGGTGATGTCCTGCCCGATGCACACCGATGCCGCGTCGCTCTCGCGCACGAAGGCAGTGAGCCAGACGGTGGAGAGATCGCCGATCACGAAGACCGGATCGCTGGCGCCGGAATTGACGTACTGGCCGGGACCGATCTTGCGTTGCACGACCGTACCGGCGATCGGCGAATAGATCGTGATCTCCGGATTGATGCTGCCCTTGTCCTGGAACGCCTTGATGGCCTCGTCGGTGAAGCCGAGGATGCGCAGCTTGTTGCGCGCGGCTTCCAGCGCCGTCACCGAGGAACGCATGTCGTTCTGCGCCTGGACCTGAGTCGCTTCCGCCTGCTGATAGTCCTTCAGCGGGATGGCGTGGCCCTCATAAAGATCCTTGGCGCGCTTGAACTGGATGTCGGAAAGCTCGAGCGAGGACTTCGCCTTGTTCTGCGAGGTCATCGCCGCGATGAAATCGTTCTGGGCCTGCACGGTATCGGCGGCCTCGATCGTGAACAGCGGTTGACCTTGCTTGACGCTCTCGCCCGGCTTCACCAGCAGCTTGGTCACCCGGCCCGCATAGGGCGAGAACACGGGGGTCGAGCGGTCTTCATCGACCGCGACCTTGCCTTCGGTGACATATTCGGCCCGGAAGGATTTGGCCTTGACCGGCTCGATCGTCAGCGTCGCCCATTCGGACGGCGTCGGCGTGAAATTCTGCGCATTCCTGCGCGACTGGCTGGAGATTTCGGAGTGGCTCTTCTCCTTGCCCCCCACAGCGACGAAGCCATAGGCGCCGGCCCCGGCAAGTAGCAGTAAAACTACGGATGTGATCATCCGTTGCTTTGTAAGCACCTGCAATCGCTTGGTATTTTCAACTACCATGGGGCCCGGTCATGTCTGCGATGATATCGGCAACTGACCGCGTCATCGGTTGCGCTAATAGTGCCGAATTGGGATTTCAGACAACCTAAAAACGCAGGTCGCCCTTCGGTTTACTGTTAAAATTTTGCGATGTCAGCTTCGTGTCAGCTACCGGCCGGCCACTGTGCCCGATGGCTGCCGAGCGGCATCGCCGGGCGGCTCCATTGCGCCGGCGTGTTCGACAGCAGCGCCGAATGCCTCACCGCTTTCAACGTGCCGAAGCCAGATGGCATGGCATCGATGAACGCCAGATGTACGGCGTCCCCCGTAATATCCGGGGCCTTCAGCCCGTCCTCGAGCCGGCCGAGATTCCACAGCCAGCGCCCGGTCTGCGCCAGCGACACGCGCACGTGCCAGCTCCCGCCTTCGCGCGCCTGGCGGGCCTTGGCCATCATCGCGCCGAACGCCATCAGATAGCCGGTGGCATGGTCGAGCATCTGCGCCGGCAATTCCTTCGGCCCTTCGAGGCCAGCGGCCTGTCCCTCGGCATGGTTGAAGCCGGTCGTGGTCTGCACCAGCGAATCGAAGCCGCGCCGCTCGGCCCAGGGGCCGGCATGGCCATAGGCCGACAGCGTCACGTAGACGATGCCAGGATTGATCTCTGCTGCATCCTGCGGCGAAAAGCCGAGAGCGGCGAGCGCGCGCGGACGATAGCCTTGCGAGAATATGTCGGCCTCTTTCAAGAGCTCGCGCAATTGCGCCCGCCCCGCTTCGCTCTTCAGCTCGACGAACGTAGTGAGCTTGCCGCGGCCGGTGTCGATGGTGAGCCATGGAATTGCCGGCAGCTCGGGCCCCGACACCAGCAGCACATCCGCGCCGTGCGCAGCGAGGGTGCGGCCTGCGACGGGACCTGCGATGACGCGGGAGAGATCGAGCACACGAAGGCCGGCGAGCGGACGATCGCCCTTGGATGATCCCTTGGGCCAAGGCCTCGGCGGGGCCTCGCCGATCTTCTCGATCGAGACCAGCGGCAGTTCGGCGAGCGCACGCGCCTGCGGCAGTGCCGACCACTCCTCGTAGGAGCGCATCAGGGCGACGACGCCGCCGGCGGCATAGGCCGCGGTCTCGAAATCGGCGCCCTTCCATTGCATCAGCGCGGCCTGCACCTTCTCGCGCTCCGGCTCGCAGGCCAGCACCGTGCAGACGGCGTCGCGATGATGCGGGAAGTTGGTGTGGCAGCGGACGAAGCGGTTGTCGCCGGTCTTGTAGACGCCGGCGATGGCGTCCCAGGCTGGTGGCGGCGGCTGGTCATCGACGCGCAAATAGCGTTCGGAACGGCATTCGACGACGGCATGGCGCATGTCGACGGAGACGTCCTGCGCCTCGCCGCTGCGCAGCCGCCAGATCTCGGCGGCTGCGAGGCCCGCGGCCGCAACGCTGGCCTGGCCTGCGGCGGCGACACGAAACGAGGACGGGATTTGCGGCTCCTCGCCGGTGAGCCGCACTCGCGCGAGTGCGGCCATTTCGCCGCCAGCGGAGGTCCAGATGTCGCGGAGAATGCCGGCAGGGCTTTGCATGGCTGCTTCTCTCCCTTAGTTTTCACGACCATCCCACGATCGCAGAAAGGACTGCAATGGCCGCCATCGATCCCCTCACCGCGGGCGCCGTGTTCGTTGCGACGGCAGCGACCGACGCGGTCTACGTGATGTTCACATCCGCCATCGTCGCGCGCAAGCGCGTGCCCGCCGCGACCTGGAGCGCGATCTGGTACCTGCTCTCGTCCTACGCCGTGATCAGCTACACCGAAAACGCCCTCTATGTCGCTTTCGCGGCGGCCGGCTCCTGGGTCGGCGCCTACGCCTCGCTGACCTTCCTGCACCGCCCGCCCGGCGGCCCGCCGGTGGGCGCCGCGCCGGAGTAAGTGGTGGTCGATTTGAGAACTCGTAGGGTGGGCAAAGCGAAGCGTGCCCGCCGCTTTCGTGCTCATTGAAGAATGGTGGGCACGGCGCTGACGCGCTTTTGCCCACCCTACAACTGCTTCAACTTCGTCATTGCGAGCGCAGCGAAGCAATCCAGAGTCCTTCCGCGGCGGCAGTCTGGATTGCTTCGTCGCCTCGCTCCTCGCAATGACGGCGTGGAGGCTTCTGCGCATCTCCTGAAACGGCTACACTCCCTGCGACTAACAAAAAGGAGCCCAACAATGGATCTCGGTCTCAAAGGAAAAACTGCCATCGTGCTGGGCGGCACGCGCGGCATCGGGCGGGCGATTGCGACAACGCTGGCCGGTGAAGGCGCTGATGTCGCGGTGTGCGCGCGCAACGCCGATCAGGTTGCGGCAACCGTCGCCGAGTTGAAGGCGAGCGGGATTCGCACGACCGGCGGCCCGGTCGACGTCACCGACGGCGCGGCCCTGAAAGCCTGGATCGAGGGCGTCGCAAAGGAGCTCGGCGGCATCGACATGCTGTTCTCCAATGCCGGTGCAATGGCGCAAGGCGCGGATGCCGCATCGTGGGAGCAGAATTTCCGGCTCGACGTGCTCGGCGCTGTGCATGCATTCGACGCCGCGCGGCCGTTCCTCGAGGCAAGCGGCGAGAAAAGCGGCGATGCCGCCTTCGTCATCATCTCCTCGGTCTCGGCGGCGCAGGCCGACCAGGCAAGCTCCTACGGCCCGGTCAAGGCGGCGCTGATCCACATGGCCAAGGGGCTGGCGCGGCAATACGCAAAGAAGAGGGTCCGCGTCAACGTGGTGTCGCCGGGCACCGTCTATTTCAAGGGCGGCGTCTGGAACACGGTCGAGCAGAACATGCCGAAGCGCTACGAGGATGCGCTCGCCCGCAATCCGACCGGACGCATGGCCACGCCGCAGGAAATCGCCAGCGCAGCGGTGTTTCTCGCAAGCCCGGTGTCGTCGTTCACCACGGGGTCCAATCTCGTCGTCGACGGCGGGATCTCGAACCGGGTGAATTTTTAGAGGCGGGCATCATCGCGCCGCTCGCTCCGACGTCATGGCCGGGCTTGACCCGGCCATCCACGCACTGCTGCGCACGCTGAAAGCCGTGGATGCCCGGGACAAGCCCGGGCATGACGACTGAGGATGTGGCGCACAATCGTTGCAGCGAACTCGTCATTGCGAGCGCAGCGAAGCAATCCAGATTGTCGCCGCGGAAAGATTCTGGATTGCTTCGCTGCGCTCGCAATGACGGTGTGGCGATATTCTGCGTGACGTCCCTCAATGAAAATCCCGCGACGGCGGCAGGATGCGGACATCGCGCGGGTGGCGGATTTTCTGTGCGGGCGTATCGACGTGGTCGCGGCGGTCGTCGTTGAGGGGCTCGATCAGGGCGGCGCCGGCCGGCACCGGACGCTTGCGGCTCAAGGCATCATTGGTGAGCCCGATCAGATCGTGCGAGCGGTCGATCATGCGCTGCGCGATGAGATGCGTCACCTTTTCGGGGCTGCTCTGGATATAACCCTCGACCAGGATGAGGCGCGCGCCCATCACTTCCTTGCGGTAACGCTCCATGATCTTGGGCCACACCACGACATTGGCGATGCCGGTTTCGTCCTCCAGCGTCATGAACACGACGCCGCTGGCGCTGCCCGGCCGCTGCCGCACCAGCACCACACCGGCACAGCGGACCCGGCGCCGCTCGTTCTCATGACTGACGTCCTTGCAGGCGACGACGCGCTCCCGCATGAACATCTCGCGCAAGAATTCCATCGGATGGCCCTTCAGCGACAGGCGGATGGTCTGGTAGTCCGCGACCACCTGCTCGGCGCGCGGCATCACCGGCAAAGGTCTTGCGCCCTCATCCGGCTGCTCGCGCGCGACGGCGGCCTCGAACAGCGGCAGCGGCACGTCGTCAGGCAGGCGCCGCACCTGCCACAGCGCCTCGCGGCGGTCGAGCCCGAGCGAGCGGAACGCATCGGCATCGGCGAGCAGGATCAGCGCGCGCTTGGGCAGCCCCGTGTCGCGGGCGAAGTCTTCCAGTGAGGTGAAGGGGCGGCGTTTGCGAGCGGCGACGATGCGGTCGGCCCAGTCCTGGGGGGTCTCCGCATTGTTCTGAGCTGTCTCCACCCTGTCATTCCACATTGCGCAAGTGCGCAATGGGGGCGCGCGAAGCGCGAACCCGGAATCCATCGAGCCGCATACGCCTGGCGGAATGGATTCCGGGCTCGCGCCTTTCGGCGCGCCCCCATTGCGCACTTGCGCAATGTGGAATGACAGCTGAGAGCGTTTCAGCCTCTCCTCATCCTCGTCCAGCCAGTGAAACCCATCGATCTGGCGGAAGCCCAACCGCACGGCGCAATATTTGCCGTCGGTGTTCTCCAGCGTGTTCTGCGCGAAGCTGTAGGAGACGTCGATGTCGCGTACCTCGACGCCGTTCTTGCGGGCATCACTGACGATCTGTGCCGGGGCATAAAAGCCCATCGGCTGCGAGTTCAGCAAGCCGCAACAGAACGCGTCGGGGTGATAATGCTTCAGCCATGAGGAAATGTAGACGAGCTGCGCGAAGCTCGCGGCATGGCTCTCCGGAAAGCCGTAGCTACCAAAACCCTTGATCTGGTCAAAACAGCTCCTGGCGAAGTCGGGATCGTAGCCGCGCGCGACCATGTTGCCGATCAGCTTGTCCTCGTATTTGCCGATGGTGCCGACATTGCGGAACGTCGCCATCGAGCGGCGCAGGCCGTTGGCTTCCTCGGATGTAAAATGTGCGGCCTCGATCGCGATGCGCATCGCCTGCTCCTGAAACAGCGGGACGCCAAGCGTCTTGTGCAGCACCTTGTAGAGCTCGTCCTTGTCGCCATGCTCCGGTGACGGCGATGGATAGCTTACTTTTTCCTGACCGTTCCGCCGCCGAAGATAAGGATGCACCATATCGCCCTGGATCGGACCGGGCCGCACGATCGCGACCTCGATGACGAGATCGTAGAACGTCCGCGGCTTCAGGCGCGGCAGCATGTTCATCTGCGCGCGGCTCTCGACCTGGAACACACCGAGCGATTCCCCGAGGCACAGCATGTCGTAGACCTTGGGATCGTCCTGCTTGACGGTTGCCAGCTCCAAACGCTCGCCCTTGTGCTCGTCGATCAGGTCGAAGCATTTGCGGATGCAGGTCAGCATGCCCAGCGCCAGCACGTCGACCTTCATCATGTTGAGCGCGTCGACGTCGTCCTTGTCCCATTCGATGAAGGTGCGGTCGTCCATCGCGGCATTGCCGATCGGCACATAGGTGTCGAGCCGGTCCTGCGTGAGCACATAACCGCCAACATGCTGGGAGAGATGGCGCGGGAATTCGATCAGCTCGGTCGCAAGCTCGACCGCGAGGCTGATCATGGGATTGTGGGGATCGAGCCCGGCCTGCTTGACCTGCATGTCGTTGAGGCCCTTGCCCCAGCTTCCCCAGACGGTGTCGGCGAGCGCGGCGGTGACATCCTCGGTCAGGCCCAGCGCCTTGCCGACGTCGCGAATGGCGCTGCGCGGGCGGTAATGGATGATCGTCGCGATGATCGCGGCACGGTGGCGGCCGTAGCGACGGTAGACATATTGCATCACCTCCTCGCGCCGCGAATGCTCGAAATCGACGTCGATGTCCGGCGGCTCCAGCCGCTCCTTGGAGATGAAGCGCTCGAACAACAGATCGACCTTGGTCGGGTCGACCGAGGTGATGCCGAGCACGTAGCACACAGCCGAGTTTGCCGCCGAGCCGCGGCCCTGGCACAGAATGTTCTGGCTGCGCGCATAGTGCACGATGTCGTGCACGGTGAGGAAATAATGTGCGTATTTCAGCTCGGCGATCAGCGCGAGCTCTTTCTTCAGGGTAGCCCGCAGCTTGTCGTCGATGTTGCCGCCGAAATATTTCTGCACGCCCGCCCAGGTCAGGTCTTCCAGATGCCCTTGCGCCGTCTTGCTCGGCGGCACCGGCTCGTCCGGATACTGGTATTTGAGCTGGTCGAGCGAGAAATCGATCTTGTCCGCAAAGCGCATGGTCTCCACGATCGCGTCGGGGAAATCGCGGAACAGCCGCGACATTTCTCTGGGAGTCTTCAGAAACCGCTCGGCATTGGCTTCGAGCTTCCTGCCGACCGCCTCGATCGTGGTCTTTTCCCGGATGCAGGTCAGCACGTCCTGCAAGGGGCGGCGCGCGGGATGGTGATAGAGCACCTCGTTGGTCGCAAGCAGCGGCACCTTTGCCGTCGTTGCGAGATCGTCGAGCCGCGCGAGGCGACGCCGGTCGTCGCCGCGATAAAGCAGGCTCGCCGCCAGCCATACGCCCTCGGCGAGGCTCGCCTTGAGCTTGGCAAGGACATCCAGCGCCTTCGCCGGCTCGAAACGATGCGGCAGCGTCAGGACCAGAAGCTGGCCTTCCGAGAATTCAAGGAGATCGTCGAAGGCGAGATGGCACTCGCCCTTCTCGATCCGCGTGATGTCGTTGCCGCGCTTGCCCCTGGTGAGGAGCTGGCACAGCCGGCCATAGGCGGCGCGGTCGCGCGGATAGACCAGGATGTCGGGCGTGCCGTCGATGAAGACGATGCGCGCCCCGATCAGCAGCTTCGGCTTGTGCATCACCTCGGCATTGTCGAGCTCCTTGTAGGCGCGCACCACGCCGGCGAGCGTGTTGTGATCGGCAATGCCGATCGCGGGAATCCCCAGAATGCTTGCCTGATGCACATAGGCGCGCGGATCCGAGCCGCCGCGTAGGAAGGAGAAATTGGTGGTGATGCCGATCTCGGCATAGGCGGGCGTGTTCATGCGAAGAGACCGTGCACATACCAGTTGGCGGGAACAGGCTTGCCCTCCTCGTCCATGAGCTCGCTGTCGTAGAGGCCGTCGCGAAAGATCCAGAAGCGCAGGCCTTCGGCATCCTCGACGCGAAAATAATCCCGCGTGAGCTGCTTGCCGTCCTGCCGCCACCATTCCATGGCGATGCGCTCGGGCCCCTCCACCCGCACCACCGCATGCAGCGCGCGCCGCCAGGTGAATTGATGCGGCGCGCCGTCGGGCACGGTCGCGAACGGCACCTTGATCGGCTCCGGCCTGTCGAACAGCCGCAAGGGGCGCAGCGGCGGTTCGCTCTCGATGCGCGCCGGCCATTCGGCCTGCATGGCCGTGGCGAGATGGTGCTGCGCGGGTGCGGCCAGCACCGCGCGCTCCGGAATATGGGTGTCCTGCGGCAGGTGCACGACGACGCGCTTTCCCCCGATGCGCGCGGCGATGCGGTCGATCAGCGCGGCGAGTTCGTCATTGTCGTGGACATGGGCGTCGAGATCGCGCTGCTCCTGCACCACGATCTCGGTGCGGCTCGCCGACAGCCGCACCATGTCGAAGCCGAAGCCGGGGTCGAGGGGATCGGCGAGCGCATCGAGCCGCTCACGGAACAGCCGGTCGATGACGGCGCTTCGCGTCACCGGCCGCCCGGTCTCGACCATGATCGTGCGCACCACGCCATCGGTGCGGAAGAAGGCGGCTTCCAGCCGCCGCGCGCCCTTGCCCTGCTTCTCCATGGAGGTAACAAGCGTATCGGCGAGCCGCGACAGCGTCATCGCGATCATGGTGTCGGTCGCGATCGGCTCGGCAAAGCGCTTCTCCACGATGTAGTCGGGCAGCGGTTTGCGCGGATTGATCGGCGCATCGCCCTGCCCCAGCGCATGCGCGAGCAGCGTGGAGAACCGCGCGCCGAACCGCGCGGTGATCTCATGCGGCTCGCGCGAGGCGACATCGCCGATGGTTTTGAGCCCCGCACGGCGCAGGCCGGTGGTAATGGCATCAACCGCGCCGAGCGCGGACACCGGCAGCCGGCTGACCGCTTCCGCCTCCCCGCCATCGGCGACGATGGTGCCAGGTACCTGCCGCGTCAGCGTGCGCGCGCAGACCGAGGTGGCGGCGATCGCCGCGCTGACAGCAAAGCCTTGGCGCGCGAGCGCACGAACGAGCGTCTGCAACAGCGCGGCCTCGCCGCCGAACAGATGTGCGCAGCCGGTGATGTCCAGGAACAGCCCGTGCGGCGGATCGAGCGCCACCAGCGGCGTGAAGCGGTCGCACCAGTCGGCGATGTCGCTGAGCGTCTTTGTATCGGCCGCGATGTCCGCGTCGAACACCTTCAGATCCGGGCACATCGCCCGCGCATTCGCCAAGGGCAGGCCGATGTGCAGGCCGAGGCGCTCGGCGGCCTCGTCGAGCGCATGGATCACCAGCGCGTTGTTGTCCTTGGTGACGACGATGCTGGGATCACCCAGCCCGCCGTCGAAGAACCGCTTGATCCGGTCGATGGGCAGGCGCGGCAGCCACAGGCTGAGAATACGCCGACGGTTCACTGAACAGGCACTCATCACATTTCCATTCCATGATCCACCGGCCACACGGGCCATGACGATTGCGCAAGAGCTCGGCATCGAAGCGTGGTGCGCCCCAGGCATTCCACACCGAGCCCGGCGGCGAATGTGCCGCGCGCAACATCCATCGTGTCTCCGCAGTCGAGGGCAGCGGCTGCGCAGCCATCCGCAACAGGAGCCCGGTCACGCCCGAGGCCTGCGCGGCGAGCGTCAGCTTGCGGCTCGCCACGAGATCGAACTGCTTTGTCTCGCCCCAAAGCTCGAGCACGACGGCGCCGAGCGCATCGCAGGCGAGCGCGTCGGCCGACGTGCGCAGCGCGGTCTCGACATCGGCAGCGCGCACCATCACCACGCGGCGCGGGTCGAGGCCGAGCTCGGCCAGTCCGCTCATCGACAGCGCGCCCGTTTCAACTTCCGAAAAATCCTGCCGCACCCACAGCAGTGGCCGGCGCGCCGACACGCGTCCTGCGAGACCCATGACGAAGCCCGTCGCGGCGGTACCCTGCCGCCCCTCGCAAAACACCTCGTGGATCGCTGCGCGCGCGAGCCCGCCCTGCAAGGCCCGATCTGCTTCCGGGTGGCCGAGTGCCACGCAATCGCGATGATGCGCGGCCTCCGCCGTCTCGATGCGCTCGATCTGGCCGCGCAAGGTCGCAAGCGCGCTTGTACGTGCGGTGGCGCATGATCCGCCAAAATGAGAGCGGTTTGGCGACAAGATCATGCGCCCTCCCTAAAAAGAGGAGCGCGATCGGACGCAAAACCGGCGACCACTTTTGCTGATCGCGCTCCGCATGCTCGCCGCTCCTTCAGAGGTGATTGCCGTGGCTCTCAAAAAGAAAACCAGCGGCCGGCTCATTTGTTCATGATATGTTCTAATATAAAGCTAACGGCGCCCCTGGAGTCAATCGAATTGGTGCGTCCACGGATTCATGAGCAGAATCAATAGGATTCAGGTGCCATGTACCTCATCACTCTCGACAGCGAGACCGATTTCGACGGCTGGCGCAAAACCGCACGCGCGCTCGCACTGCATCACGTCGCGCCGGCGGACGTGACGTGGAGCGTGCAAGGCCCCATGAAGAGCGAGATGCCGCCCGGCCTGTGCGAGGCGCCAGGCCTTCCACCGATCGAGGCCGACAGCACCTTCAGCGTGCCCGCCGATTTCATCGAGCTCGCACGCGTCGCGATCCTGCATCGCGACGCTGAGCGCTTTGCGCTGCTCTATCGCCTGCTGTCGCGGCTGCGGAGCGATCACGATCTGCTCGGGACCAGAACCGATCCCGACGTCGCGCTGGCGACGGCAATGGCCGGCAGCGTGCATCGCGACGTGCAGCGGATGCGCGACGTCGTCCGCTTCCGCGAGATCGGACGCGAGCACAAGGCGCATTACGCCGCCTGGTTCATACCGGAGCATCACATCGTCGAATTTGCTGCCCCCTTCTTCGCGCGCCGCTATGCCGACATGCCATGGTCGATCCTCACGCCCGACATTTGCGCCCATTGGGACGGCCACGCGATCTCGTTCACGCCGGGGATCAGCCAGGCGGAGATGCCTGCCCCAAACCGGTTGGAGGATACCTGGCGCCGTCACTTCCGGCCGGACCAACCGATCGCACCGGAAGCGCCGAACAAGCGCCGGAGGAACCTGTCGGAAGCCTCGATACTTGAACCTCTGCTCTCTGATGCCGAACGCTGGACCGGCGGACGGATCAAACCGTCTCCGGAGCCGCCCATGAAGCGCAAATCCGCCGCCGACGATCTCGAAACGCTTCGCGAGGAAGCCGCCCACTGCCGTGCCTGCCCTCTCTACAGGGATGCGACGCAGACCGTGTTCGGCGAGGGTCCGAAGTCCGCCAATATCATGCTGGTCGGTGAGCAGCCCGGCGACAAGGAAGACCTCGCCGGCCATCCCTTCGTCGGCCCGGCCGGCCAGATGCTCGACCGCGCGCTGGACGAGGCCGGCGTCGACCGCAGGAAGGTCTACGTCACCAATGCGGTGAAGCACTTCAAATTTGTGCCGCGCGGAAAAATCCGCCTGCACCAGAAGCCGAACACACCGGAGATCCGGGCGTGCCGGCAGTGGTACGAGCGGGAACTGGCGGCAATCCAGCCCGATCTCGTCGTGGCCATGGGCGCCACCGCCGCCCAAAGCGTGTTCGGCAAGATCACGCCGGTCGGCAAGAACCGCGGCCGGCTGATCGACCTTGCCGACGGCCGCAAGGCCCTGGTGACGGTGCACCCGTCCTATCTGCTACGGCTGCCGGATCCCGAAGCCAAAGTGCTGGAATATCAACGTTTTGTCGAAGACCTGAAGATCGCTGCCGGCTTGCAGAAAAAAGCCGCCCGCGCCGCCTGACGGCTACCTGCACGCAATCGGCGGTGGAGAAGCCCCCGTCATTTCAATCGTTCGTCAACCATTTCAACTGGCTGTCACATGCCGCGAGCAAAATCGGGGCCTTGGGACAGGAGAATTTCCAATGAGTGACGTTGCTTTGCCCGGCTCCATCGAGCCAGCCTTGCGTAGGGGGCCCGACCTCGACCGCGGATTTCATCCGCTCACTGGCGTGATCTACATGGGGGTCATCGGCGCTGCGCTGCTCTTCGTCGCCTACAGCATCTGGACCGACGTCGATGCCACCGGCACGCAGGTCAAGAGCATTGCGCCCTTCCTGATGCTCTTCGTCGCGCTTCTGATCGCGCTCGGCTTCGAGTTCGTGAACGGCTTCCACGACACCGCCAATGCGGTCGCAACCGTCATCTACACCCGCTCGCTCCCCGCCCACGTCGCCGTGGTGTGGTCCGGCATGTTCAACCTGTTCGGCGTGCTGCTGTCCTCGGGAGCGGTCGCTTTCGGCATCGTCTCGCTGCTGCCGGTCGAGCTGATCCTCCAGGTCGGCTCCAGTGCCGGTTTCGCCATGGTGTTCGCGCTGCTGATCGCCGCGATCATCTGGAACGTCGGCACCTGGTATTTCGGCCTGCCGGCCTCGAGCTCGCACACGCTGATCGGCTCGATCATGGGCGTGGGCATCATGAACGCGGTCCTGCATGGCCGCAGCGGCACCTCGGGCGTCGACTGGACCCAGGCAACCAACATCGGCAAGGCATTGCTGCTGTCGCCGCTGTTCGGCTTCGCGCTCGCCGCCGGCCTGCTCCTGATCCTGCGCACCGTGCTGCTGCGCGCCACGCCCGCCTTGTTCGGCGAGCCGAAGGGCGACCAGCCGCCGCCGTGGTGGATCCGCGGCATCCTGATCCTCACCTGCACGCTGGTGAGCTTCTTCCACGGCTCCAATGACGGCCAGAAGGGCATGGGCTTGATCATGCTGATCCTGATCGGCACCGTGCCGACCGCCTACGCGCTCAACCGCGCGCTGCCGGAGGCCCAGATCGAGCAGTTCATCAAGAACTCGGACGCCGCGAGCAGGATCATCGAGGGCAAGGCCGCCGGCTATAACGTGATCGGCAACCCGCGCCCTGCCGTCACCAACTATGTCGCACAGCACGAGGTCACCGGCGGAACGTTCCCGTCGCTCGCCGTGCTCGTGCGCGATATCGCCAAGCAGGTCACCACCTACGGCTCGCTTGCCAAGGTGCCGGCGGAAGTCGTCGGCAACACCCGCAACGACATGTACCTCGTCTCGGAAGCGCTCCGCTTTTTGATGAAGGACAAGGAAGCCGAGCTCAGCGCCGACGATGTCGCCGTGCTCACCTCCTACAAGGGCTCGCTCGACAGCGCCACGAAGTTCATCCCCGGCTGGGTGAAGATCGCGGTCGCCATCGCGCTCGGCCTCGGCACCATGGTCGGGTGGAAGCGCATCGTCGTCACCGTCGGCGAGAAGATCGGCAAGACGCACCTCACCTACGCGCAAGGTGCCTGCGCCGAGATCACGGCGGCCGCCACCATCGCCGCCGCCGACGTCTACGGCCTGCCGGTCTCGACCACACACGTGCTGTCGTCAGGTATCGCCGGCACCATGGCCGCCAACGGCTCGGGCCTGCAATGGGCCACGATCCGCAACATTGCCATGGCCTGGGTGCTGACCCTGCCGGCCGCGATGATCATCTCGGGCGTGCTCTACTACGTCTTCTCGCGCGTGTTCTGAGCAATCACAGAGCTCAAAGAAAAGGGCCCGTGCGATGCGCGGGCCCTTTTCCATTTCCGCTTCGGTATTGAGGCTCACGCCGCCGCGAGCGACTCCTCGACCAGCTTGATCCAGTACGACGTGCCGTAGACGATCGCCTCGTCGTTGAAATTGTAGGCGGGGTGATGCAGGCCGGCACTGTCGCCGTTGCCGCAGAAGATGAAGGCGCCGGGACGCGCTTCCAGCATATAGGCAAAATCCTCGCCGCCCATCAGCGGCGGCATCTCGAGCACGTTGGCTTCACCCGCGACCTGCTTTGCGATGCGCGTCGCCACCTCGGTCTGCGCCGCATGATTGTTCACCACGGGATAATTGCGCTTGTAGTGCAGATCGATCTTCGCACCCGTGATCTGCGCCACGCCCGCCACCACCTCGCGCACGCGTTTCTCGACGAGCTTGGGCACCTCCGGCGTGAGCGTGCGGATGGTGCCCCGCAGCTCCGCGGTCTGCGGAATGACGTTGCGGGCGTTACCGGCGTGGAACTCGCAGATCGAGATCACGGCAGATTCCAGCGGATCGACGCTGCGCGCGACGATCGACTGCAACGCCGTGATCAGCTGGGCGCCGACCAGAACGGAATCGACGCATTTGTGCGGGCGCGCGGCATGGCCGCCGAGGCCCTCGATCTTGATGTCGACCTCGTCGGTCGCCGCCATGATCGGGCCCGGCCGGATCGCGAACGAGCCGATCGGGATGCCCGGGCCATTGTGCATGCCGTAGACCTGCTCGATGCCGAACCGCTCCATCAGCCCGTCCTTGACCATGGCCGCGCCGCCGGCACCGCCCTCCTCGGCCGGCTGGAAGATCACCACCGCGTCGCCGGCGAAATTGCGGGTCTCGGCGAGGTAGCGCGCAGCGCCGAGCAGCATCGCAGTGTGGCCATCATGGCCACAGGCATGCATCTTGCCGGGGGTCTTGGAGGCGTAGGGCAGATTGGTCTGTTCCTCGACCGGCAGCGCGTCCATGTCGGCGCGCAGGCCGATCGCCTTGAGGCCTTCACCGGCCGGCTTCTTGCCCTTGATCACCCCCACCACGCCGGTCTGGCCGAGACCGGTCACGACCTCATCGCAGCCGAACTCGCGCAGCCGGTCCGCGACGAATGCGGCAGTGCGGTGGACGTCGTACAGCAGCTCGGGGTGCTGGTGGATGTCCCGCCGCCAGGCCTGGATGTCCGGCTGGAGGTCAGCGACACGGTTCACGATGGGCATGGAGGATCTCAAGCTCTCAAATTGGGAATTGGGAATACAGGAGTGTCTACCATGCAAGCGGCGGTCCGCCTAACTCCTTGGGACCGGGGGTTGCCCTGCCCTATCGTCATGGCCGGGCTTGTCCCGGTCCTCCTCATCCGACTATTAGGACGTCAAGCCAAGTGACCATCCGGGTGGAAGCAGAATGCCAAGACGGCTCGAAGGTGAGTTTGACTACATCGTCGTCGGGGCCGGCACGGCCGGCTGTATCATCGCCAACCGGCTCTCGGCCGATCCGAACAACCGCGTGCTGATCCTGGAAGCCGGCGGTGACGACAACTGGATCTGGTTCCACATTCCGGTCGGCTATCTCTTCGCGATCGGCAATCCGCGCTCGGACTGGATGTTCAAGACCGAAGCCGAGCCGGGCCTCAACGGCCGTTCGCTGGCCTATCCCCGCGGCAAGGTCATCGGCGGATCTTCGGCCATCAACGCCATGATCTCGATGCGCGGCCAGGCTGCCGACTACGACCATTGGCGCCAGCTCGGCATGACCGGCTGGGGCTATGATGACGTGCTGCCGCTGTTCAAGCGGCTGGAGGACCACTTTCTCGGCGCGAGCGAGCATCACGGAGCGGGCGGCGGCTGGCGCATCGAGGCGCCGCGGCTGTCATGGGCTGTTCTGGATGCCGTGGGCGACGCCGCCGAAGAGATGGGGATCAAGCGCATCCCGGATTTCAACACCGGCGACAACGAAGGCTCGAGCTATTTCCACGTCAACCAGAAGCGCGGCCGGCGCTGGTCGTCGGCGCGCGGCTTCCTCAAGCCGGCGCTGAACCGCCCCAATTTGCGGCTCGAGAAGCATGTACTCGTCGACCGCCTGATCATCGAACAGGGCCGCGCGGTCGGCGTGCGCTTCATCCAGAATGGCGAGGCCATCGAGGCGCGTGCGAAGCGGGACGTGGTCCTCTCGGCAGGCGCGATCGGCTCGGTCCAGGTGCTGCATCGCTCCGGCATCGGGCCCGCCGACTGGCTCTCGCCGCTCGGCATCGACATCGTGATGGACAAGCCCGGTGTCGGCCGCAACTTGCAGGACCACCTCCAGCAGCGCGCAATCTACAAGGTCGAGGGCGTGCGTACCCTGAACGAGACCTATTACAATTTGTTCCGCCGCGGGCTGATGGGGCTCGACTACGCCTTCCGCCGCCGCGGGCCGCTGACCATGGCGCCGTCGCAGCTCGGCATCTTCACGCGCTCCGATGCGACGCGCGCGCGCGCCAACATCCAGTTCCATGTGCAGCCGCTGTCGCTCGACAAGTTCGGCGACCCCCTGCACCGCTTCCCAGCAATCACGGTCAGCGCCTGCAATCTGCAGCCGACCTCGCGCGGCACCGTGCGGCTGCGCGCCGCGACACCGGACGAGAAGCCGATCATTGCGCCGAATTACCTGTCGACCGACGACGACCGCCAGGTTGCCGCCGACGCGATCCGCGCCACGCGCCGCCTGATGCGGCAGAAGGCGCTCGCCAGATATCACCCGAGCGAGTATCTGCCCGGGCCCTCTGTCGGCGATGACGACGCCTCGCTCGCGAAGGCCGCCGGCGACATCGGCACCACCATCTTCCATCCCGTCGGCACCGCGAAGATGGGTGCGGCGAGCGATCCGATGGCCGTGGTCGACGAGCGCCTGCGCTTCTACGGCCTCAGCGGCTTGCGCGTCGTCGACGCCTCGATCATGCCTACGATCACGTCAGGCAATACCAACACGCCGACCGCGATGATCGCCGAGAAAGGCGCCACGATGATTTTGCAAGACGCGAAGTGAATGCGTAATCCGAGCTACGACGCATCACCGCTCACCTCATGCCCATGATCAATCAGCATCGTCATTCGATCGGACCCGCCGGCGCGGAGATTGCGCTTGTGCGATGGAGCGAGGGAGAGCAGCGCAAGCCGCCCGCGCTTCTGCTCCACGGCACCGGTTTCGTCGCCGACGTCTGGGACGAGGTCGCACGCGAGCTGGCGTCAAGCTACACCGTCTATGCACTCGACCGCCGCGGCCATGGCGCGAGCCACAAGCCCGGCGCCTATCATTTCCTCGATTTCGCCGACGACGTCTGCCGCGTGATCGAGGCGCTCGATCTGCACGGCATCTACGGGATCGGCCACAGCGCCGGCGCGACGGATCTGCTGCTCGCGGCGAAACTTCGGCGTGGCCGCTTCATGCGCCTGTTCGTGATGGAGCCGACCGTGATGGATCCGCGCAAGGTGCGCGATGCATCGGCCGGATTGAGCGAATGGGCCACCGCCAGCGTGCAAGGCGTGTTGCGGCGCCAGGCCGAGTTCGACAGTCTTGAGGCCGTCTTCAAGCGCTACCGCGCCGCACCGGCCTTCGCGGATTGGACCGAGGCTTCGCTCTGGGCCTATGTGAGGCACGGCTTCGCGCCGCTGGAGAATGGCCGAGTGCGGCTGTGCTGCACGCCCGAGATCGAGCAGGCGATCCTCCGGCCGATCTTCGAGGCGATGGACCAGATCTACACCGGCGATGTCCGCGGCAACCCGTTCGCGGGGCTCGCTGAGATCGATTGCCCCGTGCGGGTGACGACCGCCGAGAAGTCGGGCGAGATCTACAAGGAGATGGCCTCACGCGCCGTGTCGCTCGTTCCGCGCGTCAGCACGCACGCCTTCGCCGGTATCGGCCACTGTGTTGCGCAGGAAGCGCCTGGCCTTGTGGCAGAGGCCGTGCGGGAATTTTCGGCCTAGCTCTACGGCCGCTTGCGAAACCTGAAATCGCAGCAGGCTCCGCCCTCCATGATCGTCTGGCTTCGGGACAGTTCGAGCTCGTTGTTGAAACCGGCCACCATGGCGTGGTCACGATTGCAGTGAACGCGAACGCCGAGATCAGCGAGACCCAGCTCCTGGTAGAACGCAGCGTATTGACAGCGCGTGACGTTGAAATCGAGATGATCGTCGGACTCTCCGACCACCTCGACATCCATGCCGCCGCCGCCCGCCCAGAGTTCTTGTGCCACGGTTCGCAGCGATGCGGTGGTCTTTCCGTAGGTCGCCGCCCATCTTGCGCCCTCCTCGGCCGCGAGCCTGCGTATCGTTTCGTCAACGACCTCGCGCATCGCGCTTTGACCGAACCGGTCGCGCAACACCTGGATGAATGGGATCAGCACGCGCCCTTCGATCTTCCGGCGCTGCAGGTGACTGATGGCAACTTCGTTCGTATCAACCATTGTTGGGCACCTCATGGGGTCGACCGATTGTTTCGCGCCGCCGCCAACGGAACAAACCAGATCTTCTGACGTGTTGACTTAGATTTTCTAAGCCATGAAGATTGGCACTCCCCAGAGCAAAGGGCGTTCTCGATGAGCTATCGGCTTCCTCCCCTGAACAGTCTGCGCGCGTTCGAAGCATCGGCGCGTCACCTGAGCTTCAAGCGGGCATCCGACGAGCTCTGCGTCACACCAGGAGCCGTCAGCCAGCAGGTCAAGAGCCTTGAAGCGAGCCTCGGCGTGCAGCTGTTTCGACGCCTCCCTCGCGGTCTGCTGCTCACCGCCAAGGGCGAAAGCTATCTGCCGCTGATCAGCAACGCCTTTCGAGCAATCTCCGACGCGACGGAGCACGTCGCGCCCACCCTCAAAGGAAGACTCCTGCGCGTGGGTATCTCACGCCCCCTGTCGGGGCGACGCCATCCCGCGATCGAGCGCTTGCGACGAGGCGGGGATTGGCCCCGTACCAAGCTCACCACCACAGATGACTTGAGCAAGCTGATCGACGGAAAGCTCGACGTCTTGCTGCGAACATCCCCGCAATCGCCGCCGGGCCTGCATGCCGACCGGATCGCATTGCCGGTCCCGTCCGGCGCCGCTCTGCCTGCCACGCTCGTGACGCTGCCGGGACTGGCCGGATGCCGTGAGGTCCGGGCACTCCTCAGGCTTCTTACGCGCGCCTGAAGCCCAGAGCCGTCCGCCGCTCACGAAATCGTCATCGCGTCCGGGAATAAGGCCACCCCTCCCCCAATCATCTCCCCGAAGCCCAATTCCGGGCGAGAGGAGACGTGCGATGAGCGGACACGATCACGGGGAAGACGGCGTCAGCCGCCGCAAGGTCCTTGAATGCATGACGTGGGCCGGTACCGGGGTGCTCTGGACCATCACCGGCGGCGTACCGCGCTCGCTCGGCATCATCGATTCCGCAGAGGCCGCGACGGCGCCCGGCATGACCTTCCTGCAGATCAGCGACAGCCATGTCGGCTTCGACAAGCCGGCCAATCCCAACGCACTCGGCACGCTGGAGGAAGCCGTCAACAAGATCAACGCAATGCAGGAAAAGCCCTCCTTCATGATTCACACCGGCGACATCACCCATCTGTCCAAGGCCGCCGAGTTCGACAATGCCGAGCGCATCATCTCGCAGACCAAGCTGGATGTGCACTACGTGCCCGGCGAGCATGACTTCCTCGACGAGGAGGTGAAGTTCTATCGCGACCGTTATGGTCGCGGCACCAAGGGCCAGGGCTGGTACTCCTTCGACGCCGGCGGCGTGCACTTCATCGGCCTCGTCAACGTCGTCGACCTTAAGGCCGGCGGGCTCGGCAATCTCGGCGCCGAGCAGCTCGCCTGGCTCGCTGACGATCTCCGCGGCAAATCGAAATCGACGCCCGTCGTTCTGTTCGCGCACATCCCGCTCTGGACCGTCTATCCGGAATGGGGCTGGGGTACCGAAGACGGCGGCCGCGCCCTGGAGCTCGTGAAAGGCTTCGGCTCCGTCACCGTGCTCAACGGCCACATCCACCAGGTGATGCAGAAGGTCGAGGGCAACGTCACCTTCCACACCGCGCGCTCGACCGCCTTCCCACAACCGGCGCCGGGGGCCGCCTCCTCGCCCGGACCGATGAAGGTCGAGGACGCAAGGCTCCGCTCCATGCTCGGCGTTGCCAGCATCAACTTCAAGCAAGGCGACCAGCGCCTCGCGATCATCGACACCCCGCTGCAGGGCTGAACGGAAGCCGACAATGAAGACGCTCAATCGCCGCGACTTCGGTGTCGCCGTGGCTGCGGCCATCCTGCTGCCTGCCACAAACGCCCGCGCCGACGACATGGAGGTGCATATCGACAACTTCGTCTTTCAGCCGGCCGAGCTCAAGATCAAGGTCGGGTCGACCGTGACCTGGACCAACCGGGACGATATCCCCCACACCGTGGTGTCGGCGGGCAAGTTCAGGTCCAAGACCCTGGACACCGACGACAAGTTCTCGTTCACCTTCACCAATGCGGGCGACTACAAATATTTTTGTTCGCTGCACCCGCACATGACGGGGATGATCAAGGTTGAGTAACATCTCGAACCAAGGCATCAACGTCTTGCCCGGCCGGTGGTCCCACGCCGGCCGGGCTCATACCTCTTCGATCGGGTCCAAGGACGAAACGAAGCAACACGCGAAGCAAGAGGCAAAGCGAGAGGCGATGCCCGGCACCGACGATTTGCAGAAGGCACAGCGCTTCCGCGAGGCGGCGCTGCCCTATCTCGACGACGTCTACACGCTCGCGCGCTATCTGCTGCGCGACGCCTCCGACGCCGAGGATGCGGTGCAGGAGTGCTATCTGCGCGCGCTGAAGCATTTTGACAGCTATCGCGGGCCGGCGATGAAGCCATGGCTGTTCGCGATCCTGCGCAACGTCTGCAACGCCGAATATGCAAGGCGCGCGCATTCGCATGCCGCGATCGAGGATACACCCGGCGCCGCCGAGCAGACGCCGATGTGGCAAGAGACCGAGGCGAGCCCGGAGACGGAAGTGCTGCGCAGCCGCGACGCCGGCGCGATCCGCAAGCTGATCGACGCGCTCGCCGAACCGTTCAAGGAAACCTTCGTGCTGCGGGAGATCAACAACCTGTCCTATCGTGAAATCGCCGAGGCCGTCGGCGCACCCGTCGGTACCGTGATGTCCCGCCTCGCGCGGGCCCGCGCCATGCTGCGCGCGGCCTGGATGGCGGAAGAGGAGCATTCGAGATGACCTGCGACGAAGCAAAGATCCTGCTTCACGCGCTGCTCGACAACGAGCTCGACGCCGGCCATGCGCGCGAGGTCGAGGCGCATATCGCGGGCTGCCCGGCCTGCGCCGCCGAACTTGCGGCACAGCGCGACATGAAGCGTGTGCTCTCCGACGCGAACCTGCGCTACACCGCCCCGGACCGCCTGCGCGCGCGCATCGAGGCGTCGTTGCCGCAGCCGCAGCGCCAGTCCCTGAGCCGCCGCTCCGTGCTGCGCGGCTTCGCGATGGGCTCGGCGGTCTCCGCGCTTGCCGCCAGTGGTGTCGTTGCCGTGGTGCTGCGCCAGGACGACCAGCAGCGCGTCCTCTCGGAGGTCGTCTCCGCGCATCTGCGCTCGCTCCAGGCCGGCCACCTCACCGACGTGATCTCGACCGACCAGCACACGGTCAAGCCGTGGTTCAACGGCAAGCTCGATGTCGCCCCGCCCGTGATCGATCTCACCGCACAGGGCTTCACGCTCGTCGGCGGCCGGCTCGACTATATCGATGCCCGCGCGATCGGCGCGGTGGTCTACCGGCGCCGCCAGCACGTCATCAACCTGTTCGTGTCGCAGACCTCGAACACCGAGTATCGCGCGCCGAAGACCGAGACCATGCAGGGCTTCAACTGCCGCCGCTGGGGCAATCGCGGCCTGAACTTCTGGGCCGTCAGCGACATCGGCGCCGACGAGCTCGCCGAATTCGTCGACAAGTTCGAGACAGCAATGAAGGCGAATGTGGAGGGGTAGTTGTGCGGCGCCTGCGCAACGCCGTCATTCGAGCGGAGGAAATCGTTCGAAGATCGGCAGTTCGTGGGCCCGCTCCATCCAGCGAATCCGCTCGGCGACCTGGATGTGCATCATGGCAGGAACGGCATCGGGGTCATCATAGGTGCCGCTCTGGACGTCGATGATGCCGGGCATCAGGTTTTCGTTGATGTAGAAGAGTCCCGTGCCGCAATCGGCGCAGAAGTGGCGCCGTCCGTGCTCGGACGATTGATAGATCTTCGGTTGGCCGCACACCACTCTGACCGCTTCGAGCGGATACATCGCCCAACCGACCATCGGTGCGCCGGAATGGCGACGGCAATCCGCGCAATGGCAGAGCGCGTGCACCATCATGTCGCCGTTCACCTCATAGCGGATCGCGCCGCAATGACAGCCGCCAGTAACAGGCATCGCCCACTCCTCTCCCGGTCACGTCAATGCAGGGAAAGTAAGTGGCGCTTCGAAGGTTCCGCAGGCAGACTGCTTCAGCAGGTCGCACGTCGCGGCACCAGGCCGCGGCGCTCGCCTACGCCGACCGCCGCACCGCGTTGTCCACCAGGGTCTTGCCGAGCGACCAGATCGCGCCGGGGACCTTGTGGCTGCCAGCGATGACGTCGTCGAAGGCGCGCTCGATCCAGTTGCAGTCTTCTTCGGTGATGGTGAGCGGCGGCAGCAGCTTGATGGTGTGGCTGCCGTGACCTGCGACCTGGGTCAGGATCTTGTGATCCTTGAACAGCGGCACGGTGATGAGCTGGCAGAACAGGCCCTTGTTGGCGGCCTCCAGCACGTTCCAGGAGGCGCGCAGACGCAGCGATTTAGGCGGACCGAACTCGACGCCGATCATCAGGCCCTTGCCGCGCACCTCTTTCATCAGCTCGTAGCCGGGCACCATGCGCGTCAGCGCGAGGCGAAGCTCGGCGCCGCGCTTGGCGGCGGCCTCGATCAGCTTCTCCGATTCCATCACGTCCAGCGTGGCGATGCCCGCGGCCATGGCGAGATCGTTCTTGGAGAAGGTCGAGCCGTGCACGACCGCACGGTCCATCTGGTTGAAGATCTTGTCGAAGATGTTCTTGCGCGTCAGCACGGCGCCGACCGGCACGTGGCCGCCGGAGAGCGACTTCGACAACAGCACCATGTCGGGCTCGACGTTCCAGTGCTCGACCGCGAGGAAGCGGCCGGTGCGGCCCATGCCGGTCTGGATCTCGTCGGCGACCAACAGCGTGCCGTATTTCTTGCAGAGCGCGGCGGCACCCGGAAGGAACTCGTCCGAGGGCATGTTGACGCCCTTGCCCTGGATCGGCTCGACGATGAAGGCCGCGACTTCGCGAGACGACAGCGCCTTTTCCAGTGCGGCGAGATCATTGAACGGAACCGAGGTGCAGCCCGGCAGCAGCGGCTCGAAGCCGCTGCGGAAGTTCGGATCGCCGGTCAGCGACAGCGCACCATAGGTCAGGCCGTGATAGCCGTGGGCGCAATAGACGATGCCCGGGCGGCCGGTGGCGCCGCGCGCGAACTTGATCGCCGCCTCGACGCATTCCGCACCGGAATTGGCGAAAAACGCCTTGTCGAGATAGGGAACGTATTTCAAAAGCCGCTCGGCGAGGACGCCGGCGAGCGTTGAGACGTCGAATTGGACGAGATTGGGCAGGTCGGCATCGAGCACGCTCTTGAGCGCCTCCCGCATCACCGGGTGATTGCGGCCGATTGCGAACACGCCGAATCCGGACAGAAGGTCGAGATAGCGAGCGCCGTCCCGATCGTAGAGATACTGTCCCTGCCCCTTCTGGAAGCCGACATCGTAGCCAATGGTCTTGAGAACCCGAACGAACTGCTCGTTCAGGTACCTATTATGCAGGGTGCTACGCTGGGCCTGACGGTCCGCGAAAAGCTGGGACATGTCTGGATTTGGAGTGTGCATCCGCTACATACTTCGATTGAGGGCCGCTTCGTCAACAGAAAACGGGTCGCAACTGAATACGATCTGTGCGGCCTTTTGCCCTTTTTCGGACCATCTTCGCAAGCACAGCTTTAGACCATGTTGCACTGCCGAGGGAATATCATGCGTTTGGCCATTTACACCGGAATATTACTGGCTGGTGGTTACACCTACCTGACTCCTGCGCTCGCCGCCGATCCGACCGGCGACTGGCGGGTCGCCGACGGCGTCGCCAACATCCGTGTCGCGCAATGCAATGGCAGCATGTGGGGCGCGGTGTCCTGGGAAAAGCAGCCCGGTGGCCACGACGAGAATAACCCGGATGTCTCAAAAAAGAACAGGCCCACGTTGGGCATGCCGACCCTGATCGACATGAAGAAGAAGTCCGGCGCCGACCAGTGGGAAGGTCAGGTCTATAACGCCAAGGACGGTCAGCTCTACAGCGCGACCATCACTCCGGTCGGCTCCGATCAGCTTGAGATCAAGGGCTGCGTGCTGGGCTTCCTGTGCGGCGGAGAGACCTGGACGCGAGTCGGCCCGCCGATTCCCGCCAGCCCCGCCAACGCTATGGCCAAGGGCGCGCCGAAAACCACCGGCGCGGCGCCCAAAGCCGCGGGAACGGCGGGTGCCGCAGCGCCTGCGCCCGGCGCAGCAAAGAGCGCCGGCGCGGCCAAGCCCGGTCAGAAGGGTGCCGCCGACCCCGTCGGCGACATCTGCCTACTCCCTGAGATTGCGGGGTTTACCCATTAGGGCCGGCTGAAACAGCAGCACTGCGGCCAGCGTCGTCACCAGCGAGAGCGCCAGCAGCTTGCCCATGCTGGACGTGCCGGGATGGCTCGACAGCCACAGGCTGCCGAACGCGGTCGCAGTCGTCAGCGCGCTGAAGAAGATCGCGCGAGTCAGGCTGGTCTGCAGCAGATTCGTTCTGCCGGAGCGCCAGGCCACGACATAGTAGATCTTGAAGGCCACACCGACGCCGAGCAGCAACGGGAACGCGACGATATTGGCGAAGTTGAGCGGCAGGCCGATCAACACGCAGATCTCGAGCGTCACGGCGCCGGCAACCAGCAGCGGCACCAGCGTCATCAACACGTCGACGAACCGGCGCAGCGTGATCCACAGCAACAGGCTGATCACCAGCAGCGCGTAGATGCCGGCGTGGATGAACGCCCTCACCACAGTATCGCCGGATTTCAGGATCGAGACCGGTCCGCCGATCGCGGTCGGCTCGGCCGCGAGCACGGCCGCCGCGAAGCGGCGCAGCGTGTCGTTGTCGTTGGGATCGCCCTTGGGCAGCGCCTCGACGCGGATGATGCCGTCCTTGCTCTTCCAGGCATTGACGAGATCGGGAGGCAACGACTTCAGGGTCACGGGTTCGGCCTGCATCGCGTTCCTGAGCTGGTCGAACACGATCTTCATCGGCGTGACGAAGACGTCCTGCGCCTTGTTGCGGGTGGCTTCATCCGCATTGGCGAGCTTCTGGAGCGCGTCCGCGAGCCGTCGTGAGGCGGCTGCGCCCGGGCCCTTGGCGTCGCCGGCGGTCCTGCGCAGATTGTCGACCGAGGATTTCAACGACTCGACGTTCTCCTGGTCCGACGGCGCCGCGTCGATCTGATCCGGGTTGAGCGCGGGGTTCAGCACCTTGGCGCCCTGTGCGATCAGCTTCAGCTTCGGCTGCTGGTCCTGCGGCACGAAGCTGTCGAGCGACATCACCCGCAGCACCTCCGGCACCTTCTCCAGCCTGGCCTCGACCTGCCTCGCCTGCTCCTCGGACGTGGTCATCACGTTGATGGCATTGGCTCCGGTGTTCGGATCCTTGCGCAGGTCGAGGAAGGTCGCGATCGATTCGGCGTTCGGATTGCGCAAGTTCATCGGATTGAAGTCGAACCGCATGAAATAGAGCAGCGGCAGGCCGCCAAGCGCGAGCAGCATCGTGCCGCCCACGATCACCACGCGGTGCTTCTCCAGGAAATGATCGAGCGGCGCCAGGAAGGCATAGCCGACCGGCTCCATCTCGCCGGGCGGGTTCAGAAGCTTCAAGAGCGCCGGCAGGATCGTGATGCTGGAAACAAACGCCACCAGCATGCCGACACCGGCGATCTGGCCGAGCTCGGAGATGCCCTTGTAGTCGGTCGGCATGAAGCAGAGGAAGCCGGCGGCGGTCGCCATCGCCGCAAGCGACAGCGGCACCGCCGAACGCTTCGCGGCCAGCACCAGCGCGTTCGAGAGATCGTTGACCTTGTAGCGCTCCGAGCGGTAGCGGACGCTGTACTGGATGCCGAAATCGACGCCCAGGCCGACGAACAGCACCGCGAACGCAATCGATAGCAGGTTGAGCGAGCCGACCATCATCAGGCCGGCGGCGGTCGTGACCGCAAGGCCGACGAAGAGATTGACGAACACTGCGAAGATGATCTTCGCGGAATGCAACGCGAGCCACAGGATCAGCAACACCACGACCACGGTGCCGATGCCGTTCACGACGGCACCTTCCTGGACAGTGGCGTATTCCTCGTTGGCGATCGGGACCGGGCCGGTCAGCCGCACCCGCGCCTGATACTTGGTCGGAAAATCGAGGTCTGCCGCCGCCTTCCGGATGGCGTCGGTGGCGTCCTTGCCGGGCTCGAGCGCGTTGTAGTCGAGGATCGGCTTGAACTCGATGAAGGCACGCTTATCCGAATCCGACAGCGGCTCGTCGCTGACGAGCTCACGCCAGGAGAAGCTGGCGTTGCCCTTGTTGAGCACGGTCTCGACGGTCTGCGCGATCAGGTTGAACGGCCGCTCGGTGCTGTCGAGCTTCACCTGCCCCCGCTTCACGCCGGCAAGCCCGGTCTCGAGCGCGCCGGTCAGGCCGCGGATCGACGGGTCGCCCGCCATGATCTCGATCAGGGGAGCCGCGGACTCGAACTGGCCGGTGGCCTTGGCAACCTCTTCGGTCGGCAGGAACAGGAGGCCGTTTCTCTCGAAGAACTCACCGGTGCCGAGCTGCTGCATCGACTGGAAGTTGGTCTTGTCGTCCTTCAGCTTGGCATAGAGCGCGTCCGCCGCAGCGGTCACCATCTCCGGCGTCTTCGCCTCGACGACCGCGAGAATCGTCGCGTCGCGATCGAAGGCGCGGTCGAACTGCTGATCACGCTGCCGCCAATCGAGCTTTTGCGAGATCAGCGAATTGATGTCGGTGTTGATGGCGAAATGACGGACAGCGTAATAGCTCGCCGCGACCGCCAAGAGGAGCCCGAGGACGACAACGAGGGAGGCAAACCGGGTACAGGCCCTGACGACGGCAACGACTACGCTCTGCAGCACATCTTTTCTTTCTGGTGTAACAGCTTGCCGGAAACGCCCGCTGTTTATCGGAGTTCCCGGGCGAAACCTATTGCTGTTTTGAGTGGTTCTCGTCGCGAGAAGGTTCGAAGTAAACGACGGGAGACCATGGCAAAATCATGCGGGACGGCGGTTTAGCCAGCGAGTTGAGGCGGGAAAGTGACGAAGGGGGCGGGCACAAATGCCGCTACCCCTTGGCCCTTCCCTGAGTTTACTATAATACCGGCAAACTCATCCGAGGTGGAACTGCGGCGCATTCCGCCTTTCCTCGTGGCCGATTTTTTGACACAAAGTGCTGCGCCTCCATGCGCTTGCGGAACCCGGACGGGTGGGCAGTTACCGCGCGTGCGAAACCAGTGGTGCGGATATTGCAGCTCCTTGGTCAGGATCGGGGTGCCGCCGGGGACAATTGAGCGGATTGGTGCAATTTGCGTGATGGACGTCCGATGGAAGTTTTTCTAGCGCAACCACGCGGCTTTTGCGCAGGCGTGGTGCGTGCAATCGAGATCGTGGAACGGGCCCTGCAGAAATACGGCCCGCCCGTCTACGTGCGCCATGAGATCGTGCACAATAAGTACGTCGTCGAAAGCCTGAAGAACAAGGGCGCGATCTTCGTCGAGGAACTGTCCGAGGTTCCACCCAAGGCGGTGACCGTCTTCAGCGCCCATGGCGTGGCCCGCAGCGTCGAGGAAGAGGCCGCCGCACGCGATCTTCCAGTGCTCAATGCCACCTGCCCCCTGGTCACGAAAGTTCACAATCAGGGGAAGCGCTACATCGCCAAGGGCCGCACCTTGATCCTGATTGGCCATGCCAGCCATCCCGAGGTCGAGGGCACCATGGGCCAGGTGCCAGGCCCGGTGCTGCTCGTACAAAGCGTTGAAGAGGTTAACGCCCTGACGCTGCCGGCGGATACGCCAGTGGCCTACATCACCCAGACGACGCTGTCGGTCGACGACACCAAGGACATCATCGCGGCCCTCCAGGCCCGATTTACAGATATTCAAGGCCCGGATATCCGGGATATCTGCTATGCGACACAGAACCGCCAATCTGCGGTAAGGGACTTGAGCAAGCTGGTCGACGTGATTTTGGTGGTGGGCGCTGCCAATAGCTCGAACTCGAACCGGCTCCGCGAAATCGGCACTGAGGCCGGCGTCGCGAGTTATCTGATCGCCGATGGCCGCGAGCTCAATCCGGAATGGTTGAAAGGTGCGAGGAGCGTGGGCATCACGGCCGGTGCTTCGGCGCCCGAGGTGCTCGTGGATGACGTGATCGAAGCGCTGCGGCGGATCGGACCGATGACGGTCTCCGTGCTGCCCGGCCGCGAGGAAAACATCGAATTTCGGCTTCCGGCCGAACTGGCTGCAAGCTGACCTACCCGAATTCCAAGCCCAGAAAGAAACCCGTAATGGCTATACCCTTCTTCAAGGAAATGCGTATCGGCGGCTATTTGCTCAAGCAGAAACTGCTTGGCCGCAAGCGCTATCCGCTCGTGTTGATGCTGGAGCCGCTGTTTCGCTGCAACCTCGCCTGCGTCGGCTGCGGCAAGATCGACTATCCCGACGCGATCCTGAACCGCCGCATGACGGCGCAGGAGTGCTGGGACGCGGCCGACGAGTGCGGCGCGCCGATGGTCGCCATTCCCGGCGGCGAACCGCTGATCCACAAGGAGATCGGCGAGATCGTGCGCGGCCTCGTCGCGCGCAAGAAGTTCGTCTCGCTCTGCACCAATGCGCTGCTGCTCGAGAAGAAGCTCGACCTGTTCGAGCCCTCCCCCTACCTGTTCTTCTCGGTGCATCTCGACGGCTTGCGCGACCACCACGACAAGGCGGTGTCGCAGAAGGGCGTGTTCGACCGCGCCGTGTCCGCGATCAAGGCGGCCAAGGCACGCGGCTTCACCGTCAACGTCAACGCCACGATTTTCGACGGTCATCCGGCCGAGGAGATCGCGAAATTCCTCGACCTCACCGTCGAGCTCGGCGTCGGCGTGTCGATGTCTCCGGGCTACGCCTATGAGCGCGCGCCGGACCAGGAGCACTTCCTCAACCGCACCAAGACCAAGAAGCTGTTCCGCGACGTCTTCGCGATGGGCAAGGGCAAGAAGTGGAACTTCATGCATTCCGGCCTGTTCCTCGACTTCCTCGCCGGCAACCAGGAATACGAGTGCACGCCGTGGGGCATGCCCGCGCGCAACATCTTCGGCTGGCAGAAGCCCTGCTACCTACTCGGCGAAGGCTATGCGAAGACCTTCAAGGAGCTGATGGAGACCACCGACTGGGATTCCTACGGCACCGGCAAGTACGAGAAGTGCGCCGACTGCATGGCGCATTGTGGCTACGAGCCGACCGCGGCGACCGCTGCGCTCAACAACCCGCTGAAGGCGATGTGGGTGTCGCTGCGCGGCATCAAGACCGCAGGTCCCATGGCGCCGGAAATCGACATGTCCAAGCAGCGTCCGGCCCAGTACATCTTCTCCGAGCAGGTCCAGAAGAAGCTCTCGGAGATCCGCCGCGACGAGGCGCTCGCCGCCGAGCAGAAGGCCGCCCAGAAGGCATCGACCGCCGCTTAAGCGGTCGTGCGCCAGAAACAAGAAAGGCCCGGTCGCGATCGCGACCGGGCCTTTTCGTTTGCTCAGATTTTTCGTTTGCTCAGATGAAACCGCTCAGACAGTCTCGGGAACCAGGCCTTCGCCCTCGAGCCCCTCGCTGCCGACCAGGAAGTCCCGGCAGCCGCGCAAGGAGCGCAGCGCGCGGTTGAAATCGAGGCCGGTCGAGACCAGCGCATGCAGGGTTCCCGGGTTGCGAACGATCCCACGCAGCACGGCAGCCACGTCGATCTGGCCGTTCGGCTTGATCGCGGCGCGGGCGATCGCCGGCAGCGCGCGATGGGCGGGATCGCTGATGACCCGGACCGCGGCAAAGGGAAGCCCGGCCTCGGCAGCGTAGGCGGCAGCGATGTGGCTCTCCATGTCCACCGCCGCAGCCCCGGTCTCCAGGTGCAGCGCTTCCTTGCAGGACTTGCCCGTGACCACTTCCTCGGCGCCGGCGAGGCTGCCGCGCACCACGCGGCGGCGTCCGGAGGTCAGGCGGTCGATCAGGTCGTCGCTGAGTGACAGCCCCGCACCCCAGCGGGCATCGCCAGAAAGCACCTCGGTCGCCACCACCACGTCGCCGGAGCGCAGCGACGGGTCTAGCCCGCCGGCCACGCCGAAGGAGATCACGCCGCGAATCGATTCGGGATCGACCACCGTCAGAAGCGCCCGCAATTGAGTCGGGCTGCTGGACGAGCAGATGACAGCCATTCCAGGCCCGGCCGCGATGCGGGCCTCCTGGACCAGTCCAGTCACAATCAGTATCGGCCGCGGGTCTATGGCATTACCCACGGTAATCTCGTCCCCCGTCCCCAAAGTCACATCCCGACCCCTACCACCCTGCTGTTGGTGTTCCGCAAGTTCCGATACCGCGCCAGCGCCCACAGCGGAAAGAACTTCGGGTAACCATGATACCGTAGATAGAACACGCGGGGGAAGCCTGTGGCGGTATACCGCTGCTCGTCCCACAGTCCTTTTTCGTTCTGTGTTGCAATCAGGTACTCCACCCCGCGGGCAACGGCCGGATGATCGACCTCACCGGCCGCCATCAGGGCAAGCAAGGCCCATGCCGTCTGCGAGGCGGTCGACGGAGCGGGTTCCCAGCCCTTGTAATCGAGCCGGTAGCTGACCGCGTCTTCACCCCAGCCGCCGTCATCGTTCTGGATCGACGCCAGCCAGTCGGCCGCTTTGCGAATCATCGGGTCGTTGTGGCTGACGCCGGCCATGTTCAGGGCGCACAGCACCGACCAGGTTCCATAAATGAAATTCATGCCCCAGCGGCCGTACCAGGACCCCTCGGGGTGCTGGGTGCGGCGGAGATAGGCAACGCCGCCGGCCACGTGCTTGCTGGTCTTCTCGGTCTCCCCGAGCTGGGCGAGCATCGAGATGCAGCGGGCGGTGACGTCCTCGGTCGGCGGGTCGAGCAGCGCACCGTGGTCGGAGAACGGGATGTTGTTCAGATAGTACTCGAGGTTGTCCACGTCGAAGGCAGCCCAGCCGCCATCGTCGCTCTGCATCCCCTCGATCCACTCCCGGCCACGGTCGATCGCGGCATCATAACCGGCCGTGCCGTGCTCGCGGCGCATGCGGTCCATCGACATCACCACGACGGCGGTATCGTCGAGATCGGGATAATGGGCGTTGTTGTACTGGAAGGCCCAGCCGCCCGGTCGCGTCTCGGGCCGCTTCACGGCCCAGTCGCCCTTCACGTCCAGGACCTGCTTGGGGATCAGCCAGTCGAGGCCCTGCTTGGCCGCAGGCACGGCTTGCGGGCCACCGGCTTCGAGCAGCGCGTGAGCAGCCAGCGTGGTGTCCCACACCGGCGAGACGCAGGGCTGGCAATAGGCCTCGTCGTCCTTGAAGACCAGCAACTTCTCGAGGCCGCGGCGCGTGATGGCGCGCGGCGGGAAGTTCTCGTCCTTGCCGAGCGCGTCGTACATCATCACGATGTTGGCCATGGGCGGATAGATCGCGCCCATGCCGTCCTCGCCGTTGAGCCGCTCCTCGGTAAAGGCGAGCGCCGCATCGATCGCGCGCTTGCGCAGGCTCTTCGGAAACATCGGCTCGACCACGCGCAGGATGTGATCGAGGGCGCGGAACAGCACGAACCAGGCCATGCTCTGGTGCGGCGCCTTTGCGGTCATGCCGATCGAGCGCGGGTCCTGGAGGAACAGCTCGTCGATGCCGACGCCCTTCGGATTCCTTGCACGCGGCTTCAGCGCGGCGAGCACCATCAGCGGCACCATGGTCGTGCGCGCCCAGTAGGAGATCTTGTTGAGGTGGAACGGCGACCAGAACGGCAGCAGCACGATCTCGACCGGCAGCACCGGCACCGCGCGCCACGTCACGACGCCGAACATCGCGAGCGTGAAGCGGGTGAAGACGTTGCTGTTGATGGCGCCGCCGCGCGAGAGGATCGCCTCGCGCGCACGCACCATGTGCGGCGCGTCGATGGGGTCGCCGATCATCTTGAGCGCGAAATAGGCCTTCACGCTGGCGCTCATGTCGAACTCGCCGTCATGCACCAGCGGCCAGCCGCCATGGGCTCCCTGCACGCGGCGCAGATAATTGCCGATCTTGGCTTCGAGCACGGTGTCGACCGGCTCGGCGAGGTGATGCCGCAGCAGGATGTACTCGGCCGGAATCGTGCAGTCGGCCTCGAGCTCGAACACCCAGTGGCCGTCGGATTGCTGGAAGCCGAGGACGCCTTGCGTTGCAGACGCAATGCTCGATTCCAGGACTTCGCGGTTGGTCGCGTTCACGGAATCCATCTCGCTCGATTTCTCCGATAGTTGCTGGGATAATTTTGACGGGGCGAATGCCGTCAGGACCGCTGTGCGGCCAGGACCAGATCGGCGGCGCGATCACCGGACCGGACCGATCCCTCGATGGTTGCAGGCAATCCCGTAGCAGTCCAATCGCCCGCAAGAAACAGGTTTTTCAGTGCGGTGACCGGCCCCGGACGCAGGGCGTTCTGCGCCGGCGTTGCCGCAAATGTGGCGCGGCGCTCACGCACGATCTGCCAGGGCGGCAATTCGCCGGACACGCCGCCCGCCTTGCAGACGTCGTTCCAGATCGCCTGCGCCAGTTCCTCGCGCGGCATGTCGACCAACCGGTCGCCATTGCTGATGGTGACCGAGAGTCGATTGGGAAAGGCGAACAGCCACTCCACGACACCGCCGATCACGCCCAGGATGGGTGCTGCGCCCGGCGGCGGCTCGAAACGGAAATGCGCATTCACGATGGCGCGGAATTCGGTCGGGGTCTTGAGGCCCGGCAGCAGGCTTGCGGCAGCGCGCGGCGGCACCGCCATCACGATGGCATCGCCGTCGGCGACCTTGATCACGTCCTCGCCGCCGAAATTCAGCGCAATGACCTTGCCGTCCTTGGTCTCGAACGAGCGCAGCTCATGGCCGAGCTGAACGGAGTGGCCACGCTCGGTCAGGAATTTCACGGCGGGCTCGATCAGCACCGCGCTCAGACCATCACGCGCGATCAGCGGACGACAAGCCTGCCCGCCGGCGAGCAGCGTCTCGCGGACGATCGCACCGGCAAGGCCGGCCGAACCTTCGGGCGGATCCACGTTGAGCGCTGCGAGCAGCAGCGGCTGCACCAGGCGCTGATAGAGGATGCCCTCGCAAGGAATGGACTTGCCAACCAGCGTCTCCTCCGACGCCCAGATCAGCGGCGCCAGCTTCAGATAGTCCGTGAGCCCGGTGTCGGGGACGCGCCGGCTCTCGTCGAACACCCAGGTCGGCAGCCTGCCGTCGCCGAGATCGAGCTGCCAGCGCTGGCCGGTCGCGAGATCGACGAAGGGAAACTGCGCGCGCTCCGGCCCTACCAGTCCCGCCTCCGAGCCGATCGAGCGCGCATAGGCCTGTGCATGGCCATTGCCCGACAGCATCAGATGGTTGCCGTTGTCGATCGTGAGGTTGGTGGCGCCGTCGAAATAGGAACGGCAGCGGCCGCCGGCCTGGTGCGTCGCCTCGTGCACGGCGACCTTGAAGCCGGCATTGGCGAGCCGCACGGCGGCGGAGAGGCCGGAAATTCCAGCGCCGATGATGTGAGCTGTGTTTTGCATCAGATGAAAGCGTAGCGGAGCAGGATCAAGATGCGTGCGACCTTCGACACACGCACCGGCTGGCGCGGCGCGTTGAAGCCGCGCGCGATCAGGAGGTCCAGAATGGAATGATAATATTTCGACATGATCCGCGGCGCGCGCACCGCGCGGCGCCTGTTGCGGTTCATGATCTCGTCCGACTTCTCGAAATGCACTTTCGCCCGCTGCGCCAGCGGCAGGCAGACCTTCGGCAGCGCGCGCTCGGCGATCACGCGGTTCGGATCGTTGGAGGTGATGCCGGCATGCAGCAGGCCTTCGCGCGGCAGATAGAGCCGTCCGAGCCCTGCGTCCTCGTCGATGTCGCGCAGGATGTTGGTGAGCTGGAGCGCACGGCCGAGATGATAGGCGAGCTGGATGCCGTCCTCTTCCGGCAGGCCGAACACCCGCACCGACAGCCGGCCGACGGCGCTCGCGACGCGATCGCAATAGAGATCGAGCGTCGCCATGTCGGGCGCACGGATGTCCTGCGGCACGTCCATTTCCATGCCGTCGACGATGGCGAGGAAATCCTCGCGCTTCAGCCCGAACGTCTTCACCGACGCGACGTAGTCCTTCAGCCGCGCCGGCGGATGGCCCTGATAGAGCGCATCGATGTCGTTGCGCCACTCTTGGAGCGCGGCAAGCCGCTCCTCGCGCGGCCCGTCGGAATCGGCGATGTCGTCGACCTGACGGCAAAAGCTGTAGATCTGGAACATGGCCTCGCGCTGGTCATGCGGCAGGATGCGCATCGCGGCATAGAAGGAGCTGCCGGATGCGGTCGAGCCATAACTGGCGCCGGGCGAGGTCGCCTCAAGCGTCATGCGCAGTCCCCGGTCTGGAAATGGCCTTGCGCCCGATCGCGCGGCGGCCGGCTTCACCGATCATGCCGGCAAGGCTGAAGGTGAGCAGTTCGAACTTGTTCAGATGCACGCGCTCGCGCAAGGGATCGCGCACCTTGAGCAGACGCACGATACGGTCGGCGTAGGCCTGGATCACCGCGATGTCGACGCCGAGGCGGAAATCCCTGACCTCCGCGCTCAGCGACTTGCTCTCGTCGAGAAGCCCTTCGTTGCGCGCGGCGAGTGCCTGGAGACATTGCAGCATCGCCGGCGGCGATTGGGCGAGCCCGAGCTGCTCGACGGAGGCGCCGCTTGCGGCCAGAGCGTCGCGCGGCAGATAGACGCGATTGAGCTCGCGAAAATCCTTGCCGCAATCCTGCAGATGGTTGTTGATCTGGAGACCGGCGCAGAGCGCATCTGATGCGGCCCAGGTCGAGGTGCTCTCACCATGCACGTCGAGCATGAAGCGGCCGACCGGCATCGCCGAATAGCGGCAATAATGGATGACCTCGTCCCAGGTCTCGTAGCGCAGCTTGGTCACGTCCATGCGGAAGGCGATGAGCACGTCGAGGGCATGGCGCGGCGCCATGTCGCGCTCGGCGAGCGCACGCCGCAGGATGACGGCTTCGGCCTGGGTGTCGCCCTTGCCCAGCAGCTCGCCCTCGAGCAGGTCGAGATAAGCGAGCTTCTCGTCGGCAGGCAGCGTCGCGTGGTCGGCGATGTCGTCGGCGGTGCGGACAAAGTTGTAGAAGGCCAGGATCAGCGCGCGATGACGCGGATGAATGATCCAGGACGCGACGGGAAAATTCTCGTCGCGGTCACCCTTGCCGGATCGCAATTCGCTCGCAGAGGTCATCGAGGGCTGATTAACAATCGTTGGGACAGGAAGGTTTTTTCGCCCGCACGGGCTCACGGCGGCGATGCCGCCGCGGCCCCCATATAGGGGAATACGGCCGCAAAACCAATCCTGTCTCTCGATGGCTGCCCTTCCGGATCCGGCCCATAAAGGCGGCCCAGGATCCGCCTTTTGTGGGCCAGCGGCCGAGCTTACTGGTTGTGGTTCTTCAGAACCTGGTCGCAGGCCTGCGAGATCTTGGCCCGGTTCTCCTTCAGACAGGCCAGGATGGTGAAATCGCCCTGGTCGATGACCGGGCGGCAGAACTTCTGCACATCGCGCGTGCAGGCCTTCTGCTCGGCGTCCGTGCCACGCCCTTGTTGCTGGGCGAACGCCGCCGTCGAAAGGGATGCCGACAGCAGGGTGAGAGCGACGAGGAGCTTACGCATTGTATTCCTTCATTCTGACGGCAGAATCGCACCGATGCCGGACCGCACAGGCGGGCGACCGGAACGGATTGTTCTGATGGCAAGTTGCCGCGGAAGCGCGGCATCCGGGAAAGCACAAGCGCTGGCAAATGCGGCCAAATTGGCGCCACGCCCACCAAATCACGCCTTCCTGTTGCCTTCCTTGGCAGATGTAAGGGATTGATACTACGTCATAATTCGCGCACGCCGCGTTTTGGCGTCAACCTGTTGCAGACATGCATCTGTTCGTCCCGGGTTCCACGCCAGAAACATGCTGAAACACGTGGAATTATGAACGGACGGAGGCACGACCGCTTCGCGATCCCGACATCTCAGCCGGCTAGGGTTTGAACCTGATACAGGCTTGGAACACTAAACTTTCGATGCGGCGAGACGTTCTTTCCTAGGCGAACGTCATTCCAAAACGGGATATTCAACATGAAATTCTTTGGGCGATCTGGACAGGCAATCAAGGCGGCCGGCATTGGGGCTGCGCTGCTCTTCTCGGTCTCGGCAAGCCATGCTCAGTCGTCCGGACCGTTCGCCGGTTTCGACGGCGCGTGGTCGGGCACCGGCACGGTGTCCCTCTCCGACGGCTCCACCGAGCGCATCCGCTGCAAGGCGGACTACAAGGTCGCGGGCAGCGGCCTCAACCTGAAGCAGAGCCTCCACTGCGCCAGCGACAGCTACAAGTTCGACCTCACCAGCGACGTGACGAGCCAGGGCGACCGCATCTCCGGCAACTGGAGCGAGGCCAGCCGCAACATCTTCGGCAACCTCCAGGGCACCGCTGGCGGCGGCCAGATCGACGTGTTCGTCGAGGCCAACGGCTTTGCCGCCAATCTCTCGCTGCGCACCAACGGCAGCAAGCAGACCGTGCAGATCAGTTCGAAGGGCGAGATCCGCGGCGTCAACATCACGATGGTGAAGAGCTAACGGCTCCTTCCCGATCGGAAAAGATCATAGCCCCCGGTTCTCGCAAGCCGGGGGCTTTTTGCTGACATGGACCAGCTTCGCAGAAGCCTGCTCTTGGGGATTGGGCTCTTGGGGATTGGGCTCTTGGCGACCCATCGCGCCTCGGCAAATGATCGACCGTCGGACCCACGGGGAGCGGACATGCAGGCATCATCCATCAAGCCGCGTCACGTGCTTTGCTTTCTCGGCAGGGACGAAGGCCTGCTGCATCCGCCGAAGGCTGCCGCCAAGACGATCGCGGATTTCGGCTTCGAGATCGACCGCACTCATTCGCAAGGCAAACCCGATCCGCACATGGAACGGTCGTTTGGCGTCTGCTGGGATCGCGTCATCCCCAACGCCTGGTCTCCCGCCGACGAAGCGGCAGTGATCAATCACCGCTCGGTGCTCTACGTGCTGAGCCCGCCGATGGCCGAACGCGGCATCGGGACGCTTAGCGCACGCAAGCTCGAAGTTTCGCGGAAGTCGGACTACGCGGAGGACGATTTCAAGTTCAACCCGTACGGCGCGATCCGGATCGAGGCGTGAGCGCGCTACGCCGCTGGATCAATCCCTGCGGGCGACGCATTCGCAGCGGCATCTGAAATAGACTGCGTCCGGATCACGTCCCCAGGCGTCCCAGCCGGCAAGCGCCGCCTGAATGTCATCGTCCGTGGCAAGTCCCTTGCCCACAAGCTGCGGCCCGAGACCGAGCAGGCTGCGCCTCGCATCGGCAACCGCCTCCTTCCGGCTCACCGCGTCCGCGCTGTGGTTGACGTAGCTCGCGCCGGCCCAGACCGGGGTGAAGGCGTGGGCGCGAAGGATGGAGCTTTGCCGCCGGCCGAAGTGAAGCGCCGCCGGATCCTCATGCTCGTACCAGCGCTGCCAGAGATCGAGCGCAAGCCTCACGCCGTCGAGTTCGGGGTGGAGAATGTTGCCACCGACATCGGCGTCACGCGTTCCAAGCACCCCGCCCGGCTTCAGCACCCGTCGCGCTTCCGCCAATGTCCGCGTCAGCTTCGGAGGGCTCTGATGATAGAGGACCGCGTGGACGAACACCGCGTCGAAGGATGCGTCATCAAACGTAAGCGCGGTCATGTCGGCTTCGATGAAGGTCAGGTTCGTCAGGCCTGAACACGCCGCAAGCCGGTTGGCGGCCGCAATCGCGTTCGGCTCGATATCGATGCCCACCGCCTTGCCGACAATCCCCGCGAGGTCCGCCGTGATGGTCCCGGGCCCGCAGCCGGCATCGAGCAGGACCATGTCCGCCGTCAGGAACGGCACGAAAAAGGCGGCTGAATCGCCACCTCGCTTCTGCTGAAACGCCACGACAGAGCTGTCGTACCGCGTCGTCTGCATGGCGTATCCCCCGGGGTGGATTTCGGCGCAGTCGTTCAGACTGCGCCGATTCCATGTCCGATGGATGAAGCCCGCTCAGATCGCGCGCTTGTCCGGTCCCTGCAGCTTCTCATGCAGGTTGATCAGCCACATCGCCGTCGGCCGCAGGATGAAGAGGTCGGCCACGAGGGCCATGACCATCGAGAAGGCGCTGAGCCAGCCGAACAGCCGCAGCGATGGCAGGTCGGAGAATACAGTCACGACGAGGCCGCAAGCCAGCACCACCGTGGTCAGGATCAGCGCAGGACCAACCAGGACGGTGGCGCGCTCGACCGCGAGCGCGGACGAGACCCCGGGCTTGCTCTCCAGCCTGAGGCGGTTGAGGAAGTGGATGGTCGCGCTGAGGCCGAGGCCGAACGAGACGGTGAGCGCCACGACGCTGGCGAATTGCAGGCCCTCGCCCATCGCCCACAGCACCGTGCCTGACATCACCACCGGGAAGATGCCCGGCAGGATGCAGGCGAGCATCACGACCCAGGAGCGGAAGGCCAGGCCAATGAAGATCGCGACCAGCGCGAATTCGACGGTGAGACCGCGGTTCAGCTTCTCGATCATGCTGGCCGAGTTGCGCGCGGCAATGGCGGCAAGACCCGTCACCGCCACCTCGTAGCCGGGATGCTTCTTGCGGACGGCGTCGAGCTCGGAATCGAGCTTGTCGACGATCGGCAGGAGCTGGCTGGAATCCTTGTCCGGCACGCGGCCGGCGACCACGACGGCGTCCTGCTCGGCATCAATGAAGCGCCGCACCAGATGCTCGGGGATGAGATTCACATATTCCTTCAGCGTTGCGACGTCGGCGCTGCCGGCCTTCTCCGCGAGCCAGCGGCGCAGGGTTTCGAGCGACCAGACGTTACCGACCCCAGCGGCCTTCTCCACGGTCGCGTGCACGTCCGCGATGGTCTGCAGCGTCTCCGGCGAATAGAGCGATTCACCTTTGGGGAATTGGATCAGCACGTTGACGGGGTTGGCGCCGGTCAGCTTGGCGTCGAGCCGGTCGCTGGCGGCAACCGCCTGACGCTTGTCCGGCACCTGGTCGGCGAGGCGGTAGCGCGGCTCGAGATTGGCGTAGATGACGCCGAGGCTGCCGACGAACAGCACCGCGATCAGGCTGAACAGGCCGGGCCGGCCCACCATGCGCACCGCGATCCAGTAGCAGAAATTGCGCAGCGCCTGCACGCCGGCATCGGCGCTCTGGAATTTGACGGCAAACATCTTCTCGTTGCGCACGAGCAGCACGCCGAACACCGGCACCAGCGACAGCACCGCAACCAGCGCGATGATGGTCGCGGCAAGGCCCGCCTCGCCGAACTTGCGGATCAGGTCGGAGTTGGAGAACTGGAGCGCGATGAAGGAAATGCCGGCGGTGCCGTGCGTCAGCACGCAGGCCGGGCCCACCACCAGCACCGCGTTCTTGAACGCGGTGAACTTGTCCTGTCCTGCGATCAGCCGGTCGCGCGCCGCGAAGGTGAGCTGCATCGAGTCCGAGAAGCTGATGACCATGATGAGCGGCGTCATCACGTTCAGGAACATGTTGAGATTGAAGTTGGCCCAGCCGAGCGCGCCGAGCGCCAGCAGGATCGCGATCATCGGCGGGAACGCCGCCGCCACCATGAACGAGATTTTCCGGAAGAAGATGATGGCGATGATGCAGCCGGCGAGAATGCCGAGGATGTTGTAGGTGAGCCCGTCGCGCTCGACCGCATTGCGGATCTCGAGCTGCATCACCGGCACGCCGGAGAGTTGGAAGTTGAGGCCGGTCTCGCCGAGATCCTCCTTCATCAGCGCGCGGATGTCGCCGACGGTCTTGCCGAGCTTGCTGGAGGCGACCACATCCGGATCGAGCGAGAGCACGATCAGCGCGAGCGTGCCGTCCTCCGACAGCAGCTTGCCGCGGATGATCTCGTTGGCTTTGACGGTCTCGATGAACTTGTTATAGGCCTCGCCCTCGGGCAGCTCGCCCGGGAACAGTGCCGCCGGCAGCTTGCCCGGCGCAGGCGCCTGGCGCGCGGAGAACAACGAGACCAGCCCGCGCGTGCCTTCGACCAGCTGCAGGTCGGTGACGAAGTCGCGGAGCTTCTCGAGGTTGTTCCGCGCCAGTAGGTTCTTGCCCTCAACCACGACGAGAACATCGAATTCCTCGGCCGGGAACTTCTTCGTCACCTCTTCGTACTGGCGGAATTCGCGGCTGTTGGAGCGGAAGAGCTGCGACAGCGAATCGTCGATCTTGATTCGCTGGATGCCGAACACGGCGCCGACGATCAGCGCGACCAGGATGAGGCAGGAGACGATCGGCGCCCGGACGGCGATCAGCCCGATACGTTCCAGCCCGAAGGCGATGGAGGACGCGGGTCCCTGCTCGACCTTGTCGACATGAACCTCACTCTCGCTGTGCTTTTCGAGCATGCCTTGTCCAGTTCCTGAATCGGCTCGGGTTATGAGCTTATTGCGCCCCGCGAACGGCCTGAAAACGCCATACTGATGGGAGGCCTTTGAAAATGCGCGGAAAATCGCGGCACGGGGTTTAGCAGGTCCAACCATGGTCTCGCAAGCAGCCGCAAGTCGGCCAAACCGATCAAGATGAGGACATTTTGGCCCCCGATTCCGTTCCTCCGGGCGAGGCTGTGCCAATTCGACGCGGCGCCCGGTCGGCGCTCTCGTCCTTCAGCGCAACCCCGGTGCCCCCCCTTGCCAGGCCCTCCCGGACGAGCCAGGCGATCTTGTGGGCCGCCTCGTCGTAGCTCAACCCGGCCTGGTGGATGTTCGAGACGCAGTTGCGCTCGGCATCGGTGCGCCCCGGCTTCGGCGCGAAGGTCAGATAGGCGCCGAGACTGTCAGGCGCCGACAGGCCCGGCCGCTCGCCGATCAGCATCACGACCATGCGCGCGCCCAGGATGGCGCCGATCTCGTCGCCAAGCGCCACCCGTGCGCCGGAGGCGACAACGACGTGGCAGATCGCGACAGCATCCTCGGCCGCGAGCCGCAGCAACAGGCTCTTCAGCAGGGCAAGCGCATGCGCGTGCACCGCGGTCGGCGACAGACCGTCGCCAATGACGATCGCAAGCCGGCCCGGCTCCGTGGCGGTGCGCGCCAACACCTCGGCGGACGCAGCATCGAGCTGCCGCCCCAAATCCGGCCGCCGCAGATACTCCCCGCGATCGACCGCCCGGCTCATCACCTCGGCGGGCGCGAGGCCGAGCTCGCGGAGTTTGGCGACCAGCCGCGCCGCATCGAAAGCGGCATGCACCGCATCGCGGGCGCGCGCATGATCCAGCGTGAAATCGAGCAGCGGCCTGGTCGGCAGGCTTGCGCCGCTGCGCCCGAGCGCGACGCGCGCAGGCGTAGCGGCGCGCAGATCGCACGTGGCGCGGGCCGGAACGACCGGATCGGGCATGTCGCTCACTCGGCGGGAACGGCAGCCTCGCGCAGCCGCAGCGAGTAGTTCGAGGCGTTCTGCTTGCCGCTGGAGGCGGCACGCGCAAAGGTGATGAGATGATGCGCGACCAATGTGCAGGCGATCAGGCCTTCGAGATCGCCGCGCTTGATGCGCCCGAGCGCAAACTTCCAGAACACGCGCCTGTAGCTGCCCAGCACCCCGACCTTCCAGAAGATGTTCCTGAGCATGACAAGACCGCGCCTGATGTTGGGCCAGGCCTTCATCTCGTCCGGCACGGGCACCTTCAGGCGGTTCGAATAGGTGTGATCGCACTGATACTGGAAGCGCGCATAGACCTTGGCGGGCTCGTAGGCGACCTCCATGCAGTGCTTCCAGGAAGCGACGACGTCGTCATAGGGCAGCAGGAAGTTGACGTTGGAATCGCGGCCCTCGTCCTCGATTAGGCGCCCTTCCCGCTGCAGCCGGTCCCATAGCGGCGTCTTCGGCAGCGCCTGAAGCAGGTTGATGGTGAGCAGCGGGATCTGGGATTCGTCGACGAAGGCGAGCAGCGCATCGGATGTATTGGGCTTGTCGGTGTCCAGCCCCATGATGATGCCGGACACGACCTCCATGCCGTAGGAGTTGATGGTGCGCACGCCCTCCAGGATCGGGACCATCATGTTGTGGTCCTTGTGCATCGCCTTCAGCGCGTCGGGATCGGGCGTCTCGATGCCGCAGAAAATGGTGATGAAATAGGCCTCCCGCATCTTCTCCAGGATCTCGGGCCGCTTGGCGATGTTGAGCGTCGCCTCACAGGCGAGCCGCATCACATAGCCTGTCTTCTTCTGCCATTCGATCAGGTGCGGCAGGAGGTCCATTGCCGCCTTGCGGTTGCCGATGAAATTGTCGTCGACGAAATAGACCGTGTCGGTCATGCCGCATTCGCGCAGGCGGTCGAGCTCGGCGATGATCTGCTCCGGCGACTTGAGACGTGGGTTGCGGCCGTAAAGGCCCGGAATGTCGCAGAATTCGCACTGATAGGGACAGCCGCTGGAATACTGGATGCTGCCGAGGAAGTATTTCTTCACGTCAGCGAGCTCGTAGGCCGGAATCGGAAATTCCGTCATTGGCACGCGATCCCCGGTCGTCAGCACCACCTGCTGCGGGGGACGGGAGGTGTCGCGAGACAGGATTTCGATCAGCTCGTTGGTGGCGTCGCCAAGCTCGCCGACATGGAGATAATCGAAGGACGGATAGTAGTCGGGGCAAGCGCTGACCGAGGGACCGCCGAGCGCAACCGGCAGATCGAACTCATGGGCGCGGCGGCAGATGTCGTTCATCTGCTGGCGCTGGATGTGCATGCCGCTGACAAAGACGGCTTCGGCCCACTCGAACTCCTCCTTGGTCGTGCGGCGGAGGTTCTCGTCGACGAATTTGACCTGCCATTCCTTGGGCAGATAGGCGGAGATCAGCAGCAGTCCCTGGGGCGGCATGAATGCCTTCACCCCGTCCGTCAGCGGATAGGAATGCTCGAACGTACCGAACGATGATGTGTAGCGCGGGAAGACGCAGAGGATATGCCGGATCGTTCCGTTGCTCTTAGCGCGCATCGAACTTCCCCCAACAACCACGTTCTACAAATGGTGCAGAATGAACGGTCAGACACATACCGTAACGCTGCGACCGAAATTCCTCAATATTGTGGCACCAGTCTAATTCGTAAGACGCGCCAATGGTTTCGTTGGTTCATTGCCGATCGGTGGCATTTCTGTGCCGGCGAACGCTCACGCGATCAGCCGGGAAGCAAAATCGGGCAGCAGGGCTGCGTCCGCGGCAAGCCGGAAATCGGCCCCTGCAATGCCCGACTGCACCAGCCAGTCGTCGAACTCCGGCGCGCGGCGCAGGCCGAAGACGTCACGGACATAGAGCGCGTCGTGAAAGGAGGTCGACTGGTAGTTCAGCATGACGTCGTCGGCGCCAGGCACCCCCATGATAAAGGTGACGCCGGCGGCAGCGAGCAGCGTCAGGAGATTATCCATGTCGTCCTGGTCCGCCTCGGCATGGTTGGTGTAGCAGATGTCGACCCCGAGCGGCAGGCCGAGGAGCTTGCCGCAGAAGTGGTCCTCGAGCCCTGCCCGGATGATCTCCTTGCCGTCATAGAGATATTCCGGGCCGATGAAGCCGACCACGCTGTTGACCAGGAGCGGCGCAAAGGCGCGGGCGACGGCATAGGCGCGCGCCTCGCAGGTCTGCTGGTCGACGCCATGATGGGCGTTGGCCGACAGCGCCGAGCCCTGCCCGGTCTCGAAATACATCACATTCTGCCCGACCGTGCCGCGCCGAAGCGACAGCCCGGCCTGCTGCCCCTCCTTCAGCAAGGCGAGATCGATACCGAAGCTGCGGTTGGCGGCCTCGGTGCCCGCGACCGACTGGAAGACGAGGTCGACCGGCACCCCCTGCCCGATCAGCGACAGCGTCGTGGTGACGTGGGTCAGCACGCAGCCCTGGGTCGGGATCTTGAGCCGGGCGATGATCTCGTCGAGCAATCGTAACAGCTGCGCGATGATGGCGGGGTCGTCGCTCGCCGGGTTGATCCCGATGCAGGCATCGCCGGCGCCGAGCAGGATGCCGTCGAGGATCGAGGCGGTAATGCCCCTGGCGTCGTCGAAGGGATGGTTGGGCTGGAGCCGCGTGCTCATCCGTCCCTTGAGGCCGATGGTGTTGCGGAAGGCGGTGGTCACCTCGCACTTCCGCGCCGCCAGGATCAGGTCCTGGTTGCGCATCAGTTTCGACACCGCGGCCGCCATTTCCGGAGTGATGCCGCGCGACAGTCGCTTGAGGACCTCGGGCGTCGCGGCATCCGACAGCAGCCAGTCGCGGAAGGCCCCGACCGTGAGCGAGGCCACAGGCGCAAAGGCTGTCGTGTCATGGCTGTCAAAGACGAGGCGAGTGACCTCGTCGGACTCATAGGGGATGACGGCCTCCTGGAGGAATTGCCCGAGCGGAACGTCGGCGAGCGCCATCCGCGCCGCGATCATTTGCTCGGCGCTGTCGGCCGCGATCCCGGCCAGCCGGTCCCCGGAGCGCGGCGGCGTGGCCTTGGCCAGGAGGTCGCGCAGGTCGGGGAAGGTATAGGTCGTGGCGTCGATGGTGTGGCGGTAGACCAAATGCCCCTCCGGGGTTTGTCGGCCTATGGCCGACTCCAAATCGATCGTTTGAAGGCGGTCCCGGCGTCAGGACATACGCGCTCGGCGCCCGCCAGCCACGCCGATGCTTGCCGCAGGCCTCCCGATCCTCGCACGGACTCGCCGGTGAGGCCAAGGCGATGAAATAGCTCGATTTTCCTTCGACCAAAGGCGAATGCAAGGGACCGTCGCGTTAACGCTGCATCCATCTTCATTCTGCATAGTTTTGCATCAATTTGACACGCCCCCCGCTCACCGGCCATCGACGGCCTCTTCGGGCCCCTGACACCATGACAACCGACCGATCTGGGAATGCCGCCGGCTTGGCAGGCCGTTTCACGCTTGCGACCAAGCTCTATGCGATTTTCGCGCTGTTTGCCCTGCTCACGGCGGGAATCGCGATGCTGTCCGATTACAACAGCCGCCGCAGCGCCGAACTGACCGCCGCGATCGAGACGGCGAACGCGGCCGCGCTGAACGTCGAGCGCGTCAACTCGCTGGTCTATGCCGTGGTGATGGAATCCCGCGGCGTCTACATGTCGACCGACCCGGCCGTGGTGAAGAAATACGGCGAAGGCCTGCTCAAGTTCAATGCGCAGATCCTGGACGTGGTCAAGCGGTGGGAGACCATCGTCAAGGCCGACGATGCCGATCAGTTCGCCACCTTCAAGAAGCGCATCGAGCAGTTCGTCGAATTCCGCAAGGAGCTGGTCCGCCGCGCCAACGAGATCAGCCCGGCCGCGGGCCGCGAGTGGGGCGATAACGACGCCAACCGCTCCGTGCGGTCGGCCCTGAACAAGGATCTCGAAGCGCTCTCCAAGGTCTATGCCGAGCGTGCGAAGCAGATCTCGCTGGAGACCGAGACCAACCGCAGGCTGTCCTTGGTGCTGACCTGCCTCGGCGGTCTCGCGCTGGCGCTGGTCGTCATCGGCATCATCATCATCGCCCGCTCGATCGCGCGTCCGCTTTCGGCGATCACCGCAACCATCAAGCAGGTCGCCGACGGCGCACAAAACGTTACGGTGCCGCACACGGAGCGGGCAGACGAGATCGGCGCGCTGGCCCGTGCGATCCAGGTGTTCCAGGAGGCCATGGGCCGCAACCGCAATCTCGCTTCGCAGGTCTCGCAGGAATCCGCCTCGCGCGAAGAGCGTGCGCGCCATATCGAAACATCGGTCGAGGCGTTTCGCGACGCGATCGGCGCGGTCATGCGCGGCCTCACCGACAACGCCTCCGTCATGCGCGAGACCGCGCAGACGATCACGCGCGTCACCGCAAACGCGAGCAGCCGCGCCGGCACGGCAGCGAACGCCACCGAGCAGGCCTCCCACAACGTCACTGCGGTGGCGGGAGCGGCCGAGGAGCTGTCGGCGTCCGTCGAGGAGATCGGCCGCCAGGTGCGGCAGTCCGCCGGCGCCGTCGAGCAGACCGGCCAGCGCACCGAGAAATCGATCGCCGAGATCGAGAGCCTTGCGGCGGCCACGCAGCGCATCGACGGCGTGCTCAACCTGATCCAGGCGATCGCCGAGCAGACCAATTTGCTCGCGCTCAATGCCACGATCGAAGCCGCCCGCGCCGGTGACGCGGGCCGCGGCTTTGCCGTCGTCGCGCATGAGGTGAAGGCGCTCGCAGGGCAAACCGCGAAGGCGACCGCCGAGATCAGCGAGAACGTCAGCATGATCCAGGCCTCGACACGCAACGCGGTGGAGGCCGTGCGCGAGATCGGCGGCGCGGTGCGCGAGATCAACGAGGTCACCTCGGCAATCGCCGGCGCCATCGGCCAGCAGGACTCCGCCACGCGCGAGATCTCCTCCAACGCGCAATCGGCGGCGCAGGGCAACGAGACCCTCGTCGCCAACATCACCTCGCTGCGCGACGCCATCGGCGAGACCGACACCGCGGCAGCCTCCGTGCTGACGCAGGCGAGCAGCCTGACCGCAACCGCGGAGACACTGTCGCGCGAGGTGGAGAAGTTCTTCCAGAACTTGCGCTCAGGGGCGGCAGACAGCCGCGTTGCCAAGGCGGGATAGCAGCGCGTCCACCGCCGCCAAGTTGGCGGTGGGCTCGCCCTCACAAAAATTTCGAAAACAACCCCATGCAAAGTAGGATTGTCTGCCGGGCGCCACGCCCTCGGCGACCTCGCGACGTTTGACACGTCGGGCAAAACACCAGCACAATGCCATCATGGCGGCGGTACACTTCCCCGAACCCAGCCCTCCCGCCCTGAACTCCTCCCTAGACCAGCAGGGCTATCGCATCTGCCCTTGTGGCGCGAACGCTCTCGGGCCTTCAGGGTTCGAGACGCGCCGTAAGGTGGCGCTCCTCACCATGAGGGTCTAGGATTTCGCCGCGAAATAAGACCTCATCCTGAGGAGCCCGCCGACAGCGGGCGTCTCGAAGGATGGGCCGCAAGGAGGCTGCCTGCCAAACTCTCTTTCATCTGCGATGCCCTACCCTCCAGGGGTGTGCCGTTAGCCCGCCAAGGCATGCCACAGCTCATCGGCCGTCTGATTTCGACAGTCGGGTGACCGGAACAGTCTGATCTCTATGGGTATGTCCAATTGCTCAGATCCGGCGCGGACGAGACGCCCCTGCTCGACATCGTCCTTTGCGAGCGTTTGCGGGAGCCAGGCGACACCATGACCCTCGCGGGCCATGGTCATCAACGTCGCGGCGAGGTGCGACGTGAAGCCGGTCTCCAGGTTTGCCAGCGCATTGTCGCCTGTCTGATGGGCTGAGAGGATGCGGCCGATGCCGGAGGCATGACTGTATGAGAGCAGTCGTACTGGACGAGCAGGAGAGGCGGGCAAAGGCCATGCCGGTCGACCATCGGACGTAGCCGCGCACAGAGGCACTAGCCGATCGTCGCCGATCCGGATGCTCTGGAAGCGGTCGGACTCGAAGCGGGTCGGCGCCTCCCGATGATAGTGGCACAGCAGGAAGTGGACCTCCCCGCTCACCATGATCTGCTCGCAAGCTTCCATGCTTTCCGAGATCAGGCTGAGAGCTCCGAGCCTCTCAAAGCGGAGGTTCCGAATCCATTGAGGGAAGAACGTAAATGAAAGCGCGTGTGTTGCTGCCATGGACAGCGCGACCGTGTTTCGCTCGCCAACGGACCGGGTGTCGCGCCGCGCCCGCTCCAGGCTGCGGATCATCTCTTCGGCCAGGGGCTGAAAGTGGATTCCGGCAGGCGTCAAGCTTGCCCCCTGGGCGCCACGCACGAAGAGCGGTGTTCCGATCCAGTCCTCCAACGCGCGAATCCGCCGGCTGAAAGCCGGTTGCGTCACGTTCCGCGCGTCCGCCGCCCGCGAGAAGCTCTTCAGTTCCGCGAGCGCCGAGAAGTCCTTGAGCCAGTCGAGATCCATGTCGATGCCGTTCGCGCATCAGCCGAACCGATCATGGCATTGGCCAATAAGCCCTGTCCAGCAGTACCCATCCGCGCAGCTCCCCAACGAGCAGCCCTCTGAGCCCTCGGTCAGAGCGTAGACAGGAGAACACCATGCGTATCGTCGACGTCCGCGAAATCACCAAGCCGATCTCATCGCCGATACGGAATGCCTACATCGACTTCTCGAAGATGACCGCCAGCCTCGTCGCGGTGGTGACCGACGTCGAACGTGATGGCCGGCGCGTCGTTGGCTACGGCTTCAACTCGAACGGCCGATACGGCCAGGGCGGGCTCATCCGCGAGCGCTTCCGCAATCGCATCCTCGAAGCGGATCCCAAGAGCATCCTGAACGACGCCGGCGACAACCTCGATCCGCACAAGCTCTGGGCGGTGATGATGAGCAACGAGAAGCCCGGCGGCCACGGTGAGCGCTCGGTCGCGGTCGGAACGCTCGACATGGCGATCTGGGACGCCACGGCGAAGATCGCCGGCAAGCCGTTGTTCAGGTTGCTCGCCGAGCAGAAGGGACGCGAAGCCAATCCCCGTGTCTTCGTCTACGCCGCCGGAGGCTACTACTACCCGGGCAAGGACAACACGGCGCTGCGGGCCGAAATGCGCGGCTATCTCAATCGCGGCTACAACGTCGTCAAGATGAAGATCGGCGGCGCGACGATCGACGAGGACCAGCGCCGCATCGAAGCTGTGTTGACCGAGATCGGGTCGGAGGCGCAGCTGGCCGTCGACGTCAACGGTCGCTTCGATCTCGAGACCGGCATCGCCTATGCCAAGATGCTCCGCCAGTACCCGCTGTTCTGGTATGAGGAAGTCGGCGATCCGCTCGACTATGCGCTTCAGGCGGCGCTCTCGGAGTTCTATCCCGGCCCGATGGCGACCGGCGAAAACCTGTTCTCGCACCAGGATGCGCGCAACCTTCTGCGCTACGGCGGGATGCGGCCGGACCGCGACTGGCTCCAGTTCGACTGTGCACTGTCGTATGGTCTGGTCGAATACCTGCGCACCCTCGACGTGCTTCATCAATTCGGCTGGTCGCCGTCGCGCTGCATCCCGCACGGCGGCCACCAGATGTCCCTGAACATCGCCGCCGGACTCGGGCTCGGCGGCAACGAGAGCTATCCGGATCTCTTCCAACCCTACGGTGGGTTTCCGGATGGCGTGAAGGTGGAGAACGGGCACATCGTCATGCCCGAGCTTCCGGGAATCGGCTTCGAAGGCAAGTCGGATCTGATCAAGGTCATGCGCGAACTGGCTGAATGAGCTCCCGGACATGCGACATGCGGCCTTAGAGGCCGCATGTGCATTGTCCAGCCGACCATCGGTCGGTCTGGTTCGCCAAGCAGACGTTGAAAGCCGAACCGAACTTCCTGCCCTCGCCCCCTCCACGGACTAGGCGTGTACTCATAGATCCGATCAGGCAGCAGCGCGCGTCGTTGATCGCTGACCGGCCTCCCGCCGATGTGGAAATGGCCCGCTGCCGCATGCCTGACTGCGCCAACATCGGCTCGAGCAGGCCATGAACATGCTGCGGGAAACCGACGAGTCGGTCGTCTCGATAGCCGCGGCGCTTGGCTATTCCCCGCAGACCCCCTTCGCTGCAGCATTCAAGAGCTGACGGGCGAAACGCCGAGCGATTGGCGGAGGCGCCGCGTTAGCAGCAATTTCTCTACAGGGACGGCAATCGCTCTGGGGCAGTCGAATATCTGGTTCGCTAAACATCGCAAGTCCACCCCATTCGGACGGAGACAAACGATGGACTGGAAGCATCTTGCAATTGCACCGCGCCGGAAAGCCGTCGCAACGGCGCTTTGCCGGCATGTACGCCGCCCTCTTCTCCGCCCGCCTGCGCGCACCTGTCTCGATCTCGGCGAGGCCGGCGCGCTGTTCACGCGCGAGCGCAAGGCGGAGATGGTCGGCGACGTCGCCAAGACCACGAAGCAGGAAATCAACACCGTCTGGATCTATCCGCCCAAAGCCGAGCGCGCCGCTGCGCTCACCTCGGCCGATCCGGAACGCGTGACCAGCCGCTAGAGCCGCGAGGCGATGACGGCCGCGCTTGCCTGGCTGCGCGACCCGCTCAACCACGACCAGCCAGAAGCCAGATTGAAACAGGAGACAGACATGGACCTGCACAACACCTCAGACCCCGTTGCATCGAAACCCGAAGAGCTCGTTCCGTCGCGCTACGCAGTGCAGGTCGGCGAGATTGACGTGCTGGTGGTCAGCGACGGCGTGCTGCCGCTGCCAACCACCATGTTGGCGCACAACGCCGCCCCGGCCGACCGGGCGACCTGGCTGCACGACATGTTCCTGCCATCGGACGCTTTCGACTGGGCGCTGAATGCCGTCATGGTCCGTAGCGGCGGCAAGACCGTCCTCATCGACGCTGGACTGGGGTCCGACCCGAACCTGAACTTGCCGCGGGCCGGCCAGTTGATCAAGCGACTGGAGGCCGCCGGAATCGATCTTGCGTCCGTGACCGACCTCGTGCTGACCCACATGCACATGGACCACATTGGCGGGCTGCTCGTCGACGGGGTGAAGGAGCGGCTGCGCAAAGACCTGCGGATCCACGTGGCGGCCGCAGAGGTCAAATTCTGGGAGTCGCCTGATTTCACTCGCACCAACATGCCGCAGGGTTTCCCGGATGCACTCCGGTCGGCCGCCAAGCGGTTCGTGAAGGAATACGGCAGTCAGCTGCGGCAGTTCGATGAGAAGCACGAGGTTGCGCCGGGCGTCGTCGTCCGTCGCACCGGCGGTCACACCCCCGGCCACAGCGTGGTTCGCGTAGCATCCGGCGGCGACGCGCTGACATTCGCCGGCGACGCCGTGTTTGCTGTCGGCTTCGACCAACCCGACTGGCACAACGGTTTCGAACACGACCCCGAGGAGGCGGCGCGCGTTCGTATCCGTCTTTTGCGAGAGCTTGCTCAGACCGGCGAGATGCTGGTGGCCACTCACCTGCCGTTCCCGTCCGTGGGCCGGGTGGCAGTTGAGGGTGACGCCTTTCGTTGGGTGCCGGTCTTCTGGGACTACTGACCGCTTGTTGAGCTAGGGTCGAACTAGGGCGCGTACTCATAGCGTTGATGAGTTCACGCCCTGGTTTCCGCGCTGCCGATTGCGGTCCCGACCGAATTTACTGTCCAGGTCGGCCGTGCTGCACCTCTTTCGCCTACGATGTTCAACCAACCGGTCCGGGGATCCAAGAGTCGCCGGAAAGCGGCATAACTCTTACATCAGAAATCACCCCGAGTTGCAGGCTTGGATCGAAATGGCGCATCGTCCGCTCGTTGAGGTCAATGATGCGGCCAGGTCTTAGCGGCCCCACGTCATTGATCTTGACGATGACCTTTTTGCCTACGGCCTCGACGAGGGCAAACTTCGGCTTCGCGCCAAATTGGACCCCACCAAATTTCTGACGCAAACTCGTCTTGATGGCAGCCGCCCAGACGGAGGGATCATATCGCTCGCCGGAGGCGGTACTCGGGCCGCCCTCCTCCTTGCCCGGCTTGAACGGATTGTACATGGAAGCTTTGCCAACGATAGCATCCCCAGAGGCGGCATTGACGACAGCGCTTGAGTCAATTCCACCTGCTTCACTTCGAGCAACGGTAACAGAAACGGCAAGCGCAACCACAGCGCCGCAAATTGCGGCGCTCGAGCGGAACACCATTATATCTCCTTTGATTTTCGATCGTCCGGTTCCCGATGCCGCAAAAACATGGTCAAGCGAACGCGGAAGCGTTCAGGAACTTGCGCCAACCTTTTGCGGATTCGAGCCAACCCCTTGGCTACGGAACCGTTGCGGGAACCAGAGCGGTCCCTGCGCAGTGTTTTAGTTATCGCCGTCTAAGACAGAGATTGCGTCAGCAGCATGACCGCGAAGAACCACGCGTGAATGTCTCGACCACCGGGTCTCACGAGCTCAGCGGTAAGAGTGCACTCCGCAATATCGAGCTCGAAATCCCCATGAGTCCCGTGAAGGGATCATCCAGCTCCAAGATCAGAAAGATCGCACTGGCAAACGACAGCGCGCATACAAACAGCGAGATCATGACGACCACGTTCGTCCGCACAAAAAGGGTGGCGCTCACGAAGATCGCGCTTAGCCAAAACACCACAATGACCAGAAAAGGCGTCGGAATCGAACTGCCGACCTGCGTGAATAACCGCAATCGCATCTGCGCACCTTCCGTGAAAGCCGCAATAGCGCGAGACTGCAGGGAACGTTGCATATCGTTGTTCGGCGACAGCCGTTCGAGCTCACTATAGAATGCCCACGCCTCTACGCTGGGCTCGAAGCGCGTGGGTTTCCCGGTTGAGTTCGCTTGCTCGTGCCAGATGCGATCAGCCATCGGTGGTATGCTCTGCCGCAGGAGTTTTCGGAGCGAGGTTGCTTCCGGCCCGTATTGCGTAACCAGATCGTCCAGCAGGATGATCGTTGCGGTCAACTGCCTGACCTGGTTTTCCTTCTGGTCGAACGTCGTTTTTGCGGACGCGATCAACAGACCAAGTACGAGTGCGGTCAGCGTACCAATCAGGCCCGCGGTCAACTTTACGACGTCCCTGGAGTCCGAGTGCAAGTGATGTTCCGACAACAATTTCCGAACGGCCATCCCAGCCAGGGCGCCGCCAAACATCAGTGCGAACACAAGCAACGAAATCAATAGATTCATCATATCTGCGAATGCCCCACCATCCCGGTGACCAAGCTGAGATCGCGCGCACGATCGCCACACAATACGAGCGCCGCGCCAGTCCTTCACGAAGAGCGGTCGATCCATCCTAGCCCCGATTATGCGGACTTGTCTAAATGCGGGCGCACATGAGACCATTCTCCGGCCGCAGGGAGAACCGCGACCATGGAAATCAAACTGCCAGTCGTTGCGCTGCTCGCGATGATCGTGCCGGGACAGGCGCGCGCCGCAGTGCTCACCGACGCCGAGGCGACGTTCCTCGACCAACTCGTCACCGCCGCCGCGGTGCTCGAACAACGATGCGCCGGCTACGAGGTCAATGGTGCCGGCGGCGTTCAACTCGGCGCCAGACTTCTCGGCAGCACTGATGCCGCGATGGCGATGATCGACGCCTATGCCGCCGCCATAAAGGCCCACGATGGCAAGGCTTACGATCCAGGTAAATTCCGCCCCGAAGTGCTCGAGGCGGCGAGCGAAACGTCCAAGCGACTTCAGGCGCACTTGATCAAGAACCCGAAAGAGGCCTGCGCCGATTATGGCGATACCAGCGTGGCGCGCGGTCTGCTGAGACGGTACTGAACAGTCTTCGCATCTTGGCCCGCCATGTCGTGCTTCGTCCCTCGGATCAGCTCGCCCTGGCAAGTCGGCGAAGGGCCACTGGCGGATGTTTGCCCGCGCAGCTAGACTTGCGTGGCTTGCGCCCGGCGCATCTCTACCCGTGATCCGGCATGATTGACCTTCTGACGCGTATTGCACCCGGATTGACAAAGCTCTTGTCCTACAGTTTTGCCGAAGACTTTCGGCATGATCTGTTGGCAGGGGTCTCTGTTGCCGCAGTGGCGTTGCCGGTCGCGATCGCCTACGCGCAGCTGGCGGGCTTCAATCCCGTCGTGGGGCTTTATTCGAGCATTCTGCCGCTGGTCGCGTACGCCATCTTCGGCACCTCACGGCAGATGATCGTCAATCCCGATGCCGCGGTGTGCGCCATGGTCGCTGCTGCGGTGGCTCCGCTGGCGGGTCGAAATGCCGAATTATACTGGTCGCTGTCGGTTGCAGTTACGTTTCTGGCCGGCATGTTCTGCATTGCAGCGAGTTTTTTCCGGCTCGGAGCGCTGGCGGAATTTCTCTCCAAGCCGATCCTTGTCGGACTTTTGAACGGCGTCGCAATTTCGATCTGCCTCGGGCAAGCCGGCAAGCTTCTCGGCTTTTCCATCGAATCCAAAAGGATCGTTCCGCAACTGCTCGAGATCTTCGCCAAGCTTCCCCAGACGCAGGTTCCGACGCTGATCGTGGGAGCGGCAAGCCTGGCAATATTGTTTGGGCTGGCGCGCTGGGTGCCGCGACTTCCGACTGCTCCGATCATATTGATCGCCGCCGGCGCTGCGGTCGCCCTGTTCGGGCTCGACCGGTATGGCGTAGCGATTCTGGGGCCGGTTCCTGGGGGTGCGCCGCCGTTGCGATGGCCCAGATTTCCAGAAGACGACATACCATCCCTCCTTGGCAGCGCGGCGGGGCTCGCTCTCGTGCTGTTTTCGAGCGGCATGCTGACGGCGCGCAGCTTTGCGTCGAAGGGTGGGTACGAGATCGACGCTGATCGTGAATTGGCAGCCTTTGGTGCTGCGAATCTCGCCTCCGCCTTGTCTCAAGGATTCGCCGTAACCGGCGCCGACTCGCGCACGGCGGTAGCCGTTGCAGCCGGCGGCCGCACCCAGGTGACCGGCCTGGTCGCTGCGGTCACGATCACCGCAGTGTTGCTGTTTTTGACCGGCCCCTTGCGATACGTGCCGATTGCTGCCTTGGGCGCGCTGCTTGTTTTCGCTTCAATTTCGCTCTTCGACATACGAACGCTACGCGAAATCTGGAGCATCGATCGAACCGAGGTCGGCCTCGCCGTGATCACTACGCTGGGAGTGGTCGCGCTGGGCGCCATCAACGGAATTCTCATCGCGGTGGGGCTGGCTCTGGTCCGCTTCGTCAAGCTGACCGCACGGCCGAGGGACGAAGTCCTGGGAACAGTCGAAGGGCTTCCCGGTCTGCATTCGATCGAACGACATCCGAACGCCAGAACGTTTCCGGGTCTCGTGCTCTACCGCTTCGATGGCCCGCTGACCTTCTTCAATTCCGATTACTTCAAGATGAGGGCGCTTGCGGTAGCCGAGGCCGCAGGCCCGGACCTTCGATGGTTTGTGATTGATGCAATTCCAGTCAGCCAGATCGACACGACCGGCCTGTATGCGCTTCGCGATTTGCGGGAAAGGCTGGAAGCGCGCGGAGCGTCCCTGATACTCGCCGGGCGCAAGGCCGAATTTCTCGAGTGGTTTCGTGAAGCCGGTCTCTACCGGCCGGAACATGAAACATGGATCCTCCCGACACTACGCCAGGCCCTGAAGACTTATCTGCGGGCGGCGCAACGGTAGGCAGACCCAGTCATTGATCTGGATCAATCGGACGTGTGCCAAGCTCACTTTGGTGCTGGATGCCCCCCGCTGGCCGCCGCTTCGGCTGGAGCGAACGGGCAGCAATACCAGCAGCTGCCCGCGCTTCGTTGGCTCTCTTCATCGAACACGACCGGCGCGTGCCGGGCCACGTTTCATAAACGAGAATCCGGCGGAGAACGACAAGGATGGGTGGCGAGAGGCACAAGATACCTATCAAAACTATCGCAAGCGATTGGATGCTTGACGCCAAGGTAAGTGGCTTTGCGACTTGCCAAGCGAGGCCACCATGTCTGTCGTTCAAGCAGAATTACCGCAGCCGGTCGAGCAACGCCTTTGCTTGCTTTAGATCCCGCGTTTCGAAGCCCTCGGTGAACCAGCCGTAGATGGGTGCCAGCAGGTCGAGCGCTTCCTCGCGCCTGCCCTGATCAAACCACAAGGCGGCAAGGTCCATCGCAACTCGAAGTTCGAGAGCCTTGGCTTGTTGGCTCCTCGCAGTCGTCAATGCGTGATCGAACAGTGATTGCGCCTCGGTGCTGGCTTCCGGTTCCGCGCGGACGAGCAACACTCGGGCTTTCAGTCGATACAGTTCGGCCTCGAATATCCGTTCGCTATTGCGGCTGGTTGTGGCGAGGCCCTGCTCAATCAGCTCCAGCGTCGCCTCGCCTTGATGGCTCGACAACAGGGCCGGACTCAGGAGCACGTACAGCGCCGTGATGCCGAGCTGATAGCCCGCGCTGCGATATTCGTTCATTGCAGTCTGGATTTCCGCGAGCGCAGCGGACGAAGGATCAAGGAAGGTGGCGCTTATCCCTCGAACGGCGCGCGCCAATCCTCGCCACTGCCGAAATCCGTGCTCTTCCGACAGGGTGAGGCAACGCTCGGCATAGCGGCGTGCAATCAGGAATTCGCCTCGAAGAGCGTAGAGAATGGACGCATAATAGCATCCATAGGCCTGCGAATGCGGATGACCAATGGCGTCGGCGCGCTGAATGGCGGCATTTAGACGTGCGAGCGCCGTATCGGTGCGGCCCAGCAGCCAGAGTGTCCATGACATCAGGGCAAGGTCGGCCACGCCCGCATCCTGGCCGGCGGCACGCGCCGCCAATCTGTCCTGCTCACTGCTCGCCTCGAACGCTTCGTAGGCCCGTTCGATCACTTCGTGGGCGCCTGTGAGATGTCCCATGAAAAGGCGAATCATCCCTTGCCCACGCATCGCATTGAGCAATGTCGGTCGATCGTTCCGTGTCTCCGCGAGATCGAGCAGCGCCGCGATCATTTCCTCGGCAACCGGCAACTCACCACGAATGACACTCGCGGTGGTCAACCAAAACATGATTTGCAGGTGCTCGGGCGGATCTTCGAGACGCTGGCAGAGCTCGCGCGCACGAGCGAAGGTCGCTACCGCATGGGGCGCGGCCGGCCCCTGGGTAGCGATCAGGCAGGGTCCCAACGCGAATTGGAAATCGAGCTCCAGCCTGTCCTTCGGTACGCCGTCGGCCAAATGAGCGGAGACCTCGATGCCTTTCCGCAAGTGTGCGATGGCTTCGAGGTTGGCGGAGCGCGTGGCCGCCTTCTTGCCCGCCTGGAGCCAATATTTCCCGGCCTTTTCGAACAGTCCGGCTTCCGTAAGGTGGAGCGCGAGAGTCTCGGGTTGAGCCTCCACGATTTCCGGGAACCGTTGCTCGAAGACGTCTGCGATGGTGGCATGCAGCGCCGCGCGTCGACTCTTCAGCAGTCCGGATTCGGCAGCGTCCCGCACGAGCACATGCTTGAAGGTATAGACTGCCCGGGGAATCTCGCCCCGGCAGAATATCAACTCCGCCCGGACCAACTGGGCAAGCGCCTCCTCAAGCGTCTGCCTTGGCAACTCGGCAACGGCGCTCAGCAGTTCGTAGGAGAATTCGCGTCCTACGACGGCGCCGATCTGAGCCACGTACTTCACCGGGGCCAGCCGGTCGAGTCTGGCCATCAGCGATGCGCTCAATGTCGTCGGAATCGCCATCGAGGGTAGCGGATGGCTGAGCGTGTAATGGTCGTCCCTCTCCTGCAACAGTCCGGTTTCGAGCACGGCCTTGGTCAGTTCCTCGACGAACAGGGGCACGCCATCGGTACGGGCGAGGATTTGGTCCATGACCTCCTCCGGGAGTGTCTTGCCCGCGGTGACGCGCTCGACCAGTGCCGCCCCGTTGCGCCGGCTCAGTCGTGTGAGCGAAATCGTCGTCACATGTGCATGACCAGGCCACGGCGGCGTGAACTCCGGTCTCGCCGTGACGAGCAGCAGCACTCGAAGCCGCGGCAGCTTTTCCAGCGCAACCGTGAGCAGCTCCAGCGAAGTCGGGTCCGCCCAATGGGCATCTTCAAAGATGATGAACACTGGCTGTCGCGCCGACAATGCCTCGAGCTGAGCCAAGAACGCCGCCAGCGTCACCTCCTTGCGCTTCTGCGGACTCAGCTCAGGCAGGCGGTAGCGGTCGCTGACCGGCACCGACAGAAGGTTGGCCAGAGCCGGCACCACAAGGTCTGGGTCAGCACCGGACCGCAAGAGCAGGGTTTCCAGCTTGGCAAACTTCTCAGACGGCGTCTCGCCTCGCTCGAACCGGGCAGCACGTTCGAGGTTGGCGATGAATGGAAACAGCGCACTGTTGGTATGGTGCGCCGAACAGAAATGACGCACCGTAATGTGTGGTTCGGCTCGAAGCCGCTCTTGAAGCGCCAGCGCGATGTGCGACTTACCGATGCCTGGCTCTCCAGTTAGAACCACAACGCAGCCTTCGCCTGACGCGGCATGCCGCCAGCGCCGCGACAGCAGCTCGACCTCCTCGTCACGCCCGATGAGCGGTGTCAATCGAGTCTTGTGCTGCGCCTCGAAGCGGCTTTCCACTCCGCTTATCCCGAGCACCTGCCAGGCAGGTATCGGCACAGCCCAACCTTTGAGAGTGACAGAACCGAGATCACGGTACTCGAAATACCCATCGGTGAGCTGGTGCGTACTCTCGGAGATCAGCACCATACCGGGCTCGGCGAACTGCTGCAGGCGAGCAGCCAGATTCGGCGTTTCACCAATCACCGCCTGCTCCTTGGCAGCGCCTTCACCGGTCAGATCGCCCACGACGACCATTCCGGTGGCGATGCCAACGCGGACCTGTAGTTTCGTACCGATATCTGTCTGGAGACTGGCCACGGCATCGACCAGCGACAGCCCCGCGCGTGTCGCCTGCTCGGCATCGTCCTCGTGGGCCTGGGGATAGCCGAAATAAGCAAGCACGCCATCCCCCATGTACCGCGCGATGACGCCCTCATTCCGGGCGATAACATCCGCGATGCAGTCGTGATAGGCGCCGATTACCGAGCGCAAGTCCTCCGGATCCAGTCGGGCCGAAAGTGCCGACGAGTCCACGAGATCGCAAAACATGACCGTGAGTTGGCGCCGCTCGGCGCTGTCCCGCGGCGCTGGTTTGGCGGCCGTTCGGGCTGATACAACAGCTTCACTGTTGAGTTCTGCAATCGCGCGCAGAATTTTGCGCCGGTGCCCAAGTAGGACGCCGAGGTCCTTGAGGTCCTGCTCCGTGAGATCGCTGACGACCGAGAGATCGATGGCGTTCTCGGCGAAACGCTGGGCGTACTCTCCCAAACCAATCGATGATAGCCACTCCGCAATACCTGCCATGGCATACCTATGGGCTATACGATGAGAATAGCACATTGGAGAGGCATGCGAAGGCACATCTGTCGATGGAGGAGCCGACGCCGGACCTTGTCGCAATTTAACACAGTGGGCCAGCCGAGAAGTGGACGCGGCAGAGCGATTTCTGTCAGGGGAGGATAACGGCCCTACTCGATCACGCCGCCGCGCTTGATCAGCTCCTTGCCGACCGCGGCGAGGTGCACCTGGTCGGGGCCGTCGCCGATGCGGATGAAGCGGGCGTAGACGTACGCGCGGGCGAGGAAGGTGTCCTGCGAGACGCCGGCGGCGCCGTGGATCTGGATGGCGCGGTCGATCACCCGCGCCGCCATGCTGGGCACCACGATCTTGGCCGCAGCGATCAGGTCGCGCGCGGCCTTGTTGCCCTCGCGGTCCATCTTGTCGGCGGCCTGTAGCGTGAGCAGCCGCGCCTGCGCGATTTCGCAGAAGGAGTGGGCGATGTCCTCGCGTACCGAGCCCTGTTCGGCCAGCGGCTTGCCGAAGGCGACGCGCGAGACCGCGCGCTGGCACATCAATTCCAGTGCGCGCTGGGCGCAGCCGATCAGCCGCATGCAATGGTGGATGCGCCCGGGCCCGAGCCGGCCCTGCGCGATCTCGAAGCCGCGCCCCTCGCCGAGCAGGATGTTCTCGGCCGGCACGCGGACATTCTCATAGACGATCTCGGGATGGCCGACCGGTGCGTCGTCATAGCCGTATGTCAGCATGTCGCGCACGATGCGTACCCCTGGCGTGGCCTTCGGCACCAGGATCATGGATTGCTGGCGGTGGCGGTCGGGATGATCGGGCGCGGTCTTGCCCATCACGATCAGGATCTCGCAATCCTCGTTCATCGCGCCGGAGGTGAACCACTTGCGGCCATTGATGACGTAGTCGTCGCCGTCGCGCCGGATTTCGCATTGGATGTTGGTGGCATCGCTGGAGGCGACCTGCGGCTCGGTCATCGAGAAGCCGGAGCGGATGCGTCCCTCCAGCAGCGGCTTCAGCCAGCGCTCCTGCTGCGCTTGCGTACCGTAATGGCTAAGCACCTCCATGTTGCCGACATCGGGCGCCGAGCAGTTGAAGACCTCGGGCGCCCAGAGGATGCGGCCCATGATCTCCTTCACCGGCGCATATTCGAGATTGGTGAGCCTTGAATTGGTAAGGTCTGGGCCGCGCTCGCCCGACAGGAACAGATTCCAGAGCCCCTGCTCGCGCGCCAGCCGCTTCAGGTCCTGCAGGATCTGCGGAGTCCGGTAGCGCGCGGGCTCCGGCTTGACCTGCTCGTAATAGAGCTCCTCGACCGGCTCGACATGCTGCCGCATGAACTGGCGGACGCGCTCCTGGAGCTCCAGCGAACGTTCGGAGTGTTGAAAGTCCATGCGTCCTCCCGTTCGCTTGTCGGCGCGTCAGGTACCGCGCAACAGTTCGCTCGCCACGATCCAGTCGGTACCGTCGAACTGGAGCATATAGCCGTCCTTGATCGGGCGGAAATCCTGCGGCGTGGTATTGAGCGTGATGCCCGGCATCAGAAGCGACAGCGGCACCTTCTTCAGGTTCGCCGCCTGCGCCATGATGTTCTCGCGCGTCAGATTGTCCTTGCACTGCTTGAGCACGACCACCAGCGCCTCGGCGACGGTGTAGCCGTAGAGGCCGGCGACGTTGTTGACGTCGGCACTGGGCAGGCGCCGCTTCATGAATTCGATATAGGCCGACATCGCCGGGTCGTCCTTCGGCTCGGCCACGAACGGCTTCAGCGAGCCGAGCGAGAGCACGCCCTTGCCGGCATCCAGCCCCGCCGGCACCATGACCGTCGCCTTGTTGGCGCAGCCGCTGGCGAGGAAGCGCTGCGGCTGCCAGCCGACCTCATGGGCCTTTCGGATCGCCTGCGCGCAGGCGCGCGGCGTCACCGAATAGATCATGAAAACGTCCGCCTTGGTGTTGGCGAGCGTCAGCACCTGGGAGTCGACGGTCGGACCGGTCACCTCGAAGCTCGAGGCCATCGCAATCGCCTTGTCGGCATCCGCACCGAGCGCCTCCTTGACGCCACGCAGATATTCCTTGCCGGCGTCGTCGTTCTGATAGAGCACCGCGAACCGCGCATTCGGGTTCTTGGCGCGGGCATAGGCGACGTCGATCGCGGCCTCGCTGGTGTAGTTCGGCGCCCACGGCAGCGCCATCGACCACGGCATGTTGGCTGGATCGTTCCATTTCGAGGCCGAGCTGATCAGGAAGAGCTGCGGCACCTTGTTGCTGTTGAGATATTTCGCGATCGCCGAACTTGGCGCCGTGCCCATGGTCGCGAAGATGAAGGCGACGCCGTCGCCCTCGACCAGCCGCCGTGCTGCTTCCATGGTCTTGGGCGGCGAGAACGCATCGTCGAGCGAGAGCAGGTTGAGCTTGCGGCCGTTGACGCCGCCCTTCTCGTTGACCTCGTCGAAATAGGCCGCGATGACCTTGCCGGTGATGCTGAGCGGCGACGCCGGCCCGCTATAGGGCATGGTGTTGCCGATCTTGATCTCGGTGTCGCTGACCCCGGGACCATAGGATTTTTGCGCGGAAACGGGCGTGGACAAACTGACGGCAGCAAGCGCTGCGGCCACGGCCAAAGCGGCTTTCATGGTTTCTCCCCAGTGGTCTATCGCTCGCGCGACGCAGCGAATGCGCGGCGTGCTGCCTTTTGTCAGCGCGTCAGCTCACCGGAGTTCCACAAAACGGTCTTGCGTCGAGTTGCTGGTCTACCCGACACCTCGCTTCGAGCCGGCATAGGAGCGCCGCAGCAAGGCAAACAGGCTGCCGCCCGTCGCGGCGCCGAGCAGGTAGACCACCAGGGTCTGGACCGCGAGCGGCAGGCTGAGGTTCAGCCGAAAGAAGGAGATCGTCACCGTCTCGAAATTCTGCGCGGCGAAGAGCACCGTCGCCGCAGCGAACAGCACGATGACGGCGAGATGAAACCAGCGCATGACGATGCCCCTCCGGGGCCTAATGGCGGTGCCGCAGACTGAAGCCCAGGCTGACCCAGCCGGCGCCCGCCATGATCAGGTCGATGCCGAGGAACAGGCCGAGGATGTAGACGCTGTTCACCGGCCAGCGCGCCAGGATCAGTAACCCGAGCAGCAGCGTGATGACGGCCGACAGCGCCACCCAGACCCAGGGGCTTTCGCGCTTCATGCTGAAGGCGAGAAACAGCCTGATGGCGCCCGAGGCGATCAGCGACGCGCCCAGGAAGAGCGTCAGCAGCACCGCGGCGAACAGCGGATTCTCGAAGGTCAGGAAGCCCGCGATGACATAGAGCACGCCGAGCAGGGCCCAGATCAAAAACTTGCCCCAGCTCTTCATCTGAAACGCGCCGATCACCTCGGTCACGCCGGCGACGATCATCATCACGCCGACGATGAGCACACTCGCCACCGTCGCCATCACCACGCTGCCGAGCGCGATGAAGCCGGCGATGAGATAGACGACGCCGAGGGCGACGATCCATCCCCATTTGCCGTGCAGCGCGGCAATGCCGGTGCCCAAGCCCAGATTCTGAGGCGTATCCGAAGCAGTTGTCATGACGGCCACTCCCGCACATGCGAAGCCCGGAGGCAGGCGCCAGGATAGCACGGGCCACGCCGGGACAATAGCCAGCAGAACAGCCCTCGGCCGCGCCGACCTTGACGCAAATCAAGACTAAATGGCGCACTACGTACGCGCCCGCTCCATCTCGAGCTCGGCCTTCAGACTGTCGAGATCGCGATAAATTGAAGCGACCGCCAGCACGCGGCCGCCCTTGCGGTACTTCAACAGGCAGTCCTTTCCGGCGATGCTGCCATCGACCAGGATGTCGTCAAAGCTTTCGGCGTGACCGACATAGTTGATCGGCACATCATAGTGCTGGGACCAGAAGAACGGCACGGCGTCGAACCGCTCGCGCCGGCCCAGCATGTTGCGCGCCGCAGTCTGGCCCTGGCGCTCGGCGACGACCCAATGCTCGACGCGGATGCTCTGGCCCGAATGTGGATCAGGCCAGCGCGCGATGTCACCGGCGGCGAAGATGCCGGACGCGCTGGTTTCGAGATAGGCGTCCACCGTCAGGCCACGATCGATCGCAAGGCCCGCCTGCTCGGCAAGGCCGAGGCGAGGCCTCACGCCAACACCGGTCACGACGAGGTCCGCCTCGATGACGCCGCCGCTCTTCAGCGTCGCACGCGCGCCGTCCAATCGCACCACCGTATCCTTGAGGTGGAAATTGACGCCGTTCTCCTCATGCAGCGCACGGACGAAATCGCCCATCTCGGGTCCGAGAATGCGTTCCATCGGCCGCTCCTCCGGCGCGACCACATGGACCTCGAGCTTGCGCGCCAGCAAGGAGGCGGCGACCTCGAGGCCGATGAAGCTGGCGCCGATCACCAGCGCGCGTCTGGCGCCGCCGGCGGCCTTGATGATGGCGCGGCTGTCGGCAACGGAACGCAACGTGTGGATGTGCGGCTGGTCGGCGCCCGGGATCTGCAAGGTCACGGGCTCGGCGCCGGTTGCCAGCAGGAGCCGGTCGAACGGGAGCTTGTCGCCATTGCCCAGCGTTACGCTGTGCGCCTTCGGATCGATCGCGGCAACGGCGGTGTTGAGGCGGAGGTCGATCCAGGCATCCCGGTAGTAGTCCTCAGGCCGAAGCGGCAGCCAGTCCTCCGGTGCATTGCCGGCGAGATAGTCCTTGGACAGGTTCGGCCGGTCGACCGGCGTCGCGCCATCATGGCTGAGCATGGTGATGGCGCCGGCAAATCCCTCGCGCCGGAGCATCTCGGCCGCGGCAAATCCGGCAGCACCGCCACCGACGATGACGAACCTGTCTGGCGTCGGCGCCGCCAGATGCGGGGCGGCAGGCGTCGGCACCGCGCGCTTGCGGTGCACCACGATCCTCTCTTGCTTGCGCTCGACCTCCCAAACGGCCAGCGCATTGAGCGCCGGCGCGCGAACCGCCTCGCCGGTCCGCAAGGAGAAGCAGGCATGATGCCAGGGACAACGGATGGTGTCGTCAACCACCAGCCCGTCTGCGAGCGGACCATGATAGTGACTGCAACTGGGCTCAATCGCGACCACCTCCGCGCCGAGGTGCACCAGCAACACATCTTCGTCGCCGACATGGCCGAGCAACTTGCCGTCCTTGAAGTCGGTCGGCAAGACGCCTCGCGTCAGATCGGGCCCGCTCGGTTTTTTCTCCTCGGTCATGGCGTCGTCTCCTTGCTATCGCCACGCGGATCACGCGTCCGAATTGGCCAGTCCCAGCAATTCCTGGCGTGTCAGCGCATTGTCGCGGAACACACCCAGCATGCGGCTGGTGACGAGATCGGTCCCGGGCTTGTGCGCACCACGGGTGGTCATGCAGTGATGCGTCGCCTTGATGATGACGCCGACGCCTTCTGGCTTCAGCACATCGTTGATCGTATTGGCGATCTGCGCCGTCATCTTCTCCTGGATCTGGAGGCGCTTGGCATAAATATCCACCACCCGCGCGAGCTTGGAGATTCCGACCACGCGCCCTTGCGGGATATAGGCGACCCAGGCGCGGCCTACGATCGGCGCCATGTGGTGCTCGCAATGGCTCTCGAAGCGAACGCCGCGCAGGACGATCATCTCGTCATAGCCTTCGATCTCCTCGAAGGTCTTTTGCAGGATGTCCGTCGGATCCAGCGCATAGCCGGAATAATACTCCTCGAAGGCGCGAGCGACCCGATCGGGCGTTTCGCGCAGACCGTCGCGCGCGGGATCATCACCTGCCCAGCGGATCATGGTCTGAACCGCTTGCTCGACCTCCGCCCGGCTCGGCCGTTCGCTTGGCATCTGCGCCACCGCGACACGCTCCAACCTGCGCGCTTGTGAACCCATAAATAGCCTCCGTCTGACGAGCCGCAGACATCTGCGGTCCTTCAGCTTGGACGGCTGCAATCGGAAAAGGTTCCCGGGATGGCGAAAAATCGGAAGGCCGGCTGACTAGGCGGCCGAGCGTTCCGCCGCTTCCCGCACGTCCAGCACGGCCTGCGCCCATTCGGTTGGCCGCTCCTGCGGCAGATTGTGGCCGGCGCCGGCGAACACGCGGTGCTCGAAAAAGCCTTCGAACTTGCGCGCATGATGTGCGGTGCCGGGGTTGACGCCGTCGCTGTCACCGTCGATCGCGATCGTCGGCACGCAAATCGGCGGCTGGCTTGCAAGCGTCGCCTCGATCCCGGCGTAGGCGGGATCGCCCGCGACCAGCGCATAGCGGTGGCGGTAGGAATGGATCACGACGTCGACGAAATCGGGATTGTCGAAGGATGCGGCGCTCCGCTCGAAGATCGCATCGTCGAACGCCCATCTCGGCGACCACATCGACCAGAGCTGACGCGCAAAGCCGCGCCGGTTGCGCTCCAGCGCCCGGCGTCCGCGCTCGTTATGAAAAAGATATTGATACCAGAGCGCCGCCTCCTCCGGCGGCGAAGCGGGCTCCATCGAACGCGCGATGTTCTGGATGTTGTAGGAATTGCCGGAGACGAGCCCGATGACTCGCTCCGGATGCAGCACGGATACCACGCAGGCCGCGCGACCGCCCCAGTCGTAGCCGCCGACCACGGCGCGCGCGACCCCGAGCGCATCCATGAAGGCGAGCAGATCTGCGCCCAGCGCCGCCTGCTCGCCCGAGCGCAGCGTCGTGGCAGTGCGGAAACGTGTCGGGCCGTAGCCGCGCAAATACGGCACCAGCACGCGCGCGCCCGCTTGCGCGATCAGCGGCGCGGCTTCGGCATAGGCATGAACGTCGTAGGGGAAGCCGTGGCCCAGGATGCAGGGCCAGCCATCCGGCGGACCGTTTTCGAGATAGGCGATGTCGAGAACGTCGGTGATGACGGACTTTTGTTGCATCACGCACTCACGGATTTGCCCGGTGCCGTGGCCCATCCAGGCTACGGCATCTACTTCTGCGGCCCCGACAGGGAGATGTCGCGTTCGGCGCGGAAGACGTTGCTGTAGAGATTGGCGATCCACTGCCGGCCGATCTCGGTCTTGTTGAGGTAGCCGATCTCGGTCTGGATGTGCGGCGCGACGCTGTTCCAATAGAACTGTGGATAGCGGTTCACGATGTCGGCGGGCGAGTCGTAGCCGAGCTGGCGATTGATGCCGACCTCCTCGAACTCGTAATAGAGCGCATTGGCCTTGCGCAGATAGTTGGGATCGCCGAGTTGCCCGATGAAGTCGGCGGCGCGCAGGATCGAGGCGTCCTCGTCATACTCCTGGCCCTCGCGGGCCGGGAAGCGCGTCCCCTCGATGGCGCGGGCGACGCGCTCGCTGTCGATGCCACGGATCGGCGGCAGCCGCCGCCTCACAAAAAGCTTCGACCGATCAACATGATACATCATGAGACTGGCATCCGATGCTCCGCGCGGCAGTGACACCTTGGTGCCGGCCTCATCGATCAGAAAACCGTCTTCGTCATCCTCCGGGAACAGGCCGCGCACGTAACCGATGTCATGCGCAAGGCAGGCGATGAGGACGTGGATGTAGTCCTCCGCCGAAAGGTGCGTGTGGAGATTGCGTCCCATCAGGATCGCCTGGCCCGCCAGCGTCACCAGCATCGTATGCTCGATGTTGTGGTAGAGCGCGTCGCTGTTGCCGATGCATTCCAGCGCCGTGCGCGTCGAGCCCTCCAGCACCCTGGCATAGGACTCGTCGAACCGGCGGCGCATGAACGAGCCCAGCAACTTCTCCAGGGTCTCGGCCGCCAGTCTCGGTAACGTCATCATGGATGCAGCCCCGTTGTCGGTGGTGTCCCACGCCAACTCCCGACGTCTCGTCTTCCCGTCCGCGACGCGAGGACTAGCATAGCCCATCTCGGGGCGGCTCGCCAAATTCGGGGACGAAATTACGAAAATATGTTTATTGCTTTGCCGCGCAACGTTGCGTCAGCGGTCGCGGCCCAGCGCGCTTGGAACGAGCGAGCGGACCGGCCCGACGGTGGACGACGACAACGAAAATCCGCTTGATCGGATTAGGGTTGCAGAAGCCCGTTGCCCGTGCGAACGCCTGCACGGTTTTGCGGACGGCGGCGTCAATTCCACCGCGCGATCCCATCGCGGTGCAGCGTTAAAAGGCGCTTAATGAACAGCGGTCGTCGCGCGCGGCAAATCCCAAGCCAAATCTCCACCGCAGGACGGTGAACGCACCGTCACTCCACCAGCAATACGTCCACAGCCACGCCCAGCTTCTGCTTGGGCGAGCCGACGATAATGCCGTCGACCGGCGAGACGTCGGAGAAGTCACGGCCGACCGCGAGCACGATGTGATCGCTCGCGACCAGGAGATCATTGGTCGGATCGAAATCGACCCAGCCAAGCTCCGCTCCGCACCACAGCGACACCCAGGCGTGCGTGGCGTCCGCGCCTTGCAGGCGCGGCTGCCCCGGCGGCGGAATGGTACGCAAATAGCCGCTGACATAGGCTGCAGGCAGGCCAAGCCCGCGAAGGCCGGCAATCATCACATGGGCAAAATCCTGACAGACACCGTGGCGCTTGTCGAAGACTTCGTTGAGCGGTGTCGAGATCACGGTCGCCTTCGGGTCGTAGCGAAACTGGTTGCGGATTCGATGCATCAGATCGACCGCGCCTGCGAGGATACTCGTATCAGGCGCGAAGCTCTCTGCAGCATAGGCACTGACGGGACGCAAAATAGGCACCAGCGGGCTGGCAAAGACATAGCCGACGGGCGAGGACGGCCCGAGGCTCGTCGCCTCGAAGGCTATGTCGCGGATGCTTTCCCAGGACGGGCTCGAAGCATCGCGCGCCGGCGGCTGGCGCGACACCGAGACGCGCGAGCGGGAGTCGATCCGCAGGTTTCGGTGCGAGGCTTCGATCACGACGCTCTCGGTCAGCGTGCCGAAGAAATCGCGTCGCGCGTTGCGCTCTGACGGACGCGGACGGATCTCGAGACTGTGCGAGATCAACTCCTGGCCGTGACCGCTCTTCGGCTCCAGCCGCAGCGTGCAGCGCGCGAAGCTGACCGCACTCTCATACTCATAGGTGGTGACGTGGCGGATGTCGTAGATCACGCCAGCCCCGTGAGCTTTTCCGGCCGGCTGGCATTGGGACCGTGCGGGAAATAATGCTGCCCAATTGCGTCGGCGAGCTTGAGCAGGTCCTGTTCCAGCGAGAACAGGGTCTTGACCTCGAGCTTCTCGGCCTCGGCGGTCGCGAGCATCGCCTGCACCGCGACGGCAAGCCGCTGCGGCTTCTCGATCATGCCGTACTCCCGCAGGCTTGGCAGCGCCGCGATGTGCTCGTTCAGCGTCGCGACCTGGAAGGCAACCGAGCGAGGATTGTAGGTATCGAGCACAGCGAGGTCGCGCACGGGTGCGAGCACCGGTGCCAGCAGATAGCGCGAGCGGTACGTGATCTGGCAATCGACCAGCGTCAGCAGGATATCGAGGTCTTCGTCGCCGGCCTCGTCAAAGGCGAACTGCCGCGCGAAGCGCGTGGTGTTGATGGCGCGCTCGGCCCGGCGACCGATATCGAGGAAGCGCCAACCGGCGGCGCGGTTCATGTTCTCCTGCGCAAGGCCGGCAAAGCTCGCAAGCTCCTGCAGGGTCAGTTCGGCAGCGCTCAGCACGCTGTCGTCATCCTCGACCTCGTAGGCGAGCCGCTCGGCCATCTCGGTGATGACCTGCCAGGCATCGGGCGACAGCCGCTCGCGCAGGGAGGTGGCGGTGCGCTGCGCCGCGCGCACCAGCGACAGCGCCGAGCCGAAGCGTTCCGCGCTCTGCAGCGCTTCGGCCACGATGCGTCCGGGCGCCGCGCGCGACGTCTGCGAGATCGCGCCCCAGGCCACCAGCAGACGCTGGATGCGCTCGGCCGACTGCATCGTGGCCGAAGTGCCCTTGTTGGGCCCGCTCGGCGAGCCCAGAGCGCGCACCAGCCGCAGCGTGGCCTCGGCGCGTTCGAGATAGCGGCCGAGCCAGAACAGATTGTCGGCGGCACGGCTCGGCAGCACGCCGGCGATGCGACGGATCCGCACCTTGTCGGTCGCGGGCAGCAGCGTTGCGGCCGGGACCTGCTGCTCGGACACGACCCAGACGTCGGCGGCACGCGCGCCGTCACCCATCGACACCGCGCGTGCATCCGCCCGCTCGGCGATCCGGCAGAAGCCGCCGGGCATGATTGTCCAGCCGTCGGCAGTGGCCGCCGCGAACACGCGCAAGACGAAGGGACGCGGCGTAATCTGGCCGTGCTCCCACACCGGCATGGTCGAGAGCCGCACCACCTCCTGGCCGACATAGTCCATGCCGCGCGCGGTGATGGCGTCGACCAGGCGTTGGCGCCCGCTTGCGTCGAGCTCGCTCGCGAGCACCGGGCCGCGGCTTTCGAATCCGGGAACGCCGCGCCGGTAGGCGCCTTCGATCGCGACCTCGTCGAGCCGCGACAGGACCTCATCGCGCGCCCCACGCTGGCCGCACCACCAGGTCGCGATATGCGGCATCTTCAGCTCTTCGCGGAGCAGGCGGCGGCTCAGCGCCGGCAGGAAGCCGAGCAGCGCGCGCGCCTCCAGGACGCCGGAGCCCGGCATGTTGGCGACGACGACGCCGTCCTTGCGGAGCACGTCGATCAGGCCAGGCACGCCGAGATGCGAGGACGCATCGAGCTCGAGCGGATCGAGCGAGTTGGAATCGACCCGGCGCAGCAGCACGTCGAGCCGCTTCAGCCCTGCGACGGTGCGGATGTGGACGCGGTTGTCGCTGACGGCGAGATCGTCGCCTTCGACCAGGAGGAAGCCGAGATAGCGCGCAAGCGTGGCGTGCTCGAAATAGGTCTCGCTGAAGCTGCCGGGCGTCAGCACGCCGATGCGCGGCTCGTCGCGATCGGCGCTGGCGCGGAGACTGTCCCGGAACGCTTCGAAGAACGGCGCGACGCGCGGCACGTTCATCGATTTGTAGAGATCGGAAAAGGCGCGCGAGAGCACCAGGCGGTTCTCCAGCGCATAGCCCGCGCCGGACGGCGCCTGGGTGCGGTCGCCGAGCACCCACCAGCGGCCATCGGGCCCGCGGCCGACATCGGCGGCATAGATCGAGAGGTATCGTCCGCCGGGCGGCGGCACGCCGCAGACCGGGCGCAGATATTCGGGGCTGCCGGCGATGGCGGCAGCCGGGAGTGCGCCTTCGGCAACCAGCCGGCCCTCGCCGTAGATGTCCCGGAGCACCAACTCCAGAAGCTCTGCGCGCTGCTTGATGCCGGCCGAGAGCTGCTGCCAGTCGGCCTCGTCGATCAAAAGCGGCAGGTGACTGAGCGACCAGGGCCGGTCGGCGCTGTCGCCGGGCGCGCGATAGGTGACGCCGGCCTCGCGCAGGTGGCGATCGGCCATGCCAAAGCGGCGCTCGATCTCGTCGGGCGCCAGTGCCCCGAAGGCGTCGAAGAAGCGGCTCCAGACCGCACACGGGGCGCCGTCCGGCCGGAGAAACTCGTCGGGGATGCCGGGCAGCCGGCTATAGTCGCGCACCCATTGCGCCAGCCGGCGCTGGCCGGGCGCCCTGCCCGTCTCGCCAGTCCCGTCGGTCGCGCCCTCGCCCATGCGCCTCTCCTTGCCCCGTTCCCATACTCATTGCAGGAGCGGCGTTCGCAAGTCGAGGGTCAGCGGAAACTCATTTGTGCGTTCCTCCGGCGGCGGCTGGACCGGGCCCGGCGTATGGCCGTGATCCTGAAAGCGCGCCAGCCGGCGCGCCTCCGCCTCGTAGGTGTTGACGGGCTTGGTGTCGTAGCTGCGCCCGCCGGGATGGGCGACGTGATAGACGCAGCCGCCGAGCGAGCGGCCGTTCCAGGTGTCGATCAGGTCGAATGTCAGCGGGGCGTGGACGGGAATGGTCGGGTGCAGGCCGGAGGCCGGCTGCCAGGCCTTGAAGCGGACGCCGGCCACGGCCTCGCCCGAGCGGCCGGTCGAGGTCATCGGCAGGCGGCGGCCGTTGCAGGTCACGATGTGGCGTCCTTCGACGAAACCTTCCGCCTTCACCTGAAGCCGCTCAACCGAACTATCAACATAGCGCACCGTGCCGCCGGCCGAGCCCTCCTCGCCCAAGACGTGCCAGGGCTCCAGCGCCTGGCGCAATTCCAACGTCACGCCGCCATGATGAACGCGGCCGAAGACGGGGAAGCGGAATTCGAGCTGGGCGAGATACCATTCGGGCTCAAAGGGATAGCCGGATTGCTTCAACTCAGAAAGCACATCAAGAAAGTCCAGCCAAATGAAGTGAGGCAGCATGAAGCGGTCGGCCAGCGCCGTTCCCCAGCGAACGAACTTGCCGCCTTGCGGCTCGCGCCAGAGCTTTGCGATCAGCGCGCGGATCAGGAGTTGCTGCGCCAGCGACATGCGCGGATCGGGCGGCATTTCGAGCGCGCGGAATTCGACGAGGCCGAGGCGCCCCGTCGGCCCCTCCGGCGAATAGAGCTTGTCGATGCAGATCTCGGCGCGATGGGTATTGCCGGTGATGTCGACAAGCAGATGCCGGAACAGCCGGTCCACCAGCCACAGCGGCGCCTGGTAGCCGGGCGGCGGCACGTGCGAGAGCGCGATCTCGAGCTCATAGATGCCGTCGTGCCGCGCCTCGTCGATGCGCGGCGCCTGACTGGTCGGGCCGATGAAGAGGCCCGAGAAGAAATAGGACAGCGACGGATGCCGCTGCCAATACAGCACCAGGCTCTTCAAGAGATCAGGCCGCCGCAGGAACGGCGAATCCTGCGGACTGGAGCCGCCGACCACGACGTGATTGCCGCCACCAGTGCCGGTGTGCCGGCCGTCGATCAGGAAGCGATTGGCGCCGAGCCGCACCTTCGCAGCATCCTCGTAAAGGCCCGAGGTGATGTCGACCGCCTCGCGCCAGTTCTTCGCCGGCTGGATGTTGATCTCGATCACGCCTGGATCGGGCGTCACCTTGATCACCTCGATGCGCGGGTCGAATGGCGGCGGGTAGCCTTCGACATGCACCGGAAGCTGCATCTCCTCGGCGGTGTCTTCGAGCGCTGCGATCAGCTCGAGATAATCCTCGACGCGCTCGACCGGCGGCATGAAGGCGCAGAGCACGCCGTCGCGGATCTCCACCGCCATCGCGGTGCGCACGGGGATCGTCGTGTTGAGATAGTCGGGCGCAGCGCTTGGCGGCGACGGCGGGCGCGCCATGCGGCTGAACACCGGCAGCTTGCCGCGCGGCTCCATCGGGTCCTGCTCGACGATGTAGGGATATTGGTTGGGCGGGACATGGCCGAGCGAGCCCATCGGCAGCCGCAGGCCGAGCGGAGAATCGCCCGGCGACAGGAAGAGATGGCTGCGCCGCAATTGCCAGCGCTCGCTGCGCCAGCGCGGCGGCGCGTTCCAGCGCTGGATCGGCAGCACGAAGCCGCGCGGCGTGCCCACGCCCTGGTCGAACACGCGCGCCATCCGTGCCCGCGCTTCCGGGTCGGACAGTTTGGAGTCGGACGGATCGACGTTGACGGGAAGATTGGCCTCCTTCTGAAGCCAGTACGACGGGTCCTCATAGGCCGGCATGATGTAGCCGAGATCGAGCCCGAGCCGCGCCGCCGTACCTTCCATGAAGGCCTCGGCGTCCCTGACCTCCGGTCGCCGCGGATTTTCGATCCTGGCGATGAGGTCGGCGTTCTTCCAGATCGGCACGCCGTCCTTGCGCCAGTGGATACCAAAAGCCCAGCGCGGCAGGCTTTCGCCGGGGTACCATTTGCCCTGGCCGTAATGCAGCAGGCCGCCCGGCGCGAAGCGCGCGCGCAGGCGGCGGATCAGGTCGTCAGCGAGCGTGCGCTTGGTGGGACCGACCGCCTCCGTATTCCACTCGCCCGCTTCGAGATCATCGACCGAGACGAAGGTCGGCTCGCCGCCCATGGTGAGCCGAACGTCCTGGGCGGCAAGATCGCCATCGACCTGCTCGCCGAGATCGTTGAGCCGCGCCCAGGCGTCATCGGAAAACGGCTTGGTGATACGCGGCGCCTCGCGGATGCGCCGGACGCTCATCTCGAAGGCGAACTCGACCTCGGCAAAGCCGGCGCTGCCGGAGATCGGCGCGGCTGAGCGATAATGCGGCGTCGCGGCGACGGGAATGTGCCCCTCGCCCGCGAGCATGCCGGAGGTCGCGTCGAAACCGATCCAGCCGGCGCCGGGCAGATAGACCTCGGCCCAGGCGTGCAGGTCGGTAAAGTCGTTATCCACCTCCGGTGGTCCTTCGATTGGATCGATGTCGGGACGGATCTGAATGAGATAGCCGGAGACGAAGCGCGCCGCGAGGCCGAGATGGCGCAGCGTCTGGATCAGGAGCCAGGCGGAGTCGCGGCACGATCCGGCGCCGGAGGTGAGCGTCTCCTCCGGCGTCTGCACGCCCGGCTCCATGCGGATGATGTAGCGGACGCGCTTCTGCAGCTCGCGATTGAGCTCGACCAGGAAGTTGACGGTGTTGCTGGCCTCGCGCGGGATCGCCGCGAGATATCGCGCGAACTCAGGACCCGGCTCGATGGTTTCGAGATAGGGCGCAAGCTCGGTCTTCAGATCCCTCGGATAGTCGAACGGAAAACTGTCGGCATAGGGCTCGACGAAGAAGTCGAACGGGTTAATCACGGTCATCTGCGCCGTGAAGTCGACCTCGATCCTGAGCTCCGTCGTCTTCTCCGGAAAAACATAGCGCGCCAGCCAGTTGCCTTGCGGATCCTGCTGCCAGTTCACGAAATGATTGGATGGCGTGACCTTGAGCGAATAGCTCAGGACCGGCGTGCGCGTATGCGGCGCCGGCCGCAGGCGGATGGTTTGCGGGCCGAGATCGATCGGACGGTCGTATTTGTAGTGCGTGACGTGATGCAGTGCGACGTAGATCGACACGGGTTGCGGTGCTCCGGCAGCTTTTTGAGCAGAACACCGCCGGTGATCGCGATCAAGCACTAACAACGGGCAGCCGGTGCCTACGGCACAGGCGAATAGTGAGTGGCGAATGGCGAATAGCCGATAGGGACACCCCTACTCGCTACTCGCCATTCCCTATTCGCTCCTCACATCGTCGCGCCAATCACCCAGGGCGCGAACTCGGCGCCGCCGAAATCAAAGCTCTCGCTCTTGGTCGGCTGGCCCGAGGCGGTCTTGAGGATGAGATCGAAGATGCGCTGGCCGCATTGCTCGACCGTCTCGGACCCTTCGAGGATGGTGCCGCAATTGACGTCCATGTCCTCTTCCATGCGCTTGTACATGGTGCTGTTGGTCGCAAGCTTGATCGACGGCGCGGGCTTGCAGCCGAACACGCTGCCGCGGCCAGTGGTGAAGCAGACGAGGTTAGCGCCGCCGGCGACCTGTCCGGTCGCGGCGACCGGATCGTAGCCGGGCGTGTCCATGAAGACAAAGCCCTTCTTCGTCACCGGCTCGGCATAGCGCAGCACGTCGACGAGATTGGTGGTGCCGGCCTTCGCCATCGCACCGAGCGATTTCTCCAGAATGGTGGTGAGGCCGCCGGCCTTGTTACCGGGGCTCGGATTGGCGTTCATCTCGGCGCCTTCACGCTCGGTATATTCCTCCCACCAGCGCATGAGGTCGACCAGCTTCTCGCCGACCTCGCGGCTGACGGCACGGCGCGTCAGCAGATGCTCGGCGCCGTAGGTCTCGGGCGTCTCCGACAGGATCACAGTGCCGCCGTGACGCACGATCAGATCGCTGGCTGCTCCCAGCGCGGGATTGGCGGAGACGCCGGAATAGCCGTCCGAGCCGCCGCATTGCAGCGCCACGGTCAGTTCGCTCGCGGCGACCTTCTCGCGCTTGACCTTGTTGGCGTCGGCCAGTGCCTCGCGCACGAAGGCAACTCCCGCCTCCACTGTCTTGCGGGTGCCGCCGACCTCCTGGATGTCCATCGCGCGCAGGCGGCCGGCGAGCTTCTGCTCCTCCATCAGGCCGCCGATCTGGTTCACTTCGCAGCCAAGGCCCAGCACGATGACGTGGGAGAAATTGACGTGGCGCGCATAGCCGCCGAGCGTGCGGCGGAGCAGCGCCAGCGGCTCGTTCTGCGTCATGCCGCAGCCGGTCTTGTGCGTCAGCGCGACCACGCCGTCGACATTGGGGAATTCGGCCAGCGGATTTTCACCGGTGAAGGGATTCTTCTTGAAGACGTCGGCGACGAGGCCGGCGACATGCGCGCTGCAATTCACCGAGGTGAGGATGCCGATATAGTTGCGCGTCGCGACGCGGCCGTCCGGACGGCGGATGCCCTCGAAGGTCGCCGGCAGATCGAAGTTGGGCGTCGGCTTGACGTCGGCGCAATAGGCATAGTCCTTGGAGAAATCGCCCATGCCGCAATTCTGCGTGTGCACGTGCTGGCCCGGCGCGATCGGCGCGGTGGCGAAGCCGATGATCTGGCCGTAGCGCCGGACCGGCTCGCCCACCACGATCGGCTTGATCGCGACCTTATGCCCGGAGGGAATGCGATCGACCGTCACGACGCCCTCTGCCACCACCGTTCCTGGCGGCAGGCTCGCGCGCGCGATCACCACGCCATCATCGGGATGCAGGCGGATGACGGGGCTGATGGTCATGGTCGTTCTCCTTGAATCTTCGTACTTCACCTCTCCCCGTTCTTACGGGGAGAGGTCGGATCGCGCTCGGCGCCATCCGGGTGAGGG
>NZ_LSEF01000090.1:191909-216709 GCF_001641695.1 Bradyrhizobium neotropicale
GCGCTCGATCGTTAGTTCAGTGCGTGTTGAGAGAGGCCCCTCACCCCAACCCTCTCCCCGCAAAAGCGGGGAGAGGGAGAGGAGAGAGTAATCAAGCCTTGCCGGCAGAATCCTTCCGGGTCTGGCTGACCTGCATCTTGGCGTAGGTCGTCATCAGGCCGACCTCGTTCGAGAGCGTCACCAGCTTGAAGCCCATGCTGATCGCGCGCGCCGCGCCTTCCGCGCCGCTGCAATGGATGCCCGGATTGAGGCCACGCTTGCCGCACTCCTTGATGATCTTCTCGTAGATCGCGAGGATCTCCGGCTCGGTACGGTCGAGCTTCGGCTCGAGCCCGTAGGAGAAGCCGAGGTCGGACGGGCCGATATAGACGCCATCGATGCCCTCGACGTCGAGGATCGCTTCCATGTTCTCGACCGCGGTCCTGGTCTCCATCATCGGCAGCAGCACGATCTCGTCGTTCGCGGTCTTCTGGTAGGAGCCCGCGGTGCCGTACATGCCGGCGCGGATCGGTCCATTGGAGCGCACGCCCTTCGGCGGATATTTGGCATAGGAGACGAGGTTCCGCGCTTCCTGCGGCGTGTTGACCATCGGGCAGATCACGCCATAGGCGCCGCCGTCGAGCACCTTGCCGATGATGCCGGGCTCGTTCCAGGGCACACGCACCATCGGGGTAATCGGGTGCTTGTCCATGGCCTGGAAGCACTGAACCATCGACAGATAGTCCTGCACGCCATGCTGCATGTCGACAGTGACGCTGTCGAAGCCGCACTGCGCGATCATCTCGGCCGAGAAGCCGGAGGGAATCGCGAGCCACGCGTTGACCACGGCCTTGCCCGACTTCCAGATTTCTTTGACTTTGTTCGCCACGTTGCCTTCCTTCCTTGTTGGCCAATGCCGCCGTCAGTTGCGAGCGGCGCGAAATAATCCGGAATCTCTCCGCTTGCGAGATTCTGGATTGCCCCGGAGCCGACGCTTTCGCAATGGCGAAATTGTCTCAGCTCATAGCCCTCTGATGCTTACCTCTATTTGCCTCAACCTTGTTCCCAGCGGAGGCCGCGCCTGATACGGCATGAGCCGTCCCGCCGCCGATTTTGCACGGATCGGCTTGGGCGGCACTTTGAGCGAAAAAGCGCGTGAATGTCCATGGCTGTCGCGCCGCGGGCGCGCATATCTGCTTTCACTCCTCGGCTATTGCCTCCTCGCTCGCACCAAGCCCTGCGAGACTCTGTTCGAGTTCGCCGAGCATCTCCTGCAATTCGGCAAGCTTGCGCACTCCGTAGCGCCGCGTGATCTCCGCGTAGATGGCTTCCGAACTCGGCGCGACCGAGGCCATCAGCTTCACCCCCTTCTCGGAGATCGAGACCATGCTGCGGCGCTGATCCGTCTTCGCCGTCCTGCGCTCGATCAATTGCCGCGCCTCGAGATCGCGCAGGATGCGCGACAGGCTGGGTCCCAAGAGAAACGCCGTGCGCGCCAGTTCCGTGACCTCGACGGTCTCGATGGCGGCGAGCGCCCGCAGGATGCGCCATTGCTGCTCGGTGAGACCGTGCTGGCGCAGCGAGGGGCGGAACTGCCGCATCACCGCCTCGCGGGCCCGGAGCAGCGACATCGGCAGCGAGCGCGAGAAGTCGCGCATCGGCACCTGCCGTGCGGCAGGCGCGCTTCCGTTCGCAGGTTCAGCAGATCTTCTCGCCATGACACCCCGCCTTCAAACCGCAAAATGTTTGCAGTGCAACAAAGCAGAATTCTGTTTGACGCATTCACTTAACATGTTAAGTATCTCCCGGCACCACGATTTGTAAGATCACAGATGGCGCTTTCCAACGACGATATCCAAGCTTGCGCGAACCGTCTGCATCAGGCGGAGAAGACCCGTACGCAGATTCGGCAGCTCTCGCAGGATTTCCCCGGTATCACCATCAGTGATGCTTACGCGATTCAGAAGACCTGGGTCGATCTCAAGCTCAAAGAGGGCCGCATCGTCAAAGGCCACAAGATCGGCCTGACCTCGAAGGCGATGCAGAGCGCGCTCAACATCGACGAGCCGGATTCCGGCGTGCTGCTCGACGACATGTTCTTTGCCGACGGCGGCCTCGTCCCGACCGAGCGCTTCATCGCCACGCGTGTGGAAGCCGAGCTCGCCTTCATCATGAGCAAACGCCTCTCGGGCCCCGACTGCACCATGTTCGATGTGCTCAATGCCACCGACTTCGTCGTACCTGCGCTGGAGATTTTGGACACGCGGATCGAGCGCGTCGATCCCCAGACCAAGGCGACGCGCAAGATTTTCGACACCATCGCCGACAATGCGGCGAATGCAGGCATCGTGCTCGGCGGGCGGCCGATCCGCCCCTTGGAGACCGACCTGCGCTGGATCGGCGCGCTCTGCTTCAAGAATGGCCAGCTGGAGGAAACCGGACTCGCCGCCGGCGTGCTCAATCATCCTGCAACTGCGGTCGCCTGGCTTGCCAACAAGATCGCGCCGCTGGGCCTTGCGCTGGAGCCCGGCCAGGTCGTGCTCGCCGGCTCCTTCATCCGCCCGATCGAGACCCGCAAGGGCGACACAATTCAGGCCGACTATGGCGCCTATGGCTCGGTGAGCTGCTACTTCGCCTGACGAACAAGGAAGACAGGGAGTGAAACCGCCATGCCGCATTTCACGATCGAATATTCGGCCAATCTCGACAGCCGTCTCGACATGAGCGCGGTGTGCGAGGTCGTGCGCAAGGCGGCGGTCGAGACCGGAATCTTCCCGCTCGGCGGCCTCCGCGTCCGCGCCATCAAATGCGAGCACTACGCGATCGCGGATGCCCGGCAGGATTACGGCTTTCTCGACATGGTTCTGCGCATCGGCGAGGGCCGCGATCTCGCCACCCGCAAGAGGGCCGGTGAGCACGTCTTCAACGCGCTCTCCAATCATCTCGATTCCGTTTTCACCGCCAGCAAATTCGCTCTGTCGTTCGACATGCAGATCAACGACAAGGAGACGAGCTGGAAGCGCAACAACATCCACGACGCCCTGAAAGTGGAGGCCGCCCATGGATAAGCCTACGCCGAAAGCCGATCTGTTCCAGGCCAACCGCGACCGCGTCGCGCCGCTACTGAAGAAGCTGCGCGGCGACGGCATCGGCCACATGATCGACGGCAAGACCGTCGCTTCGATCTCCGGCGAGACGTTTGAGACGAAATCGCCCGTCGACGGCACGACGCTCGCAAGCGTCGCCCGTGGCAATGCCGAAGACATCGATCGCGCGGCAACGGCTGCCGCGCTTGCCTTCAAGTCCTGGCGCGACATGGGACCTGCGATGCGGCGCAAGCTGCTGCACCGGGTTGCCGATGCGATCGAGGACAATGCCGACGATATCGCCGTGCTCGAATGCATCGACACCGGCCAGGCCTATCGCTTCATGGCCAAGGCCGCGGTCCGCGCTGCCGAAAACTTCCGCTTCTTCGCCGACAAATGCGCCGAGGCGCGCGACGGCCTCAACACGCCGAGCGATGAGCACTGGAACGTCTCCACCCGCGTGCCGATCGGCCCCGTCGGCGTGATCACGCCTTGGAACACGCCGTTCATGCTCTCGACCTGGAAGATCGCCCCTGCCCTCGCGGCCGGCTGCACCGTCGTGCACAAGCCGGCCGAATGGTCGCCGGTGACCGCGGATATCCTGTCGAAGCTTGTCAAGCAGGCCGGCGTTCCCGACGGCGTGCTCAACACCGTGCACGGCTTTGGCGAAGAGGCCGGCAAGGCGCTGACCGAACACCCCGCGATCAAGGCGATCGGCTTCGTCGGCGAGAGCGCGACGGGATCTGCGATCATGAAGCAGGGCGCGCCCACCTTGAAGCGCGTGCATTTCGAGCTCGGCGGCAAGAATCCGGTGATCGTGTTCGACGACGCCGACCTCGACCGTGCGCTCGATGCCGTCGTCTTCATGATCTACTCGCTCAACGGCGAGCGCTGCACATCCTCCAGCCGCCTGCTGATCCAGGCGAGCATCGCGGACAAGTTCATCGAGAAACTGGCGGCGCGCGTGAAGGCGCTGACGGTCGGCCATCCCCTCGATCCCGCAACCGAGATCGGACCGCTGATCCATGAGCGGCATCTGGCCAAGGTCTGCTCCTATTTCGACGTCGCGCGCCAGGATGGCGCGGTGATCGCTGCTGGCGGCAAGGCCTATGACGGTCCAGGCGGCGGCCACTACGTCGAGCCGACGCTGGTGACCGGCGCGCATGGCAAGATGCGCGTCGCGCAGGAGGAGGTGTTCGGCCCCTTCCTCACCGTGCTGCCGTTCCGCGACGAAGCGGACGCCGTCGAGATCGCCAACGACATCCGCTATGGCCTCACCGGCTATGTCTGGACCAACGACATGGGCCGCGCGCTGCGCGTTGCGGATGCACTCGAAGCCGGGATGATCTGGCTGAACTCGGAAAACGTCCGCCATCTGCCGACGCCGTTCGGCGGCATGAAGGCATCAGGCATCGGCCGCGACGGCGGCGACTATTCGTTCGACTTCTACATGGAAACCAAACACGTCTCGCTCGCGCGAGGCACGCACAAGATTCAGAAGCTGGGAATCTAGGGAAACTGTCATTCCGGAGCGCGACGAAGTCGCGAGTCCGGAATCCATAACCACCAGCCGGGGTTATGGATCCCGGGCCTGGCCCTTCGGGCCATCCCGGGATGACGAGCCGAGAGGGGAAACGCAATGCCCGTACCACAACACGTCTTCGAGCCGCCGTTCAACATCATCCGCTCGAGCCACGCCGTGCTCGACGTGACCGACCTGAAGCTCAGCCGCGAGTTCTACGAGACCACCGTCGGCCTGCATGTCGAGGATGCCGACGACAACGTCGTCTACCTGCGCGCCGCAGAGGAGCGTCAGCATCATTCGCTGGTGCTGCGGAAAGCAGCGGTGCCGGCCTGCAACCGGCTCGGCTTCAAGCTCGGCAATGACAAGGACCTCGACAAGGCGGCGGCGTTCCTCTCCGAGAACGGCCTCAGCTATGCCTTCGTCGACCAGCCGTTCCAGGGCCGCACGCTGCAATTCACCGATCCCTTCGGCTTCCAGATCGAGCTTTATGCCTCGATGGACCGGCGGCCGCATCTGCTCCGCCGCTACGACCTCTACAGGGGCTGCCACCCGCAGCGGCTCGACCATTTCAACGTCTTTGCCGCCGAAGTTCAGGACACCGTCGACTTCTACGCGCGGCTCGGCTTCCGTCTCACCGAATATGCCGAGGAGGACGGCCCGAATGGCCGCATCGCCGCCGCCTGGATGCATCGCAAGGGCAACGTTCACGACTTCGCCATCACCAACGGCAAGGGTCCGCGGCTGCATCACTTCGCCTATTGGACGCCGACGGCGATGAACATCATCCATCTCTGCGACGTCATGGCCTCTGCGGGCTACGTCAAGAACATCGAGCGCGGCCCCGGACGCCACGGCATCTCGAACGCGTTCTTCCTGTATGTCCGCGATCCCGACGGCCATCGGCTGGAGCTCTATACCAGCGACTATTTCACCGGCGATCATGACCACGAGCCGCTGCGCTGGTCGCTGCGCGATCCGCGCCGCCAGACGCTGTGGGGCGCACCCGCCCCGCGCTCCTGGTTCGAGCAGGGCTCGCCCTTCACGGGCCAGACCGTGCGCGAGCCGAAATTCGTGGCCGACGTGCTGGTGGCAGACTAATGACGCTGCCTCGCCTCGCCACCTATTCCCTCAAGGGCACGACCCGATATGGCGCCGTCATCGACGGCGGCATCGTCGATCTCTCGGCGCGCCACGCAAAGGATTATCCGACGCTGCGCGATGTGATCGCGGCGGGAAAGCTCGCGAGCCTCGCAGAGGAAGCCGCCAGCCGCACGCCGGACCACGCAATCGGCGACATCGCCTGGCTTCCGCCGGTGCCCGCGCCGGAAAAAATCATCTGCATCGGCGTCAACTATCCCGACCGCAATGCCGAATACAAGGACGGGCAGGACGCGCCGAAATATCCGAGCATGTTCATGCGGTCGCCGCGCTCCTTCGTCGGCCACGACACGCCGCTGGTGCGCCCGCGCGCCTCGGCGCAGCTCGACTACGAGGGCGAGATCGTGCTGGTGATCGGCAAGGCCGGACGGCACATCCCGGAAAGCACAGCGCTCGACCACATCGCGGCGTTGACCCTGTGCAATGAAGGCTCCGTGCGCGACTGGCTGCGCCACGCCAAGTTCAACGTCACGCAGGGCAAGAACTTCGACTCCAGCGGCAGCCTCGGCCCGTGGCTCGTGCCCTACACGCAGGAATCGCAGATTGCCGACATTCGCCTGACCACGCACGTCAACGGCGAGCTGCGGCAGGACGACCGCACCAGCCGGCTGATGTTTCCATTCCGCTATCTCATCAACTATATCTCGACCTTCGCGACCCTCGTTCCCGGCGACATCATCGTCACGGGCACGCCGACCGGCGCCGGCGCGCGGTTCGATCCGCCGCGCTACCTGAAGCCGGGCGACATCATCGAGATCGAGGCGGAAGGCATCGGGTGCTTGCGCAACGGCGTCGTCGACGAGGCCTGATCAACAATCGAAGTGGAATAGTGCAATGACCACTCTCAGCGGCGGCGAAGCAATCGTAAGCGGCCTTGTCGCCCATGGCGTCGACACCGTGTTCGGCCTGCCCGGCGCGCAGGTCTATGGCCTGTTCGACGCCTTCCACCAGGCTCAGCTCAAGGTGATCGGCGCGCGGCACGAGCAGGCCTGCGGCTACATGGCGTTCGGCTATGCGCGCTCCAGCGGCAGGCCGGGCGTGTTCAGCGTGGTGCCCGGTCCCGGCGTGCTCAACGCCAGCGCGGCGCTGCTCACCGCGTTCGGCTGCAACGAGCCGGTGCTGTGCGTCACCGGCCAGGTGCCGACGCAATTTCTGGGCAAGGGCCGCGGTCATCTGCACGAGATGCCGGACCAGCTTGCGACCTTGCGCACCTATGTGAAATGGGCGGAGCGGATCGAATATCCCGGCAATGCGCCGACGGTCGTGGCGCGCGCCTTCCAGGAGATGATGTCCGGACGGCGCGGCCCTGTTTCGGTTGAAATGCCCTGGGACGTCTTCACGCAGCGCGCGGACACCGCCGCCGCAAAGGTGCTGGAACCCCTGCCCGCACCGCAGCCCGATCCTGATCTCGTGAAGCAGGCCGCAGCGCTGATCAAGGCGAGCAAGGCGCCGATGATCTTCGTCGGCAGCGGCGCGATCGACGCGCGCGAAGAAATCCTCGAGCTCGCCGAGATGATCGATGCGCCTGTCGTCGCGTTCCGCAGCGGGCGCGGCATCGTCTCCAACGCGCACGAGCTCGGCCTGACCATGGCCGCCGCCTACAAGCTGTGGCCGAACACCGACCTCATGATCGGCATCGGCTCGCGGCTGGAGCTGCCGACGATGTCGCGCTGGCCCTATCGCCCCGACGGGTTGAAGGGCATCCGCATCGACATCGATCCGGTCGAGATGCGGCGCTTCGCCTCGGATGCGGCCATCATCGCCGATGCCAAGGCCGCAACGGCCGATCTCGCCGCCGCCGTGCGCAAGGCCGGCTACAGCAAGACCGCTGGCCGTCGTACCGCGATCCGCGAGGCCACCGCGTCGGCGCAAGACGAGATCCAGCGCATCCAGCCGCAGATGGCGTATCTCAACATCCTGCGCGAGGTGCTGCCGGCAAACGCGATCGTGACCGATGAGTTGTCGCAGGTCGGCTTCGCCTCCTGGTACGGCTTTCCGATCTACGAGCCGCGCACCTTCATCACCTCGGGCTATCAGGGCACGCTCGGCTCGGGCTTTCCGACTGCGCTCGGGGCCAAGGTCGCCAACCCCGACAAGCCGGTGGTGGCGATCACCGGCGACGGCGGCTTCATGTTCGGCGTGCAGGAGCTTTCCACCGCCGTGCAGTTCAACATCGGCGTGGTGACGCTGGTGTTCAACAACAACGCCTATGGCAATGTCCGCCGCGACCAGCGCGAGCGTTTTGACGGCCGCGTGGTGGCATCGGATCTGGTCAATCCGGATTTCGTTAAGCTCGCGGAGTCCTTCGGCATGGCTGCTGCGCGTGTGACCTCGCCTGATCATTTCAAGGCGGCGCTGGAGAAGGCGCTGGCCCATGGCGGACCGTATCTGATCTCGGTCGAGGTGCCGCGGGACTCCGAAGTCAGCCCCTGGGCGTTCATTCACCCGCCGAAGCCGTAGCTCCTCATGGTGAGGAGGCGCGTAGCGCCGTCTCCGGACGATGCTGCGCATCGCCGGGAGAACCATGAAGGCCAAGTCTAGCATCTCGGCCTTCTCATCCTTCGAGACGCGCGCGAGCGCGCTCCTCAGAATGAGGGACAGATCACCGCGTCCTGCGGAACGTCAGATTGATGCGTTGCCGGCCGAGCAGCGTGTGCTCGCCGTCGGCGAGCGGCGCGACGCCGTGATAGGCGAGCCGGGACGGTCCGCCCCAGACCACGACATCGCCGTGCACGAGCCGGAAGCGGCGCGTCTTGTCGCTGCGGGCCATGCCGCCAAACAGGAAGATCGCCGGCAGCCCGAGCGAGACCGAGACGATCGGCGCGGAGTAGTCCAGCTCGTCCTTGTCCTGATGCAGCGACAGCCGCGTGCCGGGCTCGTAGCGATTGACGAGGCACGCATCGGGCGCAAAGCCGGCGAAACCGCCCTGCTCCGCCGCGCGGCGGGCCAGATCGCGGAACTGGGGCGGCATCGCGGGCCATGGCACGTCGGATCGCGGATCGATCGGATCGTAGCGGTAGCCGGTGTGATCGGTGATCCAGCCGCACTCGCCGCAATTCGTCATTGCCACGGACATCTGATAGCCACCCGGCGTGGTCATCCGGCGGAACGGCGCCTGCACCACGATCGCGCGCACCGCCGCAATCAGCTCGCTCTCGATCGGCTTGGCGAAGCCGCGCAGCAGCACCGCCCCTTCCGCGATCTCCTCGCGCGGCGGCTGCGCTTCGGCAACGTTGTCGAACAGGTCCCCCGTCAATAGCTGCGCTCGCTCGGCATGTTTACCTGGCATGCTTACTTGGCATCATGAAAGATCACACCCAGCGTGTGGCGTTGTCCCGAGCGAATCCGGCTGACGCCATGGCGCAGATTAACGCGATAGGTGCCGCGTGTCCCCTGCACCGGACGATGATGCACGGCGAAGGCGACCGCGTCGCCTTGCGACACCGGCACCACCTCTGCCCGGGATTGCATGCGCGGGCGCTGCTCGGTCAGCACGAACTCACCGCCGGTGAAATCGCGGCCCGGCTCGGAGAGCAGGAACGCGACCTGGATCGGGAACACATGCTCGCCATAGAGATCCTGATGCAGGCAGTTGTAATCGCCGGCCTCGTATTGCAGCAGCAGCGGCGTCGGCCGGCTCTGGCCCGCCTCATGACATCGCTTGAGGAACACCGAATGCGCCGCGGGATAGCGGATGTCGATCCCCATCGCCTCGTTCCAGCGATTGGCGACGCCCTGCAGATGCGCATACAGGGCGGGCCGCAATTGCGCGATCAAGTCCGGCAGCGGATAGGCGAAATATTTGTACTCGCCGCGGCCAAAACCGTGGCTTCCCATGACGATGCGGCTGCGGAAGTGTGCATCGTCCGGATAGAGCGCGGCAATGGTGCGGCATTCGTCCGGCGTGAGCAGGTCCTTCAGGACGGCGCAGCCCTGGGCGTCGAGTTCGTCGGTGATTTGGACCCAGTCGAGGGCGTCGACGCGGGCGGCGAGGTCGGTCGCCTCATGGTCGGTAGCGGCAGCGCGTCTTGCGATTGCCATAGCGATTGTCCTCTCAACTTCCGTCATTCCGGGGCGCGCCCACTTGGGCGCGAGCCCGGAGTCCATACTCCCGATCGTGGTTATGGATTCCGGGCTCGCGACTTCGTCGCGCCCCGGAATGACGGAACTTGGTGTCGCAAATCCGCGCTGGACCGGCCACCCGATTTCCGGACGGAACCTAGCCCAGCACCGGCAGCGTGATCACGTCATACCCATGCTTGATCGTCCGCTTCAGCACGGGATCCTCCAGCTCGAACTCGAACCGGTCGGCGGGGCGGATGCCGCCCTTGGCCGCAAACGTGCCGCCGAACATGGCGCAGCCGTCGGGCAGCGTCTTGCCCTCGAAGCCACGCGCGATCAGGTCATCGACCGGCAGCATCGCCTCCAGCGTGCCCTCCTGGTAGAGCACGCGCTCGCCGTTGATCCAGGCGTAGGAGCGCAGGATCATCTTGTCCCAGTGATCGACGACCTCCTCAAGCTCCCACAACACCGGCGCGACCACCTTGTCGCACATCTGCTTCGAGACCGTGACGTTATAGGCCTCGACCTTGCGGTCGGTGTGGTCGGAACCGCAACCGACGAAGATGCGGCCCTGCCAGCCGATCAGCACGAACTCGACCTCGCCGCTGGAATCGTCGCCGCAGCATTCGATGCTGTCTTCCATTGTCAGCCTGCGCGCCGAGACACGGTAGTAGATCGGCGTCGAGGCCGGCCGTGCGATGCCGACCGCCTCGAGCTCGGCGATATGCTTGTCGCGGGCGACGGGATCGCGGCCGGTCCAGCCGGCGATGACGGCCTGGTCGATCGCAAGCGTCAGAGGGGTTGTCGCGTCCTGGGCATCTACGGTGAAAGTCAAATCAAACACGGATCACGGCCTCCATGCCAGCAGCAAGTTCGAAAATGCGGCGATCCGATCCGCCCCAGCCCGCCAGCATCAGCCCGACCGGCACGTCACCCTCGCGGTGCGCCGGCAGGGAGATGGCGCAGCCGTCGATCATGTTGATCAGGGTGCAATTGCGCAAGGCGCGCAGGTTCGCGGTGGTGAACGCCTTGTCCTCAGTGAGATCGGCGATCTTCGGCGGCGTGTTGGCGGTGGTCGGCAGCACCAGCGCGTCATAGGGCGCAATGCGCGCATTGACGCGCGCGATCAGCGAGCGGCGCTCGTTGAGGAGATCGATATAGTCGGCCGCGCTCTGCGCCTCGCCGCGCATGATGCGCATGAAGACGCGGGGATCGTAGACGTCGCCCTTGGCCGTGATGAGATAGCGGTGCCAGGCGAAACTTTCGGCCGCGGCAAAGCCGCCCTTGGCGTTCATGGGGCCGATGTCGTGGAACTCAGCCATCTCGATCCGCTCGATGATGGCGCCATGATCGGCGAGTGTCTTCAACGCGCGCTCGAACGTCGCGGCCACGGGGCCGTCGAGATCGTCAAGTGCGATCGTGGTCGGCACCGCCAGCCGCATGCCCTTCACGGAACGCGGCTTCAACGCAACGACGGGCTCGTTCGCTAGCACCGCATCGAGTATGGCACAGCAACTGACCGATCGCGCCAGTGGCCCGATGCTGTCGAGCGAGAACGATAGCGGCACCGCGCCGTCGAGCGGAACGCGACGCTGCGTCGGCTTGTAGCCGACAATGCCGTTGTACGCGGCGGGAATCCTGCAGGAGCCACCGGTGTCGGTGCCGAGCGCGCCATGCGCCATGCCGTCCAGCACGGACACCGCCGCGCCGGAGGATGAGCCGCCCGGCACGTGGCCCGCGGCCCGATTCCAGGCGCCCTTCGGCGTGCCATAGTGCGGATTGATGCCAATGCCGGAGTAGGCGAACTCGGTCATGTTGGTTCGTCCGATCAGCACGAAGCCGGCGCTGCGCAGCCGCCCGACCGCCGCCGCGTCGTGCTCCGCCGGATCGGAATCGTCGAGCGCGCGGGAGCCGGCGCGCGTCGTTTGGCCCTTGATGTCGAAGAGATCCTTGATCGAGATCGGGATACCGGCATAACGCGACGGCGCAGCCTTGGCCTTGCGCAAGGCATCCATCGCGTCGGCGGTCGCGAGCGCCGCGTCCTTGTCGACATGGATGAAGGCGCGCGGACCCTCGCCGGCCGGATCGGCAATCCTGGCGATACAGTCCTCGACCAGCTTGCGGGAGGTCGTGCGGCCGCTTTCGAGGTCGTCGGCTAGCTTTGCCACTGTCGGGAAATTGGGCATGTCTGTCTCACGGAATATTGGTGTGCGCAATCTATCGCGCTGGCTCAGTTCGACACAAGCACTGTGCGCATGATGGCATGCGCGCGCGTTGCTGGACCGTTGACGCGCCATAGTCAATTGTCGCATCAAGATCGAAACGGGCAAGGTTGAAGCCTGTACCTCGGGAGGACCTGCCGACATGGCCGAACCGCAGCGCGCGCGACCGAAACCGACGCCGGAGACCCAACATTTCTGGGACGGCACGAAGGCGGGCGAACTGCGCCTGCAGCGCTGCGACGCCTGCGCACACGTCTACTTCCCGCCGCGCCCGTTCTGCCCGTCCTGCGCCTCGCGCAAGGTCTCGGTCTTCAAGGCGAGCGGCAAGGGCTTTCTCTACAGCTACGTGATCAACCACCGCCCGGCCGCGCCCGGTTTCACGCCGCCTTACGCGATCGCGGTGGTCGAGCTTGCCGAGGGGCCGCGGATGATGAGCAACATCATCGACTGTCCGCAGACGCCGGAGGCGCTCGAACTCGACATGAAGCTCGAGGTCGCCTTCGAGAAGCTCGACGACAAGATCACCCTCCCCGTGTTCCGTCCGGCGAAGGGATAGGCCATGCGCAGGAACCAGGTTGCCGTCGTCGGCGCGGCCGAGAGTACCGAACTCGGCGTCATCCCCAACATGTCGCAGCTCCAGCTTCACGCGGATGCTGCGCTCAATGCCATTGCCGATGCCGGGCTGAAACTGTCCGACATCGACGGCTTCGCCACCGCGGTCGAAACACCGCAGCAGGTCTGCCATTATCTCGGCATCAAGCCGACCTGGGTCGATGGCACCTCGGTCGGCGGCTGCTCGTTCATGCTGCACGTCCGCCATGCCGCCGCGGCGATCGAGGCCGGTCTGTGCAAGACCGTACTGATCACCCATGCCGAGAGCGGCAAGTCGATGATCGGCAAGGCGCCCCGCTCGATCCCTGCCGACAGCCTGCAGGGCCAGTTCGAGGCGCCGTTCGGCGTCTACGGCCCGCCCAGCATGTTTCCGATCCCCGTGCTGCGCTTCATGAAGACCTACGGCGTCACCCATGAGCAGCTTGCGTCGGTCGCCGTGGTGCAGCGGGAATGGGCGGCGAAGAATCCGCGGGCGATGATGAAGGACCCGATCACGGTCGCCGACGTCCTCAACTCGCGCATGATCGCCTATCCGTTCCGGCTGCTGCAGTGCTGCCTCGTCACCGACGGCGGCGGCGCGCTGATCCTGACCTCGGCTGACCGCGCCAAGGACTTTCCGCGGAAGCCCGTCTACATCAAGGGCACCGGCGAGAGCGTCGAGACGCCGATGGTCAGCCAGATGGAGACGTTCAACTCCTCGCGCGCCTTCAAGGTCGCAGGCCCCCTCGCCTTCAAGGAGGCCGGCATTGCGCACAGGGATGTCGACCATCTCATGATCTATGATGCGTTCGCGCATCTGCCGCTGTTCGGCCTCGGCGACCTCGGCTTCATGCCGTACGAGGAGACCGGAAAATTCATCGCCGACGGCAACACGCGGCCCGGCGGCAAGCTGCCGCTCAACACCAATGGCGGCGGCCTCTCCTACATGCATTCGGGCATGTATGGCATGTACGCCCTTCAGGAGAGCGTGCGCCAGATGCGCGGCATTGCGCCGGCGCAGGTGCAGAACGCGAAGATTTCGGTGTGCCACGGCGTCGGCGGCATGTTCGCCGCGAGTGGCACGATCGTGTTTACGAACGAGAGGTGATGCGAGCTGCCGCCTCTCCCTCTCCCCGTTCTTACGGGGAGAGGGTTGGGGGGCCGCTTCCACACACTCGGACTCGCGGAGAGTCCCCCTCACCCGAATTCGAGCTTTGCTCGAATTCGACCTCTCCCCGCAAGGGGGCGAGGTAAGAAGCACCGGATCGATCGGAGAACTCACATGACAAAATCACTGCAAGACAAGGTCATCATCGTCACCGGCGCAGGCCGCGGCATCGGCCGCGAGATCGCGCTGCTCTGCGCCGCGGAAGGCGCCAAGGTCGTCGTCAACGATCCCGGTGGTGCCGCCGACGGCGCCGGTTCGAACGCTGCGCCCGCCGAGGAAGTGGTCGAGGAGATCAAGAAGCGCGGCGGCACTGCGGTCGCCAACTTCGAGTCGGTGGCGGAAGCGATCCCCGCGAGCAAGATCGTCAAGTCCGCGACCGATCATTTCGGCCGGCTCGACGGCGTCGTCAACAATGCCGGCATCCTGCGCGACATGATCTTCCACAAGATGAGCGTGGAAGCGTTCGAGGCCGTCATCAAGGTGCATCTGATGGGCTCGTTCTACGTCTCTCACGCCGCGGCGCGCATTTTCCGCGAGCAGGAGAGCGGCTCCTTCGTGCACTTCACCTCGACCTCGGGCCTGATCGGCAATTTCGGCCAGGCCAACTACGCGGCCGCCAAGCTCGGCATCGTCGGCCTGTCGAAGTCGATTGCACTCGACATGGGACGCTTCAACGTCCGTTCCAATTGCGTCTCGCCCTTCGCCTGGACCCGCATGATCGGCACCATTCCGACCGAGACCGACGCCGAGAAGGCGCGCGTCGAGAAGATCAAGCAGATGGGACCAGAGAAGATCGCGCCGGTCTGCGCCTATCTGCTCTCCGATGCCGCCAAGGACGTCACCGGGCAGATCTTCGGCGTGCGCATGAACGAGATCTTCCTGTTCAGCCAGAACCGTCCGCTGCGCTCGGTGCAGAGCAGCGACGGCTGGACGCCGCAGTCGATCGCGGAACATGCGATGCCGGCATTGAAGGGCTCGTTCTACAAGCTCGACCGCTCGGCCGATATCTTCACCTGGGATCCCGTCTAGAGGGATCCCAGCCATTGCTGCGCTGCGATCTCCGGTTGTCCGGCCGGAGATCGCCCGCATTACGCCCGAATGCGGGCGGATTGTTTTCCTTCCAACAAGAAATTGGGAGGAGACTATGACAAAACCACTGACCATCTCCGCCGACACCAGTGAGCCCTCTCTCGCGCGCCGCACCCTGTTGAAGGGTGCGGCGGCTGCGGTAGCTGCGACGGGCGTCACCATGAACGCAGCCCTGGCAGCCACCGTCGCGCCATTGGGCCAGACGGGCACTCCGACGCGATCGACGGCGCCATTGCCCCTGGGACCCCTGCCCGGCAGCCGCTACCCGGACTCTCATCTGGAATCCGCCAAGAAGGGGCCGCCAACATTCGGGCCCTCCGGTTTTCCGGCCTTCGCCGGCACGATGGCCGTTGAGCGCGTCGCAACCGGCTTCCGCTGGGCCGAGGGACCGGTGTATTTCGCGGCCGGGCGATACATGTTGTTCAGCGACATTCCGAACAACCGCATCATGCGTTTCTCGGAGGATGACGGTCACCTCAGCGTCTACCGTCAGCCCTCGATGAACTCGAACGGCAACACCATCGATCGCGAAGGACGCCTGATCACTTGCGAGCACAGCGGCCGGCGCGTGACGCGGACTGAACTCGACGGCTCGGTGACAATTATTGCCGACAAATTCAATGGCAAGCGGCTGAACTCGCCGAACGATGCGGTCGTCACTGCCGATGGCGCGATCTGGTTCACCGACCCCGCCTACGGCATCGGCGGCTTCTATGAAGGGATCAAGGCCGAGCCCGAGCAGGAGAAGAAGAACGTCTACCGGGTCGACCCGAAATCGGGGGACGTCAAGGTTGTTATCGATGACTTCGTTGAACCCAACGGCATCGCCCTGTCGCCTGACGAGAAGAAGCTTTATGTCATCGACACCGGCTTCACGGATGGGCCGGACAATCCATCTCACATCCGCGTGTTCGACCTCGACGTGGCGGCGGGGAAGGTGTCGAACAGCAAGGTCTTTGCAGAGATGCCAAAGCCGAGCATCACCGACGGCGTCCGCTGTGACACCGAAGGACGGGTCTGGTGTTCGGTGGGCTGGGGCGATCCGAACGAGGACGGCGTGCGCTGTTATACGCCATCGGGCGAGTTGCTGGGCAAGATTCATATTCCAGAAACAGTTGCGAATCTGTGCTTCGGCGGTCAGCAGCGAAACAGGCTTTACATCTGCGGCTCGACATCGCTCTATGCCGTCTACACGAGTGTGCAAGGCGCAATGAAGCCGTGAGGCGCAGAGACGATCGTCATGCCCGGGCTTGACCCGGGCATCCACGCCCGTTCGCGATTGCGGCGGCACGCGGATGGCCGGGTCAAGCCCGGCCATGACGAGCCAGCGTGCTGCCTACCCCGTATTCCTCAGCCCCGCCGAGATGCCGTTGATCGTGAGCTGAATGCCGCGCAGCACCTGCTCGTCGGGGGTCTTCGCGCGGTGCTCCTTCAGGAGCTCCACCTGCACGTGGTTGAGCGGATCGAGATAGGGGAAGCGGTGGCGCACCGAGCGCTCCAGCAGCGGGTTGCCCTGGAGCAGCCGGTCCTGACCCATGATATCAAGCAGCGTCTCGATGCAGGAATGCCACTCCCGGCGGATGCGGCCGAAGATCTTTTCGCGCAACGCTTCGTCCGGCACGAGTTCGGCATAGCGCGAGGCGATCGCGATCGAGCTCTTGGCGAGCACCATGTCCATGTTCGACAGCAGCATGCGGAAGAACGGCCAGTCGCGGTAAAGCTCTTTCAGGAACGGCATGCCCTTGTCGGGATGCTCGGCGATCCAGGTCTCGACCGCGCTGCCAAAACCGTACCAGCCCGGCAGCATCAGGCGGCACTGCGCCCAGGAGAACACCCAGGGGATGGCGCGCAGGTCTTCGATGGCGCGGGTCTTCTTGCGCGAGGCCGGGCGGCTGCCGATGTTCAGGGTCGCGATCTCGTTGATCACGGTCGAGGCCCAGAAATAATCGACGAAGCCCTCGGTCTCGTAGACGAGACCGCGATAGGCCTTGAAAGCGAGGTTCGATAGCTCATCCATCGCGGTCAGATATTCGCGCCGCGGCGCGCTCTGGCGCGGATGCAGCAGGCTCGCCTCCAGCGTTGCGGCCGCGAGGATCTCCAGATTGTTGCGGCCGACTTCGGCGTTGGAATATTTCGACGAGATGATCTCGCCCTGCTCAGTGATGCGGATCTGGCCGTTCACCGCCCCGCCGGGCTGCGCGACGATCGCGTCATAGCTCGGGCCGCCGCCGCGGCCGACCGAGCCGCCGCGGCCATGGAACAGGCGCAGACGCACACCATGGCGCTCGAACACTTCGACGAGGCCGATCTCGGCCTTGTAGAGCTCCCAGCCCGAGGTGACGAAGCCGCCATCCTTGTTGCTGTCGGAATAGCCGAGCATGACCTCCTGCACGCCGCCGCGGCTGTCGACGAGACGGCGGTAATCGTGCAGCGCCAGCATGCGATCCATGATGCCGCCGGACGCCTGCAAGTCCTCGATGGTCTCGAACAGCGGCACGATATTGATGGCGCTGCGCCCCGACGGATTGACGAGGCCAACCTCCTTGAGCAGCACCGCGACCTCGAGCATGTCGGACATGCCCTTGCACATCGAGATGATGCACTGGGGAATGGCGTCCGAGCCGAACGCCGCATGCGCCTCCGCGGCCGCGTGGAAGACGTTGAGCTCACCCATCGTCTCGTCACTGTATTTGACGAATTGCGAGACCAGCGAGCGGGTGCTGCGCAATTCGTTGGTGAGCAGTGAAATGCGCGCCTCCTCGCCGAGGGCGAGATAGGACATGCCGGGGTTCGCGGCATCCATCAACTCGGCGATGGTGCGCTCGTGCACAGCGGAGTTCTGGCGGATGTCGAGCCGCGCCAGGTGGAAGCCGAAGCAATCCACGGCGCGCCGAAGCAGCCGCAGCCGGCCACGCGCGATGACGCGAGCGTTGTTCGCGATCAGCGAGCGATGCAGCACGTCGAGATCGGCTTGCAGCTCCTTCACGCTCTGGTAAGGAGCACCTTTGCCGACCGGACGGCGCGTGATCTCGACCTCCAGTTTTTCGGCGGTCGCGGTGAGACGGGCATAGATGCCGGAGACGGCAAGGCGGTAGGGCTCGCCGCTTCGGTGCGGCGAGGTATCCGGCGAGCGTTCCGCGAGCGCGCGCAGCTCCTCGGAGACGTCGGCGAGATGCGCCGCGATCGACAGCTCGGAGCCGAGCACGTGCAGCTCGTTCAGATAGAACTGCATGACCCGGCTCGACTGCAGCCGCAGCGTGCCGCGCATCACGTCGGCGGTGACGAAGGGATTGCCGTCGCGGTCGCCGCCGATCCAGCTTCCCATGCGCAGGAACGAGGCGAGCTCGCTTGCCGCCTGCTCGCCGCCTTCCTCCAGCCGGTCCTCCAGCACGTTGACGAGCCGCGGCACCTCGCGGAGGAAGGTGTAGTCGTAGAACGACAGGCCGTTGCCGACCTCGTCGAGCACGGTGAGCTTGGTCCGGCGCAAGAGGTTGGTCTGCCACAGCGTCAGCACCTCGCGGCGGAGCTGCTCATCACTCGCCGCGGCCTCCTCCGCCGTCATGGCGAGGCGCTCGCGGCGATCGAGCAACGCTGCAATCTCCATCTCGCGGTCCATGGTGCTCTTGCGACGGACCTCGGTCGGGTGAGCGGTCAGGACCGGGCTGACGAGGGCGCCCTTGAAGAAGCTGCGGAGCTCCTCGGCGCTGATACCGGCGTCCTTCGCATGTGCCAGCGTTTCTGCCAGCACGCCCGATCCAGACTCCTTGGCCGCCGCGCGGGCGCGCATCTGGCGGATGTTGTTCTGGTCCTCGGCGATGTTGGCGAGGTGGGAGAAATAGCTGAAGGCGCGGACGATCCGCACCGTCTCGGTCGTCGCCATGCTGTCGAGGATCTGTTCGAGCTCGCGGCGGGCAACCCGGTCCTCGTCGCGGTGGAACCGGATCGAGGTCTGCCGGATGCGCTCGACCAGGTCGAACATGTCGGCGCCCTCCTGGTCGCGCACGGTATCGCCGAGGATGCGCCCGAGCAGGCGGATGTCATCCCGCAGCCGCGCATCCGCCTCCATCGCCTGGGCGTCCTCAGGACGGTTGGGGCGCTGGTCGGCGGCATCGGATGGTACGGTCTGGAGGGACATTGCTCGCTCCCAAAGCTGCCCGGGGGAGCCGAGTGTGCAAGTTTTTTACCGCAGCGCAAGATGAAGTTGGGGGCGGTGCACACCGAGGGTCGGGCTGGGCCAATTCCTCCACCGTCGTCCCAGCGAACGCCAGGATCCAGTGCCTTCGACGCTAAGCTGGCACGATCACCTTTCCGATCGGCCAAAGCGCGATGCCCGCGAGCTTCAGGTGGGCCCATGCGAAGGGGATGCCGATGATGGTGATCGCGAGGATCACGGCAGTAATGACGTGGCCGAGCGCCAGCCACCAACCAGCGAGCAGGAACCAGATGATATTGCCGAGCACTCCGAGCGGGCCGGTGCCGATATCGCTCTCGCCGGTGACCTCGTCGCGCCGCACCGCTTTCGAGCCGAACGGCAGGAGCGTGTAGACCGCGATGTTGAACGCCGCCCGCGCCCAGGGCAGCCCGACAATGGTGATGGCCATGATGACGGAAGCTGCCAGCCAGCCAAACGCCATCCAGGCACCGCCGACGAGAATCCAGAGCACGTTAAGCAGGAGGGAAACCGGAGCCATGGGATCATCCGCGGTCAATGACCCCATTTGTATAAGCTCGAATTCTGTCTCTGCGAAGACAGCTCCGGTAGGCGCGCAATGTCAGATATTCCGTCCCGCCTGCTCCCAATAGGGATCGCGCAGGCGGCGCTTGAAGATTTTGCCCGAGTCTTCACGCGGCAGCTCGGTGCGGATTTCGATGTGCTTGGGCACCTTGTAGTCGGCGAGCGAGGCCTTGAGGCGCGCGCGGATGTCGGCGGCATCGAGCGTGATGCCGGGTTGCGGCTCGACCACGGCCATGAGCGCCTCGCCGAACTCGGCGTCGGGGATACCGAACACCGCGCAATCATGCACGCCCGGCACGGCGTGCAGCACTGATTCAATCTCGGCCGGATAGATGTTGACGCCGCCCGAGATCACCATGTCGCGCTTGCGGTCGCAGATGAAGACGTAACCGTCCTCGTCGATGTAGCCGACGTCACCGGAGGTGATGAAACCGTCGCGGTCGATCTCGGCGCGCTTCTCCGGCTTGTTATGATAGGTGAAGTCGGTGTTCTCAGCCATGCGCGAATAGATCTCGCCGATCTCACCAGCAGGCAGGACGCGACCGTCCTCACCGATGAAGCGGAGCTCCGCGCCGGGCGAGATCTTGCCGACGGTGCCGGGCTTCTTCAGCGCATCTTCGGAGGTCGCGAACGTGACGGCACCGGACTCGGTCGAGCCGTAGAATTCGTAGATCACCGGCCCCCACCAGTCGATCATGGCGCGCTTGACGTCCGCCGGGCACGGCGCGGCGGCGTGGATGACGTGGCGCAGCGAGGAGACGTCGTATTTCCTGCGAACGTCCTCCGGCAGCTTCATCAGGCGGATGAACATGGTCGGCACCATGAAGATGGTGTCGATCCCAAAGCGCTCGATGAGCTGCAGAAATTCCTCTGCCTCAAAGCGCGGCATCAGCACCAGCGCGCCGCCGAGGCGGCCGGCGCGAATGCCGAACGAGTTTGGCGCGGAATGATAGAGCGGACCGGGCAGCAAAGCACGAGCACCAGGCTTCAGCCCATAGATCAGCGCGCGCATGCGCTCGCCGGCGGCGGCCTGCTCGGGCGTCGGCGCATGACGCCGCACGCCCTTGGGGTGGCCGGTCGTGCCCGAGGTGTAGATCATGTTCATGGGCTGCGGCACGACCGGACCGTCATAGGGCTGGAATTGCGCGAGCCACGACCCGAGATCGATCGCGAAATCCGGTGTCGCCAAATGAGCGGGATCGATCTTGTAGGTGATGAGGATCTCCGGCGGTGTCGGCACGCTGAGCACGGTGACACCCTTCGGAATCACATCGCGCAAGCCGTGCAGCATGTCGGCATGGGCGATCAGCACGGAGGTGCCGGAGTCCTTGAGGATGTAGTTGATCTCCTCCGGCTTGAAGTGCCAGTTGATCGGGACGCCATAGGCGCCCAGCCGCATCGCTGCGTAGGCGGCCTCCAGGAACGCGATGTCGTTGCGCATCAGCATGCAGACGCAATCGCCTTGCCTGACGCCGATCTTGGCAAGGCCGGAGGCGATGCGGTCGGCGCGGCTTGCGACCTCGGCATGGGCGCGGCGGCGATCGCCGGAGACGAGGCCGAGAAATTTGGACGTTTCGCTCATTTTGTTTTTCTTTGTTGTTTGGAGTTGCCCCTCATGGTGAGGAGGCGCGAAACGCCGTCTCGAACCATGAGAGCCCGTGGCCCATCCCCCGAGACGCCGTTTCGCGGCTCCTCGGGATGAGGTCCGCGCTAATCCGCAAACCGCGGCGCGCGCTTCTCGAGATTGGCACGCACCGCTTCGGTCTGGTTCGCACTGCCGATCAGCTTCTGCTGCTCGACGGATTCTGCGAGCAGCGCCGGGCCCGGATCGATCGAGAGATTGTTCAGCAGCCGCTTCGCGGCGCGGATCGCGTCGGGGCTTTTCCCCGCGATCTCGCGCGCGACTTCAAGGGCGCTAGCGCGCGGATCATCGCAGATGCGTGTGGCGAGGCCGTAAGTCATCGCCTCCTGCGCGGAGAAGATGCGCCCGGTGTAGGTGAGATCGCGCAGGATGTCGTCACGCACGAGCGAGGCCAGGATCGGCGTGCCCGCCATGTCGGGCACGAGACCCCATTTGATTTCCATCACCGACATTCGCGCATCGGCTGCGACGAAGCGCATGTCCGCGCCGAGCGCGAGTTGGAAACCGCCTCCGAAGGCAACGCCGTGCACGGCCGCGATCACCGGAACCGGAAGCTGGCGCCAGCCCCACACCGCCTGTTGCGGAAAATTCGCCTCGCCATGGGTGCGCACGGTAAGGTCGCGATTTTCGCCACCCGGAATTCCGTTGCCGCCCTTCTCCTTCATGGCGGCAAAACGCCCCATGTCGAGACCGGCGCAGAAGGCGCGGCCTTCGCCGGAGAGCACCACTACGCGCACACCTTTTTCCTTGGAAAGACGCTCGGTTGCGGCGACCAGCGCCTCGAACATCGCCTGATCCAGCGCGTTCATCTTGTCCGCGCGCACCAGGCGGACATCGGCAACGCCTTCCGAGATCGAAATCGAGACGCGCTCTTCCATGGATCAATTCTCCCCTGTTCTTGTTCGGTGCCGCTTTACAGGAAGCTGACGGCCGGATTTAGTCAATCGACCAATTAACTGACAATCCCTACGGGGGAAACAGCCATGTTCAAGGAAAATCTTCTGGCCGGCCGGCGCATCCTCGTGACCGGCGGCGGCACGGGTCTCGGCAAGTCGATGGCGGCGCGCTTCCTCCAGCTCGGCGCCGAAGTGCACATCTGCGGCCGGCGCAAGATCGTCTGCGACGAGACTGCGACCGAATTGATGGATCAGTACGGCGGTCGCGTCACCAGCCACGGCGTCGACATCCGCAACGCGCTCGCAGTCGAGGAGATGGTCGAGAACATCTTTCGCGAGGCACCGCTCACCGATCTCATCAACAACGCCGCCGGCAATTTCATCTCGCGCACCGAAGAGCTCTCGCCGCGCGGCTTCGATGCGGTCGCCAACATCGTCATGCACGGCACGTTCTACGTAACGCACGCTGTCGGCAAGCGCTGGATCGCCGCGCGCCAGCCCGGCAACGTCGTCTCGATCACCGTGACGTGGGTGCGCAACGGCTCGCCTTACGTGGTGCCGTCGGCCATGAGCAAGTCTGCGATCCACGCCATGACGATGTCGCTTGCGACCGAATGGGGCAAATACGGCATCCGCCTCAACACGATCGCACCGGGCGAGATCCCGACCGAGGGCATGAGCAAGCGCATCAAGCCCGGCGACGAGGCCGGCGCGCGCACCAAGGCGATGAACCCGATGGGCCGCGTCGGCACCATGGAGGAGCTGCAGAACCTCGCAGTGTTCCTGATCTCCGGCGGCTGCGACTGGATCAACGGCGAGACCATCGCAATGGACGGCGCGCAGGCGCTCGCGATGGGCGGCAACTTCTACCAGCTTCGAGAGTGGAACGACGACGACTGGAAACAGGCGCGTGAGAGCATCATGGCGCAGAACGAGAAGGATCGGGCTGCGCGGGGGTGACATGTTCTCCGAAGCTTTCAACCGTCGTCCCGGCGAAGGCCGGAACAACGTGTTGAAACTGCAGCGCTCCCCTCCGTATTGTCTTTGCACGCGGATGACGCCACACTCCGCGGCATAAAAACAAAACGCCACGGGAGAGACATGTCTACCTCACAGCCATTGGCGAATCTCGCCGATATGGTGCGCGAGCGCGCCGGGAGCCGCGGCAACGCCACGGCCTATGAATTCGAGGGCCGCGTCACCAGCTTCGCCGAGTTCGACACTAGGACCAGCAAGGTCGCGAATGCGCTCATCGCGATGGGCGTCAAGAAAGGCGAACGCATCGCCTATCTTGGCAAGAACAGCGACATCTATTTCGAGCTCCTGATGGGTGCGATGAAGGCCGGCGTGGTGATGACACCGGTGAACTGGCGGCTCGCGGGGCCCGAGGTCGCCTTCATCGTCGCCGATTGCAAGGCGCCGGTGCTGTTCGTGGGACCCGAGTTCATCGCACAAGTCCGCCAGATCAAGGACAAGCTTGCGGACGTGCGCACCGTGATCTCCACCGAAGGCGGCGCGCCGGAATGGCAGGATTTCACCGCCTGGCGCGATGCGCAGAGCGGCGACGACCCCAGGGTGCCGATCAGTACGAAGGACGTCGCGATCCAGCTCTACACATCCGGCACGACCGGCAAGCCGAAGGGCGCGATGCTGTCGCATGCGAACTTCCTCAATCTGGTGCAGACCGGCAATGCCGAGGACAAGCCGGAGTGGAACCGCTGGTCGACCGACGACGTCTCGCTGGTCGCCATGCCGATCTTCCACATCGGCGGCTCGGGCTGGGGCGTGATGGGTCTCTATCACGGTGTACGCGGCGTGATCGCGCGCGAGTTCGATCCGACCAAGGTGCTCGACTTCTTCGAGCAATCAGGCATCACGAAATTGTTCATGGTGCCGGCGGCGATGCAGTTCGTGGTGCGCCAACCGCGTGCGAAGACGGTCGACTTCTCGCGGCTGAAATACATGCTCTATGGCGCCTCGCCGATTCCGGCGGCGCTGCTCAAGGAGTGCATCGAGGTCTTCAAATGCGGCTTCGTGCAGATGTATGGCATGACCGAGACCACCGGCACCATCGTCGCGCTGCCGCCGGAAGATCACATCGAAGGGCTGGAGCGGATGCGCTCGGCGGGCAAGGCGCTGCCGGGTGTCGAGATCGCGATCCTCGACGCGGACGGCACGCCGCTGCCCCCGCGCCAAGTCGGCGAGATTGCGACACGCTCCGGCTCGAACATGGCGGGCTACTGGAACCTGCCCGAGGCGACCGCTGCGACGCTCCGTTCCGACGGCTGGCTACGCACCGGCGATGCCGGCTACATGGACGAGGACGGCTATCTCTACATCCACGACCGCATCAAGGACATGATCATCTCCGGCGGTGAGAACATCTATCCGGCCGAGGTCGAGAGCGCGTTGTGCGATCACCCTGACGTCGCCGAAGCCGCCGTGATCGGCGTGCCCGACGACAAATGGGGCGAGGCCGTGAAGGCGATCGTCGTGATGAAACCGGGCAAGCAGGCGACCTCAACCGACATCATCAACTTCACCCGCGAACGCATCGCCGGCTACAAGACACCGAAGACCGTCGAGTTTCTGCCCGCGCTGCCGCGCAATCCGTCAGGCAAGATCTTGCGGCGGCAGTTGCGCGAGC
>NZ_LSEF01000090.1:216724-350944 GCF_001641695.1 Bradyrhizobium neotropicale
GAGCGGCGGGTGAATTGATCGTCATCGGGAGGAGCGAAACAACAAAGCGATCCAGAATCCCTCCACGGTGGCATTTCTGGATTGCTTCGCTTTGCTCGCAATGACGGTGCGGAGGCAGACACGCGCCTCAATCCACCGTCATTGCGAGGAGCCCTTGCGACGAAGCAATCCAGACTGTCTCCGTAGAACGACTCTGGATTGCTTCGGTGCGCTCGCAATGACCGCTTTAGTGCTTCCCCGGCCCCATGTAGCCGAACAGGAACCCCGCCACCTTGCGCATCTGGATCTCCTCGCTCCCTTCGGTGATCCGATAGCGACGGTGGTGGCGGTAGATGTGCTCGAACGGCTTGTGACGTGAGTACCCCATGCCGCCGTGGACCTGCATGGCGCGGTCGGCGGATTCGCAGCAGAGGCGGTTCGCCCAGTAATTGCACATCGAGACGCGGTCGGAGAGCGTGCGCTCGATCTGTTCCTGGGTGAGCTGGTCCATCTCCCACGCGGTCTTCCGGATCAACAGGCGCAGCATCTCGGCCTGTGTCGCAAGTTCGACCAGCGGGAACTGGATCGCCTGGTTCTCGGCGAGCGCCTTGCCGAACGGCTTTCGCTCGCGCGCATACGTCACGCTTTCATTGATGCAGTAGACGGCAGCACCAAGCGAGCTCGCCGCCTGCCGGATGCGATTCTGATGCACGAAGCATTGCGCCAGCGACAGGCCGCGGCCGACCTCGCCGAACAAGGCATCCTCCGGCACGAACACGTCCGTGAAGCTGACGCGCGGGTGATCGGTCGGCATGTTGAAGGTCCACATGTACTCCTCGACCTTCACGCCTTCGCTCTTGGCCGGCACCAGAAAGCAGGTGATGCCGCGCGCGTCGCCGTCGTCGCCCGAGGTGCGCGCGAACAGCGCGCAGTGGGTGGCCACGTGCATGCCGGTGGTCCACATCTTCTCGCCGTTGATGATCCAGCCCTTAACGTTGTCGCGCGTCGCGGGCACCGCGCGCGTCTCCATGTGAGTGGCGTCCGAGCCGTGATGCGGCTCGGTAAGACCAAAGGTGATGCGGTACTTGCCCCTGATCGAGCCGTCGATCATCGCCTTCTGGTCGTCGCGACCGTAGCGGTCGAGCATGGTGACCACCGGGAAATTGCCGACGATGGAGTGCTCGTTCTGCAAGTCATTGTGAAGCCCAAGGCCCTTGGCGGCGAAATGCTCGCGGATCACCGCCATCCAGAGATTGGAACCGTCCCTGCCGCCATACTGCTTCGGCACCGGAAGGCGCAGGTGACCCGCGGCGTCCGCGAGATCCTTTGCCTTGCGCAGCAGCGCCTCCCATTCGTGCCGCGGCAGACCGCCATTCTCGAAATCGGTGCGCGCCCATTCGCGGCGATGGTCGAAGAAGCGGATGTTGTCGTCGGCCTCTTCCAGCGGCTTGATCTCGCGTTCGATGAAACGGTCGAGCTCTCCGAGATAGGCGACGAGATCGGCAGGCAATGAGAAATCCACGGTTCTCTCCCGGAATGATTTTGTCGTTTTGCGTTAAGGCGCTACGCGCGTTTTTGCTTCGCACGATTAAGGTGAGAAGAGCGCACGCAAGTCAAGCAAGGCGAGGCGTGTGAAGCACGCAAGGCGCGCCCGCGCAAATCGATGGTGCTGCGGCGTGTCCGCGCGCTACTATGAGCCCATAATTCTCTGCCACAGAAAAATCCGGGAGCGACCATGGAGCTGAAATTTTCCAAAGTGGAACGCAAGGGGCCGATCACGATCATCACGTTGTCGCGGCCCGAGGTCTACAACGCTCTGCATACCGATGCGCATTTCGAGCTCAACAAGGTGTTCGACGATTTCTCCGCCGATCCCGAGCAGTGGATCGCAATCGTCACCGGCGCCGGCGACAAGGCGTTCTGCGCCGGCAATGATCTGAAGTGGCAGGCGGCCGGCGGCAAGCGCGGCTGGGACAAGGGCGGCTTTGCGGGCCTGACCTCACGCTTCGATTGCGACAAGCCGATCATCGCCGCCGTGAACGGCGTCGCGATGGGCGGCGGCTTCGAGATCGCGCTCGCCTGCGACCTCATCATCGCCTCGGAGAATGCGACCTTCGCCCTGCCCGAGCCGCGCGTCGGCCTTGCCGCGCTCGCCGGCGGCCTGCACCGGCTGCCACGTCAGATCGGCGTGAAGCGCGCCATGGGCATGATCCTCACCGCGCGCCATGTCAGCGCCAAGGAGGGCCTTGAGCTCGGCTTCGTCAACGAGGTGGTGCCGCAGGGCGAGGCGCTGACGGCCGCGCTGCGCTGGGCCGAGATGATCACCAAGAACTCGCCGATGTCGATCCGGGCCTCGAAGCAGACCATCCAGAAGGGCCTCGCCGTCTCGCTCGAGCAGGCGATCGAGGAGCAGCGGGACTACCCGGCGGTAAAGGCGATGGTGGCCTCGCAGGACTACATCGAAGGCCCGAAGGCGTTCGCGGAGAAGCGGCCGCCGAAATGGCTGGGGAAGTAAGACGTCTTCCCCTCTCGTCATTCCGGGGCGCGCCCGCTTGGGCGCGAGCCCGGAATCCATCTCGCGGCAGAGACAGCGGATGAATGGATTCCGGGCTCGTCGCTGCGCGACGCCCCGGAATGACGGTAGAGAAAGAAGCACGCTTGGCTCGACACCGTCATTGCGAGCGCAGCGAAGCAATCCAGGCTGTCACCGCGGAAAGACTCTGGATTGCTTCGCTGCGCTCGCAATGACGGAGGATGTGGCGCCGCCTATTCGCTTCTCGACACTTCCCGCTTGTAGGAGGCGTAGTTCGGCTGATCCACGGCGAGCTTGTCCATCGTGGTCTGCCAGAGATGCTCGGCCAAGCCCGGCGTCGCGAGATCCACCTCGCCCTTGGCGATGCGTTCTGCCAGCGCGCGGTTGAGCTCGGTGACCGAGCCATTCATGCCAAGCAGCGTGCGCAGGCGCTCGACCTCCTTCGCGTCACTCCCCTCCTCCAGCGCCAGCTGCCGGGTGACGAGATCGAGGATGTTGATGGCGACGCGCAGCTTGAACGCCTGGTGGCCGGAGATCAGCGGCGCGATGTCGTTGCGGAGGAAATCGGCGACGGCCTTGGTCAGCTCGATCGGTGTCGGTTCGTCCTGCATGCATCACCTCCCGCGCGGCGCGAGCAGCCGCAACAGATCGATCTCGGTCTCGGAGGCGCGGCGGCCGATCATGGCGCGCTCCATCGAATGGTCCGGGCCTTCGCGAAAGCGCTGCATCATGCCGCCGCACATGATGCCCCAGCGCAACGTGCCCATCACTTCCCAGAATTTGACGCGCGCCGGATCGACCTTGCGGCCCGCGGCCTCATAACCTGCGAACAGCTCCTCGCGCGAGCCGAAGCCGCCGACCGGTTTGTCGATCTCGCCAAAGCGCCACGAGTTGACGCAGAGCCAGCCGAGATCCTCCATGGGATCGCCGAAATGGGCGAGCTCCCAGTCGAGCACGGCGCGCACGCCGTCAGAGCCGATGATGAGATTGCCGTTGCGAAAATCGCCGTGTACCAGCGTCACCTCGACTGAGGGGCCAGGATCGTTGTCGCGCAGCCAGCGCAGCGCCAGCTCGAACACGGGCTTGGGCCAGTTCAGGCTGCGATAGTCGCGCTCGAACTCGTCGATCTCCTTCGCCGCGGTCATGAGGCGCAGCTCGGGCAACTTCTCCTGCGGCAGCCTGTGCAGGCCGGCGAGCACACCGCCGATCTGCCGCGCGAGCACAGGGCGGGCCGCGGCGAACTCGTCGTCGCGGAGAATCTTGCGCGCGATGGTCTCGCCCTCGACCCGCTGCATGATGAAGCCGGTACCGAGATCGTCCTCCGGCGTGAGTACATGCAGCACCCGCGGCGACGGCACACCGGCTTCATAGGCGAGCTGCATCAACCTCGCCTCGGCGGCAAGCCCCGCCGCGCGCGTCGGCGCGGCGCCATAGCCTTTTGGCGCGCGACGCAGGATCGCGCCGATCGGCCCGTCGGGATGCTCGATGTCGAAGCGCCAGGTTTCCTGGCTGGCGCCGCCGGACAGCTTTGCGGCGCAGCTCGCGCCGGTCGCGCCCGGGCACCAGCGCACCACGCTGCGCGAAAGCTCCGTCTCGATCATTTGCCTTTGAACTGCGCCGGGCGCTTCTCCAGGAACGCGCCGACGCCTTCGCGGAAGTCCTGCGTGTCGCCCGCGCGCAGCTGGCACTGAAATTCGAGATTGAGCTGTTCCTCGAAGGAATTCTCCGGGCTGTCCCAGTACAGCTTGCGGATCAGCGCGAGCGCGACCGTCGGGCCACTCGCGAGTTCGTGCGCGAGCTTCATCGCCTCCTCCATCAGCACGCCGTCGTCATAGACGCGGTTGACGAGGCCCCATTCCAGCGCCTTTTCGGCCGGAAGGCGCTCGCCCATCAACGACAATTCGACCGAGCGCGCCTTGCCGATCAGCCGCGGCAGCAGCCAGGTCGAGCCGCAATCGGGCACGAGGCCGATGCGGCGGAAGGCCTGCAGGAAATAGGACGAGCGCGCGCACAGGATCATGTCGCCGAGCAGCGCGAAGCTCATGCCGGCGCCGGCGGCCGGGCCATTGACCGCTGTGACGATCGGACAATGCAGATTGCGGATGCGTCGCAGAAATGGATGAAAACCGGTCTCGAGCGTCAAGCCGGCCTTGGTCTTCTTCGACTGGTTGTTGCGGCCCTGAAGATTCGCGCCCGTGCAGAACGCCCGCCCCGCGCCGGTCAGCACGACGCAGCGCACCTCCTCCTTTTTCTCCTCGATCGCGTCAAGCGCATCAGCGAGGCCACCCAGCATATCCATGGAGACCGCGTTCATCACCTCCTGATGGTCGAGCTTCAGGATCGCGACTGAACCATCGAACTCGAGCGTGACGTGTTTGAACTGCATCGTTTCCTCGTCAGTTGCGGCCTGCGTCAGTTTCGCAGACCGGAATTAGGTTTGCCGGGGCGCATATTTGATTTTTGGCGCGGCCTTGTCCATGGTGGAGCGAACATACCTTACCGTCGTATCGCACAATCTTGCGCGCACCGGCTGGCGCGCGGGCGTGCCAAGAACAGGAAACGCTCCATGAACATTTTCGACCTCACCGGCCGCGTGGCCGTGATCACCGGCGGCAATGGCGGTATCGGGCTCGGCATCGCGCAGGCGCTCGCGGGCCAGGGCTGCAATGTCTCGATCTGGGGCCGCAACGCTGACAAGAATAAAGGCGCTGCCGCGAGCATGGCCGACCTGCCCGGCAAGGTCGATACCCGCGTGTGCGACGTCACTGATCCGGCCTCGGTCAATGCGGCGATGAAGGCGACGCTCGACACGTTCGGCCGGGTCGACGGCTGCTTCGCCAATGCCGGCATCGGCGGCGGCGGCCGGCGTTCCTTCATCGAGCGCACCGAGGAAGAGTGGCGCACGATGTTCGCGACCAACCTCGACGGCGTGTTCCACGCCTTCCAGGCCGCCGCAAAACACATGACCGACCGCGCCAATGCCGGCGATCCCTTCGGCCGTCTGGTCGCAACCTCCAGCCTCGCCTCGATCTTCGGCACCGCGCGCAACGAGCACTATGCCGCGACCAAGGCCGCCATCAACGCGCTGGTCCGCGCGCTCGGCGTCGAGCTCGCCCGCCACGGCGTCACCGCGAACGCAATCCTGCCCGGCTGGATCAAGAGCGACATGACCGCCGGCATCATGGCCAACGACAAATTCGTCGCCAACGTGATGCCGCGGATTCCGCAGCGCCGCTTCGGCGAGCCCAGCGATTTCGGCGGCATCGCGGTGTACCTGATGAGCAAGGCGTCGTCCTATCACACCGCCGATACGTTCGTGATCGACGGCGGCTATACCGCGTTTTGAGATTTCGTAGGGTAGGCAGAGGCGCGCTTGCGCCGTGCCCACCAACGTTATTTTCCATTGCCATGGTGGGCACGCTGCGCTTTGCCCACCCTACGGTCTCTGGTTTTGTAAGCGCAGAAGGGGGATAGGCAAACATGTTCTCGCACGTGATGGTCGGCACCAACGACCTCGACAAGGCCAAGGCGTTCTACGACAAGCTGCTCGGCACGCTCGAGGTACGACCGGCAAGGCTTGACGGCCACCGCATCTTCTACATCACCAAGACCGGCATATTCTCCGTCTCCAAGCCGATCAACGGCGAGCCCGCAACGCCCGCCAATGGCGGCACCATCGGCTTTGCCTGCAACTCGCCGGAGCAGGTCGATGCGTGGCACGCGGCCGGCCTCGCCGCTGGCGGCAAGACGTGCGAGAATCCGCCCGGCATCCGCCAGGGCCCGGGCGGCAAGCTCTATCTTGCGTATTTGCGCGACCTCGATGGCAACAAGATCTGCGCGATGCACAGGCTGGGGTGAGTGCGCCCATACGTAACGCTGTCATTCCCCGCGAAAGCGGGGAAGCCATTAGGCCGTGGCTTCTTCGTGAGTCACCGACGCCTCTGGAATACTGGATCGCCCGCCCCAGTGCGCAATTGCGCACAAGGCGGGCGATAACGACGGAGAGCGTGAAGCCTAGCAGCACCGTTCAAACAACATTTCAAACGCTCTCGCGATATTCCATCGCATGGCATGGCGCGCGTGAAAAATGCGCGCTCGCGCTTTGGCCGCGCTGCGACTATTCTCCGGCCCAACGCGATGTCAACGAAACGGGAGGAACAATGAAACACACCTACATTCCCCGCACCACCAACTACACCCTCAATCCCGGCGACGAGCTCAACGACCTCAGGATGTCGGACCAGGTCCGGCCGCTCTATGATCACGTCAAGAAGTTCATCCGCGACACCGTCGAGCCGATGTCGATCGAGTTCGCCAAGGCCGGCGAGAACAAGGAAGACCGCTGGAGCTTTACGCCGAAGCAGCTCGAGGTGCTGGAGAAGGCCAAGGACAAGGCCAAGAAGGAAGGCCTCTGGAACTTCTTCCTGCCCGATGACGAGACCGGCCAGGGCCTGAAGAATCTCGACTACGCCTATATCGCGGCCGAGCTCGGCAAGAGCCCGCTGGCCTCGGAAAGCATGAACTGCTCGGCGCCCGACACCGGCAACATGGAAGTGCTGGAGCGCGTCGGAACCAAGGAGCAGAAGGAGAAGTGGCTGAAGCCGTTGCTCAACGGCGAGATCCGCTCGGCCTATGTCATGACCGAGCCGAACGTCGCCTCCTCCGACGCCAAGAACATCTCGACGACGGCCAAGCTCGTCGGCGACGAATGGGTCATCAACGGCGAAAAGTATTACATCTCCGGTCTCGGCGATCCCCGCTGCAAGATCCTCATCGTGATGGTGAAGACCAATCCGGATGCGGCGCCGAGCAAGCAGCAGTCGCAGATCCTGGTGCCGCGCGACACGCCCGGCGTCGAGGTGCTGGGGCCCATGTACGTGTTCGGACAGGATCATGCGCCGCGCGGCCACATGCATATGCGCTTCAACAATGTGCGGGTGCCGAAGGAGAACATGCTGCTCGGCGAAGGCCGCGGCTTCGAGATCTCGCAGCTCCGCCTCGGACCCGGCCGCATCCATCACTGCATGCGCACGATCGGCAAGGCCGAGAAGGCGCTCGACCTGATGGTGCAGCGTGGCCTCACCCGCGAAGCCTTCGGCAAGAAGATCGCCCATCTCGGCGGCAACATGCAGATCATCGCGCAGGCGCGCTGCGAGATCGAGGCGATGCGACTGATGGTGCTGAAGGCGGCGAAGGCCATGGACGTGCTCGGCAACAAGGAGGCTCGCGTCTGGGTCTCGATGGTCAAGGCGATGGTGCCGGAGCGCGCCTGCAAGATCATCGACCAGGCGATCCAGATGCACGGCGCGACCGGCATCTCGCACTGGACGCCGCTCGCCGAGATGTATCAGGACGTGCGCCACCTCCGCTTTGCCGACGGTCCGGACGAGGTGCACTGGATGGTGGTGGGACGCCACGAGCTGAGCATGGCGTAAGGGCTCGCCTCTTGCGGGGGGCCGTAGGGTGGGCAAAGGCGCGCTCCTCGCGCGCCGTGCCCACCATCGCAGTTTTCGCATGAAGTTGGTGGGCACGCTTCGCTTTGCCCACCCCACGATATCTTCATGCGATGCGACCTCTCCCCGCAAGCGGGGCGAGGTAGGAGGAGCGCCGCCTACGACGCAGCTGCCTCGATCTTGTCCTGCGTCTTGGTCTCGAAATCGCTCGCGTCGTGACGCTCATGGAGCTGGCTTGCGGGATCGCCGGAGACGCGGTTGACCATGCGTCCGCGTTTCACTGCGGGACGTTTGGCAATCTGGTCGGTCCAGCGCTGCACGTTCTTGTAGTCCTGCACGGACAAGAATTCGCCTGCGCCATAGACCAGCCCCTTGGCGAGCGCGCCGTACCATGGCCACACCGCGATGTCGGCGATGGTGTATTCGTTGCCCGCGAGATACTCGTTGTCCGCGAGCCGCCGGTCGAGCACATCGAGCTGGCGCTTGGTCTCCATCGCGAAGCGGTCGATGGCATATTCGATCTTGGTCGGCGCGTAGGCATAGAAGTGGCCGAAGCCACCGCCGAGATAGGGCGCGCTGCCCATCTGCCAGAACAGCCAGGACATGGCTTCGGTGCGGGTCTTGATATCCTTCGGCAGGAAGGCGCCGAACTTCTCGGCGAGGTAGACCAGGATCGAGCCGGACTCGAATACCCGGATCGGCTCTGGTCCGGAGCGGTCCATCAGCGCCGGGATCTTCGAGTTCGGGCTGATGTCAACAAAGCCACTGCCGAACTGGTCCCCATTGCCGATCTTGATCAGCCAGGCATCGTATTCGGCGCCCTTGTGGCCGAGCGCCAGCAGCTCCTCCAGCATCACCGTGGCCTTCACCCCGTTCGGCGTTGCCAGTGAATAGAGCTGGAGCGGATGGCGGCCGACCGGCAGCTCCTTGTCGTGGGTGGGACCGGCGATCGGACGGTTGATATTGGCGAACTGCCCGCCGTTTTCCTTATTCCAGGTCCAGACTTTGGGCGGTACGTAGGCGGGGGTATCGGTCATGCGGAAGGGCTCCGGCGCGGAAGGCGCGTGGCCTGTTAGCTAGCGACCGGGGCGGGATTGGCAAGGGTATTGGGATGCATTACCCGCCGGGAGGCCTCTGCGTTTCGTCATGGCAGCCCATCTCTACGCCGTCATTCCGGGGCGCCCGAAGGGCGAGCCCGGAATCCATCGTCCCACAGGAGTGCTTGGAGAAATGGATTCCGGGCTCGATGCCCCGGGCCGCGCTTTGCGCGGTCCGGTCGCATCGCCCCGGAATGACGGCGCGGAGAGAGCAACTATGACGCAGCAGCCGCCTCCGGCTGCACCGCCCGCTCCATCACAAATCCCTCATATCCCTTCGCGGCGACGTCGTTGCAGATCTGCCGGTAGACGCCGACGCCGCCGATATAGGGCATGAAGATGCGCGGCTTGCCGGGGATGTTGGCGCCCATGTACCAGGAGTTGGCCTGAGGATAGAGCGTGCCGTGAGCGACCTCGTTGACGTGGGTTACCCATTTGTCCTCGGCCGCCCTGCCCGCCTCCATGGTGGCAAGACCATGCTTGCGCATGTGGACAAGGCCGTCGGCGATCCAGTCGACATGCTGCTCGATCGACACGATCATGTTCGACAGCACCGAGGGGCTGCCCGGCCCGGTGATGATGAAGAGGTTGGGAAAGCCCGCGCTCATCAGGCCAAGATAGGTCTTTGGGCCCTCCGCCCATTTCTGGTTCAACGTCTGTCCACCGCGGCCACGAATGTCGATCTTTGCGACCGATCCGGTCATGGCGTCGAAGCCGGTCGCGAGCACCAACGCATCGACCTCGTGGTCAGTGCCCGCAACGCGCACGGCATTCGCGGTGATCTCCTGGATCGGGTTGGTTTTGATTTCGACCAACGAGACGTTCGGCCGGTTGAAGGTCGCGAAATAATCCGTGTCGATGCAAATGCGCTTGGTGCCGATCGGATGGCTGTTCGGCTGGAGCAGTTTTGCGGTCTCGGGATCGCTAACGATCTCCGCGATCTTACCGCGCACGAAATTCGCTGCCGTGTCGTTCGCGGTGCGATCGAGGCCGAGATTGTTGTAGACATACATGAAGGTCAGTCCGCCTCGCTCCCAGCGCGCTTCATATTTGCCGCGCCTTGCATCAGCGTCGTCGTCCAGCGCACCGCGATCAGGCTGCTGTGCATAGATGCCGTTGCGCGCCACTTCGCGCGCGAAACGGCGGATCTCCGGATAGTTCTTGCGGAACGCCTCGCGCTCCTCGTCCGTCAATGCAGCATTGCGGGCGGGAATCGAAAAATTCGCCGTGCGCTGAAACACGGTGAGGTGCTTTGCCTGCTCGGCAATCACGGGCGCCGACTGGATGCCGGATGATCCGGTGCCGATGAGGGCAACGCGCAGGCCGGTGAAGTCCACCGGTTCATGCGGCCAGTTGCCGGTGTGGTAGACAGGCCCCTTGAAGTTTTCGAGGCCGTTGATGTCGGGCTTGCGCGCGTTCGAGAGGCAGCCGGTCGCAAGCACCACGAACCTGGCGTTTACTGTCTTCCCATCGGAGGTCGTCACAGACCAGCTATTGGAGCGCTCATCGAACGCAGCGCGTTCGACGCGGGTGCTGAACTGGATGTCGCGGCGCAGATCAAAACGGTCGGCGACGTGGTTGGCGTATTTCAAAATCTCCGGCTGCGGGGCGTAGCGCTCACTCCAGTCCCATTCCTGCTGGAGCTCCTCCGAGAACGAGTAGGAATACTGCATGCTCTCGACGTCGCAGCGTGCGCCGGGATAGCGGTTCCAGTACCAGGTGCCGCCGACGCCCCCACCCTGTTCAAACAGGCGCGCAGAGAAGCCGAGCCCGCGCAGACGATGCAGCATGTACATGCCGGCAAAGCCGGCGCCGACGACGACCACGTCGTAGCCTTCGGTTGCGATGCGCTCGACGGGACTCGACTGCGCTGACGACATCGGTTGGCGCTCCCTCGTTATTTCTGTTCTTGTGAGCAGCATTCTATCGGCCTGACAAAAGCGCAAGAGGCAAATGGGCGAGCCCTGCTCTGCTTATTTTGTGCAGCGGAATGCGCTGTCCGCGGCGTGACGCCTGCACGCAAGATACGCGCGGGAAATCGGCTTGGCATCGCAGGCGACGATGGGCTAGCGTCGAACAGCCTTCGCCGGAGAAGCAACAACAGCAACGCGAAGGGCCGCCGGGAGAGGACCATGAAATCGCCGATCTGCGACATGCTGGGCATCGAGTTCCCACTGCTCGCCTTCAGCCATTGCCGCGACGTCGTCGCCGCCGTCAGCCGCGCCGGCGGTTTTGGCGTGCTCGGCGCGACTGTGCACACGCCGGAAACTCTCGAACGCGAGCTGAACTGGATCGACGCGCACGTCGACGGCAAGCCCTACGGCATCGATGTGCTGATCCCTGAAAACATCTCGACCGCCGGCGAGAAGGATGTCACCTGGAAGAGCCTCGAGGCGCGCGTGCCGCAAGAGCACCGCAACTACACCCGCGAGCTCCTGAAGAAGTACGATATCGAGCTGACCACGACCTCAGTTGCCGACAATCAGCCGCAGCCGTTCGATGCCAAGACCGCGATGGAGCTGCTGGAAGTCGCCTTCCGCCATCCGATCCGGCTGATCGCGAATGCGCTGGGCGTGCCGCCGAAGGCGATGATCGAAATGGGCAAGACGCACGGCGTGCCGGTCGCAGCCCTCGTCGGCGCCAAGGAGCATGCGCTGCGCCAGGTCGCGGCCGGCGTCGACATCCTGGTCGTGCAGGGCACCGAGGCCGGCGGCCATTGCGGCGAGGTCTCGACCATGGTGCTGGTGCCGGAGGTGATCAAGGCGATCAAACCCATCCGCGACGTGCCGGTGCTGGCGGCCGGCGGCATCATGACCGGACGGCAGATGGCGGCCTGCATGGCGATGGGCGCGGCCGGCGCCTGGACCGGCTCGGTGTGGCTCGCAACCGTCGAGGCCGAGACCACGGAAATCTTTCGCGAGAAGATGATCGCGGCGTCGTCGCGCGATGCGGTGAGATCGAAGGGCCGCACCGGAAAACCGGCGCGGCAGCTCCGCTCGGTGTGGACCGATGCCTGGGATCGCGCGCCGGAGAGCCCGGGCGCACTGCCGATGCCGCTGCAAAGCATCATCAGCCGCGATGCCTTCAATTCGATCGACCGCGCGGCCGCCGCCGGCAACGAAAGGGCGCGTGATCTCGTGAGTTATTTCGTCGGTCAGGGCGTGGGGCTGATCGACAGCGTCAAATCGGCCGGCGCCGTGGTGCAGGAGTTCAAGGAAGAATTTGCCGAAGCCGTCGAGCACATGAACGCGCTGGTGGCGGAGTGATCGCCACACCGTCATTGCGAGCGAAGCGAAGCAGTCCAGATTGTCGCCGCGGAAAGACCCTGGATTGCTTCGCTTCGCTCGCAATGACGAAACAACTGATACCGTGAATTGAAGCATGACAGATAAGACCAACATTTCCCCAGACCGCATTCCCGTCATCGTCGGCATCGGCGAGATCATCGATCGGCCCAAGGAGATCGCCGGCGGCCTCGAGCCGCTCGATCTGCTCGAGCAGGCGTTGCGGCGCGCGGAAGCGGATGCCGGTGCGAAGCTGCTTGACGAATTGCAGTCGCTCGACGTCGTCAATTTCCTGAGCTGGCGCTATCGCGATCCGGAGAAGCTGCTGGCGCAGCGGCTCGGTGCTGCGCCATCGCATTGCTATTACGGCCCGGTCGGCGGCGAGAGCCCGATCCGCTATATCCACGAGGCCGCGCAGCGCATCGCGCGCGGCGAATGCAGCGTGGCCGCGGTCTGCGGCGCCGAGGCGCAGTCGACCGCGACCAAGGCCGAGCGCGCCGGTGTCAAATTGCCGTGGACGCCGTTCGCCCATGATGTCGAGGAGCCCAAGCGCGGCGCGGCGTTCCAGAAGCCGCTTGCGGTCAAGCTCGGCGTGTTCCGCCCCGTCACGGTCTATCCCTTCTATGAAGCGGCCTCGTCGGCGCATTGGGGCCAGACACCGCGCGAGGCGATGGCCGAGTCAGGCACGTTGTGGTCGCGCTATGCGGACGCCGCCGCGCAAAATCCCAACGCCTGGCTGAAGCGCCGTCATGCGCCAGACGAGATCACGACGCCAACGGCCGACAACCGCCTGATCGCGTGGCCTTATACGAAGCTGATGGTTGCCAATCCCAGTGTCAACATGGGCGGCGCGCTTCTGCTCACCAGTCTCGCCAAGGCGCGCGCGGCCGGCATCACCGAGGACCGGCTGGTCTACCCGCTCGGCGGCGCCTCGGCCGAGGAGCCGCGCGACTATCTGCTGCGTGACCAGTTCCATGAGAGTCATCCGCAGAATGCGGTGTTAAGGGCAGCGATGGATCTCGCCGGCGGTGACGGCAAGAATTTCGACGCGATCGAGCTCTACAGCTGCTTCCCTTGCGTGCCCAAGATGGCGCGGCGGACGCTGGGCTTAGGGGCGGACGTGCAGCCGACCGTGAACGGCGGCCTCACCTTCTTCGGCGCTCCGCTCAACACCTACATGACCCATGCGGCCTGTGCGATGGTGCGCCGTCTGCGCGATGGCGCCAAGCTCGGCCTGCTCTACGGCCAGGGCGGCTTCGTCACCAAGCATCACGCGCTGGTGGTCTCGAAGGGGCCAGCACGCGAAGCGCTGGCGCAGGCGACCAGCGTGCAAGCGGAGGCGGACCGCAACAAGCGCGCCGTGCCGGATTTCGTCACGGAAGCCTCAGGCAAAGGCAAGGTCGAGAGCTTTACGGTGCTCTATGGCCGGGGTGGCGAGGTCGAGCACGGCGTCGTCATGCTGCGCACGAGTGACGACCAGCGCACCCTGGCGCGCATTCCCGCAAACGACAGCGCAACGCTGGCGCATCTGCTGAACATGGACCGGACTCCGGTCGGCTCGCTCGGCGACATCACGATGGCCGCTGATGGCGTGCCGGAGTGGCGGGTGGCGGAGCTCCCGTAGGGCGGGCAAAGGCGCTCTTGCGCCGTGCCCACCTTCTTTCCGCGATCGCTTGGAGATTGGTGGGCACGCTTCGCTTTGCGCACCCTACAAGCTCAGAGCTAGCTCCTCGGCGCCTGCTTCTCCGACGCGGTGGCCGGCTTGCCTTTGGCACCGGCGCCGACGACGCGCACTTGATCGCCGTCAGAAAGGCCGTCCGGCGGAGCCGTGATGATGCGGTCGCCGGGCGCGATGCCTGAGGCAAGCTCGATCTCGCGGCCGAGATCGCGGGCGATCGTCACGGTCTTGAACTGCACCTTGTCGTCGGGGCCGACGGTCGCGACACGCAGGCCATTGCTGTTGAAGATGAGAGCGCTGGCGGGGATGCTGAGCGGCGCGGAATCGCGCTGCAGATTGAGCTTCACGCTGGCATAGCCGCCGGGCATCAGTTCGCCGCTCGAATTGTCCAGCCCGAGCTGCATGCGCGTGGTGCCGGAGGCGACGTCGACGGCCTGCGAGGAAGCTTCCACCGTCGCCTGGAACGTCCGGTTCGGGTATTCCGGCAGGGTGATGGTGGCCTTGGCGCCGATCTTGATCGCCGGCACATAATTCTGCGGCACGTTGACGTAGACGCGCAGCTTGGTGATGTCGGAGACCACGAACATCGCCGGGCCCGAGCCGCCACCGGCATTGATCAGCGCGCCGACGTCGGTGTCGCGCGCCGTGACCACGCCGTCGAACGGCGCGGTGATCTTCTTGTAGCCGGCCAGCGCCTCCAGGCGCTCGACATTGGCCTGTCCGGAGTGGACGGCAGCGTTCTTGTTGGAGAGGTCGGCCGTGCGTTCGTCGATCTCCTGCGCGGAGACGAAGTTGGAGGCGACCAGCGTCTTGCGCCGGTTCAACGTCGCTTCCGACAGCCGCGCGCTGGCCTGCTGGCTGGCGAGGTCGGCGCGGGCCTGGAGCAGCTGCTGGTCGAGATCGGGCGCCTCGATCTCGGCGATCACCTGCCCGGCTTTGACGCGGGCGCCCATGTCGGCGCTCCAGCTCTTCAGATAGCCCGAGACGCGCGCGAAGATCGGAGCGCGGTAATAGGCTTCCAGCCGGCCCGGCAGGTCGATGGTGGCGTTGAGGCCCTTGGCGTTGGGCGAGGTCACCGCAACACTCGGAACGGCCTGATCATCGGTCCATTCCTTCAGCTTGGAGCCCTGTTCCTCGCGGGCACGGATGCCGGTGCCGACGAGGAGGCCTGCCGCTATCAGTGCCACCACGCCGAAGATGCCCAGTTTCCGGTGCGACACCGGCGAGCGAGGTTCAGTGGGCGACATGCGGAGTCTCCAATGGGGCGGCGGCTTTGGCGCCTTGTTTCTTGTGTACCATACTGAACACCACGGGAACAAACATCAGCGTGGCAAAAGTTGCAAAGATCAGGCCGCCGATCACGGCGCGGCCAAGTGGCGCATTCTGCTCACCGCCCTCGCCCAGCCCCAACGCCATCGGGGCCATGCCGATGATCATGGCAAGCGCCGTCATCAGCACCGGGCGGAACCGGACGAAGCCGGCCTCGAGCGCGGCCGCGACGGGGTCGCCGAGCTCCTCATAGCGCTCGCGGGCGAAGGAGATCACGAGCACGCTGTTGGCGGTGGCAACGCCCATGCACATGATGGCGCCGGTGAGCGCCGGCACTGACAGCGTGGTCTCGGTGGTGAAGAGCATCCAGATGATGCCGGCGAGCGCAGCCGGCAACGCCGTGATGATCACAAAGGGATCGGACCAGGACTGGAAGTTCACGACAATCAGGAAGTAGATCAGCACGACCGCGCCTAACAGGCCGAACAAGAGGCCGGTGAAAGCGCTGTTCATGGTCTGCACCTGACCGAGCAGCACCACGGAGGAGCCCTTCGGCACCTCCTTGGCGGTATCTGCGATCACCTGGCGGATATCATTGGCGACCGCGCCGAGATCGCGGCCTTGCGTCGTGGCGAAGATCTGCACCATCGACTGGATGTCGTATTGCGACACCACCGCGCTCGACGTCGAGCGCTTGATGTCCGCGATGCCGCCGAGGATCGGCGACTGTGAGTTGCCGGTCGCCGTGATCGGCAGCGTCTGCAGCGCGCTGAGCGAGTCGATCTGGTATTGCGGCGTCTGCATCACGATGGAGTAGGACACGCCGTTGTCCGGATTCAGGTAGTATGTCGGCGCCACCTGCGAGGAGCCGGCGAGATTGACCACCAGGCTGTTGGTGACGTCGCGCTCGGTCAGGCCGACATATTGCGCGCGGGTGCGGTCGACATCGATGTTGAAGGTCGGGTTGTTCGGCGACTGCTGGATGCGCGCATCGGCCACGCCGGGAATCCTGCGCACCTTCGCCAGCAGCTTGTTGGCATAGGCGAAGTTGGCATCGAGGTTGGCGCCGCGGATCTGCAGGTCGATCGGCGCGGGCGCGCCGAAGTTCAGGATCTGGCTGACGATGTCGGCCGGCAGGAACGCGAAGCTCACACCCGGGAACAGACGCGGCAATTGCTCGCGCAGCACGCGCACATGTTCCTCGGTGGGCTTGTGGCCCTCCTTCAGCTTGATCTGGATGTCTCCGTCCTGCGGACCGATCACGCCGGTGTTGTTGTAGGTCATGTTGATGCCGGAGATCGGCATGCCGATGTTGTCGGTCAGCGTCTCGATCTCGCCCGGGATCAGCTTGCGGATCGCCTTCTGCACGTCGGCGAGCTGGTTGGCGGTCTCTTCCACGCGCGTTCCGACCTGGGTGCGGACATGCATCAGGATATTGCCGGCATCGACTGCGGGGAAGAAGTTGCGGCCCAGGAACGGCACCAGCGCGAATGACGCGCCGACCACGCAGAGGAAGCCGATCACGAACACGGCGCGGTGCGCCAGTGCCATGCCCAGGAGGCCGCGATAGCCGCCGCGGATGCGCTCGAACCGCGCCTCGAAGCCGCGCTGGAACCAGACGAAGGGATTGCGCGATTTCGGCGGCGCGCCCTCGTGATGGACATGCGCCTGCAACAGGTAGTTCGCCATGGTCGGCATCAGCGTGCGCGACAGGATGAACGACCAGATCATCGCGAACATCACCGCCTCGGCCATCGGCACGAACAGGAAGCGCGCGACGCCGGTGAGGAAGAACATCGGCACGAACACGATGCAGATGCACAGCAGCGAGACGAAAGCCGGCGTCACGATTTGGTTGGCGCCATCGAGGATCGACTGCTCGACCGGCTTGCCCTGCTCGAGATGATAGTTGATGTTCTCGATTGTGACGGTGGCGTCGTCGACGAGGATGCCGACGGCGAGCGCCAGCCCACCGAGGGTCATGATGTTGAGCGTCTCGCCGATCGCCGAGAGCATGATGATGGCGCCCAGCACCGACAGCGGGATCGAGACCGCGATGATGACGGTGGAGCGCCAGCTGCCGAGGAACAGGAGGATCATGACACTGGTCAGCAGCGCCGCGATCACGCCTTCGAAGGCAACACCTTCAATCGCGCCGCGGACGAACACCGACTGGTCGCCGATGAAGCCGATCTTCAACGCGTCCGGCAGCTGATCCTTGACGTCGATCACCTTCTGCTTGATGCCCGAGATGATGTCGAGCGTCGAGGTCGCGCCCGCCTTCAGCACCATCATCAGCACCGAGCGGTTGCCGTCGACATGGACGATATTGGTCTGCGGCGGATTGCCGTCGCGCACGGTTGCGACATCGCGCACATAGACCATCGCGCCGTTGACGGTCTTGATCGGCAGATTGCCGAGCTCGTCCATCTTGAGTGGAGAGTTGTTGAGCTGGATGTTGTATTCGAACTCGCCGATCTTCTGGGTGCCGACCGGCGTGATCAGGTTCTGGGCGGCGAGCGCGTTGGCGACGTCCTGACCCGAGAGGCCGCGCGCCTGGAGTGCGGTTGGATTGAGGTCGATCTGCACCTGGCGCTGCTTGCCGCCGAACGGATACGGGATCGCCGCGCCGGGCACGGTGACCAGCGGCGTACGCAGCTGGTTGATGCCGATATCAGCGAGGTTCTGCTCGGTGAGCCCGTCGCCCGAAAGCGCCACCTGGATGATCGGCACGGTCGAGGCCGAGTAGTTCAGGATCAAGGGCGGTGTCGCGCCCGGCGGCATCTGCTTCAGCAGCGTCTGCGAGATCGCGGTCACCTGCGCGTTGGCGGTGCGGATGTCGACATTGGGCTGGAAGAAGATCTTGATGATGCCAAAGCCGTTATAGGAGTTGGCGACGATGTGTTCGATGTCATTGACCGTCGTGGTCAGCGCCCGCTGGAACGGCGTCGTGATGCGGCCGGACATCTGGTCCGGTGGCAGGCCAGTGTACTGCCAGACCACGCCGATCACGGGAATGCGGATATCCGGGAAGATGTCGGTTGGCGTCCGAAGCGCCGCGAGCGGCCCGATGATCAGAAGCAGAAGCGCGAGCACGACGAAAGTATAGGGCCGGCTCAGGGCAATACGGACCAGGGCAATCATTCGCCGGGCAATTCCAGGTCAAGTGGGAAAACGGAATCCGCCCCACGGGGATTCCTCTTTTCCCTTTACCCGAACACCACTGGAAGCGCCAACGCGAAGCGGCCTCGCGCCATTCAATTCCCTGCTACCCGCACTGCGGATAAGGCATCGCAGCTATGCAGCCCGTGCTCGAAAGATTACAGCGCCAGCTTTCGGCTGCGCAGAAAAAGAGCGGCGCCCGAAGGCGCCGCTCTCGCAGAACTCTCGTGTCTCCGCGGCCTACGCAGCGCGGACATTGGTCAGGAACCTGCTGACCTCGGTCTTCAGCCGGCTCGAGTCGTTCGACAGCATCTGGGCCGCCGATAGCACCTGCGAGGACGCCGTCCCGGTCTCGGTCGCGCCGCGCTGCACGTCGGTGATGTTGGACGACACTTGCTGGGTGCCCTGCGCCGCCTGCTGCACGTTGCGGGCGATCTCCTGGGTCGCGGCGCCCTGCTCTTCCACCGCGGCGGCGATGGCCGAGGAGATTTCCGACAGACGCTCGATAGTCGAGGAGATCTCCTTGATCGCGCCGACCGAGTCGTTGGTCGCGGCCTGGATGCCGGCGATCTGCTGGCCGATCTCGCCGGTCGCCTTCGCGGTCTGCTCGGCAAGCGCCTTCACTTCGGAGGCCACCACCGCGAAGCCGCGGCCGGCCTCGCCGGCACGCGCCGCCTCGATGGTCGCATTCAGCGCCAGAAGGTTGGTCTGGCCGGCGATGGTGTTGATCAGCTCGACGACGTCGCCAATGCGGGAGGCCGCCTTGGAAAGCTCGCTGACGCGGTCGGTGGTGGCGCGCGCCTGACCGACCGCATCGCCCGCCATGCGGGCCGATTCCTGCACCTGGCGGCTGATCTCGCCGACCGATGAAGCCATCTCCTCGGTCGCCGAAGCCACCGACTGCACGTTGGTGGAGGCTTCCTCCGACGCCGCCGCGACCGTGGTCGCCATCTTCTGCGAGCGATCGGCGGTCGAGGTCAGCGTCGAGGCGGAGGCTTCGAGCTGGGTCGAGGCGGACGACACGGTCTGGACGATCTCGCCGATCATCGTCTCGAATTCGCGGGTGATGTTGTCGACGCGGCGGCCGCGCTCGATCTTGGCCTCGGCATCGTGCGCGGCGGCTTCGTCGGCCGCCTTCTTGGCGATCAGCGCCTCCTTGAAGACCTGGAGCACATCGGCCATGGCGCCGATCTCGGTCTTCTCGCCACGGTGCGGGACTTCCGCGGTGAGGTCGCCCTTGCCCAGCGCCTGCATCGGCTCGACGATGGAGTTGATGCCGCTGGAGACGTCGTGGACGAGATAGAAGCCGACGCCGATGCCCGACAGAACCGCAGCGCCCAAGATGATCGCGACGAGGATAAAGGCGTTGTAATAGGTATCGGCGGCATCCGCAGCGGCCTGATCGCCCCCCTTTGTGTTCAGCTCGATGTCCTTTGCCAGGATGGCGTCGGCTTCAAGCCCGATCTTGTTGACGGTCTTGCTGTTCAGCTCGTGCGCCTCATGCGGGATCTTGCCGGCCTCCTGACGCGACAGCGCCATGACCTGCTGAGTGCCTTTCTTGTACTCTTCCCAAGTCTTAGACCACTGATCGTACAGAGCGCGCTCCTCGGGCGAGGTGATCATCGTCTCATAGGTCTTGCGGAATTTGGCGTTGGACTCGACCACCGTCGCGAGTGTTTTCTCGGCTGCGAGCTTTTCCTCCAGCGTCTCTGCCAGCATGTGCTCGCGGATCACGTTGCGGTAAGTGATGACGCCCGCACGAAGATCGCCGATCACACGTACGCTGGGCATCCAGCTCGTGGTGATGTCGATCGTGTTGGCGTTCATCGACCGCATCTTCATGACGGCGAGCAGGCCCATGCCGCCCATCGCGAAGAGCAGGAACGCCAGGACAGTGATGATCTTGGCGCGAATGGAGATCTTGGCGAACATAATCGGGTCTCTTTGCGTTGGACGCGTTGGCGCGTCCTGGAAATGGCGATCAACCAAAAGGATCGGCGCCGTTATCCAACAACAAAGCGACTGAGCAGTTGTTAACTACGACTCCGTACGACTACCGAAGCCGAAAGAAATGAACAGGCGGCTAAGAAGGCCCTGCGCTCAGCGCATGAGCCTAAGCGCGTCCGAGAAAAACTCCGGTCCACCGAAATTGCCCGACTTCAACGCGAGCAGCATATCGCCGGCATCAGAGCCAACTGCGCGCAACACAGGCACACCAGCGGCGATTTCTACTCCCACGAGAAATCCGGGAATCCTCAACCGGTCGACCACCGCGCCGGATGTCTCGCCGCCTGCGACGATCAGACGCCGCACGCCCGCCTGCACAAGGCCTTCCGCGATATCGGCCATGGTTTGCTCGATGGCGTGACCGGCCGCGTCGCGGCCGTGACGCGCCTGCAGTGCTGCGACCTGATCCGGTGTCGCGCTCGACGCGATCAGGACCGGGCCGTCGGCAAGCCGCGGCGTCGCCCACGCCAGCGCACGCTGCGCTTCGTCCTTCCCCGTAATAATACGGTCCGAGTCGAGATGTAACACCGGCATGACAGCTTCGGCCTTGGCGATCTGCTGGAGCGTCGCCTGCGAGCAGCTTCCGGCAAGACAAGCCGCGGGTCCGCCGACCGCGGCGCCCTCCGCGCTGCCGGCCGAGGCCGATTTGACCTTACCTGTCGACACCAGCGCCCGCGCCAGCCCGAGGCCGATGCCGGAGGCGCCAACCGACAGCGTGTGTTCGGCGGCGACGAGACCGATGGTCTCGAGATCGCGGTCGAACACGGCGTCGATGATCGCCGCGCCGATGCCCCTGCCCGAAAGCTCGGCCAGCCGCGCCCGCACGGCATCGACGCTGCGCGTGACGGCCGCGAGGTCGACGAGGCCGACTTGCGCCTTGCTCTGGCGCGCCAGCACCCGCACCAGGTTGGAATCGTGCATGGGGTTGAGCGGGTGATCCTTCAGCGGGCTCTCGTTGAGCGGCACGGCGCCGACGAACAGATTGCCCTGGTAGACGGTGCGGCCGGTCTCCGGGAAGGCCGGCGTCACCAGCACGATCGCTTCGCCGCAATCGGCGCGCAGCGCATCCATCACCGGGCCGATATTCCCGGCATCGGTGGAATCGAAGGTCGAGCAGATCTTGAACAGCACGTGGTGCGCGCCGCGGCCGCGCAGCCATGCCTCGGCCGCGCGGGAGCGCGACACGGCGAGACCCGCCTCGATCGAGCGGCTCTTGAGCGACACCACGACGGCGTCGACCTCAGGCAGCGCCAGATCATCTGCGGGCACGCCGATGGTCTGCACGGTGCGCAGGCCCGCGCGCGTCAGCGTGTTGGCAAGATCGGAGGCGCCGGTGTAGTCGTCGGCGATGCAGCCCAACGCAAGAGTCACGGCTTCACTCCTGCATAGGGCTTGAACCAGGCGAGACCGTCGGTGGTCTTGCCGCGCGGATTGTATTCGCAGCCGACGAAGCCGGGATAGCCAAGCCGGTCGAGTTCAGTGAACAGGAACGGATAGTTCAGCTCCTCGCCATCAGGCTCGTTGCGCGAGGGAATGCTGGCGATCTGGACGTGGCCGATGATCGGCATCATCTCGCGCAGCCGCATCGTCACGTCACCATGGATGATCTGGCAGTGATAGATGTCGAACTGGAGCTTCAGGTTGGGGAGCCTCAACTCCTGGACCACGTCGCGCGAGAACCCGAAATCGTTGAGGAAATAGCCGGGCACGTTGCGCGCATTGATCGGCTCGATCACGATGTCGATGCCGTGCGGGCCGAAGAACTCCGCCGCCCACGCCACCGACTTGTAAAAGGCCTCGATCGCGAGGCGGTCGCCGCGGTTGGCGATGCCGGCCATCAGATGCAGACGCTTGACGCCGGTCGCCTTGGCGTAGGGCAGCGCCGTGTCGAGGCTCTGCTTGAGATCGGCAAAGCGCGCCGGCAACGCCGCAAAGCCCTTCTCGCCGGCATTCCAGTCGCCCGGCGGCAGGTTGAACAAGGCCTGCGTCAGGCCGTTGCGCTTGAGCCGCTCGCCGACCTCCTCGGCCGGATGCTCGTAAGGAAAGAGGAATTCGACGGCGGTGAAGCCGGCTTGCGCTGCGGCATCGAAGCGGTCGAGGAACGGTACCTCGGTGAACATCATCGAGAGATTGGCGGCAAAACGCGGCATTGGAGTCCTCTTGCTTACTTGTCGCCGGGAAGCTTCACACCGGTGACCTGCGCATACATCCGCGCCACCGACGCGTCATCGTCGCGGCCCATGCCGGCGGCAGCCGTCATCAGGAACATCTGCAGCGCGGCGGCTGAGACCGGCACCGGGAATCTGGCCGTGCGCGCCATGTCCTGGATGATGCCAAGATCCTTGACGAATATCTCGACCGCGCTGCGCGGCGTATAATCGCCGTCGAGCACATGCGGCATGCGGTTCTCGAACATCCAGGAATTGCCGGCGGAGGCCGTGATCACCTCATAGACCTTGCGGATGTCGAGACCCTGCTTGGCTGCGAACGCCATCGCCTCGGACGCGGCGGCGATGTGCACGCCGGCAAGCAACTGGTTGATCATCTTGAAGGCGGCGCCTTGGCCTGCGGCATCGCCGAGCTCGTAGAGCTTTGCAGCCATGGCATCGAGCGCGGCGCGCGCCTTTGCAAAGGCGGCGGGAGTGCCCGAAGCGAGGATCGTCAGTTCGCCTTGCGCGGCACGCTGCGCACCGCCGGAGATCGGCGCGTCCAGATAATGCCGGCCGGACGCCTCCAACTGCTTTGCGAGACGCCGCGCCACATCGGGATCCATGGTGGCCGAGGAGATGAAGACGCTGTCCTTCGGCATGGTCTCGGCGGCACCATCCTTGCCGAACAGGACCGCCTCGGTCTGCGCGGCGTTGACGACGACGCTGACGACGACGTCAGCGCCCTTGGCCGCCTCGGCCGGTGTCTTGGCGCCCGCGCCGCCGTCCTTCACGAAGCGCGCCACCGCATCGGCCGAGACGTCGCAGCCGGTGACGGCAAACCCAGCGCGTTTCAGCGAGGTCGCCATGCCAAAGCCCATCGAGCCGAGCCCGATGACGGCAACGCGCTGATTCTGTGATGTGGAGGCAGACATGCAACTCATCCTCTGGAACGTTCCCCGATGGCCGGCTTTGGTCGGCGGCCTGGCAAACCGAATATCACGGCTTGGCCGCGCTGCCAAAGCATGAGACAAGCGGGCATGACGGCCATGAGCAGTGAGACACGGCTTCGCGAGGACATCTGCCGCTTCGGACGCTCTTTGTTCGAGCGCGGGCTGACGCCGGGCTCCTCCGGCAATATCAGCGTGAGGCTGGATGCCGGCGGCTGGCTGGTGACGCCGACCAACGCCTCACTCGGCTTCCTCGATCCGGCGCGGCTGTCGCGGCTGGATGAGCAGGGCCGGCTCGTCTCCGGCGATGCGCCGACCAAGGAAGTTCCGCTGCACACCGCGCTCTACGACACGCGCGGGGGTGCACGCGCGATCGTGCATCTGCACTCGACCCATTCGGTCGCTCTGTCGATGCTGCCCGAGATCGACCCGCGCGCCGCGCTGCCGCCGATGACGGCCTATTACCTGATGAAATGCGGTGCCACCGCGCTCGTGCCCTATTATCGGCCAGGTGATCCGGCGGTGGCGGATGCGATCAAGGGTCTGGCGGGGAAGTATTCGTCAGTGCTGCTCGCCAATCACGGCCCTGTGGTCGCCGGCGACACGCTGGAGGCCGCAGTGTTCGCGACCGAAGAGCTGGAGGAGACGGCCAAGCTGTACCTGCTGCTGCGGGGGATGAACCCGCGCTATCTGTCGCCCGAGCAGGTGAAGGATCTGGTGAAGGTGTTCGGGGTGAGATTGCCGGAGCATGAGCACTGGGAATGACCGATCTCGCGCGGCCTACACCAGGTGAGATAGAGGCAGCGGCCCGTGTTCTCCACGAAGTGGGCTTGCACCATCACTGGTGGTTGCCGCGGGCGCTCGCGGAGCATCCTTCGAGGCGCGCATCTCAGGATGACGGTTGCCTGTGTGGAGAGAGCCGTAACGCCTACAGCCCCAGATACGCCTTGCGCACCTCGGGATTGCCCTTGATCTCCGCCGACGGGCCCTGCAGCAGCACGCGGCCGGTTTGCAGGATGTAGGCGCGGTCGGCGATCTCGAGGCACTCGGCCATGCGCTGCTCGACGATCAGAACAGTCATGCCGGCGTCGCGGATGCGCTTGACCGCCTGGAAGATCTCGTCGACCAGCTTTGGCATGATGCCCTGCGAGGGCTCGTCCAGCATCAAGAGCCGCGGGCGTGTCATCAGCGCGCGGCCGATGGCAAGCATCTGCTGCTCGCCGCCACTTAGCGTCTCAGCACGCTGCTCGAGCCGTTCGGACAGGCGTGGAAACAGCTTGAAGACGAGATCGAGCGGCTCCTCGCGATTGGTCTCGCCGCGATAGAGATAGCTGCCGAGGCGGAGATTGTCGCGCACCGACAGGCGCGGAAACAGGCGGCGGTTCTCCGGCACATAAGCGATGCCGGCGGCGGTGATGTGATGCTGCGCCATGCCCTCGAGGCGCTTGCCGTCGAACATCACCGTGCCCGAACGCGGGCGCTCCGCGCCGGCGATGGATTTCAGCAGCGTCGACTTGCCCGCGCCGTTGGCGCCGGCGACGCAGACGATCTCGCCCTTCTCGACCTCGATCGAGACCGCGGAGATCGCGACCAGGCCCTGATAGGCGGTCGTGACTTCATGCACTGACAGCATGACGATCTCCCAGATATGCGCTGATCACCTTGGGATCGCGGACGACCTCAGTGGGCTTGCCTTCGACCAGCACCTTGCCGAGGTCGAGCACGATGGCGCGGTCGACCAGCGGCATCACGATCTCCATGACGTGCTCGACCATCAACACGGTGATGCCCGCATCGCGCACCTTGCGCACCAGCGCGACGCCGGTCTGCGCTTCGGTCGGCGTAAGGCCGGTGAGGACTTCATCGAGCAGCAGCAGCTTTGGTTCGGTCGCAAGCGCACGCGCGACTTCGAGGCGGCGCTTCTCGGCGGGCACGAGGTCGCTCGCGAGCACCTCGGCACGCGCGGCAAGGCCGGTGAAGTCCAACACCTCATACGCCTTGCGGCGGGCCTCGCGCATCACGGTGTTGCGCACCAGCGCTCCCACGATGACGTTGTCGACCACCGTCATGGTCTCAAAGCTCTTGACCACCTGGAAAGTGCGCCCCACCCCGAGCTGGCAGCGCTCGGCAGCACGCATCCGGGTCACGTCCTGGCCGTCGAACCAGATTGAGCCCTGGGTCGGCGGCAGGACGCCGGCGATGAGATTGAACAGCGTCGATTTACCGGCGCCGTTGGGTCCGATCAGGCCGACGATCTCGCCGCGACCAACCGAGATCGAGACGTCGCTGTTTGCGACGAGGCCGCCAAAGCGCTGCCAGACGCCACGGGTTTCGAGGAGCGCAGTCATCGTGTGGCTCCCTTTGCTTTCGCGCGCGAGAACAAGCTCACCAACCCTTGCGGCAACGCCAGCGAGATCAGCACGATCAGCGTACCGTAGACGATCAGATCGACGCCGCGTCCGGAGCCGCCGATATAGGAGCGCGTCAGCTCCGTCATAGGGATCAGGATGGCCGCGCCGAGCACCGCGCCCCAGAGCGTGCCGATGCCGCCGAGCACCGCCGGCAGCGCCATCAACAGCGAGAACTGGAAGCCCATGACGCTTTCGGGATCGATATAGGCGAGATACTGCGCATAGAACGCACCGCCGATGGCGACGAGGAAGGCGGAGACGGCGGCCGCACCCATCTTGGAATTGAACACGACGACGCCGAGGCTTTCAGCGGCGTCCGGATTGTCCTTCACCGCGCGCCACCAGAAGCCCCATTTGGAATCCTCCAGCCACCAGGTCACGAACCAGGCGAGACAGCACAGCGCCAGCGCGAAATAGAAATACGGCAGCTTGCTGCGCAGGAACTGGAATTTCAGCCAGCTATCGCCCCGCACCGGAATGGTGATGCCGAGCGCGGCGCCCGCCCAGTCCCAGTTCTGGAACAGCAGCAGCCCGATCTCGGCGATGACGATGGTCGCGATCACGAAGTAATGACCGCGCAGGCGGAAGAAGGGATAGCCGAGCACCATCGCGATCAGGGCCGCGATCACGCCGCCACTGATCATGCCGAACCACGGCAGCACGCCGAACTTCGTGAACAGCAGCTCGGTGGTGTAGGCGCCGATGCCGAAATAGAGCGCGTGGCCGAGCGAGATCTGCCCGCAATAGCCGGAGAGGATGTTCCAGCTCTGCGACAGCGCCGCATACATCAGCGTCAGGATCAGGATGTTCTGGACGTAGACGTCTTTCACGAATAATGGCGCAAGCGCTGCCATGACCGCGAGGACGGCGGCGATGATGAGATCGCGGCGGCGCCGCGCGGCAAAATTCTTGTCCATCACATCGACCCGAACAGGCCGCGCGGCCGGATGAAGACGACGAGCAGGTAGACGGCGTAGATGCCGACCGACTTCAGCGACGGCGGCAGCACCAGCGCTGTGACGGCTTCGACAAGACCAACGACGATGCCGCCGGCGAAGGCGCCGAACACGCTGCCGAAGCCGCCGAGCGCGACCGTGACATAGGCGATCAGCGCAAAGGACGCCCCGACGTCGGGATAGATGTAGAAGAACACCGCCATGATCGCGCCGGCAAGACCAACCAGCGCGGCGCCCAGGCCCCAGCCCAGCGCGAACACCCGGTTCTTGTCGATGCCGACGAGCGCGACCGCGCCGGGATCTTCACGGGTCGCCTCCAGCGCGCGGCCGAAATCGGTGCGGTTGATGAAGAAGTAGAGGCCGGCAAAGGCCGCGATCGAGACCAGCGCGCCGATCAGCTGCGGCTCCGGCAGGAAGATGCCGGCCACCGACACCGTCTTGCCACCGAGCCAGGACTGCGGAATGCTGCGGTAGTCCGGCGTGAAGAAGAACTGTGCGAGCCCGCGCATCACGATGGCGAGGCCGAAGGTCGAGAAGATCTGCACCATGCCGGCGTTGGCCTTGGCGCGCATGGCAAAGCGCACGATCAATAGATAGACCACCGCCCCAAATATGAAGAGCGCCGCGGCGACCAGCGGCGCCGACAACAAGGGGTCGATCGCGAAGAAGGCGAACAGGAAGAAGGTCGCGTACATCGCGATCATCAGGAACTCGCCATGGGCGAAGTTCACGACGTCCATCAGGCCGAAGATCAGCGCGAGACCGACCGCGATCAGACCGTAGAGCAGCCCCATCAGGAGGCCGCTCGCGAGACTCTGGATAATGGCTTGGGCTGTCACTGCATCTTCCCCCACACTCTGACCTCATCCTGAGGAGCGCGCCCCAGCGCGCGTCTCGAAGGATGGGCCCGCCTCGTCCTTCGAGACGCGGGCTATGCCCGCTCCTCAGGATGAGGGCGGGAGCTACTGTCTAAGCTCCCGCTCTCCGCACTACTTCATCGGCCAGGTCGCCTCGGCGATCGCGGCCTGCGGCGGGAAGACAGTGACGAACTTGCCGCCACGATATTGCAGCAGCACCGGGTCGGCGTCGTTGTTCTGGCCCATCTCGTCGAACTTGACGCGCTTCCAGGGCATGATGGTCTGCTCGCCCGGGATGTCGGTGGCGGCCAGCGCATCGCGGATCTTCTCGCCGTCGGCCGACTTGGCGCGGTTGATCGCATCCGCCAGGATGATCAGGCCCATGAACTGGCGCGAGGTGAGGTCGTTGAGGTCCTTGCCCGACTTTGCCTTGAACATCTCGTTGATCTTGCCGACCATCGGGCGCTTCTGAGCGAGGTCAAGCGAGAAGGTGCCGCGCGAGATCACGCCTTCGAGCTTGTCGCCGACGGCGTCATACAGCGCCTTCTCGGAGAAGCCGGCGTCCTGCGCCACGATCGCGTTCGGCTTGTAGCCGAGCTCGGCCATGGTCTTGACCAGGAGGATACCGTCGGTGGTGTAGCTGGAGGGCATCAGAACGTCGGCGTTCGCGGTCTTGAGCTGCTGCACTTCGGCGGACAGCGACGGCGAGTTGGCGCGGTACTTGATGTCGGAGACGATCTTGTAGCCGCGCTCGCCCGCGATCTTGGCCTGGGCGTTGCCGGAGTCGGTGCCGAAGATAGTGTCCTCGTGGAACAGCGCCAGCGTCTCGATCTTGGTGCCCTTCTTCTTCATGGCATCGAAGAAGTCGAACATCGCGGCCGAGTACATCTCGTCGTGCGGTGAAGCGCGGAAGTAATATTTCAGGCCGCGGCGATGCAGGCTCGGCGAGGAGTTGTCGGCGGACACGAACGGGATCTGGTAGCGTTCGCAGATCTGGCTAACCGTGACGGCGACCGCGCTCTGATAGGTCCCGATGATGGCGGAGACCTTCTCCTGCGTGATCAGGCGCTCCGCCTCGGCGCGGCCCTTCTGCGGATCGGCCTGGTGGTCGGCGAACACGAGGCGAACCTTGGCGCCACCGAGGCCGGGCAGGCCCTCGCCCTTCGCCAGCGGCAGGTCGAAATCGGTATCCTTGTTGATGACCTCCAGCGCGGTCTCATAGGCCTTCTGCGCATCGATGCCCTGCTGCGCGCTGCCGCCGGAGAACGGATAGATCACGCCGATCACGACTTCCGAGGTCTGCGCGCGGGCCGCGAGCGGCATCAGTGCGGCAGTGGCGGTGGCACCCAACAATACGTCGCGGCGAGTGATCGTCATGGCAAAGTCCCCTGTTACCCATTTTGGTTCATCGAATGGAGCGATTGATAGACGCCGTAAAGCCTGAAGAAGCAGCAACCGCTGCCCACTAAATCACGGCCATGTTCTTGTTCTTGAGATCCGTCACCAGCATCAGCCCCGGCGAATGCGTGATCGCGAACGGTAGCTTGGCAGCATTGATGACCGATTGCGGCGTGACGCCGCAGGCCCAGAACACGGGGATCTCGTCATCGGCGACCGGCACGGGATCACCGTAATCGGGCTTCGAGATATCCTTGATGCCGATCAGATGCGGATGACCGAGATGCACCGGCGCGCCGTGGACGGCCGGATAGCGCGAGGTGATCTGCACCGCGCGGATCGCATCGGCCGACTTGAACGGACGCATCGACACCACCATGGGGCCGGCGAATGGACCCGACGGGCTGCACGCGATGTTGGTGCGGTACATCGGCACCCGCACATCGTGCTCGATGTGACGGATCGGCATGCCCTCGTCGAGCAGCGCCTCCTCGAACGAGAAGGAGCAGCCGAGCACGAAGGTGACGAGATCATCGCGCCAATGCTTGGACACGTCGGTCGGCTCGTCGACGACCTCGCCGTCGCGCCAGACGCGGTAGCGCGGCACGTCGGTGCGGATGTCGAGATCGGCGCCGAGCGCGGGGATGTGCGGGCTGCCGACGTCGGACATGCCGATGATCGGGCACGGCTTCGGATTGAGCTGGCAGAAGCGATGAAAGGCGCTGGCGTATTTCTCGGGCAGGATCGCCAGATTGCCCTGGACGAAGCCTGGGGCGATGCCGGCGGTGGAGGCGACGCGCCCGTCGCGGTAGGCGAGCCGGGCCTGACGGCTCGGGAGGGCGTCGGGCGTTTCAGTTTGCTGCGCTGCCACCAAAACAGTCATGTGATCGACCTGCCTATAAACTCGACAAGGACAGCCAACACCAAGCATGCTATAAAGTCTAATCGTCCTTTCTAATCAATATCGATAAAGCGGATTTATCGATCGGGAAATTCCTTTCAATGCTGGACTTCAAATCGATCGAAACGTTCCTCTGGGTCGTGAAGCTCGGCAGCTTCCGCGGCGCGGCGGCGCGGCTCAACACCACCCAGCCGGCGATTTCCCAGCGCATCGCCCAGCTCGAACGCGAGATGGGCGTGAAGTTGCTCAACCGCGATCATCGCGTGGCATCGCCAACGCCGAGCGGTCGGCAGATGATGGTCTACGCAGAAAAGCTGATCGGCCTGCGCGCGGCGATGATGGCCGAGATCGGCGACCGGTCCGCGATGCGCGGCGTGATGCGTCTCGGCGTCGCCGAAACCATCGTGCACACCTGGCTGCCGCGACTCGTCAAAAGCGTGAACGAGCTCTATCCGAACCTGTCGCTGGAGATCGAGGTCGACATCACGCCGAACCTGACCGCGCGCCTGCTCGGCCAGGAAATCGAACTCGCATTTGTGGTGGGACCGCTGTCGACCTCGGGCGTGCACAACCGCGTACTCGCCGATTATCCGATCGGTTTTCTTGCGAGCCCCTCGCTCGGCCTCGGCCGCGGCCCGGTGACACGGGCCGAGCTTGCACGGTTCCCGATCATCACCTTCCCGCGCAAGACGCGGCCCTACGAGGTGGTGCGCGAGGTGTTCGACCGGCCGGAGCTGCCGCCGATCCGCCTGCACGCCTCCGCCTCGCTCGCGACCGTCATCCACATGGCGGTCGAGGGACTCGGCATCGCCGTGATCCCGGCGGCGATCGTCGAGAACGAGCTCGCGGACGGACGGCTGCAACTGCTCGACACCGACCTCAACATCGCACCGCTGACGTTCACGGCAAGCTGGCTCGCCTCGCCCGACGTCGTGGCAGTGGAGCGCGTCGCCGAGCTTGCCCGGCAGATCGCGCAGAGCAGCCTCGCGGTTGACGCCGCCGTGACGGCGCGTCATTGAATCAGTCGCCGGACAACTAAATCGTCATTCCGGGGCGACGCGTCAGCGTCGAACCCGGAATCTCGAGATTTCGGGTTCGCGCTTTGGGTGCCCCGGAATGACAAGTGAGAGAACGACCGCATGAGCCGAGCCGCCACCAATCTGCAAATCGATTCCGCCCGCCTCTGGGGCTCCATCCACGAGACCGCGCAATTCGGCGCGACGGCCAAGGGCGGTGTGCGGCGGCTGACGCTGAGTGCCGAAGACAAGCAGGTGCGCGACTGGTTCCGCAAGGCCTGCGAGGACGCCGGACTGGAGGTGCATGTCGATGCGCTCGGCTCGATGTTCGGATTGCGCAAGGGGCGAGACATGTCGAAGCCGCCCGTCGGCATCGGCTCGCATCTAGACACCCAGCCGACCGGGGGCAAGTATGACGGCATCCTGGGCACGCTCGGCGCACTCGAAGTCATCCGCACGCTGAACGATGCCGGCATCGAGACCGAAGCGCCGATCTGTGTCGTCAACTGGACCAACGAGGAAGGCTCGCGCTTTGCACCTGCGATGATGGCCTCTGCCGCCTATGTCGGCGACTTCACCACCGACGACATCCTCTCGCGCAAGGACGTCGAGGGCGTCACGGTCGGCCAGGCACTCGACGGCATCGGCTATCGCGGCGACAAGCCGGTCGGCTTCCAGAAGCTCGGCTGCTTCGTCGAATTGCACATCGAGCAGGGCCCGATCCTGGAGGCCGAAGGCAAGACCATCGGCGTGGTCGATTCCGGCCAGGGCGTGTTGTGGTACGACGGCAAGATCACCGGCTTCGAGAGCCATGCCGGCTCGACGCCGATGCCGCTGCGGCGGGATGCACTGGCCACGCTGTCCGAGATCGTACTGGCGATGGAGGCCACTGCGAAGAAGCGCGGGCCGAAGGCGGTCGGCACCATCGGCGAAGCCATCATCGCCAACCCCTCGCGCAATGTCATTCCCGGCGAGATCGCCTTCACGGTGGATTGCCGCAGCGCCGATGCGACCATCATGGATGCGCTCGACCGCGACCTGCGCGCCGCGATTGCCGAGATCGCCGCGCGCCGCAAGGTCGAGGTGAAGCTCGACCTGGTCTGGCGCAAGCCGCCGACGCACTTCGATCCGAAGCTCATCGCGGCCGTCGAGAACGCGGCCAGGACGCTCGGCTATTCCAGCCGCCACATCACTTCCGGCGCCGGCCATGACGCCTGCAACCTCAATACCGTCATTCCGGCCGCGATGGTGTTCGTGCCCTGTAAGGACGGCATCAGCCACAACGAGCTGGAAGACGCCACGCAGCCCGACTGTGCCGCGGGCACCAACGTGCTCATGCACACCGTGCTGGCGATCGCCGGCGTCGCGTCCTGATCGGAGAAAAACATGCGCGGAGTTTTCGTCGACGCCAATCAAGCCATGGCCGTGATCATGGAGCGGCTCACGAGGCCCGGCGATCCCAAAGTGCGGATCCATCGCGATCCCGACATCAAGCCGGAGCAGTATCCCGAGATTCTCGACGGCGCCGAGATCGCGATCGTCGACCACACCGCGCTGCCGACCGAGGTTGCGAAGAAGTGCGCAGGGCTCAAGCACGTGGTGTTCCTCGGCACCGGCGCCCGCAGCTACATGAATCCTGAGGAGCTTAGCCAGCTCGGCATCTCCGTGCATCTGATCAAGGGCTATGGCGACACCGCGGTGGCGGAATCCGCGATCGCGCTGATGTGGGGCTCGGCCCGCGTCATCGCGATGATGGATCGCGAGATGCGAGCCGGCAACTGGCTGCGCGAGGACGGCATGCAGCTCACCGGCAAGACGCTCGGCCTGATCGGCTTCGGCGGCATCGCCGCGGAAGTCGCGCGCATCGCCTCAGGCAGCGGCATGAAGGTGATCGCCTGGAACCGCTCGCCGAAGAGCCATCCGGGCGTGGAGTTCACCGATCTCGACACGGTGCTGGCCAGAAGCGACGTGGTGTCGCTGCATCTGCTGCTCAACGACGAGACGCGCGGCATGATCACGCGCGAGAAGATCGCGAAGATGAAGCCGGGCGTCGTGCTCATCAACACCGCGCGTGGCGCGATCGTCGACGAGCAGGCGATGATCGATGCGCTGAAGTCGGGCCACATCCGCCATGCCGGCCTCGACGTCTTCAACATCGAGCCGCTGCCAGCCGATCATCCGCTCACGAAACTGCCGAACGTGACGCTGTCGGCGCATTCGGCGTTCCGCACGCCGGAGGCGAGCGAGAACCTGATTTTTGCGGCATGGGAACACTGCCGCCGGATCGCGAAAGGATAAGAACAACAACAATGGCCGATTACCGCACCATCAAAGCCGAGCCGCTCACCAACGTCATCCGCGCCATCGCCAAGGCCGGCGGCTCCACGGACCGCGAAGCGGACCTCGTTGCAACCAACCTCGTCGAAGCAAACCTGAAAGGCCACGATTCGCACGGCGTCGGCATGATCCCGCGCTATGCCGAAGCGGTCAGCGAGGGCGGCCTCGCCGTAAACCAGCACGTCAAGATCGTGATGGATACGGGCCCCCTGCTCACGCTCGACGGCCTCACCGGCTACGGCCAGGTGATGGGTTTTGAGGCGATGGAACTGGGCGCCGAGCGAGCCAAGAGCAACGGCGTGTGCGTCGTCGGTCTCTCCAACGCGCATCATATCGGCCGCATCGGCCATTGGGCCGAGCAGTGCATCGACCATGGCCTCGTCTCGATCCACTTCGTCAACGTGATCTCGCGGCCCATCGTTGCACCCTGGGGCGGCAGCGATGCGCGCCACGGCACCAACCCGTTCTGCGTCGGCATCCCGCGCACGGGCAAGGAGCCGATCGTGCTCGACTTCGCAACCAGCAAGATCGCGCAGGGCAAGACCCGCGTCGCCTTCAACAAGGGCGTCGAGCTCGAGCCCGGCACCATCATCGACAACGAGGGCAAGCCGACCGTCAATCCGCGCTACACCGTGATCGCGCCGCACGGCGCCATCCTGCCATTCGGCGAGCACAAGGGCTCGGGGCTCGCACTGGTGTGTGAAATCCTGGGCGGCGCGCTTTCGGGCGGCGAGACTGTCAAAGGCCCGGCCGACGGCAAGCGCCGCGTCCTCAACGGGATGCTCTCGATCATCATCGACCCGACCAAACTCGGCACCGCCGAGAACCTCGCGCGTGAAGTCGAGAGCTTCGTCGCCTGGCATACGGGCTCGCCCCCCGGCCCTGGCGTCGACAAGGTGAAAATCGCCGGCGACCCCGAGCGCGAAACGAAGACGAAGCGTTTGGCCGAAGGTATCCCGGTCGATCCGAACACCTGGCAGGAGATTTTGGATGCCGGGAAGAAGTTTGGGCTGGATCAGGCGGCGATCGAGAAGATCGCGGGCTAGCTGCCTCCTTCACCGTCGTCCCGCCAAGGCCGGGACGACGGTGGAGTTTGTTGCGGCGGCAGAGCTGACGCTCGCTGGCGCCCTGCCCTAATCCAGCATCTCCGCAACGGCCTTGCCGCAGGCCGTCGTGTCGGCGTTGCCGCCGAGATCCTTCGTCCGCAGGGTGCGTTCGGCGAGCGTGCGCTCGATCGCATCGACGATCGACTTGCCGGCTTCCTTCTCGCCGAGATGCTCGAACATCATCGCGCCCGACCAAATCATGCCGATCGGATTGGCGATGCCCTGCCCTGCGATATCCGGCGCCGAGCCGTGCACCGGCTCGAACACCGAGGGGAAATTGCGCTCGGGATTGATGTTGCCGGACGGTGCGATGCCGATCGTGCCGGTGCAGGCGGGACCGAGATCAGAGAGGATGTCACCGAACAGGTTCGAGCCGACCACGACGTCGAACCAGTCCGGATGCAGCACGAAGTTCGCGGTCAGGATGTCGATGTGGTACTTGTCCCACTTCACGCCCGGGAACTTCTTGGCCATCGCCTCCACGCGCTCGTCCCAATAGGGCATGGTGATCGAGATGCCGTTGGACTTGGTCGCCGAGGTCAAATGCTTCTTCGGCCGCGACTGCGCGAGCTCGAAGGCGAATTTCAGGATGCGGTCGACGCCGGTACGCGTCATCACCGTCTGCTGCGTGACGAACTCGCGGTCCGTATCCGGGAACATGCGGCCACCGACGGAGGAATATTCGCCTTCGGTGTTCTCGCGCACCACCCAGAAATCGATGTCGCCGGGCTTGCGGTTTGCCAGCGGCGACTGCACGCCCGGCATCAGCCGCACCGGGCGCAGGTTCACATACTGGTCGAACTCGCGGCGGAATTTTATGAGCGAGCCCCACAGCGAGACGTGATCCGGGATCTTGGCCGGCCAGCCGACCGCGCCGAAATAGATCGCGTCGTGCTTGCCGATCTTCTCCTTCCAGTCGTCCGGCATCATCTGGCCGTGCTTCTCGTAGTAATCCCACGAAGAGAAGTCGAAATGGTCGAAATGCACGGCGACACCGTGCTTCTTCGCCGCCGCCTCCAGAACGCGCAGTCCTTCGGGCATCACTTCCTTGCCGATGCCGTCGCCGGGAATGACTGCGATCCGGTATTGTTTCTTGCTCATCGAGAACGTCCTTGGTTGGTCCGGCAGCCGCCGCCTTTTGATCGCCCTGCAATGGACCAAACTCGCAGGCAGTGCAACGCTGCACTGCAAGGTTGACCATGGCGCAGCCGACCGCCTACTGATTTGATCCTGTTCCCACCGAGCGAGAAGTCCCCATGGATCTGCATCTGCGTGGCAAGCGCGTTTTGATCACGGGCGCGTCCAAGGGCATCGGCGCAGCCGCAGCCGAGGCGTTTGCCGAGGAAGGCGCGCATCTCCTGCTTGCCGCCCGCAGCGGCGACCAGCTCAAGGCGCTGGCCGATCGCCTGCGCTCCGCGCACCAGATCGATGCCACGACGAGCGTCGTCGACCTGCGCAAGGCTGAGGACGTCGCGCGGCTCGCCAGGGAGGCCGCCAATATCGACATCCTCGTCAACAACGCCGGCGACATTCCCGGCGGCTCGATCGACAAGATCGACGAGGTGACCTGGCGGCACGCCTGGGAATTGAAGGTGTTTGGCTACATCAACCTGACGCGGCAGATCTACGCGCAGATGAAGGCGCGCGGCGGCGGCGTCATCGTCAACGACATCGGCGCGGCCGGCGAGAAGTTCGATGCCAACTACATCTGCGGCAGTGCCGGTAACGCGGCACTGATGGCCTTCACCCGCGCGCTCGGGGGCAAGAGCCTCGCCGACAATATCCGCGTCGTCGGCATCAATCCCGGCCCGGTCGGCACCGACCGCCACGTCACGCTGCTCAAGACGCGTGCCAAGCACCAATTCGGCGACGAGAACCGCTACAAGGAATTCCAGAAGGGCCTGCCGCTGGGCAGGCCGGCGCACGCGCGCGAGATCGGAGATCTCATGGCGTTCCTGGCATCGGATCGCTCCGGCTATACGTCGGGCGTGATCTACACGGTGGATGGCGGCATCAGCGCGGGGTGGGGATAGATTCGGCACCGGCAAAAACCACGCTACGCGCCCCCATACACCGTCATTGCGAGCGCAGCGAAGCAATCCAGGAATGTTCCCGCGGGAACAGACCGGATTGCTTCGCCGCGCTCGCAATGACGACACCAAGACCGGGCATAGGAGTAAAATAATTGTCTCAAGACCTGATCCGCGAAACCGCATGCGCCGTCGTCGACAAGCTGCGTTCGGGCGATGTCACGCCGCTCGAGCTGCTGGATGTGCTGGAGAAGCACATTGCGGAGGTCGACGGCAAGGTCAACGCGCTGCCGACGCTGTGCTTCGATCGCGCGCGGGATAGCGCGAAAGCACTGATGCAGAAGCCGGCCGGCGCGCGCGGGCTGCTGGCTGGCCTTCCGGTGCCAATCAAGGACCTGACGGACGTTGCCGGCATGTTGAACACGCAGGGCTCGCCGATCTTCAAGGACAACATTCCGGCGAAGTCGGACCTCATGGTCGAGAACCTCGAGGCCAACGGCGCGGTCGTCTACGCAAAATCCAACACGCCGGAATTCGGTGCCGGCGCCAACACCTTCAACGAGGTGTTCGGGGCAACGCTCAATCCCTGGGACACGTCGCGCTCGGCCGCCGGCTCTTCCGGAGGCGCGGCAGTAGCGCTTGCGACCGGCATGGCCTGGCTAGCGCACGGCACCGACATGGGCGGCTCGCTGCGCAATCCCGCAAGCTTCTGCGGCGTCGTGGGAATGCGGCCAAGTATCGGCCGCGTTGCGCGCACGCCAAGCGCAAAGATCGACCGGAACCTGACCGTCCACGGCCCAATGGCCCGCAATGTCGAGGACCTTGCGTTACTGCTCGATGCCATGAGCGGCGATTATGCAGCCGATCCGCTGTCGCTGCCTGCGCCGGCGACCTCGTTCCTGTCAGCCGCACGCTCGGGCAAAAAGCCGAAGCGGATCGCCTATTCGCCCGATCTCGGCATCACGCCGGTCGATCCCGAGGTCAAGGCGATCACGCGCAAGGCGGCGGAGCGCTTTGCCGAAGCGGGCGCCATCGTCGAGGAGGCGCATCCGGACTGGCGCGAGGCGCATGAATGCTTTCACGTGCTGCGCGCCTTCGACTTCGCGATCAGCAAGGCGCAATTGTTGCGGACCAAGCGCGACCTGCTCAAACCCGAGGTGATCTGGAACATCGAGGAAGGCCTCAAGCTTGCGGTCGATCAGCTCGCGCGCGCCGAGGCGCAACGTGTCGGAATGACCGCGCGCGCGGTCGAATTCTTTGGGAACTACGACCTGCTGCTGGTCCCGACGACGATCGTGCCACCCTTCCCGGTCGAGAACCGCTACGTCGCCGAATGCGCCGGCAAGAGGTTCGACAACTACATCGAATGGCTGGGCATCGTCTACGCGATCACGCTCGCCTGCTGTCCCTCGCTGTCGCTACCCTGCGGCTTCACCGCCTCAGGCCTGCCGGTCGGCGTCCAGGTGGTCGGCGCCCCGCGTGCCGATGCGCAGGTGCTCGCAGGCGCGAAAGTGCTCGAGGATGTTCTGGGTCTGCGCGGCACGACGCCGATCGATCCGCGAGTGAAGGCGTGACGCGGTCTGCACCGGGGGGAGCTTTAGCTGTCCCTCCGGTGCCGGCATCTTGCCCTTGGATCGATCTGGATAATCCCTTACCGGAATCCGATAGGTCGCGAGGCGAGCCACTGACGTTCGACGCCTTGGTCAAATCCTAGTCGTTCGCTTTCGGTCCGCCGTGATACTGATGCGCATCGTACCCGGAGTCCTCCCCCATTGGAGCGGCAAAGCCGAGGGAGTTCGGATGGACTTCCGATACCCGCATGGTGGCTTCCGAAGCCATGTGTGGATGGTGCATTGCGTCGCGAGCAGCGGCGGCGGAGCAAAGCGCGACCAGCATGGCCGACGCTACGAGAACGGACCTGATCATGATTCCATGTGCCTCTTGTTGAGTACCACCAGCAAACTGCAGATGGATTTGGCAGCGTAGGATTGCCAGTCTGAGTCCAGGCCCGCATTATAGGTGCGGCATAAGCATTCCGCATTCCAGCATAGACTGTCTCTGATCCGCGCCTTCCTTATCGCAAGCGCGTGCACCGGCGCCCGCGACGAGGCGCTTGCCTGTGCGGCCTTCTCCCAAAGCGAGGGAGGAAGGCAGGTCACCTCGATGTGGTATGCGCCTCCAGGCTGCGGCTGTAGCGCGACATCGCGAAGCAGAAGGCGAAATAGATCGCGGCGACGAAGATGTAGACCTCGACCGAAAACTGCTGCCAGGCCGGATCGATGATCGCGGTCTTGGCGGTCGTGAGCAGGTCGAAGATGCCGATGATGAGGACGAGGCTGGTGTCCTTGAAGAAGGCGATGAAGGTGTTGACCAGCGGCGGGATGACGTGGCGGATCGCCTGCGGCAGGATGATCAGCCGGTTCTTTCGCCAGTAGGACAGCCCCAGCGCGTCGGCGGCCTCATATTGTCCGCGCGGCACGGCCTGCAGGCCGCCGCGGACGACTTCGGCGAGATAAGCACCCGCGAACAGGATGATCGCGATCTGCGCGCGCAGCAGCTTGTCGATGTTGAAGCCGCCGGGCATGAACAACGGGAACATCACGCTCGCCATGAAGAGCAGGCTCACCAGCGGCACGCCACGGATCAGCTCGACATAGAGCACGCAGAGCGAACGGATCGCCGGCAGCTTTGAACGCCGGCCGAGCGCCACCAGGATGCCGAGCGGGAAGCCGAAAGCGAGACCGAAGGTGGCGAGGATCAGCGTCACCGGCAATCCGCCCCAGCGATCCTGCGAAACGTACGACAGGCCCAGCACGCCGCCCCACATCAGCAGGCTGATCAGCGCCAGCGCGCCGATCCAGAGATAGATCAGCTCGCGCCGCCACCAGGCGCGGCGGGTGGAGAGATAGAACAGCGCTATGAACAGGAGCACCGACAGCGCCGGCCGCCACTGCTCGTCGAACGGATAGGTGCCGAACAGGATGAAGCGGTATTTTTCGGGAATGATCGCCCAGCAGGCGCCGACGCCGCGCACGGCGCGACAGGCGCTGGAGTCGTTCGCCGGCGTCAGCCAGACCGCGTTGGCGATACCCCATTGCACGAAACTGACGATGCCCTTGGCGAGTATCGCCAGCAGCACCAGCGAGATGATCGCGTTGGGAATCGACGAGAACAGGTTGGTGCGCAGCCAGCGCAGCACCGGATTGCCCATTTGCGGGCGACGGGCGGCGCGCGGTGCGTCGGGAATGTCGGTGATCACCGTCATGATCAGCGCTCCACCAGCGCGATGCGCGCGTTGTACCAGTTCATGAAGAAGCTGATGCCGAGGCTGATGGTGAGGAACACGGCCATGATCAGCGCGATCGCCTCGATCGCCTGCCCGGTCTGATTCAGCGTGGTGTTGGCGACCGAGACCACGTCCTGGTAGCCGATCGCAACTGCGAGCGAGGAGTTCTTGGTGAGATTGAGATACTGGCTCGTCATCGGCGGTACGATCACGCGCAGCGCCTGCGGCAGGATGATCTGCCGCAGCATGAAGCTGCGGCGCAGGCCGAGTGCATTGGCAGCGTCCCACTGCCCGCGCGGCACGGACTGGATGCCGCTTCGCACGATCTCGGCGATGAAGGCCGAAGTGTAAGTCACGAGCGCGATCAGCAAGGCAAAATATTCCGGCGCGAGCGTCAGCCCGCCGACGAAGTTGAAGCCGCGCAGCTCGGGCCATTCGATTTTCCAGGACACGCCGAGCAGCACGGAGACCAGCGCCGGCAGCACCACGATGAGGCCGAGCGCGATGGGCCATGCCTTGCGCGGCTTGCCGTCCTGCATTTGCTGCGCGATTTGCCAGCGCCGGATGAGATAGAACACGACAAGGCCCAGCGCTGCCGTGCTGAGCACCCAGAGCTGTGGCGTCCCGATCGGGATCGACGGCAGGATCAGCCCGCGATTGGACAGGAACACGCCGTCGACCGGCCGCCACGCCAGGCGCGCGGCCGGCAACGCCTGCATCAGCACGTACCAGAACAAGAGCTGAAGCAGCAGCGGGATGTCGCGCAGCACTTCGACGTAGACGGCGGCAAGCCGCGACAACAGCCAATTGGCAGACAGTCGCGAGATGCCGATCAACGTGCCCAGAATGGTTGCGAGCACGATGCCGATCACGGCGACGCGCAAGGTGTTGGTGACGCCGACGACGAAGGCCCAGAGGTAGGTGTCCTTCGGGCTGTACGACAGCAGGCTGTCGGCGATGGGCATGCCGGCTTCGCGGCCGAGGAAGGCAAAGCCGGTCGTGATGCGGCGGGCCGAGAGATTGGTAACGGTGTTGGACCAGAGGAAAGCGACGACCGCGACCGCAATCCCGACGACAAGCACCTGCCAGAACAGGCCTTTCAGCTCGCGGGGGCCCCATGCACCGAACAAGCTGCGGCGCGGCGGCGGTCTGGGATGATCGGTGGTCACAGCACAAAAATCCTTCGTCAGAGGCGGCGATTTCCGGCAGCGTGCGTCAACTGTTGCACCAATCGGCAATTCGTGCAACAAATGTTTCATGGCCGAGCCCGCGAAATCCTCGCCCTTGAGCGAACTCTGCAGTGCATTGCCATCACTCCCCCTGCGGCTGCAGGAGGTCGGGCGGTTCGTTGCGGCCAATGATTACGACGCCACCACCCGTTCGATGCGCGACCTCGCCGCGGAAGCCGGCGCCGATCCGGCCGCGTTCACGCGCCTTGCGAAGGCGATCGGCTATTCCGGCTGGGACGAATTGCGCGCGGCGCTGACGGAGGCGCGACGGCCGTCGCAGACCTCGCCGTTCTCCGGCCGTGCCAAGAGCCGCCGCCATGGCCCCAATGCCGATGTCGCGCTCGTCACCGAGAAGCTCGAGGCCGAGGCCGCGGGCCTGCCGCGCATCCCGGCCCAGTCGATCGCGGATGCCGCCCGCGCCCTGCATAGCGCGAAGCGGATCTGGATCGCCGGCTACCGCAGCTGCCGCAGCGTCGCTGAATTGCTGAATTACGAGCTCCGGCTGTTCCGGCCCGACCAGGTGCAGATCGTCGGCGGCTCCGGCCCCGATGATCTCGATCTCGGCGCGTTCCGTCCCGGCGAAGCGGTCATCGTCATCGGCTTTCTGCCGTACACGCGCGCGAGCGTCCGCGTGGCGCAGGCCGCCTATCACGCCGGCGCGACGCTGATCGCGATTGCGGATAGCGTCGCTGCGCCGATGGCCGAAGGCGCCAATCACGTGCTGCTGTTCGAGGCGGATTCCCCGCCCGGCTTCTTTCCGAGCCTGACCGGCGCCATCGCGATTGCACAGTCGCTGGCGGCGGTGACGTTCTCGCTCGGCGGCTCGGCCGCGAAGAAGCGCCTCCAGGACACCGAGGCGCGGCTGGCCGCAGCCTCCACCTACGTCTCAGAGAAAGGTTGATCCATGGCCGCTCGCACCACACGCGTGCTGCACCGCTCATTGCGTGAAACGCCGCCCAAGGCGATCGGCGGCGAAGGCGTCTATCTCTTTGCCGAGGACGGCAGCCGCGTGATCGACGCCTCCGGAGGCGCGGCGGTCTCCTGCCTCGGCCACCAACACCCGCGCGTGATCGCGGCGATGGCGAAACAAGCTTCGACCCTGGCCTATGCCCACACCGCCTTCTTCTCGTCCCAGCCGGCGGAAGCGCTCGCCGAGATGCTGGTCGGCCACGAGCCCGGCGGTCTTGCCTACGCTTATTTCGTCAGCGGCGGATCGGAGGCGATCGAAGCCAGCATCAAGCTGGCGCGGCAGTATTTCATCGAGCGCGGCGAGCCGCAGCGGCAACATTTCATCGCACGGCGGCAGAGCTATCATGGCAACACGCTCGGAGCCCTTGCCGCCGGCGGCAATGCCTGGCGGCGCGCGCCCTATGCGCCCCTGCTCTCGGCCGCGTTCAGCCATGTGACGCCGGCCTTTGCCTATCACGAGAAGCGCGACGGCGAGTCGGATGCGCAGTTCGTGGCGCGGCTTGCCGCCGAGTTAGAGGCCGAATTTCAGCGGCTCGGGCCCGACACCGTCGCGGCGTTTCTCGCCGAGCCGGTCGTCGGCGCGACCGCGGGCGCGGTGACGGCGCCGGATGGCTACTTCAAGGCAATGCGCGAAATCTGCGACCGGCACGGCGCGCTGCTCATCCTCGACGAAGTCATGAGTGGCATGGGTCGTACCGGCACCACGCATGCCTGGGAACAGGAAGGCGTCGCGCCGGACATCCAGGCGATTGCAAAGGGGCTCGGTGGCGGCTACCAGCCGATCGGTGCGATGCTCGCAAGCGGCACGATCATCGACACGATTCGTGCGGGAAGCGGTGCCTTCCAGCACGGCCATACCTACCTTGCGCATCCCCTCGCCTGTGCGGCAGCGCTGGCGGTGCAGCAGGTGATCCGCGAGGATCGCCTGCTCGACCGCGTCAAGGAGCGCGGCAAGCAGCTCGAGCAGCGCCTCATCGACCGCTTCGGCAATCATCGCCATGTCGGCGATATCAGAGGCCGCGGCCTGTTCTGGGCGATCGAGCTCGTGACCGATCGCGCCAGCCGCACCTCGTTCGATCCCGCGCTCAAGCTGCACCAGAAGATCAAGGCGGAGGCCTTTGCCAACGGGCTCGGCTGCTATCCCGGCGGCGGCACCGTGGATGGCGTCCGTGGCGACCACGTGCTACTGGCGCCGCCCTACATCGCCTCGGCGGCGGAGATCGACCTGATCGTCGACAAGCTCGGCACGGCCGTCGACAACGTCTTGCGTAGTGTCAATCACTGAGGGGAGAGTAGAATGATGAGGAAAGTGGTTATCGCCGCGGGTCTATTCGCGGCTTCGACGGCGATGGGGTCGGCTGCAACGCTCGACACGGTCAAGAGCCGCGGCACGCTGGTATGCGGTGTCAGCGCCGGCTTCGCCGGCTTCTCCGCGCCTGACTCGCAAGGCAATTACAAGGGCCTCGACGTCGATTATTGCCGCGCGCTCGCAGCCGGCGTGCTCGGTGATCCCAACAAGGTCCGCTACGTCGCGCTGACCGCGCAGAACCGCTTCACCGCGCTGCAATCGGGCGAGATCGACGTGCTCTATCGGAACTCGACGCAGACATATCTGCGTGGCGTCACGCTGGGCCTGCGGCAGGGTCCGATCAACTTCTACGACGGCCAGGGCTTTGTCGTGAAGAAGGACCTCGGCGTGAAGGAACTGAAGGATCTGAAGGGCGCCACCGTCTGCGTCGCGCAGGGCACCACCCATGAGGTCACGCTCGGCGACTACGGCCGCGCCAACGGCATCGACTGGAAGCCGCTGGTGTTCGACCGCGTCGACACCATGTATCAGACCTTCTTCGGCGGCCGCTGCGATGCCATGACCCAGGACGCCTCCGCGCTCGCCGGCGCGGTGACGACCGCAGCGCCGAACCCGGCCGACTATATCGTGCTGCCGCAGACCATCAGCAAGGAGCCGCTCGGGCCCTTCACCCGCAACGGCGACGAGGTCTGGAGCGACATCATCACCTGGCTGCACTACGGACTGATCGAGGCCGAGGAGCTCGGCGTGACGCAGGCCAACGTCGATGAGATGACGAAGTCGACCACGCCTGCGATCCAGCGGCTGCTCGGCACCTCCGGCGATCTCGGCTCGCGGCTGGGGCTGGACAACAAATGGCTGGTCGTGGCGATCAAGGCCGGCGGCAATTACGGCGAGATCTATGAGCGCAACGTCGGCAAGGCGAGCCCGCTCAAGCTCGAGCGCGGCCTCAACGGCCTCTGGAGCAAGGGCGGCTTGATGTACGCGGTGCCGTTCAAGTAAAGGCTGGCGCGCTTTCACCTCTCCCCGTTCGCGGGGAGAGGTCGACCGCGAAGCGTCGGGTGAGGGGGAGCGTCCGCGAGTCCAACTCTCACCTTCTTTGCGGATAGAGCCCCTCCCCCGTAAGAACGGGGAGAGAGAGAGAAGAGATATCGATGCGCATCGCCCTCATCCACGCACTCAAGCATTCCATCGCGCCGATCGAAGCTGCGTTCGCAAAGGCCTGGCCAGAGGCGCGGCTGATGAACCTGCTCGATGACAGCCTGTCAGCGGATCTGGCGCGTGACGGCGCGCTCAACGATGCCATGACCGAGCGCTTCCTTGCGCTCGGCGATTATGCAGCGGCGACAGGGGCGAACGCGATCCTGTTCACCTGCTCGGCCTTCGGCCCCTGCATCGAGGCGGTTGCCCGCGCACATGCGCCCATGCCAGTGCTGAAGCCGAACGAAGCGATGATCGAGCAGGCGGTGATGATGGGCAAGCGGATCGGCCTGCTCGCGACCTTCCCGCCGACGCTGGCCTCGATGCCATCGGAGTTTCCGGCCTCCGTCCAGGTCGTGCCGAGACTTGCCGAGGGGGCACTGGCCGCGCTCGACCGCGGCGACCGCGCCGAGCACGACCGGCTGATCGCCGAGGCCTCGCGCGACTTGTGCGACTGCGACGTCGTCGCTCTCGCCCAGTTCAGCATTGCCGCGATAGCGCCGCTGGTCTCGCAGGCGACAGGCCGCCCCGTTGTGACCACGCCGGACAGCGCGGTCGAGAAACTGATGAAATTGCTTGGGGCGAACGCTTAAGCGTTAGCCTTGCCCCGACGCTGCGCGTCCCCGATCGCGGCCGCCAGCGCTGTCTTCGTCTCGTTGACGAAATCCTCGACCAGCTCCTCGCGCGTGGCATGCGCGGCCTCGCCCGTGAACAGACCCTGCTCGGCCAGCATCACCACGCCATGCAGCGCCGCCCAGATCTTGAGCGCCTGCCGCTCGCGCAAATAGCCCACTGCCGGCGCTTCCAGGGCTTCGATCACCAGCGCGAAAGTCTCGCGGGTGGCCTCATGCAGCTCGCTGCCCTTTGCGGCGCAAGACACCGTGCGCGAGGCGAACATCAAACGATAGATGCCGTTGCGGCGCAGACCGAAATCGAGCGTCGCCTGCGCCAGCCGCGACAGCTTCGACTTTTTCGATGGCTTCGCCATCGCCTCGCGCAGCACGACGGTGAGCTGCCGGAACGCCTCCGCCGTCACCGCGGCGAGCAGCGCCTCGCGATCGGAAAAATGCCGATAAGGCGCCGGCTGCGAAACGCCGAGCTGCTTTGCGAGGGCCTTGATGCTGATCGCCTCCGCCCCGCCCCGCTCCGCCTCGCGTAGCGCAGCTTTGATCAGGGCATCACGGAGATCGCCGTGATGATAGGCGTTCTGCGGCTTGCGGGCGAGTTGTGACGGCATCTTGACGCGAAACCTATAAGTTTGCGCTTGACAGGGGAAGCCCATCGCGAATGTAATATACTATAACTTCAATTAGCGGCGAATGCCGTCGATAAAATCAAACATGAGGAAACGCGCCCGGCCTTTTTAGGCCCGCGCCCACGACCGAGGACGCCAATGGCAGAGCGACTCAAGGTTCACGTCGATCCCGACAAATGTCAGGGCCATGCGCGTTGCAAGGCGCTGGCGCCGGAATTGTTCGAGCTCGACGAATACGGCAACGCCCACGAGGCCGGAGATGGCACCGTCCCGGCCGGCCTGGAAGACAAGGCCTGGCTTGCCAAATCCAACTGTCCGGAAATCGCGATCGACGTAATCGAGGAATAGCGCGCCTTTCGCAACGCGCGCCCCTTCAGCGAAAACCAGCGTGAGGATTCCCTGAGATGTCCGACGTCAGCCAACCTGCCGCCCATCCGCCCGTCACCGACTGGCTCAACGATTTCGACCACACCGATCCGCAATGGACGGAAGATCCCTTCCCGATCTGGGACGAGCTGCGCGCCGCAAGCCCGGTGGTGCATACCGAGCGTTTCCTCGGCTGCTACCTGCCGACGACGTACGAGGCGGTACGAGCGATCGCCAACGATCCCGAGCACTTCTCGTCGCGCCGCATCATCGTCCGCGACGCGCGGCCGGAAATAACCAAGAGCGCCGCACCCCCGATCACCTCCGATCCGCCCGTGCACAAGCCGGCCAAGCAATTGCTGCTGCCGCCGTTCACGCCGGACGCGATGAAGAAGCTCGAGCCGCGGGTCCGCGCCATCTGCAACGAGCTGATCGACGGCTTCATCACCGAGAAGCAGGTGGACGCTGCGGCGCGCTACACCAAGCACATCCCGGTGCGGGCAATCGCCCACATGCTTGGCATTCCCGAAAGCGACAGCGACCTCTTCATCAACTGGATCCACATGATCTTGGAGCTCGGCATCAAGGACGAGAACATGCTGCTCCAGGCCGTCCACGAGATGAGCGACTATTTCAGCGCGCATATCGAGGAGCGCAGATCGAGGCCGACCGATGATCTCATTTCCTATCTGATGAACGCTCGGGGCAAGGACGGCCAGCCGCTCGAGGAAGAGCACGTGCTGGGCTCGCTGCGCCTACTGCTGATCGCCGGCATCGACACCACCTGGAGCGCGATCGGCTCCTCGCTCTGGCATCTCGCCCACACGCCAGCCGATCGCGAGCGCCTGGTCGCCGAGCCGGAACTGATGCCGACGGCCGTCGAAGAATTCCTGCGCGCCTATTCTCCAGTGACGATGGCACGCGAGGTGGTCAAGGAGACCACGGTCTCGGGCTGCCCGGTGAAGCCGGGCAACATGGTGCTGCTGTCCTTCCCCGCAGCCAACCGCGATCCCAAGATGTTTCCGGACGCTGACAAAGTCGTGATCGACCGTCGGGAGAACCGCCACGCCGCGTTCGGCCTCGGCATCCATCGCTGCGTCGGTTCCAACCTGGCGCGGATGGAGATGCAGGTTGCGCTGGAGGAATGGCTGAAACGGATTCCGGACTTCGCCCTCGACCCGGCAGGCTCCGTGACCTGGTCGCAGGGGACGGTGAGAGGCCCCCGCCAGTTGCCATTTCTGCTCGGAAAGGCGATGTAGGCCTCTCCAAAAGCAAAAGCGGAGAGGCCGGATATGACAGAGCAAGCAATCAAACCGGCCTCCGAGCAATTTGACATCGCCGACGCCGAGCGGCGGATCAAGGCGATCTTCATCGGCTCGATCGGCAATCTCGTCGAATGGTATGATTTTTACGCCTATACGGCGTTCGCCCTGTATTTCGCGCCGGCCTTCTTCCCCGGCAACGATCCCGTCGTCCAGCAATTGAACGCAGCCGTCGTGTTCGCGGCGACCTTCCTGATGCGCCCCTTGGGCGGCTGGTTCTTCGGCTACCTCGCCGACCATTTCGGCCGGCGCATTTCGCTGACGCTGTCGGTCGTCTTCATGTGCTTCGGCTCGCTGATCATCGCGTTGACGCCGACCTATGCCACGATCGGCTTTGCCGCCCCGGTGATCCTGGCGCTGGCCCGCGTAATCGAGGGCCTGAGCCTCGGCGGCGAATACGGCGCCAGCGCAACTTACCTGAGCGAGGTCGCCGATCCCAAACGCCGCGGCTTTTATTCAAGCTTTCAATACGTCACGCTGATCGGCGGCCAGCTCACCGCGATCATCGTGCTGCTCCTGCTGCAAAAGGTCTTCCTCACCCCGGAAGAGCTGAAGGCCTGGGGCTGGCGCATCCCGTTTGCGATTGGCGCGGCGCTCGCGATCTTCGCCGCGGTGATGCGGCGCGGCCTGCACGAGACCGAGGCGTTCGAGGAAGCCAAGAAGGTGGTGAAGCCGACCGGTTCGATCACCAACCTGCTGCGATATCCGCGCGAGCTGTTGCTGGTGATGGGCCTGACCGCCGGCGGTACCGCGGCGTTCTACACCTTCACCACCTACATGCAGACCTTCGTCAAGCTCTCGGTCGGATTGACCGAGGACCAGACAACCTTCGTTATCTTCGGCACCCTGATCTTCGCGACCATCCTGCAGCCAATCTATGGCGCGATCTCCGACAAGATCGGACGCAAGCCGCTCCTGATCTTCTTCGGCGTCGCCGGCACGCTCGCGACCGTTCCGCTGCTGATGACGCTGAAGGAGACCAAGTCGCCCTTCATCGCCTTCATCCTGATCTGCGCCGCCTGGCTGTTCGTGGCCGGCTATACGTCGATCAACGCGGTGGTGAAGGCCGAGCTGTTCCCGACCAATGTCCGCGCCCTCGGCGTCGGCCTGCCCTATGCGATCACGGTGTCGATCTTCGGCGGCACGGCGCCGGCGATCGCGCTCTATTTCAAGACCATCGGGCACGAGGAATGGTTCTACTTCTACCTCAGCGGCATCATCTGCATCTCGCTGATCATCTATGCTACGATGCGCGACACCAAGCATGCCTCCGCGATGCATCGCCACGAGTAGCCCAGTCACGAGTAACCAATGGCCGACGACAACGAGCCGCCGCCCGACAGCAAGCTGACGCGCACCAAGGAGAAATGGGCGCGCGAGGGCCGCTTCCTGACCGGCAGGATGACCCGCCCGGAGGACCAGCGCCTGCCGCCTGGCCAGCACCTCACCAGGGACTGGCCGGTGCTCGACCTCGGCCTTTCACCGGAGATCTCGCGCGAGCGCTGGCGGCTCGACGTCTATGGCGCGGTCGACAACCCCGTGTTCTGGACCTTTGCGGAATTCGCCGCCCAAAGACAGGCGCAGTTCACCTCCGACATCCACTGCGTCACGACCTGGTCCCGCTACGACAATCAGTGGGAAGGCCTCGCAACGCGCGAGCTGCTCGACATCTGCCAACCGCGCGCTGATGCACGCTTCGTGGTGCTGCATTCCTATGACGGCTACACCACCAATCTCGCACTCGACGATTTTGCAGCCGAGGATGCTTTGCTCGCCCATACCTGGTCGGGCGAGCCTCTGACGGACGAGCACGGCGGCCCGGTGCGGCTGGTTGTACCGCATCTCTATTTCTGGAAGAGCGCGAAATGGCTCCAGGCCATCGAATTCCTGACCGAGGACGCGCCGGGCTTCTGGGAAGTCCGCGGCTACCATAACCGCGGCGATCCCTGGGCCGAACAGCGCTATTCGAGCGATTAGAGTTCACGAAGAACGGGGGAGAGCCCATGGCTACGGAACGCTTTCAATTCCAGGGCGAAGGCGGCCATCAGCTTGCGGCCGCGCTGGAGCTGCCGGACGGCGAGCCGGCGGCCTACGCGCTGTTCGCGCATTGCTTCACCTGCGGCAAGGATACGCTGGCAGCCAAGCGCATCTCGGTCTCGCTCGCGGCCAAGGGCATCGCGGTGCTGCGCTTCGACTTCACCGGCCTCGGCTCCAGCGAGGGCGACTTCGCCAATTCGACGTTCTCCTCCAACGTCGCCGATCTCGTCCATGCCGCCGACCACCTGCGCGAGACCCGCAAGGCGCCGTCGATGCTGATCGGACACAGCCTCGGCGGCGCCGCGATCCTGGCGGCGGCCGACAAAATTCCGGAGGCCAAGGCCGTCGCGACCATCGCCGCCCCCTCCGATCCAGCGCACGTCACCGGCCTGTTCAAGGATCATGTCGACGCGATCCGCGCGCAGGGCGAGGTCGAAGTGTCGCTCGCAGGGCGCCCGTTCCGGATCAAGCGCGAATTCCTCGACGACATCGTCGAGCAAGAGCTGATGAAGGACATCACCGGCCTGCACAAGGCGCTACTGGTGATGCATTCGCCGGTCGACGACACCGTCGGCATCGACAATGCGACCAAGATATTCATCTCGGCAAAGCACCCCAAGAGTTTCGTCTCGCTCGATCATGCCGATCATCTGCTCACAAAGCCCGCGGACGCACTCTATACGGCCGACGTGATCACAGCTTGGGCGAGCCGCTACATCAACACGGCAAAGCCTGCAAAGGCGATGGATCTCGCCGAGGCGCCGCGCCAGGTGGTGGTGCAGGAGACGCGCAAAAGCAAGTTCAACCAGACCATTTCGGTCGGACCACATCGCCTGGTGGCGGACGAGCCGGTTGCTGCAGGCGGCGAGGATGCCGGCCCCGGGCCCTACGATTTCCTGCTGGCCGGACTTGGCGCTTGCACCTCCATGACGATGCGGCTCTATGCCGACCGCAAGTCGCTGCCGCTCGACCGTGTCACCGTCACGCTGAAGCATTCCAAGATCTACGCAAAGGACTGCGCAGAGTGCGAGACGCGCGACGGCATGCTCGACCAGATCGATCGCGTGATTGCGATGGAAGGCACGCTCGACGTCGAGCAGCGCAAGAAGCTGATGGAGATCGCCGACAAGTGTCCGGTGCACCGGACCCTGACCTCGGAGATCCGTATCGTGACGAAGGCTGCGGAGTGAGGTAACCACTCTAGAAGCAGGACGCCATCGTCCGCACGGCCGCGCTGATCTCGTTCTCGCGCCATGCCGCGAAGCCGAGCAATAGGCCGTGATCGCGCGGTCGGCCGAGCGACAGGCTGGACAGAGCTCGCGTCTCGACCCCGGCCTCGACCAGCCGTTTGACCGCCGTACGATCTGCGCTGCCGCGCTTGAGGCGCGCAATGAGCTGGATGCCGCCTGAGGGCGCCTCGACCTCGAGAAAATCGCCGAGGCGGCGTTCCATCTCGCCGACGAGGTGATCGCGCCGCGCATGGTAGAGTCGGCGCATCCGGCGCAGATGCGCGAGGAAGTGCCCGTCGGCGATGAACTCGGCCAGCGCTTCCTGGATGTTGCTGGCTGCGATCAGCCCGATGTGCCGCTGCGCGATCTCCAGGGTATCGCGCAGGGCCGGCGGCGCGACGAGGTATCCGAGGCGGATATCTGAGGTCATCACCTTCGAGAAGGTGCCGACGTAGAACACGCGGCCGAGCGTATCGAGCCCCTGCAAGGACGGCACCGGCCGACTGTCATAGTGGAACTCGCCGTCGTAATCGTCCTCGATGATCCAGGTCTTGCCCGGCCGGCATGCAGCGAGAAATTCGCTGCGACGGGCAAGCGACATCAATCGACCCGTCGGATGCTGGTGCGACGGCGTCATAAAGATGAGCTTTGGCGCGGCCGTTCCAACCACCCGCTGCATGCCCTGCTCATCCAGCCCGAGGCCGATCACGCGCGCACCGGAAGCGCGGAAGGCGGCCGCAGCGCCGGGATAGCCGGGGTCTTCGACCCAAACCTCGTCACCGGGCGTGATGAGGGTGGCTGCAATCAAGGTCAACGCAGCCTGCGCGCTCGGCAGAATCATGATCTGCTCCGCCGCCGCGCGCACGCCCCTGTTGGTCGCGAGGTAGTGCGCCAGCGCCTCGCGCAGGCGCGGCCGGTTCACCGGTCCGAGTTCACGTTTCCCCGCACGCACGGCACTGCGGCGCAGGCAGCGCGCCCAGATCTCGTTCGGAAACTCTCGGGCATCCGCATGGCCAGGCCTCAAGGGGCGGAGCGGCGCCAGATACGACATCGGCCAATCCGTCTCGCGCAGCTTCGAGGCCCAGGGCGAGAGCCGGGGCTTGCCAGGCTGCACGCGCGACGCGGCAGCGCCAACTCGCTCGATGCGTTCGGCGCCATCGATCATCACAACCGGACGTCGCCCGTGGGACATCTCCAGATATCCCTCCGCAGCGAGCTGCTCGAACGCAAAGCTGACGGTGTTGCGCGACACATCGAGATCACTTGCTAGCCGGCGGCTCGACGGCAGCACACGGCCCTTGCCGAGCCGACCGCTCGCAATGAGACGCCGAAGCTGGCTCGTCAATTGCGCAACCAGCCCATCGTGGCCGGATCGCTCCAGCACGATCAGCCCGGAGATCATCGCCTCGGAAACTGGCACCTTGTTTCTTTCCAATCTGGCACTTTTTTTGGTGCCAATTGCGATGCTATCTGTCGGACGACGCCGCTTCAAGGAACTTGCAATGAACGCCTCCCTGTCACCTCGCGCGGCCATCGGCCTGTTCCTGATCGTCGTCCTGGCCTGGGGCGTGAACTGGTCGGTGACCAAGCAGCTGGTACAGTTCGTGCCGCCGCTGTGGAGCGCGGCGATCCGGAGCTGGATCGCGCTCGTCGGCCTGTTCGTGATCCTGTGCGCGAGCGACAACCTCGTCATTCCGGAACGTCACGACGTGCCCGTGATCTTGAGCGTCGCGCTGCTGCACATGACATTGTTCTCGACGCTGACCGCCGCTGGCCTGCGCTTCATTCCCGCCAGCAAGGGCATCGTGCTCGGCTATACGACTCCGCTCTGGGTCGCGCTCGCGGCGCCGCTGCTCGGAAAGGAAAGGCTGACCGCGCCGAAGGTCGGCGGCGCATTGCTGGGCCTGGCCGGCCTCGCCGTGATCCTGAACCCATCCTCGATCGACTGGACCAACGTCAATGTCGTGCTCGGCGCCGGCATGGTGATCCTCGCGGCCATTTGCTGGGCCGCGAACATCATCTATCTGCGCTCGCATCGCTGGATCGCGTCCCCGCTCCAGCTCCTGATCTGGCAAGTGCTCGTGGCGACGGTGGTGCTGACGATCACGGCGACGATCACGGACGGACTGCTGCACGTCGAATGGTCATCCCGGCTCGTGCTGCTGTTCCTGTATTCGGGCCTGATCGGAACGGTGCTGGCCTATTGGGCGATGTCGATGGTCAACAAGAGCATCTCGGCCCTGACCACGTCGCTCGGCACCACAGGAACGCCGATTGTCGGCATCGCCAGCGCCGCGATCCTGCTCGGCGAACCTATCGACATCAGCCTTGCCGTCGCGGCCGCGTTGATCGTCGCTGGCATCGGCGTTGCCACGCTGGCCGACCGGCCTCTGCGCGGTCAGGCCACCGCGAGAGGCTGAACGCGCAGCGCGCCGCGCAGGCCTGCGGCGGTGCCGAGCAGGATGCCGGCGACTGCGACGAATGAGGCCAGCGCGAGGGTCGACAGGCCGGTGAGCCCCTGCCCGATCGAGCAGCCGAACGCCATCACTCCGCCGATGCCCATCAGCGCCGCGCCGCTGCCCGAGCGCAACATGTGGCGCGGCGAGGAATAGCCTTCGAGCTTGAAGCGGCCGCTAGCAAGCGCCGTTGTGAGGCTGCCGGCGAACACGCCGGCAACGGTTGCGATGCCGAAGTTCGGCGTCAGGCCCGTCGAGAGCATCGCGTATTGCAGCGCATCCGCGATCGGCGCGATGAAGGTGAGCGAGGTGACCGGAACCGGATTGAAATCATCGGCGCCGAGATAGCCGGTGACGAACCAGCCGCCGGCAACGAGGAGACCAACAATGATGCCGGCCGCGATCTGCCCCGGCGAACGCCGAAAACCGGCGTGGGCGAAAGCAAAGAGCATCAGGGCGACGACGATTGCCGCGGCAGCCAGCGTGCGCGAAACGGTTTCGCCGAGACCAAGCGTTGCCAGCAACGACGGCAGCGAGTTTGAGTTCGCGGTCGCCTGCGAGACCTGAACGAGCGCGATTCGCGCCGGCGCGATCAGTCCCTTGAGCGTCATCTGGGCGGCAATGCCGAGCACGATGACGACGACGAAGGAGCGGAGATTGCCGCGACCGAGCAGCACAAGTGCGCGCGAACCGCAGCCGTTCGACAGCACCATGCCATAGCCAAACAGGAGGCCACCGAGGAACAGCACTGGCGCTGAGAACGTCGGTTGCAGATAGATCGATTTGCCGAGATCGACCGTGCCGCCGCCGGCGAGGATCTGGCTTGCGGCGATCGCGACCGCGACCGCCAGCGCATAGGTGCGCACCAGCCGCCCATCTCCCTCCGCGAGCCAGCCGCGCATGCTGCTCATCAGGCAAAAGCCGCTGAGCAGGCCGACGGCGCCGTAGATCAGGCCGATGGCGAGGCCGGCGAAGATGACGAGTTGAGCGGACGATTCCATAGCTACGGCTTCAGGATCACGCGATCGCGCGAGGAGCCGGCGACAGCCGTATACGCCTCCTTGGCGCTCTCTAGCGGATAGATCGCACTCGCCTTGATCAGGAACGGTTTCAGGTGCCCGCTCGCAAAGCCGGGGCCGAGGTCGCGCAGCACCGCGCCGGTTGCCGCCGACGACAGGCCGAGCGTGTCGATGCCGACATAGGTGTGCTGTCCCCGGTAGAATTCGAGGATGTTGAACTGCACGATGCGGTCGATCGCTGCAATGAGGATCTGGCGACCGCGAAGAGCGAGCGATTTGTGCGCGGCCTGGAAATAGGGATCGCCGACGGTGTTGAAGACGATATCGGCGCCCTTGCCACCGGTCACTTCGCGCACGCGCGCGGCGACATCGGTGGCGGAGGCATCGATCACCTCGGTGGGCGCGTTGGTGTGGCCCTCATAGGCCTCCGCCTTGCGCACCACGCCGATAACGCGCGCGCCCTGCCAGGTCGCGATCTGCACCGCCGCCTGGCCGACCTTGCCGTTGACGCCGAACACGAGCACGGTCTCGCCGCTCTTCGGCACCCCCGCGCGACGAAAGCCCTCCATGGCAGTGACAAAGGGCACGCCGATACCGGCGGCCTCCTCCCAGGAGACGGACTTCGGTTTCTCCACCACCGCATCAGCCTCGACGACGAGATGGGTGGCGTGGGTGCCATCGCGGCGAATGCCGAGATCGCCGGAGGAACCGAACACATCGCGGCCGATCGTGCCCGCCGGACCATCGATCACTACGCCGGCATAGTCGCGGCCGGGCGTGCGCGGGAAGACCGCATAGGGCATCAGGCCGGTCGCGGCCTTTACATCGGACGGGTTGACGGCAGCGGCCTTGACCTCAATCAGCACGTCGTCGGCGCCACGAGCCAGCGTATGGCGTTCGACGACCGGCGCGAGCACAGCAGAGTTCTCGGCCTTGGCATTGAGGCGCACACAGCGCGCCTCAACGGCTCTGGTATCGGCTGATGACATCGAAAAACCCATGATTTCTCGCGGGTCTTGTCGCCTTCCGCGACCGCCAAGTCAACCGCCGCGGGGTGCCCTGCCCCATGTCACAAGGGGCAGAGCTAATCCTTCGGCCGCTTGTCGTAGACCCGCCTGGCCTTGCCGAGCGAGCGCTCCAGCGTGGCCGGCGCGACCGCCTGCACCTTCGCCGTGACGCCGATGGTGTTCTTGATGTGAGTCGAGATGCGATCGGCATGGTCGACGAGACCCCGGCCGTCCCAGTATTCGGACCGCGCCTCCGCAATAATCGTCAGCTCGTCCATGCGGCCTTCGCGGGTCAGTTCGAGGATGAAGTGGCCGCCACACCAATCGGTCGCGAGCAGCAGCTCTTCGATCTGGGTCGGGAACAGGTTGACGCCGCGCAGGATGATCATGTCGTCCGAGCGGCCTGTCACCTTCTCCATTCGCCGCATGCCAGGGCGCGCCGTGCCCGGCAACAGCCGCGTCAAATCGCGGGTGCGATAGCGGATCACCGGGAATGCTTCCTTGGTCAGCGAGGTGAAGACCAGCTCGCCCTTCGCGCCGTCCGGCAGCACCGCACCGGTCTCGGGATCAATCACCTCGGGATAGAAGTGGTCCTCCCAGATGTGCAGGCCATCCTTGGTTTCGATGCACTCCTGCGCGACGCCGGGGCCGATCACCTCGGAAAGCCCATAGATGTCGGTCGCATCCATGTCGAAGGCTTCTTCGATCTCGCCGCGCATCGCATTGGTCCAGGGCTCGGCGCCGAAGATGCCGACCTTGAGTGAACACTGGCGCGGATCGAGCTTCTGGCGCTTGAACTCGTCGAGGATCGCCAGCATGTAGCTCGGCGTCACCGTGATGATGTCGGGGCGGAAATCGTTGATGAGCTGCACCTGCCGCTCGGTCATGCCGCCGGAGATCGGCACCACGGTACAGCCGAGCTTTTCCGCGCCATAATGCACGCCGAGCCCGCCAGTGAAGAGGCCGTAGCCATAGGCATTATGGATGATCATGCCGCTGCGGCCGCCGGCGGCGCGGATCGAGCGCGCCATCACCTCCGACCAGGTCTCGATATCGCGCTGGGTGTAACCGACGACGATCGGCTTGCCCGTCGTGCCGGATGACGCATGCACGCGCACCAGCTTTTCGCGGGGAACGGCGAACATGTTGAAGGGGTAGTTGTCGCGCAGGTCCGTCTTCACCGTGAACGGGAACTTTGCGAGATCGGACAAGGCGCGGAAGTCGGAAGGATGCACGCCGGCCTTGTCGAAAGCTTTGCGGTAATGCGCGACGTTGTCGTAGGCATGCTTCAGCGACCAGGCCAGGCGCTGCATCTGCAACGCCATGATCTCGTCGCGCGACGCGCGCTCATGCGCGTCCATCTCCGGACTATAGGTGTTGCCACCTTCCTCGAGCCTGGTCAGAGCCATCCTCGTTTCCCCACATTGGTTCGTTTTTCTTTATCAGTCGCTTTATTGATCTTGCGTCGGCAGCCACGTGCCGGGAATGACACGCGAATGCCCGCGGAATTCAGCGATGACGGTGTCACCGGCGGTGACGCGCACGTCGTAGATGCCGGAACGGCCGCCACGGGTAATCTCTCGCGCCTTCGCAATGAGGCGATCGCCGAGCTTGCCCGGCTTGATGAAGGTGATCTGCCCTTGCGCCGCGACTACGCGCTCATTGTGTGAGTTGCAGGCGAACGCGAAAGCCGAGTCGGCCAGCGTGAAGATGAAGCCGCCATGGGCGATGCGCTGGCCGTTGACCATGTCGGGGCGCACCGTCATCGCCAGCGTCGCAAAACCCGGACCGATCTCGACGATCTCCATGCCAAGGCCTTTTGAGGCATCGTCCTCCGCCCACATCGCGTCGGCGCAGGCGCGAGCCACGTCTTCGGGCGACAAGGCTGCTTTGACGTTCACGCGCACCTCCCGGCTGAATGTTTTCCCATGATGTTCTGCTGCCTGGCGAAGGCTGTCAAACGTGGTCGTAATCGACCAGCACCCGCTCCGAGACGGGCTTCGCCTGGCAGGTGAGGACGAAACCGGCCTTCAGCTCCCAGGGCTCCAGCGAATAGTTGATGTCCATCGGCGCCTCGCCTTCGACCAGCTTGGCGCGGCAGGTGGAGCACATGCCGCCCTTGCAGGCGAAGGGCAGATCGACACCGGCGCGCAGTGCAGCATCGAGGATCGCCTCGTCCTCGGCGACCGGCACGTCGCGGCGCTTGCCGTCGATGATCAGCGAGGCGATCGCCTTCGGCGGCGCATCCACAGCGACGACCTTCTTCGGCCGCGGCTTGCCGCCGAACTCGGAGACGAAGCGTTCGACATGGATGCGGTCCTCGGCGATGCCGAGATCGCGGCAGGTTGTTTCGATCTCCTCGCTCATGCCGAGAGGACCGCAGATGAAGACGTGATCGACGCTGTCCGCCGGCACCAGCGCGCGCAACAGCACCCTCACCTTCTCGCCGTCGAGCCGGCCGTGCAGGATCGGGATGTCCTGATCCTCGCCCGAGATGACGTGGAAGATGGAAAGACGATCGATGAAGCGGTCCTTGAGCTCCTCGAGCGCCTCCAGGAATATGATGTTGGCACTCACGCGGTTGCCATAGAACAGGAAGAAGCGGCTGTTCGGCTCGCGCGCCAGCACGCCCTTGACGATCGACAGGATCGGCGTGATGCCAGAACCGGCGGCAAACCCGACATGGATGCGCGCATCTTCGGCGGGCGGGATCGCGCCGAAGCGGCCGGTCGGCGTCATCACGTCGAGCTCGTCGCCGCGTTTCAGCTCGTCCGCGGCCCAGCTCGAGAACGCACCGCCGTCGACCTTTTTCACGGCGATGCGAATCTCGCCGTCATCCGGGCCGGAGCAGATCGAATAGGAGCGACGCACCTCCTCGCCATCGAGCGTGGTGCGCAGCGTGAGGTATTGGCCGGGCGTGAAACTGTAGTCGTTCTCGAGCCCCTTCGGAATGGTGAAGGTCATCGACACGGCGTCGGAGGCCTCGCGACGGAGATCGTTGACGGCCAGGCGATGGAAACGTGGTGCAGCTGCGGACATCAGGGACACCCTAAATTTGAGACGCTGTCATTGCGAGGAGCGCTTGCGTCGAAGCAATCCAGATGAGGCTGGCATCGTGCCTTCTCAATGACACTTGAAGTAATCAAAGGGTTCGCGGCAGGCCTTGCAGCGCCACAGCGCCTTGCATGAGGTCGAGCCGAATTCGGACAAGAGCTCGGTGTTGCCCGAGCCGCATTGCGGGCACGTGACCGCCTGCTCGCCGAACAGAGCGCGGCGGGAGCTGGAGGCTTGCGGCGGCGCGATGCCGTAGGCGCGCAGCTTCTGGCGCCCCTCCTCGCTCATCCAGTCGGTGGTCCAGGCCGGTGAGAGCACGGTGCGCACTTTTGGGCGATGGAAACCAGCACGTTCCAGCGCGAGCTCGATTTCCAGCGCGATCATGTTCATGGCCGGACAGCCCGAATAGGTCGGCGAGATCAAGACTTCGATCTGATCACCATCCAGGGCGACGTCGCGCAGCACGCCAAGATCGGCAATCGTCAGCACCGGGATCTCCGGATCGACGACACCCGCCGCCGCATCCCAGGCGCGCTGGCGCAGCTCGGCGTCGCTGTCGAGCGCGGTCACCATGTCAGACCCGGGAAGGTGCGCTGCATCGATTGCAGCTCGCTGAGGAGATGGCCGAGATGCTCGCTGTGCCGGCCCGAGCGGCCGCCCTGCTGCATCCAGTCGTTTTGCGGCAAGGCGAGCGTCGCCTCGTTGATGATGCCGGTCACTGTCTTCAGCCAGCGATCGCGCAATCCCGCCGGATCGATGGCAACGCCGGCATCGATCAGGCCGCGCTCGCTGTCGTCGACGGCAAACATTTCGCCGGTGAAGGCCCAGAGATGATCGATCGCGGCCTGCGCGCGGGCGTGACTCTCGTCGGTGCCGTCACCGAGCCGGATGATCCATTCCGCGGAATGGCGCAGGTGATAGGCGCTCTCCTTCTCCGACTTGGCGGCAATCGCAGCCAGCGTCGCATCGCGCGAGGCCATCATCGCGCGCCAATAGAGATCGGCAAAGGCGGAATAGAAGAACTGCCGCACCAGCGTCTGGGCGAAATCGCCATTCGGCTGCTCGACCAGCAGCAGGTTGCGATACTGCCTGACGTCGCGCAAATACGCGAATTTGTCCTCGTCGTTGTCCTTGCCTTCCGCCTTGGCTGCATAGCTGTAAAGCTCGCGGGCCTGGCCGATGAGATCAAGCGCAATGTTGGAGAGCGCCATGTCCTCTTCCAGCATCGGCGCATGCCCGCACCATTCCGACAGCCGATGGCCGAGAATCAGCGCATCGTCAGCGCGGCGCAGCGCGTAGAGCACCAGCGGCGTTTCGGGGACCTGAATGTTGGCGATGGACATTGCTTCAATCCGCTGTTCACTTGCCGCTTGTTCCGACCTCATCCTGAGAAGGCGCGAAGCGCCGTCTCGAAGGATGGGCCACAGGATCCCGGGCCTCCATGGTTCGAGACGCCGCTTCGCGGCTCCTCACCATGAGGAGAGAGAGCGCTACATGTGGCCCACTTCTTCAGGCACCTCATAGAACGTCGGGTGCCGGTAGATCTTGGATTCCGCCGGCTCGAACATCATGCCTTTCTCGGCGGGATCGCTCGCGGTGATCGCGGTTGACGGCACCACCCAGATGGAGAGGCCCTCGCCGCGCCTGGTGTAGATGTCGCGCGCGGCCTGCAAGGCCATGGTCGCGTCGCTCGCATGCAGCGAGCCGACATGCTTGTGCGCGAGCCCGTTGCGGCTGCGAATGAATACTTCCCACAGCGGCGTGTTCGGCGTGGCCATCGTGATCTCCCTATTCCGCAGCTTGTGCGGTCTGACGGTGCGCGCGCTTGGCGGCATAAGCGGCTGCGGCCTCGCGCACCCAGCTGCCCTCATCGTGGGCCTTGCGGCGCGCGGCGATGCGGTCGCGGTTGCAGGGGCCGTTGCCGGCGAGCACCTGCTTGAACTCGGTCCAGTCGATCTCGCTGTAGCGCCAGTGCCCCTCGGCATCCTGCGTCATGCCGGGATCGGGAATGGTGAGGCCGAGATATTGCGCCTGCGGCACGGTGGCGTCGACGAACTTCTGGCGCAGCTCGTCATTGGAGAAGCGCTTGATCTTCCACTTCGTCGAGGTGTCGCTGTGCTGGCTGACGCCGTCCGGCGGGCCGAACATCATCAGCACCGGCCACCACCAGCGGTTCAGCGCGTCCTGCGCCATCGCCTTCTGCTCGTCGGAGCCGCGGCATAGCGTGAGCATGATCTCGTAGCCCTGGCGCTGGTGGAACGACTCCTCCTTGCAGACGCGGATCATCGCGCGCGCATAGGGGCCGAAGGAGCAACGGCACAGCGGGATCTGGTTCATGATCGCAGCGCCGTCGACCAGCCAGCCGATGGTGCCGATATCGGCCCATGTCAGCGTCGGATAGTTGAAGATCGAGGAATATTTTGCCTTGCCCGCGAGCATGGCGTCGACCAGCTCCTCGCGCGAGGAGCCGAGCGTCTCGGCGGCGGCATAGAGATAGAGGCCGTGGCCGCACTCGTCCTGCACCTTGGCGAGCAGCGCGGCCTTGCGGCGCAGGCTCGGTGCGCGCGTGATCCAGTTGCCCTCGGGCAGCATGCCGACGATTTCGGAATGGGCGTGCTGGGAGATCTGGCGGGTGAGCGTCTTGCGATAGGCCGCCGGCATCCAGTCATTCGGCTCGATGCGCTCCTCGGCATCGATGCGCGCCTGGAACTGCGTGGCCTTCGCCGCGTCCTCGAGGCCGCGATCCTCGGCCTCGGCCGTGTTCAGCGCCTGCGTATACATGCGCATCCTCCCGTTTGGTTGGAAGGCAATATATAACAGAAATTAGATCATGCAAGATATTTCTGTAACATAAAATCAGACACCGAACCTCCGCTCGAGGAGCTTGCGCGCCGGCGGCAGCGGCCCTGTTTCATTGGTTCCATGGCCATCGAGCCATCGTTCCGATGGGGCAAGCAGCGCGCGATAGATCTCGCCGCAGAGCTCGCGGGCGGCCCTGCCCGGCCAATCCCCCGGCAGCAGGCTGTCCGGCAGCAGCGGATCGCGCAGCACGACGCGGCGGTAGTAGTGGATCAGCAGAATCCGCGCGGTGAAGGCATCGGCGTCGGACAAACCCGTGCCGCGGCCGATCGCTGCGTGGAGCGGCTCGAACATCTTCATGAACTTGAGATAGGCGTCAGCCGTGCGATCCAGCGGCCAGCTCGCGCTGAGCAAACGGCGTCCGCTGTCATCCTCGGCTGAGACTTCGAGGCGAATGGCACCGGCAGCCTCATCCGGCACGGGCACGCCCGACGGCGCGACCCAGACGCCCGGCAGCGGGCTGCCGAAGCCGGCATTGCGCAGCGCCTCGCGCGAGGCGTCGCGACCCTCACCATTGCCGATCAGCAGCAGCTCGAAACGCCCGGTCCAGTCCGACGGCGGCGGATCGTAGATGTGGCGCGTGGCGGCCTCGAAGGTCTGCCGCCCTTTCTCAGCGAGCCGGTAAAAGCTGTTGCGGCCGACCTTTTCGCGGGTCAGCCAACCGTCGGCCGCAAGGCGCGACATTGCGGTGCGCACGACGCTACTGTCGACGGCGAGACCTTCGAAGAATTCGAGCAGCGTGCCAAGCCACACCGAGCCGCCACGCGGCACGATCGCGTCGCCGAACACGGTGATGACGATGGAGCCGGTGCGCGACGGCTCGCGCTTGAGCTGGTCGATGATGCGAGAAAGCGGATGCGCCATGCACGAGGCATAGCGCGTTTGCTGCGGGCGGGACAATGGAGACAGCAGGGCAGTCATCCTTCGAGACGGCGCTTCGCGCCTCCTCAGGATGAGGTCTGACGGTCTGTTTCGCGGAATCAGTCGCTCTCAACCCTCATGGTGAGGAGCGCGGCAACGCCGCGCGTCTCGAACCATGCAAGCCCGCTCACCGATGCGGGTCGGGATACGCCAGGCTGCGCCAGCCGCTGCGGTCGAAGGGCCGCCACTTGCCCTCCTCCTGCGCGAGACGATCCGCCACCGCGTAGACAGCGGCCGGGTGATGACCCATGCCGCAATGGCTGCTCTCGACCTCGATGCTCTCGCTCTGTGCGCCCGTCTTCTCCATGCAGCCCTGCCAGGCGCAGACGCCGTCGGTACGGCTGAAGATGGCGGTGGTCGGCACCGGCGGCGGGACGGCGAGCTCACCGCCGAAGCGCGGATCGACCTCGTCGGCCTTGCGCCCGCTCGCCCATTCATAGACGCGCCAGGCGTTGGTCGAGCGGGGGTCGCCCGCGAACGGGCTGCCGAGCGTGATCACATGGCGCACGCGCTCCGGCATCATCTTGGCGAGCTGGCGCGCATAGAGGCCACCGAGGCTCCAGCCAACCAGGCTGATCTTGCGGCCATGGGTGTCGCTCAGCTCCTCGACGAGGTCGACCATGGCATGCTGCACGCCCGGACGCAGGCCATAGTTGCGGCCCTGGCGCCAGCCGCTGACGGCATAGCCCTTGCTCTTCAGGAAAGCGCGCAGCGGCCGGGTGGAGATATCGGATGCAACGAGGCCCGGCAGCACCAGCACCGGATGGCCGTCGCCGCGGGGCGCGAGGCTGAGCAGCGGCAGCGCGCCGAGGAATGCGCCGAGCTCGTGGATCGCCCGCCCTTCCAGAAACATCAGGGTGCGGGACGGCGGGCTCAGCGTCTGGGCAGTAGCGGTCATCAATGTTTCCCCTGGAAGTGCCGGCCGCGATGCCGGCAATGGACATGAATTCCAATACGCCGGCTTCTTGGACGTTCCGCAGCGCAACATGAATCAGCTAGGCGGCCGGTTCCCGACATTCAAGCCGGAGAGGCAGCACGCGACAATAGGCGCGCGCGTTAATGCTAACGGCCGTGACGCAAAAGTCACAGCAATCGCAGCAGGAATTCGCCGGTGTAGAGGGCAAGCCCGGCGAGCCCGCCGATCAGAGAGCCGTTGAAGCGGATGTATTGCAGGTCGCGGCCGATGTTGATTTCGATCAGCGAAATCAGCTGCGTCATATTCCACGACTTGACCTGGTCGGAGATGAAGGTCGAGACGCCGCTCTTCTGGTCGGCGACGAAGCTGCGCAGCACCGTCACCAGGCCCTTGTTGATCTCACCGCGCAGCTCGGCATCGCCGGCAAGCGCTTCGCCGGCTGCGACGAACATGCCGGCGAGATGATGTTGCAGCACCTGCGTCTCACCGCTCGCGCTGCGCTCGATGAAGGAGCGCGTGTTGGCCCACACGGTGCGCGCCAGATCGGCGAGTTCGGGACGTGCGAGCAGATCGCGCTTAAGCCCGTCGATGCGGTCGATGTAAGTCTGATCAGTACCGAGCCGATCGACGAAGGTCAGCACCATGCGGTCAAACTCGCCGCGAAACGGATGCTTGGGATCACTGCGCACTTCCTCGAAGAACGCGGTTGCCGACGCCACGATCTTGTTCACCAGGAATTTGTCGGCGCGATAGAGCCTGAGCAGGGTCGGCAACTCCGCGCGCACCTTCTCGCGGATCATCGCCATGGTCTCCTTGCCGGTCAGCGTGTCGTGCATCACGCGCAGGAGATCGTCGAACAACACCTGGTGCCGCCTCTCCGCCACGAAGCCGCGCAGCGTGCCGGCGGCAAGCGGGGCGAGATCGATCGCCTGCAATTGCGACGACATGCGGCGGATGATGAAGGTCATCAGCCCCGAGCTTTCCGTCGCGGAGAACGCTTCCGGCAACAGGCGCAGCGCAAAGCGCGCCAGATCGTCGCTGCGTTTGCGGTCGCGCAGCCAGTCCGCGACGAAGGAGCCGAAATCGATCTCCTTCAGCTTGGCCTCGACGGGACCTGCCTCGAGGAAATGCACCTGAATGAATTCACCGAGCTTGTCGGCGATGCGGGCCTGGTTGCTCTGGATGATCGCGGTGTGCGGGATCGGCAGGCCGAGCGGCCGCTTGAACAGCGCGACCACGGCGTACCAATCGGCAAGGCCACCGATGGTCGCGGCTTCCGCGAAGGCGGCGATGAAGCCGAACACCGGATGCACATTCAACAGCGACTTCGCAACCACGAAGAGGAGAAGCGTCGAGGCCAGCACCAGCGTCGCCAGCGCCTTGACGCGGCGCAGTTCGGCCGCGCGTTCGGCGTCGCCTGGGGCATCGAAGGAGAAGGTGCTTGGTGGGGTCATGACTGCGTCACAGTAGCCGTCATTGCGAGCGAAGCGAAGCAATCCAGAATCTGCCCGCGGAAAGACCCTGGATTGCTTCGTCGCTTCGCTCCTCGCAATGACGGTCGCACAAAAACCAAGGCCCGCCGAAGCGGGCCTTAAAAATTCAGTTTCTCAACTCAACGTACAAATCACGCAGTCTTGTAGACCTTGGCGAAATTGTCCTGAGCGGCCTTTGCGCCGTTGGCGGCGAGCTTGCCGAAATAGTCGGAGGTCGCCTTGGCGCGCGAGACGAGCACTTCGCCGCGGGCACGGAGCAGACCCGACTGGATCTCGACGGCTTCGCTGATCGACTTGGCCGACGCGAGCTTGTCGATGCCGGAGAAGAACGCCTCGGCGTCCTCGTAGATCGCCTGCTGGATGTTGCGGCTGATCTTGCCGGCCTCGGTGACGGAATCGGTCACCGCGTTCTCGATGGCGGCGGTCACCCGCTCGGAGCCAGCGAAAACCTCGGCAGCACGGTCCTTGGCAGTGTTGGCAGTCTTCTTGACGAACTCGCGGGCGGCCTCGGGAACTTCCAGGTTCTGGATGTTCTTGAAAGCGTCCTTGAAGCCCTCGAAAGCGGTGTTCGTTTCAGTGGTCATGGGGTTCTCTCCATCCTCATTGGTCTGAGCTATGGGCTCACCCCGTCCGGATTGGCCCGGGGCACGGCTTATATGACACAGTTAATTGTGCGATGCAATATTCGTATTGCACTGCGATATCACGAAATCGTGAACAGCCTTAAGGAGAAGCATCCCTGATGCCTTCCTGGCCATTTTGGCCCTGAAGGTCCGTTGGGGGCTCTTTGAGTGCTGGACCGCGCTCTTTAGTTCTGGACGGCGCCTGGCAGCCCGTAAGCCTCCATCTGGGCCTGGACCCGCGCGATGTTGTGCCCGAGCACGACGATATCGTGGGTCTTGCCGTCGACATCCCGGACATGGTCCCGCAGCAAGGCCTCCGCCTTGAAGCCGAGGCTTTCGAACAGCGCGATCGCCGCCTGCTGGTCGACCGTCATCTGGACGGAGAGCTTTTCGAGGCCAGCGCCGAGCGCGAGCGCAAAGGTCTCCTGCGACAGCGCCCGCCCGACCCCCTTCCCGCGCACGTCGAGCGAGACCACCATGCGGATCTCGCCGACATGGGGCGACCAGGAGTGCGGATCGCGCACCAGGGTGCCGCAACCGACGACCGTGCCACCCCTGACCGCGAGCAGGCTCGTGATCGCGCCACGCTCGATCTCCTTGACCCAGGCCGAGAGCACCTTCGGCTCGCTGATGTTGCGCGGGAGAAACAACAGATCATGGGTCGGCAACGCCTTGCCGAAGGCGAGTACGGCGGCTTCATCCGACGGTGACATCAGGCGGATCTCGATATCGCCGGCATCCGTCTTGACGTGACGCGGATAGGAACCTGCTACGCTCATGTCGATCTCTTCCCCAGCCAGGAGTCCAGCTTCGGCCACAGCCGCTTCACCGCGTTGGCGCCGGCGACGAGGGAGACGTGACCGCCCTTCAGCATCACCTCCTCCTTGTCCTCGGACCCGATCTTCGCGATCAGGTACTTTGCCGCGTCATAGGGCACGATGTGATCGTGCTCGGCGACCGCGTGCAGGATCGGCACCTTGATGTTCTCGAGCTTTGCCGCACGGCCACCCACCGACATGGTATCGTTGAACAGCTTGTTGTCCCACATCAGATCCTTGGTGATGGCGCGGAAGTATTCGCCGGCCAGCGGCAGCGTGTCGGTCGCCCAGCGGTCGAACATCCGGTAGGACTTCACGAACTCGTCGTTCCAGATGTTCTCCCAGAGCTGGATCTGGCTCACCGTGCGCGAGGCCGGCCGCAGCATCTCGAACGATGACAGGATCATCTCCGGCGGCACGTTGCCGACGCTGTCGACGAGGCGGTCGACATCGAAATAGCGGCGGTCGGAAAAATTGGAAAATAGCTTCATCTCGCGGAAATCGATCGGCGTGGTGAAGCAGATCAGGTTCTTCATCGGTCCGTCATTGACGATCGAGCCATAGAGCAGCGACAGCACGCCGCCGAAGCAATAGCCGATGACGGAGACGTCCTGCTCGCCTGAATCCTGTTGCACGCGACGAACGCAATCTGGGATGAAATCGAGGACGTAGTCCTCCATCCGAAGGCTCTTCTCCTCCGGCCGCGGCGCGGTCCAATCTAGCATGTAGACGTCGTAGCCGCGCTTGAGGAGGAACTCTACAAAACTCTGGCCGGGAACGAGATCGAGGATGTAGCCGCGGTTGGTGGTCGCCATCACGATCAGCACCGGGACGCGGTAAATCTCGTCCGACATTGGACGATAGTGATAGAGGCTCATCGTGCCGCGCGAATGCAGGACGTCCTTCGGCGTCGAGCCGAGCGTCGGACCGGAGGTCGAGAAATATTCGACGCCCTTGATGCTGCGCATGATGGCGCGCTGCACTTCGGACTGGATGCGCTCCGGGATCTCTGCAAAATCAAGTCCCGTCGGCGCATTCATTTTCGCTCTCCGCCTTCGGAGGGGGGACGCTTGGTCCGCGGCGGCCGCGGCGCGGCACCGATCTGCGATCCGCCAGAAGCGGCTGACATCTGGCTCAGCATGGACTTGATCTCTCCGAGCTGCCCTTCGATCGATTGCAGCCGCTCGGCAATGCCGGTCATCTGCTCGCGGCTCGGCAGGTTCATCGAGAGAAGATATTTCTCCATGAGATCGCCGAACTGCTTCTGAGCACCCGCAGCAGCACCGCCGGCCCGATTCATGGCCTGCGAGAATTCGGGCGTCTCCATCGCCTTGGTGGCAAGCGAGTTGAAGCCTTTCTCCATCTCACCAATCATCCTCTGCCACAGGGCGACAGGATCGTTCATCTTGTCGGTCATCGGCGTCCTCCAGGTCACGAGGGCTCTTGGCGCCCTTCTTTTCTCGCCATACCACACCGTTGCGACGGGCCGGTCAACGGGCAAGCGGCGACCTGGTGTCGCGCGCACGGCTTCTTTGCGGCGGCAAACCGTGCGATACAACATCTGTCTACCTGCAAGGGGAACACGCCCGTGAACGCCTCCGCCCATCAGCCGCCGCAGACCGTGCGCGCCAACGGCATCGACATCTGCTACGAGATCTTCGGGAAGGACGATGCCGAGCCGCTGCTGCTGATCATGGGTCTCGGCGCCCAGATGATCCACTGGGACGACGGATTCTGCGAGCAGCTCGCCGCGCGCGGCTTTCGCGTGATCCGCTTCGACAATCGCGACATCGGCAAATCCAGCCATCTGACTGGCGGCAAGCGGCTGACGCCGCTCGAGCTGTTGAAGCTGCGCTTCCTGAAAATTCCGGTGGCCGCCACCTACAGGCTGATCGACATGGCCAAGGACACGGTCGGTCTGATGGACGCGCTCGGCATCAAGTCGGCGCATCTGGTTGGCGCCTCCATGGGCGGCATGATCGCCCAGGAGATCACGCTGTCGTTTCCGCAGCGCGTTCGCTCGCTCACCTCGATCATGTCGACCACGGGCAATCCGCGCGTGCCGCCGCCGACGCGAGAGGCGGCCGCGATGCTGATGGCACCGCCGCCGCGCAGCAAGGAGGAGTTCATCGTTCGCTTCGGGCAGACCTGGAACATCTTGCGTGCGGGCTCCTTTCCGGAAGAAGAGGCGCTCGATCCCGGCCGCGCAGAGCGCGTGTTTGCGCGCGGGCTCAATCCGGCCGGCGTGGGGAGGCAGTTCCGCGCCGTGCTCGCTTCCGGCAGCCGCAAGGAGCGGCTCTACACCGTCAAGACGCCGACGCTGGTGATCCACGGCACCGTCGATCCCCTGGTGCGGCCCGAAGGCGGCAAGGACACGGCAGCGTCGATCCCGGGCGCAAAGCTCCTGATGATCGAGGGCATGGGCCACGCGCTGCCGATGCGGTTCTGGAACGAGATCCTCGACGCCATCGACAAGCACGCGCAGGGCGCAGCGGCCAAGGCGGCGTAGAGCGACGCGAGCGGTCTCCTCACGGTAACTATGTGAGCTGGCGGATACTCTCTTACCGCGCACCGGGGCGAAAGCTATACAGACCTCCGTTAATCGCCAGAGACAGAGGCAGCGGCCTCTTGGAGTTCACATGCATCTCATCTTCCGGTCAGGCGCGATGATCGCCGCGTCAATTCTCATGCTGTCCTTCGCAAGCGGCGGCGCGATTGCCGGTAACGCGCAAGAGGAAGCCAATCGCAAGACCGTGCTTGCCTTCTACGAGAAGGGCCTCAATCAAAAGGACGCCGATGCAGCGCTTGCCTATGTCGGCGATCGTTACGTCCAGCACAATCCGAACGCAGCTGATGGCCCGGACGGCTTCCGAAAATTCATCGGCTTCCTGCGCGAGAAATTCCCGAACTCGCACAGCGAGATCAAGCGCACGTTTGTGGATGGCGACTATGTCATCCTGCACGTTCATGCGGTTCGCGAGCCCGGCACCAGGGGCAACGCGATCGTCGATATCTTCAAGCTGGAGAACGGCAAGATCGTCGAGCACTGGGACGTGGTGCAGGCCATTCCCGACAATCCCGCAAACAGCAACACGATGTTCTGACGAGTGGAGCTGGCGGGCGGGCAAAGGTGCGCAGCAGCCTAACTCTTCTTCGCCATCCAGATCACATGGCGCGCGCCACCGCCTTTGCCGGTGGCGCGGACGTTGATTTCGTTGACCTCGAAGCCCGCGGTACGAAGACGCCGTGAAAAATTCGGATGCGGCCCGGACGACCAGACTGCGAGCACTCCGCCGCGCCGCAGCGCGGTGTGAGCTATCTTCAACCCGGCGATATCGTACAAGGCGTCATTGGCCTTGCGGGTAAGACCTTCCGGACCATTGTCGACATCAAGCAGGATCGCATCGAACCTGAGCGGATGCCTTTCGATCAGCTGCGCAACGTCCACTTCACGAATGTCAACGCGGGGGTCACTGAGGCTGTTGCCGAAAAGCTCGGCCATCGGTCCTCGCGCCCACGCCACCACGGCAGGGACCAGCTCAGCCACCATGATCTGCGCCTTGCTTCCGAGCACGGCGAGCGCCGCACGCAGCGTAAAGCCCATGCCCAATCCGCCGATGAGGACAACCGGCTTGACGACCTTCTCGATGTGCTTTGCCGCGAGCGTCGCGAGCGCGGCTTCGGAGCCCGACAGGCGGCTGTTCATCAGCTCGTTGGAGCCGAGCTTGATGGAGAACTCCTTGCCGCGGCGCATCAGGCGAAGCTCGCCATCAGAGCCGGGTATCGCGGCGGTATCGATTTTTTCCCAGGGAATCATGCGTGAGCTTTAGCACGATCGGAAATCGTAGGGTGGGTTAGCCGAAGGCGTACCCCACCTCTTTGGACTCCGCTTGTCGATAGAAGGTGGTGGGTTACGCTTCGCTAACCCACCCTACGATCCACAATCTGCGGCTAGCCGCCCGCCCAGACGTCAAGCACATAGCGGTTCCCTTCACCCAACTTTTCGATCCAGCGCGTGCCGGCGGCAGCATCGCTGCCGCTCTTCTCGCGATGGATCGCGACGAGTGCCGCCTTCACATCGGGCTCCATCTTGCCACCATCGCCGCAGACGTAGATGATCGCACCCTGCTCGATCAGGGCCCAGACCTTGTCCTTTTGCGCTGCGAGCAGATGCTGCACATAGGTCTTCGGACCGTCTGCGCGCGAGAACGCGGTGAAGAGCTCGGTGATGCCGCTGGCCTCCAGCGCCTTCAATTCCTCCCTGTAAAGATAGTCCTGGTCGGGATGGCGGCAGCCGAAGAACAGCATCGCAGGACCAAGGGCGGCACCCTTGGCTTTCCGCGCCGCGCGCTCCCGGAGGAAGCCGCGGAATGGCGCCAGCCCCGTGCCGGGGCCGATCATGATGATCGGGACGGATGAATCATCCGGCAGACGGAAGCCGGCCTTGGTCTCGCGCACGGTCGCATAGACCGTATCGCCCGCACGGCGATCGCTAAGATAGTTCGAGCAGATGCCCTTGTAGATGCCGCGGCCCGAGGCGGCCGGCCCGCCGACCACGCCGACGGTGACGCTGCACCGCGCGGGATCGACCGACGGCGAGGACGAGATCGAGTAATAGCGCGGCGCGAGCAGTGACAGCATTTCGAGATAGACGTGGAACGGCAGCTCGCAGGCCGGATGTTCGATCAGCAGGTCGAACACCGATTTGCGTTGCGCCAGGATCTCGCCTCGGTAGCGCTCGCCGGCCTCCGCATCATCGCCGACGAAGGCGAGCAGCTTCGGCTTGGTCACCGGGCAGCGCGTATGCTCCGACATGATCTGGATCTGCTTGCGCGTTGCCACCTGCTGCAGCTCGACGAAATCGGTCAGGAGCTGGCCGACCGAGACACTCTCGCCGGTCGGCAATTGCGCGCGGCGTCCCTCGGCGACCTGGAGCCTGACCTGGTCAGCGGGCAGGAAGCCGAAGCGGCGCGCCACCGCCTCGACCAGCGCCGGGTCGTTGCGCGGCACCACGCTGAGATGGTCGCCAACGCGGTAGCTCGTGCCCCGCGGCAACTGCACCTCGATGTGGCGCGTCGAACGATCCGACGGATTGGGACCGTTCCTGTTCTGAAGCTCGTCGTTGACCAGCACCTTCATCGCGACAGTGCCGCCGAGCGCCGCGACCGCGTTGACGGCGCCAGGCGCAACCGGCTCGACCTTGTAAAGCGGCTCGTCGTCGGCGCTGCGGCTGAAGTTTTGAGTCAGCCCCCACTCATTCATCGCCGCGGGCGCGGCGACCGCGAACCATTTTTCGAACTGGCCGTCGAGATCGCTGCGCGCGTCACCCTCACCACGGACATAGAGGCTGCGCGCGCCGCGGGCCGCAAGCTGCTCGTCGATGAAGCGCGGCACGGATTGGTAGGTCGCGGCCCAATCGCTGTTGCCGCAGCCGAACACGACATAGCGCACCTTGGACAGCGCATCCTTCGAGGCCTCGCCGTGCAGCCATTTGACGAACTGCGTGGCGTTGTCCGGCGGCGCGCCGTTGTAGGAGGCGCAGAAGATCAAGACGCCGCCCTCTTCCGGCAGCTTGCCGGCATGGTCGTCGAGCGGCGCGAGCCTGGTGGCGAAGCCGTTGACCTCGGCAAGATCGGCGACACGCGTCGCCAACTCTTCGGCCGTGCCGAGATTGGAACCGTAGAGCACGAGCAGCGGCGTGTTGTGACCGGGACGCGTCGTGGCGCGCGGCGCGGCCGTACCGGCACTCGTCGTCACAGCCACCGGGCCAGCATAGGCGCCGCGCTCGCGATCGGCGCGCGGGCGGACCTTGAGCTTGAATCCCTCCGGCTTGATCGTCAGCGTCTCCTTCAGATGCATCTGGTAGCGCTGATGGTCGACCAGCCGGAAGCGCTGGAGGATCATGCCCAGCGCGAGCGCGGCCTCGTGCATGGCGAAGCCGCGGCCGATGCAGGCGCGCTGGCCATTGCCGAACGGCTTCCAGGCATTGACCGGCCGCTTGGCCTCCGCCTCACGGCTGAAATTTTCGGGATCGAACGCATCGGGATTGGGACCCCATACGCTGGGATCGCGATGCAGCGCCGTCACCAGGATCGTGGTGAAGGTGCCCTTTCTCAGCCTGTACTTGCCGCCGCCGATGTTCTCGTCCTTGAGCGGCGAAATGCCATATGCCGGCGCCGGCGGCCACAGCCGCAGCGCCTCTTTCAGGATCTGGGTGATGTAGGTGAGCTGCGTTACCTGCTGATAGGTCGGCCGGGCGTTGACGTCGGGGCCGAAGACGCGGTCGACCTCGTCATAGGCCTTCTTCAGGATCTCGGGATGCTTGAGCAGCGCGTAGATCGTGTAGGACAGAAGGCCGCTGGTGGTCTCGTGGCCCGCGATCAGGAAGGTGTTGATCTGGTAGCGGATGTTGACGTCATCGAGCTGCTCGCCGGTCGAGCGGTCAACGCCGGTCATCATCGCCGCGAGCATGTCTTTCTTGTCGTCGACGGCCTCCGCGCTCTTGCGCCGCTCGGCGATGATCTCGTCGACCATCTTGTTCATGAAGGCGACGTCTTCGCCCAGAGTCTTGCGCCGCTTCTGCATCCAGAGCTGCTCGAACGGCAGGCCGCGAGTCATCATGATCGTTTCGAGCGAGCGCACCAGCGACTCGACGAAGGGATGGTAGTCGCGCCGGTAGAAGGAGTTGAAGCGGTAGTCGAAGCCGCACAGCCCGATCGTATCCAGCGTCAGCGCAGTCATGTCGTGCACGACGTCGATCTCGTCGTCGGCGTTGAGCCGTTCCCACTTCTTCACGAGCTGCTCGGCAATGTCGACCATGCTCGGGTGATAGGACTGCATGGCGCGATTGCCGAACGGCTGGAGCAGGATGTTGTGCGCCTTGCTCCAGTTCGGCTCGTTGGTGTCGGCCGTGAACAGGCCGTCGCCGCCGACTGCGCGCACGCGGCGCAGCGCGCCGCGCACCGTCTTGTCGAACCGCTTCTCATCGGAGAGTTCGTCGACCAGATCATGGCCGGAGACGACGACGATCGGCGAGCCCATCATGTCGAGCCAGAAGATCGGCCCGAGCTCCTTGGCGAGCCGCGTCAGGTGCTGCACGGGCGCAGCCGAGTCCAGCGACAGCATATTGCCGACCACCGGCTTGGTCGGCGGATGCGGAATCGGGTCCAGACGGTTCTTGGATGACATTGACGTGCGTATCCCCCTGACTCAGTCGGCTATCTCGTCATTGCGAGGAGCCACCCGGTTCGGCCTTCGGCCGGCCGGATGATAAACTCCGCGACGAAGCAATCCAGACGATCCCCGCAGCTAAATTTCTGGATTGCTTCGCTTTGCTCGCAATGACGGGCTATCCAAACCGCCTTCTACGCCATTCGATCAGCTTGGCACTGACCTCTTCCGGCTTCTCCTGCTGCGTCCAATGGCCGCTGTCCTTCACCAGATATTTCTCCAGGTCCGGCACCAGCTTCTCCATGCCGTCGGCCGCCGACGGCGGCAGCACCGCGTCGTTCTCGGCCATGATCATCAGCGACGGCACGTTAACGTGATGGTCCAGTCCCTCGGAGCGCTGCCAGTTGCGGGTGTAGTTGCGGTACCAGTTGATGCCTCCGGTAAAGCCGGTCCTGGTGAACGTATCAACGAACACCTTCTTCTCCTCCGCCGACAGGATCGGCGTGCGCGGGTCATGCCTGGCATCGTAATTTTCAATCATCTGCGGAAACGCCAGGTTGATCCGGGGCGAAGCCCCGATGCCGGCGATCGGCTCTTCGGCTGGCGCGCCTGCGGGCCGCGCAACCGGCTTGCGCATGAAGGCATCAAAGGTCTCTTCGACGCGGCTGCCGAAGATCCTGTCCGGCTCGCGCGCGGGATCCTGGAACTGCACGATGTACATGTGATCGCCGAAGCGCTTGCGGAACAGCGCGATCGGGTCGGCCGGCGCGCGGTCCCAATGCGGCGTATTGACACCGACGACGCCAGCGACGCGCGCGGTATGCCGCAGCGGCATCTGCCAGACGAGGAAGCCGCCCCAGTCGTGGCCAACGAAGATCGCCTTGTCGATCCCGAGATGATCGAGCAGCCCGACGAGATCGCCGGTCAGATGTTCCAGGTCGTAATCCTCGACCTGCTCGGGCCGGTCCGTCGCGCCATAGCCGCGCTGGTCGGGCGCGATCACCCGGATCCCGGCTTCGCTCAGCGCCTTGATCTGGTGGCGCCAGGAGAAGGCGAGCTCGGGCCAGCCATGACAGAGCACCATTGGCGGCTTGTCGCTCTTCGGGCCCGCGTCGTAATAGCCCATGCGGATTCCGTTCGTCTGCACGAACTCAAGCTGCGGCATTTCAATCATTGCAAACGTCCTATTCAGCAGCGCCTTTGACGTCGGCTGCCGGCGGCGCGTAGGCGGCTTCCAGCGCGGCGAACTCCTCTGGCAGCATGTCGCACATCACCTGCACATGCGGAATGATGTTGGCGCCGACGATGAAGCCGAAATCGAGCTGGTCGCGATAGCTCTGCACGGTGATGTTGAGCGCCTGCCCGTGCGTCGAGATCGATACCGGGAAGATGTGCAGGAGCTCGGCACCGGCGGCATAGAGCGTCTGCCGTGGACCCGGCACGTTGGAGACGGTGATGTTGGCTGGCGGCGGCAGCACGTCCGAGAGGTTCGAGCGGCTGTAGAGCAAGGCCAGGATCTGCACCATGATCGGCGCGCCCAGCATCGAGATGTTAGAGACCTGCGGCATCAAGGCGCGCAAGGGGTGAGACATCTCCTTGGATTTGGTCGATTGCGCGATGATCGCCTCCAACCGCGCCTTGGGATCATCGATGTTGGTGGCGATCGAGCAGATCATGCCGAACACCTGGTTGTTGGCCTCGGTGTTACCCTCCTCGCGCAGCGAAATCGGCACCGCCGCCGTGAGCGATTTCGTCGGCAGCGTGCCGTACTGCTGGAGGTAGCGGCGGACCACGCCGGAGGCGAGAGCCAGCACCACGTCATTGAGCTTGCCGCCGGCCTGCTTGGCGAGCGCCTTGGCCCGCGACAGGGAAATCGACACGCCAGCGAAGCTGCGCTCCGAGGAGATGGTCTTGTTGAGCATGGTCGGCGGCGACACCATGCTCGCGAGGCTCTCGCGCGACCTCGGATCGGCGATCTTGCCGAGCACGTCAGAGACGCTCTTGAGCACGGTCGGGATGTTGCCGGCGAAGCGCACCGCGCTCTCGATCTGGTACATCGCGTTGTCGAACAGGATCGAGCCGATGTCGCTTTTGCCGGTGCGCGGCAATTGCAGGTTTTTCGCGGCGGCCGAAGCATCGAGCGGCTGGCTGAAGAGTTGCTGATAGGAATCGAGCAGGTTCGCCGCGATGTCGCGCGGCTCCTGTCCGGGCTTCGCGCCGCCGGTCGGCGGCTCGACCTTCCGCGGGATCGGCGAGATGTCGTAGATCATGTTCGTCAGCGCCGCGCCGGCACCGCCGTCGATGGCGGCATGGTGCATCTTGGAATAGAGCCCGACCTCGTTGTCCTTCATGCCCTCGAACACGTAGAACTCCCAGAGCGGGCGGGCGCGGTTCAGGAGCTTTGCATGCATCCAGCCGACAATGCGCTCGAGCGTGGCGCGGTCGCGTGGCGCAGGCAGGCTGGCGCGGAAGATGTGGCGATCGATGTCGAACTGACCGTCCTCGACCCAGGTCGGGTGATCGATATCAAGCGGCGCCTTCTCCAGCCGCGCCTTGAGGATTGGCGCGATGTGCAGGCGCGAGACGATCATCGCCTTGAAGTCTTCGAAGAAGTCGCCCTTGTAGTCGTCGGGCAGGCGAAAGATCGCCATGCTGCCGACGTGCATCGGCATTTCCGGCGTTTCAAGATAGAGAAACGACGCATCCAGTGACGACAGCTTCTTCCCGTCAGCCATTTATCCCTCCCGCAAATCCAACGGGCGCCTTGGTTGGCGCTTCTCGTCAGGCCGATACTGCCTGTTCCGGCGGGGCATATGCAATGGCAAACGGCCCCTCCCGGTCAAATGGCCAGAATTCCCCTTCCGGTTGCGCCAGGCGATCCGCAACGGCCCACAGGGCGGCCGGATTCACCCCGAGCCCGATGTGGCTTGCAAGGTACACCTCGATGTTCTCGGCACGCTCGGATGGGCGCAACAGACAGGTCCGCCAGTTCACGACGCCGTCGGCGCGCGAATAGAGCGAGCTCGCCGGCACCGGCAGGTCGCCGGCGATCGCCGCACGCAGCTCGGCAAAATCCTCGACGCGCTCGCCGGACAGCGCTTCGTAGAGCCGCGTGGCATTGGTTGCCCGCACGTCGTTGGCAAAGGGGCTGCCGAGCGTCACCACGTAGCGGACCATGTCGGGCGCCTGCAGCGCCAGATCGCGCGCATAGACACCACCGAGACTCCAGCCGACCAGGCTCACCTTGCGCCCCGTCGTGGCATGGATCTCGGCCAGGCGAGCGCGCAACGCATCCCGCATCCGCTCCAGGCCTCCGAGATTGCGGCCCATCCGCCAGGCATGCGTATCGTAGCCGAGCTCGCTCAAATAGCGCCGCATCGGCGCCATCGAGAGATCGCTGGCCAGAAAGCCCGGCAGCGCCAGCACCGGATGGCCGTCTCCTCTCGGCGCACGCATCAGAAGGGGCGACAAGAGGACGCTGGCATTGAATTCGAACAGGCCGCGTGCTTCGGCAAACAGCAGCCCGAGGCCCGGCGGACGAAGCCGGCCTGACGCCAGGGCTCCGTCCGGTTCGGGCGGCATTATTTCTTCTTATCGCTGCTGCGGGTGCCGCCGAGACCGGCCATCGTCACGAACATGTTCTGAAACTGCTCGGCAAGCTTCGGATCGAAGGAGAACCAGCTCTGGATCAGCGATTCCGGCGAGACCTTCTCGATGTTGCTCAGCACCTGCTGCTGCAATTTGTCCATCACCGCCGTCTGCATCGGCGCAACGTCGGGTAATCCGAAGAACTGACGGGCCTCTAAGGGGGTGCAGTCGATTTCGATGTTAACCTTCATGTCCCCTCCTAAAGAAACGGATTCGGGCGGCTGGCCCAGTATCGCCGCGACTTGGTGTGCGACGCAAGCGACCTGACGCAAGCGGCAGACCGCCGGTTTCGGCAATCGGCGGATATGGTCAATCAAATCGCTCCGCACGAATGCGCTGAGATCGCCGGGCGCATCCCCGACGAGAGTCCGGACGGACGGCCGGGGTGCCACCATTCTGGGACCTCATGGGCCGAAAGTCGAATGTCTGCCCACAGCCGCCCGCCCTCTTCATTGTTGGTCAGCATTGCTGCACAGCGGCGCAAGTTGGCGCGTTCCTTGCTGGAATGGCGCTTGCACGGGTCAGCAACTCTGGGCAACATGGATCAATAAGCCCGCCGAACAATCAAAAATCACCGGCGTGGCAGTGTGGAGAGGGTCACGGATGTCAGTAGGTCGTAGTCTGTTTGCGGCGACGCTCGCCGGTATACTCGCGTTGACGCTCTCGCCAGCGTCGGGCCAGACGCTGCGTTACGCCAACCAGGGCGAGCTCAAATCACTCGATCCGTACACGCTGAACGAAAGCACCACCCACGCCCATCTCGGTCACGTCTATGAGGGTCTGGTCGAACGCGACAAGGACCTGAAAATCATTCCGGCGCTGGCCGAAAGCTGGGAAACGCCGGAGCCAACCCGCTGGCGCTTCCATTTGCGCAAGGGCGTCAAGTTCCACAACGGCGATCCCTTTACCGCCGACGACGTGGTGTTCTCCGCCGAGCGCGTGCGCGCACAGGGCTCCAACCTGCTGAACCGCCTCCCCGCAGACGCCAAGGTCGTCAAGGTCGACGACTACACCGTCGATTTCATCCTCAGTTCGCCCAATCCCATCCTCATAGGGCAATGGGACGTCTGGTACATCATGGACAAGAAATGGGCGGAGGCGAACAATGCGGTGGCACCGACGCCGGCCGCGGCCACGACGCCGAGCTATGCCTCACTGCACGCCAACGGCACCGGCCCCTTCATGATCGACAGCCATCAGCCCGGCGTGAAGACCGTGTTCAAGGCCAATCCGAACTATTGGAAGAAGCCGGAACATAATCTCAAGGAGATCGTGTTTACCCCGATCGCATCGGACGCCACGCGCGTGGCCGCGCTGTTGTCCGGCGAGGTCGACGTGATCGAGCCGGTTCCGATCCAGGACATCCAGCGCGTCAATGCCAGCCCCAATGCGACGGTGCTGTCCGGGCCGGAACTGCGCACGATCTTCATCGGCATGGACCAGTCGCGCGACGAGCTTCTGTTCTCGAACATCAAGGGCAAGAACCCATTTCAGGACATCCGCGTCCGCGAGGCCTTCTACAAGGCGATCGATGTCGAGCTGATCAAGAACCGCGTCATGCGCGGGCTCTCCACTCCGTCCGCGCTGATGATCGCGCCGGAGCTCTATCCGCTGTCGAAGGAGTTCACGCGGCCGAAATTCGATCTCGATGGCGCCAAGAAGCTGCTGACGGAAGCAGGTTACCCCGATGGTTTCGAGGTCACCATGGATTGCCCGAACGACCGCTATGTCAATGACGCCGCGATTTGTCAGGCCGTGGTCGGCATGCTCGCCCGCGTCGGGGTCAAGGTGAACCTCTTGGCGCAACCGAAGGCGCAATATTTCGCCAAGGTGCTGAAGCCCGGCGGTTACAAGACGTCCTTCTTCCTGCTGGGCTGGACGCCGGCCACGATGGATTCCCAGAATGTGCTGCACGATATCATGGGCTGCCGCGACGATCCCAAGGATCCCAACCGCGGTGAGGCCAATCTCGGCGGCTATTGCAACAAGCAGCTCGACGAGCTCACCGACAAGGTTCTGGTAGAACCCGACATGACCAAGCGCAATCTGCTGATCAAGCAGGCGTTCGAGATCGGCAACAAGGACTGGGCCTATATTCCGCTGCATCAGCAGGCGCTCGCCTGGGGCGTGTCCAAGAAAGTGAAACTGGTTCAGCGTGCGGACAACCAGGTCCTGCTCTACTGGGCCACCAAACAGGAAGAGTAAGTATCGAGAGGTTGTGAAGTCCCGGAAGCCTTGAATTCCGGGACTTGTCATTTCGCACCTCACGCAAATGATGCGCACGTCTGAAGAGACGTGAAAGGACCATATGCTCGCTTTCACCGTTCGTAGGGCAATCCAGGCCATCGGCGTCATGATCGCCGTCGGGATCATCTCGTTCTCGATGTTCCGCTTCGCCGGAGATCCCGTGAACCAGATGGTGTCGATGGACACCTCGGGCGCCGAACGCGCCGCGATCCGCCAGTCGCTCGGGCTCGACGATCCCGTGATCGTGCAGTTCGGCCGCTATGTCGCCAATGCCGCGCAGTTCAAATTCGGTGTCTCCTACCAGTTCCGGCTGCCCGTATCGCAGCTCCTGTCGGAGCGGATGCCGGCGACGCTGGAGCTGGCGATCTGCGCCACCATCTTCGCGATGGTCTGCGGCATCCTGATGGGGGTCTATTCGGCGCTCCGCCGCGACAGCTGGCTCACCCATGCGTTCCAGGCGATCTCGCTGATTGGCATCTCGCTGCCGACCTTCCTGATCGGCATTCTCCTGATCTACCTGTTCTCGGTGACCCTGGGCTGGCTACCCTCTTTCGGGCGCGGCGAGGTCGTGCGTATCGGCTGGTGGACGACTGGCCTTCTGACGCTGTCGGGGCTGAAGGCGCTGATCATGCCCTCGGTCACGCTCGGCCTGTTCCAGTTGACGCTGATCATGCGGCTGGTGCGCGCCGAGATGCTGGAAGTGATGCGCACCGACTACATCCGCTTCGCCCGCGCTCGCGGACTGACCACGCGTGCGATCCATTTCGGTCATGCGCTGCGGAACACCCTGGTTCCCGTCATTACCGTCGCTGGCCTGCAATTTGGCTCGGTCATTGCATTCGCGATCATCACCGAGACCGTGTTCCAGTGGCCGGGAATGGGGTTGTTGTTCGTGCAGGCCGTCCAGAATGTCGATATCCCGATCATGGCCGCCTATCTGATGATGGTGTCCCTGATCTTCGTCACCATCAATCTCGTGGTTGATATCCTCTACACCATCGTCGATCCGCGTCTGCGCTCGACGGTCAGCCGGGCGCACTGAGATGAGCGAGGCAGTCGTCCCCCACAAAGTCGAGGATCGCGGCTCGCGCGCCTCCCCAGGCTGGTTCAGGCGCGCGCTCGACAGCGATCTGTTCTACTCGTTCCGCCGCTCCAGGATTACCATGATCGCGGCCGGCGTCACGCTGCTGTTCTTCCTGCTCGCAATCTTCGCCTCAGTGCTTGCCGTGCAAAATCCGTTCGATCCGGCCCAGCTCCAGTTGCTGAATTCGCGCATCTCCCCGCTGTGGACCGCCGACGGGCAGAGCCCATTCCTGCTCGGCACCGATGAGCAGGGCCGAGACGTGTTCTCCGCAATCCTCTACGGCCTGCGGATCTCGTTGTTCGTCGGTGTGCTCGGCGTCCTCTTCTCCGGCGCGCTCGGCATCCTGCTCGGGCTGACGGCGGGCTATTTCGGCGGCGCCGTCGACGGCCTGATCATGCGCATCGCCGACGTACAGCTCTCCTTCCCGGCGATCCTGATCGCGCTGCTGATCAATGGCATCGCCAAATCGGTGCTTGGCAACAGGCTCGACGAGATGAGCATGCTGGGCGTGCTCGTGCTCGCGATCGGCCTGAGCTTCTGGGTCCAATATGCCCGCACGGTGCGCGGCTCGGTCATGGTCGAAAAGAACAAGGACTATGTCGCCGCCGCGCAGCTGATCGGCCTTCCTGCTCCGGTGATCATGCTGCGCCACGTGCTGCCGAACACCATGGGGCCGATCCTCGTCATCGCCACCATCAATCTCGCGCTCGCCATCATCACCGAAGCGACGCTGTCCTTCCTCGGCTCGGGCATGCCCGAGACCATGCCCTCGCTCGGCACGCTGATCCGCATCGGCAACAATTATCTGTTTGCGGGCGAATGGTGGATCGTCGCGTTCCCCGGCCTCGCGCTTGCCGCGCTGATCCTGTCCATCAACCTGCTCGGCGACTGGCTGCGCGACGCACTCAACCCGAAACTCAGATGAATACGCCGCACCCATGACCGAACCCGTCCTTTCCGTCCGCAATCTTCAGGTGGAGTTCGCCTCCCGCCGCGGCACGCTGCGCGCCATCGACGGCGTCTCCTTCGACATCGCCAAGGGCGAAGTGCTGGGCGTGGTCGGCGAATCCGGCGCCGGCAAATCCGTCACCGGGCTTTCGGTGATCGGCCTGATCGATCCGCCCGGCCGCATCGCCGGCGGCGAGATCCACCTGTCCGGCCTGCGCATCGACAATCTGCCGCCCGAGGAGATGCGCCGCATCCGCGGCAAACGCATCGGCATGATCTTCCAGGACCCCCTCACCTCGCTCAACCCGCTGTACCGGATCGGCGACCAGATCGTGGAGACGATTCGCACCCACCTCGATTTGTCGGAGCAGGCTGCGCGTCGTCGCGCCATCGACCTCTTGGCCGAGGTCGGAATTCCCGCGCCGGAAAAACGCATCGACGGCTATCCGCACGAATTCTCCGGCGGCATGCGCCAGCGCGTGGTGATTGCGCTCGCGATCTGCGCCGAGCCGGAGCTGATCATCGCGGACGAGCCGACCACCGCCCTCGACGTCTCCGTGCAGGCGCAGATCATCTCGCTGATCAAGCGGCTCGGACGCGACCACGGCACCGCCGTGATGCTGGTGACGCACGATATGGGCGTGATCGCGGAAACCTCCGACCGCGTCGCGGTGATGTATGCCGGCCGCGTCGCCGAAATCGGCCCGGTGCAGGACGTCGTGAAGACCCCGTTGCACCCCTACGCCAAGGGCCTGATGGGCGCGATCCCGACGCTCGCGGGCGATGACAAGCGCCTGGTGCAAATTCCCGGCTCGATGCCGCGCCTGTCCGCGATCCCGCGCGGCTGCTCCTTCAATCCGCGCTGCGCCTTCGCCTTCGATCGCTGCCGGGTCGAACGGCCCGACCCGCTGCCACGCGGCGCGCAATCGGTCGCGTGCCATCTCTATGACGCGGTGCCCACGGAGAGTGCGGCATGAGCGCCCCCTTCGTCCAGGTCAGGAATCTGCGCCGTGTTTTCGACGTCTCGAAACCCTGGCTCAACCGCGTGCTGGAAGGCGGGCACCTCGAATACCTCAAAGCCGTCGATGGCGTCACATTCGACATCAGGAAGGGCGAGACCTTCGCGCTGGTCGGCGAATCCGGCTCGGGCAAGACGACCGTGGCGCGGATGGTGGTTGGGCTCCTGCCGCCGAGCTCCGGCAGCGTTTTGATCGACGGCGTCTCGATGACCGACCCGCGGCAGGCGCCGGCACGCCGCAGACTGCGGCGCCGCATCCAGATGATCTTTCAGGACCCCTACGCGAGCCTGAACCCGCGCTTCCGGGTCGACGCCATCATCTCAGAGCCGATCCGCGCCTTCGAGTTGATCCAGGGCGAGGGCGACATCCAGGCCCGCGTCGGTGAGCTGCTCAGCCTCGTGGGCCTGCACCCCGATGACCGGCTGAAATATCCGCACGAATTCTCCGGTGGCCAGCGTCAGCGCATCGCGATCGCGCGGGCGCTCGCCTCCGACGCCGAGTTCATCGTCTGCGACGAGCCGACCTCGGCGCTCGACGTCTCCGTGCAGGCGCAGATCCTGAACCTGATGCGGGATCTGCAGGACAAGTTCGGCCTGACCTATATGTTCATCAGCCACAACCTGGCCGTGGTCCGCCACATGGCGAGCCGGGTCGGCGTGATGTATCTCGGCCGTATCGTCGAGATCGCGGAAGGACGCGAATTGTTCGCCCGCCCGCGCATGCCTTACACCAGGATGCTGCTGGGCGCCGTGCCCGACCTCGCGATGAGCGGCCGCCAACGCATTCCGGTCAAGGGCGAGATCCCGAACCCGATCAACCCGCCCTCCGGCTGCGCCTTCAACCCGCGCTGTCCGCTGGCGTTCGATCTCTGCCGCAGGGAAGCCCCGGAACTGATCGACGGCGTCGCCTGCCACGCGGTTAACACCGCGCCGGTGCCAGCGTGACGCGCGCGTGCCATGCGGCCCGTGCATTGGCAGGCCGGCATCGCCTGTGATCAATTGCGCGCGCCGCAACTGAGGTAACGAATTCCATGGCCAGCAACATCAATCCCGATCCCTTCACGACCAGACCTGAGATCGAAGGCACGTTCGGGGTGGTCGCCACCACCCACTGGATCGCAACGGCCGTCGGTATGGCCATTCTGGAAAAGGGCGGCAACGCCTTCGATGCCGGCGTCGCCACCGCGTTCACGCTTCAGGTGGTCGAGCCGCATCTCAATGGCCCGGGCGGCGACGTGCCGATCATCGTGCATGACGTCAAGCGCGGCCGCACCGAGGTGATCTGCGGCCAGGGCCCCGCGCCGGCGCGCGCCACTATTGCCCACTACAAGAGCGAAGGCCTCGACATGGTGCCCGGCACCGGCCTGCTCGCGGCCTGCGTCCCCGGCACGTTCGAGTCCTGGATGATGCTGCTGCGGGACTATGGCACGATGCGGGTGCGCGACGTGCTTGAGCCCGCGATCTCCTACGCGCGTGACGGCTATCCGCTGGTCGAGCGGGCCTGCGCCACGATCCAGACCGTCGAGCAGCTATTCCGGAAATACTGGCCGACGTCAGCCGCGATCTACCTGCCGAATGGCGAAGTGCCGAAGCCCGGCACGCTCTTCACCAACAAGACGCTGGCGGCGACCTACGCGCGCATCCTGAGCGAAGCCGAGAGCGGCGGCGGTGGCCGCGACGCCGAAATCGAGCATGCGCGAAAGGCCTGGTCGCAAGGCTTTGTCGCGGAAGCCGTCGACAAGTTCTGCCGTACCCACGAGGTGATGGACGTCAGCGGCTCCCCCCATCGCGGCGTGCTTTCGGCCGACGACATGGCTCGCTGGCAGCCAACCATCGAGAGCCCGCTTACCTACGACTATGGCCGCTACACCGTCTGCAAGGCGGGCGTCTGGAGCCAGGGCCCTGTGACGCTGCAACAGCTTGCGCTGCTGAAGGGCTTTGCGCTCGACGGGCTCGATCCGACCGGGCCGAAATTCATCCATCTCCAGATCGAATGCGCCAAGCTCGCCTTTGCCGATCGTGAAAAGTTCTACGGCGATCCCAAGTTCAACGAGATCCCGATCGGAACTCTCCTGTCGGACGCCTATAACGACGAGCGCCGCAAGCTCGTCACCGACAGAGCCTCGCTCGACTTCCGGCCCGGCTCTGTCGAGGGCTTTGGCGGCGAGGTCAAGCTGCGCCGCGCCGAGGGTCAGCGTGAGGCAGTCGGCGCGCTCGGCGCCGGCGAGCCGACGGTGGGACGCTTCGGCGAGGTGCGCGGCGACACCGTGCATTTCGACATCATCGACAAAGCGGGCAACATGGTCTCCTCGACACCGTCGGGCGGCTGGTTGCAATCCTCACCCGTGATTCCCGAGCTCGGCTTCTGCCTCGGAAGCCGTGCGCAGATGTTCTGGCTGGAGGAAGGCCACCCGGCTTCGCTAGCGCCGGGCAAGCGGCCCCGCACCACGCTCTCGCCGACCATGGCGCTGCGCGACGGCGAGCCGTATCTGGCCTGGGGTTCGCCCGGCGGCGACCAGCAGGATCAGTGGATCACCCAGTTCTTCCTGCGGCACGTCCACTGCAATCTCAATCTGCAGGGGGCGATCGACGCGCCGGCCTGGCATTCCGAGCACTTCCCGATTTCGTTCTGGCCGCGCACCGCGCGCCCCGGCGTGCTCGTCGTGGAGAACCGTGTGCCCAAGGCAACGATCGAGAATTTGCGCGAACGCGGGCATATCGTCGAGGTCGGCCCCGACTGGTCCGAAGGTCGCCTCACCGCGGCCTCGCGCGTCGGTCGGCGCCGCCGCGCCGCCGCCAACCCGCGCGGCATGCAGGGTTACGCGGCGGGACGCTGACGGATAGCGACATGACCTGGTCGATCATTGCGCGAGATCCTGCCACCGGCCAGTTCGGCATCGCCGTTGCGACGCGCTTTTTCGCTGTCGGCGCGCGCGTGCCTTTCATCGCCGCGGGCCTCGGCGCCATCGCAACACAGGCTTTCGTCAATCCCTATTACGGCATCGATGGCGTCAAGCTCTTGCGCGAAGGCCTGAACGCGCACGACGTCCTCGCCGCCCTGCTCGCGACCGATGACGGCCGCGAGAGCCGGCAGATTCATATCATGGATGCGAGCGGTGCGATCGCGGCGCATACGGGGCGTGACTGCACCGCCTGGTGCGGGCACATCGCGGGCGGCGGCTTTTCGGTCGCCGGCAATATGCTCGCCGGCGCAGATGTGCTCGATGAGACCGCGAAGACCTACATCGCCAATGACAGCCTGCCCTTCCCGCGCCGCCTGCTCATGTCGATGCGCGCGGGCGAGGCCGCCGGCGGCGACAAGCGCGGCAAGCAATCCGCCGCGCTCCTGATCCACGGCGAAGAGGAATGGCCGGCACTCGATCTGCGCGCCGACGATCATCCCGACCCGCTCAGCGAGCTCGAACGGCTCGAGCAAGTCAGCCATGAGGTCTGGGTGCACTTCCGCGACTCCCTGCCGACGCGGCAAAACCCGTCCGGCAACACTGATCGCGACGTGATTGACACCAGAATCGCTGCAGCACGCACGAAAGCCCAATGAGCGCGGCCCCGCTGATCGAGATCGAGGGGCTGCGCATCCGTTTCCACGGCGACGATGGCCGCATCACGCATGCGGTCGACAGCGTCGATCTCAGTGTCGCCAACGGCGCCACGCTTGGCCTTGTCGGCGAGTCCGGCTGCGGCAAGAGCGTGACGTCGCTCGCCATCATGGGACTGCTGCCGAAGCAGAGCGCGGAGGTCACCGGCGCGATCCGCTTTGACGGCCTCGATCTGTTGCAGGCACCGGACCAGATCTTGCGCGACCTGCGCGGCAACCGGCTCGCGATGATCTTCCAGGAGCCGATGACCTCGCTCAATCCGAGCTTCACCATCGGCGACCAGATCATCGAGACGATCCTGCGTCACCGCGGCGGCTCCCGCAGAAGCGCGCGCGAGCGGGCCATCGCGCTGCTGCGCCGGGTCCACATCCCCTCGCCCGAGCGGCGGATCGACGAGTATCCGCACAAGCTGTCCGGCGGGATGCGCCAGCGCGTGATGATCGCGATGGCGCTCGCCTGCGATCCGCGGCTGCTAATCGCCGACGAACCTACCACGGCTCTCGACGTTACCCTGCAGGCCCAGATCCTGGAGCTAATGCGTGAATTGAAGGCCGCAAGCGGCGCGGCCATCATCCTGATCACGCACGATCTCGGGGTCGTTGCCGAGGTGTGCGACGAGGTGGCGGTGATGTATGCCGGCGAGATCGTCGAGCGCGCACCGGTTGGCGAATTGTTTGCTTCCCCGCAGCATCCCTATACCGTCGGCCTGCTCGGCTCGATCCCGCGCCTCGACCATCGCGCCGAGCAGCTCGCGACGATCGAAGGCATGGTGCCGAACATGGCGCAGCCGCCCGCGGGCTGCCGCTTCGCCGCGCGCTGCCCCTTCATGCGCGAGGCATGCACCGCGGCGCGGCCGCCACTCGTCGAGGTCACTCCCGGCCACCTCTCGCGCTGCATCCGCGCACCGCTCGAACTCCTGGTGTCGTGATGGCGCTGCTCGAGGTTGAAAACCTGGTCAAGCATTTCGTCGCCGAGCGTTCGCTGCTCGGCCGTCCCAAAGCCTTCGTTAGGGCGGTCGATGGCGTCAGCTTCACGCTCGAGGCGGGGAAGACGCTCGCCCTCGTCGGCGAATCCGGCTGCGGCAAGTCGACGGTCAGCCGACTCGTGCTGCGGCTGATCGAGCCGGATGCCGGTTCGGTCCGCTTCGACGGCCAGGACCTGCTCTCGCTCGACACGGCCGCCTTGCGCGCATTCCGCCGCCAGGCGCAGATCATCTTTCAGGACCCTTACGCCTCCCTCAACCCGCGCATGACGGTCGACCAGATCCTGAGCGAGCCGCTGGCCTTGCATGACCTTGTGCCGTCGCCGCGGCGGCGCGCACGTGTCGATGAGCTGCTGCGGCTGGTCGGGCTCGAGCCGCGGCTGGCGCGTCGGTTTCCGCACGAATTCTCCGGCGGCCAGCGCCAGCGCATCGCGATCGCCCGCGCGATCGCGGTCGAGCCGAAGCTGATCATCTGCGACGAGCCGGTCTCGGCGCTGGACGTCTCGATCCGCTCGCAGATCCTCAACCTTCTGCGCGAGCTCCAGGACCGGCTGGGACTTGCCTATATCTTCGTCTCGCACGACCTCGCGGTGGTCAAGCACATCGCCGATCGCGTGGCCGTGATGAATCTCGGCAGCATCGTCGAGGAGGCCGAGGCGGATGCGCTGTTCGCCGCGCCACGCCACCCCTATAGCCGTGCACTGCTGTCCGCGATCCCCCTGCCGCAACCCCACGCCAAGCGAACCACGGTCCTGCTGGAGGGCGAGATTCCAAGCGCGCTCAATCCGCCGTCAGGCTGCCGCTTTCACACCCGCTGCCCGTTCGTGGTTGCACGCTGCCGCACCGTGCCGCCGGAACTGGTTGCTGACGGCACCGGCCACGCCACCGCCTGTCACCGCGTCGCCGAGCTTCCGTCCGCCGACGCGATCCTGCCGGCCGCGGGCGGCTTTTCGCCGTCACTGGCGAAATTGGTCGCGGCCTTCAGCCAAAAGGCGGAAGGCGCTGCCCCCTCCGGTGTTGGTATACAGGCTGCAAGGCCGACAGCGACGTAGCCGCAGCAATGGGGACTGTCCGATGAAGAAATTTCGCCTCGCCACAATAGCCGCTGCTCTCGCATTGTCGTTTGCGGCAGCCGCCCAGGCCCAGACCACGCTGCGTGTTGGCCTCGCCGAGGACCCTGACGTCCTCGATCCGACCATGGCACGTACCTATGTCGGACGCATCGTGTTCGCCGCGTTCTGTGACAAGCTGTTCGACATCGACGAGAAGCTCAACATCGTGCCTCAGCTCGCGCTGTCGAGCGAGACGGCCGACGACGGCAAGGCTCTCGTCATCAAGCTCAGGCCCGGCGTAAAATTCCACGACGGCGAACCCTTCGATGCGGAAGCCGCAAAGTTCTCGCTTGAACGGCACCTGACGTTCCCGGGCTCCTTCCGCAAGCCCGAGCTCGCCTCGGTCGATCACATCGAGGTCATCGATCCCCTCACCGTGAGGCTGGTGCTGAAGGCGCCGTTCTCGCCCCTGCTCGCGCAGCTCACCGACCGTGCCGGCATGATGGTGTCGCCTAAGGCCGCGAAGGCGGCCGGCGACAAATTCGGCCTGCATCCGGTCTGCGCCGGTCCCTACAAATTCGTCGAGCGCGTACAACAGGACCGCATCGTGTTCGAGAAGTTCGCGGACTATTGGAACAAGGACAACGTCTTCATCGACCGCATCGTGTTCCAGCCGATCGTCGACGCCACCGTGCGGCTGGCGAACCTGAAATCGGGCGGGCTCGACCTGATCGAGCGCGTGCTCGCCACCGACCTCAAGGAGGTGCGCGCGGACTCCCGCCTGAAGGTCGCGACCGCCATCGAGCTCGGCTATCAGGGCGTCACCCTCAACATCGGCAAGGACAAGGCCAAGGGTCCCCTCAGCCAGTCCGCAAAGGTCCGGCAGGCGCTCGATCTTTCGATCGACCGCGACGCAATCAACCAGGTCGTGTTCAACGGCGAATTCCAGCCCGGCAATCAATGGGTCAATCCCGACCATCCCTACTATCAGAAGTCTCTTCCGATCCGCGCCCGCAATGTCGAGAAGGCCAAGGCGCTGCTGAAGGAAGCCGGCGTGACGCCGCCGGTCAGCGTCGATTTCCTGGTGCCGAAGGGCGCAGAGACGGAGACCCCCGCGCAGGTGATCCAGTCGATGGCGGCAGAGGCCGGATTCGACATGAAGATCCGTCTCACCGAATTCGCGACCGGGCTCAAGCAGGCCGAGGCCGGCGACTATCAGGCCTATATGCTCGCTTGGAGCGGCCGCGTCGATCCCGACGGGAACACCTACGTCTTCCTGCACAGCGGCGCGCCGCAGAACTACGGCGGGTGGGACAACGCGCAGGCTGACAAGGCCCTCGATGACGCGAGGCTGGTCACCGACCTCGACAAGCGCAAGGCCAGTTACGAAGTGCTGGCGAAACTTGTCCATGACGAGGAACCGATCCTCTACCTCTACCACCGCCGCATCATCATCGCGCACACGACCAAGCTCGAAGGCTATCGGCAGATGCCCGATGGCCTCGTGCGCGTGATCGGGCTCAAGCTGAAGTGACGCCGAGAGGATGCTGAACTTTCTCGCCCGCCGTCTTGCCCAGATCGTGCCGACGCTGTTCTTCGTCTCGGTGCTGATCTTCTCGCTGCAGCAATTGCTGCCGGGCGACCCCGCGCTGGTGATGGCGGGCGAAGAGCGCGATCCGGCGATCATCGAGCAAATCCGCCATCAATACCGGCTCGACCAGCCTATACCGGTGCAATACGCCTATTGGGTCGGGGGCGTGCTGAGGGGCGATTTCGGCGAGTCGCTGCGCAACAAGATGCCGGTGCGCGAGCTGATCACGCAGAAGCTTCCCGTCACGCTCCAGCTCGGCTCGATGGCGATCCTGATCGCGTTCCTGATCGGCATTCCCGCCGGCATCATCGCCGCCGTGAAGAAAGGCACCGCCTGGGACTACGGAGCCAATTTGTTCGCGCTGTGGGGCATCTCGACCCCGAATTTCTGGCTCGGCATCATGCTGATCTTCCTGTTCTCGATCGAGCTCGGCTGGTTGCCGGCCTCGGGCTACGTGTCGCTCACCGAGAACTGGCGCGCGAGCCTTGCCGCCACCATCATGCCCGCCTTCGTGCTCGGCAATGCGATTTCCGCCATCCTGATGCGGCACACCCGCAGCGCGATGCTGCAGGTGCTGGAAAGCGACTACGTCCGCACGGCGCGCGCGAAGGGACTCCTGGAGCGCTCGGTGATTCTCAAGCATGCCATGCGCAACGCGCTGACGCCGGTGATCACGCTGGGAGCGCTCGAGCTCGGCACGCTGTTGTCCGGCGCCGTGCTGACCGAGCAAATCTTTTCCATCCCCGGCTTCGGCAAGCTGATCGTGGATGCCGTCTTCAACCGCGACTACGCCGTGGTGCAGGGCGTTGTCCTGGTGACGGCGACGATCTACATCACGCTTAACCTGATTGCCGACATCGCCTATATCCTCGTCAATCCGCGGCTGAGGGGCTAGGCCATGACCGACGCCGCTCTTGCGATCAACGCCGACGCCAGCGAGCTGGACAGCCCCGCGCGCAGGGCGCGCCGGCGCCTGTTCAAGCGCAAGGCCGCGGTCGCGGGGCTCATCGTGCTCTGCTTTTTCATCATCCTTGCGCTGTTTGCACCCCTTATCGTGCCCTACGATCCCATCGCCACGAGTTGGAGCCTGGTCCGAAAACCGCCCACTGCGCTGCACTGGTTCGGCACCGACGAGCTCGGCCGCGACATTCTGAGCCGGGTCATCTACGGCGCTCGTGCCTCGCTGCTTGCGGGCCTGATCTCCGTCGCGATCGCGCTTGGGATTGGCGTGCCGCTTGGCCTGCTCGCCGGCTATCGCGGCGGCTTCATTGATGCGCTGATCAGCCGGATCACCGACGCCATGCTGGCCTGCCCGTTCCTGATCCTCGCGATCGCGCTCGCGGCATTCCTGGGACCAAGCCTCGGCAACGCCATGATCGCAATCGGCATCTCGGCAACGCCGGTGTTCATCCGCCTGACCCGGGGCCAGGTGCTGAGCGTCAAGGCTGAGGACTATGTCGAAGCGGCGCGCGCGCTCGGCAATCCGCCGTGGCGGATCGCCTTCGCGCATATCCTGCCGAATATCCTGCCGGCGCTGCTGGTGCAGGCGACGCTCTCGATCGCCGCCGCCATCATCGCCGAAGCTGCCCTGTCGTTCCTCGGTCTCGGCCAGCAGCCGCCGGCGCCGTCCTGGGGCAGCATGCTCAACGCCGCGCAGCGCTTCCTGACTCAGGCGCCCTGGATGGCGATCTGGCCGGGCCTTGCGATCTTCCTGGTGGTGCTGTCGCTGAACCTGCTCGGCGACGGTTTGCGCGACGCGCTTGATCCGCGCCAGCGCTAGATCACCGCTTCCCGCATCACGCGCCTGCAATCCATCTCATATTCGAGATCGATCACTGGTGGCCGTGCGAAGTGCCAGGTGAGGCCCGAACGCAGCGCGCCGCGCCGGACGAGCTCGTCCACAAGCGCGTGATGGAAGTCGTGCACGGAATAGGCCTGCACGCCCGTGGTATCCTTCCAGCCGAAGCCGAAGGCGGTCATCCGGTTCTCCATCTGGCAGGTCGTCGTGAAGCGCACCTTCTCCCGCAGGCCTTCCGGGCTGAGATCGCGGTAGCGCACGGTGCGCTCGACATAGCTGCCGCCGCCCTCGCGCGCTTCCGCGCCACCAGCGATCACAAAGGTCGGAGACTTTGCCGCCGTCGGCCGCGTGAAGGAGAACGCATAGAACGACGGCTCGGACGGCGGATCGATCTCGGGACAGACATTGCTGCGCGCGACCGGATTGGTCGTTCCGTCAAAGATGCCCCATTCGGACAGCGTCTTCACATAATGCAGGTTGAACGCACGAAAGCCGTCCTCGCTGAACGCGGCGGGCGAGCGCAGCTCGCAGGCGCAGAAGGCAGTCAGCGGACGACCTGCTTCCTGGATGAATTTTGCAGCGCGCGCAAATCCTTCAGCCAGTGGCACCAGCCGGTCGAAACGAACGCGCTCGATCTCGTAGCCATCATCCGCCGCTGCGCCAGCAGAATACTGGAACACGGACGGGATGAACCGATAATTGCCGGCGGAGAATTCGCGCGTCATGTCGAGCTCCTATTCCAGTTGCATGCGGACGCCCTTGGCACCGTTGAGCAGGCGTTTGAGATGAAGGCCGGCCAGGGGATCGTCGGCATGCACGCCGATCAGGGCGGCGAAGGCGGGCATGGCCGCGGCATCGCCTGCCTCGAGTTTTGCAAAGGCCTCGGAGTATTGCGCCGTTGCCGGCGCTTCAAATTTTGCCTGCGGCAGCGGCTCGAACGCGCGCAGGGGCTCGCTGCGCCCGCGCAGCATCAGGTCTCCCACCGGGCGTCCTTGAAAATTCTCGGCGCTTCCGGCAACGCTGGCGCTCACGCAAATCCGCGTGCCCAGATATTTGTTGGCGGCTTCCAGCCGCGCCGCGATGTTGATCGTATCGCCATAGGCGGTGTAGTCGAAAAAGCGGTTTCCGCCGAAATTGCCGACCAGTGCGGGCCCGGCATGGACACCGATGCGGGTGGTTCCGAAATTCACGCCCTTCGTCCTCTGGCGTGCGCAAAAGTCCTGCGCCCAGGCATCGAGGTCGTGGGCACAGGCGACTGCGCGCGTCGCATAGTCCGGCTGATCACCGGGCGCGTTGAACAGCACCTGGATCGCGTCGCCGATGATCTTGGCGACCGTTCCCTCATGCCCGAACACGACCTCGGCCATCCCTCCGACATATTCGTTGAGGAGCGCGCCGAGCGTCTCGGGCGGCGCGCTCTCGATCAGCGACGTGAAGCCGGTAATGTCGGTGAAGATGGTGGCGACGTCGCGCCACTGCACTTCCATCCCGTCGCCCTCGCCGCTTGCCGCCAGGCGCTTGGCGAGCTCCGGCGAGAAATGGCGCGACAGGGCGGCATGGGCCCGCTCCGCCTCCATCTGGCGTCGGCGCGCCTCGCGCAGCATCTCGATATGGCGGAGGGTCTTCTCGATCGTCGTCTCCAGGTCGACGAAGTCGATCGGCTTGGTGAGGAAATCGAATGCGCCGCGGTTCATGGCAGTGCGGATATTGCTCATGTCGCCATAGGCCGAGACGATGATGGTCGACTTCTTGTCCTCGGCCTCCTGCAGCTTCTGCAGCAGCGACAGCCCGTCCATCCGCGGCATGTTGATGTCGGAGACGACCATGTCGACGTGCGGATGCCGCGCGATCGACTCGAGCGCCTCGACGCCGTCGCGCGCGAACATGAAGTTGACGTGCCCCTCGCGAAGCTGCCTGCGGAATTTCTGCAGGACCAGCGCTTCGAGATCGGGCTCGTCGTCGACGAAGAGGATGGTCGCCGTCATGCCGCCTGCTCAAGCCTGGTGTCGATCTCCTGGCGCAGCTGCGCGAAGTCGATCGGCTTGGTGAGGAGCGCAACGGCGCCCCGCTCGATCGCCTTCCGGTGTGTCTCGGCGTCGCCATAGGCCGTGATCATGATGACGGGAACGTGCGGATGTTCGGCCCGCACCTTCGGCAGCATGTCGAGCCCACTCATCCCGGGCATGTTGATGTCGGAGAGGATCAGGATCAGCGCGGGATCACGGACCTCGGCGGCACGCCTGAGCGCATCGGGCGCGGATGGAGCAAACTCCATCTGAAAGCGGCCGGCGCGCAGGTCGCGCCGGAAATGCTGCCGGAACAGCGCCTCGACATCGGGCTCGTCATCCACGACCAGGATGTAAACGTTCACGTCTTGCCTCCGGTAGTGCCTCCCGCCGCCAGCTTACGCGGCAGCGTGATGATGAATTCGGTAAATGCGCCGGGCTCGGTATTCACGTCAATCGTTCCGCCGTGCTGTTTCACGACGATGTCATGGCTCATGGACAGGCCAAGCCCGGTGCCCTCGCCGGCCGGCTTGGTGGTGAAGAAGGGATTGAACATCTTCTCCTTCACCTCGGGCGGAATGCCGGTGCCGTTGTCGCGGATGCGAATCTCGACCTTGCCGCCGAGATTCCGTGTCGTCGCGCTCAAGGTCGGCTCGAAGCCGTCCCCGGCGCTCTCCTTGCGTTTGGCCGAGGCATAGAAGCCGTTCGAGATCAGATTGAGGAGGACCCGCGTGATCTCCTGCGGATAGATGTTGACAGCACCGGCCGCGGGATCCAGGTCGCGCTTGAGCGTGACATTGAAGCTCGGCCTTTCGGCGCGCGCGCCATGATAGGCCAGATTCAGGCTTTCTTCGACGACCGCGTTGATGTCGACGTGGCGATGCTCGCCGGAGCCTTCGCGCGAATGCAGCAACATGTTCCGGACGATGGAATCGGCGCGCTTACCATGCTGCACGACCTTTTCGAGATTGCTCTTGAGCATGCCGGTCAACTCGTCGACATCCTCCCTCGTCTTGTCGTCGAGCACGGCCGATCGCAAGGTCTCGTTGAGCTCCCCAATCAGCTCTGTCGACACCGAGGAGAAGTTGTTGACGAAGTTGAGCGGGTTCTTGATCTCGTGGGCGATGCCCGCGGTGAGCTGGCCGAGCGAAGCGAGCTTCTCGGTCTGGATCAGGCGGTCCTGCGCGGTGCGCAAATCGTCAAGGGACCGCGACAACTCTCTAGTGCGTTCCTGGACTTCTTCAAACAGTCGGGCATTCTCGATCGCGATAAGCGCCTGATCGGCAAACGTGGCCGCCAGTTCGATCTGCTTCTCGCTAAAGGGCCGCACCATGTGCCGCGTCAAGACGAACACGCCGATCGGCGCACCCTCACGGAGCAGAGGCACACCAAGCATCGTACGTACGTCAGAACGCCTTCGAGCAGAAGAAGGCGCGAATTCCGGGTCGGCCTGCACGTCCGGGACATGAACCGTCTTGCGATCGAGCAGCGTGCGTCCGACCACACTTCCTCGCTCGGGCACGGAAGCGAACGTCCGAAGATGACTTTCCTGCTCAGCTCCGAGGCCGCAGCTTGCTGCCAAATAGAAAACGCCGTCCTTGGGCCGAAAGATCGTGCCTTCGTCCGCGTCACACAGACGGGCCGCCGACTCGACAAGCGTGTTCAACACCATTTGCAGATCGAACGCCGAACGGCTGATCACCTTCAGCACATCGGCAGTCGCCGTCTGCTGCTGTAACGACTCGCTCAATTCCGCCGTGCGCTGCTCGACCTTCCTTTCCAAGGTCGCATAGGATTCCTGCAAGCGGGCGCCCATGTCGTTGAACTGGTCGGCGAGCCCTTCGAGTTCGTCGCCGGTCCTGATCGAGATGCGCTGGGAGAAATCGCCGCCGCCGATGCGCTCGGCCCCGCTGCGCAGCGCCTGGATCGGGCCGACCATGCGGCGCGCGAGAAAAATCCCGGCGAGCACGGCGAAGATCGATGCCACGAGCAACACGATCGCGAGCCGCTCCAACGAGGCATGGAGGGCGGCATAGGCTTCCTCCACCGGCAACTCGACGAACATGGTCCAGCCGAGCGGCGCGATCGGCGCGGACGCCGTCAGAACCTTCTGTCCCTGGATGTTGGTCGCTTCCTGAAGCGAATCCGGCATGACGCCGTCGCCGGCTTGCGCCGCACGCACCTGCGCCAGCCCCGACATGTCGGTGTTGCGCAGCACGAGGCTGATGTCGGGATGCGCAATCAGGCGTCCCTCCGGGCCGACCACATAGGCATGTCCGTGCTCGCCGACCCTGATCTGGGAGACCACGTCCCAGATCAGCTTGAGGTTCACCTCCGCGATGCTGACACCGGCATCCTTGCGCGCGCCGGCCAGCGCCAGCGTCATGTACGGCTCGGACTCCCGGCGGAAATAGACCGGCCCGTAATAGACCTTGTGCGCGACGGCCTCGGTGAATTTCGGATTGCTCGACAGGTCCACCCCGCTGTCGATGGCGTCCATGGCGAGCCGCGAGACGCGCAGGCGCTCCTTGCCGGTCGCATCGACCTGGGCGAGCTCGGTAATGGCCGGCACCTGCCGCAAGAGCCGCAGCGCATCGAATCGGCGCTGCTCAATGGAGCCCGCCGACCACGGCAGTTGGGTGGTCCAGCCGAGCTGGTTCTCGATCTCCTTGACGAACTGGCTGATCTTGGCCGCCGCGGCTTCGGCCTGCTCGTGCTGAACCCGGATCAGCGACGCCTTGTGCTCACGATAATAGAAAAAGACCTCGAACAGTCCATTGGCGAGCAGCGCGATGGCCACGACCGCCACGAACAGCGCGACGTATTTGGTGAACAGCCGGACTCTGATCCGTGACTCTTCCGCCCCATCGGACGCGCTGCCACGGGCCGCGCTTGGCAGCGTCCGGGCTTGCGGGGTGTCGGGATGGAGGGAGATGGTCATCCCCCCAAGCCTAGCAAGAAGGCTGGACCTTGTCTCTCGCAGGGGCGGGAAAAGAGGTCGTCCAATACCGAGGCGCCGCTGCGCGGAATAATCGGCGATGGCGGCCACAGAAAAAGGGCGGCAACGGTGTCAGCCGATGCCGCCCTTTCTTCGTTCAGTTAGCCTTTCGTATCAGGTCGGCCGCAGCGCCTTGGAGCCGAGGTCCATGGCCTCGATCTGCTTGTTGCGCTCCGATTCGGCCTCCTTGCTGTGGTCGGTTGCCAGCACAACGTAGACCGCCGGCAGCACGAACAGCGTGAACAGAGTGCCGATGGACATGCCGGCCACGACCACGAGTCCGATCGAGAAGCGGCTGGCGGCGCCGGCGCCGGTGGCGGTCAGCAGCGGGATCAGGCCGGTGACCATCGCGGCCGTCGTCATCAGGATCGGACGCAGACGGATGCGGGCCGACATTTCGATGGCCGAGCGGCGGTCGAGCCGTTCCTTGATCTGGAGCTCGTTGGCGAACTCCACCATGAGGATGCCGTGCTTGGTGATCAGGCCGACCAGGGTGAGCAGACCGACCTGGGTGTAGATGTTCATGGTCGCCACGCCGAAGAACAGCGGGATCAGGGCGCCGACGATCGCCATCGGCACCGAGATCATGATCACCAGCGGGTCACGCAAGCTCTCGAACTGCGCCGCCAGCACCAGGAAGATGATGATCAGCGCGAAGCCGAAGGTGATCGCGAGCTGATTGCCTTCCTGCACGTACTGCCGGCTGTCAGCGAGATAGTCGTGGCTGAAGCCCTGCGGCAGCTTCTTGGCCTCGCTCTCGAGGAAGTCGACCGCAGCACCGATGGTCACGCCCGGCATCGGCACCGCCGAGAACGTCGCCGAATTGAGCTGATTGTAGTGCGTCAGCGAGTTCGGGTCGGTGGTGGTCTTGATCGACACCACCGTCGACAGCGGGAGCTGCTGGCCGGTGTTGGTGGTCACGTAGTAGCCGCCGAGCGAATCCGGCGAGAGCCGCTGACCGCGCGGCACCTGCGGGATCACCTGGTAGGAACGGCCCTCCAGATTGAAGCGGTTGATGTAGTTGCCGCCAAGCAGAACCGCGAGCGTGCTGCCGAGGTTCTGCATGTTGACGCCGAGATCCTGCGCCTTGGTCCGGTCGATCGTCACCTTCACGTTCGGCTGATTGTAGGCGAGGTCGCTGTCGGAGACGATGAACATGCCGCTCTTGCGCGCAGCGTCCTTCAGCTTCTCCATTTGCTCATAGACCGTCTGGAACCCTGCGGTGGAGTTGATCACCATCTGCACCGGCAGGCCGCCCGGGCCGCCCGGCAGCGGCGGCAGGTTGAATGCGAACGCCTGGACGCCCTCGATCTTGGACAGCTCCGCCTGCACCAGCGGCTTCAGCGCGATCGAAGAGCGCTTGCGCTCCTCCCAGGGCTTCAGCAGCATGCCGGCGATACCACCCTGCGGACCGTTGATGCCGTTCAGCACGAAACGCAGATCGGTCTCGGGGAACTTCTGGAATTCCTTGTCGAGCTTGTCGCCGTAGAAATCGACATAGTCGATGTTGGCGTATTTCGGAGCCTTGGTCACCGCGAAGACAATGCCCTGATCTTCTTCGGGCGCGAGCTCCTTCGAGGTGTGCATGTAGAGGAAGCCAACGAGCCCGAGGATCGTCACCGCGAACAGACCGGTGATCGCCTTGTAGTCGAGCGACCGGTCGAGCCTGCGTCCATACCACCGCGTCACTGCGCCGAACACCTTGTTGACGAACTTGGCGAAGCGGCCTTCCTCGGTGTTCTTCAACAGCACCGAGCACATCATCGGCGACAGCGTCAACGCGATCACGCCGGATACGATCACCGAGCCCGCCAGCGTAAAGGCGAACTCGCGGAACAGCGAGCCGGTGAGGCCGCCGAGGAACCCGATCGGCGCGTACACGGCCGCGAGCGTGATGGTCATCGAGACCACCGGACCGACGATTTCGCGCGCGCCTTGTAGCGCCGCCTGTACCGGCGTCTTCCCTTCTTCCAGATGTCGATGGATGTTCTCCACCACGACGATGGCGTCGTCGACCACCAGGCCGATCGCGAGCACCATGGCGAGCAGCGTCAGCAGGTTGAAGCTGAAGCCCAGCGCCAGCATCAGCGTGCAGACGCCGATCATCGACAGCGGGATTGTCACCACCGGAATAATGACCGAGCGGAGCGAGGCGAGGAACAGGAAGATCACGACGATGACGATGATGACGGCTTCGCCCAGCGTCTTCTCGACCTCGTCGATCGACGACTGGATGAACTTGGTCGAGTCGTAGGCGACCTTCATCTTCATCGACGGCGGCAGATTGCGCTCGAGCTCGGGGAACAGCGCGCGCACGCCCTTGACCAGCGTCAGCGGGTTACCTTGCGGGGTCGCCTGCACGCCGATGAAGATCGCGTGCTCGCCGTTGAAGGCGACGCTCGCATCCGTGCTCTGCGCGGCAAGCTCGACGGTCGCGATGTCCTCCATCCGCACGAAGCCGCCGTCCTTGGCCTTGATGATCATCTTCTTGAACTGGTTGACGTCGGTGAGGCCCGTATTCGTCGAGACGTTCGAGACGATGAGATAGCCCTTGGTCTGGCCCGCCGCGGACTGGAAGTTATTGGCGGTGATCGCCGCGGCGACGTCGGCCGGCGACACGTTGCGGCCTGCCATCTTCACCGGATCAAGCCACAGCCGCATCGCGAAGGTCTGGCCGCCCAAAATGTCGGCGGAGGCGACGCCGTCGACGGTCGACAGCACTGGTTGCACCACGCGCGTCAGATAGTCGGAGATCGCCGAGCCCGACAATTCCTCGGATGAGAAGCCGAGATACATCACGGCCGTGGTCTGGCCCGTGGTCTTGGTGACGATCGGGTCGTTGGATTCCTTCGGGATCAGGTATTTGACCGAGTTGGTCTTGGCGAGCACCTCGGTGAGCGCCTGGTTCGGATCGAAATTGAGCTTGATGTAGACCTGGATCGTCGAGGTGCCGAGCACCGAGGACGAGGTGATGTAGTCCACGCCTTCGGCGGAGGCGACCGCCTGCTCGATCGGCGTGGTGATGAAGCCCTGAATCAGGTCCGCGGACGCGCCGGGATAGACGGTCGTGATGTTGATGACCGTGTTCGACAGTTTTGGATATTGCCGGATCGGCAGCACCATCGCCGCGCGCAGACCTATCAACAGGATCAGCAGGCTGACGACGACCGACAGAACCGGGCGCTTGATGAAAATATCGGTAAAGGCCATCGCGGCAATCTCGATTTCTTTGTCTCAAGAAGCATGATCCGGCCGGGCCGGATCATGCGAGCGTTATGTCAGTAGCGCGGCGGCTGCGCCGGGATTTGCGGTGCCGGGTCGTTCGAAATCGACACCGGAGCGCCCGATTGCAGCTTGAGCTGGCCGACGGCGACGACCTTGTCACCCGCCTTCAGCCCTTTCAGGATCTCGGCGCGACCGTCGACCCGGTTGCCGGTCTGCACGAAGGTGCGCACCGCACTCAGGCTGGTCTTGCCGTCGTCTTCCTTTTTCTCGGTGATCACGAACACCGCATCGCCATAGAGCGTGTAGTCCACCGCCGTTTCCGGCACGGTGATCACCGCCGGCTTGTCCGGCAGCACCACCGTGGTGGTCACGAACATGCCGGGCTTCAGGATCTTCTCTGGATTGGCAATCGTCGCCTGCACGCGAATGTTGCGGGTGTCGGTCGAGATCTGCGGCTCGATCGTCGTGATCTTGCCCTCGAAGGTGCGGCCTGGATAGGCGTCGACCTTTAGCCGGACGGGCTGGCCGACCTTGAGGTTGCCAGAGTCCTTTTCCGTCACCGTGAAGTTGGCCCACAGCTCCGACAGATCGGTCAGCGACACGATGGCCGTGCCTGCAGTGAGATACTGACCGAGTTCGACCTTGCGGACGCCGAGATCGCCGGAGAACGGCGCGCGCACCAGCTTCTGCGAGATCAGCGCCTCGGTCTTGGCGATGCCGGCCAGCGCCTGGTCGTAGGCGGCCTGCGCGGTATCGACGGTCGCCTGCGGACCGAACTGGCGCGACGCGAGCTGCTTGGCACGGTCGAGCGAAAGCTGCGCCACGGTCGCCTGCGCCTTGTAGTTGGCGAGGTCGCCCTGCTCCGGCGCGTCGAACAGCTGCACCAGCGGCGTGCCTTCATCAACATGCGCGCCCGGCTCGAACTTGATCTCGGTGACGCGGCCGTTGACGTCGGTGGTGACGTTGACCTGGTGCACGGCAGCGAGTTCGCCGACCGCGGTCAAGAGGTTCGGCACCACCTCCGACTTCGCCTCGGCGGCGCTGACGGCCACCGGCGGCGGCTTGTTGTTGGCGAAGAACTGCTTGATCATCTGGCCGCGGAAAGAGTTGAACCAGACGAGGCCGCCGACGAGCACGCCCAGCAGCGTGCCGACGATGAGGAACCAGCGCACCGGCTTGACGGGACGCTTGGCAGCCTTGTTGTCGATCGGTTCGCCCGAAATCTTGTGTTCGGCTACGATGTTCATGTCATGCACTTTCTGCAATCGCCGTCTTGCCGGCACCCGGCGCCAAAGCGCGGTCCAGATGCGAAGCAATTGCGGCGTCGTTAAGTCCTATACCCCTCAGAAGAAACTCACAGAGCTGCCGCTCCAGATCGTTCGCCTTGCCGTAAGCGAGACAGGGCGTGGCCGGCAGCCTGGTCAGCGCAGCCGTCATCACCGAATGATGCGCAAACCAGAACAGGTTGAGCGGCTCGCCGCCGCAAGGCCGCGCATCGCCCGCGGCGACCGCGCGCTCGAGCGAGGCGACGAAGACCGCGCCGATCAGCTTCTCGATCTTGGCATATAGCAGGCGCGCGAACTCGCCATCATCCAGATGGCTCGTGGCCATCAGTCGCAGGCGCTGCGCCTCCTCCTGGTCGGGACCGTCGGCGATCTCGAGGAAATGCTGGACCATGCCGCGGATCAGCTCGACCAGGGCGGCGGTCGACGGCTCGCGCTCGAGCAGCTCCATCAGCGCCGGGTCGGCCTCGCATTCGTCGCTCAGGATTTCGGCATAGAGCGCCGCCTTGGACGGGAAATGCTTGAACAGCAGCGCCTCGGAAATGGCAGCAGCGGCCGCCACGCTCTTGGTCGTGGTGCCGTTATAGCCATGTCGGGCAAAGCAACGTTTGGCGGCACCGAGGATCAATTGACGCCTCAGGTCGCTCGTCATGCGTAATGAGCTCATGCTAGTGAGTAAGCACTCACCCACGCAAAAGTCAAGCAAAATGCTGCGTCGCAACCTAAATGGGTTGTAGATTCAACGGAAATTTACGAGCAGCGGCCGCCTGCCGGCACGATCCGGCGGGTCCCATTGAGGGTCGATTCGAACGGGGGCCTAGATCGGCTGGAAACCGAGGTCGCCGCGGATCCGGTTGACGATATAGGTCCCGTCCCGGCTTGGCAAAATCCGCTCTACGTTGGCGCTGTCGATCTTCACATTGGCAAAGCGCGGCCCGGCCGAGACGTCATGGACGGTTTTGGCGAAAGCCTCCACCTCGGCCATGGTCGAGATCGCCCGGCTGTCCGGAATGCCGCAGGCCCTGGCGACGCCGACGAGGTCGGCGGCCGCGGAGGTGTGGCTGGTCTGGCCGCCGGTCTCACCATAGCACTCGTTGTCGAGCACCACGATTGAGAGATTCGACGGCTTCTGCAGGCCGATGGTGGCAAGGCTCCCCATGCCCATCAGCATCTCGCCGTCCCCGGTGATGACCAGCACCGGGAGCTTCGGCTGCGCCAGCGCGAGCCCGAGGCCGATCATCGGCGCGCCGCCCATGCCGCCCCAGAGGTAGAAATTGCGCGCATGGTCGCCGGCGGCGGTGATGTCGTTGGTGGAGGCGCCGAGGCCGCCGATCGCGACGACATCCTTGCGGTTCGCAAGCAGCGCGGACACCACCTGGCGGCGGTCGAGGAGATTGGCCTTGCTCATTTGGTGAAAACCTTCGCGCCGATCAGGCGCTGCGACAACAGGACTGCGGTCGGCGTAAGGGCATTGTAGGCTTGTGCCGCGGCCGCTTCGAGCACCGCGGGCACCTCGGCTGCGTTCGATGCCCGCAGCACCTTGACGCCCGAGAGTTCGAAGACGCCTTGCGTGGTCGAGCCCATCGGCACCTGCCAGGGATTGAACTCGCCCCACTCTCCGCGCATGGTCACGAGGGTGAGGAACGGGTAGCGCAGGATCGGGATCAGCGACAACATGTTGATGCAGTTGCCGACCCCGCTCGACTGCATCAGCAGCACGCCACGCTGTCCGCCGGTCCAGGCACCGGCCAGAAGCGCCACGCCCTCCTCTTCCGTCGTCAGTGGAATGCCGCGCATGGTGGACGAGCCCTGCACGCGTTGGATCAGCTTCGAATGTCCGGCATCAGGCACGTAAGGCACCTGCCGGACGTCGAAGCGTTGCAATGTCGCGAAAATATCATCGGGCCAAAGAGTGCTCGATTCGGGTGCCGTGTCGGCAGCATCAGCGCGGGCGTGCATTTTCCTGTCCGGTCAGAGCAAATCGTGGCACGACTGTAGACGGTGAGCCGCATCGCTCGAAACAGCGAAAACGGCATATCGGTCTCAACCGGCGAGTATGGCGGCATGAACGCAGATGCGAGAGAACTGGCGGCCAATTTCGATCTGGAGAAGCTGACGCCCGAGTTCTACGACAATCCCTACCCGACTTATCGTGCACTGCGGGAGAACGAGCCGGTCAAGCGCCTGCCGAACGGCACCGTGTTCCTGACCCGCTACGACGACCTCGTCACCACCTACAAGAACACGAAGTCTTTCAGCTCGGACAAGAAGCGCGAGTTCGCGCCGAAATACGGCGACTCCCAGCTCTACGAGCACCACACCACAAGTCTCGTCTTCAACGATCCGCCCTCTCACACTCGGGTACGGCGCCTGATCATGGGCGCGTTGTCGCCGCGCGCGATTGCAGGGATGGAGCCGGACCTCATCAAGCTGGTCGATAGCCTGCTCGACGCCATCGCTGCCAAAGGTAGTTGCGAGCTGATCGACGACTTCGCGGCCTCCATCCCGATCGAAGTGATCGGCAATCTGCTCGATGTTCCCCACGAGGAACGCGAGCCGCTCCGCGGCTGGTCGCTGGCGATCCTGGGAGCGCTCGAACCCGTCGTGTCGACCGAAGCCGCCGCGCGCGGCAACAAGGCCGTGAAGGACTTCCTCGCCTATCTCGAGACGCTGGTCGCGCGCCGGCGTCAAGAACCCGGCAATCCCGACCGCGACGTGCTGACGCGCCTGATCCAGGGCGAGGAGAACGGCGAGCGGCTGACCGAGAAGGAATTGCTGCACAACTGCATCTTCCTGCTCAATGCCGGGCACGAGACCACCACCAACCTGATCGGCAATGGCCTGGTGGCGCTGCATCGGAACCCGGATCAGAAGCAGCGGCTGATCGACAATTCGGACCTGATCAAGACCGCAGTGGAAGAGATCCTGCGCTACGAGAGCTCGAACCAGCTCGGTAACCGCATGACCACGGAGCGAGTCGAGCTCGGCGGCGTCATGCTCGACGCCGGCACATCGATCACGCTGTGCATCGGCGCGGCCAATCGTGATCCCGCGCAGTTTCCGGATCCGGAACGCTTCGACATCGCGCGCACGCCGAACCGCCATCTCGCCTTCGCGACGGGGGCGCATCAATGCGCCGGCATGGCGCTGGCGCGACTCGAAGGCGCGATCGCGATCTCTCGCTTCCTGGCGCGCTTCCCGAACTACGCCTTGAGCGGCCAACCGTTGCGGGGCGGACGGGTGCGTTTCCGCGGCTTCCTGAGCGTGCCCTGCTCCATCGGCTGAGGCCCTCGCCAGCACCCATCATTTTGAACGAACCACGCATTATCGGTTAGAATGCATGAAATACATGAGCTGGAGTGACGAAGGATGAGTAGTCCGCCAGTTGCTGATTTCATCACGAGGGAGGCGCGCTTCGGCGCCCGCAATTACGAGCCGCTAGGCGTTGTCCTGTCGCGCGGCGAAGGCGTCTTCGTTTGGGACACCCAGGGCAACCGTTACCTGGATTGCCTCTCCGCCTATTCGGCGGTCAACCAGGGCCACTGCCACCCGAAAATCCTGGCCGCGATGGTCGAGCAGGCCGGCCGACTGACCCTGACCTCGCGCGCATTCCACAACGACCAACTCGCTCCCTTCTACGAAGAGATCGCAGAGCTGACCGGCTCCCACAAGGTGCTGCCGATGAACAGTGGCGCCGAGGCCGTGGAGAGCGCGATCAAGTCCGTGCGCAAATGGGGCTATGAGGTGAAGGGGGTGCCCGACGGGCAGGCCGAGATCATCGTCTGCGCCAACAATTTCCATGGACGCACCCTCGGCATCGTCGGTTTCTCGACCGATGCGGCCACGCGCGAACATTTCGGCCCGTTTGCGCCGGGCTTCAAAATCATCCCCTTCGGCGATCTCGCAGCGCTGGAAGCCGCGATCACACCGAACACCGTCGCCTTCCTGGTAGAGCCGATCCAGGGCGAAGCCGGCGTCATCATTCCACCGGCAGGCTATTTCACGGGGGTGCGCGAGCTCTGCACTGCGCACGAGGTGATGCTGATCCTCGACGAGATCCAGACCGGGCTCGGCCGCACCGGCAAGCTGCTTGCGGAACAGCACGAGGGTATCGAGGCGGATGTGACGCTGCTCGGCAAGGCTTTGTCCGGCGGTTTCTATCCCGTCTCGGCCGTGCTTTCCAACAACGAGGTCCTCGGCACGCTGAAACCAGGTCAGCACGGCTCGACATTTGGTGGCAACCCGCTCGCCTGCGCGGTGGCGCGGGCGGCGCTCCGCGTTCTCGTCGAGGAAGGGATGATCGAGAACGCTGCGGTGCAGGGTGAGCGCTTCCTGCAAGGGCTCAAAAGCATTCGTGCCAACACCGTCCGCGAGGTGCGCGGACGCGGGCTGATGCTGGCGGTCGAGCTCAATCCCGAAGCCGGCCTTGCGCGCCGCTACTGTGAGGCCCTACAGCTCGAAGGCATCCTCGCCAAGGATACCCACGAGCATACGATCCGCTTCGCCCCGCCGCTGGTGATCACTGGCGACCAGGTTGATTGGGCGCTGGAGCGGATCGCGACCACGCTTACGCAGGATTTCACGTGAGGCCTGCCTGCGTCGGAATGGCGCATGCCGGAGGCGAGCGAACGATTTCGTCGCCTGCGCGTTGACAGTCACGGGCGACTGGACGAGCGAAGAGCTGCTGTCATGCTTCCGCGTGGCGTTTGCCTTATGGCTTTCCTGGTTGGCGTCTTCATGCTGGCGGCGAATGTCGGCGTGCACGCCCAGCAACATGGAAGAGGTGGACCACCGGGACCCGCTGCCCGACCGGCAGCGCCACCGGCGATGGCCCGTCCCGCGGCGCCGCCAGCGATGTCGCGTCCCGCCGCACCGGCATTCCATCCACCGGCCATGCCGCAGCGACCGGCCATGGCGCCGCATCCGGTGCCCCACTTCGCTTCGCCACCGCCGCGTCCGGCCCCACACTTCGCCGCACCGCCGCCGCGAGCGGCCCCGCACGTGGCGGCACCGCGGCCTGAGATCCGTCGGGCGCCGGCGGCACCGCAGCGTCCGGCCATGGCACCGCAGCGGACGCCGCATATCGCAGCCCCCTCGCGCCCCAGCGCGCCACCAGCCATCAGCGCACGGCCGTCGCGACAGGAGCGGATCGAACAGCGAGCGCAACAGCATCAGCAACAGATCCAGCAGCGCCAGCAGATCACGCAACAACATCAGCGCGACGCGCTGACACGCCAGAGCGCGGAACGTCAGACCCGCATCGACCGGCTGCAACAACGCATGCAGCAATTGCAGTCGAGCAAGCCGGAAGGCCGGCGGGCGCAGCATGCACAGGAGCGAGCGCTGCAGACACAGAATCGCCTGCTGCAGCGCGAGCAGAGCATGCAGCAGCGCGATCAGGCGCGCCTGCAGCGGTTGGGACCCGAGCCAACGACAGTTGGCCGAGCCGCCGCGGCCACTGCCGTCGCCGCGCGGACCGCTGAGCGCGGGCGGTTTGCGGAGCGTTTCCGCGAGCACGCGACTCCGCAAAGCCAAGCGGCACTCGTCACCCGCCAGAGCGGCTGGGCTCCCCGGCAGGCTTGGCGACACCGTCATCCCGCGGTCTTCGTGGCCTGGCTTGGGCCGGTGTTCTGGCCGTACGCCTATTCCGATATTTTTGACTACACATTCTGGTCCTACGCGTACGAGCCCGGCTATTGGGCCTATGCCTACGACGACTTCGTCGACACCGTGTTCTGGGGCGGGGATGGCGCCTATTCCGCCTATGCCAGCATCAACCCGTATGACTATCCGCAAGCCGGTGGCAGCTACCGCGCGCGCCGCACCGCCAGCGTAAGCCAGCAGACGGTGCGGCAATTGTGTGACGCTCCGGACAAGGGCGTGACCGCGTGGCCGTTCGCGTCGATCACCCAGGCAGTACGGCCGACGCCCGAGCAGCGTACCCTGCTCGACGACTTGAAGGCCGCCGCGGCACAGGCCGCCGATGCGTTCAAGCAATCCTGCAATGATTCATATGCTCTGACGCCGCCCGGCCGCTTGCGTGCGATGACGAACCGCGTCAGCGCCACGCTCGAGGCGGTGAAGATCGTGCGGCCGGCGCTCGAAAAATTCTATGGTTCACTCAGCGATGAGCAGCAGGCGCGTTTCAACGCGCTCGGCCCCAATATCGGCGAGCGCTCGCAACAGCAGTCGCAGCACCAGGAAGCGAATGCTCAGCCCGAAAGCTGCGGCGATCCGAAATCCAGCCTGACGCAGCTCCCGATCGAACGGATCGAGGCGGCAATACATCCGGCGGGCAAGCAGAAGGAAGCGCTCGAGCGATTGGGCGATGCGACCAATCAGGCAGTTAAGGCCCTGCAGGCAGCCTGCCCGGATGAGGTGCCGCTGACCCCGGTGGGGCGACTCGAAGCGATGCAGAAGCGGCTCGAGGCCATGCTGGAGGCAGCCAATCGGGTGCAGCCGGCATTGGACGAGTTCTACGCGACGCTGAGCAGCGAGCAGAAAGCGCGCTTCAACACGCTGCCGCAGACCGCAAGCCAGTGACCGCCAGCAGCATTGCTTGAGATGCCGATCCTAAACCACGCTTCGGTGCCGCTCGATGCAGGTGCGCAGCACCTCGTCCATCGGCTTGCCCCACCAGTCGTTGGAGAATATCTCGATCTCCGAATAACCAGCATAGCCTTGCGCCTCGACCGCCGCGCGCACCGACTTGATGTCGATCACGCCGTCACCCATCATGCCTCGATCGTTGAGGATGTCCTTGGTCGGCACCAGCCAGTCGCAGACATGAAACGCCAGCAGGCGATCCTTGCCGACGCGCGCGATCTGGCCCATCAGCTCCGGATCCCACCAGATGTGATAGACATCGAGCGCGACGCCGAGCATGCCGCTGCGGCTGGGATCGAGCCGGTCGCAAATATCCAGCGCCTGCTTGGTCGTGTTCACGCAGGCGCGATCGGCCGCATAGGCCGGATGCAGAGGCTCGATCGCCAGCGGCAGTTCCGCCTGCCTGGCGTATTCGAGCATCTCGGCCAAGGCATCCTCGACCTGTCCCCGCGCCGCCGAAATATCCTTCGACGCGGCGCTGCCCGGCCGCGAATATTGCGGCAGGCCGCCAACGACGAGCACGATACAGGAGGCGCCCAGCGCCTTGGCTTCGTCGACACAGCGCCGATTGTCGTCGCGCACTTCGGTCCAGCGCGCAGCGTCGGAGGTGAACATGCCTCCGCGGCAATAGCCCGAGAGTTCCAGACCAGCATCGCGTACTGCGCGCACGGCGCGGTCAAGCCCGACGGCCGCGACCTGGTCCCGCCAGGGATCGATAGCGCCGATGCCATGCCTTGCACAGGCCTCAACGATCTGAACGAGATCACCCTGCTTGCGGACTGTCGCCGTGTTCAGCGACAGCCAGCGATGGTCAGACGAAAAATCACGCATCAGGATTCTAGTCCGTGCGAGGCCAGCACGGTCTTCATCCGCCGCGTCGCAAGTTCGGGATTGGCGAGCAAGCCGGCTTGATCCGCGAGGCGGAACAGCTCGGCCAGATGCAGCATCGACCGCGCGCTCTCCTGGCCGCCGACCATGGTGAAGTGATCCTGGTGGCCGTTCAGGTAGGCCATGAAGACCACACCGGTCTTGTAGAAGCGCGTCGGCGCCTTGAAGATGTGGCGCGACAGCGGCACGGTCGGCCCCAGCACGTCGTGGAAGCCGGCCTCGTCGCCGACCGCAAGCCGCGATAGCGCGTAGGAGGCCGCCGGCGCGATGGCATCGAAGATGCCGAGCAGCGCGTGCGAAAAGCCGTGTTCGTCGCCGGCGATCAGCTCCGCGTAGTTGAAGTCGTCGCCGGTGTACATCTTGATGCGCTTGTCGAGGCGAAGGCGCATGTCGATCTCGCGCTGCTTGTCGAGCAGCGAGACCTTGACGCCGTCGACCTTGGCGGCGTTGCCGTTGATGATGGCGACCGCCGTGCCCATCGCCTTGTCGAGATCCTTGGTGCCCCAATATCCCGTCAGCGCCGGATCGAACATATCGCCGAGCCAGTGGATGATCACGGGCTCGCGGACCTGCGAGAGCACACGGTCATAGACTTTTGCATAGTCATCGGCGTTGCGGCCGAGCTTGGCGAGCGCGCGCGAGGCCATCAGGATGATGCGGCCGCCGACCTTCTCGACCGCGGAGATCTGCTCTTCATAGGCGCGGATCACGTCATCGAGGCTCTTGGCATCGTCGACCGCGAGATGATCCGTGCCCGCGCCGGAGAACACCAGCGCGTTGCGCTGCTTTGCGGCTGCGACCGAACGCGTGATCAGCTCCAGTGAGGTCGGCCAGTCCAGCCCCATGCCGCGCTGCGCGGTGTCCATGGCCTCCGCGACGCCGAGACCGAGGTCCCAGACATGCTCGCGGAAGGCGATGGTCTTGTCCCAGTCGACGGACACCGAGAGCCAGGGATCGTTGTCCGCGAAAGGATCGGCCACCGTATGCACGGCCGAGAACGCGATGCGGTTCAGCGTGCCCTCGAGCTTCGCCGGGAAGCTCCGGGAGGCAGCGAGCCGGTAGGTCTCGATCGAGCGGTCGGCCTTCGGCAGTTGCAGTGAGAGCGATGACATCGGCTGGACAGGCTTGTTCATGTCAGCCTCCTCAGACCTTGATCGGCGCGACGTCGACCCAGCGCCGCTCCTTCCAGCTCTTCAGCGCGCATTCGGCGAGCTGCACGCCCTTGGCGCCTTCAAGCAGCGTAAACTTGTACGGCGCGTCTTCATAGACATGGCGGATGAACATCTCCCACTGCTCCTTGAAGCCGTTGTCGTAGGTGACATTGTCCGGCAGCTTCTGCCAATCGCCGTAGAAATCGTACTGCCGCTTCTCGTCGGGATTCCAGACCGGACGGGGCGTCGCCTGCCGCGCCTGGATCATGCAGTCGGAAAGGCCCGCAACGGCCGAGCCGAGCGTGCCGTCGACCTGGAAGGTGACGAGGTCGTCGCGATAGACGCGCGTCACCCAGGACATGTTGATGTGGGCGATGATACCGCCCTTGAGCTGGAACGTCGCATAGGCGGAATCGTCGGCGGTCGCCCTGTACTTTTCCCCCTGCTCATCAAAGCGCTCGGGAATATCGGTGTTACCAATGCAGACCACGCTCTCGACGTCGCCGAAAAGGTTGTCGAGCACGTAGCGCCAGTGGCAGACCATGTCGAGAATGATGCCGCCGCCGTCCTCGCTGCGGTAGTTCCATGATGGCCGCTGCGCCTCCTGCCAGCCGCCCTCGAACACCCAATAGCCGAACTCGCCGCGCACCGAGAGGATGCGGCCGAAGAAGCCGGAGTCGCGCAGGAAGGCGATCTTCTTCAGGCCGGGCAGGAACAGCTTGTCCTGCACCGTGCCGTGCTTGACGCCCTTGGCGTTGGCGAGTTTGACCACCTCGACAGCCTCTTCGAAGTTGGTCGCAATCGGCTTCTCGCAATAGACGTGCTTGCCGGCGTTGATCGCGCGGGACAGAAGGCCGGGCCGCGCCTGCGTGGTCGCGGCGTCGAAGAACATGGTGTCGTTCTTGTCCGCGAGCGCGGCATCGAGGTCCGTGGTCCAGCGCGCAATGTTGAACTGCTTGGCCAGCCGCTCGACCTTGTCGGCGCTGCGGCCGACCAGGATCGGATCGGGCATCACGCGATCGCCGTTCTTCAGCCTGACGCCCCCCTGGTCGCGGATCGCGACGATCGAGCGGATCAGATGCTGGTTGAGCCCCATGCGGCCGGTGATGCCGTTCATGATGAGGCCGAGGCGTTGTGTGGTCATGCCAATTGCTCCTGACGTGATTTTGGCTGTTCGAGCGGGCGTAGCGCCGACCAGTCCGGATGGACCGACGTCGCAAAGCCCGTTGCGGTCAGCGATCCCGTGAGGAGATCGCCGTCGTGAATGGAGAGCCGGACGCCTTGCCCGCTGTCGGCGTAGAGATCGGGATGGGCCTTTGCGAAGGCCTGAGCTTCAGCGGCAGGCGCCTCACCGAAGCCGTCGACATAATGATGGCCGTTGCGCTCGGCATGCGTGACGCCGATCAGGGCGCCGAGCGCGAGGTCCTGCTGCACGGCAAGTCCGGCCTGGCAGGTCAGGTCCTCGCCGGTCACGAAGAACGTCTCTCCGCCAACACTCCACTTTGCGGCGCGCGTCGCGTTGACGACGGACTTGTAGAGCCCCTTGCAGGATTTCGAGGAAATGCCGCGATAGCCGAGCGCTCGCGCGGCCGGAAACGCGTCATAGGAATCGTCGGCCTCATCGATGATGAAGCCACGCGCCGCGAGTGACCCGAGCGGCGACTGCCGCGTGATATCGCGCGGCATCGGCTGCTCAACATAGAGCAGGCGCGATGAGATCGATCGCAGTGCGGCGTCACGATCGAGCCGGTCGATCAGTGCACGCAGCGCGGCCAGATCGGCGTACTGCTCGTTCGCGTCGAGCGTCACCTTGTAGTCATGCCCCAGCGTATCGAGCTCCTTGCCGATGCGCGCCAACCTTGCCGCATCGGCCATTGGGTCGCCCGACAGCTTCAGCTTGAAATACCGCGCACCGGCATTCTCCCGGGCGTCGGCGACACCGCCCTCGCCTTCGACAATGTCGTCGAGACCTACGGTGTGACGGACCACGACGCGCGGCAGCGGCGTCCGCTTCGCAAGAAACTGAGCGATGTCGGAGTCCTGCAGATCAGACGACAAGCGCGCATCGATACCGGCGACGTTGCCCGCCATGCCGTCGAAGAAATTCGTATCAGCGGCGCGCAGCAATGCATCGAGAATGGCCTTGTCGATCTCGGCTGGCCCATAGGCGGCCGCGAGCGGCGGGATGTTCTGCTGCGTGCAGGCGACGACCTGCGCACCGATGCAGGCAGCATGCAGCCCGAACGCCGTGTCAAAGCCGGTCTGCGCCAGATAGAGATCACGTGCGATCGCAAGTGAACGCCGGAGCCCGTCGACCGTCTGCGCCGGCGACAGCTCCGGCCGCTTGTCGAACCACTTTGGCACCAGCAACTCGGCGCTGGCGCCGATCGCAACACCCTTGCCCTTGCCCTTGCCCTCGACCTCGATCTCGACCCCTACGAAGAGCTGCGGGGTCGCGTGGATCGTGATGGCGCCGAAGCGGAACGGCCGCGCGAAACGCACGGGCCGTTCAAAAAATGCGATATCTCGCAGCTTCAGGCGCACAGGCATGGCTCTAGTCCAGCGAACCCTGCGAGAAGAAATGCTTGCGGATGCGCTGCACGAGCTCGGTGAAGACCGGGTCGGCCATCACGTCGAGCGAGCGCGGGCGCGGCAGCGGCACATCGTAGATCGCGGCGACCGCACCGGGCCGCTCGGTCATGACCAGCACGCGGTCGGCGAGGAACACGGCCTCCGGAATCGAGTGCGTGATGAGGAGCACCGTCTTCTTCGTTTCACGCTGGATCCGCATCAGCTCGACATTCATGCGCTCGCGCGTCAGCGCGTCCAATGCACCGAACGGCTCGTCCATCAGCATGATCCTGGGATCGTGCACCAGTGCGCGGCAGATCGAGGCGCGCTGCTGCATGCCGCCGGAGAGCTGCCAGGGCAGCTTCTTCTCGAACCCTTCGAGACCGACCAGCTTCAAGAGTTCCTTGGCTCGGGCGAGATATTCGGCCCGCGGCAGCCGCTTCATGTCGATCGGCAGCATCACGTTTGAGATGATGTTGCGCCAGGGCAGAAGCAGCGCATTCTGAAAGACGATGCCGACATTGCCGTGCGGCGTCGTCACCTTCTCGCCCTCGACCAGGATCTCGCCGGTGGTCGGCGGCAACAGGCCGGAGATCAGCTTGAGCAGCGTGGACTTGCCGCAGCCGGAGGGGCCGACCACGACGAAGAACTCGCCGTCATTGATGTGAAAATCCAGCGGCCGCAGCGACGGCACATCGCCGTCGCGCGTCCGATAGGTTTTCGACACGCCGAACAGCTTGATGCCCGACGCTTCGCTCCCCGCCCGGTCGCTCACCAGTCTGAGATGCGCGGCCGGTTGCAATTCATCACTCGGTCTTGTCGCTGGTTTCACGAGTTGCCCTTCGGCAGGTAATCGTTGGTGTAGAAGGCCTTCGGGTTCTCCTTGGCCTTGGCATCGAGCCCGCCATATTCGACCATCAGATTGACGGAGTCGGTCATGTTCTGGTCGGTGACCTGGAACGGCCGCTTGCTCTTGGTCTCCGCGGTCCGGTAGAGCGGGATGGTCAGCTCAAAACCCTGCGTCAGCGTGTCGATCTTGCCGCCCTTCGGGTTGGCATCGAGGATCGACTGCGCCGCCGCCTTCGGCTCCTTCTCGGCGGCTTCCACCGCCTTCGTCGTCGCCGACATGAAGCGGCGGACGAGATCGGCATTGGCCTTCACATAGTCGGAATTGGCGATGATGCCCGACGACACCATGTTGATGCCGTAGTCGGCGAACTTGATCGGATAGACGTCCTTGCCGGTGGCATCCTTGATCTTCATCGACTGGTCCATGACGTAGCCGAGCAGGAGATCGGCCTGGCCGTTGATGACGGCGTTGAGCTTGGTCTGGCCGTCGCCGGCGACGGTGTGGAAGTCGCTCTCCTTCAGCCCGGTCTTCTTCAGGAACAGCGGCCAGATCTGGGTCATGGAGTCAGCGGGCGTGATCGCCACCGTCCTGCCCTTGATATCCTCGGGCTTCTTGATGTTCTTGTCGGCGAAGCCCATGGCGGACATCGGGCTGGTCTGGAGCAACACGCCAGTCGCGATCACCGGCGCGCCCTTGATCGCGGCGCGCATCATGGTGGGAACGTCGACATAGCCGAAGTCGGCGGTCTTGGCGGCAACGGCCTGCGTGGTCGCGGCAGAGCCGCGGCCTTCCTGGATCTCGAGGTCGATGCCCTCGGCCGCATAGATGCCCTTGGCCTTGCCGTAATAGAACGGCGCGTGCTCGCCATAGACGTACCAGTTCAGCATCAGCACGACCTTGTCGGCCGCCTGCGCCGGCACAACCGAAAGCGCCATCAGCGCCGCCGAGACAGCTCCTATCCACCGCTTCATCGCTACTCTCTCCCTTGTGCTTGTTGCTTTCGGCCGTTGGTGGCCGTTCGTTGCTTTAGTTTTTGTTTGAGCATGATCTTATCGGAAAACCGCCGCACACTTTGCGCTAACGCGGCCCTCCGAGTCCGGATCATGCTCTAAGAGGCGAAAATCACGTCCTCGCGCTGGCTGACATGCCAGGGAATGACCAGCTTCTCGATGCGATCCACGATCCAGAACAGAATGACGCCGAGCAGCGCCAGGATCACGAGGGCCGCGAACATCGTCGGCAGATCGAACGTTCCGATCGAGCGCTGCATCACGTAGCCGATGCCGGAATTGGAGCCGACGAACTCGCCGACGACGGCGCCGACCACGGCGAGCGTCACCGACACCTTGAGCCCCGAGAAGATCGCCGGCAGCGCATGCGGCAGGTTGACCGCGCAGAACACCTGCAACCGGCTGCCCTGCATGGCGCGGGCGAGATCGACCATGTCGGGATCGACCGACTTGAAGCCCTGCACGGCCGAGACCACCACGGGGAAGAACCCGAGCAGGAAGGCCGAGATCACCTTCGGCAGGATGCCGAAGCCGAACCAGACCACGAACAGCGGCGCGATCGCGATCTTCGGCACGGATTGAGAGAATACCAGCAGCGGATAGACGTAGCTCTCCACCGTCTTGGACCCCGCGATCAGCATCGCCACGGGAATGCCGAACAATGCGGAGAGCACGAAGCCCCAAATGGTCGCGTAGGTGGTGGGCCAGGACTGGCGCAGCAGCTCGGGCCAATCGGTGCGCAGCACGGCCACGACGTCGGCCGGCGCCGGGATCTGATAGGCGGGGATCTTGAACAGCCGGATCGCGAGGTCCCAGGCCACGACGATGAAGACCAGGAACAAGAGCGGCCGCACCCAGGCCGCATTCAGCATCTTGGACACCGCACTCTGCGGCTTCGGCTCAGCCACGTCTCACTCCCGGCATTCTTTTTCGTTCGGGCGAGAAATTAACCCGTTGGATAAATACTGTCCAGCGCTTTCCCTGTGACGTTTTGCGCGATGGTTCCTAGCCTTCAAAACTCGAGTTGGCGGTGAGGTAGCGGACCGTCGTGCCACATCTTCGGTGTCATCCCCCGCGAAAGCGGGGGATCCAGTACGCCGCGGCTTCTCCGTACCTCCTCAGCGTCTCTGGAATACCGGATCGCCCGATCAAGTCGGGCGACGACAACTGAGATTGCGGAAACGGCAGACAATCGGTCCGCCAGTACGCGGCTACACCGCTAAGCCGTCTGCGCCACGGCGGCGCGCGACTTCGGCGCCTTGACGATCTCGAGCAGCTCCGCCGACCGGCCCGTCAGCGCGGCCAGAACGAGGCCCACCATGTGGGCAAGCCGCTCATCCTTGGCGTCCTTGGCGAGCAGGTCGCGGCCGAAGATCACGCTCAAAGTGGCGGAGTTCGAGAGATAGAAGAAGCACAGCCCCGCGATCGAGATGTACAGTTGCACCGGATCGACCGCGACCTGGAAGTCTCCGCTGTTGACGCCGCGCCGGACCACGGTGCGGATCATCTCGACGAAGGGCGAATGCATCGACTTGACCTTGGTCGAGCGCTTCAGGTGCTTCGCCCGCGCGAGGTTCTCGGTCTGGAGCAGCGACAGGAATTCAGGATTGCGCAGAAAATAGTTCCAGGTGAATTCGATCAGACGTTTGATCGCCTCGGGCGGATCGAGATGTTCGAGATCGAGCCCCCGTTCCTCGCTGCGGATCTTGTCGTAGGCGCCTTCGAGCACCGCGAGATAGAGATCGTCCTTGTTGCCGACATGGTAATAGAGCATGCGCTTGTTGGCGCCGGCCTTGGCTGCGATGCGGTCGACACGCGCGCCGGCAAGCCCGTGGGCCGAAAACTCCTGCTTGGCAGCCTCGAGGATGCGCAGCCGCATCCCTTCGGGATCACGCTGCCATCTCAGATTTCGCTTTGCCTTTGCCAAGCCGGTTGCTCGCTGGGTGCTCTCACAACGTCATGTAACACGCGCGCGACGGTTTGAGAATGAAGGATGACAGCCTCTCCGGGGCGATCCAATGTCCTCGGGGGCGGGACACGACGTCACTTGTTTCGTCATTCCGGGGCGCGCCCTCTTGGGCGCGAGCCCGGAATCCATCGTGCGGCAGGTGAGTGGACGAATGGATTCCGGACTCGTCGCTCCGCGACGCCCCGGAATGACGAAGAAGAGAGGCATCTCGCTGCGCTCGCAATGACGAATGGAGAGACCGGCATCACTCCGCCGGCTTCGGCGAGCGCTCCAGCAGGATGGTCTGGATCCCGCAGGTGCCGTTCCTGACCGTCATCACCCGCGTGCCGGGCTTGCGGCCGTTGCGCACCTCGCTGACATCGAGACCGGCCGAGATCAGGCGGGTGCGCGTGGCCTCGATGTCGGCCACCCGCCAGCTCAGGCCCCATAGCCGGTCGTGCATCAAATCGCCGCCGGCGACCGGCCGCCGCACCACCTCGACGACGAGGTCACCGCAGCGGAAGAACATCAGTTGGCCCCAGTCATGGTGCGAGCGGTCGAGTGCCAGATCGAGGCCGAGCCGCGCGCCGTAGAGCGCGGCGGCACGTTCGGAGTCCTCGGTTGCGACCACGACGTGATCGAGCGCATCGAACGGGGCGACGCCGGTAGCCGCGGACAGCGGACGCTCCTCGGCGAGTTCGAGGAAAAACATGCGCACGCCGCGCGTCAGCTCGGTCGCGGCGCGCGTGCGTTTCCAGTGCATGGCCGCACCGGTGTCGGGGTCGCTGCTTTCGACCTCGGCGACCGGATCCGGCCTCAAGGCCACCCGCTCGAGTCGCCGATGCATCTTGCCGATGTCGGCGACACGAAAGCACAGGCTTGCGAGCACCCCTTCGCGGTCTTCCAGCAAAGCGCGCATGCGATCGGCGGTCACGTTGGAGCCGCTCGGCGCCATCAACTCGATCGTCATGTTGGCAAGCGTGAACAGCACCCGATCGGCGCTATCGCCGGAATTTTGCCAGGCCGGCGCCCGTCCCAGCAGCGTCTGATAGGCCGCCTTGGCCGCACCGATGTCCTTGACCAGAGCGACGACGTGATCGAGGCCGGTGATCATTTTTCCTCCCATTCGACGCGCCTGGAACTGGACATCAATCCGGCGCTCTGGCTTTGCTTCGGCATTGCGTTGGCCCTGTCATGGTCGTATTCCGGCCCAAAGCTCACCTCAAGCGCTTCGGGCGGCGGCTTTGCGAATAATTTCGGCGTCCCCTGAGCGGAACCGGTGCTAAAGTAGGCCGCCGGCCGGGACCACCCAGCGCACTACGGACAAGCAATGCAGGCCCTCTTTATCGGACAGACCTATATCGACGTCGTCTTCATCACGGACCACATGCCGACCGGCGACGAGAAGCACGTGGCCTCGGACTACGCCGTCTCCTTCGGCGGCAACGCGGTCACGGCGGCGTTCTGCTGCGCCAAGCTCGGCATCGTGCCGGACCTGATCGCCACCGTCGCCAATGACTGGCTGGGGCGCATGTTCCAGGACATGTGCGCGAAGTATGCGATCTCGCTGCACGGCCGCAAGGTGAATACGTCCTCGCTCTCCTTCATCATGCCCAAGGACGGCAAGCGCGCCATCGTCCGCTGCCGCGACGACTCACACATCCACCCCTTCCCGATCCTCAATCTCGGCAACTGCCGCGCGCTGCATATCGACGGCCACCAGCCCGACGCCGCGATCCACTACGCGAAAGTCTGCCGCGAGGCCGGCATCCTGACCTCGCTCGACGGCGGCGGTCTGCGCACCAACACGCACGAGCTCCTGGAATTCATCGACGTCGCGATCGTCGCCGAGCGGTTGTGCGAGCAGATGGACCTGACGCCGGAGCAGATGCTGGACTACCTGAAGAGCCGCGGCTGCCGGATCGGCGGCGTCACCATGGGCGAGAAGGGCCTGCTCTGGTACAACGAGACCGGTACGGTCGAGACCATGCCGGCGATGCCGATCCCGCGCGAGCGCGTGCTCGACACCAATGGCGCCGGCGACGTCTTCCACGGCGCCTATATCTATTCCTACCTCGCCCATCCCGGCAAAACCTGGCGTGAGCATTTCGACTTCGCTCGCGCGGCCTCGACCTTCAAGATCCAGCGCCTCGGCAACGAGGCCGGCTTGCCGACCCTTGTCGACATCGCCAAGGTCAGGCACGAGTTCGAGGTCAGGGTCTAGACGTCACTGGAGTCTCGCATGGGGCGCGTCTTCGTCGCCGGCAGCATCAACATGGATGTGGTGGCGACGGCCGACCGCCACCCCAGGGTCGGCGAGACCGTCGCTGGCCGGCAGGTGCTGTATTTCCCCGGCGGCAAGGGCGCCAATCAGGCGGTCGCGGCATCGCGGCTGGGCGCACGGACGACGCTGATCGGCGGGCTCGGGAAGGACTCCTTCGGGACGGAGCTGAAGGCCTTCCTTGGCGATCAGGGCATCGATCTCGGCTATGTCAGTGAGACCTCAGCAGCGCATACCGGCACGGCCATCATCACGGTGGCGGAGGCCGACAACACGATCGTCGTCATTCCCGGCACCAACGCGCTGGTCGGCGCGGACGATGTGAGCGTCGTGCCGCTGCTGCGGGGCGACGTCGCCGTCAGCCAGTTCGAGATCCCCTTACCGACGATTGCCGCGTTCTTCCGAAGGGCACGGTCCACTCAGGCGACCACGCTGCTGAATCCGGCACCGGCGCAAACATTCGGCCGCGACCTGCTTGAACTCGTCGATATCCTCGTGCTCAACGAGACCGAGCTCGGCTATCTCGCTGGCGTCGACTTGTCGGAAGACGACGAGCCGGCGCGCATCATGGACGTCGCGCGCCGGCTTCGGGCGCGCGAGGAGCAGACGATCTGCGTGACGCTCGGCAAGCGCGGCGTGCTGGCGCTTGCGGGGCGCGAAGAGATCGCCGTGCCGGGCCGCGTGGTGAAGGCGGTCGATACGACCGGCGCCGGCGACTGCTTCGTCGGCGCGCTCGCAGCGCAACTCGCCGATGGCGCCACCTTGCCAACAGCGCTCACCTTCGCCAACGCGGCCGCCTCGATCTCGGTGCAGCGCATGGGCGCGGGTCCCTCGATGCCGACGGCGACAGAAGTTGCCGCCATCGTCAACGCCGGCTGATCACGCCAGCGCGCTCTTCAGGTCAAAGCTTTCATCCGCGGCCTTCTCAGGCGCGAGCGAGCGATCCATGCCGAGCAGGCGGCGGCCGAACATGTGATCGCCGGCGCGGTTGATGGACTCGATGCCGAGCAGCTTGTCGCCCTTGTAGCAGAACGCCGAGAACGCCTTCCCGGCGGGGTCGCCACGCAGCACGACGCGGTCGTAGCCGGTCGTGAGCCCCGCGATCTGCAGCTTGTCGTCGCCCTGGTCGCTCCAGAACCAGGGATGACCATCGTAGAGTTTGCTGTCGCCCGTGAGCCGCGCTGCCACGCAGCGGGCGTGATCGGTGGCGTTCTGCACCGACTCGAGCCGCAGCGATCCGCCGAAGCGCGGGCTCGCGAACAGCGCGCAATCGCCGATCGCGGAAATATTGGGATCGGACGTCAGCAGATGTTCGTCGACGATGATGCCGGAGGCGACCGGCAGCCCTGCCTCCGCCGCGAGCTCGATATTCGGCAGCACGCCGACACCAACCACGACGAGATCCGCCGGCAAGTGGCGACCGTCGCTGAGGCTGACACCAGTGACCTTGCCACCCTCCGCCTCGATGCTGGTTGCCTGCACACCGAGATGAATACGGATGCCGGCCTCACGGTGCCGCGCCTGAAAATAATCCGAGACCTCCGCCGTCACCGCGCGCGCCATCACACGCGGGGCAAGCTCGATCACTTCGACCTCCAGCCCCTTGATCCGCGCAGTGGAGGCGAATTCCAGGCCGATGAAGCCCGCGCCGATGATCACGGCGCGCGTCTTCGACGGCATGATCTTTCGCAGCGCCTCGCTCTCGTCGAGGATCCGCAGATATTTCACGTCGGGCAGATTCGCGTTCGGCAGATCCAGCATCCGGTTGCGCGCCCCCGTGGCCAGCACGAGGTGGCCGTAGTCAAGCATTTCGCCCGACGCGAGCAGGACCGTGCGTTTCGCGCGATCGATCGACACTGCGCGGCCCGCGATCAGCTCGATCTTCTGGTCGTGGTAGAATTTTTCCGGCCGGAACATCAGGCTCTCCGGACCGGCGGAGCCCTTGATATAGGCCTTGGACAGAGGCGGCCGCTGATAGGGCAGATGGGCCTCGTCGTTGATCAGGCAAACGCGGTCGGAGAAACCCGCCTGACGCAGGGATGCCGCGGCCTGGTAGCCGCCATGGCCCGCACCGACAATGATCACCGGACCTTCAGTCATTGGAACAGCTCTCTTCCCAAGACACGAGCGTTAGCCATGTCGTCTCCTCAATCGTTGATTTTGGCTTGCTGGCCTCGCCCGGAGGAGCCGGCGCTCGTGTCCGTCCCTAAACGAAGGCAGCCCCATTTGACCCCATCGTTCCGGCTTGCGCAAGAGCGCCAGCCTGGCATGCAAGCGCCATGACCGGGATTGTCACCCCTCGCCTTCTGCGATTTAGTTGCACCAACGACCTCCTGCCGGGGATTTCCGATGTCTGCTCCCGTCTCCAGTCCCGATGATACCGCCCTGCTGCGGATCGATGGCCCGATCGCCACCATCACGCTCAACCGTCCCGCCGCGTTCAACTCGATCAACCTTGCGATTGCGCAGAAGCTCGAGCAGCTCGCGGCGTACATCGAAGGTGCGGACGAGATCAGGGTCGTCGTCCTCGAAGGCGAAGGCCGCGCCTTCTGCGCTGGCGGCGATCTGCAGACAATCGGCGCCGCCGCCGAAGCCAACACGGTGACGCCGGTCGTCGGCGAACTGCTGAAGCATTACCACACCTTCATCGAGACCATCCGACGCATGCCAAAACTGTCGCTGTCGAGCGTCCACGGCTCGGCTGCCGGCGCCGGGATGGGTCTCGCCTTCGTCACCGACCTCTGCATTGCCGCGGAGGATGCACGCTTCACGCCGGCCTATGCCAAGATCGGGGTGTCACCCGATGGCGGCAGCACGGTCGGCATCGTCGGCACGGTCGGATCGCGCCGCGCCCTGCAGATCTTCCTGTCCGAGGACAGTTTTACCGCGCAGCAGGCCCATGAATGGGGCCTTGTCGCCAAAGTGGTTCCCGCGACCGAGCTTAAGGCGGCGACGCGGCAGCTTGCCGAACGCCTGGCGCAGAACCCGCCGGCAGCGATCGCCGGCACCAAGTCGCTGGTCTACCAGGCTGCCACCACGCCGGTGAAGCAGCAGCTCGACGCCGAGGAACACAAGATCATCATGGCGATGAACACCGAGGAATTTCGCGCCGCCGTGAAGAAGTTTACGAGCAAGGGCAAGTAGCCGCCGGACTCACTGCGGACAGATGTAGCCTGTGCCTGCCGGCGACTTGAAGCAGCCGACCGATTCCGGCAGCACGTGCCGCGGCAGCCACAGCACCACGCTGGGGAAGTAGATCGCGAACGCAATGGTCGCGAAGAACACGACATAGATCGGCAGCGCCGCGCGCAGCGCCTTGGCGAAACTGATGCCGACGAATTTCGACGCCATCAACAGCACGAGCCCGTAGGGCGGCGTGATCAGGCCGAACGCCAGCGTTGCGATCAGCACCACGCCCATATGCACGCCGTTGATGTCGCCGGCTTCCGTCAGCGCGTTGACCAACGGCATGAAGATGATGATGGTCGGCACCGGCTCGATGAAGTCGCCGACCACGGTGAACAACAGCACCATCAACAGCATGATCAGATGCGGATCATTCCCGGCGATGGAGGTGATCCATTCCGCGATGTAGTTTGCGCCGCGCAGATAGGCGAGCATCCAGCCGAAGGCGTTGGCGGCGCCGATCGTGATCAGCGGCAGCGAGAAGATCAGGCCGGCAAGGCAGAAATCATAGGGGATCTTCCTGAAGTGCCCGCGATTGAGCGCGGGGATCACGACCAGGATGATCCAGGCCACCGCAACGACACCGGCCTCCGTGGGCGTGAACCAGCCGGTCAGGATGCCGCCAAGCAGGATCACCGGGATCATCAGCGGCAACGCCGCATCGCCGGCGGCGAAAACCACCTGGCGCAACGGCGCGCGCGGCTTGCGCAGGCCGGAAGGCCCGAAGAAATAGCAGTAGATCATCAGGCCGAAGCCGATCATCAGGCCCGGCACCACGCCCGCCATGAACAGGCCGGCAATCGAGACGTTTCCGACGGCGCCATAGACCACGGCGGTGATGCTCGGCGGCACCAGCGCCGCGATCGTCGAGGCCGAAGCAATGATCGCGGCAATGAAGGCAGGCTCATAGCCCTCGCGCTTCATCGGGCCGCCCAGCGCGCGGCTCATCACGGCGACGTCGGCTGTCGTCGAACCCGACATCTCCGAGAAGAACATGCTGAAGACGACAACGACCTGCGACAGGCCGCCCCTGATGTGTCCGACCAGCGACACCGACAGGTTCGCGATCCGCACCACCACATTTGCCGAGCTCATGAGCTCGCCGACCAGCAGGAAGAACGGGATCGCCAGCAGCGCCTCGGAGTCCACGCCGTCGAAGATCTTCTGGATGATCGCGGCGAGCGAGACGTCCGAGAGGATCGCGCCGATGAACACGCCAGCCATCAGCGAGAACGGCACGGGCACGCCGAGATAGCCGAAGAACAGGAAGCAGAACGACATCAACGCCAGGACGATTGGTGCGCTCACGGCCGCGCCCTCGTCTGTGCGTCCGTCGCGGCCGCGGAATGCGCTTCATCCTCGTCCGGTGGTTCGGGATGATCAAAGCCGTTGCGCAGGCCGTTGACGAGCTGTTCGATGGTGAACAGGCCGATCAGGACGCCCGACAGCGGGATGATGGCATAGAGCGAGGCGATCGGCGTGCCCGACGGCAGGCGGAAACTGCCGAAGCCGCGGAGATAGTTCTGATAGCCGTACCAGATCAGGCAGAAGGCGACGCCGAGAACGACGATGCGGATGACGACTTCCACGATCAGCCGCGGCGTGCCGTGCAACGCCTCGGAAATGGCGGTGAGATAGAGGTGGTCGTTGCGCCTTGTCGCGGCCGCCGTGCCGATGAAGATCGCGTAGATGAACAACGTCGAGGTGACCTCCTGCAGCCACAGCCAGGGGTGGCCGATCGTGCGCGTGACGATGTCGGCGGTCACCGACAGCGAGAATCCGAAGCACAACGTACCGCAGAGAAGCATCAGCGCGAGCTCGAGCCAGTCGAGCGCACGCCATTTGAGGTGACGCTGCCGTCTCAAGACCAGTTTGTCGGCGATGGCCATTCTACGAGCGCTCCGCAATTCCTAGTCCGGCTCTCGTCATGGCCGGGCTCGTCCCGGCCATCCTCATTTGGGCCGGCCGGGAGGAAGAACGTGGATACCCGGGACAAGCCCGGGCATGACGGCTTTGCTGGGCCTAGTTAATCGACCGGATCAGGTTCTTGATCTTCTCGGCGTGCGGGCCGAGCTCCTTGGCGAGCTTGTCGAGATAGGGGTCGGCGACCGCCGTAAAGCTCTTCTTGTCGACGTCTTGGACGATCTTGACGCCCATCTTCTTCAGCTTCTCGGCCGCGCTCCGCTCAAGCTCGAATGCCTTTTGCGGCTCCTTGGTGCTGATCTCGTTGGCCGCCGTCTGCACCCACTGCTTCTGCTCGGCAGACAGGCTCTGCCAGAGCTTGTCGGAGACGAACACCAGCGCGTTGTTGGCCTCGTGCTCCGTGATGTTCAGAACCGGGGCGACCTCGTAGTGCTTGTTGACGAGGTAGACATTGATGCTGTTCTCGGCGACGTCGACCACACCGGTTTGCAGCGAGGTGTAGACGCTGCCGAACGGCATATGCACGGTCTGGGCGCCATAGGCCGGGAACATGGTGTCCTCGGTCGCGGTCGCCTGCACGCGGATTTTCAGCCCCTTGATGTCGCCGACATTGTGGATCTCCTTCTTGGAGTACATGTGGCGCACGCCCTGCGATCCAGTCGCGATCACATGCAGGCCCTGCGTGGTCTCGTCAATCATGGTCTTGAGCGCTTCGAACACCCGGGGATCGGCGAGCCCCTTGATCACGTGGTTCTCGTCGCGGAACAGGAAGTGCAGCGACATCACGCCCGCCTGCGGAGAGATCGTCGCGGTGTTGGCCGAAGAGATGATCGCGAACTCGATGTCGCCCGCCTTCACGAGTTGGAGAACCTGCGGCTCCTGGCCGAGCTGCGCGCCGGGATACTGATCGATGATCATCGTTCCCTTGCTCAATTCCTTGAGCTTGTCGGCGAAGAGGTCACCCGCGATGGAATAGCCGGTGTTGCGCGGCTGGTCATAGGCGAAGCGATAATGCTTCACCTCCTGCGCCCCGGCCCCAGTGACGAACAGGACGGCGGCCAAAGCCACCAACCCACGCATGGATCGTGCAATCATCGTTTCCCCCTGTTTTATCGCCCGCCGCTTTAGCGGTCTGAGCTACGTTTGTGGGTGCTTGGTCACCCCTTCCCAGTCACTTGCCCAGTCCTCTGCATAAAATCGAAGTCGCAGCCCTCGTCGGCCTGCAGGATGGTCTCGTTGAACAGCCAGGCGTAGCCGCGCCGTGCCTCGTCCGGCGCAGCAGGCGCTTTCAAGGCAGCGCGGCGCCGTTCCAGCTCGGTCGCGTCGACCAGCAGCTCGATGCTGCGCTTGGCAACATCGAGCCGGATCATGTCGCCGTTTTTCACCAGCGCTAGCGGCCCACCCACAGCGGATTCAGGCGTGATGTGCAGCACGATGGTGCCAAACGCCGTGCCGCTCATGCGCGCATCCGAAATGCGCACCATGTCCTTGGTGCCGCCGCGCGCGAGCTTTTTCGGGATCGGCAGATAGCCGGCTTCGGGCATGCCGGGCGCACCCTTCGGGCCGGCATTGCGCAGCACCAGCACGTCGTCGGCGTTCACGTCGAGATCGGGATCGTCGACCCGCAGGGTCATGTCCTCGACGGATTCAAACACCACCGCCCGCCCCGTATGCTGCAGGAGCTTCGGGCTCGCCGCGGATTGCTTGATGACCGCGCCGCGCGGCGCGAGATTGCCGTGCAGGACGGCGAGGCCACCTTCCGGCTTGATCGGATTGTCGCGCGGGCGGATCGCGTCCTGACCGGGCACCTCTTCCGCATTCGCCACGACATCGCGCAGAGTCCGGCCCGTAATCGTCTTCGCGTCTAGATCGATGAGATCGCCGAGCTGCGCCAGCAGCTTCGGCACACCGCCGGCGTGATGGAAATGCTCCATATAATGCTCGCCGGACGGCTTGAGGTCGACCAGCACCGGCACCTCGCGGCCGAGCTTGTCGAAAGCATCGAGATCGAGCCGGTGCGGCGAGCGATGCGCCATCGCGGTCAGATGGATCAGGCCGTTGGTCGAGCCGCCGATCGCCTGAAGCACGACCTGCGCATTTTTGAAGGAGGCCGGCGTCAGCAGTTCACTCGGCTTCGGCCCCTTCGTCTTCGCCATCTCCGCGGCAATCTTGCCGCTGGCCTCTGCCAGCCGGAAGCGCTCGGCATGCGGCGCCGGGATCGTCGCGCTCATCGGCAGCGACAGGCCGAGCGCCTCGATCATGCAGGCCATGGTCGAGGCCGTGCCCATCACCATGCAGGTGCCGACCGACGGGGCGAGACGGCCGTTCACCGCCTCGATCTCGGCATCGTCGATGTCGCCGGCGCGATACTTGGCCCACAGCCTGCGACAGTCGGTGCAGGCACCCAGCACCTCGCCCTTGTGATGGCCGACCACCATCGGCCCCACCGGAATGACGACGGTGGGAAGATCGGCGCTGATCGCCGCCATCACCTGCGCAGGCAACGTCTTGTCGCAACCGCCGATGACGATCACCGCGTCCATCGGCTGGGCGCGGATCATCTCCTCGGTGTCCATCGCCATCAGATTGCGCAGATACATCGAGGTCGGATGCGCAAAACTCTCGGCGATCGAGATGGTCGGAAACACGAACGGCATCGCGCCCGACAGCATCACGCCACGCTTCGCGGCCTCGATGATCTGCGGCACGTTGCCATGACAGGGATTGTAATCACTATAAGTATTGGTGATGCCGACGATGGGACGCTCGAGCGCGTCGTCGGAATAGCCCATCGCCTTGATGAAGGCCTTGCGCAGGAACAGCGAGAAGCCGGCATCGCCATAGCTCGTCAGCCCTTTGCGCAAGCCACTCGTCATCATGCCACTCCATTCCGCACTTCGCATTGTCGTACAGCCTACCCCCCGATTGTCAATAAGAGAGGCGCCAGCGGCGGCAATTTCCGAGCTGAAGCCGTGTCGAACGCTCCGGATTATTGACAATCTGCATGTTCCCTGCTCCACAGGAGCGGCTGGACCGGAGCGCCCTGCCGGGAGGCTGGAGGGAATGCAGCACATTCGCACAGCTGATGCAGTGACGGTTCGGCGCGACGACCCGGACGATGTCGTCGCGCGGCTCGAGGAGGACATCATTTTCGGCCGCCTCGCGCCGGGCGCGCGCCTGACCGAGGACGCGCTGATGGCGCGCTACGGCACGTCGCGGCATTTCGTGCGCCAGGCCCTGGTGGAGGCGGAGCGGCGCGGCATCGTCCGCCGCGAGAAGAATGTCGGCGCCACCGTGCGGATCTACTCGGCCGAGGAAGTCCGGCAAATCTACGAGGTCCGGGAGATGTTGACGCGGCAGGCCGCGCTGATGATCCCCCTGCCCGCACCGCAAAGCCTGATCGATACGCTCAGTGAATTGCAGCAGCAATACTGCGCCAGAGCGGAGTTGCAGGACCTGCGCGGCATTCACGAGACCAACGATGCCTTCCACGTCGCGCTGTTTGGCGCCTGCGGCAATCCCTATCTGGTGCGCTCGCTCCAGGACTACATGAACCTGACGCTGCCGATGCGCGCAAAAAATCTCGCCGACCGCGAGGGGCTGGCGCTGTCGAAGCGCCAGCACGAGATGATGATCGAGTTGTTGAAGGGCCGAGATAGCTGGGCCCTGGCCCAGCTCTGTGTCGATCACATGCAGTTCAGCAAGTCGGACTATCTCGCTCGCATCGCTAATGATGACGCCGGGCACTAGTTGGGCAAGTTCCTACCGCGGACGAGCCGTATACATCCGAGTCGGAACGTCGCTAGCCCGGGCGCGTTGGAAGGCTTGAGCGAGATCCGTTCACCCAGTCACACTTCGGACTTGGCTGGGTGACGATTTGTCGGGCATGTCACGCCCAAGGGAGGGCTGGCTACCGAACAGGTTTGAACAATGAGGGTCTGCGGAGCGATGCGGGCCGGTTTGTTCATCGCATTGATTGCAGCGGCCTGGCTCGGCGGACAGGTCCACGACTCCCTCGCGCAAACGCAACCATCCGCTTCTCAGAGAGAACCCGCGAAAGCCCCTCCGCGAAAAGAAAGCGTCCCCAGGAAAGAAACGGGACGATCTGCGGACCCATATACGGTGGGATTCGTGGCCGGCACGCCGCAATGCACTGAATTCGCAATAGCACAGGACATTGCTTCCATGCTGGCCAGTGGCCAGGAGACGGGCCCTCATGGCGAAGTCGCACTGCGGGTCCTGCCAATCGTGGGAAACGGCGGCACCCGCAACGTCCTGGACGTACTGACCCTGGCAGGTGCCGACGTGGCGATCGCACCCGTTGTCCTGGTCGACCGGCTGCGGGAGGCAAAGACGTTCGGAGACATCTCTGACAAGCTTGCCTACATTGCCCCGCTCTATATCGAAGAGTTCCATCTCCTCGCGCGGCCGGAGATTGCAGGCCTCACGGATCTTGCGGGGAAGAGAGTCAATCTCGGCGAGGACGGCAGTGCCGGCGCTGTGCTTGGCCGCGAGGTGTTGAACCGTCTGGGCGTCAAGATCAGCGAATCCAACCTGGGACCGGACGCCGCGCTGGAGGGGATGCAGAAGGGAGACATCTCCGCTGCCCTGCTAGTCTCAGGAAAACCGGTCAGCTTCCTGGCACGCACCGGGCAAGCCGATGGTATTCACTTCCTGCCCATTCCCTATTCCAAGGAGCTGATGCAGCAAGACTACTTGCCATCGACGCTCCGTCACGAGGATTATCCAAATATCATCGGGGTCGATGCACCGGTCGACACGATCGCGATCAAATCCGCTCTCTACGCCTACAACTGGCCGGCTCGCAACGAGCGGTTTGGTCTGCTGGAATTGTTCGTCCAGACACTGTTCACGCGTTTTCCTGAATTTCTCGGCGATGCACATCATCCCAAATGGCGCGAGGTGAACCTAGCCGCGCTGCTGCCTGGCTGGCGACGATTTCGGCCGGCAGAGCGATGGCTCCAGCAACAAACAGGCGGAGAAGCCGCGCTTCGCAAGGCGTTCGGCCGGTTCCTCGAAAGCCAGCCAGCCGCCAATCCGCCGGACCGCGAAGAATTGTTCCGGGAATTCCTGCGCTGGCGAGAACGCAATCCGGGCAGGTGAACGCAACTTGGGAGGTGTCGATGCGCAATGCGCTTGTGACCGTAGCCCTGGTTGTGCTGCTCGGGTTGATCGTCGACGGGAGGGGTCCGGTTGCCCAGTTCGCTCCCTTCTCATCACCAACTCCGCAGACGCTAGCGCCGGCGACGGCGCCACCGGCCGATCAGGCCGAGAAAGCCAGGACAGCCAAGCACCGAGGCGGGAAAGCGCATAAGAAGCAGGATCATAAGAAGCAGGAGCATAGGAAACAGGAAGAGAAGCACCAAGCGGTCCGCCCGCCTCCAAACCAGCGCAAGATCGCCGAAAAGAACGGATACAAGCGGGTCAGTGACCTCGTAAACTTCCCAAAGTTCTTTCCTGGCCTCGGCATCATCTTTGTCAAACCCGACACTTTGCCGCTGGGGCCGTTTTTGTGCTTCGATCGAAGGGATCGTCTGGTCGCGACCGTGTACATGGTCCCGATCCAGGACATCGACGACCACAAGTCATTGGAGGCGGCGGGGTCCTCGGGACCAGTTGACCACGTCAGCTTCTACTTCAACCCGGGTCACCCCGGCGTCGATGTGCCGCATTACCATGTGGTGCTCTGGCATGTGACCAAGAAACAGGAAGAGCGCGTTGCGAAATGAAATAATGAGCGACGGGTCATGCGATCACGCGGGCCCCGCTTGTCAGAGCACATCACTGACGATCTGCGCGGCTTCTGGAGGGTGGCAGTAAAGGGCCCTTCAACTCTTTCTCCGCTTGCGGCTGCGAGGCGTGATCGAGGCGCGCCGCGGCGCATTTCGCCACGACGGGACCAACCGCTGGCGCCTGTCGAGATGATGCCTGACATCGCAGCGACGGAGGCGCGCACTCTTTGCCCGCCATCGCTCGCCGGATTCGGCGATCCCTTAAGGGGAAGACTACCAGCTCGGATCAGCGAGAGAAGATGCGGGTGCCGCGCGTCCATGCCTGTTGGCTTCCGACTGGACTGGCCCCGATTTCCCAGCCCGCGCCGCCCCACAAAGCGTCAATCACGGCAAGATCGCCCGCACCGTCACGGACAAAAAAGATGTTCGGAGTCGAGTTGGTCTGCAGTGCCCCGCTTTCGCCATTGGCCTGCAGCTTCAGGAGGCACCAAATATCGGCAAGTTTGCTCTCACCGCGAGTACCGAGTTCGCCGATGATCTCTGCGGCATTCGAGGGATTCTTCAAGAGATAGGCTTGCAAGGACGCATCGTCCGCGGTTTCGACCTTGACAGCGAACCGGCGCACGAAGGTCGCGCCAAGCCACGAAATCTTGACAGGTGCAGTCGGCGCAATGTCTTCCTTGAAATGCTCGCCCGCAACGAATGCGTCGGTTTGGGGGATTGCGGACGTCGAGGGGGGATCGAAGGGCTCGCCAGGCTTGCGCTTGAGCGAACATTCGATTCTGGCGCTGGGAGCAAGCGACGCCGAACTGCCGTTGGGCTTGTTCTCATCGGCCGATGCGCTGAATCCCCACAGTGCCAGGATTAAGACGAGACACGGGTTGAGCGCTAAGCCGCGCATTGTTGGCGTCCTTGAATTTCCGATTCAAGAACAAGGTAAACTGTCGATTGCGGCTGTAAATCAAAGACTAGGTTTCTGGTTAAGCTTTAAACCAAAAAACTAATTTGAGAAAAATCCAAGACAATACTTGGAACCGAATACGTTGCTCAGCAGCGGCACGCAATGCAACCGGGCCACCTCAAGATTGTTCCCGGGCGCTTGAGAGGATGATGCGACTCGTATGCCAAGGATCAAAAGGCGCGATCGGCTGATCGTCCTGCGAAGCGCTTGAACTTCTGCTCAGGCACATAAAAGCGCATGCTTCAAAAAAGCAACCCGCTTTTCCAGCCGATGCGTGCGCTGTTTCTACTGGTCCGCCAAACGCGCAATCGTCTGGCTACGCCCTGAAGGAACCTTCAAACCCGGGGCGGACGTGGGCTGCGGCAGGAACCGGCAACATCTTGCCTGTGCGCGCAATGGATCGCTCCAGGTCCAGCGCACGCGCCAAACCGGATCATGGGCGTACGCCGGGATGCGCCAGAACCAGATCGTTTCGTAAACACTGTCCCCGAACTGCTCGACATCCGGACGTGACGTTGGCCAGAGTGCCGCAGCGAGGACGACCGCCAACACGGGGATCGCTGACACAACTATCTTGCGCATATTGCTTCCACGATAAATAGCACTTAAAGGCGGGCACTCCCGCGCGACGCAATGCATAGAAGAAACGCTCGGGTGTTCCGCCAATAGAACACCCATTTCCGACAATGGAAATCCGGAACTCTACGGTGCGTGCGTGCGAGCTGAGGTTCGGACTCAGCCGCAATCACAACGCTCGCCTCGTGACGGGCCGTTGGCGGACAGCGCCAAATCGGCAGCCATCGTCCGCCACGAGCTGCAAGCCGGAGGTTTGACGCTCCGACTTGCGCGCGGGTTTTCTAGCGCTTGCTCCAGTCGATGATGCGGCTCGGGTCGGCATCGAACTCGATGCTGCAGAAGGCGCCGCCCTGGTAGTAGTCGCCGACCGGATCCGGCTTCAGCTTGGCCTGCTCGTCCATCGCATGCTGCCAGAAATCCTCGGCACGGCCGGTCGGGCGATAGCCGAATTCGTAGGCGCGGTGGTTGTCCCACCAGGCGCGCTCGTTGAGGGAGGCGCCGTAGAAGATCTCGAAATGGATGTCGGGATGTTCGAGCCCGATGCGGCAGAGCTGCACGAGATCTTCCGGCTTCAGCCAGATCGCGAGCCGGCGATGATCGAGCGGCATCTCGCCGAAATTGCCGATGCGAAGGCAGGTCACTTTCAGCCCGTGCTTGTCGGCATAGAGCGCGCCGACCGCTTCGCCGAACACCTTGCTGACACCGTAGCGGCCGTCCGGGCGCGGGGTGACGTCGGTGCCGATCTTGTGGTGGCGGGGATAGAAGCCGACCGCATGGTTCGACGAGGCGAAGATCACGCGCTTGACGCCCTTCTTGCGCGCCGCCTCGAACAGATTGTAGCCGCCGATGATGTTGGCCTGGAGGATATCCTCCCAGGAGCCTTCGACCGAGTAGCCGCCGAAATGCAGGATGCCGTCGACCCCCTCGCAGATCGCCTCGCATTGTGCGAGATCGGACAGGTCGGCCGCCTTGAACTTCTCGTTCGGGCTGAGATCTTTGGGCGGCTTGATGTCAGAGAGCAGGAGACCCGGATAGATCGGCGGCAGCAACTTGCGCAGGCTCGAGCCGATTCCGCCTGAAGCTCCAGTCATCAAAATACGCGGCATTTCTTCCCTCGTCGGTAGCGACCAATTTGCGGTCGCGGGTCTCTAATGATAGCAGACTTGGGCAGAGGGAACGCAATAACGAGAACTGCACATGAACGATGCATCGTCCCAAACCCAAGAAATACCTCAAGGCGCAAGGCCTCAAGGCTGGCGGCCGGCGACGTATTACCCCGATCCGGCGATAAGTGCACTCGATCCCCGCTTCGAAAAATACTGGCTGAAGCTGTCGGCCGTGGAGCGGCTTGCGACCGGCCTGCGCTGGGCCGAGGGCCCGGTGTGGTTCGGCGATGGACGCTATCTGTTGTGCAGCGACATTCCGAACCAGCGCATCATCAAATGGGAGGAGGAAACCGGCGCCGTCAGCGCCTTCCGAAAACCCTCCAATTTTGCCAACGGCAACACGCGCGACCGCCAGGGCCGGCTGATCACCTGCGAACATGGCGGCCGGCGCGTGGTGCGCACCGAATATGACGGCGAGATCACGGTGCTGATGGATTCGTTCAACGGCAAACGGCTGAACTCGCCGAACGACGTCGTGGTGAAGTCCGACGGCTCGATCTGGTTCACCGATCCCACCTTCGGCCAGCTCGGCAATTACGAGGGCTACAAGGCCGAGTCCGAGATCGAGCCGAACGTCTACCGGCTCGATCCGGCGACCCGCAAGGCAACCATCGTCGCCGAAGGCGTGCTCGGACCGAACGGGCTGTGCTTCTCGCCGGACGAGAAGATCCTCTATGTCGTCGAATCCCGTGGGCAACCGAACCGCAAGATCCTCGCCTATGATGTTTCTGCCGACGGCACCACGATCTCCAACAAGCGCGTCTTCATCGATGCAGGCCCGGGCACGCCGGACGGCATGCGCTGCGACATCGACGGCAATCTCTGGTGCGGCTGGGGCATGGGCGATCCCGCGCTCGACGGCGTCGTGGTGTTCGCGCCCGACGGCGTCATGATCGGCCGCATCGCGCTACCCGAGCGCTGCGCCAACCTCTGCTTCGGCGGCGTCAAGCGCAACCGCCTGTTCATGGCGGCGAGCCAGTCGATCTATGCGCTGTATGTGAACACGCAGGGCGCGGTCGGGGGATAGCCTTTCCGAGGTTACAAGAATCGTAGGGTGGGCAAAGCGAAGCGTGCCCACCTCGTCTCATTTGCTGCGGTCTTGGTGGGCGCGTCGCTTACGCTCCTTTGCCCACCCTACGACGCTTCGCTGTTGGGCGGATAGCATCACTCAAACGGCAACGCCGGAGCAGTTTCCCGCTCCGGCGTCGTGTTCGTTCAGGCGATGAGGCTTACGCCGCGTTGAAGCCGGCGACCGCCTTCACCTCGAGGAAGTCCTCGAGACCGTACTTGCCCCACTCGCGGCCGTTGCCCGACTGCTTGTAGCCGCCGAACGGCGCGGTGCGGTCGTTCGGCACGCCCTGGAGGTTGACGTTGCCGGCGCGGATCTGGCGGGCAACGCGCTTGGCGCTTTCCACCGTATCGGCCGAGACGTAGCCGGCGAGACCATAGGGCGTGTCGTTGGCGATCTGCACGGCATCGGCTTCGTCCTTGGCCCCGATGATGGTCAGCACCGGTCCGAAGATCTCCTCGCGAGCGATCGTCATGTCGCTGGTGACGTCGGCGAAGATGGTCGGGCGGACATAGAAGCCCTTGTTGACACCTTCGGGCAGCCCCGGGCCGCCGGCGACGAGCGTTGCGCCCTCGTCGATGCCCTTCTTGATCAGCGCCTGGATCTTGTCCCACTGGCCGCGGTTGACGACGGGACCGATGGTGGTGCCTTCGCCGCGCGGATCGCCGGCCTTGGTCTTGTCGGCGACCGCCTTCGCGATCGCGGCGACTTCCTTCATCTTCGACAGCGGCACGATCATCCGCGAGGGCGCGTTGCAGGACTGGCCGGAGTTGTTGAACATGTGCATCACGCCGCCGGTCACCGCCTTCGTGAGGTCGGCGCCTTCGAGGATGACGTTCGGCGACTTGCCGCCGAGCTCCTGGCTGACGCGCTTCACGGTCGGTGCCGCGCGCTTGGCAACGTCGATGCCGGCGCGGGTCGAGCCGGTGAATGAGATCATGTCGATGTCGGGGTGCTCGCTCATGGCGGCGCCGACCTCGGGGCCGAGACCGTTGACGAGGTTGAACACGCCCTTCGGCACGCCGGCTTCATGGAGGATCTCGGCGAAGATCAGCGCCGAGGTCGGCGTGAACTCGGACGGCTTCAGGATCATGGTGCAGCCGGCGGCGAGCGCAGGCGCGACCTTGCAGGCGATCTGGTTGAGCGGCCAGTTCCAGGGCGTGATCATGCCGACCACACCGACCGGCTCGCGCAGCACCATGGCGGTGCCGACCGGTTCCTCGAAGTGGTAGTTCTTGAGCACATCGAGCGTGGTCATGAGGTGACCGAGGCCGGCGCCGGCCTGGAGCTTCTCGGCCATCGGCAGCGGCGCGCCCATCTCGTCAGAGACGGCGGCGCCGATCTCCTTGAGGCGGCCCTTGTAGATCTCGATGATTTTCGAGAGCAGCGCGACGCGCTCCTCGCGGCTGGTCTGGGAGTAAGTCTGGAACGCGCGCTTGGCGGCGGCGACGGCCTTGTCGACGTCGGCCTTGGAGCCGAGCGCAACCTCATACATCGCCTCTTCCGTCGCCGGATTGACCACGGGCGTGGACTTCTTGACGGCGGGATCGACCCAGGCGCCGTCGATGTAGAATTGCATGCGATTGACCATCTTTGACCTCTTCTTGGGGGCATGGAGGGGGGCGTTTCGGCAGGCATCCTTGCACGAAAGCGCCAGCAGTTGAACCCGCCATAT
>NZ_LSEF01000090.1:350982-377050 GCF_001641695.1 Bradyrhizobium neotropicale
GCGGACGGAGGATATATGAGCCGATGACGGAGGAGTGGCAAGATGGCTCAGCCGTCATTCCGGGGCGCGGACGAAGTCGCGAGCGCGAAATGACGGCCCGGTTACTTCGACTACACCGCCATCTTGCGATGGAGCACCGGCGCGCCGGTGGTGAGGCTTTCGGCCGCATCGATGATGGCGTTGGCGTCGATGCCGTAGTGGCGATAGAGGTCGGCGAGCGCGCCGGTCTGGCCGAACTGCTCGACGCCGAGCGCCTCGACGCGATGGCCGCGGACGCTGCCGAGCCAGCCGAGCGCGGCCGGATGGCCATCGATCACGGTCACGATGCCGCAGTCGCGCGGCAGCGGCGCCAGCAATTTTTCGATGTGGCTGAGGTGCTGGACGCCGCGGCGGTCACGCCGCAATTTCCGCGCGGCGGTCCAACCCGCATGCAGGCGATCCGCCGAAGTGATCGCGAGCAGGCCGACGTCGCGCCGGCTCTCGCCGATGAAGCCGGTCGCTTCGATTGCTTCCGGCGCGATGGCACCGGTATAGGCGATCACGACCTCGGCATTGGGGCCCGGCTTGCGCAGCCAATAGGCGCCGTCGGTGATGCCCTTCTCTAGCTCGGGCGTCATGATCCGCTGCGCCTGCTCGATCGCGCGCGTCGAGAGGCGCAGGTACACCGAACCGCCCTCGCCCGCCTCGCGCTGCATGTGGCCAAACCCCCAGCCCATGATCACGGCGAGCTCGTCGACGAAGGCTGGCTCGAACGAGGCGAGCCCGTCCTGCGCCATACCGATCAGCGGCGTCGCGATCGACTGATGCGCGCCGCCTTCGGGCGCGAGCGTGATGCCGGACGGCGTCGCCACCACCATGAAGCGCGCATCCTGGTAGCAGGCATAGTTCAGCGCATCGAGCCCGCGCTCGATGAAGGGATCGTAGAGCGTGCCAACCGGCAGCAGCCGCTCGCCATTGATCTGGTGCGACAGGCCGAGGGCCGACAGCATGATGAACAGGTTCATCTCGGCGATGCCGAGCTCGAGATGCTGGCCCTTTGGCGAAGCGTCCCAATTGTAGGTCGAGGGAATTTTCTCGCTGCGGAATAAGTCCGCCTTCTCGGCGCGCGCGAACAGGCCGCGGCGGTTCACCCAAGGACCGAGATTGGTCGAGACGGTGACGTCAGGCGACGTCGTCACGATGCGCTTGGCGAGCTCGCTGTCGCCGCGCGCGATCTCGTTCAGCACGAGCCCAAAGCCCTGCTGCGTCGACATCTGCGGCGACGGCTTGAAAGTGAGCTGCGACGGCACCTCGACGACGGGTGCGCTCAGCCTGCGACCATCCTGATTGAACGGCACGTGTGCGAGGAACGCTTCGAGCGCGGCAGCATCCTGCGTGAGGCCCTCGAACTTGTCCCATTCGTGGCCGGGCCGGATGTCCTGGCTCGCGCGCCACTTTTCCATCTGCGCGACCGTCATCAGGCCGGCGTGATTGTCCTTGTGGCCCTGGAACGGCAGGCCAACGCCCTTGATGGTGTAGGCGATGAAGCAGACCGGGCGATCATGGTCGATCGACTCGAAGGCCTCCAGCATGCTCGCCATGTCGTGGCCGCCGAGGTTCGACATCAGCGCCAGCAGCTCGTCGTCACTGCGGCGGTCGATCAGTTTTGTGATCGGGCCCTGGTCGCCGATCTCGTCGTGCAGATGCTTGCGGAACGCCGCGCCGCCCTGGAAGCACAGCGCCGCATAGAGCGCATTCGGGCAATTGTCGATCCAGCGCTTCAACGCCTCGCCACCGGGCTCGGCAAAAGCCTCGCGCATCAGCCGGCCGTATTTCACGATCACCACGTCCCAGCCGAAATTGCGGAACATGGTCTCGAACTTTTCCCAGAGCCCTTCGCGCACGACGGCATCGAGCGACTGGCGGTTGTAGTCAACCACCCACCAGGTGTTGCGCAGGCCGTGCTTCCAGCCCTCGGCAAGCGCCTCGAAGATGTTGCCCTCGTCCATCTCGGCGTCGCCGACGAGCGCGATCATCCGCCCTTCGCGGCGATCCTTCATCCAGCCATGCGACTTGACGTAGTCCTGCACCAGCGAAGAGAACAACGTCTGCGCGACACCGAGACCGACGGAGCCGGTCGAGAAATCGACGTCGTCGACATCCTTGGTGCGCGAGGGATAGGACTGCGCGCCCTTGAAACCGCGAAAATTCTCCAGCTTCTCGCGCGTCTGCCGGTCGAACAGATATTGGATGGCGTGGAACACCGGGCTCGCATGCGGCTTCACCGCGACGCGATCCTCAGGCTTCAGCACCGAGAAATAGAGCGCCGACATGATGGTGGCGAGCGAGGCCGATGAAGCCTGATGGCCACCGACCTTGAGGCCGTCCGCGTTCGAGCGGATGTGGTTGGCGTGATGGATCGTCCACGACGACAGCCACAGCACCTTGCGGCTGAGAGCGGACAGGGTTTCGAGGCGCGCGGAATCGACGGGCATGGCAATGCTCCCGGAAATAACGTCCCGATGATACGCCCGCGCGCGGCCCCAAACTTCTCAATTTTTCGCGCCATGCCTGCAAAAATTGGTATAATTTACCAAAGAGACGCTTCAAAAACAGGTTTCATCCCAATGCCGGACCTCGACGCCATCGACCGCAAGATCCTCGCTTCGCTCCAGACCGACAGCCGCCTCACCATGCAGGAGCTCGCCGACAAGGTCGGGCTCTCGGTCTCGCCCTGCCATCGCCGGGTCAAGCTCTTGGAGGAGCGCGGCGTCATCACCCGCTATGTCGCAACCGTCGACCAGAAGGCGCTCGGCTTGCATGTCAGCGTCTTCATCTCGATCAAGCTGGCGCGGCAGAAGGAGGAGGATCTCAACCGCTTTGCGCGCGCGATCTCGAAATGGGACGAGGTGCTGGAATGCTATCTGATGACCGGCAACCGCGATTACCTGCTTCGCGTCGTCGCGGCCGATCTTTCCTCCTATGAAGCGTTCCTGAAGAACAAGCTGACCCGCCTCGATGGAATCGCCTCGATCGAATCGAGCTTTGCGCTGAGCCAGGTCAAATATTCGATCGCGCTGCCGGTGTGAGGCCCATCAGGGCCGTTTTGCGCCTGACAAGCGGCGTTCGCCAGCCGCCGGTGTCACATTAGCGCAACAAACCCCGCCGATGGTCGGGGCGAGAGGCATCCGAGCCGAGAGAAGGACCCATGACTGCATCCGACCGTACCTCCCAAGCCGCCAAGCGCGAGCGCATCATCCAGGAAATGGCCGACGATCTCGACGAAGAGCTGGAGATGGAGCTCGACGATACTCGTCTCGACGAACTCCTGGACGAGGCCGACACGCTGAGCCCGACGGTGGATCGCAAGGTCTACTTCAGGGAATTGCTGCGGCTCCAGGGCGAGCTGGTCAAGCTACAGGACTGGGTGCAGACCGAGCGCAGGAAGGTCGTCGTGCTGTTCGAGGGACGCGACTCCGCCGGCAAGGGCGGCGTCATCAAGCGCATCACCCAGCGTCTCAATCCCCGCATCTGCCGCGTTGCCGCCCTTCCGGCGCCGAGCGAGCGCGAGCGCTCGCAATGGTACTTCCAGCGCTACGTGGCGCATCTTCCGGCTGGCGGCGAGATCGTGCTGTTCGACCGGAGCTGGTACAACCGCGCCGGCGTCGAGCGCGTGATGGGCTTCTGCACCGACGACCAGTACCAGGAATTCTTCAAGTCGGTGCCGGAGTTCGAGCGGATGCTGATCCGATCCGGCACTATTCTGCTCAAGTACTGGTTCTCGATCACCGACGACGAGCAGCAGTTCCGCTTCGCAATGCGCATCAAGGATCCGCTCAAGCAGTGGAAGCTCAGCCCGATGGATGTCGAGGCGCGCAGCCGCTGGGAGGCGTACACCAAGGCCAAGGAGACGATGCTGGAGCACACGCACCTGCCGGACTCGCCGTGGTGGATCGTCGATGCCGTGGATAAGAAGCGCGCCCGGCTCAACTGCATCTCGCATCTGTTGAGCCAGATTCCCTACCAGGAAGTCTCGCGCGTGCCGGTGGTGCTGCCCCCGCGCGTCCGCAATCCCGACTATCACCGCGGACCGATTCCGCAGGAGATGTACGTGCCTGCAAAATACTGACGGCACCCGCCACGTTTGCGGCGGACAGGAGGGAAGCGAGATGCCCGTGCCGAGCGATCTGAGCGTGACCAGGGACGCCTCGCCTCGCCGGCGCAATCGCCTCAGTCCGTGGCTCGCGCTCGCGAGCGGCCTCTCGGCGCTGACGGTCGCGCTCGCCATCGCCTATTGGGCGTGGCAACCGGCGACGCTACGCATCGCCGTCGGGCCGCCCGGTGGCGACGACCAGATGCTCGTGCTCGCCATGGCCCAGGCGTTCGACGCCAAGGGCGGGCCGGTGCGGCTCGCCCCGATCGAGACCGATGGAACGCTGCAAAGTCTCAACCTGCTCGGCGGCGGCAAGACCGACCTCGCAGTGGCACGCGGCGACCTCGAGATGCCGTCCGAGACCAGCTCCGTGGCGATCATGCGCCGGAATTTCGTGGTGATGTGGGCGCCGACGGGCCGCAAGGGCGCGGGCAAATCGAAGGTCACGGAGATTGCGGCCCTCAGCGGACGCCGCATCGGTGTCGTCGGTCTCGGCGATGCCAACGTCACCCTGCTACGGGTTATCCTGGCGGAGTCCGGCGTCAATCCGCAGAAGGTCTCGGTCGTCCAATTCGGCACCGACCATATCGCGGAGATGACCCAGGACACCACGCTCGATGCCTTCATGATGGTGGGTGCGCTCGACGCCAGGGTCATCGCGGATACGATCGCCGCCACAGCGCGCCTGCGCGGCGAACCCAAATTCCTCGGCGTCGACGTCTCCGACGCCATCGCCGAGCGGCATCCGCTCTACGAGTCCGAGGAAATCCCCGCGGGCGCATTTGCCGCCTCGCCGCAGCGCCCCGACGACAAGATCGACACCATCGCCATCAATCATCTGATCGTGTCGCCAAGCTGGTTTTCCGAGGACACAGTCGCCGCCTTCACGCGCGAGCTGTTTGCGGTCCGGCAATCGCTTGCGAAGGATCTGCCCACCGCCAGTCATATCCAGAAGCCCGACACCGACAAGGATGCCGCGCTGCCGGCGCATCCCGGCGCCGCCGCCTATGTCGACGGCAACGAGCGCAGCTTCATGGACAAGTACAGCGACTACATCTGGGGCGCGGTGCTGTTGCTCTCGGGTCTCGGCTCCGTGGCCGCGTGGCTGCGCCACTATCTGAGGCGCGAGGAGCGCAGCCTCAATGCGCTGCATCGCGACCGCCTGCTCACGGCGATTTCCAGCGTCCGCGAGGCGACGTCACTCGACGATCTTGCCGCCATGCAGCGCGCCGCGGACGATATCCTGCGCGAGACGCTGGCCTGTCACGAAGACGGCGCCATCGAGGACGGCGACCTCGCCGCGTTCAGTCTGGTTCTGGCGCAGTTCCATCAGGCGATCGTCGACCGCCGGGCCGTGATCGGCAGGACGAGCAAGGCCGGCGACGCCGATCTGCCAGCCAAGCCCGACGGCTCCGTGCTTCAACCCTTCCCTATCTCCACGGCTGCACGATGATCTTGGTGTGCGCCTCGGGGTTGGCGAGATCGGCGAAGGCTTTTGCGACGCCGTCGATGCCGACCTCGGCGGTCACCATCGCCGCGGCGTCGACCTGCCCTTCCGCGATCAGCCGCAGGGAATAGGCGAATTCGTCCGGCGTGTAGCCGAGCACGTACTGGACGTTGAGCTCCTTCATGATGCCGAGCATCGGCTCGCTTCTGTCAGTCTCCATGCAGACGCCGACGACGACAACCTTTGCGTCACGCGGCGCTCCCTCGAACACCTGCTGCAGCAGGCCGGGCACGCCGACGCATTCGAAGATCACCGCGGGCTTCAGCGCCGGCAACATCGCCTGGAGCGGCGGCCGCGCCGCCTTCTCGGCCGCCGACATCTGGGCGTGCTCGGCCCAGGTCGTATAAGGCTGCGACACCCTGGGGTCGACGACGATGTCCGCGCCGAGCTTTGCCGCGAGCGCGCGCCGTGCCGGCGAATAGTCGGCGGCGACGATCGGGTGCAGGCCTCTGATCTTCAGCGCGGCGATGACCGCGAGCCCGACCGGCCCGCAGCCGATGACGAGCGGCACCTCGCCCCCCCGGATATTGGCCTTCGCCACGGCGTGAACGCCGACGGCAAGCGGCTCGGTCAACGCGGCATGTTCGGGAGCGAGGCCATTGGGCACCTCCAGGAGCAATGGCTCACTCAGCAGCATCTGCTCTGCATAGCCGCCGATATTGTCGTTGGAATAGCCGATGCCCTGAATGCCCGCCGGCGTCAGCAGCGCCGGCAGCGAGCACACGCGCGTGCCCGGCTTGAGCTTGCGTTCCGTGCCCGGACCGTAGTCGACGATCTCGCAGCAGAACTCGTGGCCGAACACGACGTCGCGCGACAGGTCCATCGGCGTGCGCCCGATCTTCTTCGCCATCTCCACCATGCGATGGGCATGCTGGCGTGCATGCAGATCGGAGCCGCAGATACCGCAGGCGAGCGTCTTGACCAGCACCTGACCCGCACCCGGCTTCGGTGCCGGCATCCGGTCGACGATGATCTCACCGTTCCTGAAAATGGCAGCCCGCATCCGGCTCCTCCTTTATTGTCGGAGCCGTTGATAGCACGAAGCGGCGGGCGCGGTATTGCGTCAGGCGTTCGGCGAACGCTCTTCCAGCACCAGCAGCTGGGCGCGGCGGATGCGCTCGCGATGGGCGATGTAGAGGCCGCTGGCAACGATGAAGGCCGTACCGATGATGGTCCAGACGTCGGGCAGCTCACCGAACAGGAAGAAGCCCAAAATGCTGACCCACAACAGCTGCGTGTAGGAGAACGGCGCCAGCACCGAGGCATCGCCATAGCGATAGGCGAGCACCACGATCCACTGCCCCACTGTCGAAGCAACGCCAATCAAAATGCCAAATCCAATCGCGCTCCAGCTCGGCGTGACCCAGACGAACGGCACCATCACGGTCAGGATAGCCGCGCCCGTCAGCGCGGAATAGGCCATGGTGGTGGCGACGGCTTCCCGGCCACTCATCATGCGCGTCAGGATCAACGCGGCAGCCCAGCAGAACGCCGACACGATTGGGAAGAACGCCGCGGCGTGAAACGCGCTCGAGCCCGGACGCAGGATGATCATCACGCCAACGAGGCCGATCGCAGTCGCGATCCAGCGGCGCAAACCCACCTTCTCACTCAGGAAGATAATCGACAGCGCGGTGACGAACAGCGGCGAGACGAAAGCTGTAGCAGACGCTTCCGCGATCGGCAGGAATCCCAGCCCCGTGATGAAGAACAGTGAGGAGCCGAGCAGCGCCGTACCACGCATCACGTGAAGGCCGAGTCGCTCAGTCCGCATCGCGAAGAGCGGCGAACCCGGCACCATTACCGGCAGGAACATCAGCGCGAATGTGAGGAAGCGGATCCAAGTGATCTCGATCGACGGCAGGCTTGACGACAGATATTTCGCCGTGACGTCGGAGCAGCCGAGGAATACCGTCGATAGCAGCACCAGCGCGATGCCCTTGAAGGGATGATCGACGCGCGCCGGCGCACGCCGTGCTGCCTGGTTCTTCTCCGGCACGGGCATGGAAATGACATCGAGCCTTGCGGCTGCGGCGGGCGGCGGGGTCACGGCTGGAACTCGGGAGAAATGCGAATCGAGTACGCTCTTAAAAAACGCCAATTGGGCGCGATTCACAACTTCCGAAAACAGGATGCCGATATGCGCTGAGGGCCACGCGCGTCAACGCTCCATTAATAATGGGCGTTTGTGCATTACAACATCGGCAAACTGCGTGGCTTCGGACCGCGCGGAAACGCCGCATCCAACGCCGCAATCTCCTCTTTCGTCAGCACGAGATCGCCGGCGGCCGCATTTTCGCCAGCATGTTCCGCGGACGACGCCTTCGGGATTGCGAACACCGTAGTTGCACGGGTCAGGAAGCTCAGTGCGACCTGCCGCGGCGTGGCACGACGCGCCTCTGCGATGCGCGCGAGCACAGCGCCGCCCTTGCTGCTGCTTGCAGGAAAGTCGTCATGTCCAAACGGCGAATAGGCGACCACCGCGACGCCGTGCTTCTCGCATCTGGGGATCACGGCGTGCTCGATTGCGCGCTCCTTCAGATGATAGAGCACCTGATTGCAGGCGATCCTTCCTTCGCCGGCGACGTCAAGCATCTCGTCGAGATCGTCGGCGTCGAAATTGGAGACGCCCCAGGACTTGATCTTGCCGGCCTTCACCAGTTCCTCGAAAGCGGCGACGGTATCCTCGAGCGGATAGGAGCCGCGCCAGTGCAGCAGATAGCAATCGAGCCGGTCGGTCTTCAGCCGCTTCAACGACCGCTCGCAGGCGGTGATCGTGCCTTTGCGCGAGGCATTGCTCGGCAACACCTTCGAGACCAGAAACACCTCGTCGCGGCGGCCCGCAATCGCATCCGCAATGACGAGCTCGGCGTCGCCATACATCTCGGCGGTATCGATGTGGGTCATGCCGAGATCGAGCCCGCGCTGAAGCGCGGCGATCGCGCGCCTGCGGTCGCCGTGGTCGAGATACCACGTGCCCTGCCCGATGACGGAGACGTTGGTGCCGGTCTGGCCGAAGGGGTTTGATTTCATGTCTTGATCCAGTTCATCAGGTCGAGCGCCGCTCTTCTCCCTCTCCCCGTTCTTACGGGGAGAGGGTCGGGGTGAGGGGCTGCATCCGCGATGACGATAGCAGTTGGACTCGCGGAAGCTCCCCCTCACCCGCATTTGCGCTTCGCGCAATTGCGGCCTCTCCCCGCACGCGGGGAGAGGCGAAGGGAGCGCCGCGCATCTCAACTATCATCGCGTGCTAGAGTTCACTTATATCCGCAACCAGCACACTTCCGGTCGCCGACTCCGTGATGTAGAGACGATCCTTGTTTGCACCACCGATTGCGACGTTGGTGCAGTTCGGCCCCGCACACGACTTGATCCGCGCGATCAATTCGCCGTTGGGCGCAAACACGAAGACGTGGCCGAGCGAGGCGTGGCCGACGAACAGGCGTCCCTTGGCGTCCATCGTCATGCCATCGGGACCGCTGGTGCCGAACAGCGAGCAGAAGCGTCCAACTTTCGACACGCTGCCGTCCTTCATGAATGGCAGCCGCCACACCGCGTTGTCGCGTGTCATGGCGACGAACAGCACGGTCTCGGTCGGATCGAGCACGAGGCCGTTCGGGCTGATGCCGGTGTCGATGAGGCAATCGAACCGGCCGCTCGGCGTCAGCCGATAGACCCGACCGCTCGGATCATGCAGGCCGGTCTGGCCCTGGTCGGTGAAGTAGATGTCGCCGTTAGAGGCGAGATGCAGGTCGTTGCAACCGCGGAACGATTCCGAGTTGCGCGCGGTCAAGACCGGCGTGATGCGCCCTGCCCCGGCGTCGAGCTGCATAATGCCGTGCATGTAGTCGGCCACCAGAATGCGGCCGTCGGCCGCGATCTTCAGCCCATTCGGCCAGCCCTCATATTCGATCGCCAACGACCATTCGCCGTCAGGCGCGATGCGGAAGACGCGACCAAAGGGAATGTCGACGATGTAGAGATTGCCGTTGGCATCGAACGACGGCCCCTCAACGAAGGAGTCGGTCGCAACACCCGGGCGGTTGGCGTCAGCCCAGTCCGTCCGCGCGCCCTTGCGGCGGAACTTGTCGGGCATGGTGGAGAAGATTTGCGTTTCGATCAGGCGCGGCGGCGTTTCCAGGTACATCATGGTTTTTGTGATTGTTATGCGTTGGGCTGGTAAGACGCGCGGCAGCATAGGCCACAATGCCCGGCCCGTCGATTGGCGCGGATATCATGGCAGGAATGGCGCAGGCTGGTGCCACATACCCCACGGTCGTCCCGGCGCAGGCCGGGACCCATAACCACAGGAAGGAGTTTGGCGACGACTCGTCGTTCGGTACTCCGACCGCGTACAATCGAGAGATTCCGCGGTATGGGTCCCGGCCTGCGCCGGGACGACGCTGTGGAAACGGGTACCACCGCATCAATACTGTCATTGCGAGCTGCGCTCGCAACGACGATGGGACGGAGGCGCGCCTAGCTCGCCGCGCCCGCGAGCTTCGCTTCCTTCGCGGGCGCACTCTCCGCGGCCGCAATCAGCCGCTTCAGCTCGGGAATGCACGAGCCGCAATTGGTGCCGGCCTTCAGCTTGGCGCCGATCTCGGCGGCCGTGCGCGCGCCGGCCGCGATGGTGTCGCAGATCGTGCCACGACCGACGCCGAAGCAGGCGCAGACGATGGGACCGCTCGAGGCTGTGCCCTCGGTGGATTTGCCCGACAGCAGCAGGCGGCGCTGCTCGTCTGTGACGATGTCAGCCGCAAACACGCTCTTCACCACCTCCCAGTCGCCGGCGTCATGGGCAGGGCCGACGAACAGGCAGGTCTCCATGCGCTCGCCCGCAAACGAGGCCGCGCGATAGACCCCGCCGCCGAAGTCGCGGTACTCGGCGACATCCTCGCCGGCGACGCCATCGAGCCACGCCGGCCAGCGCGCGAGATCGGCATTGTCGGCGAACAGGTAGCCGAAGCCGCCGGCGATGCTCACCCGGCTCCACCACAGATGCCCCGGGAGATCGAGCTCTTTGCGCGAGAGCGCAAAGCCGCGGAACACGTATTCATACGGCGCGATCGCGGCTGGCGTCGCCTTCGATTCAGGCTGGCCCGAGAACGGATCGTTGAACGACTGCACCAGCGCACCGACGCGGCCGTGCGAGGTGTTCATCGCACTCCAATGGATCGGCGCGAACAGCGCGCCGCGCTGCTGACCCTCGCTGACGACGACCTTCAGGATGCACTGGCCGTAATCGGTGGTGATGCGCGCGAAGCCGTCATGAACGATACCGTATTTGCCGGCGTCGTCGGGATGGATCTCCACGAACGGCTCGGGCAGATGCGCGCCCAGCCGCTGGCTGAGGCCCGTGCGCGTCATGGTGTGCCACTGGTCGCGGATGCGGCCGGTGTTGAGCCGGAGCGGCCGCGACGGGCTGGTCTCGCTGCGCAGCGACGGCACCTCGGGCGCGACGAAGCGGCCCTTGCCGTCATTGGTGAAGAATCCGCCACCCGCGAAGAAGCGCTCGCCGGAAGCCTGACCTTCGCGCGCCGGCCACTGCACAGGCGTGAGCGCATCGAACGCTTCATTGGAGATCGACTTCAGCGCGCCGATGTCGAAATCGCGGCCGCCATCGTTCTCGAAGGCCGAGAGCGCGGCGTGCTCGCGGAAGATCTCGGCCGCCGATTTGTAGTTGAAGCTGTCGCCGAAGCCGAGGCGCTTGGCCACCTCGCTCAGGATCCACCAGTCCGGCCGCGCCTCGCCCGGCGCCGGCAGGAAAGAACGCTGGCGCGAGATGCGCCGCTCGGAATTGGTCACGGTGCCCGACTTCTCGCCCCAGGCAAGCGCGGGCAGCAGCACGTGCGGCCCGGCCTCGACCGTGTCATTGGAGCGCACGTTCTCGGACACCACGAACAGCTCGAGCTTTTTCAGAGCCTCGCGGACCATGTCGGCGTCCGGCAGCGACACCGCCGGATTGGTGCCCATCACCCACAGTGCCTTGACCTCACCACGGTTGATGGCCTCGAACAACTGCACCGCCTTCAAGCCCTCATGGGTGGCGATGCGCGGTGCCTTCCAGAACCGCCGCACGCGGTCGATCTCGGGCGGCGTGAAGCCCATATGCGCGGCGAGCTGGTTGGCGAGACCGCCGACCTCGCGGCCGCCCATCGCGTTCGGCTGGCCCGTGAGCGAGAATGGCGAGGCGCCGACCTTGCCGATGCGCCCCGTGGCGAGATGGCAATTGAGAATGGCGTTGACCTTGTCGGTGCCCTGCGCCGACTGGTTGACGCCCTGCGAGTAGAGCGTGACGACGCGCTCCGTGTCGCGGAACATCCGGAAGAAGGTCGCGACCTCCTGTTCGGACAAACCGGTCGCGAGCGCGGTCGCAGTGACGCTGCCAGCGATGCTGCGCGCACGCGCCAGCGCATTGTCGAAGCCCGAGGTATTCTGCTCGATGTAGTCCTTGTCGAGTGCGCCGTTGTCGGCGAGGTGAACGAACAGGCCGGAGAACAGCGCGGTGTCGGTGCCTGGCTTCAGGCCCAGGAACAGATCGACGTCGCTCGCCGTGTCGGTGCGGCGCGGATCAATCACGATCATGCGCGCGCCACGCTCCTGCCTGTTCCTGAGCATGCGCTGGAACAGCACCGGGTGGCACCACGCCGCGTTCGAACCGACGAAGACCAGAAGATCGGCCTGGTCGAGATCCTCGTAACAGCCGGGCACGGTGTCGGCGCCGAAGGCGCGGCGATGCCCGGCAACGGACGACGACATGCAGAGCCGCGAATTGGTGTCGACATTCGCCGTGCCGACAAAACCCTTCATCAGCTTGTTGGCGACGTAATAGTCCTCGGTCAAAAGCTGGCCGGAAAGATAGAACGCGACCGCATCCGCGCCATCACGCGCAACGATGTGCTGCATGCGGTGGGCGACATGATCGAGCGCATCGCTCCAGGCGACGCGTTCGAGCACGCCCTTGCAGCGGATCATCGGATGGAGCAGCCGGCTTTCGAGCCCGACGGTCTCGCCGAGCGCGGAGCCCTTGGAGCACAGCCGACCAAAATTGGCGGGATGACCGGGATCGCCCGAAATCGCCGCGCCACCTTTGCCGTCGGGCGTCGCCAGCACGCCGCAGCCGACGCCGCAATAGGGACAGGTTGTTCGGGTTGCACGGAGCGTCGGATCGATCGCCGTCATGGTCAGGCCCGCCCTATCAAGCCGCTTTGGATGGACGCGCCAGCGCGCGGCCGAACATCATGTCGGTGCGGATGGCCGTGATCTTTTCGCGGGTGCGGATCAGTTCGAGATACCAGAGCGCATCGACGGTATCGCCGATCAGCACGGCGCCGGTCAGCCGGCCGTCGGCGATGACGAGCTTCTTGTAGGTGCCGCGCTTGACGTCGGAGAGCACGAGGCTCTCGCTGCCCTCGCCGCCGATGAAGTCGCCGGCGGAGAACACGCTGACGCCGGACACCTTCAGATTGGTCGAGACCACGCTGCCCTGATAGGCCGCAGGCCGGCCGGCGAGATGCCGCGCCAGAACGCGCGCCTGCTCATAGGCCGGCTCGACCAGGCCGTAGCAGACGCCGCGATGCTCGGCGCATTCGCCGAGCGCGAAAATGTCGGGCGAAGCCGTCTGCATCACGTCATTGACGACGATGCCGCGGTTTACCGCGATGTCCGCCTCCTTGGCGAGCGCGATATTGGGCCTGATGCCGGCGGCGAAGATCACGGCGTCGGCCTCGATGCGGCTGCCGTCGGCGAGCTCGACGGCCTCGACATGGCCCTCACCATGGATGCGGGCGGTCGATGCATTGAGCATCACGCGAACGCCCTTGCGCTCGACCAGCGTCTTGAGCAGGTCGGCGGCGGGCAGATCCAGCTGGCGCTCCATCAGCCGGTCCATCAGATGCAAAAGCGTCACCGGCGCGCCGGCCTTGGCAAGACCATAGGCTGCCTCGAGGCCGAGCAGGCCGCCGCCGATCACGACGACACGCTTCCTGGCGGCGGCGAGCGTCAGCAGCAGATCGACGTCGCGGCTGTCACGAAAGGTGTGCACGCCGGCAAGATCGGCGCCGGGCACGTTAAGCCGCAGCGGCGTCGAGCCGGTGGCGAGCACGAGCTTCGAGTATTCCATGCTCTCTTCGCCGGCGATCTTGAGCTCGCGGCGACCGGTGTCGATCTCGGTGACGCGATAGCCGTAGCGCACCGTGACGCCGCGATTGCGCCACCAATCGGCGGGCCTCAGCTCGATCTCGTGCGAGCCGGTCTCGCCGGCCAGCACGGAGGAGAGCAGCACACGGTTGTAAGCGAGCCGCGGTTCTTCGCCGATCACGGCGATGGCGTAGCGGCCGAGCGCGGTCTTGGCGAGTTCATCGACCAGCCGTGCGGCCGCCATACCGTTACCGACGATGACGAGCGGTTCACTCACGAGGCATCTCCTATTCTGCCGCCTGTGGCTGCGCGCCATAGGCCTCCGAGATCATGAAGCCCGACAGCACGCCGTAGGCGTCGGTCCAGGCTTTCGCGACGTCCGGCGTCCAGGCCTCGCCGAGGCCCTTCTCCAGCGTCCACAGCAAGGTGGCGCCGACCACCGGATAATGCTCGGCCTTGGCTCCGTAGGCGACGTGACGCCTGGCGAGCATTGAGGCCGCGGGAAGAATCGATTCGAGGTTCGACAAACCGCTCACGACAGCAGCGAGCATGCCCATCAGCTTCTTGCGCTGCTCGGTCATGTCTGCGGGAAACATCGCGCGCACGGACGGCGCGACCTCGAACAGGCGATCGTAGAACAGCACCGCGGCCGCTTCAGAAATCGGCGCGACCTTGGAAAAGCTCTGCTGGACGAGGTTGATCTGTTCGGGCGTCATGATGTTCTCCTGTCTGTTTCGGTTTGCTTTTGTCCGCGCCGTTGCGGAAAAAGTTCATGGTCAAACGTCATCAGAGAGACTTCTCCCCGCGTACGGGGAGAAGCGAAATTCGTACCAACTCTATTGTCTGAGCATGATCTCCGCGCAAACGCGTTCCGCGTTTGTCGCGAGGGAAAACCGCTGCATGCTTTTCCGGATCATGCTCTACACCCGCGCTTCGGCGAGGCTTGGCGCGCCCTCACGCTGCGGGCCGCGACGCAGGTAGAACCACCAGGTCAGGCCGAGGCAGGAGGCGTAGAAGGCGAGATAGATCGCGAGCGCGAGCTGCGGGCCGCCGGTCATGGCGATCGACTTGCCGAAGCCGCTCGGGATGAGGTAGCCACCGACGGCGCCGATCGCGCCGATGAAGCCGACCGCCGCACCGCTCTCGATGCTCGCCGTCTTCAATGCGAGCGCGCGTGCCGCATCACCCTTGCCGCGGACCTTGAATAGATTCTCCTCGCGGAAGATCGAGGGGATCATGCGGTAGGTCGAGCCGTTGCCGATGCCGGTCGTGACGAACAGGATCAGGAACATCGACAGGAAGCCGGTGAAATCCTTCTGCCCGACGAAGTAGAGCACGCCGATCGTCGCCGCCGCCATCGCGATGAAGTTCCAGAAGGTGATGATGGAGCCGCCGACCTTGTCGGCGAGCCAGCCGCCGAACGGGCGCGCCAGCGAGCCGACCAGCGGCCCCAGGAACGCGATCGAGATCGTCATGGCCGGGAACTGCGTCTTGATCAGCAGCGGAAACGCAGCGGAGTAGCCGATGAAGGATCCGAACGTGCCGATATAGAGGTACGCCATGATCCAGGTATGCTTGCGCTTGACGATCGCGAGCTGGTTCTTCACCGACGACTTGGCGGAGGTCAGGTTGTTCATGAAGAACACGGCGCCGAACACCGCGATCGCGATCGGCAGCACCCACATCAGGCCGGCGTTCTGCAGGAAGATGCCTTCGACCGGCGTCGCCTGGAACAGGTTGATGACGCCGAGCGTCATCAGGATCGGCGTCAGGAGTTGCACGCTGGAGACACCGATGTTGCCGCCGGCGGCATTCAGACCCAGCGCCGATCCCTTCATCCGGTCCGGAAAGAAGAAGGAGATGTTGGTCATGCTGGAGGCGAAATTGCCGCCGCCGAGGCCGGCCGTCGAAGCAACCAGCAGCATCAGCCAGAACGGCGTGTCGGGCTGGCTCACGAAATAGGCGAGCGACAGCGTCGGGATGAACAGGATGGCGGCACTGAAGATGGTCCAGTTGCGGCCGCCGAAGGTCGTGACCGCGAAGGTATAGGGGAAGCGTATGAAGGCGCCGATCAGGCCGGGAACGGCGACGAGCTGAAACAGCTGGTCGGTGCTGTAGTGGAAGCCTGCCTGCGGCAGCTTGGTGGTGACGATGCTCCAGATCAGCCAGACCGAGAAGCCGATATGCTCGGCCACGATCGACCAGATCAGGTTGCGTCGCGCGATAGTCTTGCCAGTCGCATTCCAGAACGCCTCGTCTTCGGGGCGCCAATCTGAAATCCAGGTCGCACTTGAAGCCGGATTTCCAGTCGGATTCGTCGTCATTGATAATCCCTTCTAGGCTCACCGCTGCGTCGTTGCAGGCTCCCTCCAGCCATGGAGGCGTGCTCCGAGGCTTCACCCCGGTGGCGAGTTCACGATGCTGATTGATGATGTTGAGGGACGTCGTCGTTGGCGTCGCAAATTGGCATTTCAATTTCCGTGCCAACTGCCAGCGATCTAGAAATACAGGGATTTCAGCGCGTTATTCGCATTGCCCGAAATTTTTGCAGGCCTGTTTCGCACGCTAATTTTGCGATTCGCTCAATCCTTGTGCGGCGCACAAGGATTGAGCGAGGTGTCGATTATTTAGGCGCGGACGTTTCGCGCATTAACCTTTGGTTTACGCGGCCTCTACGAAGCGATGACGCTCATAGAGGAACTCGAGCACGCGCTGCCGGCACTTTAGATAGGCGGCGTTGGTCGCGAGCTCGAGCCGCTTGCGCGGGCGCGCGAGCGGCACGTCCAGCACTTCGCCGATGCGCGCGGATGGGCCGTTGGTCATCATCACGATGCGGTCGGACAGCAGCACGGCCTCGTCGACGTCGTGGGTGATCATCAAGATGGTGTTGCCGAGCTTCTGATGCAGCGCCATCACGGAATCCTGAAGATGCGCACGGGTCAGCGCGTCGAGCGCACCGAAAGGCTCGTCGAGCAGGAGAACCTTCGGCTCCATCGCGAGTGCGCGGGCAATGCCGACGCGCTGCTTCATGCCGCCGGAGATTTCCGAGGGCCGCTTGTCCTTCGCATGCGCCATCTGAACGAGATTGAGATTGTGCATGACCCAGGCCTCGCGCTCGGCCCGCGTCTCGGTCTTGGCAAAGACCTTGTCGACGCCGAGCTTGACGTTCTCGTAGACGGTCAGCCACGGCAGCAGGCTGTGGTTCTGGAACACCACCGCGCGATCGGGCCCCGGCGAGTTCACCTCGCGGTTCTCGAGCAGCACGCCGCCGGTGGTGGCACGGGTCAGCCCTGCGATGATGTTGAGCAGGGTCGACTTGCCGCAACCGGAATGGCCGATGATCGAGACGTATTCGCCCTTCTCGATGCTGAGGTTGATGTCCTTCAGCACCTCGGTCGTGGCATTGCCGCGGGTAAAGGTCTTGTCGATGTGGTCGAGCTTCAGATAGGCGGTCATGTGCCCTCTCCTTCAGTTCTGCGCGGTGCCGCGGGTGACGATCCTGCCGAGGCCCGCGATCAGGCGGTCGAGCACGAAGCCGACGATGCCGACATAGAACAGCGCCAAAATGATCTCGCTGATATGCGAGGAGTTCCAGGCGTCCCAGATGAAGAAGCCGATGCCAACGCCGCCGATCAGCATTTCGGCCGCAACGATCGCGAGCCACGACAGGCCGATGCCGATGCGAAGCCCCGTGAAGATGTAGGGCGCGGCCGCCGGGATCATGATCTTGGCGAAGAACTCGAGCGGATTGAGCTGCACCACCGCGGCGACGTTGCGATAGTCCTGCGGGATGTTGCGGATTCCGACCGCGGTGTTGATGATGATCGGCCAGATCGAGGTGATGAAGATGACGAAGATCGCCGACGGCTGGCCGTCTCGGAACGCCGCGAGCGACAGCGGCAGCCAGGCTAGCGGCGGAATGGTGCGCAGCACCTGGAACAGCGGATCGAGCCCGCGCATCGCCCACACCGATTGCCCGACCAGCACGCCGAGCGCGATGCCGGCGACCGCGGAGATCGAATAGCCGAAGGCGACACGCTGCAGACTGGCGGAGAGATGCCAGAACAGGCCCTTGTCGATGCCGCCATGGTCGAAGAACGGATCGAGGATCAACTCCTTCGTATCCTTAAACACCTTTGAGGGCGGCGGCAGGGTCGAGCCGGCACGGCGGCAGACGAGCTCCCACACCAGCGTCAGCAGCGCGAGCACGACAAGCGGCGGGATCACGCGCGCGGCAGTCTCCCTTGCCATCCGCGCGTAAGTCTCGGCGCGCGGTGGTCGCCTTGGCGTCATCGTGACGACCGGCGCAGCAGCGACCGCAGGGGTCGCGGTTTCAACATCGATCTTCGTGGCAGTCATGTTCATCGCAATCTCTCCGGCTTCACAAGACGATGCGGCCGCCTGACGGCGGCCGCGGGCTCCATCAGACTTCGACGCGCTTGATCGCGAGCGACTTCAGATAGGCAGCCGGATTTTCAGGATCGAACACCTTGCCGTCGAAGAAGGTCTCCTTGCCGCGCGAGGTGGAGGTCGGGATGTCGGCGCTTGCGACGCCGAGCGTTTTGGCCGCGTCCTTCCAGAGGTCCTCGCGGTTGACCTTGGCGATCAGCGCCTTGCTGTCGAAGCCAGGCTCGTACTTGCCCCAGCGGATGTCCTCCGTCATGAACCAGAGATCGTGGCTCTGGAACGGATAAGACGCCTGATCCTTCCAGAAGCGCATCTGCTGCGGCGAGTTCTCGACGACGCGGCCGGTTCCGTAGTCGAACTTGCCCTTCATGCGGTCGGTGACGTCCTCGACCGGACAGTTGATCCACTGCCGCTTGGCGCAGATGGTCGCGGCCTCCTCGCGGTTCTCGGCCTTCTCGGCCCACTGCTGGGCCTCCATCACCGCCATCAGCAGCGCCTTCGCCGCCTTCGGGTATTTGTCGACCCAGGCCGCGCGCATGCCGAGCGACTTTTCGGGATGCTTGTCCCAGAGCTCGCCGGTGGTGATCGCGGTGTAGCCGATCTCCTGGTGGATGAGCTGGAGGTTCCAGGGCTCGCAGACGCAGAAGCAGTCCATGGTGCCAACTTTCATGTTGGCGACCATCTGCGGCGGCGGCACGACGATCGTCTCGATGTCCTTGTCAGGGTCGATGCCGCCGGCGGCGAGCCAGTAGCGGATCCAGAGATCGTGGGTGCCGCCGGGGAAGGTCATCGCAGCCTTCACCGCCTTGCCGCTGGCCTTCTTCTTCTCCAGCGCGACCTTGAAGGGCGCGGTGTCGATGCCGACCTTGACGTCGGCATATTCCTTGGCGACCGAGATGCACTGGCCGTTCAGGTTGAGCCGCGCCAAGATGTACATCGGCGTCGGCTGATTGTTCTGCGTCACCTTGCCGGCGGAGATCAGATACGGCATCGGCGTGAGGATGTGCGCGCCGTCGATGCCGTTGCCTTCCGAGCCGAGCACGAGGTTGTCGCGCGTCGTACCCCAGGAGGCCTGCTTCTGCACCTCGACGTCGGGCATGCCGTATTTGGCGAAGATGCCCTTCTCTTTCGCAACGAAAAGCGGGGTCGCATCGGTGAGCGCGATGAAGCCGAGCTTGGCGCCCTTGACCTCGGGGCCAGCGTCCTGCGCGAACGCACCGGCGGGGAAATTCAGTTTGGCAGCGGCGAGAAGTGCGGCAGTGCTGCCAGTCGCCTTCAACAATTGACGGCGGCTCAGGCCACTCTCCGAGGGCCGGCGAATGCGCTTGGTCATGGGTCGTGTCGTCCTTTGCGTCGTTGCAGGAAATGAGTGCGTCAGTGCACACGAGCCCACTCGCCCAGTGACGCCGCCTTTGGCGCATGCGAACGCATGACGGGAGAGACCCCCGTCGCGGTGGCGTCGGCAAATTCGGATGAGAAGTCTCGCGGGACGGCATCAATGGCGTCGGCACAAACTATTCAAGCTTTGTGCCAAGGTGTTCAGCGCCAATACTTATTCAAAATCAATGCGTTATATCGAAGCGACAGGCTGTCGCAGGCCGCTTTCCGCACGCGGAACCTGCGACCCGCCCAATTTTTGTGCGACGCATATAAACTGGGCAGGTCGCCTTATCAGGCGTGCTCCTCGACCTTCACCCCGAGCGGCTTCGGGGCCTGGCCACCACCCGGCTTGAGGTGGAACTCGTAGGCCATCAGATGCCAGCGCCCGTTGGCTTTGGTGCCGTCGGGCATCGCCGCGTCGTCACGCGGCTCGACCTTGGCGATGAGGTCGTCCTTGACCCCGAACACCACGTCGGAATCGAGATATTTGTCGCCGCCAATGAAGACGTGGGTGATCAGCGGCTCAAAGCCCTTCGCATTCACCAGGAAATGCACATGCGCAGGGCGCATCGGGTGGCGGCTGGTCTGCAGGATCATCTCGCCGACCGGACCATCGGTCGGGATCGGATAGCTGCACGGCAGGATGGTGCGGAAGAAAAAGCGGCCGTCGCTGTCAGTCACAAAACGCGCCCGCGCCGTAGCGCCGACCTCGTCATAGTTCGGCTTCTGTGAATCGTAGAAGCCGTCGTCATCCGCATGCCAGACGTCGACAGGAACGCCCGCGAGCGGCTTGCCGTGGAGATCGGTAACGCGGCTTTGCACGAACATCTTCTCGCCGGTCAGGTTGTTCGGGGAGATGTCGGTGCCGTGCGCGGTCACCTTGTGCTCGCCGACATAGAAGGGACCGAGCACGGTGGTCTGGGTGGCGCCCTCGCGATCGCGATGGTTGACGGCATCGACCAGCATGGAGACGCCAAGCACGTCGGACAGGAGGATGAATTCCTGCCGGGTGTCGGTGCATTTCTGGCCGGTGCGGGTCAGGAAGTCGATCGCATACTCCCATTCCTCGAAGGTGAGACCAGTCTTGCTCACGTAATCGTGCAGCGACTTCACCAATTCCTGGAGCAGGAATTTCGCGCGGGGGTTCGGGGTATCGTCGAAGCTGCTGATGACGGCTTCGGTGAGTTCGGTCTCGTTGAACTGGGTCATAGGCTGCCTGCTCCCGATTTTTCTCGTTAAGCCCGGCGGGCTCCTTGGAGGCGTTCCAGCGTGGACCCTACACCAGCCGCCCCGGCCGCGTTAAGCGCGACCGGGTTGGAATGGAGCCGCCATTTCGGCTATCAACGTCCAACAAAACCGCCCGGAGGAACTGATGCTCGCCCCAACCCCCGCCTCGCCCGAATCCGTCGGTATGTCCAAGGCCGCGCTCGACCGCGTCGATGCGCATCTGAAGAACCGCTACATCGATGCCGGCCGTTTCCCGGGCACGCATCTCCTTGTCTATCGTCGCGGCAAGGTCGCGCACAGCTCGGTCCAGGGCTTTGCCGATGTCGCGCGCAAGGTGCCGGTCAAGGACGACACCATCTACCGCATCTATTCGATGACCAAGCCGCTCACCAGCGTCGCCTTCATGATGCTGGTCGAGGAGGGTCTCGTCGCGATCGACGAGCCCGTCGCCAAATACATTCCGGAATGGAAGGATCTCGGCGTGTTCGTCGCCGGCACCTCGCCGGCCTTCCTGACCCGGCCGCCGACCCGTCCCATGCTGATCGTCGACCTATTGCGCCACACCTCCGGCCTCACCTACGGCTTCCAGCAGCGCTCCAATGTCGACGCCGCCTACCGCGCCGAGAAGATCGGCGAGGTGGAGAAAGCCGGCACGCTGCAGACGATGATCGAGGGGCTGGCCAAGATTCCGCTGGAGTTCTCACCGGGCGAGTCCTGGAATTACTCCGTCTCCACCGACGTGATCGGCTACCTCATCGGCAAGATCTCGGGGATTCCCTTCGAGCAGTTCCTGAAACAGCGCATCCTTGATCCACTCGGCATGGCCGACACCGATTTCCACGTGCCGACCTCCAAGGCGCACCGCTTCGCGGCCTGCTACTCGGCCGATCCGGGTGGCGGCATGACCTTCCATGCCGGCCAGCGCCGCGAGGGCCTGACGCTCCAGGACGATCCGGCGACGAGCTCGTTTCTGTCGCCGCCCACCTTCATCTCCGGCGGCGGCGGCCTCTGCTCGACGGTCGCCGACTATCTCACCTTCTGCCGCGCGCTCCTCAACGGCGGCGAGCTCGGCGGCGTCCGGCTGATCGGGCCGAAGACGCTGGCGTTGATGACGACCAACCACATTCCGGGCAATCGCCACCTTCCTGAAGTGTCGCGCTCGCTGTTCTCGGAAGCCAGCTACAACGGCATCGGCTTCGGTCTCGGCTTCGCCGTGACCATGCGCCCGGCCGAGACGCTGATTGCCGGCAGCCCCGGCGAATATAATTGGGGCGGCGCGGCCACGACCTCGTTCTGGATCGATCCGGCCGAGGAGCTGATCGCGATCTTCATGACGCAGGTGCTGCCGTCCAGCGCCTATCCGATCCGGCGCGAGCTGCGCAGCATGGTCTATGCTGCGATCACCGAGAGCAATCTGTAGTTCGCAAGACTCAGCAGCAACGGGGTTCCCGCGATCACTCGCGAGAGCCCGTTGCCATTCTCCTCAGTATCACGAGCAGACCTTGATGGTCTTCATGCCGCTCTCAGCTTCGGTACGCGACTTGTAGACGGTACCGGCAGGACTGACGATGGTCATGGACGCGTTCGTCGGCTTCTTGTCGACGACGGTGCACTTCTTCGACTTGACGTCATGGACGACGTAGAATTCGTCGGCCGCGAACGCCGGGAGGGAGAATGCAGCAAGCATCAGCACTGCAGTCGCCATCTTCAGCTTCATTTTCTCCTCCTCCAGTCGCCGGGCGCTCCGGCCCGGTCGATTTTCGAACGGGAAAAAGCGGCAGTTTGTTCCTCCCAGTTTACCTTTTGTGCTTGCGGCTGACCGCGATCAGCATGGCCTGATCGCCGCAGCCGATTGAGCGGGAAAATTCCTTGCTGCGACCTTCGCGCTACGGCGCCGAGGCCGTTTCGCACACGCTGCACCCGGCAAATGGCCTAACCTTCGGTTCGGTCCTCCCAGTCGTCCCACGACACATTGTTGATCGCAAGATAACGAGAGACGGCAACCCCGATGGTTGGAAAGAAGTAGCTTTCGCCAAGCTGCGCGAACAAGCCGAACTTTTTCAGCTTGTCCTTGACCGGATCCTTCAGTTCGGCAAAGCACAACTCTATGCCCTGCGCGTGCAGCGCCTGATCCAGTTCGGCAACGACATCGCAGGCCGTGACGTCCACACTGGTCACCGGCTCCGCCGCGACGACCAGCCAGCGTACTTGTGTTGGCGATGTCGCGACCGCGTCCAGGACACGTTCCTTGAAGAATTCAGCGTTGGCGAAGAACAGCGGCGCATCCCACCGAAACAGGACCAGCCCGGGGATACGGCGCGCATCCGGGTATCTCTTGATGTCGTGATAACCTTTGACGCCTTCGGCGCGTCCCAATACGGCGGAGTGAGGCCGCCAGCCGTCCCAAAGAAACTCGACGATGGCGATTGCGATCGCCAGGCCTATTCCCGGAATCACTCCGAGCACTGCAACGCCGACAAAGCAGACGATCGCCAACCAGAATTCCCAGCGCTGAATGCGATAGATTCGTTTGAGGTCGGCGATCTCGACCAAGCCGATCGCCGCCGCAATGACCACGGCGGCCAATGCCGCGCTGGGCAAATGCCGAAGGAGATTCGGTGCGACGAGCAGCAGTGCAGCGATGGCAAGCGCGCCAACGACGCTGGTGAGTTGGGTTCGAGCGCCGGCAGCTTCCGCAACGGGCGTACGCGAGCTGCTGCTGCTGATCGCGAACCCCTGAAAGAAGCCGGTCGCCAGATTGGCGGCACCAAGTCCCACCAGTTCCTGGTTCGGATCGGCCCGCACCCCCAATCTTGCGGCATAGGCACGTGACAGCACACTCGTATCGGCAAATGACACCAGCGCGATCGCAGAGCCGCCGATCAGCACCGGGACCACATCGCCGTAGCCGATCCAGGGAACGACGAACGCCGGCAGCCCCTGAGGAAGAGGACCCACGACCTTCAAACCGTAAGCCGCTCCGAGATCCAACACACCGACAACGACCGTTGCACCGACAACCGCGATCAGGATACCCGGGAGTCGCTTGCTGTTCTTGAGAAGCAGGATCACGGCCAATGTGGCCAGCCCAACCCCGAGCGCGACCCAGTTTGTCCGTCCTTCGAGGATGGCACCGCCGATTGCCCATAGTTTTCGCAAGGGCCCTTCGCCCTCGATGGAGAAGCCGAAGAGTGTTGGCAGTTGGCTGATCAAGACGGTCAGCGCTATTCCGTTCATATAACCGTAGCGGATCGGCTTGGAGAGAAGCTCGGTGACAAAGCCCAGGCGCGAAAGACCCGCCAGGATGCACACGATCCCCGAAACGATCGCCATCATGCCGGCGAGCGTCGCGGCTCGCGCGGGATCGCCGCCAGCCAACGGAGTGACAACGCCCAGCATGATCCCCACAAGAGCCGAGTCCGGGCCGAGGACAAGTATGCGGCTTGGGCCAAACAACGCGTAGACCAGCAGCGGCACGATCGTAGCGTAAAGACCGTAAATGCCGGGCAGGCCAGACGCCACGGCGTAGGCGATTCCGACCGGAACCAGCATTGTCGCCAGGACAATCCCGGCGAAGATATCGTGCGGAAGCCACGCTGCCTCGTATCGACGGAGCGTCTCCAATCCTGGCAGCCGGCTTATCCAATGCTTCATTGGTGGTCACTCCCAAACCCGGATTGAGCTTGTCAGCTGAGCATCGCGAATGAGCCGCGATTGGCGGACCGGAAACCACTATAGGCCATGTCCGCCTGGCATGTTGAATCATGGCGTCGCAGTCGAGTTGTCGACCGGCGCTTTTGCACTGCAACTTGAGCCTCGTCCACGCGATCAAAATGCGGGGTGGCACAATCGCGGCGCTGCATTATGCTCCGCCCGTCCGGCGCCGTCGCTCCGGAGCTAGGGTATCTGCGTTTGTCAAAGCTCACCCTGCCGGTCCGGCTCGCCCTCCTGGTCGCAGGAACGACGCTGCCGCTGATCGTCTTTGCCGTCGGCCTCGCCTACTACAACTACCAGCAGGATCGCAGCGATGCGACGCGCCGGGTGCTTGAGACGGTCCGGAGCGTGCGCCTAGTGCTCGATTCCGAGGTGCAGCGGATGACGAGCGGATTGCAGGTGCTCGCGCACAGCGATTCCTTGCGGAGCGGCGACTTCGACAATTTCCGGCGCCTGGCGGACGGCTTTATCACGCAGTACGGCGGGGACAGCATCCTGCTCGTGGCCGACAGGTCCGGACGCCAGATTTTCTCGAGCGTGACGACCGACACCGTGAGCCTGCCGCCGCGCAAAAATCACGAGATCATCGAGCGGGTCTTTGCGAGCAAGACGCCGCAATATTCGGATCTTTTCATCGGCTCAGCCAAGAAGCGCCCGATTGTGACGGTCGAAGTGCCCGTGCTGCGCAATGGCGAGGTCGTCTACGCGCTCTCGTTCAGCCCGCCGATCGATGTGTTCCAGCAGCTGGTCGAGCAGCAACGGCCGGACGATCAATGGACGGTTTCCCTTCTCGACACCAAGGGCATCGTGTTCGCGCGCGCGCCCAACCCGGCCGAGACGTTCGGCAAACAGGCCTCCCCGTCGCTCTACAATGCGATGTTTCGCGCGGACGAAGCCAGCCTCCCGACGATCTCGCTCGACGGTGTTGCGCTCGCGGCCGCCTATACACGCTCGCGGCTGACCGGATGGACGGTCGCCGCCGGCGTCGCGGAGAGCTCGCTGATCGCGCCGCTCTGGCGCAACATTGCGATCACCGGCCTGATCGGCGGCGTGCTGCTCCTGATCGGCCTCACCTTCGCGGTGCGCATGGCGACAGCGATCGCGCGCGGCGAGATGCTGCATAACCTCCTGGTCGAGGAGCTCAACCATCGCGTCAAGAATACGCTGGCGCTGATGCAGGCGATCGCGGTGCAGACTTTCCGCAGCGCGAGCCGGGACGAGCGGACGAAGTTCGAGGGACGGCTGGGCGCGCTCGCCGAAGCGCACAATCTGCTCAGCCAGGAGAAATGGCAGGGCTCGGAGCTGAAGGACGTGCTCGACCGCGCGCTGCAGCCCTTCCTGCTCACCAGTCCCGGACGCATCCGGATGGCCGGCCCCGCGGTGCCGCTGTCGCCGCGGCTTGCCGTGGTGCTGTCGATGATCGTGCACGAGATCGCCACCAACGCCGCAAAATACGGCGCGCTGTCCAACGAGACCGGCAGGGTGACGCTCGACTGGGAGGTGACCTCCGACACGCCGAAACCGCAGCTCCGCCTGATCTGGACCGAAGCCGGCGGCCC
>NZ_LSEF01000090.1:377072-393470 GCF_001641695.1 Bradyrhizobium neotropicale
CTCGCGCCTGATCGAGCGCAGCGCGCGCGACCAGCTCGGCGGCGAGGCAACCGTCGACTTCCTGCCGCGCGGCGTCGTCTATACCATCAGTAGCACGCTGGACGAGGCGCGGTAGGCGAAGGGAAAAGCGGATCATCACCATTCGCACGCACATCCTCGGAGATCAGGAGAGTCCAGGCGCACCTTTTGGACCGAGCTTGATGGCCGTCTGCACGGCAAAGGCGCCCGGCCCGTAGGTCGCGATCATCGCAAGAGCCCCGAGCAGGCCGAGATTCTTCAGGAAGTTGACGGTCTGCATCACGACTTGCGCCTCCGGCGCGGCCCAGAAATTGTGAAACATCAGCGTGGCGGCGATCGTGAACGGGAACAGGACCATCGCCGCCTGGCGTGCGAACAGGCCAAGGAGCAGGGCCGCGCCGCATCCGAGTTCGACCGCAACTGCGCCTGCGGCGAGGACGACGCCAAATCCGTCGGCGCCGCCGGGAAGTCGACCGGCAGTCACGGCGAATGCCATCACCTTCCCGATGCCGCTGTAGAGAAACAGCGGTGCGATCGCAGCGCGTGCAAACAGAAGTACCCAGGCATCTGGCGAGTTCGCAGACGCGACGGAGCGGGCGGATGTCGGCATGTCAGATCTCCTCTGGAGAAGTCTCGTTGCTGTAGGTGTGCAGCGCGTTGCTGCTGATCGGCGTGACCATCATCCCTCGGCTGGCGCAACATCGGCGCTCGGCAGACGATTGGCCGCGGCGAGGCCCAGCGATCCGATCGCCAGCGCGCCGACGATGGACGCACCGCCGATCGCCCAGAACACGGCGTCGGGACCGCCGGTGACCTGCTGCAAGAGCCCGATGACGTAGGGACCCAGGATCGCTCCGACCCGGCCGATGCCCAATTCCATCCCCACGCCGCTGGCGCGGAAGCAGGTCTCGTATGAGCCGGCCGTGAAATTGTTGAGGACGTGCTGCGCGCCGATGATGCAGAAACCCGCAACGGCGACGATCGCGAGATTGACGCCATGGCCGCTGACGAAGACGAGCGCCAGCACGGCAATCCCGCCACTCATCCACCATGTCGCAAGATATCGGGGCGTCAGCGCAAAATTGCGGTCGGCCAGCATCGCGAGCGTCAGGCCGCCGATGAAGGACATCGCCTGCATCAGGGCGCCGAAGCCGAAAGAGGCTGCAAAGGTCTCGCCGCGCTTCAGCATGACCGTCGGAATCCAACCCGTGAGACCGAAGATCGCGAACAGGCTGAGGAACGCCGTGATCCAGATGGTCAGGGAGACACGGCGATAGCGCGGGCTGAGCAAGGCTCCTATGGTGCTCTGCGGGAGCGTGCAGTCGACTGAGGCGAACGTCGCAGTCTGATAGACCGCCGCCCGCTCCGGCCGCAGGCGCGCGAGCAACGCGCGCAATTCAGGGACACGCGACCGGGCCGCCAGGAAGCGCGGGCTTTCCGGCAGAATGGCGTGGGCGACGAAGGTCAGCGGGATCGAGAGCGCGCCGACGTAATAGAGGATTTGCCAACCGTGCTGCGGCGTCAGGAACACGCCGACGAGACCGGCGGCGACACCTCCGAGCGACCAGCCCAGCGTCACGCCCCACAGCGAGAAGGTGTTGCTGACGCGCTTCGGCGCGAGCTCGTTGATGAAAGTCGTCCCTAACGGCAGCAACACGCCGAGGCCAACTCCGGTGACGAAGCGCAAGGCACAGTAGCTCCAGAAGTCGCTCGCCAACATCGCGGTCAGCAAGGTGAAGACGTTGACGATCCACAAACCCGCGAGCAGCGTGCCGCGACGGCCGAAGCGGTCGGCGACGCTGCCGTGACCGATCGCGCCGAACAGGAATCCGACGAGACCCGAGCTCACCAGAAACCCCGCCTGGCTTGGTGCGAGCCCCCAGGGCTGAACCACGTAGTGGATGACATAGGCCGGATTGAAGGTGTCATAGCCGTCGAACAGCGTGATGAGTGTGATGAGGATGCCGAGCAGCTTGTGGAACGGGCCGATCGAAGCGCCGGACAATTCCTCATGCACGTCGATTTCGGACGAGATGCTCACGGGTTTCCTCCATTGAAATTGATGACATCTTCTGCTCTGCGGCAGATTGGATTGATGCGTCGCCGAGCCCGAACAGGGCGCGCGCGTTGTCGCGGCCGATCTTGAGGCGGTCGCCTTCGGAGATCGTCGCGGCATCGAACCAGTCGGCGGCGTGGTCGATGTTCTCGAACGGCCAGTCGGCGGAGAAGAGGATGCGATCGGCGCCGATCTCGAGCATTGCGTCGATCAGCGCCTGGGTGCGGAAGTTGCCGGACGTGGTGATGTAGAAATTTTCACGAAAATAGTCGGCGATCTTGCGCCGCGCCGGATAGGCATTCTGGGTCCGCATCCACTTGTTGTGGTTGTCGACGCGCCACATCGAGTAAGGCAGCCCCTCCCCCATGTGGCCGAGGATGATCTGCAGCCGCGGGTAGGCGTCGAACAGGCCGGAGCCCATCAGGCGCAAGGCGTGCACCGCGGTCTCCTGTCCGAACGCCCAGGTCGGGCCCAGCAGCCAGCGATGGCCCTCGTAGATGGCCGCGTCCTTCGCAAGCGGATTGCGTGGGTGCAGATAAAAGGGAACGCCGAGACGCTCGACCTCCGACCAGAACGGCCAGAACTCCTTGCGATCGTAATAGATGGCGTGATCCGTGCCGGCGAGCTCGCTGAAGCCGTTGACGAGCGCGCCGCGGAATCCCAGGTCACTGACGCAACGATCGAGCTCGCGCGCAGCCGCGTCAGGATCCTGCATCGGCAGCGCGGCGAGGCCCTGGAAGCGGTCAGGCCGCCTTGCGACCTGCTCGGCGAGAAAATCGTTGGCACGGCGCGACAGATCGATCGCACGGTTGCGGTCGGCAATCGCCTGGACCGCCGGCGCATTCAGCGACAGCAGCATCATCTCTATGCCGTAGGCGTCCATCTCCGCGAGCCGGCGGTCGTGGATGTCGAGCAGCCGCGCCTTCAGCTCGATCCAGTCCTCGGCCGGGGCAAATCCCGCGCTGTCCTGGACGGTGCCCTCCATCGCGAAATGCTCTTCGAGCGCAATCTTGCCCTGCATGACGTCGTTCCTTCGGCTTTGCTTTCGGCGTTGACAAAGCAAAGCATCGGGCGCAAATATTTGTCAATGATAAAGTTGCATTTGCAAATGATTGATATGCAAATATTGCGCATGCGAAGGTTGGCGCTTATTCCGGGCGGAGATCTCCCGTCAGGACCCAAGCCCATGTATCGATTTTCGAATTCGCTTCCCTATCTCCTCGCCCGGCTCGGCGTGCGCATGGGCGACCTCTTCGCGCGCGTGATCCGTCACGAGAAGTTGACGCTTCCGATGTACCGCGTGCTCGCCGCTCTGTCGGAGCAAGGCCATCCGTTGCGGCTCGGAGAGATCGCCGAGCTGACCTCGGCCGATGTGTCCACCCTGTCGCGCATCGTCGCGGAGATGAGCCGCGCGGGCCTTTTGACACGCGACCGGCCCGAGAACGACCAGCGCAGTCTCCAGGTCGTCCTGACGCCCAAGGGCGCCGAGCTGGCGGCGCGGCTGATGCCGCTCGCCGCCTATTATGAAGAGATCGCGACCGGCAGCATGTCAGCCAAGGAAGCGGCAGAGCTCAAGCGCGTGCTGGTCGAACTCTACAAGAACATCGACCGGCTCGAGCAGGAAGTCGAAGCCGGATTGATCAAGGTCCCACCGCCGGCGCGGTCGAAGGAAGCCCGCGACGAGCGGCCAGAGGCGAAAGCCAGGACGAGCCAGCAGCGCGGCAAGACATCACGAAAATAGGGAAACGACCGAGGAGAGGCCATGCGACAGCATCCCATCATCATCGCAGGCGGCGGCATTGGCGGGCTTGCAGCCGCAATCGCGCTGGCGCGGAAGGGGTTCCAGGTCACGGTCCTCGAGCGCGCGTCGCGCTACCAGGAGATCGGCGCCGGCATACAGCTCGGTCCCAACGCATTTCACGCCTTCGATCGCCTGGAGCTCGGCGATGCCGCGCGGTCGATCGCCGTCTTCATCGACCAGCTCCGGCTGATGGATGCGATCTCGGCGGAAGAGATCACCAATATCGATCTGACCAGCTATTTCCGCCGCCGCTTCGGCAATCCCTATGCGGTGGTCCATCGCGGCGACCTTCACGGCATCTTCGTCCGCGCCTGCGAGGAACATCCCAATGTCACCTTGAGGACCGACTGCGACGTCGTCGGCTTTGAGCAGAGCGGCGCACGAGCCACGGCCCTGCTCAAGTCCGGCGAGCGCGTCACCGGGTGTCTACTGATCGGTGCTGACGGGCTCCGCTCCCGCATTCGCCAGCAGATGGTCGCCGACGGCGCGCCGCGGATCGCCGGGCACACCACTTATCGGTCGGTCATCCCGACCGAGCAGATGCCGGAGGATCTGCGCTGGAACGCGGCGACGCTGTGGGCCGGCGCCAAGTGCCACCTGGTGCATTACCCGCTGTCGGGCTGGAAGGTGTTCAATCTGGCGATCACCTGCCACAACGACCCGGTGGAGGCTTTCGCGGCTAGGCCCGTGACCCATGAGGAGGTCCTTGAAGGGTTTCGCGACGTGCATCCCCGCGCCAAGGCGATCATTCATCACGGAAGGGACTGGAAGGCGTGGGTGACCTGCGACCGGGATCCGACCGATCGCTGGATCGACGGCCGCATCGTCCTCCTGGGCGACGCCGCGCATCCGATGCTGCAGTATTTTGCCCAAGGCGCCTGCATGGCGCTGGAGGATGCGGTATGCCTTGCCGAAGAACTCGACGGCACGGAAGGCGACGTCGCCCACGCCCTGGAGCGATACCGAAATGCCCGACTGCTGCGCACCGCGCGGGTCCAGCTTCAGGCCCGGGAACTCGGCGATCACGTCTACCATCCGGCCGGGGTCCACGCGCTCCTGCGCAATCAGCTCATTCGCGACACCAGCCTGGAGCGCTTCTGCGAGAACCTCGCCTGGCTCTATCAGGACCCGTTCTCCGCACGGCCGTCAGACGTCGGAAGGAAGACCGCGCAGGCTTGAGGCTGGCACGCGCGCGATCGGCAAGCGTCTGATCCGGCGCTAGCCGAAGGTCTGCAGTACGGGAAACGTCTCGAGCAGCCAGATGCTCATGTTCGAGACCGCACCGGTGAGGAACGCGATGCCGGTGATCACCATCAACACCCCCATGGCGCGCTCGACATTGACGAGCTGCCGCTTCATGCGCGCGAACAGTTTCGAGAACTGCTCGATCATCAAGGCGGCGATCAGGAAGGGAATGCCGAGGCCTGCGGAATAGACCGCGAGCAGGCCCGCGCCCTTGGTCACCGTCGCCTCGGCCGCGGCGATGGAGAGGATCGCGGCGAGGATCGGGCCGATGCAGGGCGTCCAGCCGAAGGCGAAGGCGAGCCCCATGACATAGGCGCCCCAGAGCCCGACGGGCTTGGGAATCGGCAGCCGGCCTTCGCGCATCAAGAAGCCGATGCGGGTCAATCCGAGGAAGTGCAGACCCATCACGATGATGACCACGCCGGCGAGGATCGAGAGCTCGGCCGACCAGGCCCGGATCAGCCCGCCGACCAGCGAGGCGCTGGCGCCAAGCGCGACGAAGATCGTGGAGAAGCCCAGCACGAACAGCAGCGCCGACATCATGACCGCGCGCTTGGAGGCCGATGCCGGCTCCTCGCTCTCGACATGCTCGATCGTGGCGCCGGTCAGGTAGATCAGATAGGGCGGAACCAGGGGCAGAACGCAAGGGGAGAGAAAGCTGACGAGGCCGGCTATCAGCGCCGCCGGGATCGAAACATTTTGCATGATGCAGTCAGAGCCATTTCAGCCCTCGGGGCGCAGCGCGCGAGGACTGCGCGAGGCCGGAGCCAGACGGCTCAGGTGTAGCCGATGCCGGGGAATGCGCAACCGAGGCGCAGGAAAACCAGGCTCCTCCCGATGCCGTCTGTGATCACAGGTGCGGCATCGGGACGCGCACAAATCTCGCAAAAACGAGACTGGGCGGCGCGGGTTATTTCACCACGCGGAGCAGCGGACGCCGGGGCTGGTCCTGCGTCTGCTTGGAAGGCGGCGGCGGTTCGCTTGCAGCGCTCCGCACCATTTCGTCGCACAATGCCCGAAGGTCGGCATTGTCAATTCCTTTGAGTCTCATCCGCAAATCGAGGATGACGATCGAGAGCAATTCGGCCGTCTCCCGGCTGTTGCTCTGGTTGAGGACCTTGCGGCACTCGTCGAGCGTTTCCAGCACCGACTGCAATTGTTCATCTAAATGCGACACCGGCGTTCTTTCCGTTCGTTCGGCCTGCGAGAAGCGATGGCAACGTTCCCCTCGGCCCCCATACCAGGGTGAGGATAGCACGGGGATTCCGCGCCTTCGAACACGAATTCAGCGCGTTCCAGGCCTGAAACCGGGGTTCCGTCCAGAGCACCCCGCCATGTGATGGGCGAAAATCGAACCAGTATCGCGACGCCGGACCGGTCGCGGCGCAGTGGCCGCCCTTCCGGATGGAATCCGCTCTCCTCGCAGCCATCTCAAGGCTCGCAACGGAACGCACGCGACACCCCTCTTCCGGACAACAGCCTGCCCGATTCCCAACCCCAAGCGCACTCAAATACCACTCACGGCACAATAACGATGGCGTTTAAAAGTCGCCACCCCGCAACCCGCCGTGGTTGTGGTTTGCTTAAGATTCTGCCAGTTTAGCGGGCCGGAAGGACTTGTATGCACCTCTTGGCGGAAAGGGGCGTTCCTCTGGAGGAACGCCAAAAAGCAAATCTCGGCGGCCTCTCGGATTGGGATGCGGCCCGGATATTCCTTGAAGTTGTCCGTTGCGGCAGTTTCCGCTCGGCGGCCGAACGCCTTTCGTTGTCGATCAACGCCGTCCGCCGGCGAATCGACGATTTCGAGCGCCAGACCGGCATCACCCTGTTCACCCGCGACGTCCACGGCACGCATCTGACCGACGAAGGCGCGCTGGTGGTCTCCGCCGTCGAGCGAATGGAGGCGGCGACCTTCGACGTTGTGCGCGCCAGTGATTCGAAGGCCAATGCTCTGTCGGGCGAGGTGCGGGTCGCCGTCACCGAAGGGCTCGGGACATTCTGGCTCGCCCCGCGCCTGGTCGAATTCCAGCAAACCTATCCGAAGATCCTCGTCGACCTGCATTGCGCGATGCGTTCGGCCGACGTCTCGCGCCACGAGGCCGACGTCGCCATCCATCTGTCGCGCCCCTCCGCGCTCGATATCAAGCTGGTGCGGCTCGGCCGCATGCATCTGATGTTCTGGGCCGCGAAGCAATACGTCGAGAAACATGGCGCGCCGCAGACGGCGGCGGAATTGATCAAGCACCGCCTGGTGCTGCAATTCGCCGATCAGCTCGCCGCCAAGGAAACTTTTGAGAGCTTCTTCCCGGGCGTTCCTGAACGTGACCTTCTGGTCATGAAGACCAACGTCTCAAGCGCCAACTATTGGGCTGTCGCGAACGGCGCCGGAATCGGCGTATTCCCGAGCTACGCCATTGCGCTTGGCGGGAAGTTGACTCCACTGGAGGTCGCGCTGAACAGACCGCTGGATATCTGGTTGTCCTACCACCCCGGTAGCGGCCGAATCCCGAGAGTGCGGCACATGATTGACTGGCTGATCGAAGCTTTCAATCCGGCACGCTTCCCGTGGTTTAAGGACGAGTTCGTGCATCCGCATGAATTCAAGGACTTGTATATGGGCGAACCCCTGACCCAGCTCTTCGGGGGATTTTCAACCGAAGAACGGTGAGAACACTATGAAAGCAGCGGCAAAGAGAATGAAGCAGCGCAGCGCTGGCAAGCCGGACATCGAGCTTGGCAAACGGATTCGTCTGCGGCGTGTCGAGATGAAGATCTCGCAGGCCGAACTGGGCGAAAAGCTCGGCGTCAGCTTCCAGCAGGTCCAAAAGTACGAGAAGGGCGTCAACCGCGTCGGCGCGGCTCGGCTTCAGCAGATCGCTGGCGCCCTCGATGTACCCGTCACCTTCTTCTACGACGGCGACAACAAGGCGCGCGAGGTCGAGAGCCTGCTCTTCCTCGACAGCGCCTTCAGCCTGCGGCTGCTGCGCGCCTACAGCAAGATCAAGGACCAGACGGTGCAGCGTCAGCTCGTCTCGCTGATGGAATCGATCGCGGCAAACGAAGGCTGAGATCGACCAGGTCTGGCCATCAGAGCCGATGTTCAATCCGCCGCGCGCGGGGGCGCGGCCGGATTGAACGAGACCTTGGCTTGCGCGTGACGCGCAGGCTCCGCTTTTTCGGGGCGGCCTGACCGCCCTTTTTCTTTTTCCGGCATTCCCCTGCCATTGCACTCGCAGTTTTCGCGAACCGAGTCGGGCTCTGCCGCGACCTAATCGGGGGGCCCCGAACGCAGCGGGCCCGCGCTGCGCACGCTTAATCGGACCGCAACCCGCATGCCCTAGCCTCCCGGTAGCTTCGCCATCCGGAGCATCGGCCGGTACGGCGCGGCGGATCTGCACTATCTCGCGAGCGCCCGTCCGGGCCTCGTTCTCATGGGGAAGACCAGACACATGTTGAAGCGCCACGCCGTGATCGTTGCCCTTGGCCTGTTCGCGAGCGCCCCGGCGCTGGCGCAAACGGAGACGACCGGTCAGGCCGGCCCGAGGCCTGCGAGCCCCGGCACGGTGCCTGCGGCCGCCAATCCGGCCCACGCGCCCGCGCCGAAAGCTGCCGCATCGACATCCGCCTCGACGCCGGAGAGCCGCTCGGCCGCGGCGCTCGCGCTGACGCACGAGCCGACCTATGACGAAGGCACTGCGCAGCGGATCAAGGACGCCGCGCTGAGCTATTCCGATCTCGCGGTCCGTGGCGGCTGGCCGACGATCCCTGCAGATGCGAAATTCGCGCTTGGAGTCCAGGGCGCCAACGATGATCTGCTGCGTAAGCGGCTGATCGTCTCCGGCGACCTCGCCGCCGACAAAACGAGCGGCGCCTTCGACCAGGATCTTGCCGACGCCGTGAAGCGCTTCCAGGTGCGCCACGGCCTCGCCCCGACCGGAACGATGACGCCGCGCACGATCGCGGCCATGAACGTGCCCGTGCAGAAGCGCATCCGCCAGTTGGAGGCTTCGCTCGAGCGGCTCGAGAACATCAACTTCGCCTTCGGCCAGCGCTACGTCGTCGTCAACATCCCCGCGGCCTTTGCCGAAGCGGTCGAGAACGACATCGTGGTGCGGCGCTATCGCGTGATCGTCGGCAAGACCGAAAAACCGTCGCCGACGCTCACCGCGTCGATCAGCAGCGTTGTCCTCAATCCGACCTGGACGGTGCCCTCCTCGATCGCCAAGACCGAAATCTCCGCGCATATGCGTAAAGATCCGAGCTACCTGTCGCGCATGCACATGGAGGTGCTCGATGGCCACGACAATCCGATCGATCCGCATTCGGTCGACTGGTCGGGCACTCACACGCCGAATTTCACGGTGCGGCAGCAGAACGGCACGTGGAACGCGCTCGGCGCAGTCAAGATCGACATGCCGAACCCCTATTCGGTCTACATGCACGACACCAACCAGCGCAACCTGTTCAGCGACGACTACCGCTTCGACTCCCACGGCTGCTCGCGCGTCGACAATGTGCGCGATCTCGCCGCCTGGCTGCTGAAGGATCAGCCGAAGTGGAGCCGCGCCGCGATCGACGCGGAGATCGCCACCGGGCAGCATCAGGAGGTCGCCATGGCGAAGAAGGTACCGGTGGCCTGGATCTACCTGACAGCGTGGATGACCAAGGACCAGACCATCCAGTTCCGCAACGACATCTATAACCAGGACGAACAGTTGCTTGAGGCAACCGCCGAAGAGGCGGCGTTCTTCAGCAATGCCGCCAACCATCCGCTGACCGCGCACATGGCACAGTAGGACGGCTCACCAGGCATGCAATCGCGGCACAGGCGGATGCAAAGCTCCTCGCCTTGCCGCGGTTGACCCTGACATCGCGTCAGCCGCACATTGCGCTCCTCAACGAGAAGCGGGTGCGCGATGCCGGACCAATCCAACACGACTGAAGTCGCCTACGCCGACGGCAAGATCCTCAAGCACGCCGCCGACGGCGTTGGCGTGATCACCTTCAACAATCCCGACAAGCGCAATGCGATGTCGCTGGAGATGTGGGAGGGCTTTGGCGAGGCGCTGACGAGCTTGCGCGACGACGATGCGGTGCGCGTCGTGATCCTGCGCGGGGCCGGCGGCAAGGCGTTCGTCTCGGGCGCCGACATCAGCCAGTTCGAGAAGACCCGCCACAACGCCGCGGCGTCCGAGGAATACTCTAGGCGCAGCGCCGCCCAGCGTGCGCTGCTCGCCGACTATCCCAAGCCGACGATCGCCTGCATCCAGGGCTTCTGTCTCGGTGGCGGCATGCAGGTCGCGATGCTCGCCGACATCCGCATCGCCGCGCACAGCAGCCAGTTCGGCATTCCCGCGGCAAAGCTCGGCATCGCCTATGGCTATGACGGTTTGCGGAATCTGGTGTCACTGGTCGGCCCGTCCTGGGCGCGACTTCTGATGTACACGGGCATGCGCATCGATGCGACGGAAGCGCTGCGCATCGGGCTGATCGAGCGGATGATCCCGGACGATCAGCTCTGGGGCGAGACCATGTTGATCGCGGAAACGATTTCCGGCAACGCACCGCTCGCGATCAAGGCCGCAAGGATCACCATTGCACAGGTGCTGAAGGACGAAAGCCAGCGCGACATGGAGGCGATCAAGGCGATCGGCAACGCCTGCATGGACTCTGCGGATTTCCGCGAAGGCCGGCAGGCCTTCATGGAGAAGCGCAAGCCGCAGTTCCAGGGACGCTGAAACTGAACCAACATTCACGAAGATTAAATTCCTCGCTGCCTCGCGCTGCACAGCAACTAACTGATCTCCCAAATGTTCTTTCGCCACAACGAGAGGGAGATTGCGATGAAACTCAAGTTTGCTGTTCTTGGCCTGGCTGCCATGGGCGGTGCTGCGCTGGCGTCAGGGCAGGCCCTGGCGGCGATGCCGAACGGCATTCCGCAGGCCGATCGACTCGCAAGCGGTCCGGCCGCGGACATCGATCAGGTGCGCTGGGTGTGTAACCCCTGGGGCCGTTGCTGGTGGCGTCCGAACTATTATGGCGCCTATGGCTTCTACGGCGGTCCGCGACGCTTCTACGGATCGCGTCCGTGGGGCTGGGGCCACCGCTGGCACCGCTGGTGAATGACGAAGGGGCCTCTTGGGCCCCTTTTTCTTTGTGTCGGGTTGTGGCCGCATCGACGGTACGCTCCCTCGCCCCGCTTGCGGGGAGAGGTGTGGCGCCGCTCTTCAGTTGTTTTTCAGAGCGCCGCGAGCACCGCTTTCGCGATGTCAGCGGTGCCGTTGCTGCCGCCGAACTCCATCGGCTTGATGCCGCCGGCATAGACTTGGTCAACTGCGCGCTCGATCTTCTCGCCGGCCTCGGCCGCGCCCTCCAGGCCGTGCTTGTCGGCGAGCCAGTCCAGCATCATCGCGGCCGACAAGATCATGCCGGTGGGATTGGCCTTGCCCTGCCCCATGATGTCGGGAGCGGTGCCGTGGCAGGGTTGAAACACCGCGTAGCGGTCGCCGATATCTGCCGACGGCGCCATGCCGAGGCCGCCGATCAGACTCGCGGTGATGTCGGAGACGATGTCGCCGAACATGTTCTCCATCACCATCACGTCGAAATCCCAGGGACGCTTCACCAGCATCGCCGAACAGGCATCGACATAGAGGCGGTCGGTCTTCACCTCCGGATGATTCCTGGCAATCTCGTCGAAGATGCCGCGAAAGAAGGCGAACGCCTTGAACACGTTCGCCTTGTCGACGCAGGCGAGCGCGCCGCGCTTGCCGCGCGCCTTGCGCCGCTCGGCGAGGCGGAACGAAAACTCGAACAGGCGTTCGGAGGTCTTGCGCGTGATCACCATGGTCTCGCGCGCGTCCTCATGCGTGACGACGCCCTTGCCCATCGAGGCGAACAGGCCCTCGGTCGACTCCCGGATCACGACGAGGTCGATGCCGCGCTGATCGGCGCCGACGATCGGGCTCGGCACGCCCGGAATGAGCCGCGCCGGACGCACGCCGGCATAGAGATCGAAGATGAAGCGCAGCTCGATCTGCGGCGCGATCTCGGTGTTGTCAGGGTAGCGAACCGACGGCAGGCCGCAGGCCCCGAGCAGAATCGCATCTGCCTCCTCGCAGAGTTTGATCGTGGACTCCGGCATCGACTTGCCGGTCGCGAGATAGTTGTTGGCGCCGGCCGGCGCATCGGTGAAGCGAAAGCTCAAGCCGGACTTCTGCTCGATCTTGCGCAGCACCTCGATCGCCGGCGCCATGACCTCGGGACCGATGCCGTCACCGGCGAGCACGGCAATGTGGAAGGCGTTGTTTGCGGACATTGAGGGTTCCCAAGCGAAGAAAAGAAAGGCCTCGTCATTGCGAGGAGCTGGCGACAAAATTGCAGAGCAATTTTGCGCTGAAGCGACGAAGCAATCCAGATCGTTTACGCGGATGGATTTCTGGATTGCTTCGCTTCGCTCGCAATGACGAAGGATGGAGCGTTCACTACGGCGTCAGCACCGTCCGGCCGACCACCGCGCCCTGCTGCAATTGCAGCAACGCGTCATTGGCCTTAGCCAGCGGCAGCCGCGTCACCGGGATCGGCGGCACCTTCTTGGTGCGGACGAGATCGAGCAGCTCCTGCGTCTCGCGCAGGTTTCCGACATAGCTGCCCTGGATCGTCACCGCCTTGATCGGGATCAGCGGCAGCGCCCAGGTCGCACCGCCGCCGAACAGGCCGACGATGACGAGCTTGCCGCCCTTGGTCAGGCAGTCGAAACCGAGCTGCGTCGTCGCGGCATTGCCGACGAGGTCGATCACGGCGCGGATCGGACCGCCTGCCTTTTTGCCGAGCTGCTCCAGCGCGTCGCCCGCCTTGGGATCGACGGTGGCGAGCGCGCCGGCCTTCTCCGCCGCCTCGCGCTTCCTCGCGTCGATGTCGACCATGATCGCGCCCTTGCCGCCCATCGCCTTCAAGAGCGACAGCGCCATCAGGCCGAGTCCGCCGGCGCCGAACATCACGATCGGCGTATCGAAATGCTGCTCGACCTTCTTCAGCGCGCTGTAAGTGGTGACGCCCGAGCAGGCGTAAGGCGCGGTCGTCGCGGGATCGAGCCCTTTGAGATTGAGCAGATAGCGCGGATGCGGCACCAGCATGTGGTCGGCATAACCGCCGTCGCAATAGACGCCGAGCGAGCGCGGCGTCAGGCACATGTTCTCGTCGCCCGCAAGACAGGTCGCGCATTTGCCGCAGCCGATCCAGGGATAGACGAGGCCGACATCGCCGAGCTTGAGATCGCCCTGATCGGTCGGCTTCACGTCCGGTCCGAAGGCGATCACCTCGCCCACCGTCTCGTGGCCCATGGTCAGCGGCAGGTTGATGCCGCGGTCTTTGAGCGACAACGGCTTGCGGCCGTGGCCGAGATCGTAGCCGCCTTCCCAGATATGCAGGTCGCTGTGGCAGACGCCGGCCGCCTTCACCTTGATCAGCACCTGCGTGCCCTGCGGCTCCGGCGTCGGTTGATCGAACTCCCTCAGCGGCGCCTTGAAATCGGCAACCTTGAAACTCTTCATGGGCGTCTCCCGCATGTTTCTTGTTGTCGCCGCCAGCATGCCACGGCCGGACCAGCGAGACAAATTCAGACCTGTCTTAGTTTACGCCGCCGGACGATGGCAAGCAGGCCGCGCGCAAAGCTGCATCGCGTGCAACCACGATGACGATCTTCAACCTTGTGCCGCCGTTTTGCCTGACGGAATTGCCGCAGCATCGGCAAGACCTATCTCCTCGCACAACGCGCGCGTGTGCTCACCGAGCACGGCCATCGTCTTGCCCGGCGTGGTGTCAGCGCCCGACATCCGGAACGGCAGGTTGAGGACCTGGAAGGAGCCGCCTTCGTCCTGCACAACAGACAGTGCCTGGCGATGCTCGAGCTGCGGATCGCGCAGCGCCTCGGCCACCGTGCGGTAGGCCGAAGCAGGCACGCCCGCCTCCGCGAGCGCAGCGAGGCACGCGTCCGTCGGGAGCTGCCGAGACCACGTCTCGACGCCGTCCATCATGTCAGCCCAGTTGTCGCGCCGTGCGCCGTAGGTGGAGAAGCGCGCGTCCAATATCCACTCGGGCTGGCCGATCACGCCCATCAGCGCCTGAAATGTCTTCTCGCTGGCGACGGTGATCATGACGTAGCCGTTCGCCGTTTCGGTCGGGCCGAACATCGGACGCGGCGGCGGCTTCACGGCGAACTGCGAGCTCTGCAACTCGATCACCGTCAATGTCAGCATCGATTCCAGCATGGAGACGTCGATGTGCTGGCCGAGGCCGGTGACCGTGCGCTGATACAGCGCCGCGGCGATCGCGCCGAAGCCGTAGGTGCCGGTGACGACGTCGGCATGGTAGATGCCGCAATAGTCGGGACGGTGGCGGCCGGGCTGGTAGGCGAGATGCGCCATGTCATAGCCCGACGCCGCATGGATCACCGGCGCATAGGCCGGCAGCTCAGCCGACGGGCCACTCTGGCCGTAGCCGGAGATCGAGCAGTAGATCAGCTTGGGATTGACCGGGCGCAGCTTGTCGTAGTCGAGCCGCAGGCGACGCATCACGCCTGGCCGGAAGTTCTCGACCAGGATGTCGGCGGTCGCAGCCAGCCGGCGCACCGCCTCCTTGCCGTCCTCCGACTTCAGATCGAGCACGATGCTCTTCTTGCCGACGTTGAGCTGGCCGAACACGGTGCTGCAGCCCTTGCGCAGCGGCGGCCGGGAGCGCATCGTCTCGCCGCCGTCAGTCTCGATCTTGATCACCTCGGCGCCCATGTCGGCGAGCATCCGGGCGCAGTGGGGACCGGCGATCGTCGTCGAAAAATCCAGGACCCGCAGGCCGGCGAAGGCCTTTGTCGTCGTCCCCTCATGCTGATCTGCTAGCTGCATCCTTGGAGTCCCCCTTAGGAACAACGGGTGTTCTTCTTGGTTGATGCGCCGACCCTAGATGGCGGCGGCCCGGTAGGAAAGTCTTTACCGAGCGGACGCGTCTTTCCGGGCGGGCTTAGGAATGCTGGGTAACTGGACCCGTTCTTGCATAGCAGCAAACGGGCTCGGAAGAGGGCATCATTCTTGAGGGTCTTGTTCGTCACGACCGAGATGGACGACTTCGTCCGCGTAGGCGGACTTGGCGCCGTTTCGGCTGCGCTCCCCAGAGCCCTTCGCCCCTTCGCCGATATCCGGATCATGCTGCCCGGCTATCGCGACATCATCGAACAACTCACGCATATTCAGATCGTTGGCCGCTGTCCGGCATTCGCGGAAATGCCGGCCTGCTCGCTCGGCCGGGCCTCCACCAAGGACGGTCTGCCGGTCTACGTGCTGTTGTGCTCGCAGCTCTACGACCGTCCGGGCAACCCTTACGGCGACGAGACCGGGCGCGACTGGCCGGACAACGACATCCGCTTCGCGCGCTTTGCGTCGGCAGCCGCTGAGCTGGCCGCAGGCAGGCTGGACAAGGATTGGGCAGCAGACCTGGTCCATGCCAATGACTGGCAGGCCTCGCTGGTGCCGGCTTATCTCGCCTGGCGGGGCGCCGGGATCCCGTCGATCCTGACCATCCACAACCTCGCCTATCAGGGACTCTTCCCGAGGGACACACTGCGGCGCATCGGCGCACCGGAGAGTTCCTTCCATATCGATGGCATCGAATTCTATGACCAGCTCTCCTTCCTCAAGGCCGGGCTCGTCTATGCCTCGCACCTCACCACCGTCAGCGGCACCTATGCGCGGGAGATCACCACGCCTGAATTCGGCTGCGGCCTGGAAGGCCTGCTGCGGCTGCGCTCCGATGCGGCCGAGCTCACCGGCATCCTGAACGGCATCGACGAGTCCTGGGACCCGCGTTCCTGCGCACAGCTCGCCCAGCAATTCGGCGCCGGCGACTGGGTCGGCAAGAAGGCCAATGCGGACTACGTGCGCAAGCAGTTCGGGCTCGCGGTGTCGCGCGGGCCGATGTTCGGCATCGTCGCGCGGCTGGTGCACCAGAAGGGCATCGACCTCGTGCTGTCGGCGGCCGACGAGATCATCGATGCCGGCGGGCAGATCGTGGTCACCGGCTCCGGCGAGCCCGCGCTCGAGCAGGCGCTCGTCGCGGCGCATCGCCGCCGCCCGGACGCCATCGGTGTCGTCATCGGCTTCAATGAGGCCCAAGCGCGGCGGATCTTCGCCGGCAGCGATTTCATTCTGATGCCGTCGCGCTTCGAGCCGTGCGGGCTCAGCCAGATGTACGCTCAGCGCTTCGGCTCGCTGCCGATCGGCCACCAGAC
>NZ_LSEF01000090.1:393489-440229 GCF_001641695.1 Bradyrhizobium neotropicale
GGGCTGGCGGAGACCATCACCGACGGCGAGACCGGCTTCCTGTTCTCGCAGCCCTCATATGAGTCCTTCCTCGGCGGCGTCCGCCGGGCATTCTCGACGTTCATGACGCAGGACCGCCTCGACTCCATGCGCCGCAGCGCGATGGCGCGGTCGTTCTCCTGGAGCATCTCGGCCGGCAGCTACAGCGCGCTGTATCGGAAGCTGGCGTCGGCGTGAGGCGCGCGAGGCGCTTCCACATTTTCCGTCATTGCGAGCGCCGCGAAGCAATCCAGACTGTCTCCGCGGAAAGATTCTGGATTGCTTCGCGGCGCTCGCAATGACGGTGTTTGTGGCACCGACGGAGGACCTCACCCCCTGCCGCGCTCATCCATTTGCGGTCGGCCGATCCAGGCGCGATTGAGACAGCGGGTCATCCAATCGGGCTCCGTCCTGCCATTCAGCCGCGCCTGCGCTTCCTGATAGGGACCGACATAGCGCAGCCGATCGGGCAATCTCGGGTAGACGCGCCGTATCCACCGCAGCGCGTTGTCTGCGGCTCTGGCGTCCCGCTCGTCGAGCGCAAAGCCGAAGCCCGCGCGCAATCGCTCCGGCAGCATGCCCGCAGTGAGCGCGCGATACCATCGCGGCGGCCGCAGCCACGGACGCGCGCCGCCGAGAATCTGCGTCGCGACCTCGCGCGCCGCCGCGCTGACAGTCAGCGTGTCCGACTGCGCCATCGCTTCGCAATACGCTGCGAAGCCGGACCAGTCCGCCGGGAGATCATCCGGCGTCAGCCCAAACAGAGCGCCGTACATCCTGCTCTCGGTCCAGTAACGCTCGCGCTCCTCCATCGAGAGCGGCGGCAGAACCAGATCGTGCGCCATCAGCGCGGTCTCGGTAAGCGTCGCATGAACCCAGCGCAGCGCTGGAACGTCGTTGGCGCAGTACTTCGAGCCCGCCGCGAATGGACCGACCGCATCGGGCATGTGTCCAACGATCATGGTATGGCGCCGATGCAGTTGCCGCGCCGACAGAAGCGCCCTGTCGAGCGAGCCGAACACCATGGCGAACATGATGTCGAACGTGCGATGGAAGCGGCCGATCGGATCGACTAGGGTCCGGGAGTGCTCGGCGATGGCGGCCGCGACCCAGGGATGCGCCAGCTGAAGCAGCAGTGCGCGGCCGGCGCCGAGAAAAATCACGGCTTCCCGATCGATCCGCCAGCTTACCGAGGCTGGACCAAAAACGCCCGCGATCGGTCCCGCGGCATCAGCCCGGACGAGATTGAGCGCAGCCTCCAGATCTTTTTCACCGACCAATCGCAAAACCCTTCAACGCAGACGCCCCATAATAGCCGAGACCCGTGGACTCGCGAAATCGTCATTACGTGAAGCGGCGAATGATCCGGCGATCACTCCGCGGCGATCGGCATTTCCTCCATGTGCTCGTGCAGTACCACGCCTGACAGCGGGTCGAATTCTCCAACCCAGGGCGCGCGCGCAAGCACTGAGCTCGTGTGCGCATAACCGGCATCCCAGCGCCGCATGATGCCTGACGGGCTGAAGTCGATATCCTTGGTATGCGTCTCGTGATCGAGCTGCGGCGTCAGTAGGCGCACCACGTGCATGCGCGTCGGACAGCCATAGCTCACCAGCTCACGCACGGCCGGATCGTTGCGCTCGCTCTCCGGCAGTCGCGCTGCGAGCTGGTTGATGACGTGGCGCAGACGATGTGCCTGCTGCTGGCGGGCAATCTGGCTGGCGATCCGGCTGGAGTACTGTACGTCCTTGTGCCGGTTCAGCACCTCCGCCATCGTCGTCGGCTCGGCGCCGACGGGATTCCACAGATGGACGGCGAAGATCAGCGAGTCCTTGCGCGGGTTGTCGTCGAACACGGCCTCGGTCGGCGTGTTCGAGAGAATACCGCCGTCCCAATAGAGCTCGCCGTCGATGCGTATCGCCGGAAAGGCGGGCGGCAACGCGCCTGAGGCCATGACATGCTTCACCGTCAGTTCGCCGTCGCGGCTGTCGAAATAACGCATCCGGCTGGTCCGGACGTGAGCTGCGCCGACCGTGAGACGCGGTGCGCAGCCATTGACCCGGCTGAAATCGACGAGCTCGAGAAGCGTCTTTTCCAGCGGCGCGGTCGAATAGAAGCCGGCGTGATCCGCCCCGAGCGGAAAGGAGTCACCCGCATGCGCCAGCGGATTGGGCCGGAAGAAGCCAGGAATGCCGTTGGTGATCGTCGACCAATAGGCAAGTTTCTCGTTGAAACCGGGGAACGCCGTCCGCAGATTCCAGATCGGATTCTGCTCCATCCGCTTCCAGAACTCCTTCAGCCGCGCCAGCCGGTCCTGCGGCTCGTTGCCGGCGATCAGGCTGGCGTTGATCGCTCCGATCGAGGTGCCGATGATCCAGTCCGGCTCGATGCCGGCCTCGTGCAGCGCCTGGTAGACGCCAGCCTGATAGGAGCCGAGTGCACCGCCGCCCTGGAGCACAAGCACGACCTGGCCCGGCAGGGCCTTTGACCCTATGCGCTGAATGGTGCTCTGCATATATCGCCTCCGTCAGGCTCGACGCCGCTTGAAATACGCCGGAGCAGCGCCATTGTTACGCCTGCCATTCTGCAGAACGCACGGGCACTCAGCAAATGCCCGTTGGCTTCCGAAACCATGCGCGGACGCTATTGCCGCGAGGGTGTCATTCCCTACCCCAATCGGTTAGATTCCGGGTCGGTTTTGCTGGGAGCCGATCCATGGAAATGCATCAGGTCCGCTATTTCCTCGCGGTGGCGCAGCTATTGAATTTCACGCGCGCGGCCGAAGAATGCAACGTGACGCAGCCTTCGCTGACGCGCGCGATCAAGCAGCTCGAGGCCGAGCTTGGCGGCGACCTGTTCCGCCGCGAACGGCCGGCAGCACAACTCACCGAGCTCGGCCAGCGAATGCACCCGCTTCTGAAGCAGTGCTTTGATGCCGCCGTTGGCGCACGCTCGCTCGCCTCCTCGTTCAAGAGCGGGGAGATCGGCGCGCTGCGCATCGCGCTGACGCATTCGGTCGATCTCGCTTTGCTCATTCCGCATCTCAGAGAGATCAAGCGGCAGTTCAACCGGCTCGAACTCCGCTTCCTGCGGGGCTCGAGCCGCGAGGTCGGCGAATTCCTGAAGAAGGGCGAAGCCGAGCTCGGCATCGCCGCCGATATCGACGAGGCCTGGGAGCGGCTCGACGTCTGGCCATTGTTCACCGAGACATTCGAGCTCGTCGTCAGCAGGGAGCATCGACTGGCCGATCGCAGCATGATCGAACTGGATGACCTGCGCTCGGAGCAATTGCTGAGCCGAACCTTCTGCGAGCACTCCCGGCGCATCTTGGCCAGCCTGCGCGAGCACGGGATCGACGTCGATCATGGCCACGAGATTGCGAGCGAGCACGATCTGATCGAGCTGGTGGAAGCCGATATCGGCATCGCCATGGTGCCGCGCACGTCGCTTGTGCCGGAGACGTTGAAGCGGACCGCGATTGCAGGACTGGACGCCCGCCGCACTGTCAGCCTCTATGGGGTCGCCGGCCGTCAGCGCACGGCGGTGGCCAACGCCGTCATGCGCATGTTGCGCGGCGCGGACTGGCGGGAGATTGCGGGGTAGCTCTCCCGACGCAAAGTCGGTGTCTACGCTCCCTCGCCCCGCTTTCGGGAAGAGGTGAAGTTCAGTGTTCCCGGCTCGCACCTTCCAGCGCCTTGAGCAAATCATCGATCTCCATGCGCTTGCGGAAATCAGGATCGACGAAGCGAGCCCTCACAATTCCGTCGCGGCCGACGACGAACACCGCCGGAATCGGCAGCATCCAGCCATCGTTGCCGTGGAACTTCGCCATGTCCTGATAGGACAACAGCTCCTGAATCTCGGCCCCGAGCCAGATCGCGAGGTTGAGCGACAGCGCATAGCCGTTGTCCAGATCAGTCAGCACCGGAAACGGCGCCCCGGACTCGGCCTTGAACTTTCCGGTGAACTCCTGGGTCTCCGGCATGATTGCGATGGTCTGCGCCCCCAACGCCTTGATGCGGTCCTGCGCCTGGGTCACTGCGCCGACATTGAGCCGGCAAAAGGGACACCAATGGCCGCGAAAGAACATCACCGCGACCGGACCGCTCACGAGCAGCGCGGGCAGCGTGACGAGACGTCCGCTCTCGTCAGGCAGCATGAACGGCGGCATCGCATCACCCGGACGTGGCGCGCTCTCTCCGCCGCCGTTCCCGTTCAATCTTACCACCAGGCGATCGACCGCGTCGCCATAGGCCGGGAACACTTCGCGGCTGGCGTCGGCATAGGCGCGGAGCTGTTCGCTCAGCGTGCCCTCCATATCGCGGCACCGCTGGAAGGCAAGCCTGAGCCGCTCGGCATCGGCTGGTGAGAGAGACGTCATCTTCCGCTCCGGCGTTCCCTGAGGCGAATATTAGTTTCGTGGTCCGGCCGCCCGCAAGGGCGGCCGTTACGCGAGTGGCGGCTCAATTCACGTAGAAATTGCCGGTCGGATCGAGCCGACCCGGCGTGTAGTACAGCGTGCCGTTGTCCATGAAGAAGACGGTGTTTTCGGGCACTTGCTTCGCGTTCTTCATCATCGCGTCGTGGTTCTTCTCGGCCGGCGCCATGGCCATCGCCGACATCTTGCCCGGCCCGCCATAGACATAGGCCATTCCGGCCTTGAGATCCCAGGCGGCCTCCGAGAAGGCCGATGTGGCGATCACCGCGAAGGCGGCGGTGGCGATCAGGGTCTTGGATACTTTCGTCATAGAATGCTCCTCCGGATTGACGTGAACGCCCGCCAATCGGGCGCCCTGCCATGGAACGCTGGAAGCCGCGCAAGCGAAAATGCCGATCGCCGATCGGTTCGATAGCCACCGCGTATCAAGATAGCGCCGGGCTATCGCAGCGAGAGCGAGACGGCATTTCCGCAGAGGCGCGACTTTGACGAAGCTGATGCCATTGCCGGCGACCGATGAACCCCGGCGAGCAACAAGGGAGACTATCCATGTTCACGCATCTCACATCGTCGCGCGCGGTCTGGGCAGGTCTTGCTATCGCCGGCGCACTCGCGGTCTTGGCGCAGCCAGCTCTCGCCGGCGAATGCCCGGCCGACAAGATCAAGCCGAATGCACGCCAGATGGTCGACTACAAGCCCGTCGGCGTCACCGACGTGACGCTCGGCTCGATTGACCTCGGCAAGCAGCCCGCCAACATCAGGGATCGCGAGCTGCGCTTCCGCAAGCTGACCATCGAGCCCGGCGGCATCGTGCCCTGGCACAGCCATGACGACCGCCCTGCCCTGATCTTCGTGCAGCAGGGCGAGATCGTCGAATACGCCTCCAACTGCGTCGATCCGATCGTGCACAAGGCCGGCGATCTCCGTCCCGAGGTCTACGGCACCTCGCACTGGTGGAAGAACCTCGGCAAGGAGACCGTCGTCCTCTACGTGGGCGACGTCCACAAGGATCCGCACGACCACAACATGTGACGAGCCACTGCTGTCCCGTCATACCGGGGCGCGGAGCGAACTATGGTGCGCAATTGCGCACCTGAGAATCCTTGGATTCCGGGTCTGGTGCTTGCGCACCAGCCCGGAATGACAACAGCCGTTTCAGGGATGTCGCATCATGACCGATCTGTCTGCACGCATAAGCCCCGCTGCAATGGGGATGGGCGAGCACTCGCGCGGTGTCGTCCTCCGCTCTCTCGTGATCGGCCTCACCGCATTCCTCACCGTGGTCGACCTGTTCGCCACGCAGGCGATCCTCCCCTCCCTGACGCGGCACTACGGCGTAACGCCGGCGGCAATGGGCTTTGCCGTCAATGCCAGCACCTCTGGCATGGCCGTCGCCAGCCTCGTGGTCGGCGTCTTCAGCCCGCGCATCGACCGAAGGCGCGGCATCCTCCTGAGCCTGACCTTGCTCGCCATTCCCACCAGCCTGCTCGCGTGGGCACCGAATCTCGCTGTCTTCACCGCTTTGCGCGTCATCCAGGGCCTCTGCATGGCCTCCGCCTTCGCGCTGACGCTCGCCTATCTCGGCGAGCAGTGCAGCGCAATGGACGCCGGCGGCGCGTTCGCCGCCTACATCACCGGCAATGTCGCCAGCAACCTCGTCGGCCGGCTGATCTCCGCCGCAGTCGCCGACAGCCTTGGCCTCGCCTGGAACTTCTACCTCTTCGCCGCGCTCAACCTCGCCGGCGCGGTTCTGGTCTACTTCACCATCGCGCGCGTTGAGCCGATGCAGGCCATGACGCTGACGGCATCCCCTCTCGAGGCCGTATCAGCGCATTGGCGCAATCCGCGGCTGCGCGCGGCCTATGGGCTCGGCTTCTGCATCCTGTTCGCCTTTATCGGCACCTTCACCTTCGTCAATTTCGTGCTGGTGCGGCCGCCATTGTCGCTGGGCGTGATGGATTTGGGCCTGGTCTATCTGGTGTTCCTGCCATCGATCGTCACCACCCTATTTTCCGGCCGCGCCGTCGCACGGATCGGAACGCGCCCGACCATCTGGGTTGCGCTCGGCGTTGCCGCGATCGGCCTGCCCCTGATGCTGACGGCGCATCTTGCCGCTGTCCTCGCGGGCATGGTGCTAATTGGTGTCGGCACTTTCTTTGCGCAGGCCGCCGCAACTGGTTTCGTTGGACAGGCAGCCACTGACAACCGCGGCGTCGCCAGCGGGACCTATCTCGCCTGCTACTTTTGCGGCGGGCTCGCCGGCACCGCCGTGCTCGGCCGGCTGTTCGATTCCTTGGGATGGCCGGCCTGCGTTGCCGGTGTCGGGGCGGCACTCGCGATTGCAGCGTTCCTGACGTCTGCGCTCAGGAGCGACTCCTAGCGCTTCGCCTGCGCCTCCTGCGGTGGATCATCATCGGCAACCGCGCGCCAGGCAGCGCCGTCGAGATCGTCGTACTGGCCGCTCTTCAGCGACCAGAGGAAGGCGGCGAGGCCTGCAAGTCCGAGGGACAACGCCAGCGGGACCAGGATGACGAGAACCTCCATCACGCGATCTCCCGCGAGGCGCTGCGGGCCCGCAGCGAATTCAGCATGACCAGGATTGATGATCCGCTCATCGCGGCGGCGGCGATCAGGGGCGTTACGACGCCGCTGATTGCGATGGGCACCGCCAGGACATTGTAGCCGATTGCAAGCCAGAGATTTTGCCGCATCAGATGCAGCGCCTTGCGCGAAAAATCAAACGCGGCGACCACGGGCGCCAGCGGCTTGCCGAGGAAGACGAGATCGGCGGTCGACTGGCTGAGATGGGCGGCCGAGATCGGCGACATCGAAACATGGGCTGCCGCCAGCGAGGGCGCATCGTTCATGCCGTCGCCGACCATCAGCCCCTTCGCACCGCGCCGCTTCAATTCCTCGATCCGCGCGATCTTGTCGGCCGGCGTGACGCCGGCGCGCCATTCAGCGATGCCCAGCGCTTGAGCCGCTGCTATCACCGCCGGCTCGCGGTCGCCGGAGAGGATCTCGATGCCGACATTGCGCGCCTTCAGCGCCGCAATGACACCTTGCGCGTCTGGACGCAGGCCCTGACGCACCGCGAGGATGAACTTCTCGCGGCCCTTGCCGAACGCCACCACGGACGCCTCGGCTTCGAGATTGCCGCCAGCCCCAAGCAGCGCCTCAGCGCCGCAGAACGACGGACGGCCCAGCCGGAGTTCGATGCCGTCCACGATCGCGCGCACGCCCTGCCCGGCCTCCTCGACAGCGCCGATGATCGGCGACCTGGCGCCGGCCGCCTGCGCGACCGCAGCGGCGACCGGATGATGGCTCGAGAGCGCGAGCCGGCCGGCGAGCTCGAAGATATCAGCAGGAATATCGGCTGCATTGGTGACTTCAAGATCGGGCAGCGTCAGCGTTCCGGTCTTGTCGAAGATGACATGATCGGCTTCGGCCATGCGCTCGATGGCATCGCCCGAATTGAGCAGCACGCCGGATTTGAACATCGCGCCCGAGGCCACCGTCTGCACGGTCGGGATCGCCAGGCCCAGCGCGCAGGGACAGGTGATGATCAGCACGGCGACACCGGTGACGATCGCATCATGCCAACCAGCGCCGGCAATGACCCAGCCGATGATGGTGAGGAGCGCGGTCGCATGCACCACCGGCGCGTAGAGCCGCGAGGCGCGGTCAGCGAGCCGCATGTAGCGCGAGCGCGCCTGCAGCGCGTTGTCGAGCAGCCGCGTGATCTCCGCGAGCAGCGTCGCCTCGGACGCCGCCGAGACCCGCACCCGCAGCGTGCCGGAGATGTTCATCGAGCCGGCATAGACCGGCGTGCCGTGCTCTGCCGTGACGTAGAGCGTCTCGCCGGTGATCAGGCTCTGGTCGATCTCGGAACGTCCCTCGATCACGGTGCCGTCGACCGCGCAGCGCTCGCCGGGCCGCAGCAGCACGATGTCGCCGGGATGGATCGCCGCCACCGGCACCTGCGAGATCTCGTCGGGACCGACGAACTTCGCGGCGGTTTCCGCCTTCAGCGCGGCGAGATTGCCGGCGACCGCGCGAGTCCGCCGCCGCATGTTCTGGTCGAGGAAGCGGCCGACCAGCAGGAAGGTGAGCAGCATGATCGCCGCGTCGAAATAGGCGTGCTCGGCGTGATGGACGGTCTCGACCACGGACATGCCGAGCGCGAGGATCACGCCGATCGAGATCGGCACGTCCATATTGGTGGTCTTCGCCGCCAGCGCGCGCCAGGCCGAGCGGAAGAACGGCTGCCCGGCATAGGCCGCTGCCGGCAGCGCGATCAGCGCCGACAGCCAGTGGAAGAAATCGCGCTGCTCGGGCAGCATGTCCGAGACGCTGCCGGACCACACCGGGATCGACAGCATCATCACGTTCATGGTGGCAAACGCCGCGACGCCGAGGCAGCGCAGCAGGAAGCGCGATTCCGCGACTTCCGTCGCCTCCGCGCTCTCGGTCTCATAGGGGTAAGCCTTGTAGCCGAGCTCCTCGAGACGATCGATGAAGCGTCCCGGATCGAGCGTACCCTCTTTCCATTCCAGCGCGACGCGGCGGTCGGTGAGGTTCACCCGCGCCAGCGTGACGTCCGGAATGGCCGACAGTCCGCGTTCGATCTTGGCCATGCATCCGGCGCAGTGCACGCCCTCGACCGCGAGATCGATGTGATGGAGCCCCTGCCCCGCGGCCCGGACATAGTGCGAAAAATCTCGCGTCACCTGCATGGCGCGCCCCTTCAGTTCAGGATCACACGGTTGCGCGAGAGAAACACGCGCTCGCCGCGGGCCTCGCCTTCGATCACGAGATCCCACTGACCCGGCGCAACGGACGCGGCAGTGCCGCGATAGATGCCGATGCCTGCCTCGGAGAGCTCGACCGCGAGGTCGGCACGTTTGTCGGTCGGCCGCTCCAGACGGCCGCCGAATTTCAATCCGCTCATCAGCTGACCTGCGGCATCGCGGGCCTCGACCTGAAGAACGGCGCCCCCATCAGTGCGGCGTTCGATATGCGCGTTGACCTGCCATTTGCGCGCCGCCTGGTGCTGCGCCGCGGAGATCTCCTTGTCGTAGGCGAGCCCCGCCGCATAGGGACTGTCGACGTCGGTGCCGGGCAACGTCGCGATGGCGAGCTTCATCATGGTGACGTTGACCCCGATCACGATGCCGAAGAAGGCGACCAGCATCAGGAAGACCTTGGTTCCGGTCAGTGGCTTGGATGCCATGGCAGTCTCCTGGCCCTAAGGCGAGACGAAATTGTCGGTGGTCGAGGCGACCTCGCCGAGCCCGATATCGGTGACGTGGAAGCGGACTGGAATCGACTTCTCCGGATTGCTCTCGGCCGGCGCGGTGACGAGCAGCCGCAACTCGCTGGTGGAGTCGCGCGGGATCACGACCATCGGTCGGTCCGGCGTCACCGAATCGACGCCGACGACATGGATCGTCAAATTGGCCGGGCCGTCCGCATCGATCGCGACGACGCGGTCGTAGCCGCTCTTGTTCAGAAGCCGGACCGTATAGGCGTTGCGGATCGAGCCGTCGCTGAGCTTGACCGCGATCGGATTGCGGTCGTGCAGCACGTTGACATCGAGCAGGCTGCGGGTCGCCAGCGTATAGAGCATGATGCCACCGACGACCGCGATGATCGCGCTGTAGACGACGGTGCGAGCCCGGACGATGCGATAGACCGGCGCCTTGCCTTCCTGGCGGCGCTGGATGTTGATGTCGTTGTCGTAGCCGATCAGGCGGGTCGGCCGGCCAATCTTTTTCATCACGTTGTCGCAGGCGTCGATGCAGAGCCCGCACTGGATGCATTCGAGCTGCGGCCCGTTGCGGATGTCGATTCCGGTCGGGCAGACGGCGACGCATTGAAAGCAGTCGACGCAGTCGCCGACCTGTTCGCCCAGCGCGCGCAGCTCGATGGCCTTCTTGACCGAGGTCCGCTTCTCGCCGCGATCGTAGCGGTAGGTGACGTTGAGCGCCCATTCGTCGGTGAGCGCTGCCTGGATACGCGGCCACGGGCACATGTAGGTGCAGACCTGCTCGCGCATGAAGCCGGCCAGCACATAGGTCGTCGCGGTGAGAATGCCGATCCAGATATAGGCGATCATCGGCGCCTGGAAGGTGACGAGCTCCTTCACCAGCGTCGGCGCGTCGTTGAAATAGAGCACCCAGGCGCCGCCGGTCCACCAGGCAATCAGCAGCCAGATCGAATGCTTGAGCACGATCTCGGAGATGCGCTCGAGCTTCATCGGATCGGACGACTTGTCCTTCTTCATGCGCTCGCGCCGGTCGCCTTCGATCAGGCGCTCGACGGCATAGAACAGGTCGGTCCAGACCGTCTGCGGGCAGAGATAACCGCACCAGATGCGGCCGCCGATCGAATTCATGAGGAACAGCGCCACTGCGGCAACGATCAACAGGCCGGTGAAGTAGTAGACCTCCTGCGGCCACAGCTCGATGAAGAAGAAATAGAAGCGGCTGTTCGGAAGATCGATCAGCACCGCCTGGCTCGGCGCACCGAGGCCGCGATTCCAGCGCACGAATGGCAGAAAGTAATAGACGCCGAGGCAGAACGCCATCAGGCCCCATTTGATCCGGCGGAAGGTGCCGGAGACGCTCTGGGGATAGACCTTCTTGCGGGCGGCGTAGAGTGGCCCGTAATCGTCGTCCGATGTGAGCTCGTTCGGGTTCACGGTCTTGTTCATCGCTGAGAGCTTCTAATGAGGTGCGATCGAACCTAGACCGTGGGCCGGCGCGTCAATTGATTCAGCGCAAAACGGGAGCGATTTTCTTCGCCCCCGTCCGCCGCTGGCCTGCTATTTTCCACCGCCCAGCGAATGGACATAGACCGCCATCGCCTTGATAGTGGCGGGATCGAGCCGCCCGTCCCATGCCGGCATCACGCCGGCGCGGCCCTGGCTGATGGTCTCGATCAGCGTCGCCTCGTCCGAGCCGTAGAGCCAGATCTTGTCGGTCAGGTTCGGCGCGCCGAGCTCCTGGTTGCCCTTGCCGCCATCGCCATGGCACGCGACGCAATTCTCGGCGAATATCTTCTCGCCCTTGGCGGCGTCATATTCCTTGCGGGTCGAAAGGCCCGACAGCGAACGCACGTAATTCGCCACCGTGACGATCTCGTCCGGCTTCAGCACGCCGTCCTTGCCGAAGGCGAGCATCTGGCCCTCATGCGTCTTGGCGTGCCCCGAGCGCGCGCCGTACTGGATGGTCTGCATGATCTGCTCGAGCGTGCCGCCCCACAGCCAGTCGTCGTCGTTCAGGTTCGGGAATCCCTTCGCGCCGGAGGCGCCGCTGCCGTGGCACGGTGCGCAATTGTCGCCGAACACGGTCCTGCCCTTGGCCCGCGCCAGGGCAAGCAACGCCGGATCCTTCTCGATATCGGCGAGCGGGGCGGCGGCCAGCGCCGCCATCTTCTCGCCGCGGGCCACCTCGAGATTGGCGAGCTCCACCGCGAGGTTGGCGCGCGTCGAATAGCCGAGCAGGCCGGTGGTATGGCTCGAGATCAGCGGCCAGGCCGGATAGACGATCCAGTAGCCGATCGCCCAGATGATGGTGAGATAGAAGGAGATCACCCACCAGCGCGGCAGCGGCGTGTTGAGCTCCTTGATGCCATCCCATTCATGCCCCGTGGTTGACTTGCCGGAGACGGCATCGATGTCGCCATGATGATCGGTCATGATCTCTCACTCCTCCCGCAACGGCAGCCGTGCCGCTTCGTCGAAGACGGCCTTGTTGCGAGGCCAGAACGCGTAGGCGATGATCGCGAGAAAGATCGCGACGAAGGCCGGTGTCCAGATCGTCGTCACGAGCTCGGACGCAAGGTTATGGACTGTCAGAATCGCTTTCATCGGTGGTGCCTTCTCAGCGAAGATTGGCTTTCTCGTTGTAGAGCTTGAAGTCGACCAGCGTGCCGAGCATCTGCAGATAGGCGATCAGCGCGTCCATCTCGGTCGGCGTGCCGGCCTTGCCGTCGAAATTACGCACCACGGCCTTGGCGTAGCGCTTGCCGAAGGCATCGCTGCCGGCATTGTCCGGATCAGCCTGGGCTTTGAGGTCGGCTGCGGCATTCGCGATCTGGTCGTCGGTGTAGGGCACGCCGACCGTTCTCAAGGTGCGCATGTGGTCGGCGATCGATTCGGGATCGACCTCGGTCTGCGCCAGGAACGGATAGCCCGGCATCACCGACTGCGGCACGATCGCGCGCGGATTGGTCAGATGGGTGACGTGCCAGTCGTCGGAATATTTGGCGCCGACGCGGGCGAGATCAGGACCGGTGCGCTTCGAGCCCCACTGGAACGGGTGATCGAACATGCTCTCGGCGGCGAGCGAGAAGTGGCCGTAGCGCTCGACCTCGTCGCGCAGGGGCCGGATCATCTGCGAGTGGCAGAGATAGCAGCCTTCGCGGACATAGATGTTGCGGCCGGCAAGCTCGAGCGGCGTATAGGGCCTGACCCCGTCGACCACCTCGATCGTGCTCTTGAGGTAGAACAGCGGCGTGATCTCGACGAGACCGCCGATCGCGATCACGACGAGGATGCCGACGACCAGGATGATCGAGTTCTTTTCGAAGATTTGGTGGCGTGTCCAGAACGACATGGTCAGCTCCTCATTCCGCCGGCTGAAGAGCGACGGGCATCTGGACTTCCGCTTCACCGACGCGGACCGTCATCCAGAGATTGTAGGCCATGATCAGCGAGCCGATCAGGAACAGCGCGCCGCCGGCTGCACGGATGATGTAGAAGGGATGCATGGCCTCGACGGTCTCGATGAAGGAGTATTCGAGGAAGCCGAGCGAGGTGTAGGCGCGCCACATCAGGCCCTGCAGGATGCCGGACACCCACATCGCCGAGATGTAGAGAACGATGCCGAGCGTGGCGATCCAGAAGTGCCAGTTGACGAGCTTGAGGCTGTACAGCCCCTTGCGGTTCCAGGCCCACGGCACCATGCAGTAGAGCGCGCCGAAGGAGACGAAGCCGACCCAGCCGAGTGCGCCGGAATGCACGTGGCCGATGGTCCAGTCGGTGTAGTGGCTGAGCGAGTTGACGACCTTGATCGACATCATCGGGCCTTCGAAGGTGGACATGCCGTAGAAGGCGACGGAGACGACGAGCATGCGCAGCACGGGATCGGTGCGCAGCTTGTCCCAGGCGCCTGACAGCGTCATCAGGCCGTTGATCATGCCGCCCCAGGAGGGCATCCACAGCATCACCGAGAAGGTCATGCCCAGCGTCTGCGTCCAGTCGGGCAGCGCCGTATAGTGCAGATGGTGCGGGCCGGCCCAGATGTAGAGGAAGATCAGCGCCCAGAAATGGATGATCGACAGCCGGTAGGAATAGATCGGCCGCTCGGCGCGCTTGGGGATGAAGTAGTACATAATGGCGAGGAAGCCCGCGGTCAGGAAGAAGCCGACCGCGTTGTGGCCGTACCACCACTGGAACATGGCGTCCTGGATGCCGCCCCAGGCCACATAGGATTTCGAGCCGAGCACCGAGACCGGAAGCGCGGGATTATTGCCGAGATGCAGGACCGCGATCGTCACGATGAAGGCGAGGTAGAACCAGTTCGCGACGAAGATGTGCGGCTCCTTGCGCTTGATGATGGTGGCTAGGAAGACGAGCAGATAGACCACCCAGACGATGGTCAGCCAGAGATCGGCGTACCATTCCGGCTCGGCATATTCCTTCGACTGGGTGACGCCGAGCAGATAGCCGGTGCCGGCAACCAGGATAAAGAAGTTGTACCCGACGACGACGAACCAGGGCGCGAGGTCACCGGCGAGGCGCGCGCGGCACGACTTCTGCACCACGTAGAAGGAGGACGCGATCAGCACGTTGCCGCCGAAGGCGAAGATCACCGCGGAGGTGTGCAGCGGCCTCAGGCGGCCGAAGCTGGTCCAGGGCAGGTCGAAGTTCAGCCATGGCCACGCCAGCTGGGAGGCGATGATGAGACCGACGAGAAATCCGGCAACGCCCCAGAACATCGCCATGAAGGAGGAGAACTTGATCGGGCCCATGTTGTAGTTGGGGCGGCCGTTGATCTCCGCCGGCGGCAGCGCCGCTGGGCGGTCGAAATAGCGGTTGATGATGCAGAATGCCGCGGCGAGGCTCGCGGCCGCGCTGAGTCCGGCATGGAAGGCGAACGCAGTATCGAGCGCCTTGGCCGAAGCGATCACGCAGAGAAAGGCGGTGACCGCGAACAATGCCGCCAGGCCACTTTCGCCGATGGTCATGGATTTCAACGTGGAGGGCTGGCTCATCGCGGATTCTCTCTGAAAGAACACGGAAGCCAGAAACCACATTCGTGCTCGCGGCGAATTGATTGAAATCAAGAGGGTTGATTTCTGCTCGACGCTCGCTGATCGGACAGCGCTATCAATCGCCGTCGCCCGGCGCTGCGACCGCGGCAAGCAGCATCTTCCGTGAAACTACGGAGGTGAAAGTCGCGGGGATTGCGGGCGTGTCTTTAGTCGCGCGCGGTCGCCTTGAGGGCCGCGATGACGTCCTCGCGGGCGATGATGCCGACGAGCTTCTGCGTGCTGTCGAGCACGATGATGCTCCTGATCCGGTGCTCGACCATGATCTGGAGGACACGTGTCAGCCTCGTGTCGGGACTGACATAGATGAATTCCGGCGTCATGACATCGCCGACCTTGCGGTTCATCAGGTCGAGATAGCGCGGCACCATCTGGGTCGGGGTGAAGGCGAAGCACTTCAGGATATCGAACTTGGTAACGATACCCACGACCTGCCCGTCATCCTCGACCGGGTAGCTGTTGAAATCGTCGCGCTCGAACATCTCGCTGAGCGCGAGCATGTCGAGATCGCGCTTGACCGTCCTGACGTTGCGCGTCATGTAGCCGTCGACGGTCGCTTCAAGGAATTTATACATGGCGCGTCCTCATCGATTCGTCGCGTGCTCAGTGCGACAGCAGCACGCAGCGGGCGGATTGCGTGACCAGATATTCGGTGACGCCGCCGAGGATCAGCTCGCTGAACCGCGAATGACCGTAGGCGCCCGCAACAATCAGGCCGGCTCCGACATCGCCGGCCACGATTCCCAATTGATCGGCCGCGCTTTGGTTCCCGGTCGCTTCGCAGACGCGCGCCGTGGCAGTGACACCGTGCCGGGCGAGCCAGGCGGTGACATCGGTGACGCGCGCCATCGCCGCCGAACGGTCGTCGTCGCCTTCAGGGATCTCGACGACGGCGACATCCCTGGCCTTGCGCAGCATCGGCAGCGCGTCGGCGACGGCCCGCCGGGCTTCCGGCGTGTCCTTCCACGCCACGAGCACGCTGCGCAGGTCGAGCCAGTCGACCTTGTCGGGCACGACCAGAAGCGGACGGCCGGCCTGCAGCACGAGGTCCCTGGGGCTCGCGAGCGAGAAGGCGTCGGAAAAGGCCGGGCTCTGCCCGCCGCTGACGATGATGTCGGCGCAACGCGCCTGCGCCAGGACAAAGCGTGCCGGAAAATCCATGGCGCTGCGCCACTCCACATGACCACCGCGGTTTCTGACCGCGGCGCGGAATTGCGCTTCGAGCTTGGTCAGGCGCCGCTCGACCGACGCGCGGCCTTGATCGATCACGCCCTGGGCCGCGGCGCCATCGGTGAAGTAGAGGGGCGGAAGAAACTGCGCCGCCGCGACGCCGACGATCGCCGCCTCGAATCGTTCGGCGATCTCGCCGGCGACCTGAAGACGCGCGTCGTTGGGCTGATCGAGCGCCAGGCTGACCATCACGGTCGCGTATGTCATCAGGAATCTCCAGGGCACTGAGCTTCCGGAGAGTTTAGGCCTCCGCACAGTCGGCAGGATGAGATAGATCAAACTGCCATGCGTCGCGCGGCAGGAAATCCTCCAATAGAATCAGACCTCCGAACTTGCCTCCGGCGCGGCCTTGGGCGAAATTGCCGCGAGGTGGCGCCATCCGGGCCGGCCACCGCAAGGATTGGAGCAGTTGCTTGTCGCCGACCCGCGTAACGCATCCGCAAGCCGACGATCGCGGCGAGCACTTCCGGGTCCGGATCGAGGGGTTCGGCGTCGGCACCTGGGATCTCGATCTCAGGACACGCGATCTGGAGTGGTCGGACACCGCCAGAGCGCTGCTCGGCATCGCGCGGGATCAGACGGCGAGCTTTGAGCTGTTCATGTCGCGCCTCGCGCCCGACGACCGTGAGCGTGTCGAGAGCGCGATCAAGCGCGTGTCCGAACAGGGCGGCGGCCTGGACGTATCGTTCAGGCTCGCCCATGCCTCCGACCGCGGACACTGGATCCGCGCCAGGGCAGGTCTCATTCGCGATGACGCCGGCGTGGCGCGCCATCTCAGCGGTATCCTGCTCGACATCGACGAGGAGAAGCAGGTCGAGGAGGCCTTGCGCACGCGCGAGACCCACCTCCGCTCGATCCTCGAGACCATTCCCGATGCCATGATCGTCATCGACGGCCACGGCATCATCCAGCTGTTCAGCACCGCCGCCGAGCGCCTGTTCGGCTGGTCCGGGCACGAGGCAATCGGCCAGAACGTCAGCATCCTGATGCCGGAGCCGGACCGGACCCGCCACGACAGCTACATCGCGCGCTACCGCACCACGCACGATCCGCACATCATCGGCATCGGCCGGATCGTGACCGGCAAGCGCCGTGACGGCACCACCTTCCCGATGCACCTGTCGATCGGCGAGATGCAATCCGGCGGCGAGCCCTATTTCACCGGCTTCGTCCGCGATCTCACCGAGCATCAGCAGACCCAGGCGCGGCTCCAGGAGCTGCAATCCGAGCTGGTCCACGTCTCGCGGCTGACCGCCATGGGCGAGATGGCGTCCGCGCTCGCGCACGAGCTCAACCAGCCGCTGGCCGCGATCAGCAACTACATGAAGGGCTCGCGGCGGCTGCTTGCTGGCAGCAGCGATCCGAACACGCCGAAAATCGAGAGCGCGCTGGACCGCGCCGCCGAGCAGGCGCTGCGCGCCGGCCAGATCATCCGGCGGCTGCGCGACTTCGTCTCCCGCGGCGAGTCCGAGAAGCGGGTCGAGAGCCTGTCCAAGCTGATCGAGGAGGCCGGCGCGCTCGGTCTCGCCGGCGCGCGGGAGCAGAACGTGCAGCTCCGCTTCACGCTCGATCCGGACGCCGATCTCGTGCTCGCCGACCGCGTCCAGATCCAGCAGGTGCTGGTCAATCTGTTCCGGAACGCGCTGGAGGCGATGGCCCAATCGCCGCGCCGCGAGCTGGTCGTCATCAACAACCGCATCGCCGACGACATGATCGAGGTTGAGGTGTCCGACACCGGCTCCGGCTTCCAGGATGACGTCGTTCCAAACCTCTTTCAGACCTTCTTCACGACCAAAGAGACCGGCATGGGCGTGGGACTGTCGATCAGCCGCTCGATCATCGAGGCTCACGGCGGCCGCATGTGGGCCGAGAGCAATGCATCGGGCGGCGCGACGTTCCGCTTCACCTTGCCGGCAGCCGATGAGACCTGATCCATGACGACCAAGGGAATTGTCTACGTTATCGACGACGACGAGGCGATGCGGGACTCGCTGAACTTCCTGCTGGATTCCTCCGGCTTCAGCGTCACGCTGTTCGACAGCGCGCAAGTCTTCCTCGATGCCCTGCCCGGCCTCGCTTTCGGCTGTGTCGTCTCCGACGTGCGCATGCCCGGGCTCGACGGCATCGAGCTGTTGAAGCGGATGAAGGCGCAGCAATGCGCGTTTCCGATCCTGATCATGACCGGTCACGGAGACGTGCCGCTCGCGGTCGAGGCTATGAAGCTGGGGGCTGTCGACTTCCTGGAGAAGCCGTTCGAGGACGACCGCCTGACCACCATGATCGAATCGGCGATCCGCCGGGCGGAGCCGACCGCCAAGAACGAGGCGATCGTGCACGACATCGCCGCCCGCGTCGCTTCTTTGAGCCCGCGCGAGCGCCAGGTCATGGAAGGGCTGATCGCGGGCCTCTCCAACAAGCTGATCGCCCGCGAATACGACATCAGCCCGCGCACGATCGAGGTGTACCGGGCCAATGTGATGACCAAGATGCAGGCCAACAGCCTCTCGGAGCTGGTGCGGCTCGCGATGCGCGCCGGCCTGATCAAGGATTGAGGCAGGTCAAAACGACGTCTTCCGTCTGTGCTAGCCAAGCGGCATGATCGAGATCGGCTCATCTGAGCGGCTCTCGTCCACCGCAAAGCCTACCATCATTGTGGTCGACGACGATGCCGCCGTCCTGGGATCCCTGCGGTTTCTGCTGGAAACCGACGGCTTTGCCGTGCGGACCTTCCGGAACGGCACCGCGCTGCTCAATGCCGCCGGCACGTCGGGCGCCGACTGCTACGTGATCGACTACAAGATGCCCGACATCAACGGCATCGAGCTCGCCGGACGCCTGCGCCGGTCGGATAGTGAGACGCCCGTGATCCTGATCACCGGCTATCCGGACGAGAACATCTCGGCGCGGGCCGCGGCCGCCGGGGTGAAAGACGTGGTTTTGAAGCCGCTTCTCGATGAAAATCTGGTCAAACACATCCGCCGGGCCATCCAGGACAGGCGCGGAAACTGACCTACGGGTTTCTACGTAGGTGAATGTCCCTAAGGTATCGCTCGAATTTTCCACTGCCCCGATACCGCGTAAGCATAAGCCATCACAACGGAGATGGCACAGATGCTCACCCAGTCGCTCAACGCCCCGGCGATCAGCACCCAAATCACCCGCGGCAAGGTTGCGCCCGCCCCCCATCCCGTTTCCGACCAGTTCGGCGCCATCACCGGCCATGTCGGCCTTGTCGCCAGCGAATTCTCCTACCGCAAGGACGAGGAGATCTACGGCGAGGACGAGCCGGCCGAGTATGTCTACCAGGTCGTCTCCGGCGCGGTGCGCAGCTACAAGCTGCTCTCCGACGGCCGCCGCCAGATCGGCGCCTTCCATCTTCCCGGCGACGTGTTCGGTCTGGAGTCCGGCGCCACGCATCGGCTCGCCGCCGAGGCCATCATCGACACCACCGTGCGCCTGGTGAAGCGCGCCAGCCTCGAGAAGGCCGCCGGCACCGACGTCCAGGTCGCCCGCAAGCTCTGGGCCATGACAGCCTCCGAGCTGCGCCACGCCGAAGATCACATGCTGCTGCTCGGACGCAAGACCGCGATGGAGCGCGTCGCGACCTTCCTGCTCGAGATGGACCGCCGCCTCGCCGTCGCCGGCATGATGGCGCTGCCGATGTGCCGCCGCGACATCGGCGACTATCTCGGCCTCACGCTCGAGACCGTGTCGCGCGCGCTGTCGCAGCTTCACGCCCAGGGCATCCTCGGTTTCTCCGGCGCCCGCCAGATCGTGCTGCGCAACCGCCAGCGCCTGCACAATCTCGACGCCTGATCTCTTGCTCCCCCACTATACGGCCGGTCGAACGCGTTTCGGCCGGCCGTTTTTTCTTGTCGCGATCACACCGCGCTGCGCCGGGTCTCCGGCATTATCAGCAGAATCAGCACGAAGCCTGTCGCAGCAACGCTGGAAAGTCCGATGAAGGCGGTGGCATTGCCGAACTTGTCGCTGATAAAGCCGCCGAGGGCCGTGCTCAACGACGCGCCGATCCCGGTCGCGGTGCCGACGATGCCCTGCGCGAAATTGAAATGGCCGCTGCCGAACGCGACGTCGGCGACGATCAGCGGAATCATCACCGCGAACACCGCCGCGGTGACGCCGTCGAACACCTGCACCAGCACGACCAGATAGGGATCGCGCACGGTTGCGAACAACAGCCCGCGAATCGTCAGCGCGCCGAATCCGATCAGGAGCAGCGGCCGCCGGCCCCAGACCTGGGCCTTGCGGCCGACCGAGGGCGACAATAGCGCCACGATCGCCTGCGGCACGATGATGCAGGCGGCGACGAGGATCGTCGCCCACTGACTCGATCTCGCCGTCACCGCGCTCGCCATCAGCGGCAGCATCGCGGCGTTGGCGAGCTGCAACAGCGTGACGCTGAGCGCGAACACCAGGAGCGGCCGTTGCCGCACCAGATGCCACACATTGGTGTCGCCGCGGTCGGCCGCCTCGCGCGGCATCTCGCCGTGACAGCGCGCGATGTCGACCTCCTCCTCGCGGATGCGCGACAGCGCGATCAGGGTCGGGATTGCGAGCAGGAAGGTGACCAGGAACACCGAGCGGCTCGACAGCAGATAGCCGGCGGTGCCCATCACCGCGGCGGCGACGCCATTGCCGAGGGATGCGAAACGGGCGTTGCGGCCGAGCCGCTCACCGATGGCGAGCGGGCCGACCAGGCCGAGGCTGATCGCCGCGATCGCCGGCCCCAGCACACAGCTCGCCGCGGCGTGCAGCGTTGCAGCCGTCACCACCACCGGAAAGATCGGCATCGCCGCATAGGCCAGCGCGCAGAAGCCGATCGTCGTGATCGCAAGCGCTGCGACCAGCCGCTCGGATTTGGCGGCATCGATGATCGCGCCGCCCGGCATCTGCCCGATCAGCCCGACAATGCCGCCGATCGACAGCACGAGGCCGATCTCGACCTGGGTCCATTTCTGCGTCGTCAGGTAGACCGCGATGAAGGGACCGAACCCGGTCTGCACGTCGGCAAGGAAGAAGATGAACCAGTCGAGGCCGCGCAGGCTCTGGCGCGACGGCGCTGGAATAGCGGCCGGCACCAGGGCGGCGCCGACTCGTCCGACGCGGCGTTCGCGATCATCGTCTGCTTCGTTCGGCTTCCTCGACAAGAGCACCAGTGGTCAGCCCTCCCCGCACCTCACGGAATGGTTTGCAGCGGTTGCAGGCTGCCGGACGCGCCGAGCACGACGATCGGCGTGTCCTCCTTGTATTCCGGCGCGGCTGCGACCTGCGCCTTGGTCAGCTCCAGCGTGATGCTGCCCTTCTTGTTGACGATCTTGCCGAAACGCAGCGCGTTCCAGTCCACCACGATCTTGCGGCTGCCGACGCCGAGGAAGCCGCCGAAATCGATCACGGCGGCGCGGACATGGCCGTCGCGATCGACCACGACGTCGACGATACGGCCCATGTCCTCGTCCGCCGCGCTGCGGACGTCGCGGCCGAGCACGCCATGGGCGTCGCTCGCGCCGATGATCGTCACCGACGGCGGCGGCGCGGCGTCCTTCGGCGTAACGGGGACCGCCGAGGCCGGCGGCGCTGGCGGCGTCATCGGCTCAGTCTGGACCGCAGCAGGCTCCTGCTCCGCGGCACGCGAAGTGGCCACCGCCGAGCCCACAACGATCGTCACACACAGGATCAATCGTCCGACGGCACACATAACAACCTCCTTGCGGCGCGCCCTCAGCGCGCCAGCACGATCGACACCTGAATCTGCCCGCGCGTGCGCAGCACCTCCAGCGCAACGTCGTCGCCATGGCGGCTGACGCGCAAGTCGACGCTGGAATCGCCGAGCCGCAGATCGTGCAGGATCACTTCGTTCAAAAATGCCGGCAGATGCGGATTGAGCAGCCGGATCTCACGGCGGGCGACGTCGAATTCGATGCCAAGCGCCGCCTCAAGCAGCGTGAACGGCGTCGCACTCGCCCAGGCCTGCGGCGCGCAGGCGACCGGATACAGCGTCGGGCCGCGCCGCTTCTCGCGCCGGAAGCCGCAGAACAGCTCCGGCAGCCGGCGCAGGTCCATATAGGTCGCGGCCTCGAACAGCCCCTTGAAGACATGCGCCACCGAATGCTTGAGCCCGTACTGCGCGAGCCCGAGCGCGATCAGCGCATTGTCATGCGGCCAGACCGAGCCGTCATGATAGGACATCGGATTGTAGCGCACCTCGCCGCGCGCGACCGTGCGGATACCCCAGCCGGAGAAGAAATGCGGCTGCATCAGGTCAGCGGCGACCCGCCGGGCGCGGTCCTCACGGATCATGCCGCTGAACAGGAGCTGCCCGGCATTGGAGGTCCGCACCTTGCACGGACGCTTCTTGCCGTCGAGCGCGAGCGCATAGGTGCCGAGCTCCTCGCACCAGAACGCGCTCTCGAACTGCTCGGCCAGCGCATTGGCTTCCTTCTCGAGCTGCCGCACGCGCTCCGGCTTGCCGAGCCGCAGCGCGCAGCGCGCAGCGAGCTGCTTTGCAGCGTAGACATAGCCCTGCACCTCGGCCAAGGCGATGTTGCCTTCCGCGAGCTGGCCGTCGGCATGGAAGATCGCGTCGTAGGAATCCTTCCAGCCCTGGTTGGCGAGTCCCTTTTCGGTGGCGCGCTGGTATTCGACAAAACCGTCCTGATCGGGATCGCCGGGACCATCGATCCAGGCCAGCGCCGCCTCGATCGCGGGCCATAGCTCGATCAATGTCTCCTCATCGCCGGTGCGCTCGAAATAGCGCCCGGCCAGCAGGACGAACAACGCGGTCGAGTCCACGCTGCCGTAATATTGCGCGAACGGCACCTCGCGCAGCGCGGCCATCTCGCCGCCGCGCATCTCGTGCAGGATCTTTCCAGGTGCAGCGTCGGCCAACGGGTCAACCGACTTCGCCTGGAAATGTGCAAGCCGTCGCAGCACGCCCTTCGCGACGCGCGGATCGACCCACAGCATCTGAAGCGCGGTGATCAGACCGTCACGGCCGAAGGTCGTCGAGTACCAGGGAATGCCGGCATAGGGATAGCGCCCCTGCGGCGTCTCCGTCATCAGCATGTTGAGGTCGGCCATGGCCTGGCACAGCACCTCGTTGAAGATATTGTTGGAGGTCTCGATGCTGGCCGCGCCCACCGTCGATTGGCGCATCTCGCGGCGATGGGCAAGCAGGCCCCTGAAGAAGCGCGCCGGCTTCTGCGCTCTCGGCCGGTTGCAGGACACGGCAACGAACAGCGATTTTGCCTCATGTGGATCCAGCTCGAGCTGCCAGGTGGCGGCATTCACCGACAGCCGTGTCGGACGCGGATCGAAATGAAGGCCGGTGGTGCGCTCGGCGTCATCGAGGCCGCGATATTCGAACAGAACGTCGGTGGGCCCGAGCAGCCGGCTGGAGCCGGTCCCGCGGCGCGCGCGCCGCTCGCCGCGGACCTCGAACAGGTCGGCGAAATCATTGTCGAACAGAAGCGTCAGCTCGAAGCTGGCGCGCTGCTCGCCGTGGTTCTGCACACCGACGCGCTGATAGGCTGCGCCGCGCCACAGAAAGATCGTGCGCACGATGTGCAGCAGGTCCTTTTGCAGCACAAGGTGTCCCTGCCGATAGATGTCGGGATTGGTGAGATCGACCGTCAGCCCGGAATTGTCGTCGCGCAGGTTCGAGCCCAGCAGCAGCGGCTGAAGATCGTCGAGCACGAGCTCGAGCCGGGCAAGATACCGCGTGTCGCAATGAAACAGACCATCGGGGCCGCCGGCGGAGGCCCCGATGTCACCGTGACTGTCGAGCACGATGAAGGTGTCGTCGTGCTTGAGCGAGCGCCGCGGCCGCGCCGCAGGCCCCGTCATCGGAATGTAGAATGCCTGCTCGGCGACGGCCTCCACAGTCCGTGACACGGAGACGATATGGGTTACGGCTTCGGCTGCCATCAACTGCTTCCCTGCCTTATTTTCGAAACGCAACCGGCTCGAACGCGGCTCTCGATTTACGCGGCGATTTTCCCGAGCCGGCTCATCTCCTGCGTCACCAGCTCACGGTAGGGCCCGTGACCCTGCATCAGGCGGTCGGGCGCGCCGTCCTCGATGATCTTGCCGGACTTCAGCACGACGACGCGATCGAAGTTGCGCAGTGTCGCGAGGCGATGCGCGATCGCAATTACGGTGCGGCCGCGCATCAGGCGCGTCAGCGCCTCGCGGATCGCCTCTTCCGATTCACTGTCGAGCGCCGCGGTCGCTTCGTCCAGCAGCAGGATCGGCGCGTCCTTGAGGAAAGCGCGCGCTATCGCGATGCGCTGCCGCTGGCCGCCGGACATCTTGACCCCGCGGTCGCCGACCATGGTGTCGAGCCCTTCCGGCAGGCTCTCGACGAAATCGCAGCGCGCCGCGATCGCCGCGCGCAGCACCTCGTCATCGGTTGCACTGGGCCGGCCATAGCGGATGTTCTCGCGAATGGACCGGTGGAACAGCGAGATGTCCTGCGGCACCACGGAGATCGCTTCGCGCAGGCTCAGTTGCGTCACCATGGAGATATCCTGGCCGTCGACGGTCACGTTGCCCTCGTCGACATCATAGAAGCGCTGAAGCAGCGTGAACAGGGTCGACTTGCCGCCCCCGGACTGGCCGACGAGACCGACGCGCTGCCCAGGCTGCAGGCGCAGGCTGAACCGCTCAAATATCTTCTCGCCGCCGGGATAGCCGAAGGTGACGTTGTTGAATGCAATCGCGGCGCCGCTCTTGACCAGCGGCTCGGCCTCGGGATGATCACGCAATTCATGCGGGATCAAAAGCGTCGCGATCGCCTCGGTCAGCCGCGCGACGTGCTGGGTGACGTCGACCAGCGCCACCGCGAGATCACGTGTCGCATTCAGGATGGACAGGCCCAGCGTGCAGACCAGCACGACATCGCCGGTGGTCGCCTCGCCCTTCTGCCAGAGCGTGATTGCCCAGGCCATCAGCGCCACCGTCAGTGCGACGGTCACGCCGGCGTGAGTGAGCCGGAGCTTCTCCAGATAGCGCAAGCTGCGGCCGCGCGCGGTGAGTTCCCGATTGACGGTGGCATCGAAGCGCTCGTGCTCGTGACTGATGCCGCAGAAGGCCCGCACCAACGGCATGTTGCTGATGACATCGATCATCTCGCCGTCGACGACGGCGGCCTTGTCGGCGAAATCGTCGTGCAAGGGCTTGCCGGCCGCCGCCAGGCGGAACATCGCGATCACCATTCCGCCGGCGATCACGATCAGTCCCGCGGCCATATAAGGGCTCACGGTTCCAATCAGCAGAATTGCCGCAACCGTAGCGATGCAGGGCGGCAACACGTTCCAGACGAACATGTTCTCGACGGTGAACACGGCGTTCGATGTTGCCGTGATGCGACTTGTGAGCATGCCCGGCATGCGATCGGAGAAGTAGCTCGGCGCATGTCCGGTCAGGTGACGAAAGATGTCACGTCGCAGATCCCCAGTGACGCGGACAAAGGTAAAGCTGGCTGTCCAGCTCGCGATCCGCCAGAGAAAGTTGTCCGCCGCGATCAGCGACATGAGTAAAATGAATGCCAGCCATACACCACCGCCGTGCGACGGGCCCGCAGACAAGCTGTCGACCAACGATTTGACGCCATATTGCGTGCCTACAGAGCAGGCAACGGCGGCAACGACAGCGGTCAGGATCACCAGATGCGACGCAAGCCGGCGGCGAAGATAGCGCAAGACAAAGGCAAACGGCCTGCGCGCGTATCCAGAAAGGTGATCCATGTGACTGCAACCCCGTCGTGTTTTCGATTTTTCTACTGGTCGACTGAACTTCGGCCGGGCGGCCTCAGTTCCCTCGCATGGCCATCACGACATGCGGATAAGGACGATCTGAGAAGAGGTCGTGGCAGCATCGAGACAACCAAGACGAACGCGCGACGTGTCCAATATGTAACGTTTGTTGAGGGGAACTTCGCAACTGCGGGAACGTTCCCTTGGCTGGCATTGCCGGTGCCGAAAATGCTGGGGGCTTTCTACGTCCATGATCGCATAAAGGAGATGGTGAGATGCGCATCGCGCAGGTAGCTCCGTTGACGGAGGCTGTTCCACCCAAGCTGTATGGCGGCACCGAGCGGGTGGTGCATTGGTTGACGGAGGAGTTGGTGGCCCTCGGGCACGACGTGACGCTGTTCGCCAGCGGCGACTCGCAGACGTCGGGCAAGCTCGATGCGCTCTGGCCGAGGGCGCTTCGCCTCGACGGTTCCGTGCGCGATCCCAATGCTCTTCATATGGTGATGCTTGAGCGCGTGCGGCAGAAATGTGACGACGAGGAGTTCGACTTCCTCCACTTCCATCTCGATTACTATCCGTGGTCGCTGTTCTATCGCCAACCGACGCCCTTCGTCACCACGCTGCACGGCCGGCTCGATCTCCCCGAGCATCAGCCGGTCTTCAACACCTTCTCCAAGGTGCCCGTCATCTCGATCTCCAACGCACAGCGGCGTCCGGTGCCGCAGGCGAACTGGGTAACGACGATTCACCATGGCCTGCCCGAGAACCTGCTGACGCCGACGCCGGCGAAGCAGGAATATCTCGCCGTGCTCGGCCGCATCGCGCCGGAAAAGGGCGTCGATCGCGCCATCAAGATCGCGACCCATTGCGGTATCCCGCTGAAGATCGCCGCCAAGGTCGATCGCGCTGATCAGGACTATTATGACGAGCTGATCCGCCCGATGATCGAGAACAATCCGCTGGTGGAGTTCATCGGCGAGATCAGCGATCACGAAAAGTCCGAGTTTCTAAGCGGCGCGCTCGGGCTGCTGCTGCCGATCGACTGGCCGGAGCCGTTCGGCCTCGTGATGATCGAAGCCATGGCCTGCGGAACGCCGATCGTCGCCTTCAATCGCGGCTCGGTGCCGGAGATCATCGACGAAGGCCTGACCGGATTTGTCGTCGAGGACGTCATCAGCGCGGCCGGCGTCGTCAAACGTCTTCCGCAGCTCGACCGCGCGGCAATCCGCAAGCGGTTCGAAACGCGCTTCACCGCGCGGCGGATGGCACTGGACTATCTTGCGGCGTATCGCAGCCTGGCTGAGACACAGGCGCCGCGGATCAAGCTGGTGAGCAGCGCGGAGTAGCGGGGCCGATCTGTCGCGCGCCGTCATGCCCCGCGAAGGCGGGGCATCGAGTACGCCGCAGCCCGTCCGTATGCGTTACTGCCTCTGGAATACTGGATCGCCCGACTCAAGCCGGGCGATGACGGCGAGAGCATGGCGACGACCGTACCTAGGTCACCACCGCCCGCTTCGGCTCGACGATCTCGAACATACGCGGGAATTCATCCATCAATCCCATCAGTTCGGCGAGCCGCATCGGGTTGCCGGCGAGCTTGACCTTGCCGGCGGCCACCGCCTCCGGAAAGCTGGTCAGCTTGGCGATGACTTCGTCGAGGGTCGACCGTGCCAGCGTGAAGCTGGCATCCGCGTCTTCGGCCTGCACGCCTTCCGTATAGGTGAGCGCTGAGTTTTCCAGATTGAGCGCGAAGGTCTCGCCGGTGTCGGAGAAGCTCCAGTTCAACACGATGCGCTTGCCTTCCGCCTTCGGGCCGTTGAGACGGATGCCGAGGACGTCCCAGAGCTGCTCGGTGCGCAGCGCTGCGAGCGTCTCGCGCGGCATCGGCGGACGGGGCGGCACCTTCGGCATGCCCTGACGCAGTTCCTGGGCGCCGAACAGATAGGCATTGCGCCAGGTCGAACTCTCGGCGGCGTAGCCAAGCTGCTCGAGCGTATCAGCCAGCAGCGCGCGCGCCGCCGCGTTGTCCGGCTCGGCGAAGACGAGATGGCCGAGCGCCTGCGCCACGAAGCGGAACTCGCCCTTGTCAAAATCCTTGCGCGCCCGCGCGAGGATTGCATCGGCGCCGCCCATGTATTCGACGTATTTCCTGCCCTGCTCCACCGGCGGCAGCGGATCGAGATTGACCGGGTTGGCGTCGTACCAGCCGAGATATTTTTGATAGATCGCCTTCACGTTGTGGCGGATGTGGCCGTAATAGCCGCGGCCGTGCCAGGCTCCTTCCAGGCTCTTCGGAAGCTGGATCGTCTCGGCGATCTCGGCCGCCGTCAGGCCGTGGTTCATCAGGCGGATGGTCTGGTCGTGCGCGAATTTGTAGAGATCGCGCTGCTCGCGGATCATGGTGTCGATGCGCTCGCGCCCCCACACCGGCCAATGATGCTGGCCGCACATTGCCTCCGCCTTGCCGCCCCACAGTCGCAGCGCTTCGTTCAGATACTTTGACCACGCCAGCGCGTCGCGCACATCGGCGCCGCGGAACGGCAGGAGATTGTGGAAGTTGTGGGTACAGTTCTCGGCGAGGTTCAGGACCTTGTAGCGCGGGATGAAGAAATGCATCTCGGCCGGCGCTTCGCTGTTCGGCGCCATCTGGAATTCGAACTCGACGCCGTCGATGACGCGCGTGTCGCCGGTCGCCATGATCAAATCGGTCGGGCGGAGTAGCGCGACCGCGCCCGCCGCGATCGACTTGCCGAGACCGCAATCGACCTGCCCGCGCGCCCCCTTGGCGAGGAGCGGGCCGAACTGGTACTGCGCCCGGCGCAGCATCGCGGGACCCGCGATGATGTTCTCGGAGACGGCGTGCTCCATGAACAGGTTCGGCGCGATGATCGGCACGCGCCCCGTGGCAAGCGCGTCCTCCTCCAGCACGCCGCGCGCGCCGCCCCAGTGGTCGGTGTGAGTATGGGTGAAGATGACGGCTGCGACCGGCCGCGCGCCGCGATGCCTGAAGTACAGCTCGAGCGCGGCGCGCGCGCCCTCGATCGCGGTCAGCGTGTCGACCACGATGACGCCGCTGTCGCCTTCGATCAGCGTCATGTTGGCGATGTCGAGCCCGCGCACCTGGTAGACGCCGGGCACGACCTCGAACAGGCCGTGCTGCATGTTGAGGCGCGATTGCCGCCACAGGCTCGGATTGACGGTCGGCGGCGCCTGTTCGGCGGAGAGGAAGCCATAGGGCTCGAGGCTCCAGACCGTCCGCCCTTGCGGATTGGTGATCGTCGCGTTCTCGATCGTGCCGAGGAAGCCCCGCGCGGCATCATCGAAATCCCGCGTGTCGGAAAACGGCAACGTAGCGAGCATAGTCTCGTTCTGCGCAACGACCGACGGCGACGCCTCCTTCGGCATGTCGGTTGCTTCGATGCTGCTCATAGGACTCCTCCCCGGCTCGTCTTGTTTGGGGCGTCATCTAACCGCATCTTGACTGCGGTTCCAACGGCCCCTCGTCTTCGCCGCTGCGAAAGCTGAAGGGCTCCATCGCAGATGAGGTCGGCTATAGGAAGCTGGGCCGGCCGCTGATTGCGGCTTAGGCAGCCAGCCCTTCGGCAACCGGTCGACCCGAGGCAGCGGTCGCATCCGGCATGCGTAGTTTCCGAGCTAGCACGTAGCTGCCACGGTTCTGCTTGGCCCGGTAGAGCGCCTTGTCGGAGCGGGACAACAGCGCTTCCGCGGTGCGGCCGTCCTCTGGCGCGACGGCAACGCCGACGCTCACGCCAAGCTCGACCGCTTGCCCGTCAACGTCATACGGCGCGCCGATCGACTGCGCGATGCGCTGTGCCATCGTCTCCGCATCTGCCGCGGCGGCGACCGCGCGCTGCACCAGGACGAATTCATCGCCGCCCATCCGGATCACGAGATCCTCTTGCGCGGCCAGCGCCTTCAGCCGCCCAGCGACCTGCTTCAGCAAGGCGTCGCCGACAGGATGGCCGAACCTGTCGTTCGCCTCCTTGAAGCGATCGAGATCGAGCGCATGGACGGCAACCGCGCCGCCGGACGCAAGCATGTTGGGTAAATCCGCCGCCAGCGCCGAGCGGTTGAACACGCCGGTCATCGGGTCAAGGCGCGCAAGCTGCTCGAATTGCCGTTTCAGCGTGATTTGACCGACGGAGGCGTTGAAGCTGAGGCGCACCATCTCAAAACTCGCGACCACATACATCACGATCAGAAGCCCGAGGCCGACATGACGGAGGTCGGGCTGCATGAAAGTCACGACAACGGCAGGCATGGCAATCGCGACGAGATCGAGGAACGCCGCCACCGGGCGCAACGACAACCGCGCCACCACGCCGGCACCGAACCCGAAGCCGATGCCGATTGCCATTACGGAGCAGACCGCATCGCCCAGCACGATGCTGCGCGCGGCGAACGCGCCGAGGACGAGGGCCGTCACGATGGTGCCGGCCACGTAGCGCCTTTCCCAGATCGCGGCCTCGGCACGCCGAAGCTGCGGTGGACGGGCGAGGCGTCGCCGGAACGCGAAAATCCCGAGCAGGCGCACGATGGCGACCGTGACGCCGGCCGCAGTCAGGACAGCCGTCGCCATGTCGCCGGTCTCGAACGTCGTGATCGCGCCGACCATGGCCTGGCAGACACCGACGAGAATCGTTGGCGTCGTCGTGCCATGGAGGCCCGTGATCACCTCCATGTAGACGTCGTCGGAAATCGACGCCCGCCCGGATTCCATTCTGTTGAACAACATGCCAGCCCCCATCCGCCGGCATGTTCCTACAGCGGCCCCGTAAAAACGCAGCCCCGCGCAACGACGGCATTTGAACGTGCAAATTTACCGCGCGTTAGCCATATCGCGCGACTCCGCGCCCTACATCATGCCGAGCACGCGCGGCAGCCACAGTGTCAGCTCGGGCCAGTAGGTCACGACGATGAGGAAGCCGAGCATGGTGATCAGCCATGGCATCACGGCCCCCGCCAGATCGGTGATCCGCATTCGCGCGATCATCGATGCGACGTAGAGGTTCAACCCGACAGGGGGATGGCAGAGGCCGACCTCCATGTTGACGTCGATGACGATGCCGAAATGCACGAGGTCGATGCCGAGCTTCTTCGCCGCCGGAGCCAGGATCGGCGCCATGATCAGGATGATCGAGTTGGGCTCCATGAAGTTCCCAGCGAGCAGCAGCAGCACGTTGACCAGCGCCAGGAAGCCGACCCAGCCGAGGTTCTGCGCCGTGATCCAGTCGGCGAGCGTCGCCGGCAGGTTCTCGTTGGAGAGTACGAAGGAGAACAGCACCGCGTTGGTGACGATGTAGAGCAGCATCGCGCTGGTGTTGGCGGCGCGCAGCAGCACCCGCGGCACGTCCTTCATCCCGATCGCCTTGTAGACGAACACCGAGATGAAGAATGAGTAGACCGCGGCCATCGCCGCGGCCTCGGTCGCGGTGAACAGGCCGCTATAGATGCCGCCGATGATGATGACGACCAGCATCAATCCCCAGATGCTCTCGCGGAAGGTGCGCACCGTCTCGCCCCAGCTCGCCTTGGGCAAGCGCGGATAGTCGCGCTTGCGCGCCAGCCACCAGGTCACGATGCACAGCATCGTGGTGAGCAGCATGCCGGGCAGAAGGCCCGCGACGAACAGCGCGCCGATCGAGGTGTTGGTGGAGACCGCGTAAACGATCTTCGGGATCGAGGGCAGCATCAGGATGCCGAGCGAGCCGGCGACGGTGATGATGCCGGCACCGAAGCGCATGGGGTAGCCGTGCCGGACCATTTCCGGCAGCACGATCGCGCCGATCGCGGCGACCGTCGCAACGCTCGAGCCGCAAACCAGCGCGAACATGGCGCAGGCGACGATGCCGGCAAGGCCGAGGCCGCCATGCCAGTGGCCGATCAGCGAGGTCGCGAAGTTGATCATGCGCCGCGCGACGCCGCCATGGGTCAGGAAATTGCCCGCCAGGATGAAGAACGGGATCGCCATGATCTCGAAGCTCTCGATGCCCGTGAAGAGCTTCATCGAGACCGCCTCGATCGGCACCGTCGTCAGCGTGAACAGGAACGTCATCACGGTGAGGCCGAGCGCGATCGAGACAGGGATGCCGGTCAGCATCAGGGCGATCAGCAGCGCGAAGACGGTCGCAGCGCGCATCCAGTGCGGCAGCACGATCACGCCGGACTTTTCGGCGAGGCACAGCATGAAGATCAGGATCGGCGCGAGAATCAGGATCACGCCGAGCGGCGAGACCTTTCGTGCCGCAGCCCTTGTCGCGGCGCCGGCGGGCTGCGGATGCAGCGCGGGCGAGCCGTCGGCCTCCACGCCCTCGACATGGGTCTCGTCGTGATGCGGCAGCTCGCCGGTCCGGAAGTAGGACCAGGCGACCTGGAGGAAGCGGTAGCACATCAGGCCGGAGCCGAGCGGGATCGCTAGATAGACGATCCACATCGGTGCTTCCAGGTCGTTCGACTGCTGTCCGGTGTGGAACATCTCGCCGACGAAGGAGGCGCCGAAGGCGGCGATCATGCCGGTGAAGATCGCGCCGCAGAGCAGTGCGAACAGGATCACCTGCTTGCGGGAATATTCGGGGAGACGGTTGACGAGCAGATCGACGCCGACATGGATGCCGGTGCGCACGCCATAGGCCGCGCCGAACTTCGCCATCCAGATGAACATGTAGATGCAGAGTTCCTGCGCCCAGGACAGGTCGAGCTCGGACAGGAAGGTGAACACGGCTTTCGACAACGCCGCGAGCCAGGTCAGCCCGTGCGCAGTGGCCCATCTCGAAAGCGCGATTGACTCGCCGGCGCCGTAGCGGTGCACCACCGCAACGAAGATCAGGCCCGTTGCAGCCGCAATGAGCGTCGCGATCAACCACTCCTCGAGGTGATCGAGCGCACGATTTAGCACGCGAAGCAAATGAAGTCCCCCCTGTCAGAGCGAAACGGCCGGGAGTGCGCTCACTCCCGACCGTTCTTGTTGTTCTACGCCAGGCCGCGTCAGTTCATCTTGACGTCGAGTTCCTTGGCGACGAGATCGAGCACCTCCTGCCCGACCCGGCCCTTGGCCCACTTGTAAGTCGGCTGCATCGCGTCCTGCCACGCCTTGCGGTCGGCGTCAGTCAGATAATGCAGCGTGGTCTTGCCCGACTTCTTGATCTCGGCCAGCGCGTCCTCGTTCTCCTTGCGCGCGATCGAGTTGGTGTAGTCGGTCGCCTCCGCCATCGCCTTGTCGAGCTGGGCGCGAATGTCCGGCGGCAGGCCGGCCCAGAATTTCGAGTTGACGATGACCGCATATTGCAGGTGCGCATGGTAGGACACGGTGATGTCCTTCTGCACCTCGTAGAACTTTTGCGTCAGATAGTTGGACGCGGTGTTCTCACAGCCGTCGACCACGCCGGTCTGCAAGGCCTGGTAGACTTCGGAGAACGCCATGATCTGCGGGATCGAACCCATCAGGCGGAAATACTGGTCGGCGATCTTCGAGCCGGAGATGCGGAACTTCAGGCCCTGGAAATCGGAAGGCTTCGTCAGCGGACGATTCGAGGAGACCATGTGGAAGCCGTTGTCCCAGTAAGCGAGGCCCGTGATGCCCTTGGCCTCGAGCTTCTGAAACAGCCACTTGCCGACCGTGCCCTTCATTGCACTGGCGTAGGTCTCGTCGTCCTTGAACAGCCAGGGCAGGTCGAGCGCCTCGAATTCCTTGACGCCGAGGGGCGCGAATTTCGCGGTCGAGGGCGCGAGCATCTGCACCGAGCCGAGCTGCAGCGCCTCGATCTCCTCCTTGTCCTTGTAGAGCGAGGAGTTCGGATAGACCTCGATCTTGACCTTGCCGTCGGTGTACTTCTCGGCGAGCTCCTTGAACTTCAGAGCGCCCTTCCCCTTCGGGGTGTCATTGGCAACGACGTGGCTGAACTTGATGACGATGGGGCTCTGCGCCAGGACGGCGGCAGGAGCCAAGGCGAGCGCGGCCGCCGCGACCGCGAGAAGCAGTTTGCGCATAGTTCCTCCCAACAACCTCAAAACCGGTTCTTTTTTTGTTTTCCGGCTTCAGTAGTGGCAGCAATCCGCCACCCGAACAACTAGACCTAAGCCCAATTTGCCGCAGCGATGCCATCTTGACGGAAGTTGTATACGCAACGAAGCGCCTGCTCCAGCCCTGTGGAGCGAGCGCTTATGTCGCATCGCGGCAGCGCAATTAACCCTTGCGCTGGGCCACCATGAAGAGGCGCCGGAACGGAAACAGCGTCTGCCCCGCCGCATTCTTCGGATAGGCCTTCGCTACCCGCTCGCCATAGGCCGCCTCGAAGGCGGCGTTCTCTTCGCCCTGCAACACGTCGAGGTAACGCGTCAGCCAGGTCCCCTTGGTCCACTCCTTCACGGGATTGTCGCCTTCGAGCACCTGGAGATACTCGGTCTCCCAGATGTCGATATTGGCCGACAGCGGAGCGAGAAGATCGTGATAGAAGGCCGGTCCTTCGACCGGCGGCGGGGTCACGAGATGCTCGACCTTGGACCGCCAGGGACCATTCAGAGCGGTCTCGCCGATTAGCACATGCGAGGGCGCGGTAAAGTTGCGCGGCATCTGGACCGCAAGCATGCCGCCCGGCGTGACCTTCTCCATCACCGATGGAAAGAGTGCGGCATGATTGGGCAGCCAGTGCAGTGCGGCATTGGAATAGATCAGGTCGTACTGCCTGCTCGGATGCCAGTGTCCGAGATCCTCATGGGACCAAAGCACATCCGGGGCCGCCTTGCGGCCGGCGGCGACCATCTCGGCCGAGCCCTCGACGCCGGTGACGGTTGCGCCCGGCCAGCGCTCCTTGATCAGCTTGGTCACATTGCCGGCCCCGGCGCCGAGGTCGGCGATCTCGCGCACGGCAAAATCCGGAATCCGCATCAACAGGTCGACCGCGGGCCGCAAGCGGTGACCGGAGAACTTCAGATATTGCTGCGGATCCCAGACCATCGTTTCACGAGCCTTTTCTTTTTCGTGTTTCCTTCACTGTCGCTCTTCGTTACCACTGCTCGTCCCGATCGGGCAAATCGCACGTCGGGCCAGGGCTGGAAACGAACGACAACAAGACAAGCAAGAATCAAATCAGAGAGCGTTGACCATGGATCTCGGGCTCAAGTCGAAAACCGCCGTCGTGACCGGCGCAAGCATCGGCATCGGACGCGCCATCGCCAAGGGATTGGCTGCAGAAGGCGTCCGCATCGTGGCAGTGGCGCGGCGCACCGACCTGCTCGCCCAGCTGGTGCAGGAGGTCGGTGGCGGGCTCATCACCCCGTTCGAGCAGGACGTGATGGCGAAGGACGCGGCGGAGAGGATCGCGGCCTTCGCGGTGAAGGAGCTCGGCCATGTCGATATCCTCGTCAACAACGCCGGCGGCAGTCGCCCGCTGCCAGTCGACGCACCCGACAGCAAATGGGACGAGGCGATCGCGCTGAACTTCACCAGCTACCGCCGCATCGCGCATGCCCTTCTGCCGCAGATGGTCGAGCGTAAATGGGGCCGCATCATCAACATCACCGGCAAGTCCGAGCCGGAAGGGCTGAACGCCGCGTTCGCGGCCAAGGCCGCCGTGCACGCCTGGGCCAAGGGCCTGTCGCGCGAGATCGGCAAGGACGGCATCACCATCAACTGCATCCCGCCCGGCCGCATCATGAGCGAGCAGATTCGCCGCAACTATGCACCGGATTATCGCGAGCGCTTTGCCGAAGAGGAGATCCCGGTTGGCTATTGGGGCGAGCCGGAAGACCTCGCGGCGCTCGCAGTGTTTCTGGCCTCGCCGGTAGCGCGGTACATCACGGGCACGGTGATCCCGGTGGACGGCGGGTTGAAACGGTATCAGTTCTAGGGCGAGGATCCCTGAATTCGATCAGCCCGAAAAAGCATGTCACGTCCGCTCTGCTCGGAAGCGGACAGCGTCGGCCCGCCCCAACGAGTCGGCTGAGGGGCCAAGAGCCGACCTCTGCGCGTGCTTGTCTGGGTGCCGTCAGGTTATTGGATCACCCTGCGCGCGGAGAAGCCGCCTCGTCGGCGGCTTCCTTCATCCATCGCTTTATTGCCATTGCACGATGACTAGTCTTTTGGCGCACGATTGTGGCAACGCTGAAATCTGAGCACAGGGTTCGTGAGTTGGTCAGGCGATGACGCGAGCCGTAGCGGCCAGCGCTGGTCCAGTGAAATGCCGCGAATGTCGGCGCCTCAAGCAACGAATATAGCGGAGCCAAAACAGGTTGGCTCCAAGCGCATGGGCACCTACGGAGTACCCCATTAGATCCAGTGTTGGCGGTGGAGGCATCGAGTACGATTTATCGTGCCGCTATGCCCTGACCAATGAGCACTCTTGGTGCTGCTTCGGTCATTGGCGGACCGCGACCGCCAGCCTCAAAGATGGCTCCGGTACGCCCCCCGCTTGGCCGATGATGGAGTGCATATTCTTTTCTTGGGAGCAGTGTGATGCACCGAATGGTTTCCCAGGAAGACAAGCCTGCCCTGATTCTTCGCTGCGCCGTACTGGCAACGGGTGCAGTTTGCGCGCTGCTTGCAGCCAAGTCCGCGAGCTCGGCCGATGATCGCCCGGCCGTTCGTGCCGGGTTGTGGAAATTCGAGCGGACGCTTGAGACCGACGGCAAGGCGACGGATCGGGTGCTGACCAGCGGACTGCTATACGCCCGGCAAATCACCCGTTGCGTCAACCCAACGAGAGCGCTTCAAGCGGAAACCGCGCTGCCGCTTTGCAAGATCAGGGATCTTCGTAAGAGAGACGACAATTACGAGTTCCAGAAGGTCTGCGGAGGCGGCGCGCCGGTCAAAACCACCATCGATATAAAGAGCGATGGCGATTACACGATGATCAATGAGGGGCGGATTGGAGCCATAGCGAGCAGGGAAATCATCGAAGCGCGCAGGTTGGCCGATTGCAACCCAAAGGGCGAAGTTCTTCAATAGGTCACGCAAAGTCGTCGGGTGTCATTCAATCCCGCGGCGTGACGCTTCCCGATCTTTTGCAGCCTTCGCTCACTCTTCGAAGGCTCCGCCGCTTTCGAGCAGCGCACGTTTGAGGCCGGTTCGAGCGGCTCTTCGGCGCGACGACGGCGTCGAAGCGCTCGCAGCACGAACGCGTGGTCCGGCGAGCGAGATCACGACGCCAGGCGTGACCAGCATCTCGCCATTGCACCGCTCCATGTTGCGAAGCTCAACGCACCAAGCCTGCGGAGCTCGGGTCAACGCGGATGCTGTAACGATGCAGCTTCGCATAGACGGTGCTTTTGGCGAGACCGAGCGCTGCCGCCGTCGCCGTGACGTTGCCGTTACACGACCGCAGCGTGCGGGATATCAAGTCACGTTCGGCGGACTCGGCCAGGGACAGACCTGGCTCGCGCGAGTGTTCTGTCCGCAGGATGGTATCAGGCAGATCCGACGGCTCGATCGGGTCGCCGCTGCTGGTCAGCAGCAGGTTCTCGACCAGATTGCGCAGCTCGCGGACGTTGCCGGGCCAATCATAGTGGCGCAGACACTCGAGCACTTCCGGCGCAAAACGGCGACCGGCAAGACCGTAGCGCGATTTTGCCTGCGCGACGAATTGATCGACCAGCAGCGGAATGTCGTCGCGGCGCTCCCGCAGCGGCGGGATGATGACGGGCACGACGGCCAGCCGGTAGTACAGATCCTTGCGGAAGCGCTGCGCGTCCACCTCAGCTTGCAGATCGCGGTTGGTCGCGGCGACGAGGCGGAAGTCCACCTTGCGCGCGGCAGTCTCGCCGATCCTGCTGATCTCGCCATTCTCCAGAGCGCGCAACAACATGGGCTGGAGATCGAGCGGCAATTCGCCGATTTCGTCGAGGAACAGGGTGCCGCGGGACGCAGCCTCGATCTTTCCGGCCATGCCGCCGCGCCGCGCGCCGGTGAACGCGCCGTCGACATAGCCGAACAGCTCGCTCGCCAGCAGCTCGCGCGAGACGGAGCCACAGTTCACGACGACCAACGGGCCGCTCCGGCGCGGGGACGCAGAATGAATGGCTTGAGCGAAAACCTCCTTGCCGACACCGGTCTCACCAAGCAGCAGGACAGGAGCTGCGGTCGTGCCGACACGACGGCATTTTTCGACGACAGCGTGCATCTTGGGGTCACTATGGATGATGTTGGTAAAGGCCCTGGCATCACCTTGCGCCGGCGGCGAAACGGATCTGCTCGAAACCGCTGGCTTCGGCGCCACCATGACCGTTCCCAGATGTTCGCCCTGATACGCCACCGGCCTCAGCCATTCCTCCTTGATCCAGGCCGGCCGCAAGTTGTTCCAGGGCCGATCGTCGCTGCTCCCGAGGAGCGGAAAACTCGACTGGCTGTGCGGCGCGCCAAGGTCGCGCAAAATCTGCGCCATCTCGCCGTTGGCCTTGAAGGGCCGTCCGGCACTGTCGAACAGCACCGCGTGATGTCGATCCGAAGGAGGCAGCATCCAGAAGCATTGGTCGAGAAGCCGATAGCGGGCGTCCAGCTCCATCTGGAGCAACTGGGCCTCGATGCGCGCAGCCGCCGAAATCGCCAACGCGAGAGCCTGCCGTCCGTAGGAATCGGACAGCCCGGAAATATCGATGGCTCCGATCACGGCGCCATCGATGGGATCGCGGACGACCGAGGCCGAGCAGGTCCAGCGCTGGATCCCTGAGCAGAAATGTTCGGTGGCATGCACCTGGATGGCCTGGCCGGTTTCCAGCGCCGTGCCGATCGCGTTGGTGCCGCAGGTCGTCTCGCTCCAATTGCTGCCGGGCAACAGGTGTGTCTTCTCCACGGCATTACGCAGCGCGAGCTTGGTATCGCCTTCCAGGCGCAACACGATGCCGTCGACATCGGTCAGGACCATGACCGTGCCGGTCTCGCGCATGTAGTCGCGCGCCAGGGCCATGGTCGAGGCGCCGGCGTGGACCAGGCGGGTGCGCTTGTCGAGCAGGCAGTGCAGCCGTTCGTCGTTCATCGGCATCGGAGCCTGGCTGCGTCGGTAGTCCACGGCCGATTTCTGGCTCCGCAGCCAGGAATCGTTGATTGCGGGCCGAACGACCCGGCCGCCGGCGCCGGTCCCGGACAGGAAGTGCTCCCAGCTCGTCAGGACGTCGCGTTCAATACCTGGATTCGCAAAGGCTTCCTCTGGCGTCTGCCCCAACACGCTTCCTCCTTTGACGCGCTGAGCGGTCCAAGATCTTCTTGTTGTTGGGGGACCCCGAGCTTTATCGGCCGATTTTGAGATCATTCCATGCCAACGCGCAACTGACAATCGGATCGCGGCGCAACTTTGGCGCGCCTCCGGCCGCACTGCGAAAGCCGTGAAGCCGAAAGGCGCGACAAATGTCCTGACCTGCCTGGCCGCCTACGCTGCCTTGCGGCGGTGCAGGGTGTCATAGAAGGCCGTCTCGAAGCGCATATACCCGGTGAACGAAGCCGGATCGCCGAACGGCAGGATCTGGGTTGCCCAATAGCCGCCGAAGCCGTTCTGCCGGTCGATCCAGTAGAACAGGTTTGCGAGGCCAGCCCAGCCGAGCGCTCCGGCCGGCCGGCCCGTCGGGGCCTCCTCGTCATTGACCATGAACGTGAACGACCAGGATTTCGACTGGCCCGGGAAGAACTCGGCATCGTTGGAGAGCGACTTGATCACCCCCGGCAACGCCGTGACCTTGAGATCGCCGAGATGGTTCTTTTCCGCCATCCTCACCGTCTCTGCCTTGAGCACCCGGCCGTGCGGGCCGTTCCCGTCGTTCAACCACATCCGAATGAAGCGCATATAGTCGCCGACCGTGCTGTAGAGGCCATGTCCCCCCATATGGACCTCCGGATTTGACGGCAGTTCGAAGTCCATCGGCGTGAGGGAGCCGTCGGCGTTGCGGGCGTGCACGCCGGCGAGCTTGCTGCGCACCGTGTCGTTGATCTCGAAGGTCGTGCTCGCCATGCCGAGCGGCTTGAAGATGCGTTCGGCGAAGACCTCGCCGAGCCGTTTGCCGGTGATGCCCTCCACGACCTGCCCGACCCAATCGATGTTCGTGCCGTACTCCCATTTCGAACCGGGATCGAAAAGAAGCGGCGTCATGATCGCAGCCTTCGACGAGGTGATCACGCTCGGCTGTCCGTGGTCGGTCGCCAGGCGCAGATAGTTCTCGTTGAAGAAGTCGTAGCCGAAGCCGCCGGTGTGCAGCAGCAGCATGCGTGTCGTCACGTCGCGCTTCGGCGCGCGAAGCATCGGCTGGCCGTTGGCGTCGAAGCCGTCGATCACCTGCAGCTTGCCGATGTCGGGCGCATATCTCTTCGCGGGAGCGTCGAGGTCGAGCCGGCCCTCTTCGATCAGTTGAAGAGCGGCGGTGCCGGTGATCGCCTTGGTGGTCGAGAAGATCGCAAAGCTCGAATCCGTCGTCATCGCCTCCGGCTTGTCGGTCCGACGCTTGCCCGCGGCGCCTTCGTAGATATTGCCGTTGCGATCCGTCACCATGGCGACGACGCCCGGGACGCCCGGCCCCGTCGTGACGGTCTCGTTGAGGATTGCGTCGGCGTCTACAGCAAATTCACTGCACATGTGTTTCCTCCGTCGAATTTTGGGGATGCGAAAAACAAGGGCCGCGCTCCCGCGACCCTTGTGTCGTTCACTGCTTGGCAAAGCCGGGATAGGCCGAAGAAGCGACTTCATCGCACTTCTGGCGATAGGTGCCGACGCCGCCGATATAGGAGAGCAGACGGCGCGGCTTGCCCTCGACATTCGAGCCCATGTACCAGGAGTTCGTCTTGGTCACGAGCGTCGTGTTCGCGATCTCGTCGTGATGCGCGACCCAGGCGTCCTGTGTCTCCTTCGTGGGCTCGATGACGCTCAACTGGTTCTTCTTCAGATACGCGATACAATCGCTGATCCACTCGACCTGCTGCTGAAGGCATGTCGTCATGTTGCAGAGCGCCGTCGACGGTGCCAGCGGCGCGCCGGTCGTGAAGAGGTTCGGGTAGCCGTGGACCTGAAGCCCCATCGTGGTCCTGATGTCGCGGCTCCACTCGTCCTTCAGCGAGCGGCCGTCGCGGCCACGGATGTCGATGCGCGTCAATGCACCCGAGCCGGCGTCGAACCCGGTCGCGAGGATGATCACATCCAGCTCATACGATGTTCCATCGGTGAGCTCGATACCCTGGGGGGTGATCCGCTTGATCGGGTTGTTCTTGACGCTGACCAGTTCGACATTCGCCTGGTGAAAAGCCTCCAGAAAGTTGGTCTCGAGCGGGACCCGATGCGTGCCGAAGCCGTAATCGGTCGGGATCAGCGCCTCGCAGAGCTTGGGGTCCTTCAGGCGCGCGCGCATCTTCTTGCGGACGAACTCGGATATCTCCTCGCTGACATCCTCCTCGAAGAACATCTCGACGAATGAGGCGAGCCACAGCCGCAGCGAGCCTTCGTCCCAGATCTTCTCCAGAACGGCGTGACGCTGGTCCGCCGTGAGATCCTTCCAATTGCCGTTGGTGAAGTCGTATTCGAAGCCGGTGAACGAGTGGGGCAGCGTTTTGCGGAATTCCTCGAACCGCACCTTGTAGGCCTCGACCTCCTTCGGACCGTATTTCGGGTTCTTCATCGGAATGATGTATTGCGGCGTGCGCACGAACACCTTCAGGCTGCCGACCTCGCCGGCGATGGTCTGGATCACCTGAATGCCCGTGGCGCCATTGCCGACCACGGCGACGCGCTTGCCGGCGAGATCGAGCTTCTCCTTCGGATAGCGGCCGGTATGGACGAGGATGCCCTTGAACGTGTCTTGTCCGGGAAACACCGACGTCAGCGGCGCGGACAGCATCCCGCAGCAGGTGATCAGGAACTGCGCGTCGATGGTGTCGCCCTTGTCGGTCGTGATCGTCCAGCGCTGCGTCGCCTCGTTGAAGACGGCACTCGTGATCGTCGTAGAGAACCGGATATCCTTGCGCAGATCGAGCTTGTCGGCGACGTAGTTGAGCCACCTTTCGATCTCCGGCTGACCGGGGAAACGCTCGCTCCAGCTCCAGCCTTTGTAGAGCTGCTCCGAGAACAGGTACTGGTAGATATAGGCCTCGGAGTCGAAGCGCGCTCCCGGATAGCGATTCCAGTACCAGGTGCCGCCGACGCCCGTGGCGGTATCCACGGCCTTGACCTTGAGGCCCTGCTCGTCGCGCAGCTTGTAGAGCTGGTAGAGGCCCGCAACTCCCGTGCCGATCACCACTGCGTCCAGGCTTTCGTGCTTGCGCGCGCCGTTGCCGTTGTACTCACTCATGCATTCCCTCCCAATGTCAGAGACTTTGTTCTGCTCCCCGCCGTGAGGCGCGCGAGAGCAAGGGGAGAAACGCAGATTGCGTGCCAGATCGGATTCCTGGAATTAAGCGCTTGCAGTCATTGAAGTGTTGGCCACGGGAGCCCATTTCCGTCCGTTCGAAATCCGAACGGGACACGTGCGGCCAGACCGAATTTCGATCGCCAAGCGCCGAAAGGGGGAACGCTACGAACTCGATGTCGCCCCGCGATCAATCCTGGATCTTGCGGTGCAACAGCTCCGCCGGCTCTCTCTCGGGTGGCGAACAGCAGACGTTAGCGATCACGCGCGGGCGGATGGGCGATCCAGCGCCATTTTCATCATCGGCGCCCGGACTGTCGCCAGTGCTTACCTGTCAGCTCTTCATGACGTTGAAGAAACTGAAGCTGGCGGGATTGACCATTCTTCTGGTCGAGGAGAACGTCGGCAAGCTCAACAGCCGCCGGTACACTTGCCGTCTGCGTCGAACTCCATGGTCTTCCCGCTTAACGGCAGATAGACCGGTACATGGACCGCAGCCTTGAAGGCCGCCGTCTTCGTATTGGGCAGCAATTTACCGTCTTTGGTCGCCGCTTCATTCGCATGAGAGGCAATGACCGCAGTCGGCTGCACCAGTTCATTGATCACGAAGGCCGCCTGCGCCGGTCCGGTCGTGAACACGTCGCCTATATTCAAGACGGCCAGCTTGGCCTGAAATCCACGCCGCACAACGAGGTCTTGATCCGCTATCACGCCGGTATCCCCTGAGAGATAGACGGTGAGTCCGTTGGAAAAGCGAAGCACGTAGCCGCCCGGAGGTCCAACGTAGGCGGTCAAGCCGTTTGTCTGCATCTCCTTGGCGAGATCGCCGGTGAGAAAGGCCGGACTGACACCGTTGCTGTGCGCCGCCGGCACGCTCCAAATGGAGACGCCGCCAAGCTTGTTCATGGCGCCAAAGCGGAGCGTGACAACTTGCGCCTTATCGCCACCGGCTGCCGGAATCCTCGTCCCGAACCAGCTGTTCATCTCGCCGCCCACAAAGAACTTCGCCTTCTTCGCGACGACGATCTTCTCCGTGTTCGAGCCTGGCGTATCCTTGACGTCGAATTCCGGTTGACCACATTCGCCCGCATTTGCTGTTGCCGAATGGATGTCGCCCAGATGATCGCCATGGACGTGGCTCAGCAACACACCGTCGATCTTTCCCAGCCGCGGGTCGTCAGGCCCGCGTACAGTGCGCCCTGCATCGTAGAGAATTCGCGTGCCGTCGGGGTCTTCGAAGATCAGGGCGCGGTCGAGCGCGCAGAACTCTCCGTCGTGGCTCCCAAGCGGCGTGACCTTCACGCCGGCCGACAGGGCGGACTGAGCGGTTGAGCCGATCAAGGCGACTATGGCAGCTAGAAGCAAGGCTGTGCGTGTCATGATTGTCCCTCCAGATTTTGATCGGAGGCAATCACTGCCCGTTGTTCCGGTTCCAACGAGAGGTACGAATTCAACCATAAGCCACCATGAGGCACTGAACCAAAGACCATGTGAAGTTCGCACATCCGCGCGCACGTCGGCGTTGTATTTACGAGTTGCTATCGACGCCCGCCAGCAAAATGTCCGCATTGGGGTAAAAAGGCGAAATACGGAAGTTGCCTGCGAAAGTCGGCCTCCTCCCTGGAAGCGGACATCGCGCATTGGCCCGCCCCTGACGAGTTGGCTGAGGCCAGATGCGGACTTCGCGCCAACCGCGGCAACCTTTATCGTAAGCGGCAGGTTGGCGGTCGCCAGCGACAGGCGCATGCGATGTTATCGGGAACACGCATCAGGCCGCCGCAACTCGATGAGTTCTTTCCAATTGAAGAAGCGCCATTGAGGGCGTCTGAGTTTACCGATCTGGGTTGGTCAGAGGAAACCGTGTGAGGGCGGCCCGGCACTTAGTCGAGATCGCCTAAGGGTCACTCTCGCCTAAGGGTCACTCGCTGACGAGAGAAGAGTGGGGCAAGGCCCGCTTTGGGCGAACGTCGGCAGTAAAACCGCAGCCCTCGTCCAGTATGGCGAAAGTGTAGGAGAGCCCTTGCGGCGACCTCAGGGGATCAAGGCTTGCCGGTTCTTCGAATTTCGACCTTCTCTCCGACCTCGATTACCATCAGATCCTCGCCCAGCTCCAAAGGACCGGAATAGGTCTTACGCGTTGGCGGTATCAGGTCTTGGTCAGTGGCATTTGGCAAGACGATGTGTGAATACACCGCGAGCTTAGGCTTCGCACGTGCGAACACCTGCCCCGCCTGCTCTGCAGTAACGTGGTGGGCGACAACACTCTTCATTCGGTCAGCGGGAACTCCCAATCGCTCGAACGTTTCGGGCGAGGCTACCTCGTGAATCAATAGATCAACGTTCTCGGCGTGCCGAATGAGATTTTCAGAAATGCGAGTGTCTCCCGAGAGCACCACCGACCGACCAGAATAATCGATACGATAGCCAAACGCCGGGTTCACGGGTGTGTGGTCGACTTCGAACGCAGTGATCTTCACGCCACCGCTTTCGTGCACGAAACCCTCGGCGATGTCCTCGGCGAGGATGACAACACCGTCTGGCGACGCGCGATCGTCGTACAGGCGAATCCGAATGTCATACTCGAAGGCCTGTTCGAGCAGCGACATCATGCGCTTCGTACCCCTTGGCCCCCACACCGGCAGCGGCCGATCCCGGCCGGGCGTAAGCCAACCGGTGAGCCACAAGTCCGGAAAGCCTACCACGTGATCCGAGTGCAGATGCGTGAGAAAGACGCCGTTCACTTCCCGCCATGGCACCTTGATTTGATTGAGGCGTTGAAGAGCGCCGCGCCCAGCGTCAAAAATGAATTTCTGTCCACCCGCCTCGACGAAGATGCTGGGCCCGAACCTGTTCATGACGGCCGGAGGGCACCCCGTGCCCAACAGCGTTACCTTGATTTCCTGTCCTTGGGCTTCGACAGCGGGAGCAAGGGCGATGGCAGCCAATGCGATTCCGGCCAATTTGCTAAGAAACCTCGGCGAGGTCATGTGCTATCCTTTTCATAGAACTGGTGGTGAATGTCTCCAGCTATCCTCACATTTTCTGGTGCCTGGCGTAGCACATCTCGCTGCTCCACCCTGCCGTAGCCGACTTCCGCAAGGGGTCGATTCCGTTGAAAAAGGCGGCTGTTGCGACGCAGAGGGATCAGTGATTCAGTCTGTCTAGGTGGCAGGACTGAAGATCATGATGGGACATCGGCAAGTCGAACAGGCTGCGTTGTTCTACGAATTCTCGCTCGAGAAGCATATTCCCGCCGACCATCTGCTGCGGTCGATCGATAGATTTGTCGACCTTGAACAGATTAGGAAGGACCTGGCGCCTTTCTATAGCAGTATTGGCCGACCTTCGATCGATCCCGAGCTGATGATCCGGATGCTCTTAGTCGGTTACTGCTTCGGGATCCGATCGGAGCGGCGGCTGTGCGATGAGGTCCACCTCAATTTGGCTTACCGGTGGTTCTGCCGGCTGGGTCTGGAAGGGGCGGTGCCGGACCATTCGACATTCTCCAAAAACAGGCATGGCCGCTTCCGGGAGAGCGATCTCTTCCGTCGCGTTTTCGAGAGCGTTTTACACCGCTGTATTGAGGAGCGGCTGGTCGGCGGTGAAGGATTTGCAGTCGATGCGAGCCTGATCAAGGCCGACGCCAATCGGCAGAAGGGAATCGAAGGCGACAAGGGACTTCCACCGGAGGCCGCCGGCCGAGCGATCAATGAGTATCTGGCTGTCCTCGATGATGCCGCTTTCGGCGCAGCGACCGAGGTCACGCCGAAGTTCGTGTCGCCTGCCGACCCGGCGGCGCGCTGGACGGGGGCGCACGGCGGCCAAGCCTTCTTCGCCTACTCGACGAACTACCTGGTCGACGTCGAGAACGCGATCATCGTCGATGTCGAGGCGACCACGGCCATCCGGCAGGCGGAGGTGTTGGCCGCCAAGCGCATGATTGAGCGCTCGCTGGAGCGGTTCGATCTCTATCCGAACCGGCTTCTCGGCGACAGCGGCTATGGCTCAGCCGAGATGCTCGGCTGGTTGGTTTACGAGCATGGCATCGAGCCACACGTTACAGTGTTCGACAAGTCGGCACGCACAGATGGGATCTTCTCGCGCGAAGACTTCACCTATGATCATGCAAGGGACGTCTACCGCTGTCCTGACGGCAAGATCCTCACCACGACCGGAGCGCTGGTGAACGATGGAGCCACGATGCTTTACCTCGCTATCAAGCGCGATTGCGATCGATGCGTATTGAAGTCCCAGTGCTGCCCCAAGCAGGCTTCACGGAGGGTGCCGCGCTCGATCTACGAGGGCGCTCGCGACATGGCGCGCCAGATCGCAAGATCGTGGGAGGGGCGCACTTCGCGTCGGCTCCGCAAAAAGATCGAGATGCTGTTCGCGCACCTCAAGCGCATTCTCAAGCTCGACCGTTTACGGTTACGAGGCCCAAACGGTGCGCGCGACGAGTTCACCCTCGCAGCCACCGCTCAGAACCTTCGCAAGCTGGCCAAGCTGATCCCGATGCAAACCCTCAAGCCCGCATAAGGGTCAGCAAAGCCGTTCGGCTACATCGGCGCGGGCGCCAATACATCGGATTACTGCCGCCTTTTTCAACGGAATCGG
>NZ_LSEF01000091.1 GCF_001641695.1 Bradyrhizobium neotropicale
CTAGTGGTTCATCACAGTGGTTTTGACTCTTTGGCGGCAACTGGATAGGCGCGACCGAGTTTGGCGCGGGCTTTGTCGGTTGTGAACATCCATTTGATGCGGTCTCGCGCCTTGTTTCGCTGCCGTTGCCATGCTGCGATTTCTTTTCGAAGCCTTTTGGGATCGTCGATGCGACGGCCGAGACACTGGCGCTGCAGCACGCTGATCTCGCACTCGACCATATTGAGCCAGCTGGCGTGTTTCGGGGTGTAGTGGAACTCGAGGCGGCGCAGGATGCGACGGGCCTCGGCAGGCGCAAATGCCTGATATAGCGCGCCGGCCGTATGAATCGACAGATTGTCCTGCACCACACGGATGCAGGCGGCATTGGGATAGTGGACGTCGACGAGTTCGCGCATGCAGTGCGCGTAGTCGACCGCGGCGCGGTGGTCTGTAACCTTGACATTGCGCCAGCCGCGATGCGGATCGAAGGTGACGAAGAGATTGACGGTACCGTTGCGGCGATATTCGTAATCGTAGCGCTCGCGCTGTCCCGGTTGGGCAGGGATCGGCTGGCGTACCTCGCCGATCAGCTGGACTGGGGTCTCGTCGAAGCAAACCAGGGGCCGCTCGGGATCCGGCGCCTCGGCGTAGAGATCGAGCACATCCTCCATCCGGGCGACGTATTCGCCGTCGACATGAGGAATGCACCACATATCCCGGCGCCACGGCTTGAGGTCGTTGTCGGCCAGCCGGCGGCGCACGGTCTCGCCCGACAGGCTGGCGTGATCGGTGAGCTTGACCATCGCGTCGGCCAGCAATGTCAGCGTCCAGCGTTTGCGGCCGGCGGGCGGCTTGGCGCATGCCGTCGCCACCAGCAGGGCCTCTTCCTTGCCTGTCAGCTTGCGTTCCGCGCCCGGACGCGGCTCCTCACTCAAGGCCCGCTCCAGATTGCCTTCTACGAAACGGCGTTTGGTCCGGCCGACGGTGGAAAGGCTGACCCGGACGGTTCGGGCAATCTCCGCGTCGCAGCTGCCTGAATCGGCCGCCAGCACAATCTGAGCCCGTTTGAGTTTGCGGGCGGAATGCGTGCCGCCGCCGAGCATTGCCGTCAGTTCGTCCCGCTCGGCTTGGCTCAATTCGACCCGATAACGTACATTCATGCTTCGCCTCCTTGTCGGAGGCCGGGACGAATCCAGCTATGAGTCAAAAATCAGGCGCGCACTTCACCGAGAAGCAGGGACACTATCTCGCTTTCATCCATACCTACTCGTACATGTTCGGACAGCCGCCCGCCGAGGCCGACATCCAGCGGCATTTCCGCGTCAGCCCGCCGTCAGTCCACCAGATGATCCTCACCCTCGAACGCAACGGGTTCATTCGTCGCCAGCCCGGCGTCGCTCGAAGCATCGAGATCCTCTTGCCACCCGAAAAGTTGCCTATCCTCGGATGGCTCGGTATCAAAACGTCAAAATCACTGTGATGAACCACTAGTGCTTCGTTCCGGCGGACATGTTCATTGGCATGCCCGAATGGTGATCGTGCGCCGGCGGGGGAGTGAGCTGCGGCTGGGTCTTCGCCGGCGTGGTATCGGTCGCGGGCTCGCCGATCGCAAGCTTCATGGCGGCAATCTCCTGCATCTGGTCGACGATGATCTCCTGCGCGATACGCCGAAGCTGTTCGTTCTTGCCGTAGCGCAGCTCGATCACGGCCATGTCGATGGCGCCCTGATGATGCGGGGTCATCATCGCGACGAAATCGCGATCGATGTCGCCGGTCGGCTTCGCCGCCATGTCGTTCATCATCTTGGTCATCGCCGCATCGTTCTCCTTGAGGAACGCGCTCTCATCGGCGTTGAGCGCCGCGGGCCGGCCGGCCGGATGGCTTTCGTGAGCAAGAAGCAGCGACGGAACAGCAAAGGCCACGAGCAGCCGTGCGCCGAATGCGGCTGTGGCGAGACCAGGTCGCCGAACGGCGAGCGCCGTCGCGAGCTTGCGAAAATTTGACCTGTGCATTCTGAACTCCGCGGGTGTTGCATGGAGGGATGGACGTCTCGCAACGCCTGTTATTCCGTCGCGGCTTCGAGATTTTCGCCGGCTCCGATCGTGGTCATCCCAGCAGCAGGGATGAGAACGGATCATCGGCCGGGTTTTGAGGTTGCGGCCTGAACGCGTGCGGCGCAAAAATCGGGGCCGATCTGTGGATCTGCGATCGCTCCGCGGCCCTGGCATGGACATCTCTGGGGGTAGCCGCGACAGCGGCGGGCGCGGAAAGCACACTGGCGCCAAGGGCCAGCGTCGTGAAGACCAGAACAGCACATCGTGATTTTCCAACGGTCATTTCGATTCTCCGTCCTCTGGCAACACCGAAGCGCGTTGCTTGAAGGGGAGACGTGCCGGGGCCACGTCCTATTCCGTCGGGATGACCAGAAATTCCGGAGGGCGGGGGCGCGGGTGCAAAAAGTGCAGGCGTTACAAACACTAAGCATCGCCGGGAAATCCGATCACATGAACGTCAGCGTTGCCGGCATGCACACCCGCTGTTGACGAGATGGTGAAGTCGTTCGGGAGGCGCGTGATCGGCCGAGCGCCTACGGGCGAGCGATGCAGATGCGCCGACGCTGGCCGCGGGAGCCGCGCCTTCGGCACCGCCGATGACAAGCCCCCGCGCAATCCGCGCATTCCCGGATTTCGCTGCGCCGCGTGCGCGCTATGATCCTGCAGAAGGCGCCGCCCCGTGTCAGCCTGGCAGCGCCGAAGATTGACCATCGACGGCGGTGAGCTGAGCCTGTAGCTACATTGCGTCGGCGGGGCGGCCGCTCCCGCGGCCGGAGCTTGGTATTGGGCTAATGAAACTCAGGGGCGTTCTGACGCTCGCGATGGCCTTGCAGGCTGTGGTGACCGCCGCGGCGCTGCTGGCGTCCTATGCCTTGCCTCGCACGGCCGAACCGCAAGCGTTCGGCCCCGCTCAGCTCATCGCGCTGCTCGCAAGCGGCATCATCGCGCTCCTGCTTGCGCTGTACTGCGCGCGCCGGATCGAGAGCCGGCAGAAGAAGCTCGCCGAATGGCAAATGGCCGGCGACACAGAGGCACGTCGCGCACACGCGGAAAGCGAACGACAAACGCAAGCGGTGATCGCAACCGCGCTCGACGCCTTCGTCCAGACCGATGAAAACGGTATCTTGGTGTCGTGGAGCCCGCAGGCCGAAGCACTGTCGGGGTGGACGCGCGCGGAGGCGGTCGGACGCGACGTGGTCGACCTCGTCATTGCCGAGCCGCTCCGCGATGCGTTCAGGTTGCGCGTGAAGCGGCGCATGTCCGAATTGTCGGAGGCCCCTGGCGGCATGCGCTTCGAAGTGGTCATGGTCCACAGGAACGGCGACGAGATCCTGGTCGAGGCGTCCAGCACCGGCCTGCGCCTCGACGGGCGCTACATCGTCAACACCTTCGCGCGGGACGTCACCCGCAAGCGCGCCGCCGAGGAGCAGCTGATCCAGGCGCAGAAGATGGAGGCGGTCGGCCAGCTCACCGGCGGCATCGCGCACGAGTTCAACAACATGCTCACCGTCATCACGGGCACGATCGAGATCCTCGCCGAGGCCGTGAAGAACGATCCGCATCTGTCGACCATCACCAAGCTGATCAGCGAAGCGGCCGACCGCGGAGCCGCGCTGACCTCGAGCCTGCTTTCGTTCGCAAGAAAGCAATCGCTGCTGCCGAGCGAGATCGACGTCAACGAGCTGATCGAGGAGGTGGCGAGACTCCTGCTCGCGACTTTCGACAAGACGATCGAGATAGCGATCAAGCTCGATCACGAGGTCTGGCCGGCGCTCGTCGACAAGGGGCAATTGAGCTCGGCGCTCCTCAACCTCGCGCTCAATGCCCGCGACGCGATGGCGGGCGGCGGCAAGCTCACGATCACGACGAGCAACGTCGTGTTCGGGGTGCGTGACGCTGCGGCGGCCGGCGTCGGCTATGCCGGCGACTATGTCGAAATCGCCATCACCGACACCGGCACCGGCATTCCGCAATCCAACCTCGGCAGGATTTTTGATCCGTTCTTTTCGACGAAGGAGGTTGGAAAAGGCACCGGGCTCGGGCTCAGCATGGTGTTCGGTTTCGTCAAGCAGTCCGGCGGCGGCATCAAGGTCTTCTCCGAGGAGGGCCGGGGCACGACTTTCAGGATCTATTTGCCGAAGGCGGAGACCGGCGCGCACCGCGCGACGGGCGACAGCGCGCACAGGATGGTCGGCGGGCACGAGACCGTTCTCTGCGTCGAGGACGACCACGACGTCCGCAATTACATGACGCTTCAGCTCAGGAGTCTCGGCTACAAGGTCATCACCGCCGCCAATGCGGCCGAGGCCCTCGCCATTGCCGCCGAAGGCACGCCCTTCGACCTCCTGTTCACCGACATCGTGATGGCCGGCGGCATGAATGGACAGGAGCTCGCCGAACGTCTGGTCGCCGCGCGGCCGTCATTGCGGGTCCTGCTCACCTCGGGATACGCCTACGACTCGCTGCATGCGCCGGGACGCGCCGGGCATGGCGCGCCGCTTCTGACCAAGCCCTACCGCAAGGCCGAGCTCGCGCGCATGCTGCGCCGCTGCCTCGACACCGCCGTCGATTCCGTCGGCGATCCGATCCCGCTGCCCTACTCGGTCCAGCCCGAGGTTGATCGCTTCCTGCGCAAGCAGACGTCCGACGAGATCGGCACGACGCGATCGCGAAAGTAGGCCTTCCCCGCTAGCTCATCCTCCGCCTCAGCGTCGCCGAGGGCGTCTCGCCGAATTTTGCGCGGTAGACGCCGGCCATGCGGCTCAGATGCGTGAAGCCGAGATCGAAGGCGATGTCGGTGATGGAGGCATCGGGCGCAGCTTGCGACAGGCGAGCGTGGAGATGAGCGAGGCGGATGTCGCGCAGCATCTCCGAGATCGACAGGCCGAAATGCCGGCGGAAGCCGAGCTGCAGCGCGCGGATGCCGATGCCGGACACGCAAGCGAGCTGCGCAAGCTCGAGCGGCTCGGTGGCATTGTCCGCAAGATAGTCCCGCGCCGCGCGAAGCGCGCGCGGCAGGCGTTCGGCCTGACCCGAGAACGTCGCGATCGCATCGGACAGGTCATGCCGATGGCGATTGAGAAGTCGGTCGAGCAGCGTCTCGCGCCAGTCGGCCATCGCGACCGGCGAAATCCTGCCGGATGGTCCGAGACGTTCGGCCAGCGTCATCAACGCCTCGACCTTCATCTCGAGGCCATGTGCTGCCGGTGCGCAGAGGTCGATGACCGAGTCGAATTCGACAGCCGCGGCCGCCCGGCCAGACAGCGCCGCAGCGCGTTGCTCGACCATGCGGCGGTCGAGCAGCAGGATCGCCTGCGCGCAGTCGGTCCACACCATCCGGGTCGGGATCGTCGGCGACAACAGCGAGGCCGCCCGTCCCGGCGCGGTCGCGATCTCGCCGGCGCCGACGCGTATCCGGGCCGTACCCTGCAAGGGAATCTGAACCAGGAAGAAGCGTTCGAGGCAGCCGGGATCGATTGTGACCGATCCACCATAGCTGACATAGCTGATCGAGAAGCCGTCGAAGACCGCGCAATTGTGTCGCGCCGAGAAGCCGGACGCCCGCGCCTGCATCGGCTTGAGATCATGCGGACAGAAAATGCGCCCGACCTGCTCGGCCGCCTCGTCGACATCGGCCGTGCTGACGCGGGCGAACGCCGCGAGCCTTTCGGCACCGGACCGGCACGCGCTCATTTCCAGCTCGGCTGCGGACATCAGCGACCACGCTTCCCGTCACGGAATTGTTTTAAGCCTATAATAGTTCCCGGCCGCCCGAAAGAGCCGTGTCGCAAAATCGTCGTGCTGCACGGCAGCAGCCAAGTCCGATGCCATGCCCGGATTCGTTTAGCGGATAGACAGCGGGATGCGCGTGGCCGAAGCTCCACCCCCGCCGGAATCCATGAGGAGGCGAGCCATGACTGCACTCGAAAAGGGCATTACTGCGAACGGCACGGGCTATGGCGGCAAGAGCTGGAACATACTGGGCCAGCTCTATTTCCCCAAGGCCATCACCGACTCCACCTTCGCGTTCGAGACCAACAGCGAGCCCGGCCAGTTCGTGCCGGTGCACATCCATCCGACCCAGGACGAGTTCATCCTGGTGCAGGAGGGCGTGCTCGACCTCAAGCTTGACGGCCAGTGGGTCAAGGCCAAGGCCGGCGACCTCGTGCGCATGCCGCGCGGCATCCCGCACGGCTATTTCAACAAGTCGGACAAGCCGTGCCGCGCGCTGTTCTGGGTCTCGCCGATGCAGAAGCTGGAGGCGCTGTTCAATCAGCTTCACAATCTGACCGACCCCGCCGAGGTCGTTCGCATCTCGGCCCAGCACGAGGTCGACTTCCTGCCGCCCGAGGCCAACGACTAGGTAGCCGGCCCCGGCGTCTCTTTTCGTTTGACGGCAGGTCCACCCGGCCGCGCATTGCGCGCCGAACGTGGACTTGCGCCTCAAGGAACACCTGAAAGCAAACCCGATATGCGAGCAGTCCCATGGTCAGCCCCAAGCATGTCTGCGTAATCGGCGCCGGCGTCTCCGGCCTTGCCGCCGCAAAGGCGTTCTCCACCCGCGGCCACCGCGTCACCATCATCGAGCGCAGCGGCGATCTCGGTGGCGTCTGGGAGCCGGCGCGCTCCTACCCGGAGGTGCAGACCCAGAGCCCGAAGGAGCTCTATCGCTACACCGACCGCGCCATGCCGGAAGCCTATCCGGAATGGCCGACCGGACCGCAAGTCCATGCCTATCTCACCGACTACGCGAGGAGCTTTGGCACCGACCGCATGCTGCGGCTCAACACGGCCGTCGCCGGCATGGCGCGGCGCGCCGACGGCAAGCCGGGCTGGACCCTCGCGCTGACCGGCAAGGATGGCGCGACCACGAAAGAGGATTTCGACTTCGTCGCAATCTGCACCGGGCAGTTCAACGAGCCGCGCGAGCTGCACTGTCGCGGCGAAGGCAGCTTCCTGGACCAGGGCGGACAGATCCTGCATTCGTCGAAATACAATGACCCGCAGCTCGCGAAGGGACGCCGCGTCGTCGTGCTCGGCGGATCGAAATCGGCGACCGACATCGCGGTGAATGCCGTGAAGGCCGGCGCGCGCGACGTGACCATCGTGATGCGCGAGGCGGTCTGGCGCATCCCCTATTTCATCGGCGGGCTCGTCAACTTCAAGCGCATCCTCTACGTCCGCGCGCAGGAGCAGATGTTTCCGGGCTGGGGCGCGAGCGCGATGGCCCGCCTCGCCCATCGTCTCGCCGCGCCCATGGTCTGGGCGAACTGGCGCGGGCTGGAAAGCCTGTTGAAGGCGCAGCTCAAGCTCAAGGCATGCGGGATGGTGCCGAAGGAGCGCATCGAGGACGGCGTCAACTGCTCGGTGCCGATCGCAACACCCGGTTTCTATCCGATGGTGGCCGACGGCCGCATCAAGGCCGTGTTCGGCAGCTTCGATCATTATGAAGGCGACACCATCGTGATGAGCGGCGGCGAACGCGTGCCGGCCGATGTCGCGGTGCTCGCGATCGGCTACAAGCTCGGCGTGCCGTTCCTGCCCGCCGCGTATCAGGAGAAGCTGGTCGATGCGGACGGGCAGTACCGGCTCTATCGCCTGATCGCCAATCCCGATCTGCCGGAGCTCGGCTTCGTCGGCTTCAACTCGTCGTTCTGCACCGTGCTCTGCGCCGACCTCGCCGCCAACTGGCTGGTCCGCTACGCCGACGGGCAGCTTGCGCGCCAGCCGACGGCTGAGCAGATGCGCGACAACATCGAGATGATGCTGCACTTCAAGCGCGTCGAGCGGCCGGCCGCGGGCGTCTATGGCGGTCTCTGCGTCGCGCCCTATCACTATCGTCATTTCGACGAACTGATCGCCGACATCGGCGCGAAGGAGCACAAGCGCAGCGGCCTCGCCGAACGCTTCCTGCCACCGGACGCGGATGCCTATGCGAGGTACCTCGCCTCGGCGCCGGATTACCGGGCAGTGGCGTGAATTGCGGCTGATGGGGATTTTGCATCTCGCCAGCCCTCGTGTCTGATGCTTACGATCCCTTGGGCCATCGAATCGACAAGCCCTGGGGAACCCGCCATGGGACCGAGATGTCTTGCCGCCGCAGCGTTGGCGGCTCTTGCCTTTCTCTTCGCGGCGCCCGCTATTGGACAGCAGGCCGCGTTGACCGCCAAGCAATCGGATGCGCTCGCCGCCTATGATCGTGCGCTCGCAAGTTTCAAAGCAGTCCTCGCCGAGCGGCGCGGCCAGATCGAGGCGAAGCAGCCGCTGCCGAACCTGCCGGGACAGGCGCTCTATCTCGCGCGTGTCGCCGTAATCAGCAGCTACAAGAATCTCACGGACGCTGTCCCGTCCAGGATCGGCAAGCCCAACAAGTTCGAGATTCCGCCGGCCTATTTCGACGCCGAGATCGAGCCGCTGGTCGACGAATATGGGCGGCTGTTCGACATCATGGAGGCGCCGCCGGCCGACGCGCAGAGCTCGGCGACGCCGTTCAAGGATGTCGTCGATCTCGCCGTTGCGATCGCGCGGGCCAAGGGACTGTCGCCGGCGCAAGCTGACGCCGCCGGCCGCATCAGCCTGGGGCTGTTCTTTGCGGAGACCAACGGCAAGCAAAATGTCCGCAATGGGCGCTCGAACACCTACATGGGCAGCCTGCAGACGGGTCCGTCCGAAGACCGCAACGGCCGCAGGAAATGGGAGGCCATCAAGCCGGCGATCGCGGCGGCCGATCCCGACTTGAGCGCGCGCGATGACAAGCAAGAGGCGCGGGCCCGCGGCACCGATCACCGCTTCAATCACTGGACCAACGTGCGCGACGGGCTCATGAACGCGCATGCGGAGCTCTTCGCGGAGATCCCCGCGATCGTGAAGGTGCTGCCGGATCCGATCGACCAGATGAAGCTGTTCGAGCTGATCCAGATCGTCCCGACGCCGACGCGGTCGGCGCTGAGGTCGGGCAACCTGCTGGACTACAGGGTGTCCGATGCCACGGTCATGAGACATCTGCGCAACAACAGCATCTTCGCCTTCGGACAGGCCGACAGAGCGCGAACGTCGGCAAGCTTCCGCGATATCCTCGGCGCGATGTGGCTGTTCAACCGGAAGTTCGAGCGCGCGATGGCGAAATACGCGGAGATCAAGGCGCGGTAAGGATCGACAGGCCACAGCGAGCCGATTCGACATCTGCCACCGGAAATTGCATGATCGTGATCCGAACTCTCGAGGCGCGGTCTTGGGAGCATCAGATGCTGCCAGCCTAACGGGAAGTCTCATGCGCTTGCTTATTCTCGGCGGCAGCCAGTTTCTCGGCCGCGCAATCGCCGCCCATGCCTGCGCCGCCGGCCATGACGTCACCTGCGCGTCGCGCGGGCTTGCGGGGCCGATCGCGGCGGGCGCCCGCTTCGTTCGGATCGATCGCGATGTGGCGGACGGTCTTGCGCCGCTGACCGGCGAAGACTTCGACGCCGTGGTCGATGTCTCGCGGCATCCGGGCCAAGTCCGCCGCGCGGTCGCGGCGTTGAAGCGGCCGGCGGTGCACTGGACTTTCGTCTCCACCGTCAGCGTCTATGCGGACAACCGCACGCCGGGGCAGCGCGCCGACACGGCGCCGCTGCGCGAGCCCGCCGCGCATGACGTCGAGCAAAGCACCGAGGCCACCTATGGTGCCGCCAAGGTCGCCTGCGAGAAGGCCGTCGGCGACGATGCCTTCATTTGCCGGGCGGGCCTCATCGCCGGGCCGGAGGATCCGACGGGACGGTTCGCCTATTGGCCGGCACGGCTCGCCCGCGGCGGCGAGGTGCTCGCGCCGGGAACGCCGGACGATGCCGTTCAGTTCGTCGACGTGCGCGATCTCGCGCAATGGATCGTGCATGCGGCGGCGGTCCGCCAGACCGGCACCTATGACGGAATTGGACCGATCCTCACCCGCGGTGAACTGCTGGCCGCTTGCGCATCCGCGGTGGGGTCATCCAGCATCTTCACCTGGGTCGACCGCACATTCCTCGAAGCGCACGACGTCAAACGTTGGGCGGGCCCACGATCGCTGCCGCTGTGGCTTCCTCTGCCCGACTTCGCCGGCTTCATGACGCGCGACACCTCGCCGGCGCGCGATGCCGGCCTGACGTCGCGGCCGCTCGCGGTCACTGCGCGCGACACGCTTGACTGGCTTCGCACCAGCCATGGGCCGGTCGTCGGCCTCAGCGCTGATGAAGAGCAGGCCGTGCTCGCCGCATGGCACGCAGCCAGAGCGACTTAAAGCGCGATGAAAGTCATCGCGCTTTAGCTTGTTGTTTGAGCATGATCTTTCCGGAAAAGCACTGCACACTTTTCCGGATCATGCTCTAATTCTGCGCCTTGTAGCCGTCCGTCAACGTCTTCAGGAAGGCGATGATGTCTTCCTCGTCCTGCTCCGTCATCGCCGGCTTGTCGCCGAGATGGCGATCGAAGGGCGGATCGCTGACATCGACATTGGCGTGATACTTCGCCGGCAGGTCGTCGTATTTCTGCACGGTGCCGTCGGCGGAGCTCGGGAAGACCTTTTTCGGATTGGTATCGCGAAAGTTATAGAAATCGAGCACGTCCTTCAGGCTGCGGAAGACGCCGTTGTGGAAGAAGGCGTGGCGGGTTGCGGTATTGCGCAGCGTCGGCGTCAGGAACATGCCGCAATATTGCGTCTGCTCGGCGACGTCGGTGCGCTGCGGGCCGCAGACGCCGAGGTCGAAATGGCCGGGATCGCGATTGCCCTCGAGCGCGGCGTTGCGCGGCGCGCCAAGCGCCTCGTATTGGTGATCAGTGAAGAGCGGCGGCAGCCCGTCGCGGGTCGGCGCCGAAGTGTGGCAGCCGGCGCAATTGGCCTTGTCCGGATTGTTGAAGAGTTGCAGGCCGCGCAGCTCGCTCTCGCTGAGCCGCGCCTTGCCCTCGAGCCAGTGGTCATACTTGCTGCTGTAGGGATGAAAGCTCACTTCTTCGACCTGATAGCGGGCGACGGCGAACATCGCTTCCGCCACCAGCAGCCGCTGATTGTCGAGGACGCGGGCCCCGAACAGCTCGACGAAGCGCTGGACGTAGGGCGCGCGGCGCAGCTTGCCTGCGACCACTTCGACGCTGCCGCCATCCATCTCGTTGGGATCGAGCAGCGGAAACAGCGCCTGCTCCTGCAACGTGTCGGCGCGGCCGTCCCAGAACAGCCCGCCTTGCGGCACGATATTCGCCGCCGCTCCTGTGCCGCCTGCGGTTTTCGTCGCGCGTGCGCTCTGCGCGCCGAGCGCGGCCATCTGCGCGAGGTCGATGATGTTGTCGTCATCGCCCTTGTCGGGGCCGATGCTGAAATTCGGGTGACGCTCGAGATAGGTCAGCGACGGCACCGCGCGGGCGCCCTGGCGCCCCAAGGTGGCGCCACCGAGCATGACCGGCCCGTCATTGGGCGGTCCGTAAGCGTGATCCGGGCTGTGGCACGATGCGCATGACAACGCGCCGGACGACGAGAGCGATGCGTCGTAGAAGATGTCCTTGCCGAGCTGCGCCATCGCCGAGAGCGGAGCCGTGGGCGGATGCCTGAGATGAACCGGATTCGGGTTCGCGCCCGCCAGGCTCGCCTCTGCAAGTCCTTGCGTCTCGACGGCAAAGACGGCGCCGGCCAGAGCGAGCAGGCCGGCGCCGAGAAGCCACAAAGTGCGGCTGTTCATATGACCAATGGTCCTAGTGGTGGTGATGCTCGTCCGGCGGGCTGACGATCGGCGTGCCGGAGGCCGGATCGAGGAACAGCATATCCGCGCGGAGGTCGCGGCCATGGTCCTGATCGAAGTCGAACAGGTCCATGATCGAGCCGGCGCTGGCGTCGAACGAGCCGCCGCCGAGACGCTCGCCGCGCAGCCAGTTGTCCTCGATGAACCGCACCACGGAAGCCTGCGAAATGTAGGTGCTGCTCACGTGGTTGTTCTTGGCGAAGGGCGAGACCACGATGAAGGGAATGCGCGTGCCCGGACCGCAGCGGCCGTTCACGGGCTTGCCGTTCAGCCCCTTCGGCTGAGGCTGCTTGTCGGCGCCGAGACCGCAGAGCCCCGGACCGTTGACCTGATCGGCGGTCGGATCGTAGGAGGCGCTCTTCGGCGCAACGTACTGGTGATCGTACCAGCCGTCGGAGTCGTCATAGGTGATGATGACGGCGGTCTCGCGCCACTCCGGCTGCTTCTGCAGGAAGTTGATCAACTCGACCGTTCCCACCTGCTCGTCGAGCGGATCGGAGTAGCCGGCGTGGCCATCCTGGAAGGCCGGCAGCTTGATGTAGGAGACGGCCGGGAGATTGCCGGCCTTCACCGCTGCGTAGAAATCCTCGAGATCGTAGTTGTGGTTGGCCGGATCGACCGTCTTGCGGTCCATCGCATAGGTATGGCCGATCGCCTGCACCGAGCTCGGCCGCGCATGGGTCGGGTTGGCGGTCGACTTGTAGTACTGGAACCAGGCGTGGTGCGGAATGTAGTCCGCGGTGGTGCCATTCACGGTGCTCGAGAAGGTGCTGCGGCCGCAGCCTGTGGTGCCGTTGTCATTCTTGAGCGTCAGGTCGAAACCGCCCATGAAGCCGCCCCAGCTGATGTGCTCGGCATTGAGCAGGTCGCCGATGTTCTTGCCGTCCATCAGGATCGTGCTGGTCGTGCTCGAGCAGGTATCGATGCCCGGATCGGTGTCGCCGATCAGGGTCAGGCCGCCCTGGCCATCGGGAACGGTCTGCGTGGACGTGCCGACGATGTTCTTCGCACCGTTGGTCTGGCCGGCGATCACCTCGAGCATGCCGGGCGTCGACGGACCAAAGGTGTCGGTCCAGGCATTGTCGCTCATGGCAAAATGCTGAGCGTAATGCCAGAAGGCGGTGACGGTGTTGCCGTCGAAATAGCCCATCACCTGACCGTTGGTACCGAAGGCGCCGGCGCCGCCGGCGGTGCCGCGGCCGGTGAACTTCGGGAACAGGTCTTCCTTGCCGTTGTCGACGGCCTCCTGCTCGGGCGTGTAGGCGTGGTTCTGCGAGCGCGTGTTGGCCTGAGTGCGGTCGAGGCGGAACGGGTCGGTCGCACCGTTGCCGTTGGCCTCGTTGAGGTTCGGGTTATTCACCAACAGGTTGGCGTTGGCGAGGTTGTTCACCTTCGGCGTATGCGGCTTCGGCACGAAGGGGATCGAGCCCGACGGATTGGCCGCATTCGGATAGGTCGCGAAATAGTGGTCGAACGAGCGGTTCTCGTTGAAGACGATCACGAGATGCTTGATCGGTGTTTCCGTATGAATGTTGTGCGGATGGCGGTGGCGATCCTGATCGTGTCCGCGATCTTGATCGCGACCGAAATCGTCCGCGAGGACCGGAATGCTGCACGCAAGTGTCGTCGCGGCTGCGAAAACCGCAGCCGTTGAAAGAAGTTTGGATTTCATCGCTGTTTTGCCCCGAAGGAATGAAGCCGACGTCGGGAACGCTAACGACGAGCAATGACAGAGCTGTGTCAGTTTGACGCGTGAGACACTTTGCGCACTAGCGCAGACAAATTTTTTTACGGGCGCGTCATGAGACGGCGCGCCACATGATCAAGAGATGACAGGATCAAGACAACGGCAGCGCTACTCGGTGCGGATCGGCGAGTCCTTCAAGCCATTATTATCATAGGCCTTGCGCAGCGTGCCATTCGTCGTCGCCTCCGTCATGAACTTGGTGACGAACGCCAGCGCCTGCGGATGGTCGAGGGGCACGGCGACGGCCGTCACGGTCTTCTTGAAGGTCTCGTCCAGCACGCGCGTGCCGGGAATCTTCTGCGCCATCTTGTTGAGCTGGTCGCGTGACAGCGCGAAGGCGTCGACCCCGCCGCTCTTCAGAAGCTCGAAGATCTCATCATAGGTCTGATAGCCAGTGACCTTCGCATTCTTCAGATGCGCGATCGCGCCGCGCATCGTGGTCGTGTTGTTGACGGCCGCAACCTTGGTGCCGGGCTGGTCGAGCGCGGCGAAGCTGGTGATATCGGAGCCGGGCCTGACGATGTAGGTGGCATCCGCGACCTCGTAGATCGGACCGAACATCATCTTACTCTCGCGCTCGGGATCCTTGGGCAGAAAGGTAACGTCCCAGGTGCCTCTCGCAGCGGCGTCGGTGATCTGTCCGGAATTCTGGTGCACGACAAATTCGACGGGCACGTCGAGCTGAGCGGCCATCTCCTTACCCAGATCGACGGGCACGCCGGCATAGCCGGACTCGGTCTTGGTCGACCAGAACGCGCCGCCCGCCGGGCTGATCGCGATCGCGACCCGCAGCTTGCCGGTCGGTGCAATCTCGTCCTTCAGGCCGTCGGCTAGCGCGGGCATGGCGATCGCGGCCGCGAGAGCAAGGCCGGCGCAGGCCGACCAGAGTGGCGTTGGCATGTCATTGTTCTCCTCGGCACTTCTTCTTTTCTGCCCGCGTCCATCATCGCACGGCCTCAGACACAATTCTGGTCGATCATGCCGCCCGGTGAAAAGCCGTTTGTCTTTATTTTGGCGCATGACAAATCTGTCAGAAGCCACGCGGCCCGCTGCAGTGCAAGGCCGCGGACTGCCATGGCTATGGTGTTCCACGGCTGGTCATTTGTTGATAGCCTGCCGCACCGACAGACAGCCATCGGGGGCCACCGAATGACGCGCGCCAATTCCGCCAGTCCCGTTCGACACAACGGACGATGGGGACATATCGGACCGGCGCTGGCCGCCGCAGTGGCCGTGGTCGCGCTCGCCGGCTGCGAGGACAAGAACACGTTCGTGGCGCCGCCGCCGCCCAAGGTGGACGTCGCAACGCCCGTGCAGCGTTCGGTAACGCGCTATGTCGAGGCGACCGGCAACACCGCGCCGATCAAGAGCGTCGATCTCGTGGCGCGCGTGCAGGGCTTTCTGCAATCGATCGACTACCAGGACGGCACCTTCGTCAAGCAGGGCACCCAGCTCTTCACGATCGAGCCGGAGACTTACAAGCTGAAGCTCGAGCAGGCGCAGGCGGCCGAAATCGGCGCGCAGGCCACGCTCAAGCAAGCCGAAGCCGATTTCAAGCGGCAGGCCGAGCTCGTGCAGCGCCAGGCAGTCTCGCAGTCCACCCTCGACACCTCGACATCCACCCGCGACAACGCCCAGGCCAACCTCCAGCAGGCCCAGGCCAATACGAGGCTTGCCGAAATCAATTACGGCTATACCAAGGTCAGTGCCCCGTTCGACGGCATCGTCAGCGCGCACCTGGTCTCGATCGGCGAGCTCGTCGGCGTCTCCTCCCCGACCCAGCTCGCGACCATCGTCGCGATGGACCCGATCTATGTGAACTTCACGGTCAACGAGCAGGACGTCCTGCGCATCCGTGCCGAAGCGCGCCGCCGCGGGCTGACCATCGCCGACCTCAAGCAGTTGCCGGTCGAGATCGGCCTCCAGACCGAGACCGGCTATCCGCATGAGGGCCGGCTCGACTATGTCTCGCCCACCCTCAATTCATCGACGGGCACGCTTGCAGTGCGCGGCCTGGTGCCGAACGACAAGCGGGTGTTGCTGCCCGGCTATTTCGTCCGCGTCCGGGTTCCCTCCGACCAGGACACGAATGCCCTGCTCGTTCCCGACACCGCGCTCGGCAGCGACCAGGGCGGCCGCTACCTCCTCGTGGTCAACAACGACAACATCGTCGAACAGCGCAAGGTGCAGATCGGTCAGCAGGACAACGGACTGCGCGTGATCGAAAGCGGCCTGAAACCGGACGACCGCGTGGTGATCGCAGGGCTGCTGCGGGTGATTCCGGGGCAGAAGATCGATCCTCAAGTGACGAAGATCGAGCAGCCGCAGGCGTCTGCCAAGTAGGAGCCGCCGGCCATGATCTCAAAATTCTTCATCGAGCGGCCGGTCCTCTCGAACGTCATCGCGCTTCTGATGATCCTGATCGGCTGTGTGGCGCTGTTCAACCTCGCCATCGCGCAATATCCGGACGTGGTGCCGCCGACGGTGCAGGTCACGACGCGCTATCCCGGCGCCAGCGCCAAGACCGTGATCGACACCGTCGCGCTGCCGATCGAGCAGCAGGTCAACGGCGTCGAGGACATGCTCTACATGCAGTCCTACAGCGGCTCCGACGGCACCTATACTCTGACCGTCACCTTCAAGATCGGCACCGATCTCAACTTCGCGCAGGTGTTGGTGCAGAACCGCGTCTCGAGCGCGCTGTCGCAGTTGCCGCAGGCCGTGCAGAACCAGGGCGTCACCGTGCAGAAGCGGTCGACCTCGATCCTCCTGTTCGTGACGCTGACCTCGCCGGACTCCCGGTTCGACAGCCTCTTTTTGAGCAACTACGCCACCATCAACATCCGCGACGAGCTTTCGCGCCTGCCCGGCGTCGGCAACGTCACGGTGTTCGGCGCCGGCCAGTATTCGATGCGGGTGTGGCTCGATCCCAACAAGCTCCTGGCCCGCGATCTGGTGCCGCAGGACGTCATCAACGCGATCCAGCAGCAGAGCCAGCAGGTCTCCGCCGGCCAGGTCGGCGCGCCACCGACGCCGCCGGGACAGGCGTTCCAGTACACACTCAACGTCAACGGCCGGCTCGACGACACCACCCAGTTCGAGAACATCATCGTCAAGACCGGCTCGAGCGGCGACGTCACGCGCGTGCGCGACGTCGGCTGGGTCGAGCTCGGAGCGCAGACCTACAGCCAGATCTTCTCGCTCAACAAGCAGCCCGCGACCGGCATCGGCGTGTTCCAGTCGCCCGGCGCCAACGCGCTCCAGGTCGAGCAGGCCGTCGAGAAGAAGATGGCGGAGCTCGCCAAGCGATTCCCGGAAGGCATCAAATACGACACGCCGTTCGACACCACCAAATTCGTGCAGGCCTCGGTGCACGAGGTCTACATGACGCTGATCGAGGCAGGCCTGCTGGTGCTGGTCGTGATCCTGGTGTTCCTGCAGGACTGGCGCGCGATGCTGGTGCCGGCGACGACGGTGCCGGTCACCATCATCGGCGCCTTCGCCGCGATGGCGGCGCTCGGCTTCACCATCAACATGTCGACGCTGTTTGCGATCGTGCTTGCGATCGGCATCGTGGTCGACGACGCGATCGTCGTGGTCGAAGGCGCCGCTCACAACATCGAGCAGGGCATGAACGGCCACGACGCCGCGATCAGGGCGATGGACCAGCTGTTCGCTCCGATCGTCGGCATCACGCTGGTGCTGATATCGGTGTTCCTGCCGGCCTCGTTCCTCGCCGGCCTCACAGGGCGCATCTATTCGCAATTCGCGCTGGTGATCGCCGCGACCGCGCTGCTCAGCGCCATCAACGCAGCGACGCTGAAGCCGACGCAGTGCGCGCTCTGGCTGCGGCCGGCGGTGCCGCCGGAGCAGCGCAATGTCTTCTACCGCGGCTTCAACGCCGTCTATAACCGCGTCGAGCGAGGCTATATCCGGCTGATCGGCGCCCTGGTCAGGAACGCCACGGTCTCGGTCGCGGTAGCATTGGTCCTGATCGGGATCGGCGGCTATGGCCTGTCGCGGGTGCCGACCGGCTTCCTGCCGATCGAGGACCAGGGCTATCTGATCGCCGCCGTGCAGCTGCCCGACGGCGCCTCGCTCGAGCGAACCCAGACGGTGCTCGACGAAGCGAGCGAAATCATCAGACAGACGCCGGGCGTCCAGCAGGTCATCACCATTGCCGGAATCTCCGCGCTCGACAACAGCGCGAGCCTTGCCAATGCCGGTGTCGCCTACATCATCCTGAAGGACTGGGAGGCGCGCGGCAAAGGCGAGGATCTGCGCTCGCTGGTGTACGGGCTGAACGACAAGATGGCGACCATCATGGAGGCGCGCACGCTGGTGCTGCCGCCGCCGCCGATCCAGGGCATCGGCAACGCGGCCGGCTTCTCGATGCAGGTGGAGCTGCGCGACGGCAACAGCGACTTCGCAAAGCTCCAGGCGATCACCGGCGCGATGGTCTCCAACGCCCAGAGTCAGAGCGCGCTGCAGCGCGTCTCGTCCTCGTTCCGCTCGTCGGTGCCGCAGTTCAATGTCGAGATCGACCGTGTCAAGACCCAGACGCTGCATGTGACGACGGACCAGGTGTTCTCGGCGCTGTCGACCTATCTCGGCTCGTCCTACGTCAACCAGTTCAACAAGTTCGGCCGCGTGTTCCAGGTCTATACGCAGGCCGATCCGGCGTTCCGCGTCACCGAGCGCGACATCGCCAACATGCAGGTGCGCAACTCGAACGGCGACATGATCCCGATCGGCACCGTTGCCCAGATCACGCCGGCAACCGGGCCGTCGCTGATCAGCCTCTACAATCTCTATCCGTCGTCGACCATCGTCGGCCTGCCGGCGCAGGGCTACTCCTCCGGCCAATCGCTTGAGCTGATGGAAGAGATCGCGGACAAGACGCTGCCGCCGGGCACCGGCTATGAATGGACCGCGATGTCCTATCAGGAGAAAGCCGTCTCCAACCAGATCTACTGGGTGTTCGGCCTCGCGATGCTGCTGGTCTATCTCGTGCTCGCCGGCCAGTACGAGAGCTGGTACGCGCCGATTTCGGTGATCCTGGCGGTGCCGCTGTCGCTGATCGGGCCGATGCTGATCCTCAACGGCCTGAAGATCGACAACAACCTCTATTGCCAGATCGGCCTGATCCTCCTGATCGCGCTGTCGGCCAAGAACGCCATCCTGATCGTCGAGGTCGGGCTCGAGCTGCACGTCCGCGACGGCAAGCCGCTCCTGGAATCGGCGATCGAGGCGGCGCGCGCCCGCTTCCGCCCGATCCTGATGACCTCGTTCGCCTTCATCCTCGGCGTGGTGCCACTGGTGCTCGCGACAGGCGCCGGCGCCAGCGCGCGCAAATCGATCGGCATCACGGTGTTCTCGGGCATGCTGGCCTCGACCTGCCTCGCGGTGCTGTTCGTTCCGGCCTTCTTCGTGGTGGTGCAGCGCTTCGAGAACTGGCGCTCCTCGAAGAAGAAAGCGCCGCTGGCGCAGCCGGCCGCGGAGGTGAAGTCCTAAAGCACGGCGAGATCGTCCGCTCCTCACCTCTCCCCAGCGGGGAGAGGTGAACCGAGTTCAGGCCTTTTCCGCTGACGCCGGGCGAGCTTCGCCGCTCGACACCAGGAGAACCGAGGCCTTCGATTGTCTGAGCACGGCGTTGGCGACGCCGCCGAAGGAGAGGTGATCGGCCTGGATCCGGTCGACGCCCATGACCACGAGATCGACATCCGTGGTGTCGATCTCGCGCAGGATCGCAGCTTCAGGTGCCCGGTTGACGGGCAAGGTCGTTGTGATCTCGACCTCGTAGCGGGCGGCGAGGTCGCTGGTGTCCTTGAGGATGCCCGCCTCCTGGCTCAGGCCGCGCGACGTGCCGCGCTGCGCGCCCTTGTCCCGTGTCGTCGCCACATAGATTACGCGGAGCGAGCCTGATCCGGCCTGCGCCAGCGCGACCGCGACCTCGGCGCCGCGCTTGGAGACGCCGCTGCCCGAGACCGGCACGAGGATGTTGAGCGTATCGGGCATCGGCTGCTTGAGGTGCTTGCCCTTCGCCGCGACGATCGCAAGCGGCCCTTCGAATTCCGCGGCGATATCCTCGATCCTCCGATCGAAACGATCCCTGGTCGCGGTGACCTTGTCGACGCCGACGACCAGGAGATCGAAACCCTTGCGCGCTTCGTCAGCGATCGTCTCGCCCAGCTCCGCCCGTCCGGTACGGGTGATGACATCGACACTGCCGGCATCTGCCTTGCCATGGTCCGACACCGCTTCAGCCGCCTTCTTCACCACGGTTTCGTGGCTCTCCTCCTGGCCCCGCCCCTTCTCCTGCTCATTCGCGCGCCGGCCGATGTGCAGCACGGTGATCGGCAGGCCGCGCATGCCGGCAATCAGGCCCGCGACGTGGGCGGCAAAGGTGGCGTTGACGCTGTCGTCCACTGCCAATAAGGACCGCTCGAGATTGGCGACGAAACCGCGCCTCTCGAACTCCTCGCGCTCCAGCCGCTCCTTCTCGTCCCTGCTCATCGGCAGTTCGGCGAGCGCCGCGCGCAGCATCGGCGGCATCGCCATCGTCGTCACGATCGCCATCGTCACGATCATCGTGAACAGGTTCTGGCTGAGCACGCCGATGGAAAGACCGATGGTGGCGATGATCACTTCGGTCGAGCCGCGCGCGTTCATGCCGCTCGCGAGCGCCAGCGACTCCCGGTAGTTCAGGCCGCCCACGGTGCCACCGACGAAGGCGCCGCCGAACTTGCCGACGCTGGCGATCAGAACCAACAGGCCGGTGAGCATCAGGAGATCGGGATCACGCAGCACCGAGAGATCGGCGCTGAGCCCGGCAAGACCGAAGAACACCGGCATGAAGAAGCTCGAGATCAGCCCGCGCAGGCGCTCGTCGATCTGCCGGGTCAGGATCGGGGACTCGCCGACCAGGATGCCGGCGACGAAGGCGCCGAGCACGGTGTGTACGCCGATCAGATGCGTGATCAGCGCCATGGTGCCCATCAGCAGCAGGATCACGGTGATGACGGGCGCGGTGCTGACCAGGGTGTCGTTGGCCCAGCGGATGAGATGAAACACCAGGCGGCGGCCGATGGTGAAGCTGACGACGAGGAAGGCCAGCGTGCCCAGCACGGCCTTGGCGACCGAGACCACGTCCAGCGTGCCTTGCGAGGCCAGGCTGAAGATGACGGCGATGATGATCCAGCCGATGGTGTCGTCGATCACGGCGGTGGCGACGATGATCTGCCCGACATTGCGCCGCATGAAGTTCATCTCGCGAACGACGACCGCGACGATCTTCACCGACGAAATCGACAGCGCCGTGCCCATGAACAGCGAGGCCACCAACCTCTGCTGCGGATTGGGCAGAAGCGCATCGGGCAGGAACTCGCCGAGCACGAAGCCGCAGGCGAAGGGAACGACGATGCCGGCGATCGAGATCGCGATCGCCGCCCTGCCGATCTTCCTGACCAACTTGAGATCGGTCTCCATGCCGGTCAGCAGCAACAGGAGCAGGATGCCGAACTGGGCCACGCCGTCGATCATCGCCTTCTGCTCGGGCGTCTTCGGGAAGATCGCCTGTTGCGCCTCCGGCCAGATCCAGCCGAACAGCGACGGCCCGAGCAGGATGCCGGCGAGCAGTTCGCCGATCACCGAGGGCTGGCCGATGCGCTGCATGAGCTCGCCGAGACCGCGGCCCACGGCAATCAGGAGCACGATCTGCGCCACCAGGAGGAATTCGGACGGACCTGTGGATCTGCCGCCCTCGGCACTGGCCGCGACGGTCGTAAGGGCAAGCGCCGCGGGGACGAGGCCGACCGGTCGGAGCAGGCTCCACTGCATGGAGGTGTCCTTCCCCTTCATCCGCCTCGGCAACGTGCCGGTAGCGACTGGGGATAGAACCCGCGGGAGGCGAAGGGAGTTCCCGCCTCCGCGCCGGGGGGTACGGGCGCCTCATCAAAAAACGCGAAAACAACCCCATGCAAAGTAGAACGACGCTGCCGGCGGCGACCCCAAAGGCGCGCCAAGAACGCGTTTGACATGTCGGGCAAAACACCAGCACTATTGCAGCATGGGCCGGCATGAGCGACGCGCCGCCACATCCCCTGTCATTGTGAGCGCGCGCCTCCGTCATTCCGGGGCGTCGCGCAGCGACGAGCCCGGAATCCATTTGCCCACGGTCTCTGCGGCCCGATGGATTCCGGGCTCGCGCCTATCGGCGCGCCCCGGAATGACGAAAGGAGCGAAGCGACCCAGTATCCTTCCGCGGCGTCACGCCGGCTGCGGCGTTCTGATCTCGCGGGGCAGGATGATCGCCGCCGCGATCGCCAGCAGGCAGAGACCGGCAAAGGCATGCAGCATGGTGACGAAACCGCCCTGCTCGTAGAGCCAGGCGACGAGGCCGACGGAGGCACCGGCCGCGGTGAAGCCGACGAAGTAGCGCACCGCATAGGCGCGTGAGCGCCACTCTTCCGTGGTGTACTTGCCGACCATGGCGTCATTGACGGTGACCTGCCCGAATGCGCCCATGACGATGCCGATCGAGACCACGATCAGCGGCAGGTTGGAGAGGCTCGCCGCCAGATACAGGAACGGCGCCAGCATGAAGGACAGCGGCAGCGCCACCGTTTTCAGCGAGTAATGGTCGAGCAGCCGGCCGATCGTGTACTGCGTCATCGCGCCGAACACGTAGACGCCGGCCGCGATGACGCCGAGCAGCGCCGGGCTCTTGGTGAGATCGGCGAGCCGCTCCGCGAACAGCTTTGGCAGCGCGACGGTGACGGCGTTGAACGTCGTCGAGATCGCGATCACGACAATCAACAGCGACAGGGCCACGCGCCACATATCCTGCTTCGCCACCCGTGCCTGGGCTGCCGCCTGCTTGCTGCCCTTGCGATCCTCGTGCACGACGGTCATCGCGAAGGCGATGCCGATCAGTACGGTGACCACGCCCGGAACGATGAAGGCGCAGCGCCAGCCGAGATATTGGCCGATCACGCCGGTGACCAGCGCCGAGGATGCAACGCCGAGATTGCCCCAGACGCCATTCAGCCCCATCTCGCGGCCGAGCTTGTCGGCGTAGGACACGATCATCGCGGTGCCGACGGGATGGTAGATCGAGGCGAAAATGCCGATCGCGAGCAGCGCCGCACCGAGCTGCGTTGGCGTCTGCACGAAACCGACCGAGATCATGGAGGCGCCGATGCCGATGAAGAAGATCAGCATCATGTGGCGGCGGCTCCAGCGGTCCCCGAGCCAGCCGGTGAGCAGCGATCCCGCGCCGAAGGCGACGAAGCCGGGCGTCGCGTAAGGGAGGAGCTCCGAATAGGCCATGCCGAGCGCCGGCCCCATGATGATCACCGCGGCGGCAAAGATCAGCATTGAATAATGGTCGATGAAATGGGCTCCGTTGACGAAGCCGATCACCCGGCCGGGGCTGTTCATAGACGAATCCTCTCCTGCTCCGAAATCGGTTATATGTCGGGGCCATGACGGGATGCTGCCAATGACTGTCGTCGAAACGCCAATCAAGGAAGTCCGCGGCAACCACCGCTCGACCGCGGGCGTCCACCTGGTCGCACGCGACTATCCCAGGGGCTTGCGGCTCGACCCGCACAAGCATCGGGAGGCGCAGCTCGTCTACGCCGCCAAGGGAACGATGCAGGTGACGACGCCCAAGGGGCGCTGGCTGGTGCCGCCGGACCGCGCGGTATGGGTCCCGGCCGGACTCGAGCACGCCATCGACGTTCTCGCCGACATCGAGATGCGCACGCTCTATTTCGACCTGCCCTGGCTGAAGCGCGAGCAACGCGACGAGGGCCTGACCAAGGAGTTCGTGGTGCGGGTGTCGCCGCTGCTGCACCAGGCGATCCTGGCGCTGTTTGATTCCCGCAATACGTCAGAGCACACCGAGCTCCTGGTCCGCCTGGTGATGCTGGAACTGCACCAGGCCGAGGATTCCGCGACCTTCGTGCCGCTGCCGCACGAGCCGCGCTGCCGGCGCGCCGCGATGATCGTGCTCGACGATCCCACCGGCCTGCACGACATCGACACGCTCGCGCGCGAAGTGGGAACTTCCGCGCGGACACTGTCGCGATTGTTCTCCACGGAGACGCAACTGAGCTTCAAGAGCTGGTGTCAGCGCGCCCGGATCGCCGCCGCGATCCAGCGGCTCTCGACCGATGCCGGCGTCTCGGTCAAGCAGCTCGCCGCTCAGCTCGGCTATGCCAGCGTACCCGCCTTCTCGGCCGCCTTCCGTCAGGTGACCGGACGGACGCCGACGGAGTTTGCGGGGAAGAGCTGACCACCAGCACGTTGTCGTTGCCCGCCTTGTGCGCAATTGCGCACTGGGGCGGGCAATCCAGTATTCCAGAAACGTCAGTGGGATACGGACAAGCCGCGGCGTACTGGATGCCCCGGTCCCGGCTCCGCCAAGGCTACGCCGGGCCACAAGGGTGCTCGGCCGCCGAAGCTTCAGCGAAGGCGGCAAGCCGGGGCATGACTACCTTTGGGGGAGCGCCCGCCGCATCCACATTCGCGACCGTCATCGCCCGCCTTCGCGGGACATGACGCCCTTGATGACGGCACAGCTTTCATGACGGCTTTCTTGAGACGCATGACATAGCTTAAGATGCCAAGCTCTCGCGCTTGATTGTGATCGGTTTCCGCCTAAATCCCGTGTAAAGCTATCGCAGCGCACAAACCAGATTCGAAAAGCCCAGATGGCCAACGCCTTCTTCTCCGACCTGCTCGCCACGATCTCCGAGCGCGGCCGCACGCTGCTTCGCCGCGGGGATTCCTCCGACACCAAGCATGACGCCGACGGCCTCGTCGAGCTCTGCGAGGCGCTGCTGTCGGGACGGGGCGAAGCCTCCGGCACCGCCATGGCGCGCGAAGTGCTCGACCTCTACCAGGACCTCGATGCGACCGGACGCCGCGCCTTTTTCGAAGCGCTGGTGCGCGACTTCGGTCCGGACAAGGAACGCCTCGCCAAGGCGGTCGAAAAATGGCGCGCCAAATCCGGCGACGAGGACGCGAGCTCCGTGCATTTCGCCTCGGAGCCGCGCCGGCAGGAATTGATCCGCCGCCTCAACCGCGCGCCCGGCGGCACCGGCGATCTCGTCAACATGCGCGCCGACCTGCTCGGCATGATGAACGGCCACACCGATCTCGCCGCGCTCGACCGCGACGTCGTCCATCTCCTCTCTTCGTGGTTCAACAGGGGGTTTCTCGTGCTGCGCAGGATCGACTGGTCGACCCCGGCCAACATCCTCGAAAAGATCATCCGCTATGAAGCCGTGCACGAGATCAGCGACTGGGACGATCTGCGCCGCCGCATCGATCCGGTCGATCGCCGCTGTTACGCGTTCTTCCATCCTGCGATGGTCGACGAGCCCCTGATCTTCGTCGAGGTGGCGCTGACCGAAGCCATTCCCGGCGCGATCGCGCCGCTGCTCGCCGTCGACCGCCAGCATCTGCCGATCGAGCGGGCGCGCACCGCCGTGTTCTATTCGATCTCCAACACCCAGCGCGGCCTCGGCGGCATCTCCTTCGGCAGCTTCCTGATCAAGCAGGTGGTCGAGGAATTGCGCCGCGAATTGCCGCGGCTCGACAGTTTCGTGACGCTGTCGCCGGTGCCGGGCTTCATGCAGTGGGTGAAGCAGGACGAGGACCTGCCGCTATCGGACGATGATCGCGAGTTGCTGAAGCAACTCGACGAGCCCAAATGGTTCGAGAATGCGGACGTGACCGCGCAGCTCCGCGCCGTGCTGGAGCCGCTTGCGGCCCACTACTTCCTGAAGGCGCGCACGTCGAAGGGCCGGCTGATCGACTCGGTCGCCCGCTTCCATCTCGGCAACGGCGCGCGGCTCGAGCGCATCAACTGGCTCGGTGACCTCTCGTCCAAGGGCGTGCGCGAGTCCGCCGGCGTCATGGTCAACTATCTCTACCGCCTCGACGACATCGAGAAGAACCACGAGGCCTACGCCAATGACGGCGAGGTCGTGGCCTCCGGCGCGGTGAAGAAGCTGCTCAAGGGCGAAGGACGAAGGCTGCTGGACATGCGGCTGTCGTAGGGGGCATCCCTCTCGTGCCCCACCGTCATTGCGAGCGCAGCGAAGCAATCCAGGCTGTCACCGCGGAAAGATTCTGGATTCGCCGCGCTTACTTCTTATCCCTGAAATACGGCTCCACAGGCCCATGCACCTTGATGGTCAGAGGGTTGCCGTAGCGGTCCTTGGCGTTGCCCGCGGCGACGCGGACCCAGCCTTCGCTGATGCAATATTCCTCAACATTGGTCTTCTCGATGCCCTTGAAGCGGATGCCGACGTCGCGCGACAGGATATCCGCGTTGTAATAGGGGCTGTTCGGATCGACCGACAGGCGGTCGGGAAATTCGTCGCTCATGATTGTCTCGCTCACAACAGTGTTTCGATTTGATTCCGCAGTCCTTCGGGCCGTGCGGTCGGCGCATAGCGCGCGATCACCTTGCCGGCGCGGTCCACCAGGAACTTCGTGAAGTTCCATTTGATGGAGGCACCCAGCAGGCCGGATTGCTGGTGTTTCAGGTACTCATACAGAGGATGCGCATTGGCGCCGTTGACGTCGATCTTCGCGAACAGCGGGAAGGTGACGTCGTAGTTCGTCGAACAGAACGCCTGGATCTCGCCCGCCTGCCCCGGCTCCTGCCCGCCGAACTGATTGCAGGGAAAGCCGAGCACCGAGAAGCCGCGGGGAGAGAAGTCGCGATAGAGATCCTCGAGGCCGCGATATTGCGGTGTGAAGCCGCACTTGCTCGCGGTGTTGACGATCAACAGCACCTGTCCTTCGAAGCGCCGCATCAGCACTTCCTCGCCGGCGAGCGAGTTGGCCTTGAATTCGTAGATCGCAGACATCGCTAGCTCACGGGGTCGATCGGCGACGGCGGCACGCCGCCTGCCTCGATCGCCTCGCCCGCAAGCAGGCACAAGTCCTCGCGGTAGCGTCCGGACACGACATGCACGCCGACGGGCACTTTGCCGACGAGACCGGTCGAGACCACGAGGCCCGGCAGTCCCATGAACGGAATGGCGATCTGCGGCAACTGCGCCTCCCAGACGCGCTTGAAGGACTCGTCATCCTTGCGGTCAAGATGGTCCGGGAATGGCAGTTCGCCGGAGACCGGCGTCAGCACCACCGCATATTGTTCGAGGAACAGCATCCATTCCCGGGTCAGCGTGGCGCGGCGGGTCAGCGCCTTCGCGTAGGCCGCCTGGTCGAACGGCGTGACCTTGGCGCGGTTGCCGCGCAGGCACGCGAGCGCACCGGGGTCGCCCTCGCGCTCGGCCATTTCAAGCTGTGCCTCGTAGCCGTCGCCGAGCCACAGCTTTGTCTGCCACTCGACCGCCTCGCGCATCGGTGGCGTGTTCTCGATCACATCGACGCTCCAGCCCGCACGCTCCAGCCGCTTGCCGGCATCGCTCACGGCTGCCTTCACCTCCGGCGTGGTCGCAAGCCCGTCCGGGTTGAGGCAGAGCGCGGCGCGCTTCGGCCGCGCCGCGCCTTCCAGCGGCGCCGGCACCCACCAGGGATCGCGGATGTCACGCGCCGACATCGCGGCGAGCGAAATCCGCAAGTCGTTGACGGTGCGCGCCAGGGGGCCCGACACCGCGGTGATCTGCGGACCGATCGGGCGCTCCGGCAGCGCCGGGTTGAAGGCGGGAATGCGGCCCATGGTCGGGCGCAGGCCGTGCACGCCGCAGGCATAGGCGGGATATCGGATCGAGCCGGCGATGTCGGTGCCATGGGCGATATGGCCGATGCCGGCCGCAACCGCCGAGCCGGCGCCGCCCGAGGAGCCGCCCGGCGTCAGCGAGGCATCACGGGGGTTCTTGGTGTCGCCATGGACGAGGTTGGTGGTGAACCAGCGATAGGAGAAGGCCGGGCAATTGGTGCGGCCAAGCAGGATGGCGCCCGCTTTGCGGAAATTGGCGACCACCGGATTGTCCTCGCGCGCGATCAGGTCGCGCTGCAGCTTGAGGCCGTTAGTGGTGGCAAAGCCGACCTGGTCGACATTGGCCTTGATGGTGACGGGTACGCCGGCGAGCACGCCCGGGTCCTCGCCGCGGGCGATCGCGGCATCAATGACATCGGCCTGCTTGAGCACGTCGTCGGGCCTGTGGTCGACCACGGCATTGAGCCTGGGATTGACGGCATCGAGCCGGGCCAGCCCCGCCTGCGCAGCCTCCCTGGCCGAAACCTTCCGGGATTTGACGAGGGTGGCGAGGTCGGCGGCCGACAGGCGCCAGAGGTCTTGCATGACATGCTCCGTTTGACCGGCGTGTTTTAGCGCCGGCGACGCGGCAAAGCCATGCGGATTTCGCAGGGGCGAAAGTGGGGCGGATTGCCACATTTTCCGTCATTGCGAGCGAAGCGAAGCAATCCAGAGTCTGTCCGAGGAAATAGTCTGGAATGCTCCGTCGCAAGGGCTCCTCGCAATGACGGCGGGGAGAGAAGCCCTAATGCCGGGTCGCGGTGCGATCCGGCATGTCCAGGAGCGCTTCGGTGAAGGGAAACTCCAGCACGATCTCGCCATCGACGTCGGTGACCTCGATGACGGCCTCGAGGAGGGCCGGCTGGGCGCCTTCCGATTTCACCACTTCCAGGATCATCTGACGGGCGACCTCCCAGGCGCGATCGGGGTTGCGCAGGTCCTCGCCGTCAGGATCCACGATCAATTCGTCGCCGATGCGGGTGTTGAAGAAGTATTTGGGCATCACGGAAGTCCACTTGGGTCGGCTGTAGCGGATTGAAGGCTGCAGTGCACTCACAACTGCTTTATCAGGACAGGGTTCGCGACCGAATGCGCCTTCTGCAAGGCAGCCTCGCCTGAAGCGGCGTTCCGCGGTCGCTTTCGCAACGCAGCAATTCCTCGTCTACTACCTAGGTCCCGTAAGATTTAACTGGCGAACTTCTCCGCCCTCACTAATTTAGTCTCTGGGACGATACGTCCAAATTCGCGCAATTGGAGAGCCAAAAATGGCCTGGAAAGCCCCGAAGATCGTTGAAGTGCCCTGCGGTATGGAAATCAACATGTATGTGAGCGCCACCCGCAAGTAAGGGCTGGCGAGTTCGCGTTCAGCGAGGTGGATCTTTCGGTCACGATGCGTTTCCGGAAGACAGAATCTGTGTCGGCCTGAGATCCATCACGCGACGTTACCTCCAGGAGACGGATCATGCTTCGCGTCGTCGTCCTGGGCGCCGCAGCGGGCGGCGGAGTCCCGCAATGGAATTGCGGATGCGAGGGCTGCCGGGCGGCCCGTGCGAGCGGCCATGAGTTGCAACGAACCCAGGCATCGGTCGCCTTCAGCGGCGATGGCGCGCACTGGTTCCTGATCAACGCGTCGCCCGACCTCAGACAGCAATTGAACGCCACGCCGCAGTTGCATCCCAAGGCGGGCGCATTGCGCCACACCCCGATCGCCGGCGTAATCCTGACCAACGGCGAGGTCGACGCGGTCGCGGGCCTGCTCTCGATGCGCGAGGGCTCGCCCTTCACGATCTACGCGCATGAGAAGGTGCTGGCGATCCTCAAAGCCAACAGCATCTTCAACGTGGTGAACGAGAAGAACGTGGGGCGCCAGCCGATCGGCATCCGCGAGCCGTTCGAGCCGCGACTGCCAGATGGCGCGCGTTCGGGTATCGAGGTGCTCCCCTTCGCGGTGCCCGGCAAGTCGGCCTGGTATCTGGAAGGCAAGGCGCATCCGGGCGGCGAGACCGGCGACGGCGATACGCTGGGACTGAAGATCACGGACAAGTCGACCGGCAAGAGTTTTTATTTCCTCGCCGCCTGCGCCGAGGTGACCGATGCGCTCAAGGCCGAGATCGATGGCGCCGCGCTGGTGTTCTTCGACGGCACGGTCTGGCAGGATGACGAGATGATCAAGGCCGGCCTCGGCCACAAGACCGGCAAGAGCATGGGACATGTCGCGATGTCCGGCGGCGATGGTGCGATCGCGCGGCTCGCTGATCTCAATATCGACAGGAAGATATTTCTGCATATCAATAACTCGAATCCGGCGCTGCTGCCCGGCTCAATCGAGCGCAAAGCCGCTGAGCAGGCGGGCTGGCAGATACCCGCTGACGGAACGGAGATCGTGCTGTGAATGCCGCGTCACTGACAGGAATGACCGCCCTCTCGATCGGCAAGGATTTGACGCTCAACTCGGCCGAGGAACTCGAGGCGACGCTGCGCCATATCGGCGCGACGCGTTATCACAGCCTGCATCCGTTCCATAAACTCTTGCACGGCGGCAAGCTGAACAAGGGCCAGGTGCAGGCCTGGGCGCTCAATCGCTACTATTACCAGAGCACGATCCCGATCAAGGACGCGGTCGTGATCTCGCGCTTCCGCGACCGCGCCACGCGGGTGGAATGGCGCCATCGCATCGAGGACCATGACGGCGACGTCGGCTCTGAAGGCGGCATCGAGCGCTGGCTCAAGCTGACCGAGGGCCTCGGCCTCGACACCGCCTATGTGGAATCGACCGAAGGCATCTTGCCGGCGACCCGCTTCGCGGTGGAAGCCTATGTCCACTACTGCCGCGAAAAAAGCCCGCTGGAGGCGATCGCCTCCTCGCTCACCGAGCTGTTCGCGCCGAATCTGCACGAAGAGCGCATCTCCGGCATGCTGGAGCATTACGACTTCGTCAATCCGGACATCATGAGCTACTTCAAGCGTCGCCTGACGCAGGCGCCGCGCGATGCCGGCTTCGCGCTCGACTATGTCAAGGCGCATGCGAAGACGCCCGAGCAGCGCGCATCGGTCTGCAACGCGCTGATCTTCAAGACCAACGTGCTGTGGGTGCAGCTCGATGCGCTCTACCACGCCTATGTCGAGGGCCACATTCCGCCGGGCGCATTCGTGCCCAAAGCGAGCTAAGAGGAACGAGCGATGGCCGGGCCGCGTCATATCAGCGTCAGCGAAACGAGCCGGCCCGTGCTGCCGCGGCATGCCAAGCTGAAATACGACGAGACGCGACAGGTCTGGGTGATCCTGGCACCGGAACGGGTGCTGGCGCCGGACGAGATCGCGGTCGAGGTTTTGCAGCTCTGCAATGGCGAGCGCAACGTCGGCGACGTCGCCGATCAGTTGGCCGCGAAATATGCCGCGCCGCGCGATGCGATCCTCACCGACGTCATCGCCATGCTGCAGGATCTCGCCGACAAGGGCTTTCTCACCGAAGTCCGGGAGAAGACACCATGAGCGATGTGCTCGGCAACCCCATCATCCCGCCCGACGCCAGCGATAGTCTCGCGGTGCTGGAGAAGCAGCGCTCGACGGCGGAGACGTTCGGCATTCCGCTCGCCGTGCTGCTCGAAATCACGCATCGCTGCCCGCTGCAATGCCCCTACTGCTCCAACCCGGTCGAGCTCGATCGCGCCGGCAAGGAGCTGACCACCGAGGAATGGAAGAAGGTCTTGAGCGAGCTCGCCGAGATCGGCGTGCTCCAGGTCCACTTTTCCGGCGGCGAGCCGACGGCGCGGAAGGACCTCGTCGAACTCGTCAAGCATGCGAGCGACGTCGGCCTCTACACCAACCTGATCACCTCGGCCGTACTGCTGACGCGCGGCAGGCTGAGCGAGCTCGCTGATGCCGGGCTCTGCCACGTGCAGATCAGCTTCCAGGGCACGGAAGATGGTCTCTCCGATCGCGTCGCCGGCTACAAGGGCGCGCATTACAAGAAGCTCGAGGTCGCGAAGTGGACGCGCGAGCTCGACCTGCCGCTCACCGTGAATGCGGTGATGCATCGCCAGAACCTGCACCAGCTCCCCGACATCATCCAGATGGCGGTCGATCTCGACGCCGACCGGCTCGAGGTCGCAAATGTGCAGTATTACGGCTGGGCGCTGAAGAACCGCGCCGCGCTGATGCCGACGGTGGCGCAGCTCGATGAGACCACGCGCATCGTCGAGGAGGCGCGCGAGCGGCTCAAGGGCACGCTCGCAATCGACTATGTTGTGCCGGACTATTACGCGCTGCGGCCGAAGAAGTGCATGGGCGGCTGGGGCCGGCAGTTCTTCAACATCTCGCCGGCCGGAAAGGTGCTGCCCTGCCACGCCGCCGAGAGCATCACCGGGCTCGACTTCGAATCCGTGCGCTCCAACCATTCGATCGCCTGGATCTGGCAGAACTCCGACGCCTTCAACCGCTATCGCGGCACCGGCTGGATGAAGGAGCCTTGCAAGACGTGTGAGTTCCGCGAGATCGATTTCGGCGGCTGCCGCTGCCAGGCGTTCGCGCTGACCGGCGATGCCGCCAACACCGATCCCGCCTGCGTGCTGTCGCCGCTGCACGAGACAATCTTCAAGCAGGCCGAGCGCGAGGCCGAGGGCGAGACCAACCGCTTCCTCTACCGCAACTTCGCCGGAGGCACGTTGGAAGCAGAGACTTCGGAGAACGGCGAGAATGGCGCCTGACGCCGACGCGGCCAGTTCGGTCAAGCGCGCCGATCCCTTCGCGCCGCTGACCTCCGAGATGCTCGACGTCGGCGACGGCCACGAGCTCTACGTCGAAAGCGTCGGCCGCACCGACGGCATTCCCGCCGTCTATCTCCATGGCGGCCCCGGCAGCGGTTGCCAGCCCGATCATCGCCGGCTCTTTGATCCCGAGCGATTCTGCGCCGTGCTGTTCGACCAGCGCGGCTGCGGCCGCAGCCGTCCCAAGGGATCGCGCGCCGACAACACGACGGCGCATCTGATCGCGGACATGGAGAAGATCCGCGAGAAGTTCGGCTTTACGCGCTGGATGGTGGTCGGCGGCTCCTGGGGCGCGACGCTGGCGCTGGCTTATGCCGAGGCGCATCCCGAGCGCGTCTGTGGCATCGCGCTGCGCGCGACCTTTCTGGGCACGCGGGCCGAGGTCGAGACCGGCTTCACGACCCGCCTGTCGCAATTCTATCCCGCGCTCCACCAGGATTTTCTGAGCGTGCTGCCGCCGGAGGAGCGCGCGCGGCCGGTGGATGCCTATTGGCGCCGCATCCTCGATACCGACCCGGCCGTGCATGGCCCCGCCGCGCGGGCCTGGCACGACACCGAGCGCATTCTGTCGGAACACAAGCCCGCAAAGACGCGGCTCGACCTCGCCTCGCTGAACGTCTGGCGTACGCTGCCCGCGACGCCGTTCATGGAAGCGCATTACTTCGTCAACGACAGCTTCATGACCGAGGACCAGTTGTTGCGGAACGCCGGCAAGCTCGCCGGCATTCCCGGCATCATCATCCAGGGCCGCTACGATTTGCTGTGCCCGCCTGAGACATCGCAGGCGCTCGCGAAAGTCTGGCCGGGTTCCGAGATTCGCATCGTGGAAGAAGCTGGCCATTCGCTCTATGATGCCGGCGTGAGGGACGCGGTCATGAAGTCGATCGCCGATCTTGCATCGAAAGCCGCGCGATAAGAACTGTCCCCTCATCCTGAGGAGCGCTCCGAGAGCGCGTCTCGAAGGATGAAGGCCGAGACGAAGCAGCGGGGGCCTTCATGGTTCGAGACGCCGCTTCGCGGCTCCTCACCATGAGGATCGAGAGTTCGGAAGGGACAACAAGAAAATGCCGCTCGCCGGGAAAGGCATGCTGCTGACGTCGATGGATATCGACGCAGCAGATGAAGCCGATTTCAACCGCTGGTACGATCGCGAACATCTGGAAGAGCGCGTTGCGATCGAGGGTTTTCTGGAAGCGCGGCGCTATGTCGCGCACGCCGCCCATCCCAAATATCTCTGCCTCTATTCGACCGCGACGCTCGACGTGCTGGACAGCCCGGCCTATCGGGCGCGGCTCGCCAACCCAACCGATTGGTCGCGCCAAAGCATGGCGCGTTTCAAGAACATGCTGCGCGTGGTGGCGCGCATCACGATCAGCAACGGTGCGGGACGCGGATCGGCGCTCGGCGTGGTGCGGCTGCGCCCAGTGCCCGACAACGCCGGCGAATGGCGTGATGCACTGCGGGAGAAATTGGCGCCGGAGAAGTACGACGGCATCATCTCCATGCATCTGCTCGAAAGCGAGCCGGAGCTTTCCGGCGCGACAGCGCAGATTCCGGCCACGCGCAACGAAGGCGCGCGCGACTGGTTCGTGCTGATCGACGGCACGCAGGTCAGCGCTGTCTCGACCATCATCGCCGAGCGCTTCACCGGGCCTGCTGCGTCGCCCTTACCGCTTCCCGTCTCCGTCGGCACCTACTGCCTGATGTGGGACCTCGCCAAGAGCGATATCTCGCACGGCTGATGCCGTCACACGCATCGCGACATGTTGCACCGCCGCATTCGCGCGCGGCCGTTAATGCTGTCCGCGCGTAGCTCCTATGAAAGCTGGAGATCGCGGAAATTTGCCGTTGTGCTTCGGAATGGTTCTAATAAGCTAACCGTATGATCCAATTTAAAAACCAGATCGACGCGCATTAAGCGTTCGCCAAGCTCAAGAAGGCCGCCGGGTCTCTGAGCCTGTGCGGACAGGGTAGGAATGAAACCGACCGATATCGCGGCCCCCGACTACTTTCACAAGGTAGTCGATTGCCAGTGGGCCTGTCCTGCGCACACCCCAGTTCCCGAATACATCCGACTGATCGCACAAGGCCGCTACAGCGACGCCTACATGATCAATTGGAAATCGAACGTGTTCCCAGGTATCCTGGGACGCACTTGCGATCGTCCATGCGAGCCGGCGTGCCGCCGCGGACGCGTCGAGGAGACGCCGGTGGCGATCTGCCGCCTCAAGCGCGTCGCCGCCGATTTCAAGGACGACATCAAGCAGCGCCTGCCGCATCCCGCCGCGAAGAACGGCAAGCGCATCGCGCTGGTCGGCGGCGGTCCAGCCTCGCTGACGGTGGCGCGCGATCTGGCGCCGCTCGGCTACCACTGCACCGTGTTCGATGCCGACCCCGAAGCCGGCGGCATGATGCGCACGCAGATCCCCAAGTTCCGCCTGCCGAATTCCGTCATCGACGAGGAGACCGGCTACATCCTGGGCCTCGGCGTCGAATTCAAGGGCGGTCATCGCATCGAGAGCATGAAGGCCCTGCTCGCGGAGAAATACGACGCGATCTTCGTCGGCTCGGGCGCGCCGCGCGGCCGCGAGCTCGACATTCCCGGCCGCAAGGAAGCAGCGGCGAACATCCACATCGGTATCGACTGGCTGTCCTCCGTCTCGTTCGGCCATACCGACAAGATCGGCAAGCGCGTGATCGTGCTCGGCGGCGGCAACACCGCGATGGACTGCTGTCGCACCGCGCGCAGACTCGGCGGCGAGAGCGTCAAGGTGATCGTCCGCTCCGGCTTCGAGGAGATGAAGGCCTCGCCCTGGGAGAAGGAAGACGCGATCCACGAGGACATCCCGATCCTCAACTTCCTCGTTCCCGTCGCCTTCATCCACGACAACGGCAAGCTCACCGGCGTCACCTTCCAGAAGGTGAAGGCGGAGTACGACGCCAAGGGCCGCCGCAGTCTCGTCCCGTCGGGTGAGCCCGACCAGACCATCGAATGCGACGACGTGCTGGTCGCGGTCGGCCAGGAGAACGCCTTCCCCTGGATCGAGCAGGACTGCGGCATCGAGTTCGACAAGTGGCACATGCCCACGGTCGATCAGAAGACTTTCGTTTCGACCAATCCAAAAGTGTTCTTCGGCGGCGACGCCGCCTTCGGCCCGAAGAACATCATCTGGGCGGTGGCGCACGGCCACGACGCCGCGCTGTCGATCCACAGGCTGCTCTCGGGCGAGGACATCACCGAGCGCCCGCTGCCGGACGTGCAGGTGTCCTCGCAGAAGATGGGCATCCACGAATGGAGCTATGACAACGATATCTCCATCGACAAGCGCTTCAAGGTGCCGCATCGCGACAAGATCGTCGCGCTGAAGGACATCCGCGCCGAGGTCGAGCTCGGCTACGACGTCAAGCTCGCGCTCGGCGAGGCGCATCGCTGCCTGAACTGCGACGTCCAGACCGTGTTCTCGACCGCGCTCTGCATCGAGTGCGATGCCTGCGCCGACATCTGCCCGATGGACTGCATCACCTTCACCGCGAACGGCGAGGAAAGCGATTTGCGTCAGCGTCTGAAGGCGCCCGCGCCGCATGCGGACCAGGACCTCTACGTCTCCTCCGACCTCAAGACCGGCCGTGTCATGGTCAAGGACGAGGACGTCTGCCTGCATTGCGGGCTGTGCGCCGAGCGTTGTCCCACTGGCGCCTGGGACATGCAGAAATATTTCATCGAAATGACCTACGCAGGATCATCATGTCCGACAAGAAGCCGATCAGCAGCGTAAACGACTTCGTCGTCCGCTTCGCCAATGTCAACGGCTCGGGGTCGGCGAGCGCCAACGAACTGTTCGCCCGCGCGATCCTGCGCCACGGCGTACCGGTGTCCCCGCGCAACATCTTCCCCTCCAACATCCAGGGCCTGCCGACCTGGTACGAGGTGCGGGTGACGGAAGCCGGCCATCTCGGCGCCCGCGGCGGCGTCGACATGATGGTGGCGATGAATCCGCAGACCTGGGACAAGGACGTCGCCGGCATCGAGCCCGGGGGCTATCTGTTCTACGATTCCACCAAGCCGATGCCGTCGACCAAATTCCGTGACGACATCACCGTGATCGGCGTTCCCCTGACCGCGATCGCCAACTCGACCTATACCGATCCGCGCCAGCGCCAGCTGTTCAAGAACATCATCTATCTCGGCGCGCTCGCGGCGCTGCTCGACATGGATCCGAAGGTGATCGAGCAGCTGATCGGCGAGCAGTACAAGGGCAAGGAGAAGCTGCTCTCCTCCAACGTCCACGCGCTGCATCTCGGCCGCGACTGGGCGCTGCAGAACCTGAAATGCCCGATCGGACTGCGCGTGAAGAAGTCCGACAAGGTCGGCGACCGCATCTTCATCGAGGGCAACAGCGCAGCCGCGCTCGGCGCCGTCTATGGCGGCGCCACCGTGTGCGCCTGGTATCCGATCACGCCGTCCTCGTCGGTGGCGGAGGCCTTCACCAGCCACTGCAAGAAGTACCGGCACGATCCCGAGACCGGCAAGGCGAAATACGCGATCGTGCAGGGCGAAGACGAGCTCGCCTCGATCGGCATCGTGATCGGCGCCTCCTGGAACGGCGCCCGCGCCTTCACCGCGACCTCCGGTCCCGGCATCTCGCTGATGACGGAGTTCATCGGCCTGTCCTACTTCGCCGAGATCCCGGCCGTGATCATGAACATCCAGCGCGCCGGCCCCTCGACCGGCATGCCGACGCGCACCCAGCAATGCGACATCATCGCCTGCGCCTATGCCTCGCATGGCGACACCAAGCATGTGCTGCTGTTCCCGGAAGATCCGGCGGAAGCGTTCGAGTTCGCGGCGGCCGCGTTCGATCTCGCCGAGCGGCTTCAGACCACGATCTTCCTGATGCTCGACCTCGACATCGGCATGAACCATCGCCTCTGCCGTCCGCTGAAGTGGGACGACGCGCGGCAATATGACCGCGGCAAGATCATGACCGCGGAGATGCTGGAGGAAGGCCGCGACTTCGGCCGCTATCTCGATGTCGACGGCGACGGCATCCCCTACCGCACCTATCCCGGCACGCATCCGACCAAGGGCTCCTACTTCACCCGCGGCACCTCGCGCGACCGCTATGCGCGCTACTCCGAGGAAGGCCCGGTCTACGCCGACAACATGCAACGCCTGGTGCGCAAGTTCGAGACCGCACAGGACCTCGTGCCGCGCCCGCTGCAGGCCAATGCGGAACGGCCGACCAAATACGGCGTGATCTATTTCGGCTCGACCTCGCCGGCGATGGACGAGGCGATCGGGCTCCTGGAAGCGCGCGGCCATCAGCTCGATCGCCTGCGCATCCGCGCCTTCCCGTTCCACTCGAGCGTGGCGAGCTTCCTCGCCGAGCACGACTTCGTCTATGTGGTCGAGCAGAACCGCGACAGCCAGCTGCGCCAGCTCATCGTCAACGAGAACGGCATCGATCCGGTGCGCCTCGTGCCGATCGTGCATTATGACGGCTCGCCGATCACCGCCCGTTTCATCGCAAAAGCCATTGGCGACCACCAGGATCACCTCAAGGTGACCCCGCTCCGCAAGGCCGTGTCATGACCTACATTGCAAAGCCGAAATTTCATCACCCGGGCCTGAAGAAGAACGAGCTCGGCTACACGCATCGCGACTACGAGGGCAAGATCTCGACGCTGTGCGCCGGCTGCGGTCATGACTCGATCACGGCCTCGATCATCGAGGCCTGCTACGAGCTCTCGATCGAGCCGCACCGGGTGGCGAAGATCTCCGGCATCGGTTGCTCGTCGAAGACGCCGGATTACTTCCTCGGCAATTCGCACGGCTTCAACTCGGTGCACGGTCGCATGCCGTCGGTTTTGACCGGTGCCAATCTCGCCAATCGCGACCTGATCTATCTCGGCGTTTCCGGCGACGGGGACTCCGCATCGATCGGCTTCGGCCAGTTCGCGCATTCGATCCGGCGCGGCGTCAACATGACCTATATCGTCGAGAACAACGGCGTCTACGGCCTGACCAAGGGCCAGTTCTCGGCGACCGCCGACCGCGGCTCGAAGTCCAAGAAGGGCGTCACCAACACCGACAACGCCATCGACCTCGTCGCGATCGCGCTGCAGCTCGGGGCCACCTTCGTGGCGCGCAGCTTCTCCGGCGACAAGACCCAGCTCGTGCCGCTGATCGCGGCCGCGATCCGTCACAAGGGCGCGTCCTTCATCGACGTCATCAGCCCCTGCATCGCCTTCAACAACCACGCCGGGTCGACCAAGAGCTTCGACTATGTCCGAGAGCACAATGACGCGGTGAACCGGCTCGACGTGCTGGTCGGCCGTGACCCGATCGCGGTCGATTATGCGCCGGGCACCGTGCAGTTGGTCGAGCAGCATGACGGCAGCAGGATCGCGCTGCGCAAGATCGATGCCGACTACGATCCGCACGATCGGCTCGGCGCGATGACCTTCCTGCAGAAGCACGCCGCCAAGGGTCAGATCGTCACCGGACTGCTCTATGTCGATCCCGAGGCGGAAGACCTGCACGAGCATCTCAACACGGTCGAGACGCCACTCAACACGCTGGAAGCGGACACGCTCTGCCCGGGCTCGGCGGTGCTGGACAAGATCAACGCCAGCCTGCGGTGATCACGCGGGGCGAAGTGGCTTTAGATTGAATTGACCGGGCCGCGGGCTCGCTCAACCTCTCCCGCTTGCGGGGGAGGTCGGCGCGGAGCGCCGGGTGGGGGCTCCCTCCACGTCGGGAGTCTCGATTGCGGAGGCACCCCCACCCCAACCCTCCCCCGCAAGCGGGAGAGGGAGCGCACCGCCTTCGTGTCGGCAACGAAGCCTAATCCCATCGCGCTCTACCGCGCTGAAGCCAGCGGCCTGACGCGCACGGTGATCTTGTCCGACACGACAGGCGGGTCGAACGGATAGTGCTTGGCATCGCCCAGCACCAGCTGCAGCGTGTGCGTCCCGGGCGGAAGATCGAGCATGGTCTCGGTCTGCCCTGCCCCGAAGTGCAGATGCGACTTGTCCTGCGGGATCGGCTCCTTGGGATCGATGGGGTCGTTGACGTCGACCAACAGGTGATGATGACCGGCGTTCTGATAGTCGTCGCCCGCATGCGTCACGCCCATGTTGCGCAGGCCGAACCGGACCCAGAACCCGCCGCGAACCTTCTGTCCGTCACGCGGGGTGATGAAATAGAGCTTTGCGTCCTTGGGAGCGGTCTTGCCCTGCGAATAGGCTGCGCCCGGGAGCAATGCGAGCGCCGTCGCCAGCGCGACGCAGTGAATGATTTTCATGAAACCTACTCCGGCACCTAAGGACTGAGCGCGACGCGGAATCCATGCGTTGGATAACGAACATTGGTATCGTAGCCATCGCGGTTGGATGGACGCACATATCTCGAATCGTTCTTCCAGGAGCCCGAGCGCAAGACGTGCGATGAGCAGTCGCCGCCGGTCCATGCCGAGCCGTCGCCGGGCGCCCCCTGATAGGTCCTGTGCCAGCAATCCCCGACCCACTGATCGACGCTGCCGCCCATGTCGTAGAGCCCGAACGGATTGGGCTTGAAGCTGCCGACCTTCGCCGGCTGCTCGGCCGCAAGGTCACCGCAATCCTTGCATCCGGCCATGCCGAGCTGGAGCTTGTCGCCCCACCAATATTTGGTCTGCGTGCCGCCGCGCGCCGCATATTCCCATTCGGCTTCGCTCGGAAGCCGATAGGACTTGTTCGTCGCCTGCGCGAGCCAGGCGGCATATTGCTGCGCGTCGGTCCAGCTCACATTGGCGACCGGCGCATCGTCCTTGCCGGTGGCGGTGAAGGAGCACGCCTTGGCAACGGCACATTCGTTCCACTCCTGCACCGTCACCGGATATTTGCCGATCGAGAACGGCTTGATCGTGGCCTGGTGAACGGGACGTTCGGTCGGATCGTCATTGCTTCCCATCGCGAAGCTGCCGCCGCGAATGGCGATCATCTGGGGTTCGCGAACCGATGGCGCCGCCGGTTGGCCGGGCGGCGGTGCGGGCGACGGAGGTGCCGACGCCAATGAGGGAGACGGTTGCGGCGTCTGCGTTGCCGCTTCGCGCGACAGGGGATGCGGGCTCGGAGGCGCGGCCGGCGAAGGGCTCGGCGTGGCGGCCGGAGACGCGGTCGGCGCGGCAGCCTGCTCGCCCACCTTGCCGGACGGCTGCGCCAGCAGATACCAGAGCACGCCGGCGGCGATGATCAGCAGCGTGATGCCCAGGAAAAAGATCAGGGCGTTCTCGCGCCGGCTTCGCGTCCTGCCGACCGCATCTGCGTCGGGCAGCACGCGATAGACGCGCACGGGATCGGTGATGTTCTTGACCTTGCGGTCCCCGAGCGATTCATAGCCGCATACCACCTTGTGCTTGATCTGCTCGTAGATCGCGCCGGAGATGTAGACCTGACCGGGCTCGGCGATGCCTTCGAGGCGGGTGGCGATGTTGACGCCGTCGCCGTAAACATCGTCCGGCTCCACGATGACGTCACCGAGATTGACGCCGATCCGGTATTCGATCCGGGAATGCTTCGGAAGCGAGGCGTTGCGGCCGATGAGGTTCTGCTGGATGACGATGCTGCATCTGACAGCCTCGACGGGACTGTCGAAAATGGCGATGAAGCCGTCGCCCGTCGTCTTCACCAGCGTTCCATGGTGCTCGACGATGCTGGGCTCGATGAGATCCCGCTCGATCCGCTTGACGCGGACATGCGTGCCCTCCTCATCGGCCTGCATCAGGCGGCTATAGGACGCGATGTCGCCGACAATGATCGCAGCGAGACGACGAGGCATCGCGCCGTGCGGGGGCGGCCCACCCTGATTTCCGGATTTGAAGTTGCGAATTTCGCCCATTGCGGGGACTCCACAAACTTGCAAAGGCGGCGCGAGCTTACGCTTCCGAAAAGCAATCGTCTGTGAAGGCTATCACATTGACGAACCGGGACAAAGTTGAAGGAACCTTGGACATCAAGTTCCCCAGGGCGAAAGCTCTCCGCCGATTGAACTTTCTTGTCCCTGTCGCCGACTAAGGCGCTGGGTGGAACCAGCCGGATCACGCCGCCCGGCGACGACATGCCAGAGGGCTTGCGAGCGTTGAACGCGCCGCACCTGGCCCGCGTCTAACGGCCAACAGCTCTGTCCTGCTGTAAGGATGTCACGCCCGCGAGGCCGTCATGAAGCTCTCTCTGTTTGCTGCCCTCACCCTGGCTGCGCTGACCGGCGCTGCTCACGCCCACGACGCCGGCAAAGTGCGGGAAGCCACCAAGGCCGAGACCGACGCCTTCAATGCGCGGATCTATGCGGGGCCCCCTGGCGACAAAGCCTATGCCTGCTTCGTCCGTCGCTACGATGCCGAGCACCTGGCGCGGCATCCGAAGCAGAAGGTCGCCGCCATGAGGCTCCTGATTTCGGCGGAGTCCGACAACGAGGACAAGCAGCTCCATGATTCGTTCCGGTTCGGCTTCAAATACCGGCACCGCCCCGGTGATTTCGACTCCAGCGGCTCGTGCGGCAGCCACGTGCTGCTTCAGAACCACGACGGTGAAGTCCGGCTCGGCTGCGGCGTCGATTGCGAAGGAGGCGGGATCGAGGTGGCTCTGTCGAAGGACGACAAATCGGCCATCGTCCGGCTCGTGCAGATCCGGGTCTGGCAGAACAACAAGCCGGATGATGAGGCTGAGCAATCGCTGGTCGCCGGCGCCGACGACAAGATTTTCCGACTCGACCGTGCCGACACCGGCGAATGCGCTTCGCTCGTGACCGATCGCAAGGAACTCGCCGCGCTCCGCCACAAGTGATATCCGTCCGGCCATGTCAGGCGCACGATACGCGGAGCACGCGAACAGACGCGCGCAGTCGAGGGAGACGGTCATGAACCGGCGCAGCATCTTATGGAGCACAGTCTCAGCTCTTGGCGCGATATTCGCTGCCCGAGGCGCGAAGGCTGCAACGGAGGCGACTACGAGCGACAAGCTCAAGGTGGTTTATCACTTAAGCGACGCCGAGAAGGTCAACTTCGTGCTTGGCAACATCCAGAACCACATCGACGGCGTCGGCGGTTCGGAGCATGTGACGATCGCGCTGGTGATCCACGGGCCGGCGCTGAAGGCGTTTCACGCGGCGCAGGCCAATCCCGATATCAGCAAGCGGATCGGCGATTTCTCCAAGGACGGCGTCGAGCTCGCCGCCTGCGGCAACACGATGAAGGCGCAGAACGTCACGCTGAAAGATCTGCTGCCCGGCTTCGTCAGCGCGGCGAAGGGCGGCGTGGTTCGTCTCGCCGAGCTGCAGTCGCAGGGATATCTCTACTTGCGGCCGTAGAGGATTACAGTTGCCACGAAAAATGGCCCCCTCCCCCGCTTGCGGGGGAGGGTTGGGGAGAGGGTGTCTCCGCAATCGAGAACCCCCAAGAAGAGAGAGCACCGGCGCTTCGCGCCGATCTCTCGCGCAAGCGGGAGAGATGAACGAGCCCGTGCATGCCTTCCGCTCCAAGCCGCCGACGTCTCCATCCCGCTTGACTTATCCATAACTCTGCGGTTATGAATTATCCATAACTGACTGGTTATGGATTTTGGATGTCGAGCACGGCCGACCTGCTGTTCAAGACGCTCGCCGACCCGACCCGGCGGGCGATCTTCGAGCGGTTGTGCCGCGACGGGGAGCAGACGGTCGGGGCACTCACGGCCCGGTCCGGCGTTTCCCAGCCGGCGGTCTCAAAGCATCTCGGCGCGCTGAAGCTGGCCGGGCTCGTGCGCGACCGCCATGAGGGCCGCCAGACCCACTACAGCGCGCAGCCCGGCGCGTTGAATCCACTGATCGACTGGACCAGCCAGATGGCCGGATTCTGGCAGAACCGGCTCGACGCGCTGGAAGATCTCCTGAAGAGGATGGACCAATGACAGAAGCTGCGACCGAAATGCGATCCGTGATCATCGAACGCGAGATGGCGTTTCCGCCGGAACGGGTCTGGCGCGCGCTGACGCAGCCGCATCTGATCGAGGAGTGGCTGATGAAGAACGACTTCAAGCCGGTCGTCGGTCACAAGTTCAACCTTCGCGGCGAGTGGGGTGGCGTGCTGGATTGCGAAGTTCTCACCATCGAGCCGCAAAGGAGCCTCGCCTACACCTGGAATTTCACGCATGAGGACGCAGCGTTCGATCTCAGAAGCGTCGTGACCTTCACGCTCACGCCGAAGGGCGCGGGGACCCATCTGCGCGTCGAGCAGGCCGGCTTCAGCCCGACCCAGAAGCAGGCTTATGGCGGCGCCCATGCCGGCTGGAAGCAGTTCTTCGCAAAGCTCGAGGAGGTGCTGGCACGGACGGAGTAAGCTCCACCGCACAGCATCTTTCTCACCAACTTCAGAGGAGGTCCCATTGACCTGGAATATGTGGATTCGACAGATCCATCGCTGGCTTTCGATTGCGTTCACGCTCGCGGTGATCGCGAACATCATCGCCATGACTCAACAGGTGCAGGCGCTCTGGGTCGGCCTCCTGGCGCTGGTGCCGCTGATCCTGCTGCTCGCGAGCGGCCTCTATCTCTTTGCGCTACCGTATGTGACCAGCCGACGCACGGCGGGTGAAACCAGCCGGTGAGTTGGGCGAACGGGAAGTGGAGGCAAACGGGATCATGAAGAAGGCCGCAACAGCCGTGAAGAAAACCAGCGCGCAGAAAACGGACGCAACCTCAGCCTCCCATTTGATCGACGCCAAAATCCAGGAGCTCGGCGACTGGCGCGGCAAGATGCTCGCCCGGCTCCGGGCCTTGATCCGGGAGGCCGATCCTGACGTCGTCGAGGAAGTGAAGTGGCGCGGCGTTCCGGTGTGGTCGCACGACGGAATCATCTGCACGGGCGAGACCTACAAGGCCGCCGTGAAGATGACGTTCGCCAAGGGCGCCGCGCTGGAGGATCCCACGGGCCTCTTCAATTCCAGCCTCGAAGGGAATGTGCGGCGCGCCATCGATTTCCACGAGGGCGCGAAGATCGACGAAAAGGCGCTGAAGGCGCTCATTCGCGCCGCGGTGGCCCTGAACACGTCCAGGACCCCAGCCAAGACCAAAGCCAAGGCCAAAGACAAGACCAAAGCCAAATCCGTCAAGGCCTCGGCTTGAGGCGCTTGCGGCGACCTCAGGCCGCCGCCGGCAGCGGTCGCGGGCTCACGACATATTCCCGCATGACCTTGTCGTTGGCATCGACCTCGATCAGCGAGACGTCATAGGTCCAGAGGTCGGCGAGATGCTGGAGCACCCGTTTGGCGTCGGTCTCGTTGAGCTGCGAGCCCTTGATGACGTGATGATGAAGGATCAACCGGCGATCGCCGGACAGATCGACGTCGACCACCTCGATATTGGCGTCGATGAAGCCGACATCATGCTGCCGCGCCAGCTCACGCCGGACCCGGCGGAAGCCACGTTCGTCGTGGATGGCATCGACACGAATGCCGGCGCGCTCCTCAGGGTCATCGTGCAGGTGGAACATGCGGAAGTGCCGCATCAGCTTGGGGCTCAGGAACTGGCCGATGAAGCTCTCGTCACGGTAGTTGGCCCAGACGTCGCGCAGCACGCCCATCACATCGTTCTTGCCGGCGATGTCCGGGAACCATTCGCGGTCCTCGTCCTCCGGCCTGGTGACGATGCGCTCGATGTCCTGCATCATGGCGAAGCCGAGCGCATAGGGGTTGAAGCCGGAGAAGCGCTGATCGTCGAATTCGGGCTGGAACACCACGTTGGTGTGCGATTGCAGGAATTCGAGGAAATTGCCGTCGGTGATGCGGCCCTGCCGGTGCAGCGTGCTCATGATGCGATAGTGGACGTAGGTCGCCGTCCCCTCGTTCATCACCTTGGTCTGGCTCTGCGGGTAGAAATATTGCGCGATATGGCGGACGATGCGCAGCAGCTCGCGCTGCCACGGCGCCAGCCTTGGTGCGCTCTTCTCCAGGAAGTAGAGCAGGTTTTCCTGCGGCAGGCCGAGCAGCTTGCGCCGCCGTTCGATAGAGAGTGCAGACCGGCTCTTGGCCGCTCCCTTGGGCACGGTGCGCCAGAGGTCGTTGAAGACCTCCTCCTCGTGCTGGCGGCGCCGCCCTGCCCGCTTCTCCTCGGCGCGCAGGTCCAGCTTCTTCTTGCCCGGGTAGCGGTCGATGCCGTGCGACATCAGCGCATGCGCGGCATCCAGCGTGCGTTCGACCTCGACGCGGCCGAAGCGCTCCTCGCAGCTCGCCACATAGTTCTTGGCGAAGTCGAGATAATCCAGAATGCCCTCGGCGTCGGTCCACTGCTTGAACAGATAATTGTTCTTGAAGAAATGGTTGTGGCCGAAGGCCGCGTGCGCGATCACCAGCGTCTGCATGGTCGCCGTGTTCTCCTCCATCAGGTAGGAGATGCAGGGCGAGGAGTTGATCACGATCTCATAGGCGAGCCCCATCAGGCCCTTGCGATAGGAGGCCTCGTGGAACGCGAAGTGCTTGCCGAACGACCAGTGCTTGTAGAACAGCGGCATGCCCACCGACGAATAGGCGTCCAGCATCTGCTCGGCAGTGATGACCTCGATCTGGTTCGGATAGACGTCGAGCCCGAGATCCTTCGTCGCCACCTCCTCGCAGGCATCGTGAATGCGCTGCAGGGTGCGGAAGTCCCAATCAGCGCCTTCGAACAAACGTTCCGTCATGGAGCGGCCTTCTCCTGGGTTTCGCGGCGCTGGAACAGGTCGTGGAACACCGGAAAAATCTCGCTGCGCTCGCTGACCTTGCGCATCGACAGCGGCGCGCCGCTGTTGCGCAGGCGATCGTAGAGCGTCCAGAGCGAGGAGTCGGACAGATCGAAGGCGCTGCCGCCGGACTCGCCGACCTCGAGATAGGCAAAGAACTGGCAGACCGGCAGGATCTTCTCCGTCAAGAGCATGCCGGCAAGCTCGCCGTCGGAATAGGAGTTGTCACCGTCGGAAGCCTGGGCCGCGTAGATGTTCCAGTCCGACGGATTGAAGCGCTCGCGCACGATGTCGCTCATGGCCTGGAGCGCGCTCGACACCAGCGTGCCGCCGGAGGCCGGACCGTAGAAGAAGGTCTGCTCGTCGACCTCCTCGGCGCGGTCGGTGTGGCGGATGAAGACGATCTCGACATGCTTGTAGCGGCGCTTCAGGAAGACGTAGAGCAGCATGTAGAAGCGCTTGGCGAGGTCCTTCATGTGCTCGGACATCGAGCCGGAGACGTCCATCAGGCAGAACATCACGGCCTGCGCGACGGGCTTCGGCACCGTCTCGAAGCGGCGGTAGCGGATGTCGAGCGGATCGATGAAGGGAATGCGCTTGGATTTGGCCTTCAGCTTTTCGAACTCGGCGACGAGCTCCGCGCGCTTCTCCTCATCGATGCATTCGGCGATCTGGGCCTCCAGCTCGTCCATCTCGCTCTTGCGCGGACGCCTGAGTGCGATGCGGCGTGCGAGCGCAAGCTGAACGGTTCGGCTGATCGAGATGTTGGCGGGCGAGCCCGAGGTGGTGTAGCCGGCGCGCTGGACGCCTTCGCTCTCGGTCTCCGCGATCTTGCGCTTGGCGAGATCGGGAAGCTCGAGGTCGTCGAGGAAAAGATCGACGAACTCGTCGCGGCTCAGCACGAAGCGGAAGGCGTCTTCGCTGTCGCCTTCGCCGGGACCGGAATCCTTGGCGCTGCCCTGGCCGGATCGAGGGAGGTAGTCGCCCTCGATGAACTTCTTGTTGCCGGGCAGCACCATGTCGCGCGTGCCGCCCTCGCGGCGGAAACGCGGCTCGTGCATGCCGTCCAGCGGGATCGAGACCTCACCACCCTCCAGGACGTCCTTGATGTCGCGTTCCTGCGAGGTCTTCTTGACGGCGCCCTGCACCAGCGATTTGGCCCGACGCAAGAACCGCTGACGGTTCTCAAGACTCTTGCCGCCTGGATTCAGGCGCCTGTCAATGATGTGAATGGCCACTTTCTCATCCGCCTAACCGGCTTGCTTCACACGCATGTACCATTCGACCAGCCGGCGAACCTGACGCTCGGTGTAGCCACGCTCCACCATGCGTGCGACGAACTCGCCGTGCTTCTTCTCCGTCTCGCCGTCCTTTTTCGATCCGAACGAGATGACCGGAAGCAGGTCCTCGACCTGGGAGAATATCCGCTTTTCGATCACGTCGCGAATCTTCTCGTAGGAGGTCCAGGTCGGATTTTTGCCGCTGTTCTGGGCCCTTGCCCGTAACGAGAACTTGACCACCTCGTTCCGGAAATCCTTCGGATTGGCGATGCCGGCCGGCTTCTCGATCTTGGTCAATTCCTGGTTCAACAGTTCGCGATCCAGCAGCTGGCCGGTGTCGGGATCCTTGAAGTCCTGATCCTCGATCCACGCATCTGCGTAGTCGACGTAACGGTCGAACAGGTTCTGGCCGTAGTCGGTGTAGGACTCCAGATAGGCCTTCTGGATCTCGTTGCCGATGAATTCGGCGTAGCGCGGCGCGAGTTCCGCCTTGATGAATTCGAGATAACGCTTCTCGGTCTCCTCCGGCAGCTGCTCGCGGCGGATCGCCTGTTCGAGCGCGTACATCAGGTGAACGGCGTCGGCAGCGACCTCCTGCGGATCGTGGTTGAAGGTCGCAGCCAGGATCTTGAAGGCGAAGCGTGTGGAGACGCCGTCCATGCCCTCGTCGACGCCGGCGGCATCGCGATACTCCTGGACGCTGCGCGCCTTCGGATCGGACTCCTTCAGGCTTTCGCCGTCATAGACCCGCATCTTGCCGAACAGGGTGGAGTTCTCGTGCCTGCGCAAACGCGACATCACCGAGAACCGCGCCATCGTCTCCAAGGTCGACGGCGCGCACGGCGCCGACGCCAGCTCGGAGCCTTGGATCAGCTTCTCGTAGATCTTCTGCTCTTCGGTGACCCGCAGCACGTACGGCACCTTGATGACGCAGACGCGATCGATGAAGGCTTCGTTGTTCTTGTTGGACTTGAAGCTCTGCCATTCAGCCTCGTTTGAATGCGCGAGGATGATGCCAGCGAAGGGAATCGCGCCGATATTTTCCGTGCCTATATAGTTGCCCTCCTGCGTTGCCGTGAGTAACGGGTGCAGCATCTTGATCGGCGCCTTGAACATCTCGACGAATTCGAGAATGCCCTGGTTCGAGCGATTGAGGCCGCCCGAATAGCTGTAGGCGTCAGGATCGTTCTGCGCGTAGGTCTCGAGCTTGCGGATGTCGACCTTGCCAACGAGGGATGAAATGTCCTGATTGTTTTCGTCACCGGGTTCGGTCTTCGAGACTGCAATCTGCCGCAACCGCGACGGCTGGATCTTGGCGACGCGGAACTGCGAGATGTCGCCGCCGAAGGCTTCGAGCCGCTTGAAGCACCACGGGCTCATCAGGCCGGTGAGGCGGCGGCGCGGAATACCGTATTTCTCTTCCAGGATCGGCCCGAGTTGATCGGGGTCGAACAGGCTGAGCGGACTTTCGAACACCGGGCTCAACTCGTCGCCCGCCTTGAGCACGTAGATCGGCTGCACTTCCATCAGCGACTTGAGCCGCTCGGCGAGCGAGGACTTGCCGCCGCCGACCGGGCCGAGCAGATAGAGGATCTGCTTGCGCTCTTCGAGACCTTGCGCAGCATGGCGGAAGAAACCAACGATGCGCTCGATCGTTTCCTCCATTCCGTAGAAGCCGGCGAAGGCCGGATAGGTGCGTATCGTACGATTCAAAAAGATACGGCCAAGGCGTGGGTCCTTGGCCGTATCGATCGTCTGTGGTTCACCAATCGCAGCTAGTAGTCGTTCGGCCGCATTCGCGTATTTCATGGGATCGCTTCGACACGATTCCAGATATTCCGCCATCGACATGTCGTGCTGGCTTCTCGCCTCGAACGACCGAGCGAAAGCGTTGAATAGAGAATCGTTGTACATGATCCCTCTCCGCATGAGTTCCGCTACACAAGCTGAAACGAAAGCAGTTGCCGGACCGTTCCTCAACGCCCGTTTCGAATCAGCGTGAGCACATGACGATCATTGGACACCCTGGCCCCTTCTCCATGCAACGCACAACGTAGGCATTCGGGTGGGTTACGAACAGGCACTTGCCTGTTATTTATGCGAATCTATACCTGTACTCGCTAATTTCCAGCAAATGTCGCCTCACCGCAACATCCGGGCATTACCGGGGATCATTCATCCGGCACCGCAGCATAGAGGTCGACCAACGGCAGCTTTGTGACGCTCCTGCGGCGAAGCCATGCGCTCCACAATTGCGCGCTCGCCGCAACGCGGCGCATGAATCGCTCGCAGCGTCGGCGCGCAGCTCTGTATCAAAATCGGTCGTCAGCGCTTCCGGGGCGATGACAAGAGCGTCAGCACAACCAGCTTGCGGCCGCGGCATTCCTCAGCCGAAACATCCGCGATCGAGTCCAAGAGCAGAAATTCATTGCCGATGCGGAGGTCGCCGATGCCGTCCGCAAATCGACGGCGAGCCGCGCCGAGCGAGATGACCGCCACGTCTGCCGCGACAAGCAGCCGACGTCGGACGCACATGGTCGGACGCACATGGACCGATTTTGAAATCGCACAAATCCATCCACGCCGGCCGCGCCGGCCAATTACGAACGGCCAGCGACAGTCGTCTGAATGCGCGCGGATACTTTACCCCAGCACGGTCGTTCGTGGCCGAGCCAACACGGCACGCCTCGCGGGCAAAGCCCCGCTGACGACACTCCGCTCAGCACCCGGCCGACGCTACGCAACAAGACTTCGACCGAACAATGCCGGCCAAGCACTTTTACGCAACCGAGCAACCCGTCCGGATCGCCATGATCTCAACGGAGTTTACCCAGAGTATGACACCCACACCCTTGATTGGTTCCCTCCCGGGAGCATGTGAGCTAGAGAATAGCGCGTCAGGACCGCCGCGGGAACCCCTCGCCCGCAGGCTTGGAGAGAAATAGACACCATGAATCCCGTCAAAGAACTGGAAAAGCACGGACAAGCCGTCTGGCTGGACTTTCTGGCCCGCGGCTTCATCGCCAACGGCGACCTGAAGCGGCTGATCGACACCGACGGCGTCAAGGGAGTGACCTCCAACCCGTCGATCTTCGAGAAGGCGATCGGCAGCTCGGACGAGTACGACGCCCCGATCGGCAAGGCGCTGAAGCGCGGCGACCGGACGGTGGCCGAGCTGTTCGAGACCGTCGCGGTCGAGGACATCCAGAACGCCGCCGACGTGCTCCGGCCGGTCTATGACAGCCTCAAGGGCCATGACGGCTATGTCAGCCTCGAGGTCTCGCCCTATCTCGCGATGGATACCGCCGGCACGGTCGCCGAGGCACGGCGGCTGTGGAAGGACGTCAATCGCAAAAACTTGATGGTGAAGGTGCCGGCGACGCCGGAGGGCCTGCCGGCCATCGAGCAGCTCACCAGCGAAGGCATCAGCATCAATATCACGCTGCTGTTCTCAAAGGCGGTCTATCTCGAGGTCGCAGAGGCCTATCTCGCCGGCCTCGAAAAATATGTCGCCGGCGGCGGCAATCCGTCGCATGTGGCGAGCGTCGCAAGCTTCTTCGTCAGCCGGATCGATACCATGGTCGACAAGCAGCTCGACGAGAAGATCGCCCGCGCCAACGACCCCAGCGAGAAGGAGCGGCTCGCCGCGCTGAAGGGCAAGGTCGCGATCGCCAACGCCAAGGTCGCCTATCAGGATTACAAGCGCCTGTTCTCGGGCCCGCGCTGGGAGAAGCTTGCGGCCAAGGGCGCGAGACCGCAGCGAATGCTGTGGGCATCGACCGGCACCAAGAACAAGGACTACAGCGACGTCCTCTATGTCGAGGAGCTGATCGGCCCGAACACCATCAACACGGTGCCGCCGGCCACGCTGGATGCGTTCCGCGACCATGGCAAGCTGCGCGACAGCCTTGAGGAGAACGTCGACGACGCGAGGCGCGTGCTGGAGGAGCTGGAGCGCTCGGGCGTCTCGCTCGATGCGATCACCGAGGAGCTCGTCAAGGACGGCGTCAAGCAGTTTGCCGATGCCGCCGACAAGCTCTATGGCGCGGTCGCCCACAAGCGCGTCACCGTGCTCGGGCCCGCGATCGATCGCCAGCAGCTGTCGCTCGGCGACGGACTCGGCAAGGCGGTGGCCAAGAGCACCGAGGAGTGGCGCGCATCCGCCAAGATCCGTCGGTTGTGGCAGCGCGACAAATCGGTCTGGACCGGCACGGATGAGGACAAATGGCTCGGCTGGCTCGACAGCGCGGCGAAGGCCGACGTCGCCGACTATGAGGACTATGCGAGCCGCGTGAAGGGCCAGAAATTCTCCGACGCCGTCGTGCTCGGCATGGGCGGCTCGAGCCTCGGACCGGAGGTTCTCGCCGAAACATTCGCAAGGAAGCCCGGCTTCCCGAAGCTGCACGTGCTGGACTCCACCGATCCGGCGCAGGTGCGGGCGATGGAAGCGAAGATCGACATCGCCAGCACCGTCTTCATCGTCTCCAGCAAGTCCGGCGGCACCACCGAGCCGAACGCGATGAAGGATTATTTCCACGCACGCGTCGCTGAGGCCGTCGGTTCATCGGTCAAGACCGGCCATCGTTTCATCGCCGTGACCGATCCCGGCTCGTCGCTGGAGAAGGCGGCCAAGCAGCTCGGCTACGCCCGCATCTTCCACGGCGAACCCTCGATTGGCGGACGCTATTCGGTGCTCTCGCCCTTCGGCCTCGTGCCGGCGGCGACCGCGGGCATCGACGTCAAGACCCTGATCAAGCACGCGCTCTCGATGGCCCGCTCGTGCGGGCCGGACGTGCCGCCGCAGGAAAATCCCGGTGTGCAGCTTGGTCTCGCGATGGGTCTCGCCGGTCTCGAAGGCCGCGACAAGGTGACGATCCTGTCGTCGAGGAAGATCGCCGATTTCGGCGCCTGGGCCGAGCAGCTCATCGCGGAATCGACCGGCAAGGAAGGCAAGGGCCTGATCCCGATCGACGGCGAGCCGCTGGGCGATCCGTCGCTTTATGGCAACGACCGCTTCTTCATCGACATCCGCACCGAGGGCGAGGCGGACGCCGCGCATGACTCGAAGCTTGCCGCGGTCGAAGCGGCCGGCCATCCCGTGGTGCGCATCGTCATGAAGTCGATCGAGCATCTCGGCCAGGAGTTCTTCCGCTTCGAGATGGCGACGGCGGTGGCAGGCAGCATCCTCGGCATCAACCCGTTCGACCAGCCGGACGTGGAAGCGGCCAAGATCAAGACGCGGGAGCTCACCGCGGCGTTCGAGAAGACCGGCGCACTGCCGGCCGAACAGCCGGTGGTCAGCACTGATGAAGCCGATCTCTACACCGACGAGGCCAACGCCGCGGCGCTGCGTGCTGCGGGTGCGAACGGCGACCTCACCTCCTGGCTGAAGGCGCACCTCTCCCGCTCCAACCATGGCGACTATGTCGCCCTGCTCGGCTACATCGCGCGCGACAAGGCCACCATCGACGCGCTCCAGGCGATGCGCCTCGACGTGCGCGAGAAGCGTCATGTCGCGACCTGCGCCGAGTTCGGCCCGCGCTTCCTGCACTCGACCGGACAGGCCTACAAAGGCGGCCCCGACAGCGGCGTGTTCCTCCAGATCACGGTCGACGACGCCAAGGACCTCGCCGTCCCCGGCCAGAAGGCGAGCTTCGGCATCATCAAGGCGGCACAGGCGCGCGGTGACTTCGACGTGCTCACCGAGCGCGGCCGTCGCGCGCTTCGCGTGCACCTGAAGGGCGGGCTCAAGAAGGGTCTCGCGGCGCTCAACGCCGCGCTCTCGGATGCGCTGAACTAGAGGAATATCGCGATGCAACTCGGCATGATCGGCCTCGGCAGGATGGGCGGCAACATCGTTCGCCGCCTGATGCGCAACGGCCATTCGACCGTGGTCTATGACAAGGACGCCAAGGCCGTCGCCGGCCTTGCCGCAGACGGCGCGCAAGGCGCCTCCACGCTGGAAGAGTTCGTCGCGAAACTCGAACGGCCGCGCACGGCCTGGGTGATGCTGCCGGCCGGCCACATCACCGAGACGACGATCGACACGATCGCGAACGTGATGCAGGCCGGCGACGTCATCATCGACGGCGGCAACACGTTCTGGCAGGACGACGTCCGTCGCGGCAAGGCGCTGAAGGCGCGCGGCATCCACTATGTCGACGTCGGTACCTCCGGTGGAGTCTGGGGGCTTGACCGCGGCTATTGCATGATGATCGGCGGCGACAAGGCCGTCGTCGACCGGCTCGATCCGATCTTCGCCGCGCTCGCGCCCGGCCCCGGCGACATCCCGCGCACGCCGGGACGCGAGGGCCGCGATCCCCGCATCGAGCAGGGCTACATCCACGCCGGCCCGGTCGGCGCCGGGCACTTCGTGAAGATGATCCACAACGGCATCGAATACGGCCTGATGCAGGCCTATGCCGAAGGCTTCGAAATCCTCAAGAACGCCAGCATCGAGGCGCTCCCGGCGGATCACCGCTACGACTTCGATCTTGCCGATATTGCCGAGGTCTGGCGTCGCGGCAGCGTGATCCCGTCCTGGCTGCTCGACCTCACCTCGACGGCGCTCGCAGACAGTCCGGCGCTGTCGGAATATTCCGGTTTCGTAGAGGATTCCGGCGAGGGCCGCTGGACCGTGAATGCGGCGATCGACGAGGCGGTGCCGGCCGAGGTTCTGACCGCGGCCCTCTTCGCACGTTTCCGTTCCCGCAAGGAACATACCTTCGCCGAAAAAATTCTTTCTGCGATGCGCGCGGGCTTCGGCGGCCACAAGGAGCCGAAGCAGCCGGACGCGTCGAAGCCCAAGTAAGAAGCCCAAATAAGAAGTAACAAAACGAAGGCAATCGTTCGTGACAAAAGATCCGCAGCCAAAACGCAAGCCGGAAAACTGCGCCTTCGTCATCTTCGGCGTCACCGGTGATCTCACCCATCGGCTGGTGATGCCGTCGCTGTACAATCTCGCCGCCGAGAACCTGTTGCCGGAAAAATTCTGCGTGGTCGGCGTGGCCCGCAGGGGCATGTCGAATGACGAATTGCGCGACAGCCTGCTGAAGGGCCTGCGCCAGTACGCAACCCGCCCCGTGGACGATGTCGTCGCCCGGCAGCTCCTGCACTGCGTCACCTTCGTCGAAGCCGATGCGAAGGATCCGCCGTCCTTCGACACCCTGCGCGAGCACCTCGATGCGCTCGAATGCTCGCGCGGCACCGGAGGCAACCGGCTGTTCTATCTGGCGACGCCGCCGGCCGCATTCGCGCCGACCGCACGCGAGCTCGGCCGCACCGGATTGATGAAGGAGAACGGCGCCTGGCGCCGGCTGGTGATCGAGAAGCCGTTCGGCACCGATCTCGCCTCGGCCCGCGCCTTGAACGCCGAGCTCCTGAACATCATGGACGAGCACCAGATCTACCGGATCGATCACTATCTCGGCAAGGAGACGGTGCAGAACATCATGGTGCTGCGCTTTGCCAACGGCATGTTCGAGCCGATCTGGAATCGCAACCATATCGACCACGTCCAGATCACGGTCGAGGAAAAGCTCAGTGTCGGCCATCGCGGCGGCTTCTACGACGCCACTGGCGCGCTGCGCGACATGGTGCCGAACCATTTGTTCCAGCTCATGTCGCTGGTCGCGATGGGGCCCCCAACCCGTTTCGACGCCCATTCCGTGCGCTCTGAAAAGGCGGAGGTGCTCTCCGCGATCCAGATGCCGAGCGAGGAAGAGGCGCTGAGAAGCTCGGTTCGGGCGCAATATCTGGCGGGGCGGATCGACAACGAGGATATTCCGGACTATCGCAAGACCGAGGACGTCAAGGCCGGCAGCACCACCGAGACCTTTGTCGCGCTCAAGCTCATGATCGACAATTGGCGCTGGGCAGGCGTGCCGTTCTATCTTCGCTCCGGCAAGGCGCTGGCCCACAAGCGCACCGAGGTCGCGATCAAGTTCAAGCAGGCGCCGCTGTCGATGTTCACGGGCACCGCGGTCGATCGCCTCTCGCAGAACTTTCTCACCATCGGCATTGCGCCGACCGAAACCATCGAGCTGCAATTCAACGCCAAGATCCCGGGACCGAGCGTGACGATCGACGGCGTCGAGATGAAGTTCCGCTACGGCGATTATTTCAAGGCCGATCCCAGCACCGGCTACGAGACGCTGATCTACGACTGCATGATCGGCGACAACATCCTGTTCCAGCGCGCCGACGGCGTCGAGGCCGGATGGCAGGCGGTGCAGCCGTTCCTCGATGCCTGGAAGAACGCAGGCACCAACGGCATCGAGACTTATCGTGCCGGCAGCGATGGCCCGGCTTGCGCCGACGAGCTCCTGAAGCGCGACGGGCGAAGCTGGCGGAAATATTCGTGATGGCTGCGGCCGACCAGCCGGAATTGATCGTCGAGACTGATGCCGAAGCGCTGGCGCACGCCGCAGCCGAACGCGTGATGGCACGAATCGCGGCCAACCCCAGTCGGATCGCGATCTGCCTCACCGGCGGATCGAGCCCGAAGAAGCTCTATCAATTGCTCGACAGCGACGCCTGGCGCGGCAAGATTCCCTGGGAACGGGTGCACTGGTTCATCGGCGACGAGCGCTTCGTGCCCGAGAGCGATCCTCTCAACAACATGACGGTCGCCCGCGCGATCTTCCTCGATCGCAGCGCACCGCCCGGCCACATCCATCCGATCCCGACCGCGATCGAAAATCCCGACAAAAGCGCCGAGGCCTATCAGCGCGAGCTGCAGTCCTTCTATGGCGCCGACCGGCTCGATCCGTCGCGCCCGCTGTTCGACCTGGTCCTGATGGGCGCGGGGCCGGACGGCCACACCGCTTCGCTGTTTCCCGGCTATCCCGCAATTGAAGAGGCCGTACGCTGGGTCGTCGGCGTGCCCAAGGCCAATGTCGCGCCGTTCGTGCCGAGGGTCTCGCTCACCCTGCCCGCTCTGGCCTCGTGCCGCGAAATGCTGTTTGAGATCGCCGGGCACGACAAGCAGGCGATCTTGACGCGCCTCCTCAATAGCGAGAATCTGCCTGCCGTACGCGCGCGCTCGAATGGTGAGACCGTCTGGCTGGTCGACCAGGCCGCGCTTCCGGAGGGGATTCGTGGCGGGCGCTGAAGCACCTTGTGCATTGATCGTGATGGGCGTGTCGGGCTCGGGCAAGAGCACGATTGCGGAAGCGCTCGGCCAGCGGCTTGGCTGGCGATTCGAGGACGGCGACAGCTTCCATCCGCCGAGCAACGTCGCGAAGATGAGTGCCGGCCAGCCGCTCACCGATGAAGACCGCTGGCCCTGGCTCAACGCCATCGCCGACGAGATCGCGCGGGTCTGCGAGGCCGGCGAGCACGTCATCATCGCCTGCTCGGCGCTGAAGCACACCTATCGTGACGTACTCTTACGTGGCCGCGATGACGTCCGCTTCGTCTTTCTCAGAGGCACGAAGGAGCTGATCGCCGAGCGGCTGGCCCATCGCAAGGGTCATTTCATGCCACCCGAGCTCTTGACCAGCCAGTTCAGCACGCTGGAGCCGCCGGAGACGAGCGAGCATGTGATCACCGTCTCGATCGACGAGACCGTCGAAGCGATCGTGGACGGCGTCGTACGGCAGCTCAAATTCGGCGGCGCCAAACGCAAGGCCGAAAAACCCAAGGCTATGTCATGACGCCGATCTCACTCGTTGTCTCCGACGTCGACGGCACGCTGCTGACCAAGGACAAGACGCTGACCGACCGCGCCCGGGCGGCGGTGCAGCGGGTGCACAAAGCCGGCATCGGCTTCACCATCACCTCGAGCCGCCCCGCCATCGGCATGCGCTTTCTGATCGAGCCGCTGTCGATCACCCTGCCGGTCGGCCCCTTCAACGGCTCCTCGATCATCGATCCCTCGATGAAGCCGGTTGTGCAGCATCTGATCCCGCAGGCGGCGGCCGAGCGCTGCCTGCAGATCCTCCGGGAATTCGGCGCCGACATCTGGCTCTTCACCGCCGACAAATGGCTGATCGACAATCCGAAGGGCGCCTACGTCGCCCATGAGCAGCACACGATCCGCGCCGACCCGACGGTCGTTGCGGACTTCACGCCGTACCTCGCGAGCGGCTGCAAGATCGTCGGCGCGAGCGCCGATGCGGCCGGCCTTGAGCGTTGCGAGAAGGTGATGCAGGAGGCACTCAGTACGCAGGCGACCGCGGTGCGCTCGCAGACCTATTATCTCGACATCACCCCGCCCGGCTTCAACAAGGGCACCTTCGTGCAGGCAATGGCGCAGCGCCTCGGCATTTCGACCGACGCGGTCGCCACCATCGGCGACATGCAGAACGATCTCGCGATGTTCCGGGTCAGCGGCTACTCGGTCGCCATGGGCAATGCCGCCGACAACGTCAAGCAGCAGGCGATGCACGTGACTGCCAGCAACGAGCAGGACGGCTTTGCCGAGGCGATGGAGATGATCTTGAAGCGGAACGGGATCGACTGAGGTCGTCACTGCGACCGCTGCACCGCCGGCTTCTCGCTCTCCTGCCGCGCCGCCGAGAGATTGTGCGCGGTGTTGATCAGCGCGATATGGGTCAGCGCCTGCGGGAAATTTCCGGTCTGGCGACGCGCCCCGGGATCGTATTCCTCGGCCAGAAGCCCGACGTCGTTCGCAAGTCCCGCAACGCGATCGAACAGCACTTGCGCCTTGTCGAGATCGCCCGACAGCACGCAGGCATCGGCGAGCCACAAGGTACAGGCGAGGAACGCACCTTCGATCGGCTGCTTCTCGTCGGACACTTCGCGCGGATCGTGCCGCAGCACGAAGCCGTCGCGCATCAGGCATTTCTCGACGGCCGCGATGGTGCCGCGAACGCGCGGATCCGACGGCGGCAGAAAGCCGACCGCGGGCAGCAGCAGCACGCTGGCATCGAGCAGCTTCGAGCCATAGGACTCGACGAAGGCATTCTCTGCGGCATCGAAGCCCTTGTTGCAGACGTCGCGATGGATGGCTTCGCGCAAGGCACGCCAGTGCAGAAGCGGCGCCTTGAAGCCGAACGTCTCGGCGCTCTTGATGCCGCGGTCGAAGGCGACCCAGGTCATTACCTTGGAGAAGACATAGTGCCTGGGCTGTCCGCGGCGCTCCCAGATGCCGTGATCGGGTTGGTCCCAGACCTCGGCGAGGTGATTGATCACGGCACATTCCAGCGCCCAGCTCTCCTCGTCGAGCTTCAGCTTGGCCATGCGTGACTGGTGGAACGCGTCGATCAGCTCGCCGTAGACATCAAGCTGGAGCTGCGCATGTGCGGCATTGCCGACCCGCACCGGCTTTGCACCCTCGTAGCCGTCGAGCCAGCCGGCCTCCCATTCGAGCAGCCGGCGCTGCCCCCAGATTCCATACATGATCTGCATGTGCGAGGGCGAGCCGGCCGCCGCGCGCAAGAGCCAGTTGTGCCAGGCCAGCGCTTCCTCGGTATAGCCCGAGTTCATCAGCGCGAGCAGCGTGAAGGTGGCATCGCGCAGCCAGCAGAAGCGGTAGTCCCAATTTCGCGTCCCGCCGAGCTTTTCCGGCAATGACGTGGTCGGCGCCGCCACGATGCCGCCGGTCGGATCGAAAGTCAGCGCCTTTAGCGTGATCAGCGAGCGCACGATGAGATCGTGATAGTTGCCGTCCCGGGTGCATTGGCTGCACCAGCCCTTCCAGAACGTCTCGGTTTCCTGAAGTGCGATCTCGGGATCGATCGGCTCGGGCGGCGGGAGATGCGAGGGGCCATAGGTCAGCACGAAGGGCACGGTCACGCCGGCCTTCACCTCGAACTCAGCGACCGTCGTGAGATCCTTGCCCTGTGTCTCGACAGGCGTGCGCAGCACCGTCATGTCCTGGCCGCAGATCGCAAACAGCGCGCCGTCCTCGGTTCGCCGCACCCAGGGAATGTCGGCGCCGAAGCCGAAACGGATCACGAGCTCCATCCGCATCTTCACCGTGCCGCTGACGCCGCGCACCAGCCGCACGATGTCGGACGCCTTGCCGCGCGGCGGCATGAAATCGACCAGCGCGACGGTGCCGCTCTCGGTCTCGAAGCGTGTCTCGAGGATCAGCGTGTTGCCGAGATAATGGCGCGACGTGCTCGTGACGGAATCACTCGGCGCGATCAGCCAGCGCCCGTTCCTGTCGGTGCCGAGAATCGCGGCAAAGCAGGCGTCGGAATCAAAGGCCGGCCAGCACAGCCAGTCGATCGAGCCGTCGCGGCCGACCAGCGCCGCCGTCTCGCAGTCGCCGATCAGTGCGTGGTCCTCGATCCTCACTGACACTTCGTTGCTACCCTGCGAAGCGGCGGGAACTCAACCCCCGCCGGCTGACGAACGTTCCCGCGTCGCGGCCTTCAAGGCCGCGAGATCGACGCGCGAGGCAATCTTGTCAAGCGCGACCGGCAGCCGCTGGCGCCAGTTCGGATGCTCATCGATCGTGCCGGGAATGTTGGGCTGGTCGATCACGCCGAGCAGGTCCTCCAGCGAGACCGCCAGAAGTCGCGACGGCGTGCGCGACAGGAAGGTGAGCACCGAATAGAGATCGTTGGCCGTGATGCCGTTGAAGCGCAGGATCTCGTCGAGCATGCCGAGTGCGTGCCACCGCGCCTCGTCGTTCTCGCCGGGATCGATCCCCAGCGAAAGCTTCATCTTCAGATCGCTGAAGGAGCGCCAGCCGGCATAGGTGCAGAGATCGTGCGTGTTGAGCGTGACCAGCGCGTTGGGCCGGTAGTGATCGATGTTGCGGAAACGGCCGGCATCATCGCGCTCGAACATCATGACGAGATAGGACCAGATGCCGAAATCCTGCATGGTCTCGCGGAAACCTTCCGGCACGGTGCCGAGGTCCTCACCGATCACGATGCATTTGTGCTTGGCGCTCTCGCGCGCGACCGCCGCAAGCAGCGCCTCGAACGGCATCTGCACATAGGCGCCATTGTCGGGCTTGAAACCGCGCGGCACCAAGTACAGCCGCTTCAGGCCGAGCACGTGATCGAGCCTGATCGCGCCGGCATGGCGCATCGAGGCGGCCAGCATCGCGGCGAAGGGCACGAAGGACTGCGCCTCGAGGCCACCGGCATTGAAGCCGGCGAGGCCCCAATCCTGCCCCACTGTGTTGAGCACGTCGGGCGGCGCGCCGACGGCGAGATGGCGGGAGATCGCCATCTGCTCGTTCCAGGCGTCGAAGCCGTTGGATTGCACGCCGACGGCGACGTCGAGATAGAGCCCGACCTTCATGCCGAGCTGGGCAGCAAGCACCTTGGCGGCCTGCAATTGCGACTCGGCGGTCCACTGCACGAATTCGACGAACTCGACGTCGCGCTTGTCCGGGCCATCGCGCAGTTCGGCGAGTTTTGCCTCGTCCGGCTGCTGCCATTCCCGCGGCCATTCCCACCATGGCCCTGCGAAGCGATGCCGCAATACCTCGAAACAGGCAAAGCGGGACAATAGCGGCGCGCGCTCGGTGCGGAATGCGGCAAACTCCTGCCGGCGCGCCTCGCTCGCCTTCGTCACGAAGCTGTCAAAGGCGACGCGCAGGCCTCGCCATTTCAACGGCGCCATCTCGCGATAGCGGACGCGATCGCCCTCCCGCAGGCGCGCGGCGATGGCGGCCGCATCGGGGACGAGTTTGGGCGAATATTCGGGGATGGCCTCGACGTCGATGTAGAGCGGATTGAGGAACAGGCGGCTGTTCGGCGAATAAGGGCTGCAATCGGCCGGATGGTCGTCGAACAGCACATGCAGCGGATTGAGCCCGACGCCGTCGGCGCCTAGCTGCCGGGCGAGCCGGACGAGACCAGCAAGATCGGTGTAATCGCCGATGCCCCAATTGCGGTCGGAGCGGACGCTGTAGAGCTGCACCGCGAGCAGCCAGCCGCGGTCGAAATCGCCGCCAAAGGCCCGCTCGGGTGCCACAATCATCGGCACCTCCTCCGAAACGCCCTCGGCATCGGTCAACGTCAACCGGTGGTAACCGAGTGGCAGGCCGGCCGGCCAGGAAATCACCGGCTCGCGCGTTTCACCCTGCGCGATCACGTTGAAGCTGCCGGTAATCTTCCACTGAAGCGGCGTCGCGCCGGCGGCGGCCAATTGGGTGCGTGCATTCGCGAGCGCACGAACCACGACCGGCCCGCTGACGAAGCGATAGACCCGCTTCTCCGGCAGGGCGTCGAGGATCGATTTCAGGGCCTCGGGCGCGGTGACCCGCAGCTTTCCCAGAGCATCGATGAATTCGGACTGGACGCCCTTGATTTCGGCTTGATCTAAGAGATTCATTCGGCACGCAGCTTGCAGGCCACCCTTTTGCCGGGGGCGTCGATTTTGAGGAGGCGGCGGAAGACGTTAGTCAGGGGTAACTCGCAGACCACACCTGCCGTTCCCAGGGGGAACTAATGACACACAAGCGGCTTTCTATATAGGTACCAAGCGTCGGTTCCCGACAAGGGAAACGGGACCCTGCTTTGTTGTCAATGGCATCACCGTGAACAAGACAATTCAAACTGTCGAGAGTGCCGCAGCCGGCAGCGCTTTCCTCATTGAGGACGTCTATCCGATGATTGACGGCGGCCGCTTTGCCGTGAAGCGGATCGCGGGCGAGCGGGTCGAGGTCTGGGCCGACATCTTTCGCGACGGCGACGCCGTGATCGGGGCCACGCTGGTATGGCGCCGCGAGCAGGACCGGGATTGGCAACGCGAACCGATGATCCACCATAGCAATGACCGCTGGTCCGGCGCGTTCGTCCCGACCGAGCCCGGCCAATATGTCTATGCCATCGAAGCCTGGACCGACGAATTCGCCACCTGGCGTCACGGGCTGGAGCGGAAACAGCTCTTCGGCGCCGACGTCACGCTCGATGCGATCGAGGGCGCCGGCCTTCTGACCAAGGCGCATGGCGCGGAGCAGAACGCCGCGGCGGTCATCGTGAGACAGTGCGAGAACTACCTTCAGACCGGCGAGGTCGCGCCGCTGCTCGCCGCCGAGCTCGGCGAGGCCATGTCCGAGAGCCAGTCACGGCCGGATCTGACCCGCTCTCCTCTCTTCCCGCTGACTGCCGACCGCGACAAGGCGCGCTTCAGCGCCTGGTACCAGATGATGCCGCGCAGCCAGAGCGGCGTGCCCGGCCGGCACGGGACGCTGAGGGACTGCATCGCGCGCGTGCCCGACATCGCTGCGATGGGCTTTGACGTGCTCTACTTCACACCGATCCATCCGATCGGCCACACGCGACGCAAGGGCCGCAACAATGCACCGATCGCCAGCAAAGGCGATCCCGGCTCGCCCTACGCCATCGGCGGCGCCGAGGGCGGGCACGATGCCTTGCATCCCGAGCTCGGCACGATCGAGGATTTCCGCGCGTTGGTCGCAACCTGCCTCGAATACGGCGTCGAGCTCGCGCTCGATTTCGCCGTGCAGTGCTCGCCGGATCACCCCTGGCTGACGCAGCATCCGCAATGGTTCAAATGGCGGCCGGACCGCTCGGTGAGGGCCGCGGACCGCCCCTATTCCGATATCGTCATCCCCGATTTCGCCTGCATCGACAGGACCGCTCTGTGGAGCGCTTTCCGCGACGTCATGCTGTTCTGGATCGACCACGGTGTGACCATTTTCGCCGTCGACAATCACGATACCGCGCCGCTCCCGTTCTGGGACTGGCTGATCCGCGACATCCGCCGCCGACATCCCGAGGTGATCCTGTTCTCCAAGACATATACGCGGCCGAAGCCGATGAAGGGGCTGGCCAAGCTTGGTGTCGCGCAGTCCTTCAGCTACTTCCCCTGGCGCACGCAGAAATGGGAGCTGGAGCAATATCTCGGCCAGCTCACCAACTATCCCGAACGGGACTTCTATCGTCCGAACCTGTTCGTCAACACGCCTGACCTGTTGCCCTATCATCTCCAGGGCGGCGAGGCCTGGGCGTTCAAGTCGCGGGTTGCGCTGGCGGCGACACTTTCGGGCAATTACGGCGTCTACAGCGGGTTCGAGCTTCTGGAACACTCCGCCATCCCCGGCCGCGAGGAATATCTCGATTCCGAAAAATACCAGATCCGGTCACGCGACTGGAACCGGCCCGGCAACATCAAGGGCTACATCGCCGCGCTCAATCGCATCCGCAGCGAGAACATGGCGCTGCAGCAGACGGCCAATCTCCGCTTCCTCGCCATCGAGGACGGCGAAACGCTCGCCTTCGCAAAGGAGGCGGCCGATCCGGCCAACACCGTCGTGGTCGTGATCGCCCTCTCGCGCCGTGCGCGCGAATTCTGGCTGGCGCTCGGCGACATCACGGTTGACGCCGGCGGAGATCGGCACCACGTCACGGTCCTCGAAAACCTCCTGACGGGCGAACAGTCCCGCATCGAATGGGGTGGGATCAGGTTGCACATCGATCCCGACCGCGATCCGGCGCTGCTGTTCCGCTGCCTGGCGTAAGGGCGCACGCCATGAATGTTCTCTCCTCCGTTGACACCAAGAAGATTGAGGTTGCCGAGATCGTGGACGAGCTCTGGTACAAGGACGCCATCATCTACCAGCTCCACGTCAAGGCCTTCGCCGACAGCAACAATGACGGCATCGGCGACTTCGCCGGGCTGACCGAGAAGCTGCCCTATCTCCAGGACCTCGGCGTCACCGCGCTATGGCTCTTGCCGTTCTACCCTTCGCCCGGCCGCGACGACGGTTACGACATCGCCGACTACGGATCGGTCAATCCCGATTTCGGGACGATGAAGGATTTCAAGCGCTTCATCCAGGAAGCGCAGCGCCGCGGTCTGCGGGTGATCACCGAGCTCGTCGTCAACCACACCTCGGACCAGCACAAATGGTTCAAGCGCGCGCGCCGCAGCCAACCTGGCTCGAGCGCGCGGAACTGGTATGTCTGGAGCGACTCCGACCAGAAGTACCAGGGCACGCGGATCATCTTCACCGACACGGAGAAATCCAACTGGACCTGGGATACGGAGGCCGGCGCCTTCTACTGGCACCGCTTCTTCTCGCACCAGCCGGATCTCAATTTCGACAATCCGCGCGTCGTCAGTGCCCTCATCCAGGTGATGAAGCGCTGGCTCGATGCCGGGGTCGACGGCTTCCGGCTGGACGCCATTCCCTATCTCTGCGAGCGCGAAGGCACCTCGAACGAGAACCTCCCCGAGACGCATACGATCATCAAGCGCCTGCGCCAGGAACTCGACGCCTACTCCAAGGGAAAGCTGCTGCTGGCCGAAGCCAATCAATGGCCGGAGGACGTGCAGGAATATTTTGGCCGTGGCGACGAGTGCCACATGGCCTATCACTTCCCGCTGATGCCGCGCATCTACATGGCGATCGCGCAGGAGGATCGCTTCCCGATCACCGACATCCTGCGCCAGACGCCGGACATTCCCGCAAGCTGCCAATGGGCGCTGTTCCTGCGCAACCATGACGAGCTGACGCTGGAAATGGTCACGGACGTCGAGCGCGACTATCTGTGGTCGACCTACGCCAACGATCCTCGCGCGCGCATCAATCTCGGCATCCGCCGGCGCCTCGCGCCGCTGATGGACAACGACCGCCGCAAGATCGAGCTGATGAATTCGCTGCTGCTGTCGTTCCCCGGCACGCCGATCATCTATTATGGCGACGAGATCGGCATGGGCGACAACATCTATCTCGGCGACCGCAACGGCGTACGCACGCCGATGCAGTGGAGCCCGGACCGCAATGGCGGCTTCTCCCGCTGCGATCCCGCCCGCCTCTACGCCCCGCTGATCATGGATCCCGTCTATGGCTATGAGGCGGTCAATGTGGAGGCGCAGTCGCGCAGCCTGTCGTCGCTGCTGAGCGGCACCAAGCGGCTGATCTCGGTGCGCAAGTCAACGCTCGCCTTCGGCCGCGGCACCATGACCTTCATCCGCCCGGCCAACCGCGCGGTGCTCGCCTATGTCAGGCAGTACCGTGACGAGGTGATCCTCTGCGTCGCGAACCTCTCGCGTGCCGCACAGGCGACCGAGCTCGACCTGACGCCGTGGAAGGACCGCATCCCGCAGGAAATGCTCGGTCGCACCCGCTTCCCGGCGATCGGCGAACTGCCCTACATGATCACGCTCGGGCCGTACGGCTTCTACTGGTTCCAGCTCCTGGAGCGCGACAAGTCCGAGCCGATCGTGCCGCGCGCGGTGCCGGAATTCGAAACGCTCGTGGTGCCGGTCAACTCGACCTGGGTGTCGCTCGCCCGCGAACGCAGCGTGTTCGAGAGCGACGTGCTGCCAGGGTTCCTGTCGCGGACGCGGTGGTATCCCGAGCATGACCCCAAGCAGATCCGGCCTCAGCTCACCTCGGCAGTCCCGTTCTGCGACATCGGCGACAACCGGCCCTGGATCGCCTTCTTCGAGGCGACGCAGCACGACACACCCGCGCGCTACGTGCTGCCGATGCAGATCGAGTGGGTGCGCTTCGACCGCGAGCGGTTCAACCCGAAAGCGCTCGCCGCCGTGCGCCAGGGGGCGCGCGAGGGCACTCTGCTGGACGTCGCGACCGACCAGATCTTCATCGGCCTGTTCCTGCGCAACCTGTCGCAGAACCTCGTGGTGGAGGAGAACAATCTGCGGCTGGAGTTCAAGTCGACCAGCCTTTTCGCCGACTACGCCGTCAAGGAGCCCGAACGCATCCGCGCGATCGAGCAATCGAACAGCACCGCCCTCGTCGACAACAAGTATGTCGTCAAGATGTACCGGCAACTCGAAAGCGGTACCAATCCCGAGATCGAGATCGGCCATTACCTCACGGAGGTCGCCCGCTTTGCCAACACGCCGGCGCTGCTCGGCAGCGTCGAGCTGGTCGAAGGCGACCAGCGCAGCGCGCTCGGCGTCCTGCACGCCTATGTCGAGAACCAGGGCGACGGCTGGGCCGTGACCGCGTCCCATCTCGACCGTTATATCGACGAGCAGCGGCTGTGGATGGCGAGCCACCAGATGTCTCACGACAGCCAGGAGCCCGCGTCCTATCTGCACCACCTGGTGCAGACCGGCCGGCGCCTCGCCGAGTTGCACATGGCGTTGGCCGCAGCAAAGCCTGGCGACCTCGCCGCCGAGCCGATCGAACCGGCGCACGTCAACCGCTGGATCACCGATCTCAAGGCCCGCGCCGACCGGATCTGCGAGCGCCTCACCGAAAGCCGCGAGGCCTTCCGCGACGCCGATCGCGCACTGGTCGACCAGCTCTCGGAGATGCGTGCGGGCCTCGCCGACCGGCTGACGACACTATTGCCATCGGGTCTCAGCGGGTTGAACATCCGTCATCATGGCGACTTCCGCCTCGGGCAAACTCTGATCGTGAAGGACGATATCTTCATCATCGACTTCGACGGCAATCCGCACCTGCCGCTCGCCGACCGGCGGCGCAAGGCGCCGGCCGCCCGCGACGTCGCCGGCCTGATCGGCTCGATCGAGCTTGCTGCGTCCGCTGCGTTCCATCGCGCCCTCGCCGGCGCCCCCGATGAGCAGGACCGGCTCGCAGCCGCGCTCGGCGAATGGCGCGAACGCGCCACGGCGACGTTCCTGACCGCCTATCGCGAAGCCATGACGAACCGGCAGCTCTGGCCAAATGATCCGCAATCGACGGACGGCCTGTTAAGGTTTTTCATGCTTGATCACGCATTCGATGAGGTGGAGTACGAGCTGTCCCACCGGCCGGAGGGGCTCAACGCTCCGCTGACCGGGCTGCTCCGCATTCTGTCCAATGCCGAGAGCGAAGCACATGCCTAAACTGCCCGCCGAAGCCTATGCGATCATCGAGGGCCGCCACTCCGACCCCTTCCACTATCTCGGGCTGCATCCCGAGGGCAACAGAAGCGTCGTGCGCGCCTTCCTGCCCGAGGCCTCCAATGTCGAGGCGATCGGCGAACACGGCGAGGTGGCAAGGCTCGACCGCGTCCACGACGCCGGCCTGTTCGTCGGCGCACTCCCGAACGGCTCGAAGCGCTATCAATTGCGTGCGAAATTCGGCGACAGCGTCGTCGAGTTCGAGGACGCCTACCGCTTCCCGCCGATCCTGACCGACTTCGACCTCTATCTGCTCGGCGAAGGCACCCATCAGCGCCTCTACGACAAGCTCGGCGCGCATCCGATGACGCTCGACGGCGTCGACGGCATCGGCTTCGTGGTGCTGGCCCCGAATGCACGGCGCGTCAGCGTGGTCGGCGATTTCAATTTCTGGGACGCGCGGCGCCATCCCATGCGGGTGCGCGGCATCGGCTATTGGGAATTGTTCATCCCGCATGCCAAGGCGGGCAATCACTACAAGTTCGACATCGTCGGTCCGCACGGTCACCAAGTCCCGTTGAAGTCAGACCCGCTGGCGTTCGCGACCGAGGTGCGGCCGAAGACGGCGTCGATCGTATTCGACGAGGAACATCTGCCGCGGCCGCGCCCGGCGCCCGACGGCATCAACGCGCTGTCGGCGCCAATGTCGATCTACGAGGTCCATCTCGGCTCGTGGCGGCGCAAGAACGACAATGAATGGCTGACCTATCGCGAACTGGCCGAGCAGTTGCCGGCCTATGTCCGCGACATGGGCTTCACGCATGTCGAATTCCTGCCTGTCAGCGAGCATCCCTTCGACGGCTCCTGGGGCTATCAGCCGACCGGCCTCTATGCACCGACCAGCCGCTTTGGCCCGCCGGAGGACTTTGCCGCCCTCGTCGATGCCTGCCATCGCGAAGGCATTGCCGTGCTGCTCGACTGGGTGCCCGGCCACTTCCCGGACGATCCGCACGGGCTCGGCCATTTCGACGGCACCTCGCTCTACGAGCATGCCAATCCGCTCCAGGGCCGCCACCTCGACTGGGGCACGCTGATCTACAATTACGGCCGCACCGAAGTGATGAACTTCCTGGTGTCGAACGCGCTGTTCTGGCTGGAGCGCTACGCGATCGACGGCCTGCGCGTCGACGCGGTGGCCTCCATGCTCTACCTCGACTACAGCCGCCCCGCGGGCGCCTGGATCCCGAACCAGTATGGCGGGCGGGAAAACATCGAGGCGATCGCGTTCCTGCGCCGCTTCAACACCGAGGTGTTTGCGCGTTTCCCGCAGGCAACCACGGCGGCCGAGGAATCCACCGCATGGCCGCAGGTCTCGCGCCCAGTCGAATTCGGCGGGCTCGGCTTCGGCTACAAGTGGAACATGGGCTGGATGCACGACACGCTGAACTACATCAGCAAGGACCCGATCTACCGCAAGCATCATCACGGCGAGATCCTCTTCGGCCTGCACTACGCCTTCTCGGAAAACTTCATCCTGCCGCTGTCGCACGACGAGGTCGTGCACGGCAAGCGCTCGATCCTGGGGCGGATGCCCGGCGACGAGTGGCAGCGCTTCGCGAACTTGCGCGCCTATTACAGCTTCATGTTCGGCCATCCCGGCAAGAAGCTGCTATTCATGGGCGCGGAGATCGCGCAGGGCCGCGAATGGAATCACGACCAGTCGCTCGACTGGCACCTGCTCGAATACAGGAACCATTCCGGCATCCAGGCGCTGATCCGCGATCTCAACCGGCTGTATCGCGCGGTACCGGCGCTGCACCAGATGGATTGCGACCATGCCGGCTTCGAATGGCTGATCACCGACGATGCCAACCGCAACACCTTCGCCTGGATGCGCAAGGGATTCGACGAACACGCACGCTGTCTCGTGATCGTCAACTTCTCACCCAACGTCTATCGCAACTACCGCGTTCGCGTGCCCTTTGCCGGCAAGTGGAAAGAGGTGTTCAATTCGGACTCCGCCCATTATGGCGGCAGCAATGTCGGGAACGTCGGAGAGGTTCTCGCCGTTGACGGCAAGACGCCAGAGCTCCGCCTCACCATTCCGCCGCTCGCCGCGATCTTCCTCGTTCCGGAAAGCTGACCCATGCGCCTGACCGCCGGATCGTCCGCACGCCTCGGCGCAAGTTGGGACGGACGCGGCACCAACTTCGCGCTGTTCTCGGCCCACGCGCAGAAGGTCGAGCTTTGCCTGTTCGACAGCCAGGGCCGCCGCGAGCTCGAACGCATCGAACTGCCGGAGCGCACCGAGGACGTCTGGCACGGCTATCTCAACGACGTCTCACCGGGTCAGCTCTACGGCTATCGCGTGCACGGCCCCTACGAGCCCGAGCACGGCCACCGCTTCAACGCCAACAAGCTGCTGCTCGACCCCTATGCCAAACGGCTCGCCGGACGGCTGGTCTGGAGCGATGCGCATTTCGCATACCGCACCGGCAGCCCACGCGAGGACCTGTCGTTCGACCGGCGCGACAACGCACGCGGCATGCCCAAGGCGGTCGTGCTCGACGAGACCTTCAACTGGGGCCGGCGCGAGATCCGGCCGCACATCGCCTGGGAAGACACCGTCATCTACGAGGCCCACGTCAAGGGCCTGACGCAGAAGCGCGACGATGTGCCGCCGAACCTGCGCGGCACCTATGGCGGCCTGTCGTCGCCGGCGATGATCGAGCATCTGAAGAAGCTCGGCGTCACCACCGTCGAGCTGCTGCCGATCCACAGCTTCGTCGACGACCGCATATTGGTAGAGAAGAAGCTCGCCAATTACTGGGGCTACAACACGCTGTCGTTCTTCGCGCCCGAGCCGCGCTACGCCCAGGACAATGCACTCGACTCCTTCCGCACCACGGTCGCGCGCCTGCACGATGCCGGCATCGAGGTGATGCTCGACGTCGTCTACAACCACACCGCGGAAGGCAATCATCTGGGGCCGACGCTGTGCTACCGCGGCATCGACAACGCTTCCTATTACTGGCTGAACCGCGAGAACCCTCGCTACTATGATGACTTCACCGGCTGCGGCTCGTCGGTGAACCTCACCCATCCGCGCGTGCTGCAGATGGTGATGGATTCACTGCGCTACTGGGTCGAGGTCTGCCATGTCGACGGCTTCCGCTTCGACCTCGCCACCACGCTGGCGCGTGGCCCGAACGGCTATGACCGCGGCAGCTCGTTCCTGACTGCCGTCCGCCAGGACCCGGTGCTCGCCAACGTCAAGCTCGTCGCCGAGCCCTGGGATCTGGGGCTCGGCGGCTACCAGGTCGGCGCATTCCCTTCGCAATGGTCGGAATGGAACGACCGCTATCGCAGCGCCATGCGCCGTTACTGGAGCGGCGAAGGCAGCCTGATCGGCGACATCTCCAGCCGTATGACCGCGTCCTCCGACCTGTTCAACCATGACGGGCGGCGGCTGCGCGCCAGCATCAATCACATCACCGTCCATGACGGCTTCACACTCGCCGACCTCTTCAGCTACAACCAGAAGCACAACGAGGCCAATGGCGAGGACAATCGCGACGGCTCCAACGACAACCACAGCAACAATTGCGGTGTCGAGGGTCCGACCGACGACCCAAAAATCCTCGGGCTGCGCAGGCAGCTCCGGAAGAACGTGCTGGCCTGCCTGATGCTGGCGCAGGGTGTGCCGCTGCTCCTCGCCGGCGACGAGGTCGGCAACTCGCAGTCAGGCAACAATAACGCCTATTGCCAGGACAATGAGGTCGGCTGGGTCGGCTGGAACAATCTCGGCCACGAGGGCGAGGACATGGTCGATTTCGTCGCCCATCTCGCGGACATCCGCCGCCGCTTCTCGCAACTGCGCAGCCACCGCTGGCTCGACGGCCGTCCCACGGAGGGCGCATCGTACGGCGTCCTGTGGCTGACGCCTCTCGGCGAGGAGATGAAGGAGAGCGACTGGGATTTCCCCGATGGGCGCTTTCTCTCCTATGTGATGGGGCCGATGGAACCGGGCGGACCTGCGATCTTTATTGTCCTGAACGCCGCACCCGAAGAGATCGCATTCAGATTGCCCAACATGACCGAACACACGAGCTGGCAGCAGATCCTGAACACGACTGAGGCCAAACTGAACACGATCGAATTTGCGCCTGGAAGCGACAGCAAGGCGCCGCCGCGCTCGGTGCTCGCCTTCGCGGGCGCGCTATGAGACCCTCCTTCGGCGCCAGACCAACGAAAGACGGCGTGTCGTTCCGGCTGTGGGCGCCCGCCGCCAAACGCGTCGATCTGCTGCTCGATCGTCGTCATGCCATGCGCCGCCGCGACGACGGCTGGTATGTGGCCGAGATTCTCGGCCTGACGGCCGGCAGCCGTTACAAATTCAGGATCGACGACGAGGTCGACGTGCCCGATCCGGCTTCGGCCTTCCAGCCTGACGACGTGTTCGGTCCGAGCGAGGTGATCGACCACGCGGCGTTCGACTGGCGTGCAAAGGACTGGCGCGGCCGTCCCTGGGAAGAGACGGTCCTGATCGAGACCCATGTCGGCACCTTCACGCCGGACGGCACATATCGCGCCATGATCGACAAGCTCGATCACCTCGTTGCAACCGGAATCACCGCGCTGGAGCTGATGCCGCTCGCCGATTTTGCCGGCAGTCGCGGCTGGGGCTATGACGGTGTGCTGTGGTACGCGCCCGACGGCGCCTATGGCCGTCCCGACGATCTGAAGACGCTGATCGACGAGGCGCATCTGCGCGGCCTCATGGTGTTTCTCGACGTCGTCTACAATCATTTTGGCCCCGAAGGAAATTACCTCGGGCGCTACGCGCCGACCTTCTTCACCGACGCGCATACGCCCTGGGGCAGCGCGATCGACTATCGCATGCCGCAGGTGCGGGCCTTCGCGGTCGAGAATGCGCTGTCCTGGCTCAGCGACTACCGCTTTGACGGCTTGAGGCTGGATGCCGCCAACCACATCCTCGCGCCTGCCGGCGAGACCTCGATGCTGCAGGATCTCAGCGTCGCCGCCGGCGAGCTCGCCAAGGCGACGGGACGCCACATCCATCTCGTGCTGGAGAATGGCGACAATCGCGCCAGCCTGCTCGATGCCGCGCAGGAGCCGCCCAACGGCAAATATCGCGCGCAGTGGAACGACGACTATCATCACGTCTGGCATGTGATGCTGACCGGCGAGCTCGCCGGCTACTACGGCGACTATCAGACGCCGCGCCTTGATCTTGCGCGCGCGCTGGACTCGGGCTTCGTCTACCAGGGCGAGATCTCCGAATTCTGGGGCAACAGGCCGCGCGGCGAGCCGAGCGGCGCGCTGCCGCCGGCGACCTTCGTCAATTTCCTCCAGAACCACGACCAGATCGGCAACCGGCCGCTCGGCGACCGGCTCGAGAGCCTGACATCGCCGCGAAAGATCGAGGCGGCGCTCGCGGTCACGCTTCTCGCTCCCATGATACCGATGCTGTTCATGGGCGAGGAATGGGGCTCGACAGCCCCCTTCCCGTTCTTCTGCGATTTCCGGGGTGGCCTTGCAGACGCCGTGCGCAAGGGACGTCGGGAGGAATACGCCTGGGCCTACGCGAAATATGGCGACGAGGTCCCCGACCCGCTCGATCCGGCAACGCCGCAATCGGCCGTGCTCGACTGGACGCATCGCACGCCCGAGCAGGAGACGCGCCTATCTCTGGTGCGAGAGCTGCTCGCGCTTCGGCGCAAGGAGATCGCGCCGCGGCTGAAGGGTGCGGTCTTCGGCAATGCCGAGGCAACGGACGGCGGTCTGTTGACCGCGCATTGGCGCATGGGGGACGGCGCGATGCTGCGCCTGACCGCCAATCTGTCCGACCACGACATCACGCATTCCAGCGACAACGCAGGCACGCCGATCTGGGGCGGCGCAGCCGGCGGCCGACTTCCGCCCTGGTCGGTGCATTGGCGTCTCGGAGGTTAGCATGCCTCCCGCGATCCCCCTTGCCACCTATCGGCTCCAGCTCACCGCGGATTTCGATTTCGACAGGGCTGCCGAGGTGGTGCCTTTTCTCAAGGCGCTTGGCATCACGCATCTCTACGCCTCGCCGATCATGAAGGCGCGCAAGGGCTCGACCCACGGCTACGACATCGTCGATCACAGCCAGTTCAATCCCGAGCTCGGGGGCGAAGCCGGCTTCGCACGGCTGAGCGAGGCGCTGCAAAAACACGACCTCGGCCTCATCATCGATTTCGTGCCCAACCACGTCGGCGTGCATTTTGCCGACAATCCGTTTTGGCTGGACGTGCTGGAATGGGGACAGGCTTCGCCGCAGGCGGTCTCCTTCGACATCGACTGGGACCAGCTGCCCTACCGCGCCCGCGGCGGTGTGCTGCTGCCGATCCTCGGCATGTCCTATGGCGAGGCGCTCGAGCACGGCGAGATCGCATTGCGTTACGATCCCGACCAAGGCAGCTTTTCGGCCTGGTATTACGAACATCGCCTGCCGATCGCGCCGGAGCGCTACGGCGAGGTGGTTCGGATGGTCGTGAAGGAGGCGGACGCTGCCGGAACAGAGGCCGGCAAGCGCCTGCTCGCGCTCACCGCCCGCTACACCGGGTTGCGCCGGCCCAATCGCAAGGAAGCGCCCGCCTTCAAGCTGGAGCTCAAAGAGATCGCTGATGGCGCAGATATCATCGCGCACGGCCTTGCCGCCTATCGCGCCGGCAAGGATCGCCCGGCGCAGACGCTGGCGTTGCACCATCTGCTCGAGCGCCAGAACTACAAGCTCGGCCACTGGCGGCTCGCCTCCAGCGACATCAACTATCGCCGGTTCTTCGACGTCAACGGGCTCGCCGGCCTGCGCGTCGAGGATCCCGGCACGTTCGCAGCCACGCACCGGCTGGTGAAGCAACTGGTTGCCGACGGCAAATTGCAGGGCCTGCGCCTCGATCACATCGACGGCCTGCGCGATCCCGCGCAATATTGCCAGCGGCTGCGCCGGCTGGTGCGCGACGCACAAGGCACCACAAAGCCGTTCTACACCGTGATCGAAAAAATCCTGTGCGAGCACGAACGGCTGCCGCGCTTCGCCGGGATCCAAGGCACCACCGGCTATGAGTGGATGAACGCGATCACCCAGGTGCTGGTCGACCCCAAGGGGCTGGAGGCGCTGGACGAGACCTGGCGGCAGATCTCCAACCGCGCCCCGCGCCTTGCGCCTTATGTCAAGGAGGCCAAGCGGCGCGTGCTGGAGACGCTGCTGACCAGCGAATTCACCGTGCTGACGCGGCTGCTCACGCGCATCGCCAATGGGCACTATTCGACCCGCGACTTCTCCGCCGACAGCCTGCGACAGGCGCTCGAGCTCTATGTGCTACATTTCCCGGTCTACCGCACCTATCTCACCACGGGCGCACCGACCGAGCACGATCGCAAGCTGATCGACGACACCATCGAACGTGCCCGCGCGGAGTGGTTCGCCGCGGACGACGGCATTTTCGAGTTCCTGCGCGACGCCCTCACCATGGACCTGCTCAGGCCGGACCGGCCGCAGCACAGCACCCCGCGCGTGCGCCGCTTCGCCTTGAAGGTGCAACAATTCACCGGACCGATGATGGCGAAGTCGCTCGAAGACACCGCCTTCTACCAGTTCCACCGGTTGCTCGCCCTCAATGAGGTCGGCGGCGATCCCGCGAGCACCGGGCTTGCGCTTCCCGCATTCCACCAGACCATGCAGGCGCGCGCCAGGGAATGGCCGCACGGCATGACGGCCACAGCAACGCATGACACCAAACGCGGCGAGGACGCCCGCGCACGGATCGCCGCGCTCAGCGAGATCCCCGGCGAATGGACCAGCGCGGTAGCGCGCTGGAAGGTCATGAACGCGCCGCATCTTGCGCTCCGCGGCAGCATGCGCGCGCCGTCGGCGACATTCGAATACATGCTCTACCAGACCCTGCTCGGCGCCTGGCCGCTTCAGGGGCCAGGCCCCGACTTCGTCGAACGCATCCAGGTCTATGCGGTCAAGGCCGCGCGTGAAGGCAAGGAGGAGACGAGCTGGCTCAACCCGCACGAGGCCTATGAGCAAGGTGTAAAGAGCTTCGTCGCAAAGATCCTCGATCCCGCGCAATCCGGGGAATTTCTCGAGGCGCTGCAAACCCTGGCACGGCGCCTGGCACTGCTCGGCGCGCTGAATTCGCTGAGCCAGCTCACGCTGAAGGCGACGCTGCCGGGCGTCCCGGACTTCTATCAAGGCACCGAATTCTGGGACCTGTCGCTGGTCGACCCCGACAACCGCCGTCCGGTGGACTTTGCCGGCCGGCATGCAGCGCTGGCGTCCCTCGAAGCTCCGGACTGGAGCCACCTGATCAAGACCTGGCCGGACGGTCAACTCAAGCTCGCCTGGACGCGGCACCTGCTCAGGCTGCGCACTGAACTCGCCGACGTCTTCACCCGCGGCGACTACCAGCCGCTCGAGGTCCACGGCGCGCACGCCGGCCATCTCGTCGCGTTCGCCCGCCGGCGCGGACGTGCCGCGGCTATCATCGTCGTTGGGCGGCTGTTGTCGCCCTTCACGCAGGCAGGACGCGCATGGCCTGTGTTTGAAGAGCTCGACGCCACCGTCGACATGACGGGCTACACCGCACCGCACCTCACCGGCAACCAGTTGCCGCTAGCCCAGGCCTTCCGCGATTTTCCCGCGGCCGTCATCGGGGCTCGCGCCGCCGGCATCGCGAAGCCCGCACGGCAGCGCGTCCACGCCTGAGGCCTATTTCTTCTCGTCCTTGGTCAGCAGCAACTGGCCGCGCTTGCGGATAGTGGCCTGCGCCATCTCGGCAAAGCGCTGCAACAGCCACGGCAGCACCACCTCGACCCGCACGTGGTCGTCGGCAACATCGACCTGGCCGCTCGCGATCTGCCCGAGCGCGCGGATGCGGAAGTTCATGCTGTCGCCGCTCCAGCGCTCCTCCTCGACCTGTATCACGGGAATGCTGGCGGCCGCACGGCCAAGCCCGGATTTGAGCCGGCGCACCGCCTCCTCGCGGCCGAGACGGTGCGGAATTGAAACGATGAGCGGTTGAGACATGGCCCTGCCCCGTGTTGATCGATCCACAATTAATCATGCCGCCCCGAACGGCAAAGGTTCCGTGGAAACCGGCGCCTCGATCACGTTTCGCAACCGGAACCAACAAAGTTGCGGCAAGTTGCCCTCAGCAAGAGGACAAATTCAAGCAACCCTTTGGACAAAGGGCGGGAGGAGATTTGGTATGTCTATCGGTACAATCATTCTGATCATTTTGATCATCGCTCTGCTCGGCGGCTTCAGCGGCATCGGCGGCGGCCCGTTCTACGGCACCGGCTACTACGGCGGCGGCGGCCTCGGCCTCGTCATCGTCATCCTGCTGATATTGCTGTTGCTGGGACGAATCTAGCCGCACGCTCGATCTCGTAGGGTGGGTTAGCGAAGCGTAACCCACCACTTTTATCACCTCGGGAGAAGTGGTGGGTTACGCTTCGCTAACCCACCCTACGAATTTCGCCAACACCACCAGAAGAGTGACGTGCGACGAACCCTACTTCATCTTCCCCGCAAGCTTTTTCATCGCAGCCTTGATCGACGTAGCTGCGTCGTCGTATCCCTCCCACGCTTTCGATCGCGCCAGCAGGCCCGGCACAGTTCGCACTGTATATCGCTTCGGATCGAGATCGCTCTTCACCTGCGCCCAAGTCAGCGGCATCGAGATCGTGGCACCGGCGCGCGCACGCGGCGATAGCGGAGCCACCGCCGTCGACATGCGGTCATTGCGTAGGTAATCGAGGAAGATCTTTCCGTTGCGCAGCTTCTTCGACATGTTGAGCAGGTAGCGCGCGGGATCGTCATTGGCCGTCCACTGGCAGACCCCTTGCGCGAAGGCCTTGGCCTCCTTCCAGCTCACCTTGTCCCGCGCCCCATAGAGCAGCGGCACGACCACATGCAGGCCCTTGCCGCCGGTGGTCTTGCAAAAGCTCTCCATGCCGACATCGGCGAGCCGCTGCCGCATCTCCTTCGCCGCCTCGACGACGTCTGCAAAATCGACGTCCGGCGCGGGATCGAGATCGAACACCAGCCGCCCCGGCGTGTCGTGGGCATCCGGCGCGCAATTCCAGGGATGCAGCTCGACGCCGCCGATCTGCGCCACTGCGGCGAGCCCCTCGACGCGATCGATTTGCAAATACGGCTTGCGGTCGCCGGCGACCTTTGCCAGCTCGAGCAGGTTCGAGGTGCCCTGCATGGCATGGCGCTGGAAGAACTTCTCACCGCCAATGCCATCGGGCGCGCGCAGGATCGAGCAGGGCCGCCCCTTCAGATGTTCGATCATCCAGACACCGACCGCCTCGAAATAGCGCGCGAGATCGAGCTTGGTCACGCCCTCGCCGTCTCCGCCGTCCGGCCACAGCTCCTTGTCCGGCTTCGAGATCACGACACTCATGACCTCGGCGGTGCCGGCGTCTTTCGGCCGCGCGACCCGTTTCGCCGCGCCTGTCTTCCTGGCGGAAGGTTGGGCGAGCTCGGTATCGACTGGCGTTTCCGCCTCGACCTCCTCGGCCGGCTTGTCCTGCCGCAGCCCCTTGAACGCGGCCTGCCGGATATTGCCGTCGGCGGTGAAGCCGGCGAATTCGATCTCGGCGACGAGCTCCGGCTTCAGCCAGTGCACGTCACGGTCCTTCTTCGGCGCGTTCTTGCCGCCGAAGGGACTTTCGTTTGATGCCGCCTGCTTCAAAAGCGGCATGATGCGCTTGACCTTGTCGGCGCCGAATCCGGTGCCGACCATGCCGACAAAGGTAAGGTGATCGCCCCGATGCACGCCCGCCATCAGCGAGCGGAATTTGCCGTTAGTCGTCTTCCAGCCACCGATCACGACCTCATGTCCGGCGCGGCATTTCGCCTTGGTCCAGCTCTCGGTGCGACCGGATCGATAGGCCGCGTCGAGCTTCTTCGACACCACGCCTTCGAGCTCGAGCTTGCAGGCCGACTGCAGCACCGCATCGCCTCCGCTCTCGAAATGCTCGACGAAGCGGATCTGGCTCGACGTCTTCCTGCGCGCCTCCAGAAGCTCCTTGAGCCGCGCCTTGCGCTCGCCAAGCGGCAACCGGCGGAGATCGAGACCTTCTGCGAACAGGAGATCGAAGGCGAAAAAGATGAGACCTTCGGTCTTGCCGTCCGAGAGCGCGGCCTGAAGCGAGGAGAAATTCGGCGCGCCATTGTGGTCGAGGGCGACGACCTCGCCGTCGATCATCACGTCCGGCAGCGCGCCGGCCTCCTTGACGATCGAACGGAACTTGTCGCTCCAGTCCAGGCCCTTGCGGGTCTTCAGCGTCGCCTCGCGGTCCTCGACCCGAAGCTGCACGCGATAGCCGTCGAACTTGATCTCGTGACACCAGCCGTCGCCGGCCGGCGGACGCTCGACCGGCGTGCAGAGCTGCGGCGCGACGAAGTCCGGCAACTTCGAGACTTCCTTGGCGTTCGTTGCCGTCGTCGCCTTCTTTGTCGTCTTGCCGCCCTTCAACGCCGTGCGCGGCGCCGGCTTGACCGTGCGCCCTTTCGTTTCCTCGGTGCGGTTGGACTGCCAAACCGCGTCTGCCCTGCCTTTGGCACCCTTCGCCAGCATGAAGGGTTTTGGCGCGCGGCCCCTGCCTTGCGTGATCTGCTCCATGGCACGGCCGGAGGCGACCGACTTGTCCTGGTCGAGGATGTCGTTGTCCGCTCCCTCACGCGCATGGTCGTCGCGGTGCTTGATCAGGAGCCAGTTGGTGCGTTTTCCGCCAGTGCGATCGTTTCGCATGCGGACGAGCACCCAACTGCCGTTCAGCTTGTCACCGTGGAGCGTGAACTTGAGGTCGCCCTTCGCAAAGCCGCGCTCGGGATCATCTGATTCCCAGTAGCCGCGGTCCCACAGCATGACCGTGCCGCCACCATACTGGCCTTCGGGAATCGTGCCTTCGAAATCGCCATAGTCGAGCGGGTGATCCTCGACCTCGACCGCCAGCCGCTTGTCGTGCGGATCGAGTGAGGGCCCCTTCGTCACCGCCCAGGACTTGAAGACGCCGTCGAACTCGAGCCGAAAATCATAATGCAGCCGGCTCGCATCATGCTTCTGGATCACGAAGCGCCGCTGCTTCGAAGGCGCGACCGCAAACTCGCCGGAGGGCTCCGGCGTCTTCTCGAAATCGCGTTTCTGTCGATAGGTGGAGAGCTTTCTCAGCACGGCCGGTCCCGCATGTTCGTCTCACGTTGAAGCCTATCACGGCAAAAGTCCTACCCGGAACCAAAACCCAACAGGCTGGTTGGGGTTCCTAAAACGTCTTGAAAACACTGGAGAATGGAATGGCTCCGCGCGCCTATTGGAAGGGAACGTTGAAGCTGTCGCTGGTCGGTTGCCCGGTCGTACTCTACCCAGCGACCACCGCGGCCGAGAAGACGCGGTTTCACATGATCAACCGCGAGACCGGCCACCGGCTGAAGCAGCAGATGGTTGATTCCGAGACCGGCGACGTCGTCGAGGACGGCGAGAAGGCCCGTGGCTACGAGCTGCGCAAGGGCAAGTATGTCGAGATCGAAAAGGAAGAGCTCGAGGCGGTCCAGATCGAGAGCAACCATACCATCGACATCGAGAGTTTCGTGCCGAGCGAGGAGATCGACCAGCGCTACCTCAACCACCCCTATTACATCGCGCCCGACGGCAGGGCCGCGACCGACGCCTTCGCGGTGATCCGCGACGCCATGAAGGATCAGGAGCGCGTTGCGCTCGCCAAGATCGTGCTCACCAACCGCGAGCATGTCATGGCGATCGAGCCGCTCGGCAAAGGCCTGCTCGGCACCACATTGCGCTACCCTTACGAGCTACGCGATGAGGACCAGTTCTTCGACGACATCAAGAGCCCGAAGATCACCAAGGACATGGTCGAGCTCGCCGGGCACATCCTCCACACCAAGGCCGCGCATTTCAATCCGTCGAAATTCAAGGACGAGTATGAGGACGCGCTGAAGGCGCTGGTGAAGCGGAAAGCCAGCGGCAAGAAGATCGAGCTGCCCGAGCCCGAGGAGCGGCCGAGCAATGTCGTCAGTCTCATGGACGCGCTGAAGCAGAGCCTGAAGGGGCGCGGGGGAAGGAAGACGGCGACCAAGTCGCATGCACGCCGCGCGACCGGGAGTCATCGCAACACGAAGAAGACACAGCGGTCCACGGCGCGGCATCGCAAGGCGGGTTGACTGAAGTCGTCATTCCGGGGCGATGCGAAGCATCGAGCCCGGAATCCATCGTGACGATTGTGAACATGGCGCCACGCTGACGCGCGCCCCGGAATGACGGCTTGGCTCAATCCCCCGCCTTCAACCGATACCCGATCCCGGTCTCCGTCAGCACAAATTGCGGCCGTTCCGGATCGGCTTCGATCTTCTGCCGGAGCTGACGGACATAGACGCGCAGATATTGCGCATCCGTCAGCTCGTCCCAGAGCTCCTTGAGTAAAAAGCGATGGGTGAGCACCTTGCCGGCGTGCTGCACCAGCACGCGCAGGAGGTCATATTCCTTCGGCGACAGTTTTATCTCACGCTCGCCCACCTTGACGATGCGGCGCACGAGATCAACGGAGAGGTCACCGGTGCGGAACACCGGGCGTTCGCCCTTGACCTGGAGCTGGTGGCGCAGCGCGGCGCGCAGGCGTGCCAGCAGCTCGTCCATGCCGAACGGCTTTGTCAGGTAGTCGTCGGCGCCGAGATCGAGCGCCTGCACCTTGCCGGCCTCGTCGCCGCGGCTCGACAGCACCACGATCGGGACGCCTTCATTGCGGGCGCGGATAGTTCGCAGCAGATCATGCCCCTGGATGTCGGGCAGGCCGAGATCGAGGATGATCAGGGCGGGCCCTTCCGTGAGCTTCTCCAGCGCGGTCTTCCCGTTCGAAGCCTCCAGAATCTCGTAGCCCTGCGTCGTGAGCCCCATCCGCAACAATTTGCGGATCGGCGGCTCGTCGTCGATGACCAGGACCTTGATCGGGGCGGCACTCATGCGGCGGTATCCAATGCGCGGGTCTGTGCCGGAACGGGCAGACGAATGGTCAGGAGGGCGCCGCTTCGGTCGCTGCGGTTGGCGGCCGAGATTGTGCCGCGCATCGCCTCGACGAAGCCGCGCGAGATGGCGAGCCCGAGCCCGGTGCCGGGACGGACATGGTCACCCTTCTGCACGCGGTAGAACTTGTCGAAGACGCTCTCGAGTTCGTCAGGCGGGATGCCGTCGCCCTCGTCGGCAACCTGGAGCACGACCCGATCCTTGTCCCGCTGGCTCCTGATCGAGATCGTGGTGTCCAGCGGCGAATATTTCGCGGCGTTGTCGAGCAGGTTGAACAGCACCTGCTCGAACAGCACCGCGTCGAGCTCGAGCATCGGCAGATCGGCGGCCAGCACCAGCTCGACCTTGTGGGCGGTGAGAATTTTGGCTGCCCGTCTCAGCGCGCTGCCGACGATCTCGCCGAGATCGTGCAGCGCCGTGTTCGGCACGATGGCGCCGGATTCAAGCTTGGTCATATCAAGCAAGTTCGCGATGAAGCGATTGAGTCGTTCGGACTCGTCGATCACGGTCGCGAGCAGGTCGCGCTTCTCGGTGTCCGACAGTGCCCCGGCGAGATCGCGCATGGTCGAAGCCGCGCCCAGCACCGAGGCGAGCGGTGTCTTCAGATCATGCGAGATCGAGGTCAAGAGCGCCGAGCGCAGCCGCTCGGATTCGATGGTGCGCTTGACGCGATCCATGTCCTCCACCAGCAGCACGCGCTCGATCGCGAGTGCGCCCTGGTCGACCAGCGCGTCGAGCAGGCGTCGCTGATCCGGCGTCAGCAGCGGGCCGGTGCGGTCATTGTCGATGCCGATGACGCCGATCGGGCCGCGTCCCGTGCGCATCGGCAGGAACAGCCGCTTGGCGCCCGGCAACGTGTCGGAGCCACGGCCAGCGGGACGATCGTTGCTCCAGGCCCAGTTGGCGGCGGCGAGATCGGCCTGGTCGAGTTGATCCTCGGGCGGATAGCCGGATTTCACCGTGAGCAGGCCATCCTCCGGCAGCAGCAGCACGACGCGGACCTTCAGCATCAGCGCGGTCTGATAGGCGGTCGCCCACAGCACGTCGTCGAGCGTTCCGGTACCGGCGAGCTTGCGGCTGAACGCATAGAGCTGCTCGGTCGTCCTGATCCGGCCGATCGCCGTGTCGGCCTGCGTGCGAACCCGTCCGGCAACGTTCGACACCAGGATCGCGATCAGCATGAAGAAGAAGAACGCCGCGACATTGGTCGGGTCGGTGATGGTGAAGGTGTAGACCGGCGGCAGAAAGAAGAAATTGTAGGCGAGCGAGGCCGCGATGCTCGCAAGCAGCGACGGCCACAGCCCGTAGCGCACCGCGACCGCCACGACGGCGGTCAGGAACACGAGGTCGACGTTCTCGATGCCGAACCGAGGCTTGATGACGGCAGCCGCGGCGAGGCCGACCGCGGTGATCCCGAGTGCCTTGAGATAAGGCAGCGCATCGAACTGCTCCGACCGCGCTGCGGTCTGCACCGTCGTCTTCGGAGCCGGCTGATCAGCGAGCTCGTCGCCGGGAATGACGTGAACGCTGATATTGCCGGCCCGGCGGACCAGATCATGCACGACGGAGCCACGCGTCATCTCGAACCAGCGCGAGCGCGTCGACTTGCCGATCACGATCTGGGTGACGTTGTTGCCTTGCGCGAAGTTGATGACATCGTCGGCAATGCGACGGCCGACGGCCGGAATGGTCAGGGCCTCGCCGCCGAGCGATTCGGCGAGCCGCAGCGTATCGGCCAGCCGATCGCGCTCCTCGTCGGATAGCTGAAGCGAGCGCCGCGTCTCGATCGAGATCGCGGTGAACGGCGCGTGCAACCGGTCGGCCAGCCGCTTGGTATAGCGCACGAGCCCGGCCGCGCGCGGATCCTCGCTGACGCAGACGATAATGCGTTCGCCAGCAGCCCAGGGCCCGGCGATTGCGTTCGCCTGCATGTGGGTGAGCAACTGCTCGTCGACCCGCTCGGCCGTGCGTCGCAGCGCCAGCTCGCGCAGCGCGGTGAGATTGCCCGGCGAAAAATAGTGCTCCAGCGCCCGCTCGGCCTGCTTGGGCACATAGACCTTGCCCTCCTTCAGCCGCTGGATCAGGTCGTCGGGCGTGAGGTCGATCAGCTCGATCGCGTCGGCGCGATCGAACACCGAATCAGGCACCGTCTCCCGCACCCGCACATGGGTGATCTGGGCAACGACGTCGTTCAGACTCTCGATGTGCTGGATGTTGACTGCGGTGTAGACGTCGATGCCGTGGGACAGCAATTCCTCGACGTCGAGATAGCGTTTGGGATGTCGGCTGCCGGCGGCGTTGGTATGCGCGAGCTCGTCGACCAAGGCGAGCTGCGGCCGCCGCGCGATCACGGCGTCGAGATCCATCTCCTCGACCATCTGGCCGCGGTAATCGAGCTTCTTGCGCGGGATCACCTCGAGCCCGCGCAACAGCGCCTCGGTCTCGGCGCGGCCATGGGTCTCGACGAAACCGACCACGACGTCGATGCCCGCCTTGCGCTTGGCGTGGGCGCTTTGCAGCATCTCGTAGGTCTTGCCGACGCCGGGGGCAGCGCCGACGAAGATCTTCAGCTTGCCGCTCGCACTCTCTTCCCGGCGCGCTGCTTCCAGCAGCGCCTCGGGCGAAGGACGTTGTTCGGGATCGCGGCGCTCTCGGACCATTTTACCAATATAATCATCCGCGCGCCGCGAGCCTAGTCCACTACTTCGCGGCAGCACGATCCAGCGAGAGATTCAGCGCCAATACGTTAACCCGGGGCTCACCGAGCAGGCCGAGCAGGCGTCCCTCGGTGTGGGAGGTCACGAGCTGCTTGACCTGATCCTCAGACATATTCCGTGCCTTCGCCACCCGCGGCACCTGGAATTGCGCCGCCTCCGGCGAGATGTTCGGATCGAGTCCGCTGGCCGAGGTGGTCACCAAGTCGACCGGCACCGGCGCAGACGGATTCTCCGCTTTCAGCTTGTCCACATCTTCCTTCAGCCGGTCGGCCAGCGCCTTGCTGGTCGGACCGAGGTTGGAGCCGCCGGAGTTGGCGGCGTTGTAGGGCGCCGGCACCGTCTTGGTCGAATCATTCGGGTCCGGTGCCAGCGTTGCCGAGGGACGGCCGTGGAAATATTTGTCGTCCTTGAACTCCTGCCCGATCAGGGCGGAGCCGACCACCTTGCCGTCCTCCTCGATCAGGCTGCCCTGCGCCTGCGCGGGGAAGAGCGCGCCGGCGATGCCGGTCATCGCGAGCGGATAAGCGAGGCCGGTAATGGCGGTCAGCGCCAGCAGAAGGACGATGGCCGGGCGGATTTCTCTGAGCATGTTACGTCTCCTATTTCTTTCGTCATTGCGAGCGAAGCAATCCAGAAGTCAGACCCTCACCCTGAGGAGGCGCGCTTGCCCGGCGTCTCGAAGGGCGAGGCCACCGGCCGGGCCTTCATCCTTCGAGACGCGCGTTCCGCGCTCGTGAGGATGAGGAACTAGCAGTCTGGATCGCCTCATCACTCGCATTGACATCTCAAGCCAGGTGCAAGGCGGTCACGACGAGGTCGATCGCCTTGATGCCGATGAAGGGAATGACGATGCCGCCAACGCCGTAGATCAGCAGGTTGCGCCTCAAGAGCGCGCCAGCGCCGACCGCGCGGTACGCGACCCCCTTCAGTGCGAGCGGAATCAATGCGATGATGATCAGCGCGTTGAAAATGATCGCCGACAGGATGGCGCTCTGCGGGCTCGTCAGGTTCATGATGTTGAGCGCGTTGAGCTGCGGGTAGAACGCCAGGAATATCGCCGGAATGATCGCAAAATACTTTGCGACGTCGTTGGCGATCGAGAACGTCGTCAGCGCTCCGCGCGTCATCAGGAGCTGCTTGCCGATCTCGACCACCTCGATCAGCTTGGTCGGGTTGGAATCGAGGTCGACCATGTTGCCAGCCTCCCGGGCGGCCTGGGTGCCGGTATTCATGGCGACACCGACGTCGGCCTGGGCAAGCGCCGGCGCGTCGTTGGTGCCGTCGCCGCACATGGCAACCAGCTTGCCTTTGGCCTGCTCGTCGCGGATCAGCTTGAGCTTGTCCTCGGGAGTTGCCTGCGCCAGGAAGTCGTCGACGCCGGCCTCCGCCGCGATAGCGGCGGCCGTCATCGGGTTGTCGCCGGTGATCATGATGGTGCGGATGCCCATGCGGCGCAGCTCCGCAAAACGCTCCCGGATGCCGCCCTTGACGATGTCCTTGAGCTGGATGACGCCAAGTAGCTTGCCGTCCTTGGCGACCGCCAGCGGCGTGCCGCCCGACTTCGACACCTCGTCGGCAATCGCCTGGATCTCGCGGCCGATGTCGGAAAGTGCAGCAGGCTGGATTGCACGCGCCGCGTTGCCTGAGGCAACCGCCAGCGGCGCACCGCCGCCGACGTAGTTGAGCATGGCATCGACCGCGCCCTTGCGCACCGACGAGCCGCCGGCATCGACGCCGCTCATGCGGGTCTGCGCCGTAAACGGGATGAAGGTGGCGCCCAGCTCCGCCATGTCGCGACCGCGGATGCCGTATTTCTCCTTCGCCAGCACGACGATGGAGCGGCCCTCCGGCGTTTCGTCGGCAAGCGAGGCGAGCTGGGCGGCGTCGGCGAGCTCCTGCTCGGTCACGCCGCGCACCGGACGGAACGCCGTTGCCTGCCGGTTGCCGAGGGTGATCGTGCCGGTCTTGTCGAGCAGCAATGTATCGACGTCGCCGGCCGCCTCGACCGCGCGGCCCGACATCGCCAGCACGTTGAAGCGCACCAGCCGGTCCATGCCGGCGATGCCGATGGCCGACAAGAGCGCGCCGATCGTGGTCGGGATCAACGTCACGAACAGCGCGACCAGCACGATCACCGAGATCGAGCCGCCGGCATAGGCCGCATAGCTCGGGATGGTGACGGTGGCGAACACGAAGATGATGGTCAATCCTGCGAGCAGGATGTTGAGCGCGATCTCGTTCGGCGTCTTCTGCCGCTCCGCGCCTTCGACCAGCTTGATCATGCGGTCGATGAAGGTCGAGCCCTGCGCGGCCGTGATGCGGACGCGGACCCAGTCGGACAGCACCTGCGTGCCGCCGGTCACCGCCGAACGGTCGCCGCCGGATTCGCGGATGACCGGCGCGGATTCGCCGGTGATGGCGGCCTCGTTGACGGAGGCGACGCCCTCGATCACCTCACCATCGGAAGGGATGGTGTCGCCGGCCTCGACCAGCACGATGTCGCCAACCTTCAGGCTCGTGCCCGGCACGAGCTTGAAGGTGCGATCGATGCCGGTCAGAAGCTTGGCCTGGCTCTCGGTGCGGGTCTTGCGCAGCGAGTCGGCCTGCGCCTTGCCTCGGCCTTCGGCCACCGCCTCGGCGAAATTCGCGAACAGCACCGTGAACCAGAGCCAGAGGATGATCTGAAAGGTGAAGGCGAGGTTCGCGCCGCCCGTGACGAGGTCGCGCAGAAAGATCACCGTGGTGAGCGCGGCGACGATCTCGACTACGAACATCACGGGGTTCTTGATCATGACCCGCGGATCCAGCTTGGTGAAGGATGCGCGAATGGCGGGCATCATGATCTTCGGATCGAGCATCGCCGAGACGGAAGCGCGTTTTTGCAGTTTCATGGTTTCCATGGAGGTCACTCCAGACAGATTCGATCAGAAGACGTTGCCGGCGTTCATTGCGAGCTGCTCGACGATCGGTCCGAGCGCGAGCGCCGGGAAGAAGGTCAGGCCGCCGATGATCAGGATCACGCCCACGACCAGGCCGACGAACAGGCCACCCGTGGTCGGGAAGGTGCCGGCTGACGGCGGATGCGTCTTCTTGCCCGCCAGGGAACCGGCAATCGCCATCGCAGGGATGATCATGAAGAACCGGCCAACGAACATCGCGCTGGCAAGTGTCAGGTTGTAGAAGAACGTGTTGCCGGTCAGGCCCGCAAAGGCGGAACCGTTGTTACCTGTCGCCGACGTGAAGGCATAGAGCACCTCGGTGAAGCCATGCGGACCGGCGTTCGCCATCGAGGCGACCGCCGCCGGATAGACCACGCCGACCGCAGTCCAGCCGAGATACATCAACGGCAGCACCAGGATCGCAAGCATCGCCATCTTGACCTCGCGCGCCTCGATCTTCTTGCCGACATATTCCGGCGTGCGGCCAACCATGAGCCCTGCGACGAAGATCGCGATCACCACGAACAGCAGCATGCCGTAGAGACCGGCTCCGACGCCGCCGATGATGATCTCGCCGAGCTGCATGTTGATCAGCGGGATCATGCCGCCAAGCGCGGTGAAGCTGTCATGCATGGCGTTGACCGCACCGCAGGAGGCCGCCGTCGTGATCACGGCGAACAGCGATGAGGCAACGATGCCGAAGCGGACTTCCTTGCCTTCCATGTTGCCGCCGGTCAAGCCCAACGCATGCAGGGTCGCGGTGCCATTGGCTTCCGCCCAATAGGTGACGGCAACGCCGGCGACGAACAGCACGCCCATCACGGCCAGGATGGCCCAGCCCTGGCGCTGGTTGCCGACCATGCGGCCGAACACGTTGGTCATGGCTGCTCCGATCAGGAAGATCGACAGCATCTGCACGAAATTCGACAGCGCGGTGGGATTCTCGAACGGATGCGCCGCATTGGCGTTGAAGAAGCCGCCGCCATTGGTGCCGAGCATCTTGATCGCCACCTGCGAGGCGACCGGGCCGACCGCGATGGTCTGCTTGGCGCCCTCGAGCGTGGTCGCCTCGACATAGTTGCCGAGCGTCTGCGGGATGCCCTGCCAGACCAGGAACAGCGTGTAGACGACGCAGATCGGCAGCAGCACGTAGAGCGTGGTGCGGGTGACGTCGACCCAGAAATTGCCGACCGTGCGCATCGAGGCACGCGAGAAGCCGCGGATCAGGGCCACCGCTAGCGCGATGCCGGTCGCCGCCGACAGGAAGTTCTGGTGCGTCAGGCCGAGCATCTGCACGAGATAGGACAACGTGCTCTCGCCGCCGTAGTTCTGCCAGTTGGTGTTGGTGATGAAGGAGATCGCCGTATTGAAGGACAGGTCCTCGGCGACCGCGCCCTGCCCGGCCGGATTGAACGGCAGGATGGCCTGGAGCCGCATCACGCCGTAGATGATGAGAAAGCCGCCGACATGGAACAGCAGCATGGCGACCGTATAGGTCAGCCAGTGCTGCTCACGCCTCTCGTCAACGCCGGAGATCCAGTAGAGCCCAGCCTCGATCGGGCGCAGCACCGGCGACAGGAATGTCCGCTCGCCGCTGAACACCCGCGTCATGTACCAGCCGAGCGGCTTGGTCAGCGCGACGATGATGACGCAAAACAGAATGATCTGGAGCCAACCGACCATAGTCATGGAATCAACCCTTCAGGCTTGGTGCCCGGCATAGCAGCGGCAGGAGCACCGCAAGCAGGCAGGTGACGAGCACCGCGTCCGCCAGCAATAATTTGAGAAGAAGCAGCACGGTCAGAAACGCTCAGGCCGCAGCAGCGCGTAAGTGAGATAGATCAGGAGGCCGAACGAGACGACGCCGGCAAGCGTGTAATCGAAGATCATGGTCCGCTCCCTACAGCCGTTCGCAGGCGTAGGTGTAGACGATCGCCAACGCGAAGAAGGCGGCAGCCAGCGCCAGCATCAGGATGTCCATCATGGAGTTACTCCTCGTTGCGCGACGATATCCGGCGTAACCCGTCTCTGGATCCCGGTGGACCGCTTGCTGCGCGCGAATGCAACGCGTGTCCCCCCGGCGGCCGGCCGGGACTTTCACCGCGCTGAAATGCCATCGCGGCACATAGGTTTTCGAGATGGGGCCTATGGCGACATTATAGGAATCTCATAAAGGCCAGCGCGCCATCGGGGACGGCCATGCAGCATCGGCAACGTGCTCCACGCTCTCGCTTCGGGCAGCGCACCGGCGCAATTCACCATGACCATCTCTGCCAATTGTCACGGCAGACGGTGACCCGGTCTTTCCAAACAGTCGCCAAGTCTTTTCAAAAGGCCGGTTTCTATGAGCACCGCCAGCCGGCAGGGACGAGCGTCGAGACCGGAGAGCGCCTATACCCCTGACCCGGCACGATCCGCACACTTATGAAATCCCTATATCTTCCGCCCCGTCCTCATCTCGTTTTCAAATGCCCTTCCCGCCATCTTGGAGAGGCCGGCCGACTGACCGACACCAATTCCAGGAGGCCTGACATGACCACCGCTCTCCGACATTATGACGCGCTCTCACTGAGCGAGCGGCTGCGCAATGCCCATGCGATGACACGGCCGCTGATGCTCGACATCATCGACCATGCCTGCCGGCGTTTTCCTTCAGCCGGACAGACCGAACGCAGCGCGCGCGTCACGCGGCTGATCGATGCGGAAGCCTGGGCCGATGCCGCGTTGGCACTGATGGAGCTCGAACTGCCGCTGTGGCAGGTCCGCCGCATTGCCTATGACGAGGGCGAATGGTACTGCGCTTTGTCGCGCGAACGCGAGCTGCCGGACTGGCTCGACGCGGCGATCGAAGCCCGCCACGCGGACCTCGCGCTCGCGCTGCTGTCAACATTCGTCGAGGCACAGGCGTCGGCCGCGGAGGTATCGCGCCCCAGCGTTCCCTCGGTTCGCCCGGCGTTCAATTCCCTCTACGAACCGGTCGTTTGCGACAATTTCGGCTAAGCGACGTCTGACAGGCACCAACCTTGTCGCAATCTCCTGACATCTCGCGCGCCCGAAGCTCGCCGCGCGTCCTTGCGCGCTTTGCCGTTCGCATCGCATTGCTCGCCACCTTCGCCGCATTCGGCAGCATCGGCTTCGGCAACAGCCTCGCCGCCCTGCTCTGGATGTCGATCATCCTCTGCGCCGTCGTCGGCCTGATCAAGCGCGAGCCGCTGTTCGGAGTAACGCTCAATCATTGGGACGAAGCCGTTGCCTTCGGCGCGCTGTTCGCGCTGGTCCATACTCTCGATCAGTTGATCTGAGCGCCCTCGCTTATGACGTTCCTATGAGATCGTCCTTCGCCCGCCCTCGAAATCATATCCGCGACGAAAGATATTGAGCGCGCAAGGCCGGGACATGCTCCCAAAAGCCTCGCGTCGATCAAAAGGAATAGATCCGTGAAACTCGTCGAACCTCCCTCGTGCAGTTCGCTCTCGACCATCGTCTTCATCGGCAGGAATCGCCGGGGTCAGTGGGTCGCCCAAGAACAGAACGGCCTCTATGGCGGTCTGTTCGTCAGCCGCGCGCAGGCAATCAAATATGCGCTGTTCGAAAACGGCCAGCATCCCGAAACCATTATTGAGCTGCCGCGCGAAATCGAGCTCGACATGAGCAGGCGGCCCAATACTGCCGCCACCCAGCGCGCCGCCTAGCCGGCGCTTCCGGCAACGACCATGTTCATCCCTCCTTCCGCCTGGTTCACGGGCTTCATTCCGGATCTGCCGACCCCGTTCGACGCAGCGGATGCGGTCGACCTCAAGGCGCTCGCCTCACTCTGCGAGCGCCACGTCGCCGCCGGCGCTCCCGCGCTCGTGGTCTGCGAGACGGCCGGCGAGGCGCCGACGCTATCGCCGGCCGAGCAGGAGCTCGTCATCCGGACCGCGGTCGACGTCGCCCGCGGCCGGGTGCGTGTCATTGCCGGGGCCGTCGCGAACGCGACCAGCCACGCCATTGAGCTGGCGCGCCGAGCCGAGGCGGCGGGCGCGGATGCCGTACTCTCGGTGGTGCCCTCCTACAACAAGCCGATGCAGGAGGGCATGGTCGCGCACTTCCGCGCGATCGCCGCTTCAATCGGCGTGCCGATCATCCTGCACGACGCGCCGTCCCGCACGCTACGCCCACTCGCCGACGAGACAATCATGCGTCTTGCGGAGTCCCGGCAATTCGCGGGCCTGCGCGACGGCAGTGGCGACGTCACGCGTCCGATGCGCCTTTCGCGGCATCTGCCCGCCGGGTTCCGGCTGCTGTCGGGCGACGATGCCACCGCCTTCGGCTTTCTCGCGAGCGGCGGCGACGGCGCGATCTCGGAGGTCGCCAACATCGCCCCGGATCTCTGCCGGACGATCTTTTCGCAGGTGAGGCAGGGCCGGCTGCAATCCGCCCGCTACCTGTACAAGCGTCTCATTCCTCTCATTTGCAGCCTCTCGAAAGAGAGCCCCGCGGCGCTCAAATGCGCCCTGAGTCTGCTCGGCCTGATGCGGCCGGACACGAGGCTCCCAATCGTTCCGCTGGACCACGCAGCCCGAGCGGAGGTCACAAAAGCATTCGCCGCGATCGCCGACGAGGAGCTGATCGACAGCGTCGGGGCCTGATATTTCGAAGGCCGTATCGCATGAGTTCGCCGTCATCAGCCAAGGAACCGCAGAGGCTGCTTCGCGCCTGGCAATTGGCGCTGCTGCGCTTTGCCGTGACGCTTGACGATGGCGACAAACTCAACGTCGCGGCGATCGCCGCGGAACTGGATCGGTTGAGCGGCCGCACGCTCGGTGATTCCCTTCATTTCTTCCGGCGAACCAGCTCGCAGCTCTGCGCGGCGATCGATGGGCAGCAACAGAATTCCGAGGCGATCCTGGAGCACTTCTGCGAGCAGATCGACGAACCGCGGCTGCGGCTTGCTTTTGCTGCAGCCGTCGGGATCGCGCGTTCGAACAGGGCCCCGCCCGCCGCGCGACCGAAGCGGAACCACGACCTGTTCAGAGGCCTGCCGGCGCGACGAACGGCATCTTTATGACATTCCTATGCGGCGGCCTCGGCGTCCATCTCGCAATCCAACGGCGCGATGAACATCATACGAGGCAGATTGGAGCGGCCCTCTCGCCGCGCCGCGGACTAAGGACTGCTGAAAATGTCGCTACTGACACATGACCTTGAACGACCCTTTGATTGGGCCGAACGCCCGGCGCGAATCTCGAAGGCGCGCAGGGCGCAGCTCAAGCGCATCGCTTTGCGCGCGCTGGCCGTGCTTTCGATGGGCAGCGTGCTCGCCGCGCTCATTGCTCTGAAGACCGCAATCTATGTCTGGCACCTTCGCGCCTGACCGGCATGGGAGAGGATCATGACCTTGCAAATGTGTGAGGAGGCCGCCATGGCCGCGATCGCGCTTCAAGAGGTCCGTCGCCGGTCTGAGCAGGCGGCGTCCAGGGTTGCAGCCGCCGCCGCGCTCAAGCCGCTCGATCCCGATATCGTCAGCGCCGCCCTTCCCGCCTTCTTCATCGGCCGCAACAGCGCCGGCCTGTGGGTCGCGCGCGAAGCGAATGGACGTGTCGGCGGTCTCTTCCTGTTCAAGAGCTCGGCGGTCGATTTCGCCAACCGGCAGAGCGCGCCGGCAAAATGCGCGCTGGTGTTTCCGGCCGAGATTTTCGAGCTCGACATCGAAAACCAGGGCAATCCGCTGGTTGCGCTCGGCGCACGACTGCTGGTGGAGATGAAGCGGCGCCTGCCGCATTTCTTCGCAGGATAGCGATGCCATGATCGAGTTCAAGATCATCGTCCTGGTCGCGTTGATGAGCGTATTGCTGCTCGGCCTGCGCATGACCGCGGCCCCGACCCCGGAGGGCTAGCATGCAGCTCCTCAAGGGAAACCTCGAGCACACGGTCACGGTCACCATCCTGACCATGACGCTGAGCCTGATCTGGGGCGCAATCCTGACGCTCGTGATCACGCTTCTTGCGCGTGGGCTCGGGGTCTAGGCCCCTCACCTCTTCGCTTGACCATGGCTGCCCAAGAGGCGAGCAACCGAGCGTGTACGGCGGTCGCGATGCTGGCTTGAGGCCAGCTATCCGGCGGAAAAGCCCCGGCCGATCTGGCGCAAATTCACGGAACCGTGTAGAGCGGTTTCCATGAGCAGCAGCAACGTCAACGTCGTCGCCCACCCCCTGGTCCAGCACAAGCTCTCGCTGATGCGGGAGAAGGACCGCTCGACCAAGAGCTTTCGCGAAATCCTGAACGAGATCGGGATGCTGCTCTGCTACGAGGTGACGCGCGACCTGCCGCTGGAGCTGGTCGAGATCGAGACGCCGATCGCACCGATGCACGCGCCCAAGATCGCCGGCAAGAAGCTGACGCTGGCGCCAATCCTGCGTGCAGGTGTCGGCTTCCTCGATGGCATGCTGGCGCTGATGCCTTCAGCGCGCATCGCCCATATCGGGCTCTACCGCGACCCCGAGACCCTGCAGGCGGTCGAGTATTACTTCAAGGCGCCGCAGGATCTGTCCGACCGTACCGTGATCCTGATGGACCCGATGCTCGCGACCGGCAACTCGGCCTGCGCTGGCGCCTCCCTGCTCAAGGCACGCGGCGCCCGCGACATCCGCTTCGTGTGCCTTCTGGCCGCACCGGAAGGCATCGCGCAGTTCCAGCGGGAGCATCCCGACGTACCGGTCTGGACCGCCGCGATCGACGAACGGCTCAACGACCACGGCTACATCGTGCCGGGCCTCGGCGATGCCGGCGATCGGATGTTCGGCACCAAGTAGACAGGTCTGCGCGATCGGTTTACTCCGATAGCCATGCGCAAGAACGATCGATCACTGCAATCGCTGATCGGCACCGGCTCCGCCGCCGATCCCGCCTTCGTGTTCGACGGCACACCCGTGTCGCGTGCGGAATTGTCCAGCAAGGTCGACCAGACTGCTGCCTGGCTTGCGGCTCAGGGTATCGGCAGAGGCGACGTCGTCGCGGTCTGGCTCGTCAACCGGGTCGAATGGGTCGCACTTCTGTTCGCGGCTGCCCGGCTTGGGGCGATCGCCGCCGCCGTCAACACCCGCTACCGCAGCGCGGAAGTCGCCCACCTCCTCCGCCTGTCCGGCGCAAAGCTGATGGTCGTCGAGGCCGCGTTTCGCTCGATCGACTTCGCCGCCATTCTCGCCGATATCGCCAAGGCCGACGTGCCCGCGCTGCAAAAGCTCGCAGTGGTCGACGCGGATGCGATCCCGGCGCACTGGCCCTGCGTCCGGTTCGACGCTTTCGACAAACCCTATCCGCCGGCACCAGCGCTACAGGACGATGTCGACCTGCCAGTGCTGCTCTACACGACCTCGGGCACGACCAAGGGGCCGAAGCTCGTGGCGCATTCGCAAGCAACGCTTGCCACGCACGCACGCTCCGTCGCCAAGGCGCTAGCGCTCTCGCCACAGCGGCATTCGCTGCTGGCGATGCTGCCGTTTTGTGGCACTTTTGGCATGACCAGCCTGCTTGGATTCCTCGCCGCCGGCGTGACCATCCATGTGCTCGACGCCTTCGAGGCGGCGCCGGCGCTAGAAATCCTCGGCGGGCACGGAATCACGCATGCCTTCGGCTCCGACGAGATGTTCCGCCGCATACTCGCGCTCACGGATGTGCGCCGGCCGTTTCCGAGTGCGGAAGTGTTCGGCTTCGCCGCATTCCAGCCGGGTTGGCGCGAGCTCGCCGCGGAGGCCGAGGCGCGCGGACTGCCGCTGTTCGGCCTCTACGGCTCGAGCGAGGTGCAGGCGCTGTTCTCGATCGGCCGCGCAAGCGACGCCTTCGCCGACCGCATCGAAGGAGGCGGCTGGCCGATGTCGCCGGAAGCTTTGGTGCGCGTGCGCGATACCGAGAACGGCGCGCTCGCGGCAAACGGAATCTCGGGCGAGATCGAGATCAGCGCGCTGTCGCGTTTCCTCGGCTATTTCAACGATCCGGAGGCGACGCGGGACGCCATCACCGCGGACGGCTTCTTCCGCACCGGCGACATCGGCCGGCTGCGCGGCGACGGCTCCTTCGTCTATGAGACCCGCGCGGGCGATGCCATGCGGCTTGGCGGCTTCCTGGTTGCGCCCGGCGAGATCGAGGACGAGCTCAAGGCCTGTGCCGGCATCGCTGACGCCCAGGTCGTCGCGGTCGACCTGAAGGGCCAGGCGCGCTGCGTCGCTTTCGTGATCCCGACCGGAGAGCCCCCGCAGCAGGAGGCACTGGTCGCGCGGTTGCGCGAACGGCTCGCCGGCTACAAGGTCCCGGCGCGGATCTATGTCGTCGAAGCCTTTCCCGTCACCGACAGCGCCAACGGCGTGAAAATCCAGCGCGCCCGGCTCCGCACCATGGCGATGGAACGGATCGCGGCCGAATAGGCTTATTTCAGATAGCTCGCGAGATTCATGCCCAGGATCTTGGAGATGGCCGAATAGGACGCGGTGAGCTGCGCCTGGTAGGTCGAGAGCTGCGCCGTGATGGCCGCGACATCAACGCTGGTGAGATCGCTCGACAGCGTCTCCGCATAGCTCTTGTAGTCGGTCTGGCGCGCGCTCGCCGTCTCGATCGAGGACGCCGCGCTCGACAGCTTTGCCTGCACCGCTGCGGTATCGTCGAGCGCCGTGCTGGCGAGATCGAGCGCGCTGGAAATATCGGAGGAGGACAGCGAGGTGCTGTTCGCGACGAATTTCAGGACGCGCATCACCTCCTCGAACGCGGAGTTGTCCGCGGTCACGCCATAGGACACGGTCTCGTCCGCGGCGACGCGTACCGAGGCGATCTCGTCATCGCCTTTATAATAGCTCGTGTCCGCCGTGGTCGTGGACCCCGTGCCGGACGAGAAGCCCGTGAGATCGACCGGTGCCGTGTCCGACTTGCCGCCGGCAAAGACGTACTGGCCGTCATACTGCGTGTTCATCAGCGAGCCCATCTCCTGCAGCATCTGCTGCGCCGACGAGATCACCGAATTCGTCTCAGTGGTGCTGCCGGTCGAGGCGGCACTGAGCTGGGAACGGAGCTGCGTGATGATGTCGGTCATCGAGCCGACGGCCGAATACATCACCTGCACCTTGCTGTCGGCAAGCGTCGCGGCGTCGATATAGGATTGCGCCCGCGTCACCGAGACCTGAAGGTTGACGACATGCTGTGCAGTCGAGCCGTAGCCGCCGAAATCGGTGGAGATGACGCCGGAGGATTCCTGGATTTGCTCGTTGGCCATCACCGACTGCACGCGCAGCGCGTCGGCGATCATCGCGTTCGACTGGGCGAAGGTGGCCACACGCATCGCGACCAAGGCGCGGCTCCTTATGTCGACTGCACGGCGGTGAGCAGCGCCGAGTACATGGAGTTGATGGCCTGGATCAGCGCGGAGGCCGCCGAATACTTGTTCTGGAGCGTGCTCAGCTTCGCCGATTCCTCGTCGAGGTTGACGCCGGATTGCGAGGACAGCGAGCTCGCATAGGTCGACTGCGCCGTCTCCTTCGCCGTGTAACTGGAGGAGGCCTGCGAGGATTTGCTGGCGACGTCGGCCACGATGGCCGAGGCATAGTCGGCAAATGAGCCGGTGGTTGCGGCGAGCCCGCCGGTCGAGGCGAACGTCCGGGAGTCCGTCAGCGCGTTGTAGAAGGCGTTGACGACGGTGGCCGAGCCCGACGACAGCACTGTGCTGCCAACGGTCAGGCTGGACGAGGCGTCCAGCGTCGCGAGTTGCAACTCTTTGGTGCCGGACAGGATGCTGCTGTTGACCGCGATGTCGGACGCGCTCGTTCCGGTCACGAGGTCGTTGAGGCCGAAATACCGCGAAAATCCCTCGCCCGAGCTGCCGACCGAGCTCGTCATCTCATTGATGGCGACGCCGTTGCCGGAGCCGGTCGCTGTGATCGAGAGATGGCCGTCCGCATCGACCGAGGCCGACAGGCCCGAGATGCCGTTGATGGCGGTGACGAGATCGCCGACCGTGGAGTAAGACGACAGATCGAGATCGCCATAGGAGACGAGGTTGCCGCTCTGGTCGGTGACTGCAACGCGCACCGTGCCGGTGGCGGAGAGCGCCGTTGAGCTGGTGACTGACGTCGTCCCGGTCAGGCCGGTCGGCGCTGGCACCGAGGAGGCGCTGTTGGAGACGCCGTTCATTGCCGACGCGAGCTGCTGCGCGAGCTGGTCGAGTTGCGATTGCGCCGCCGGCAGCGTCTTGTCACGCAGCGTGATCAGCGCGCCGATATCACCGCCGGTGATCTGGGAGGTGATATCGACGCCGTTCACGGTGATCGCGCTGAAGCCGCTCGATGATGAGCCGGCCGTGTAGGTCGTGGATGCCGTGACGTTGGCCGCCGCCGTGTAGCTGATCGTGTGTGCGGTGCTGTCGACCAGCGCCTGGCCAGAGGTGGTGTAGATCTGGAGATCGCCGTTCGATGCCGTGAAATAGCTGATATTCATCTTCGAGGCGATGTCTTGGAGCGCAGTGTTGCGCTGATCCTCCAGGTCGGCGGTCGACTGGCCGGCCGCCGCCGTCTGCTTGATCTCGGCGTTGAGGTTCGCGATCTGCTGCAAATCGTCGTTGACGCCGTCGATCGAGGACGCGATGTCCTGGTCGGCGTTGGCGCGAAGCTTCTGGATGCCGCTTGAGGTCTCCCGCAGCTGGCTCGCGACGTCGTCGAGCGCGCTGATGGCGTTGGATTGCAGCGAGGCGCTGCTCGGCGTGCTCGCCAGCGACGACAGCGCCGATTCCAGCGAGGCGATGCTGTTGGCGAGCGACGTTCCGGTCGAGGAGCTGGAGGAACTCGAGGTCGAGCCGTAGAGCTTCTCCAGCGACGTCAGATAGGTGTTGGTGGTGTCGGCAGCGCCGAGATCGGAGGTCGCGCCGGTCAGCGACTTCAGGAGCAGCTTGTCGACCGTCGAGGTAATGCCCGTCACCGTGACGCCCGTACCGACGCCGTTGGTGACGGTGCTCGACTGGGCCGCGGTCTTCTTGGTATAGCCGGTCGTGTCGGCGTTCGAGATGTTCGACGACGTCACGCTGATCTGCACAGACGTGGCCGAAAGCCCGCTGAAGGCGACCAAACGTGCGATGTCGAGCGACACGGCGCGGCTCCTCGGCTGGTCAGGCGCTGCGGCTGGTGCCGCTGGAGACGGCGCGCGCCGCGACGCGACCGGACGCGCCGTAGGGCGACACCGCCGCGATCTGCTCACGGATCGCCTGCATGACCGCCTCGATCCGGCGATTGCTGGCCTCGATCGCCGCGCGCAGGCGCACCAAGTTTTCGTCCATCGCTACGCGCAGCTTCAGTATCCGCTCCATCAACTGTTCGCGCAGCAGCCGGTCGCGCACGTGCAGGCTGGTCGTACCCGCAGCGCATTCGGCAACCGTGCGTTCGAACACCTCCGCCAGCCGGTTCTTCTCGTCGACCTGCTTCAGCCGCGAGGCCGGCAGGCCCTTGGCGAGCTCCGCATTCTCCTCCGCGACCAGCGCGGTCAGGTTGTCGATGAGCGCGATCAAGGATTTGATCCGTGCGTCACCTTCCGCGGCGCTCGTCCTCTTGGCTTGAGCTACAGTCATGGTCATCGCCTTCTTCTAATTGTGCCGCCGGCCGCGGCCGGCTTGCGAGTTGCGCAAGTAGGCACCGATCGCCGTCGCTCGGGTGGTTGCCTGCTTCATCTCGCCCTCGATCGCCGCGCATTCCCGCAGGAGACCGTGGCGGGTCGTCTCGATATCGTCGATCAGCGCGAGCAGCTGCTTGCGGTCGCTGCGCTCGACGGTAGCGGCGCGCGCCACCAGCCTGCGCAGCCGCCGCAGCAAGGCTTCGCCCGCGGCCTTTGCCGTCTCACCGCGCATCGCTCACCTCATCGCCGAGATCAGGGTGTCGTACATCTTGTTCACGGTCGAGATGACCTGCGAGGCGGCGGAATAGGCCTGCTGCGCCGAGATCATGCTCGAGAACTGGCTGCTGGTGTCGGTGGTCGAGGATTCCAGCTCGCTGCCGTAGACCGTGCCCGCGCCGTTCTCGCCGGAAGCCTGCAACGCGGCGTTCCCCGACGTCACGGTCGCCGAGTAGAGGCCGTCGCTAGCCGCCGACAGGCCATTCGGATCAGCGAACGTCGCCACGGCGATCTTGTAGATCGCAATCGTCTCGCCGTTCGAATAGGTGGCGTCGACCACGCCGTTCTTGCCAATCGACACGCTGGACAGCTTGCCGTAGGACAGGCCGTCCGAATTGATGCTGGTGACGTTGACGGACGGCGTCGTCTCGCCGGAAGCGTACTGCGTCAGCCCGTCGGTCTTGCCGGCAGTGCCGAGGTCGAGCGTGATCGAGCTGTCAGCGGCGCCGTCGGTCCAGCCCGTCACCGCGACGGTCGCGGGGCTCGGGCTGGTACTCTTCAGCGAGCCGTCGGTGTTGAAGCTGATGTCAACCGTACCGCTGACGCCGGTTGCGGTTGAGGTGCTGGTGCCCGACGCCGAGGTCGGCTTGGCAAAGCTTGCGCTCCAGGTGTTAGTGCCGGTCTTGGTCCAGGTGATCTGCATCGTATTCGCCGCGCCCAGCGAATCGTAGACCGTCATCGAACTGGTATAGGTGTTGCCGGTGGCGGCATCGGACGGCAGGTTGGCCGCGATCGTGGTCTTGGTGGTGGCGCTGCCGCTGGTCGAGGCGATCTGGGTGTTGATGGCCGAGAGGTTGCTCGCGGACTCGCTGCCGACGACGTTGCCATCCGCATCGGTGCGCCAGCCCTCGAGGTAGCTGCCGTTGTTCTCGAGATAGCCGGCATTGTCGATCGTGAAGGCGCCGTTGCGGGTGTAGGACGTGGTGCCACCCGAAGTGGCGCTGGTCACCACGAAGAAGCCCGAGCCCTGGATCGCAACGTCGGTGGCGTTAGAGGTCGCGGCAAGAAGGCCCTGCTGAGTGATGTTGGCGCGGCCGGAGACCGTGACGCCGCCCGAGGCATAGGAGGTCGCGTTGCTCGAGGCAGTGACGAGGTCGTCGAACATCGCCGACGTGGTCTTGTAGCCCGTCGTATCGGAGTTGGCGATGTTGTCGCTGATCATCGACAGGGACTGGCTCTGCGCGCTGAGCGCCGAGATCGCCGAGGACAGAGCACCGGTTAGACTCATGAGGAAGCTCCAGGGAAATCAGGACGTGAAATCAGGACGTGACGCCGATGATGTCGGCGGCGCTGACCGAGACGCCGTTCACGGTGAGCGAGGGCGTCGAGGTCGAGGTGTCGATGCCGGTCACCGTGCCGGTGACGGTCGTATAGTTGAGGACGGAGTTGCCGGCGGAATCTGTGGCAGTTACCGAGATGGTGTACTTGCCGCCGTCGGAGAGCTGGTTGCCGCTGGAGTCCTTGCCGTCCCAGGTGAAGGTGTTGGATCCGGCGCTCCCCGTTCCGGTGCCGGTCCACACCGTGTTGCCGGAAGAATCCTTGACGCTGATCGAGACGTTCGAGGCGGACGACGACAGCGAGTAGCCGAACGTCGCCGAGCCGTTGCTCAGCGTCGACGTATCAGTCTTCGCCTCGACGGTGTGGCCGATATAGTTCACCGAGTTGAGCGTCACGAGGCTCGAGAAAGAGCTCGACAGCGAAGAGAGATTGGAGTTGATCGACTGCTGCTGGCTGAAATTCGCGTAGGACGTGAGCTGATTGATGAAGTCGGTGGTCGAGGTCGCATTCAGCGGATCCTGGTTCTGGAGCTCGCTGACGAGCAGGCTCAGGAAGTCGCTCGACGTCAGCGACGACGAAGACGACGTGCTCGACGAGGACGTCGTGGTTGATGCTGTCGAGACGGAGCTCGTCGCGGAAACGGTCATCAAACACTCCGGTTCTCGTGCCGCCGGCCGTGACGATGTCGGCGGGCGGCTTGAAATCTCTGTGCTGATGAAACGCGTGAGCGTGCGAATTCAGGCGCGGATTTGCCCGCGCGAATGCGGCTTTCGACGCGGCAAGATCTGCCGTGCGCACGCGCCGCGTTCGGCACGCTGCATCAACGCAAGCAGGCCCAACTCCGATTTACGAAAAGCGTAAGTAGATCGAAGGAAACTCTCAGCTCCCGGCCGTCTCGCCTTCGGTGCGCGGCTCGGCGGCGTCGCTGTTCAATTTCTTGGCCGCGGCGGCGATGCGGTCGGCGAGGCCTCCCGGCGCCCGCACCGGGGGCGCTTCAAGCGCGCTACGCAAGGTGCGCGCCTCCTCCAGGAGCGACTGCGCGGCGGCGGAGCGGGCGAGCAGCTCTTCGGCGAGCAGGCGCCGATCATCGGGCCAGCGCGAAAGGTCCTCGCCCAGCCGATCGATCAGATCTTCAAACTCGGTGACGTCCATCGCCTGCCGGTCCCGTCTTCCCCGGGCCCGTCATAAAGCATTGCGAGCGCGGCGGAAACCGGATTTCCGCGAGTTCAGGCGCCAAAGGCGCCCGACGCACTACGGAATGCGCTCGAAACCGTGGTCCGAACGACTGCCGGGCCGGCGAGATGAGTTCGCTCAACGCTTGCCGGCCGAATCGGCCGAGGCAGCCTTGCCCCCCCGCACCGTCGCGTCGACCTGCTCCCAGGCCTCACGCAGCTCGGTCAAGCCGGCAATGATGCGCCGAAAACTCTCGCGCGCATGCGGCCGGCCATAGGCCTTCAGGCTCGCCAGGATGAGGGCATTGTAGGTCTGGAACAGCCGTTCGGCGACCGCCCCGCCCTTGGTGAAATCGAGATTGTGGCTGAGCCCGCGCAGGATCGCGGTCGCCTTCATCAGGTGCTCGTGTCCCTCCTCGAAGCGCCGCGCTTCCTGCGCCGCAAGCGACTTCTGCAGGAAGGTGATCGCGCCGCCGAGCAGCATCGATACCGCCTTCAGCGGCGGGACGGTGGTCGCGATTCCCCGATAGGCCTGATTGGCCATGTACGCCATCGGATTATGCATCATCAGTTACTCGAGCTGGAGTTGAGCAAGGCCTTGAGATAGGTGAGCGTGTTGTTGGCGCTCTCGATCGCGGCCTGGTAGTTCGCATATTGGGTCTGGAGCTGCGTCTGATAGGCGGTCGCGGCGCTCTCGATGTCGTCGACCTTCTGCTGAAGCACGTTGTCGCGATCCTGCAGGTTTGTGATCAAGGTCTGCAATGCACCCGAGCTCGAAGAGTAGGTCTTGGCGATCTGGTAGAGCTGCGTGGCAATGCCGGACGTCGAGGTCACCGTGATCGATTGCGACGTTGTCCCCGAATAGGTGAAGGCCATGCCGGCATAGGCCGTCCCGGCATTGCCGATGATGGTGGTGCCGCTGATCGTGAACAGCGAGGAGTCGCCGCCGACCGAGGCCGACGTGAGATTGCCGGAGGAATCCACGGTCAGGTCGAGCGTGAAGGATTGCGGCGAGGTTCCGGTGTTGACGACGCTGAGCTGGCTCGACGAAGCCTTGGTCTGCGCCGACAACAGCGTGGTGACCCCGCTCAAATTGGTGCTGAGGATTCCGGACAGCGTCGAGGTGTCGAGCTCGAGCTCGTTGTTCTCGTTGAAGGACAGGCCGAGGTCGGCCATGGTGAGCCCGCCCACGGTGCTGCTGAGCGCGTTCTGCAGCGCATCCATGATGTCGCGCATTGTGCCATCGCCGAACAGAACCGCGCTCGACGACGCCGTGCCGTCCGAAGCGGTCGCCTGCTGGGCCATCACCGCGTCGCGGAAGGTGTTGTAGTTGGTGACGAACGTCTCGACCGCGGATTCGATCTGGCTGGTGTCGGCCCCGATGCTGATGTTCAGCGTTGCTCCGTCGGGCGTCGCCTGGAGCAGGTTGAACGTCACACCGCTGAGAACGTCGGTGATGTCGTTGGTATCCCGGGTCATCGAGATGCCGTCGAGGGAGAACTCGGCCGCCTGTGCCTTCTGCAGGGCGTCGGTGAAGGCGCCGGAGCTGTCGGTCACCCCGAGCTTGTTCAGGATGTCGTCGCCGGAGGTGCTGGAATAGGTGATGTCGGCCGCATCCTCGGTTCCGGTCAGCACCATCTCGTAGGATCCGCTCGACACCTGGACGATCGAGGCCTGCACATTGGTGGTCGAGGTCTGGGCGTTGACGGCGTCGACGACGTCCTGGAGCGACATCGTGCTGGTGACGGTGATGTCGGCGGTGCTGCCGCTCCCAAGACCGAGCGAGAAGGTGCCGGAATAGCCGAGCGCGGCGGTCTGGCTCGATTGCGAGGTGCCGACCACCTTCTGCGCGGTGGCGATCTGGCTGATCGTCAGCGTGTGGCCGCCGGTCGCCGCGCCGTTGCTGACCGACATCGACAGCGCGGATGACGCGCTCACGTCGCCGGTCGAGCTGAGGGTCGCCGAACGGGTGGCAAAGGCGTTGGTCGCCAGCGAATTGACGACGGAGGTCGCGAGCGAGGAGAGCCCGCCGTAGAGCGTGGAAAGGTCGGTCTGGAGCGTCTGGTAGGCGGTGACCTTGGCCTCGTTGCTGGTGATCGTGGTCGAGATCGTGGTCGCCAGCTCGAGCTTGGCGTTCACCGCCGCGGTGATCAGCGCGCTCCAGTCGATGCTGGTCGACGTCGTCGTACCGGTCGTGGTCACCGAGGAGGCGCTCGAACTGGCCGAACTGGTCGTCGACGTGCTGCTGGTGCTCGAACTGACGCTGGTCACTTTGCTGCCCGCTCCATCCCGGTAAGAGCCGGGCCGGCATCAAGCCGACCCGGCATGACGGTCGTTAGGTCAGGCGTCTTAGCCGAGCAGCTTGAGCAGGTATTGCGGCATCTGGTTCGCCGCGGATTCGGCCGACACCGCGGCCTGCGTCTTCACTTCGGCCGAGGACAGCTTGGCCTGCTCGGCCGCGATGTCGACGTCCTTGATCGCGGAGTTCGCAGCCTGCAGGTTCTGGGTCTGGGTCGAGATCGAGTCGGAGGAGAAGTTGAACCGCGACTCCTGCGCGCCGATGCTGGCGCGAGCCGCGGAAACCGTATCGATCGCGGTGTCCAGCACGGTCAGTGCCGAGGTCGCATCCGACAGCGAGCTGACGTCGAGCGAAGAGACGCTGAGCGAAGACGCCGTGAGACTCGTCAGCTTGATCGTGATGGTGTCCGAGCCCGAAGAGCCGACCAGGACCGAGACGCCGGAGGAGAACACGCTGGAGCCATCGAGCAGACTCTGGCTGGAATAGCGGGTGCCGCTCGCGATCGAATCGATTTCGCTCGTGAGCTGCGTGAATTCCGAGTTGATATAGGCCCGGCTTGAATCGGTGGTGGTGCCCGACGCGGACTCCGAGGCCAGCGACTTCATGCGGGCCAGGATGTCGGAGATGTTCGAAGCGCCGCCGTCCGCGGTCTGCAGGATCGCAGTCGCCTGCGACGCGTTGGTCGCGGCCTGCTGCAGCGTGGTGACGTCCGACGAGATGCGGGTGGAGATCGCAAGGCCGGCAGCGTCGTCGGAGGCAGAAGTGATGCGCGAACCGCTCGACAGCTTGGAGAGCGAGCTGCTCTCCTGCGCGGAGTTGATATTGAGGTAGCGCACCGCGGAGTTCGCGGCAGTGTTGGTGTTAATTGCAGGCATTGAAGGCTCCTGTGCTGATGGGCATGGCGTGCCGCATCGTGGAAGACGATTGACGACGCGGACCGCAGCCCCGTCCGTTCGCTCAAACGACGGAGCGCAAGGAGATCAGGCGGGAAATTCTCCGAGAGCGGAATTTTATGGTTAGTAGTCGGTAAACGCGGTTCGGATGTCGCGTTCGTGCTTGCGCAGGAGCTGGCGAAGCTGCTGGCGGCCGCGCTTGAGCAGCGACTCCACCGCGGCGACCGTCGTGTCCATCACCTGCGCGATCTCGCCGTTGCTCATGTTCTCGTGGTAGGAGAGGATCACTGCGATGCGCTGCTGCTCTGGCAGGCGCTGCATCGCGAGCTCCAGCATGTCGTTCAGCTCGTTGCGCTCGATGATTTCAGCAGCATCCGGCTGGCCGTCGGCAACTTCCGGCACCGTCTCGACATTCTCGGTGCGCGGCTTGCGGCGCAGGTCGATGCAGCGGTTGGAGATGACGCGGTAAAGCCAGGTCGAGAATTTTGCGCGGCCGTGCTGCCAACGCCCGCGATGAGTCCAGATCTTGAGCATGGTGTCCTGCACCACGTCCTCGGCATCCGCCGCGTTGCCGATGATGCGCAGCGCGATCGCGTAGGCACGATCGATATGCCGCTCGACCAGCATCCGGAATGCAGCTTCATCACCGGTGGCAAGCCTGTCCAGGAGCTCGCTGTCCTCGTCGAAGACAACGTCGGCGACCGGCGGATTGTCGGGCGCGAGCGCCACTGAGGGCATCACCGGCACGGTCGCATCAGCCGACACCGTCGCCTCGGCGGGACCCCAGACATCAGCAGCGTAACTCATCCCGCAATCTCCAACCCGCAATGCCGGCGGCGCACATGCCACGCAGCTTCCACGCGTTGAACGCGACACCAGAACAATCCAGGCGGAGATTTTCTGAGTTTTTTCAAGATGTTATCCGGAATCTTTTGCCGGGCAACAGGCAATAATTGCCGACAGCACGCAAATGTCGCGCGTTCGTCCTGCAATCATCGACATCGTCTCGCACCATTGCGGATCATCGATCCCAAACAGATGTGTTCTCGAAAAACGCTTAGATTACGCGGCACCAGGTGATCGAACGGCACGCGCATCGCGCGCCTGAGGATCAATTGTGTCTGAGTGTAAACGGCCGCGAGACCGCTTCTTCACTCGGCAATTTTTTCCGAATCACCTTTTTCGAACCTAGCGATTTTTTTGAATCTGTCAGTCGCGACGAGCGCGATTTTGAATCGCGCGTGAACTTTTTTCGTCGTCGTGCCGCCTGAGTTCACTCACGCGCACGTTAATCGCGTGTTGGAAGGGGATTCTTGACATGACGATCGCGACAGTCGGCGCAAAATGTCGGACGCAAAATGTTTCTGCTTGGTCATTCGATGTTTTCGATACGTTTCTCGTTCGCGCCTGCACGACGCCAGATGGCGTATTTGAAAGGACTTACGAGCTATCCGGCGTTTCGCGCTCTTCTCCGGGTGTTTCCGCGAGTTTCGTTCAGCATCGAATCCAGGCCGAAGCGCGCGCACGCAAGGCTGCAAAGGACAAGCGCGGAGCGAGCGAAGTTCACGTCACCGAGATCTATTCCTATTTTCCGTTCAGGCTGTTCGGCCTCGAACGCCGTGACCTGAACGATCTGGTCGATGCCGAGTTCGACGCGGAGCTCGCGCTCTGCCGTGCCAATCCCGACATGCTGCGGCAATATCTGGACATGAAGCGCGCCGGCCATTGCGTCGGATTCATCTCCGACACCTATTGGGATTCCGAACGGCTGGCGCAGCTGTTGCGGGCTTGCTGGCCCGGCCTGACCTGGGATTTCCTCTACGCCTCCTGCGACCATGGCAGCAGCAAGAGCGAAGCCCTGTTCGCGAAATACCTGTCCGAGCAAGGCATCGATGCAGCCGCCTCCTTTCACGTCGGCGACAACGAGAAGGCCGACATCAGGGGCGCGCGGCGCCACGGCATTCGTCCGCGCTACTATCCACAGGCCACGCCGCGGCTGGCGTCGATCTTTCAACGCGAGACCGCGCTGTTCGAATTGCTCTGCCAGAACGCGCCGTCGCGGCTCGATGATGGCGCGCGTACCTTGCGACGCATGGTGGCAGCGGGCAGCGCCGAGAAGTCTCCCGCATTCCATCTGGGACTCACCATCCTCGGCCCGGTGATGACGGCTTTCGACGCCTTTGTGGCGAGACGATGCAAGGAGGTCGGGGGCCCGGCCCGGCAGGTTGCCCTCGGCTTCCTCGGCCGCGACGGCTTCCTGTCGCACCGGATCTGGCAGGGCCTGAACGGCACGGCCTCGGCCTATCTCGAGATCAATCGCCGCGTCAGCCTGATCGCCTCGGCCGACACGATCGACCCGCTCGTCGATCTCCTCAGCAAGGTCTTCAAGATCGATGCGACGACGTTCCACGACATGATGAAGATCACGTCGCCGGAAGTCGTCGCGTTCTTTGCGAGGTTTCCCGGCGGAATCGCTACTGGCGAAGAGCTCGCAGCCGCCCTTCCCGACCTGATGGACGCCGGTGAAATCGTCGCGCTCGCCGGGGCCTTGCGCAGGCGCTTGCTCGCTTATCTCCGTTACGCAATCCCGGGCTTTGACGACTGCACCGATCTCGTGCTCGCCGATCTCGGCTATTCCGGCAGCGTGCAGAAGGCGCTGCGCCGCGTCTTCGACCAGGAGGGCATCAAGGTCCGCCTGCACGGCGCCTATCTGATCTCCCTCGACGACGCCTTTGACGATATCGCCGAAGAGGACAGTGTGGAAGGCTTCATCTCCGACCTCGTAATCACGCCGCATGCCAAGCGCATGCTGAGCCGCAACGTCGCACTGCTGGAGCAGGCCTGCTGCTCGGCCGACGGCTCGGTGCGGGACTACGAGGGCGGCACGGTGCTGCGTGAGATCAATCCGCGTCCCGCAAGCCAGATCGCGCTTGCCGCGGAGATTCAGGCCGGCGCACTGGCCTTTGCGGAGAGCGCCGTGGGCGTCGCGGCCAATTACGGTCTGCATCCCTACGCCGCACCCGACGTCGCCGCGCGCTGGAGCGCGGCGACGCTGGCGCGGCTCCTGCTGCTGCCCGATGAGGACGAACTGGCGCTGCTCGGCGGATTGAAGCACGACGTCAACCTCGGCACACATGCGCTGGCGCCGATGCTCGACAGCCGCTTCGTCTGCGACCAGATCACCGCGCGCGGCCTCTCGGCCGCCTGCGCGTCGGCCGCGCCGCCGATGTGGCTCGCGGGCAGCTTCGCGCGCCTGTCGCCGTCCTACGGCTATCTCTATGTGCTGTTCGGCGCCAATCGCCTGCCCGCCGACGTCTTCGAGGAACGCCCCTGTGGCTCGGTTCAGGTCGGATTGTTCCGCGCCGGCGGCGATGCGGCACTTGAGACAGTCACCATCTATCGCACCGGACTCGGCGAGCTGCGTTTGCGCATTCCCCTGTCTCGCACCATGGCAATCAGCATGATTGCCTTGCCGCTGGCGAAATTCGCGCCCCAAGGCCTTCTCCATCGCGTGACTGTCCAGCAAGGCGAGGATGTTCGCGACGCCGCCGAGAGCCAGGACGTGATCGGCATCGCCGACGCCAGCCTGGTCTACGCCGGCATCCAGCGGACCGGCGAGCATTATCGCGCCGAGACCGAGGACGGCTGCCTGCTGATCCCGGTCGCTCCGATGACGAAGGACATCGCGGTCTATTCCGTGGCGATCGCGCCGCTCGGCACCAGCTCCAAATAGTCCGCCTGATCGCGCCGCCCCGGTCGTTGAAGTCCATGGGCTAAGAAAAGCGCCGATCCGACCCGGCGCGAGGGGACACGGAATTGACGGACGAGACGCACGCAAATCTTGATCGCCTGCTGCAAGCCGGCGGCATCCAGCTTGGCCGGGCCCAGCGCGATCGCCTGACCTGGCTGGTCGGGCAATACGGTGCGCCGACGCTCGACGCCAACCTTGAGGGACGGCACGGCGGCCTCATCCTCCTGAAGGAACTGCCGAGCGGCGCCGCGGCCGAGTTGTTGTACCGCGCGCTTACCCCTGCCAGCGCCGTCGTCATTCCCGGGAGCGAGAGTCCCGGCTTCGATTTCCTCAAGTCCAAGCTGACCGAGTTCGGCACCGTCGGCCCCTGCGGCGCGGACGGCCCGCATGAAATATGGTGGGGCGGTATCGGCTGGTCGAAATTCCTGACCGCCGCTGATGCCTCCGCCGCCCGGCCGCGCATCGTCTCCTGTTATCCGCGCGGCGGCGGCGAGAATATTTCCTCAGGCTTGAGGCAATCGCTCGAGCGCCTGCGCCTCGACAGCCATATCGAGGCAATCGGGACCCAGTTTGACGACCGCATCCTCTGCTTCGAGAAGGCCGAGTTCATGGTGCGGATGTGGAACAAATATCGCGAACCGCTGCTTTTCGTCGAAGCCGGCGCCGTGTTGCGCGAGCTGCCGCTGCTGCCGTCCTTCCTCCGTTGCGACGTCGCGCTCCACAAGTGGAACCGCTGGGAGATGTCGGCGCGTACGCTCTATCTCGGCCGCACCGCGCACGCCGAACTGCTGCTGCGCGCCTGGCAGCAGCTCGCCGCGTCCTATCCCGCGGTCTGGGAGGGCTATCTGCTCGACCAGGCCTGGAGCCTGACCTCGTCGCAGGTGCCGCTCGACACCGTATGGCTGCCGCGATCCTATCACGCGCTGAAAGGCGATCTCGGCGCGAGCCGCGCCGTGATCCTGCACGATCAGCAAACGACGACGCTGGAGCTCGGGCCCGATCCCGGTTTCGCCGGCCTCGTGCGCACCGCCCGCCGCGCCGGCCGCACCGGCGCTCGCGACGCCTTCATGGTGATGACCTCGAAAGCTACGACTGGCAACGGCATCGCCGTGATCTTGCGCGACATCGCGGCCAGCGACGCGACCGCGGTTGCGGCGACGGTCGAAGCCGTGACCGGCGCCTATGCCGCCGACTGCGGCGGGTACGGCCGGTTCGAGCTGTCGCTGTGCGCCTGGCAGGAGGATGTCGGCGCCGCGCGCGAAGCCGCCGCCCTGGCGCGCTACCGCATCCTGGAGATCGCCCCGGGGCAGAAGATCGCCAACGATTTCTTCGCCGCGCACGCATCCGACGATGCGGTCATGACCGCGCGCCATCTTTTCCCCTGACGGACGACACACGATGCTGAAAACCATCATCCTGCTTACCGACACTGTGCAACAGCAGCAGCCGCTGGCCAACCTGCTCCGGGAGCACAATCGCGATCTGGCCTTCTGCTCGGCGCTCCGCGCCCAGGACCTCGCCGCGATCTCCCCAGAGGTGCTGCGCGATGCCCGCCTGGTGTCCTTTGCCAACGACATCGCCGTCTCCGAGAAATTCCTGCTCCAGCTCGGCCATGGTGCCTACAAGTTCTACACCGCACCGACGCAATATCCGGGCCTGCCGCCAGCGCCCGACGAGAACGACGACGATCCGCGCTGCGTCTCCGTGGTCGCGCAGTCGATGACGATCTGGCCGGATTTCAGGAAGGTAGTCGGGCTCGAGACCCTGACGATTCCGGAAGGAACGGCCGTCGCCGAGCGCGACCGGCTGGTGTTTTCGCGGCTCGCCCATCTGTTCTGGCGGATGTCCGGCATGATCGCGGGCGACGCTGCGGATCTGCCTGGCATCATCGAATCCGATGAGAGCCAGCGTCCTTCACTTGCGATGATGAACTGACGCCGCCAGCGCATCGCGGTGCTCGGGCGCCGCGATCGCGATCATGCGGCGCGCACGCTCGGCAAGGCCGCAGCTGCGCAGCTCCGCGACGCCCCATTCGGTGACGATAGCATCGACGTCGGCGCGCGGCGTCGTCACGGTCTCGACATTGACGACGATGCGGCTGGTGCCGTCGGACGCAGTCGCCGGCAGCGCGATGATCGCCCTGCCCCCATTGGATGCATTGGCGCCGCGCACGAAATCGAGCTGCCCGCCGATCGCACCAATCGCGACGCCATTGAGCGTCTCGGAATTGACGGCGCCATCGAGCCCGACCTGGAGTGCCGAGTTGATCGCAACCAACCGGTTGATCCGCGCCAGCACATTTTGACCGTGCGTGTAGGACGTCGGCCGCACCGCGACCGCCCGGTTCTGATGCACGAAGCGGTAGAGCCGCTGCGTGCCGATCACTTGGTTGGTGACGGTGATCCCGGCGTCGATGCCCTTGTCCGCATTGGTCACCGCGCCGCGCTCGATCAGATCGACCACGGCGTCGTTGATCAGGCCGGAATGGATACCGAGGTTGCGCGCGTGGGAGAGCGAGGACAGGATCGCGTCCGGGACCCGCCCCACCCCGAACTGGAGCGTGCTGCCGTCGGCAATCAGGCTCGCCGCATGCGCCGCGATCTGCCGCGAGACGTCGTCGAGCGGCGTCGACGGCAACTCGACCGGCACACGCCGGGCCGCCACCCGCATATGGATCGGCACGTCCGCGGGCCATTCCGCGCCGAATGTAAAGGGTGCATCCGGATTGATCTCGGCGATGACGAGGCGCGCGCCGCGCGCGGCATCGATGACATAGTCGTTGGAGAGGCTCGCGCTCAGCCGGCCGTCGGCGGCTTCTGCGAGCTGCACGAGCACCACGTCGGCGCGGTGGCGGCGCGCGGCGAAGTCGGCGCAGAAGGCGCTGTAGTTGCTCGGAATGACCTCCAGCCGCCCGGCTTTCGCGAGCCGCCGCGCATTGCCGATCACGCCATAGCTTTGGAACGAGACGTTGGGCGCGCAAGTGGAGAACGTCTCCGAGAACAGCGGCCCGACCATCATGCAGAAGGGCGGCAGATGCGCCGCCTGCGTCACCAGCGTTTCGGTCAGCGTGACCGGCTCCGCGGTCGCCTGCCCGCACACGACGAGACCGCCGTCCCGGATCAGGCCGGTGAAATCGATCGGCGCTGCGTCACCTGGCATCGTGGGCTAGTCCATCGGCGCAAGGTGCGTGGAGGACTCACTCAACAGCGTGCGCAGCTCCGTCTTCACGATCTTGCCGTAGCTGTTCTTCGGCAGCTCACCGGTGAGATAATAGTGCTTCGGCCGCTTGAAGCGCGCGATCCAGGCGTTGCAGATCTGGTCCAACTCGTCGCGCGTCACGGTCTTGCCAGCGACGGGAACGACGACGGCCACGACCTCCTCGCCCCATTCCGGATGCGGACGGCCGATCACCGAAACTTCGGCGACGGCCTCGTGCCGCAGCAATACTTCCTCGACCTCGCGCGGATAGATGTTGGTGCCGCCGGAGATGATGACGTCCTTGGAGCGGTCCTTCAGTGTGAGGAAGCCGTCGGCGTCGAACGCGCCCATGTCGCCAGTATAGAGCCAGCCGTCACGCAGCGTATTCGCGGTGGCCTCCGGATTCTGCCAATAGCCGGACATCACGGTATCGCCGCGCACGATGATCTCGCCGATCTCGCCCGGCGCGACGTCCCGCCCGGCTTCGTCCACGGTGCGGACCTGCACCACGCCCTGCGCAATGCCGACCGATGCTAGGTGCTCCTCATGGCGCGGATGCCCGGAATCGACATGCTTCGACTTGGGCAGATAGGTGATGGTCATCGGCGTCTCGCCCTGACCATAGATCTGCGCAAGTTTTGGTCCGAACGCCGAGAGCGCGGCCTTGCAATCGGCGACATACATGGGACCACCGCCATAGATGATGGTCTTCAGCCCCGGCGCGCTCGCGCCCGCCGCTTTCGCGGCAACCGTCAGGCGCCGCACCATGGTGGGTGCAGCGAAGAAGGAGATGCCGTCGCGCTTTGCCGTCAGCTCGAGGATCTCGTCCGGTTCGAAGCGGCCGCTCTCGGGAATGATCTGTGCCCCCATGCCGAACACATGCGGCACCATATAGAGGCCGGAGCCGTGCGACATCGGCGCCGCATGCAGCAGCGCCTCGCCGGGCACAATCGGGTTGATCTCGGCGAGATAGTTCAGCGCCATGGCCAGCAGGTTGCGGTGGCTCAGCACCGCGCCCTTCGGCCGCCCGGTGGTGCCGCTGGTGTAGAAGATCCAGGCAGGGTCGGTGATCGCGACATCGGCAATCGCAATGCCATCGGTCCTCTCAAGGCCGCGATGCTCGGCTGAGCCGATCTCGATGATGCGTGGCTTGCCTGCGCCAAGCGCCAAGGCCTCCGACGCGACGCCTGCCATGTCCTCGGTCACGAACACGACCGCGACGCCCGAATTGTCCAGAATGAACGCGACCTCGCGCGGATGCAGCTTTGCATTGATGGGAACGGCAACCAGCCCGGCATGCCAGCACGCATAGAGGCAGGCGACATAGTCCGGCGCGTTCTTCATCAGCAGCGCGACGCGATCGCCCTTGGCAAGACCAAGACGCTGTTGCAGCGAGGCGGCCAGCGAGGCCACCGTCACGGCGAGCCGGCCGTAATCGGCAACCGGCGTCAATCCTTTGAGCAGCGCCGGCGCGTATGGGTCGGCTTTGGCGGCACGCAGCAGATGTTGAGCAAGGTTCATGGCGATCCGGCCAAACAGTGCGCGGGCAAGATTAGTACGACTTGGCCAGCCCGAGCACTTTTTCTGCGATGAAGCTGAGTGCGAGCTGCGGGCTGACCGGCGCGATGCGCGGGATCAGGATCTCGCGCAGATAACGCTCGACGTGAAATTCCTTGGCATAGCCGAAGCCGCCATGGGTCATCACCGCCTGCTCGCAGGCCGAGAAGCCGGCCTCGCCCGCGAGATATTTTGCGGCATTGGCGGCAGCCCCACAGGACATGCCCTTGTCGTACTGCCAGGCCGCCGACATCACCATCAGCCAGGCGGCCTCGAGCTCGACCCAGTTGACCGCGAGCGGATGCTGGATGCCCTGGTTCTTGCCGATCGGACGATTGAACACCACGCGCGTCTTGGCGTACTCGGTCGCGCGCGAGAGCGCGAGCTTGCCGAGCCCCACCGCCTCGGCCGCGATCAGGATGCGCTCGGGGTTCATGCCTTCCAGGATGTATTCGAACCCGCGGCCTTCTTCGCCAATGCGGTCTTCCATCGGGATCTCGAAATCCTCGAAGAACAGCTCGTTGGAATCGACGATCTTGCGGCCCATCTTCTCGATCTCGTGGACCTTGATCTTGTTGCGGTCGAAATCGGTGTAGAACAGGCTGAGGCCGTGGGTGGGCGAGCGCACCTCTTCCAGCGGCGTGGTACGCGCCAGCAGCAGGATTTTGTGCGCGACCTGCGCGGTAGAGATCCACACCTTCTGACCGTTGACGATGTAGCGGTCGTTCTTGGCGACCGCGCGGGTCTTGAGCTGGGTAGTGTTGAGTCCGGTGTTGGGCTCGGTGACGGCGAAGCACGCCTTCTCGCGGCCCTCGACCATCGGCGGCAGCATGCGCTTGCGTTGCTCCTCGGTGCCGAACACGACGACCGGGTTGAGCCCGAACACGTTGATGTGCACGGCGGAGGCGCCGGACATGCCCGCACCGGACTCCGCAATCGTGCGCATCATGATCGCGGCCTCGGTGATGCCAAGCCCGGAGCCGCCATATTCCTCCGGCACACAGATGCCGAGCCAGCCGGCATCGGCCAGCGCCTTGTGAAAGTCGTGCGGGAAGCCGCCGTCGTGGTCCTTCTTCAGCCAGTAGGCATCGGGAAAGCCTTCGCAGATCTTGGCGATGGCGTCGCGAATGGCCTCCTGCTGATCGGTGAGCGCGAAATCCATGATTGGTCTCCTTTTCTGGAGGCTCGTTGAGCGCTAGCGCCCCATCTGCGAGGGCAGCCAGAGAATGATCGAGGGAAACGCCACCAGGATCGCGATCGCGATCAGGTGTGCGATGAAATGCGGGAAGGTGCCGTGGAACACCTCCGCCACCGGCCGCTTGGCATAGCGGGCGACGATGAAGCAATTGAGCCCGACCGGCGGCGTGATCATGCCGACCTCGGCGGTGACGATCTTGATCACGCCGAACCAGATCGGATCGAAGCCGAGCGTCTTGATCAGCGGCAGCACGATCGGCACCGTCAGCACCAGGATCGCGATCTGGTCCATGAAGGAGCCGAGTACGATGTAGCCGCACAGGATCAGGGTGATGATCACCCAGCGCGAGGTCGGCAAGCTACCGATCCAGGCGACAAGGTCCTGCGTCACATGGGTAAGCGTGAAGAAGTAACCGAAGATCGAGGCTCCGACCAGGATCATGATGATCATGCAGGTGCCGTGACAGGCGCGCAGCAGCGTCTTGTAGAGCGTGCTCGGCGTGATCTTGCCCTTGACGATCGCGAGCAGGAAGGCGCCGAAGGCGCCGAAGGCCGAGGCTTCCGTCGGCGTCGCCACGCCGAGATAGATCGTACCCGTCACGATCGAGAACAGCACCACCATCGGCGAGACCTGCCACAGCAGCGCAAACTTCTCGCGCCACGGCACCGACTTCGCGGCCGGGGCGCGCGAGGGATCCTGCCAGACCAGGAAGTAGATCGTGGCCATGATGGTGATGGTGACGAGGATCGCGGGGATGATGCCGCTGATCAGGAGCTTGCCGATGTTCACCTCGGCCAGCAGGCCGAAGATGACCAGCGCCACGCTGGTCGGCAGCAGCATCGACAGCGTGCCGGAGATCGCGACGACACCAGCCGCCATCTTCGGCTCGTAGCCCTGGCGGATCATCGCCGGCAGGCTGGTAGAGGACAGCGTCGCGGCCGAGGCCGTCGAGGTGCCGCAGATCGCGCCAAAGCCGGCGCCGGCGAGCGCCGTAGCCATGCCAAGGCCGCCGGGAACGCGGCCGACCCAGGCGGATGCCGTCTTAAACAGATCATCCGCGACGCCCGACAGCAGCACGAGGTCCGCCATCAGCAGGAACATCGGGATGGTGATGAGCTCGTAGGAGGAGACGGTCGACAGCGGCGCTGTCTGCAAAATGCCTGACAAGGTCGCAAAGCCGCCGACCATGACGAGGCCGACCGAGCCTGCGAAGGCCATCGCGAAGCCGACGGGCGTGCCGAGCGCGAGCAGGGCAAAGAGAAGGGCGAGAACGATCAGAGGAGTCATGAGTGCCCGCCGCTATTCGAAGGTTCGCGCTTCGCCGACGCCGGTGACCGGCGGCAACGGATAGAGATCGCGCCCGCTGAAGAGGCTCAGCACATTGCCGATGAGCTGCAGCGCCAGCCGCAGCACCAGCACGCCACAGCCGAACGGCACCAAGGCCGCAGAGATCCAGGTCGGCCAGGGAATCGCGCCCGAGAGAACGTCGTGCTGCTCGTAGTTCTCCAGCGCGCGCTCGAAGCCGACCTTGCAGATCAGGACGAACACGAACAGACCGGTCAGCGCGGTGATGATCTCGGACAGCCGTCGCCCTGCCGGCGAGAAATGCGACACGAGAATGTCGACGCCGACATGCGCATGCTCGCGCAAGCCGTCCGACAGCGTGAAGAAGAACACCCCGGCGAGAAGATAGAGCCCGATCAGGTCATAGGTGAAGGAGAACGGCTGGTTCAGCACGTAGCGCATGAACACGTCGGTCACGACCAGTACCATGATCACGAACAGGAACACCACCGCGATCACCGTCAGCGCGCGCTCCAGCGCGCCGAGCACATCTCCCGCTTGCTTGATCACCTCTGGCGCCTCCTTGTTGGTGTCGTGCTATCAGTTCTTCGCGCCGCCGGAAGCGAGCAAGCCTTCGAACTCCTTCAGCGCGGCGGATGCCTGCTTGCCGCGGCTGTCGAGACCGCTGGCCCATTCCTGGCCGACGCCCTTCAGCTTGTCCTTCATCTCGGCGCGCGTCGCCTCCGGCAGAGGATCGAAGCTGACGCCCTCGTCCTGGAGATGTTTCTTGGTCGTCTCCGTTTCCTTGTCGACCTGAGCGCAGGCAGTCGGCTCGATCGCATCGGAGGCCTCATTCATGGCCTTCTTCACGTCGTCGGGCAGCTTGTCCCAGACCGACTGGTTGATGGAATAGGCAACGATGAAGCTGCCGAAGCTGACGCCTTCGGTGGCGTGCTTGACCAGCTTGTCGAGACCATAGGCGACGACGCTTTCCATCGGGAAGAGCAGACCGTCCATCGTGCCGCGCGACAGCGACTCATAGGCGTCAGGCGCGGCCATGCGCACCGGCACGGCGCTGAGCGCGCGCAGCGTCAGGTCCTGCGCGCCACCGGTGGTGCGCAGCTTCAGGCCCTGCATGTCCTTCGTCGTCTCGACCTTCGCCTTGGCGGTCCACACCTGATAGGGCGGCAGCACCACGGCCAACAATAGCTTGATCTTGTTCGGCGCATATTCCTGCTTGGCGAGAATGCCCTCGCGCGCGGTCTTCCAGTAGGCGATCGTGCCTTCGCAGCTCGTGGCGAACGCGCCCGGCAATTGCGCGACTTCCGACAGCGGCATCTTGTCGGAGACATAGGACGGCCCGATGTAGCCGATGTCGACAACGCCCGACTGGGTCAGCCGCAGCATGTCCGCCGCTTTGCCGATCTGCTGGTTCGGATAATAGGTGAAGGTCACCGCGCCTTTGGTGCGCTTGGTAACGTCGTCCATCCAGGGCTTGAGCATCAGGCGGACGAGATAGTGGCCGGCGGGGAAGGAGTCGGCGACCTTCAGCTCCAGCGCCTGCGCCGACATCGTCGAGACCGGCAGCGAAAGCGCGAGCGCCGAGACAGCCCAGACCAGATTCCTCTTCATTTGCTTCTCCTTGACGCGTTCCCGTGCCGAGCGCGGCAGCCCGCTGCTGCCGGCCGCCAGGCCCTCGTTTCATTTCTTGCTTGAGGAAAATGTACATATATGTGAATCTAATTGTCAAGTATATGAACGATGCATGGAGCCATGCGCCTGCGGAGGAGTAACTCAAATTGACCGTCGCCATTCTGTGAACTCTAATTCCACCTATATGAATATCTCCAACGAGGCCCCATGGGACCGCTCGCCGGCATCACCATTCTCGACCTGACCTCAGTGCTGATGGGCCCCTACGGCACCCAGGTGCTGGCGGACATGGGCGCCGACGTCATCAAGGTCGAAAGTCCCGAGGGCGATATCGTTCGCCAGATCGGTCCCGGCCGCACGCCCGGCATGGGCGGGATGTTCCACAACGCCAATCGCGGCAAGCGCAGCATCGTGCTCGATCTCAAGAAGCCGGAAGGGCGCGATGCGCTGCTGCGGCTGGCCAAGCGCGCCAACGCGCTCGTCTACAATGTGCGCCCGCAGGCGATGGCCCGGCTCGGCCTCGACTATGAGACGCTCGCCGCGCTCAACCCCGCCCTCGTCTATGTCGGCGCGTTCGGCTACGGCCAGTCCGGCCCCTATGCGGCGAAACCTGCCTACGACGACCTGATCCAGGGCGCGGCCACCGTGCCGACGCTGCTTGCCGCCGCCGGGGACGGCACGCCGCGCTATGTTCCCGTCACCATCGCCGACCGCATCGTCGGCCTGATGATGGTCAACGCGATCATGGGCGGGTTGATGCACCAGCAGCGCACCGGCATCGGCCAACGCATCGACGTGCCGATGTTCGAGTCGATGGCGGAGTTCGTGCTGGTCGATCATCTGGGCGGCCTGACCTACGATCCGCCGCTCGACCATGGCGGCTATGCCCGCCTGCTGTCGCGCTATCGCCGGCCCTACAAGACCAGCGATGGCCATCTCTGCGTGCTCATCTACAACGACAAGCACTGGCGCAGCTTCTTCGAGGCGATCGGCCGGCCGGAATTTTTGCAGCAGCCGCGCTTCGCCAACCACGCCGCGCGCACCAAGCATATCGACGAGATCTACGAGGAGATCGGCCACATCTTCGTCACGCGCACGAGCGCGGAATGGCGCAAGCTTCTGGAGCACGCCGACATTCCGGTGATGCCGATGCATACGCTGGAGACGATTCTGGATGATCCCCATCTCAAGGCGGTCGACTTCTTCAGGACGGTCGATCACCCCGTGGAAGGCCGCATCCGGCAGATGCGCGTGCCCTCCACCTGGAGCGTGACCCAGCCGGAGCCGGCTGGCCCTGCGCCGACGCTCGGCCAGCACGGCCGCGACATTCTGAGCGAGGCCGGGTTCTCGGCTGATGAGATCGAGCAGCTCGCACAACAAGAAGCAGTTCACCTGGCGGCGCCGCCTTAAAAGGCAGGCGCCGGCCAGACTAGCAACGACAGGGAGGAAACCGCGATGGCCGGACTTTATTTCGAAGACTTCTCCGTGGGCCAGGAGTTCAGGCATCCGCTGACCCGGACCGTCACGGAGATGGACAACACCATGTTCAGCCTGCTGACGCTCAATCCGCAGCCGCTGCACATCGACGCGCATTTCTCTGAAAAGACCGAGTTCGGCCAGCGCATTTTCAACAGCCTTTACACCCTCGGCATCATGATCGGCATGACGGTCTATGATACGACCTTGGGGTCCACCGTTGCCAATCTCGGCATGACCGACGTCACTTTTCCGAAGCCGGTCTTCCACGGCGACACGCTGCGGGCGACGACGAAGGTGCTTTCGTTGAGAGAATCCAAATCGCGCCCCAAGGCGGGCATCGTCGAGTTCGAGCACCACGCCTGGAACCAGAACGACGAGATCGTCGGCAAATGCCGCCGCATGGCGATGATGCACAAGAGGCCGGTCTGATGCGTTCGATGCTGTTCGTGCCGGGGGACTCCTCGCGCAAATTCGAGAAGGCGAGCGAAGGCAAGGCCGACGCGCTGATCATCGATCTCGAGGACTCCGTCGTCACCGAGAAGAAGGACGAGGCGCGCAAGCTGACGCTTCAGATGCTGAGGGACCGCCGCGGTCCGCACCAGCTCTATGTCCGCGTCAACGCGCTCGATACCGGCATGACGCTGGCCGATCTCGCCGCGGTGATGCCAGGCGCGCCCGACGGCATCGTGCTGCCGAAATCGCGCGGCGGTGACGATGTGCGGCAGCTTGCGACCTGGCTCGAAGCCTTCGAGGCGGCGGCCGGCACCAAGGTCGGCTCGACCCGCATCGTCTGCGTCGCCACTGAGACCGCCGGCTCGATCTTCGGGCTCGGCACCTACAAGGACTGCTCCCCTCGCCTCGCCGGACTGATGTGGGGCGCGGAGGATCTCTCGGCCTCACTCGGCGCCACCGAGAAAGCCTCGGGCGGCGTGTTCCACAGCCCCTATCGCCTCGCGCGGGACCTCTGCCTGATGGCGGCCGCCGCGGCCGAGGTCGCGCCGATCGACACGGTCTATACCGACATCGACAATCTGGCCGGTCTCGAGCAGGAAACGCGCGCGGCACGGCGCGACGGCTTTTCGGCGAAGGCGCTGATCCATCCAAAACACGTCGACATCGTCAATGCTGCCTTCGAGCCGACCGAGGCGGAGCGCACATGGGCGGAGAAGGTGATCGCGGCGTTCGCAAGCAATCCCAATTCCGGCACGCTGCGCCTCGACGGCATGATGATCGACAAGCCGCATCTTCGCGCCGCGAAGAAGATCCTCGGCCAGCCATAGACCCCGGGATAGCGCGCAGTGACAGACGGGATCGGATCATGATCGTTCGCCAAGCCGCAAACGTCCTGGAGATCATGGAGTTCTTCGCGCAAGCGAGGAAGCCGGCGACGCTTGCGGAGATCGCCGATCATTTCGGCTGGCCGCGCTCGTCGACCTTCAACCTGCTCGCGACACTGTCGGAGAAAGGCTATCTCTATGAGCCGCGGCCGCGCGCCGGCTTCTATCCGACGCCGCGGTGGCTCGCCATGGCACGGATGATCTCGGAGGTCGAGCCGCTGCCGCCCTGGACGCACACGCTGGTCGCCGATCTCTCCTCTGAGACCGGCGAGACCGCCTCGATCGTGGCGCCGGCCGGCGTGATGGCGGTATTTATCGACGTCGTCGAGTCCAAGGCCGCGATCCGCTATTTCGCGACCATCGGCCACCGCGTGCCGATCCACGCCACCGCCAGCGGCCGCGCGCTGCTGCTACAATATTCGCAGGAGGAGCGCGACTCGGTCTATCGCAAGATCGAGTTCAAGCAGTACGGCCCGTCGACGCCGATCAGTATCGAGGCCGTAGAGGCTGAGCTGCGCAACTCGATCGATCGCGGCTATTGCCAGAGCTTTGGCGACTACAGCCGCGACCTCGCCGGCGCCGCGATTCCCTTGCCGATCGGCGACCGCCGCCTTTCGGTCGTCGTCGCAGGCCCGGAATTCCGGATCGGCCCGAAAGTCGGCGAAGTCGCCGCGCTGATTGCGCGGACAGTCGATCGGCTGCGGCCGAAGACCACCGCAGCTTAGGCCGTAGCCTCAATCGAATCCCTGAACGGGCGGCGTCGTGGTCGGCGCCGGCGCAGCCGGAGCTGCCTGAACCGGCGGGTTGTTGTCCGGCCCCATTTGAGCGACACGGCCATTGGCTTCCATCGCCCTGCTACTGGTCGGACCCGGAGTCGCAGAGGCGGGCGTCGGGGCTGCTGGGGCGGGCACTGGAGGGGCCGAACTCGGGACGCGATTCGCTTCTCTGCGTGGCCGCTGCCGGCTCGTTGCCGACCGAGAACCGCGCACGCCCCATGACCTAGCGATTGAAGGCCCGGCGGTATAGCCGATCACTGCGCCCGCGACGGCACCGACCGGTCCCAGCACGACAGCGCCGGACACGGCTCCGAGCGCCGCAGAGCCAGCGCGCTCCTGCGCAACGGCACCTGCCGGAACCAACGCAAGCATCACGATTGCGGCCATCAAAAATCTGTTCATCGGAGCGCCTCCCTCACGGGAATTCACTCTTACGAAAATATGGCAGCAGAACGTTTGTTTATCGCCCAACAGAGGGCAATCGGCTGATGGAACTCCGGCAGTCAAGGAACTTCCGCCGCGATAGTTGTCCCGGCGGAAGCGGCTCAACCCTTAGACGATCTTGATCGACATGTCCGGCAGCCCCTCGAGCTTGCACAGGAGCACGTCGCCCTTCACGACCGGGCCGACATTCTCGGGCGTGCCGGAATAGATGATGTCGCCGGCCTTGAGCTCGAAGGCCTCCGACAGTTTTGCGATCTGCTCGGCGACGCTCCAGATCATCTTGCTGAGATCCGAGCTCTGCCGCACGGTGCCGTTCACCGCCAGCGAGATCGCGCCCTTCTCGAAATGGCCGGTCTTGCTCACGGGGTGGATTGGGCCGATCACCGCGGCGTGGTCAAAGCTCTTGCCGATCTCCCACGGCTTCTTCTCAGCGGCCATGCCGTTCTGGAGATCGCGCCGGGTCATGTCGAGACCGAGCGCGTAGCCGTAGACGTTCTCGAGCGCCTTTTCGGCCGGGATGTTGGTGCCGCCGGACTTCAGCGCGGCGACCAGTTCGACCTCGTGATGATAGTTCTTGGTGAGCGAGGGATAAGGATGATCTGCGACCTCGCCGATCGCGACGTTCTGGATCGCATCGGTCGGCTTCTGGAAGAAGAACGGCGGCTCGCGATTCGGGTCCGAGCCGCGCTCGATCGCATGCGCCGCATAGTTGCGCCCGATGCAGTAGATGCGGCGCACCTGGAACACGCTTGTCTCGCCGACGATCGGGATCGTCACCATCGGCACCGCGAAGATCGGCTTCGGTGTGCTTTGCGCCGCGGCCGGCGCCGCATCGGCGATGCCTGCCGCGGTCATCGCGGCTGCGGCCGTGAGCACGTCGCGTCGAGAGGTCTTTGTCATGATCCTGTTTCCGTTGCTTTTGGCCGCGCGTTTGCGGCGAAGCCAGTCATAGAGCCAAACGCCGGACTGGCCAATGCCCGCCCGCTACGCCTTAAGTCGCGACACCGTCCAAGAACGCCCGGACCATCTGCGGGCCGTCGTCCGGGTCGGTGGCGGCGACGCGATAGGAATCGCCGAGCAGGCCGCCGCGGGACCTTGCGAAATTAAGATTGGAGGCAGAAGTTCTGCCATGCAACCCGGGTTGACGGTTCGAGTCGATGCATCTGCTTTTGGCGGCGCGGTCAAGAAATCGGCACGACCTGTACAGAAGGCGCTCTCGATCGGGCGGGCCTGCTCGGGCAGCCAAGGCTATGACAATCGTGCTGTTGATTGGCACAAGGTGGTGCGTGGCCCATGCCGCCGACGTATCCATCGCCCCCGCGGAGCTGAAAGCGATCGGCACGATCGATCCGCGCTTTCAGTCGTACAACATCGAGATGGTGGAGGTGACAGGCGGACGGTTCTGGAAAGCGTATCCACGCGCCGCGCGCGCCCTCGATACGCGTGATCGCTACAGCCATAGACCGCCGATCGATCTTACCAACATACGTCTGCGCATGCTCGCCGCGGCCCTGTCGCCGGCCTATATGCGCGTCAGCGGCACCTGGGCCAATGCGACGTTCTTCGCCGACAAGGAAACTGCTCCCGCGAGGCCACCCGCCGGATTCAATTCCGTGCTCAGCCGCGCCCAGTGGCGCAGCGTCGTCGATTTCGCGCGCGCGGTCGATGCGGAGATCGTAACCTCCTTCGCCGTCAGTCCCGGCACCCGCAATCGTGACGGCACGTGGCGGCAGGATCAGGCGCAAAGCCTGATCAACTTCACGCGTTCGCTCGGCGGGCACCTCAAAGCCGCCGAATTCATGAACGAGCCGACGCTTGCGGCCGACAACGGCGCGCCGCCGCGATATGACGCAACGGCCTATGGCCGTGACTTCAATATCTTTCGCGCATGGCTGCGGCGCGCTGCGCCGGAGACGCTGATCGTCGGGCCCGCCTCGGTCGGCGACACTGCGTCACCGCGCGCATCGGGCATCACCACGCGCAATCTGCTGGCCGCATCTGGTTCCGGCGTCGACCGCTTCTCTTATCATCACTACAACACGATCTCGCCGCGCTGCGGCGGCCGCGACGATCCGAAGCAGGCGCTCACGGAGCAATGGCTCGCCCGGTCCGATGCGACGCTGGCGATCTACCGTTCCTTGCGAGATGCATTCGAGCCGGGCAAGCCGATCTGGCTGACCGAGACGGCCGATGCGGCCTGCGGCGGCAACCGCTGGGACAAGACATTTCTCGACACGTTCCGTTATCTCGACCAGCTCGGACGCCTGGCCAGAGGCGGCGTCCAGGTTGTGATGCACAACACGCTCGCCGCCAGCGATTATGGTCTGCTCGACGAGAAGACCTTTCGCCCGCGCCCGAATTACTGGGCCGCGCTGCTCTGGCATCGGCTGATGGGAACGACCGTGCTCGACGCGGGCGCAGCCGTCGCGCCGGGCCTTCGCGTCTACGCGCATTGCCACCCCGCATTACGCGGCGCGCTCACGCTGCTCGCGATCAACCTCGCGCGCGACGCACCGCTCTCGTTCGCCGTGCCACTCCCGTCGACGCGCTACACGCTCGGCTCGGCGCGGCTGCAAGGCGCGATGGTGCAATTGAACGGCAAGACGCTCGCGCTCGCGACGGACGAGAACTTGCCGGATCTCATCGGCATTTCGACGGCAGCTGGCACTATTCGTCTCGCACCGGCGACCATCACCTTCCTCGTCATCCCCGGCGCCGCGAACCCAGCATGCCCATAGCCGCGCTCACGACCTCAGCGCATCGCGCGCCGTCTCCGGCGCCATCAGCGTCGAGATGATCGTAATCACCGAGAGCGCGATGATGTAGAGCGAGACCGCCCAGTATGATCCCGTCCAGGCGAGCAGCGCCGTTGCGATCAGCGGCGAGAAGCCGCCGCTGAGGGCGGCCGCGACATTGGCGCCGAGCGAAGCGCCGCTGTACCGGACCTGGGTCCGGAACAATTCCGGCATGAATGCCGCCTTCGGCCCGAACAGCAGCGCGTGCGTCAACGTCATCGTGACGACGAGGGCCAGCGTGATCAGCACGGGCTCTCTTGTATCGAGGAACCAGAACAGCGGAAACGCCAGCGCCACCGAGAAGATGCCACCCGCAAGATAGAGCGCCTTGCGTCCAAAAATGTCGGAGAGCCATCCCGCAAGCGGCAGCGTCGCGAATTCGACGATCGCGGCGTAGACCACCGCGTCCAGGATCACCTGGCGCGGCAGGCCGAGTTTTGTGGTGGCGTAGACCACCGTGAAGACGGTGAGCAGATAAGCGAGCCCCACCTCGGACACCGTGATGCCGATCGCGAGCAGAAAACTGCGCCAGTCGCGGCGCAGCACTTCCCAGACCGGCTGCGCCAGCACCTCCTTGCGCTCGACGACCTCCTTGAAGTGCGGCGTTTCGGCAAGCTTCAGCCGCACGATGAAGCCGATGCCGACAAGGAGAATGCTGATCAGGAACGGCACGCGCCAGCCCCAGCTCAGGAAATCCGCCTCGGGCAGCTTCGTCATCAGCGCGAAGATGCCAGTGGAGGCGGCAACGCCGATGGGAAAGCCGATCTGGACGAGGCTGCCATAGAAGCCGCGGCGATTGCCGGCATGCTCGATCACCATGACGACCGCCCCGCTCCACTCGCCGCCGAGCCCGATGCCCTGGATGAAGCGCAGAACGACGAGGAAGATCGGCGCCCAGATGCCGATCTGGCTGTAGGTCGGCAGGCAGCCGATCAGGAAGGTGCCGAGCCCCATCGCGATCATGGTCACGACCAGCATGGCCTTGCGCCCGAGCCGGTCGCCGTAGTGCCCGATGATGGCGCCACCGATCGGGCGCGCCACGAAGCCCACCGCATAGGTCGAGAATGCCGCCAGCGTGCCGACGAAAGGATCGAAGCTCGGAAAGAACAGCTTGTTGAACACGAGCGCTGCGGCCGTGCCGTAGATCAGGAAATCGTACCACTCGATCGCGGTGCCGAGCGCGCTCGCCCACACCACATGCGCCGTCGTCGATCTCTCCGTCGCGGCGGAGACCCCCGTTGCTGCGGTCATGCCATGCCCCAGACTGCCGGCGGCCATCATGGACAATCGCAAGAGAGGTTGCAACCTGCCCGGGTGTTGTTGTCTCGGCTTTCGCGGTCGTCCTGGTGAGAGTTATGGATGCTGGGCCCACACACTCCTTCATTGCGAGCGCAGCGAAGCAATCCAGAATCTTTCCGCGGAGACAGTCTGGATTGCTTCGCTACGCTCGCAATGACGACGTTGAAGCAATTGCGCCCAATGCTTCCCCAACATCGTCCCGGCGCAGGCCGGGACCCACCGAGAGGCAGCACTAGCTTCGTCTCCATTGCATGCCGCCGCTCGCCTTGCCCACCCGCCCTGGAACCCATAATTCGCTATTGACAAACTCATTCGCTAATATCTAATTTGCAACCAAATCCATAACCCGCCGCAAGATGCGGACATAAAGAGAGGGAACGACGATGAGAGGGCTTTTGGCCTGCGCCGTGCTCGCGGCCATGACTTCAACGGCGATGACGACGGCAGCCACCGCGCAAGTCTCCGACGACGTGGTGCGGATCGGCGTGTTGACGGATTTGTCGAGCTGGGGCCGCGACAATAGCGGGCCGGGCTCGGTCGAAGCGGCCAAGATGGCGCTGGAGGAATTCGGGCCGACTGTGCTCGGCAAGCCGATCGAGATCATCAGCGCCGACCACCAGATGAAGACCGATGTCGGCGTCCAGGTCGTGCGCGGCTGGTTCGACAACGGCAAGGTCGACGCGGTCGTCGACATCCCGAATTCCGGCATCGCGATCGCCGTCCACAACATGGTCCGCGAGCGCAACAAGATCGCGCTGCTCTCCGGCCCCGGCGCGAGCTCGCTGACCGACGAGCTGTGCAGCCCGAACACCGTGCACTTCACCTATGACACCTACGCGCTGTCGAAGGTGACCGCGTCCGCCGTGATCAAGGAAGGCGGCAAGTCCTGGTACTTCATCACCGCCGACTACGCCTTCGGCCAACAGCTCGAGAAGGACGCGACGCGCTTCATCAACGAGATGGGCGGCAAGGTGCTCGGCGGCGTACGGCATCCGACCAACACCGCCGACTTCTCCTCCTTCGCGCTGCAGGCGCAGAGCTCCAAGGCCGACGTGGTGGCGTTCGCCAATGCCGGCCAGGACACCGACAACGCCATCAAGCAGTCCGGCGAGTTCGGCCTGGTCCAGGGCGGCCAGAAGCTCGTGGGCCTGTTGATGTTCGACACCGACGTGCACGCGATCGGGCTGAAGGCCGCGCAGGGCACCTACATGACCACGGCCTCGTACTGGAACATGGACGAGGCGACCCGCGCCTGGTCGAAGAAATTCTACGAGCGCACCAAGGTGATGCCGACCATGATCCAGACCGGGGTCTATGGCTCGGTGCTGCATTACCTGAAAGGCATCAAGGCCGCCGGCACCGACGATCCCGCCAAGGTGATGGCCAAGATGCGCGAGCTGCCGATCGAGGATACCTTCGTCCATGGCGGCAAGTTGCGCGAGGACGGCCGTGTCATCCGCGACATGTATCTCGCCAAGGTGAAATCGCCCGAGCAGTCCAAGGAGCCCTGGGACTATCTGGAGATCGTCAAGACCGTGAAGGGCGAGGACGCCTTCCGTCCGGTCTCCGAGTCCAATTGTCCGCTCCTGAAGAAGTGAGGTCCACATGACCGGCAACGAGCGCAGCGCAATTGAGACTTACGAGTGCGATGTGCTCGTGGCCGGATCGGGGGCATCCGGCATGTCGGCCGCGATCACCGCCCGCTCCCGCGGCCTCGACGTGCTGATCGTCGAGAAGGAGTCGCGCTTCGGCGGCACCACCGCGCGCTCCGGCGGCTGGCTGTGGATCCCCGGCACCTCGCTGGCGAAGGCCTACGGCATCGAGGAGACACTGGAGCAGGCCCGCACCTATCTACGCCACGAGGCCGGCAACAATTTTGATGCCGCGCGCGTCGATGCGTTTCTCTCGGCGGGCCCCGAGGCCGTGGATTTCTTCACCACCAAGACCGCCCTTCGCTTCGACATGCCGCTGGTGTTTCCGGACTACCACGCCGAAGCGCCCGGCGGCGCGCAGGGCGGCCGGTCGATGGTGACGCGCCCGTTCGACGGCCGCGAGCTCGGCGATCAGATCAAGACGCTCGGCATGCCCCTGCCCGAGCTCACCGTGTTCGGCATGATGCTCGGATCGGGCAGGGAGATCATCCATTTCATGCGCGTGACGAAGTCGCTGACCTCGGCGGTCTACGTCGCAAAGCGCCTGTCGCGGCACTTCATGGACGTGCTGCGCTATGGCCGCGGCATGACGCTGACCAACGGCAATGCGCTTGCGGGACGCCTCGCCAAATCCGCACTCGATCTCAAGATTCCGATGTGGCTCTCCGCGCCCGCGCGCGAGTTGACGATCGAAAACGGCGCGGTGACCGGCGCGATTGTCACCCGCGAGGGACGCGATATTCGTGTTCGCGCGCGGCGGGGCGTCGTGCTCGCCTGCGGCGGCTTCCCGCATGACGTTGCACGGCGCAAGAAGATGTTCCCGCATGCGCCGACCGGCAACGAGCACTATTCCCCGGGACCGACCGGCAACAGCGGCGACGGCCTGCGCCTTGCGGAGAGCGCCGGCGGACGCATCGAGGATCGCCTGCCGAATGCAGCGGCCTGGGTCCCGGTGTCGCTGACCACGCGCAAGGACGGATCGAAGGGCGTGATGCCGCATTTCATCGACCGCGCCAAGCCCGGCGTGATCGCGGTGATGCGCGACGGCAAGCGCTTTGCCAACGAAGGTAATTCCTACCACGACTTCGTCCAGGCGATGGTCAAGGCGGCCAAGCCCGGCGAGGAGATCGCGGCCTTCCTCGTCTGCGATCACAAGACGCTGCGAAAATACGGCCTCGGCTGCGTGCCGCCCTTCCCGATGCCGCTCGGTCGTCATTTGAGCACCGGCTATCTCATGCGCGGCGATACGCTGGAGGCGCTCGCGGCGAAAGCCGGCATCGACGCCAAGGCGTTCTCCGCAACCGTGGCGCAGTTCAATGCCACCGCTCCACAAGGACATGATGCCGCCTTCGGCAAGGGCTCGAAGGCCTATAACCGCTACCAGGGCGACGCGCTGCATGGCCCCAATCCCTGCGTCGCGCCGCTCGAGAACGGGCCGTTCTACGCCATCAAGATGGTGGTCGGCGATCTCGGCACCTATGCCGGCATCGTCACCGACGAGAACGCGCGCGCGCTCGACGGCGAAGGCCGCGTCATTCCCGGGCTCTATGCCGCGGGCAACGACATGGCGAGCATCATGGGCGGCAATTATCCCGGCGCCGGCATCACGCTTGGGCCGGCACTGACCTTCGGATACATTGCCGGCCGTCATCTCGCCGACAGCGCCGCCAAGCGCAACGCGGCATAAACCAGCGCGGAGGCGCATGAAGAGAGAAAGCCGCGGCATCCAGTCGATCGAGGTCGGCGGAGAATTGCTCCGCGCCCTCGCCCGAAGTGGCGAGCCGATGATGCTGCGCGATCTTGCGCGCGAGGCCGGCATGACGCCGGCCAAGGCGCATCCTTATCTGGCCAGCTTCTCCCGCATCGGCCTGATCGAGCAGGACGAGACCACTGGCCGCTACGAGATCGGCGCGCTGGCGCTGGAACTCGGGCTGATCAGCCTGCGCCGCCTCTCCGGCGTGCGCATCGCGAGGCCGAAGATCGCGGCGCTCGCGAGCCAGATCGGCCACGCCGTCTCACTGGCGGTGTGGGGCACGCATGGACCGACCGTGGTGCAGCTCGAAGAGCCGGGCCAGCCCGTGCACATCGTGATGCGCGCCGGCTCGGTGATGGCGCTGCTGGAGACCGCCACCGGCCGCGCCTTTGCGGCCTTCCTGCCGGAGAAGACGATCAACGCCGCGCTCGAAAGCGGCCTCGATCGTCACGGCGTCGGTTACAATCCGAAGCGCGCGATCAAGAGCGCGAAGGTCGCCGAGATGCTCGCCGAGGTCCGCAAGCATGGCCTCGCCCGCGCGCTCGGCGATCCCCTGCCGGGCGTCAATGCGTTCTCGGCACCGGTGTTCGATCATTCCGGCCATGTCGCGCTGGTCATCACCGCGATGGGCCCGGAAGGCACCTTTGATGCGCGCTGGGACAGTCCCATCGCCAATGCCTTGCGCGACTGCGCCGGCAGCATCTCGAAGCGGCTCGGCCACGGGATGACTATTGCGGCGGAGTGACAATGTAGGGCACACACGCTCCACATTCTCCCGTCATCGCCCGGCTTGACCGGGCGATCCCAGTATTCCAGAGGCAGTCGTAGATTCGCAGAGAGGCCGCGGCGTACTGGGTGCCCCGGTCAAGCCGGGGCACGACAGCGTTCGTGATGCGCGGCGACGCGCCCTACTTCTCCTTCACCGGCACCGTGTAATTCAGAATCAGCCGCCCGCCATCCGGATAGATCGTCTGTCCGGTGATATAGGACGCATCGTCGCTGGCGAGGAACGCGACGACGGAGGCGACCTCGCTTGGCTCGCCGCCGCGGCCGATCGGGGTGCGTGACAGCACGTTTTTGCGGGCATCCTCGGACGTGTAGATCGCGGACGCCACCATGTCGGTCAGGATCGTACCCGGTCCGACCGCCACGACACGGATGTTATGCGGCGCGAGCGCGACGGCAGCGACTGACGTGAGCTGCTTCATTCCGCCCTTGGAGATGGCGTAGGTCGCGAGCGTCGGAATCGCCAGCAGCGCGTTGACCGAGGACATGTTGATGATGACCCCGTCGCCGCCTTGCGCGATCATCTGCTTGGCCGCGGCCTGCACGCCGAAGAACGCGCCCTTCAAATTGATGGCGAGGACGTCGTCAAAATCCTGCTCGGAGATCTCCAGGATGTCCTGGTTGCGCGCGACGCCGGCATTATTGACCATGATGTCGAGCCGGCCGAACTCCTTTACGGCGGTCGCGACGAGCCGGTCGACGTCGGCGCGCTTGGCGACATTGGCGACAATGGTGCGCAGGGCATCCGGCCGTCCGAGCTCGGCGGCCGTCTTCGCAAGGCCATCGGCATCGACATCCGAGATGACGACCTTGACGCCGTCATCGAGGAATCGTTGTGCGCAGGCCTTGCCGATGCCCCGCGCCGCGCCGGTGATGGCGGCGACCTTGCCGGAAAGTTTCATGGGTCTCACTCCAGAATAGCTCCTCGCGGCAGGCCCACTCCGGGTGAGGACTCCAGCCTAGGCCGCCGCAAAGCCGAGAAGAGCACGGAACCGGTTCTTGATAAAGACGGCATCGCGCGACGGCAGCGAGCGCGGCGGATTTTCCGCCAGAACCTTGATGACGAACAGGCGCGGTCCGTCGGCGGGCTCACTGAGCTGCGCCGCAAGGCGTTCCACCTCAGCGATCGTGCGCGCGGTTCCGGTCGCGGCAAAGCCGCAAGCCGCGGCAATCGCCGTCAGATCGACACCGCGCCCGGTGTGGCTCGCCTGCATGCCGGTCTCGCCGAAATGCTGGTTGTCGATCACGACGATGTCGAGGTTGCGGGGACGCGCGACGCCGATCGTGGCGATGCCGCCGAGCCCCATCAACTGTTCGCCGTCACCGGTCAGGACTAGGGCGCGCTTTTCCGGCTGTGCTTGCGCAAGACCGAGCCCGATCAGCGCGGCGCCGCCCATCGCGCCCCAGAGATAAAAATTGTCGTCGCGGTCGCCGGCCGCATGCAGGTCGTAGGTCGGGGAGCCGAGGCCCGAGACGACCAGCGTGTCCTTGCGATGCTTCAGGAGAGCCGCGACGGCAGCACGGCGATCAAGTTGGGAGGAAACCGGCATCGATATCACCACTTCTTCTTACCGATCAGGCGCTGCCCGATCAGGACCGCGATCTGCTGGTCGGATTCGTAGGCAAGCGCTGCGGCCGATTCGACGGTTTCGATCAAATCCTCCGGCGTCTCCGCACGCATCACTTTCATGCCTATCGCTTCCAGCGAAGGCTGCGTGGCCCGGCTCATCGGCACCTGCCAGGGATTGAACTCGGCCCACTCGCCGCGCATCGTCACCAGCATCAAGAGCGGAAAGCGGCCGATCGCCGACAGCGACAGCATGTTGATGCAATTGCCGACCCCGCTCGATTGCATCAAGAGCACGCTGCGTTGGCCGCCAAGCCAGGCACCGGCCGCGATCGCGACGCCCTCCTCTTCCGTCGTCAGCACGTTGGTGGTGACGTCGCGGTCGGCCGAGAACAGGCGGATGAGCTGGCTGTGGCCGGCATCGGGGACATAGGACATCTGCCGGACGTCGGCGGCTTTCAAGACGCGATAGAGTTCGGACGGCCAGTCATCGCCGGCGCTGGAGTCGAGATGAGGTTGTGGGCTGTGCACCGCGGGTCTCCGTTGCATTCGGAAGGCACGCTAGCGTCTCTCTCACGCGATGGCTCTGACCGTCTGGCACGACCAGATATCGAGGGATTGTATAGCTCACCGAAGCCGCCAGCGACGGAGCCAGCACTCCCTCTCCCCGCTTGCGGGGAGAGGTGACGTCCTCTCAATTCGCCGCAGATCTTGCCGCAGCCGGCATATAGATCTGCGCGTAGCCTTCCTTGATCGCGGCGGTGATGCGATCGAGGCGGCGGTCGATGTGTTTCTCCAGCACGGAGACGCAGGCCGCCTCGTCGCGCGCCTTCAAGCCTTCGACGACGGCGCGATGCTCGGCCTGCGTATTGGAGCGGTTGATGCGGTCCATGTCGATCCAGCGCACGAAGCGGATGCGGGCGTTGACGTTGCGCAGGACGCGCAGCATCTCGGCATTGTTCGACATCACCATCAGCCGCTCGTGGAAGGTCTCATCCAACTCGACGAGCTCGACCGAGGACCGCTCGCCGGGATCGGGACCGGTGGCTTCGAGGAATTTCAGGAGCGCGTCGATGTCCTCGTCCTTGGCGCGCTTGATGGCGAGGCGGATCGAGGCGACCTCGATCGATTTGCGCAGCTCGTAGAGATCGAAGATCTCGTGCGCGTCGAGCTCGCGGCAGAAAAAGCCTTTGCCGGGCGTGAAGCGCAGGAAGCCTTCGGTGTTGAGGCGATTGAGCGCTTCGCGCAGCGGCGTGCGGCTGACGCCGAGCCGCTTGGCCAACTCGCCTTCGTTGAGACGTTCGCCCGGCTTGAATTCGTAGCTCACGGCCATCGCCTTGAGCTGTTCATAGACGCGATCGACGATGCTATCGGAAGCCAGTTCCACGTTGCTCTTCATAAGCTGCATTCATGCCCGAACACAGCCTAATATACCGGGGCTGTGTGGGCGATGGCAATGCAAACGACGTCTTAGCAGAGTTTGTTCAGAGCTTTGCGACACCCCGACTCAGGCGAAAGCGCGCGGCCGCAGCCCAGCATGAAACCAGGTGATCATGGAATAGATGTCATAAACGGGCAGCCCGACCTCGGCCTGCAAGGCGGCGGCATAAGGTGGCATGTTGGTGCATTCGAGCACGATCGCGCCGACATCCGGATTCTTGGCAACGAGCTCCTTGCCGGCCTCAACCACGTCGCGCTCGGCCTCGGCAACGTCCATGTCGTCCTTCTCGGCCTTGATCAGAACGCGGAAGAACTCCTTGCCGTTCTCGGTGCCGACCAGCGGCGTGTCGAGCGGCACGCCGGCGCCTTCGAGATGGGCCGGCGTCAGCGTCGAGCCGGACACCGTGACGAGACCGACGCGCTTGCCGGGCGGCAGCGTCGCCTGCACCCACGACACCTGCATCAGCGATGACGTCGCGACGGGGACGCCGACGGCGGCCGCGATCTCCTTCTGGAACAGCGACAGGAAGCCGCAATTGGTGGTGATGGCTTCGGCCCCTAACCGCACCAGATCCTTCGCCGCGTCGATGAAATCCGGCAGCAGGCCCGCCGCGCCCTTCAGCACGACCTTCTCCGGCGAAGCGCCGCTCACCACGCGATACAACACGGGGAACGGCCAGGTCGTGCCGTTGCCCATGTCGCCGGGAATGCGGGGGAAGCGTGCTTCCAGCATCAAAATGCCGAGCGGCGCGCCATAGATGGCCTTGCCGCCGCGGGCGATACGGGAAGACGAGTTGGCTGGAAAGGTCATGGTGCGATCTCAGAGGAAACGATTGGGTGCGAACGGCGCGAGCTGAATCTCCGGCGTCTTGCCGCTGAGCAGTTGCGCGACGAGACGGCCGGTCCGGGCCGAGCCGACCAGGCCGACATGGCCGTGGCCGAAGGCGTAGACGATGTCGCGCGAGGCGCGCGCGTAGCCGATGCAGGGACGGCCGTCCGGCATGCTCGGACGGTGGCCGAACCAGGTCTTGATGCGCGAAGCCGGAATGTCCTTCGGCAGTTTCGGGAACATGCTGAAGAGGTTGTTGCGCAGGATCTCGGCGCGCTTCCAGTTCGGCTCGGCCTCGAGGCCTGCGATCTCGACCGTGCCGGCGGCGCGCAGGCCCTTGTCGGTCCAGTTCACCACCATCTTGGCATCGGACGCCATCATGGAGTTGCGCGGACCCGACTCCGGGTTCTCGATCATGACGTGATAGCCGCGCTCGGTCTCGAGCGGCAGCGGATCACCGACGGATGCGGTCAGCCGCTTTGAGTGAGCACCAGCGGCGACAACTGCGGCATCGCAGGCGATCTCACCGCTCTCGGTGACGACCGCAACGAGCTTGTTGCCGTTGAGCTTGAGGCCCGTTGCCTTGGCGCGCACGAGCTTCGCCCCGCTCGCCAGCGCATGATTGGCAAGTGCTGCGACATAGGCGCCGGGATCGCGACAGCGTCCGGCTTCCTCCACCACCACGCCAAAGGTGTAGCGCGGATGCAGATCGGGCTCGCGCTGACGCATTTCGTCGGTGGAAAGCTCCAGCCATTCGACGCCGACACGCTTGCGCAGGCGCCAGCCGAGATCGTTGTCGAAGTTGCCGCGCGACGGGAAGACATGCATGACGCCATTGCGTTCGATCAGTTCCGGCACGCCCGCCTCTTCCGCAAGCTTCCTGTGCAGCAGCGGCGCGTCCTTCAGGAGATCACGCAGCGCGAAGGCCGTCTTCTCAACGCGCGCCTCGGTCCAGCCCGAGAGCAGATATTGGATCAGCCAGGGCAAGGCCTTCGGCAAATACGACCAGCGGATCGCGAGCGGCCCGAGCGGGTCCATCAGATAGCCCGGCACCTTCTTCCAGATGCCCGGCTCGGCCGGCGGGATCACCGAATGCGACGATAGCCAGCCGGCATTGCCATAGCTCGCCGCCTGTTCGCCACCGGGCTCGCCCGCGTCGATCAGCGTGACGCGGTGTCCTTCGCGCAGCGCCTCGATGGCGCTGATCACGCCGACCGCGCCGGCGCCGATGATGGCAACGTGGCGGCCGGTCGACATCAGCCGCCCTTTACTGCAGCCGCGAAATCCTTGCCGACCGAGATCGCGCGCGGATCGATGATGCAATGCAGGATCGACGGCTTGCCCGAGGAAAGCGCGCGCTCGAACGCCGGCGCGAACTCTTCGGTGCGCTCGACGCGCTCGCCATGGCCGCCGAACGCCTTCGCATACATTGCGAAGTCCGGATTCTTGAGCTGGGTGCCGACGACGCGACCAGGATAGTCGCGCTCCTGGTGCATGCGGATGGTGCCGTATTGTGAATTGTCGACGACGATGACGATCAGCGGCGCATCGTACTGCACGGCGGTCGCGAATTCCTGGCCGTTCATCAGGAAGCAGCCGTCACCGGCAAAGGCAACGACGACGCGATCCGGAAATTGCCGCTTGGCAAGCACCGCCGCCGGCACGCCATAGCCCATCGAGCCCGAGGTCGGCGCGAGCTGGGCGGCGAAGCTGTGGAAGCGGTGATGGCGATGGATCCAGCCGGCATAGTTGCCGGCGCCGTTGCAGACGATCGCATCCTTCGGCAGGCGGTCGCGCAGCCAGGTCATGACCTGACCATACTGGAATGTGCCCGGCAGCTCGCGCGCCTTGTCGGTCCAGGCGAGATAGTCGGCGTGCGCCTTGGCAGCCTCGCCCTTCCAGGCAACCGTCGCGGCCGGCTTCAGCGTCTCGACGGCGGCCGCGAACGCAGCCGGAGTCGCCTGGATCGCGAGCGCCGGCTGATAGACGCGGCCGAGCTCTTCCGAGCCCGGATGAACGTGGATCAGCTTCTGCTTCGGCGTCGGAATATCGAACAGCGTGTAGGACGAGGACGGCATCTCCGACATGCGGCCGCCGATCAGCAGGATGACATCGGCGCCGTCAATGCGCGCCTTCAGGCTCGGGCTCGGCCCGATGCCGAGATCGCCGGCATAGTGCGAATGATCGGCGTCGATCAGCGAGGCCCGGCGGAACGAAGTCGCGACCGGCAGGTCGAAGCGTTCGGCAAAACGCGCGATGCTCTTGGTTGCTTCATCCGTCCAGCGCGAGCCGCCGAGAATCAAGAGGGGCGCCTTGGCACTGGCGAGCATCGCGCAGACGCGCTCGATATCTGATGGCGCGGGCCAGCTCACCGCCGGCTCGATGCGCATTGCGTCCGCTACGGCGGCGGTTTCGGTCAGCATGTTCTCCGGCAGCGAGACCACGACAGGACCCGGGCGGCCCTGCATCGCGACGCGGAACGCGCGCGCGACCAGCTCCGGAATGCGATCGGGACGATCGATCTCGACCGCCCATTTCGCCATGGTGCCGAACACCGCCTTGTAGTCGAGCTCCTGGAAGGCCTCGCGCTCGCGCATGCCGGTATCGACCTGGCCGACGAACAGGATCATCGGCGTCGAATCCTGCATGGCGATGTGGACGCCGTGGCTGGCATTGGTCGCGCCGGGGCCGCGGGTGACGAAGCAGACGCCCGGCCGTCCCGTGAGCTTGCCATAGGCCTCCGCCATCATCGCGGCGCCGCCTTCGGCCCGGCAGATCATGACGTCGATCGGGCTGTCATGCAGCGCGTCGAGTGCCGCAAGATAGCTCTCGCCCGGCACGCAGGTGACGCGCTCGACGCCTTGGGCGACGAGCTGATCGATCAGGATCTGGCCCCCGGTGCGGGTGTTGCGAATGGTCATGACAGCTCCCTGCAGGCTCTGGCGATGCGCTTCACGGCCTCGCGCAAGTTTTGTTCGGAGGTGGCGTAGGACAGGCGGAAATAAGGTGCAAGGCCGAAACAGCTGCCCGGCACTACGGCCACGTCATGCCTCTCCAGAAGGTAGCGGCAGAACGCGCTGTCGCTATCGATCACGGCACCGTCGGGTGCACGGCGGCCGATCAGGCCGGCACAGCTCGCATAGGTGTAGAACGCGCCTTCCGGCCTTCGGCAGACGATCCCGTCGATGGCGTTGAGCGCATCGACCACGATGTCGCGGCGGCGCTGGAACGCGGCGCGGCGCTCCACGAGAATGCCTTGCGGCCCCGTCAGCGCGGCAATCGCCGCGGCCTGGCTCACCGAGGACGGATTGGTCGTGCTCTGGCTCTGCACCACCGCGATCGCCGCGATCAGTTCGCGCGGACCACCGCCATAGCCCACGCGCCAGCCGGTCATGGCATAGGCTTTGGAGATGCCGTTGACCGTCAGCGTGCGGGATTTCAGGCTCGGCTCGAGCGCGGCGGCCGTGACGAACGGCAGGCCATCATAGGTGAGGTGCTCGTAGATGTCGTCGGCCATCAGCCAGACATGCGGATGGCGCTTCAGCACGTCCAGGATCGGGCGGAGCTGCGCCGCCGAATAGGCCGCGCCGGTCGGGTTGGACGGCGAGTTGAGCAGCAGCCAGCGTGTGCGCGGCGTGATCGCGCGCTCGAGATCGGCCGCATCGAGACGAAAGCCGTTGTGGTCGCGGCAGAGCACGTCGACCGGTGTGCCGTCGGCGATGCGCACCATATCGGCATAGCTCGTCCAATAGGGCGCGGCGAGGATGACCTCGTCGCCAGGGCTCAACGTCGCCATGAAGGCGTTGTGGATCACCTGCTTGGCGCCGGCGCCGGCGGTGATCTCATCCGCGGCATAGACGAGGTCGTTCTCGCGGCGGAATTTGTCCGCGATCGCCGCCTTCAATTCCGGCGTGCCGTCGAGGATGGTGTATTTGGTCTGGCCGGCACGAATGGCGCGCTCGGCCGCGTCCTTGGCGTGGTCCGGCGTATCGAAGTCGGGCTCGCCGGCACCCAGCACGATCACCGGCCGCCCCTCGCGCTTCAGCCGTTGCGCAACCGCGCCGATCTTCAGGATCTCCGAGACGCCGATCGCGCTGATGCGCTGAGCGGGGCGGAAGCCGGTAGCTGGGGCCTGGACGGTCACGGCAAGCCTCTAGCTGCGTGCGGCGATCGCAATCACTTCGATACGGTAGGCGGGATCGGCGAGCTCGACCTTGCCGCAGGCGCGCGTCGGCGCATTGCCCGGCACGACCCAGGCGTCATAGACCGCGTTCATGGCGTCGAAATCGTCCATGGTCTTGAGCCAGACTTGCACGCTGAGCAGGCGCGACTTGTCGGTGCCGGCGCGCGCCAACATGTCGTCGACCTTCGCCAGCGCCTCGCGGGTCTGCTGGGTGATGTCCGCGGTCTTGGTATCCGCCACTTGTCCTGCGAGGAAGACGAGATCGCCGAACACGGAGGCGCGGCTGCGGCGGGCGTTCTGGTCGATGCGGGTGATGTCCGACATGGCGTGTCCTTGAATCTCAGCGGCCGGTGGCGATGATGCGGCGGCAATGATCGAGCGCGGCGCCGATGAGGTTGTCGCTCGCCTCCGGCGTGCGGAACGCCGAATGCGCCGACAGCGTCACATTCGGCAGTTTTGTCAGAGGATGGCCGGTGGGCAGCGGCTCGACAGTGAAGACGTCGAGGCCAGCATGGGCAATGTGGCCCGAGCGCAGCGCGTCGAGCATCGCATCTTCGTCAACGACAGCGCCGCGCGCGGTGTTGATGAGGATGCTTCCGGGACGCATCTGCGCGATGCGCTCGCGCGAGAGGAAGCCTTTCGTCTCGTCGTTGAGCAAAAGATGCAGCGAGATGACGTGACTGTCCGCGAGCAGCTTTTCCAGCGGAACGAACTCGACGCCCGGATGCGTCTTCGGCGTCCTGTTCCAGGCGATCACCTTCATGCCGCAGCCGGCCGCCATGCGCGCGGCTTCCGCGGCGATGCCGCCGAAGCCGATCAGGCCGAGCGTCTTGCCGGTGAGCTGGACCGCATCGCGGCGCAGCCAGTTGCCCTGGCGCATGCCGCGATCCATCTCGCCAAAGCTCTTTGCTGAGGCCCACATCAGCGCGATCGCGCATTCCGCGACCGCGGTGTCGCCATAGCCCTTGATGGTGTGAACGGAAATGCCGCGTTCAGCGAGCTCTTCTGGATTCATGTAGCTGCGCGCGCCGGTGCCGAGGAAGACGACATGCTTCAGCTTCGCACACTTGGCGGCAGTCGCGGTCGGCACGGCCGTGTGGTCGACGATCATGATCTCGACGCCGTCGAGCAGGCCGGGCAGATCGTCGGGCTTGATGGACGGGTTGCGGTTGATGCCGACCGGCAGCTTGTCGGTGCGCAGCAGCTTGTCGGTGCGCAGCAGCTTGTCGGTCACCGCTGCCAGGGTGTCGTTCGCATCGACGAATAGGGCGCGCACAGGCCTCTCCTTCAGCTTACTTCCGTATTGCGTTCAGTTTTGTATTCAGGATTGAATGCCATTGACAACCCCCGTCGACGGGGAATTTCACTCAATCCTGCCAAGATATTGGGCTCATTTTTGCCTTGCCGCACAGATGGACAGCAAAGAGAAATACCGTATTGCATTTTACTCTGAATACAGAAATAGTCCATAGGCCGGACATCATCCGAGTCAAATACGAGGAGGCAAAGTCCATGAATCGCAGGGATGCACTCACCACGGTCGCGCTGGCGGGCGCCGCAATTGCCGCGAGCAGCTCGGCCAAGGCCGACACCGCACAGACCTCCACGCTCGATCGCATCAAGAAGAACGGCGTGCTGCGCATCGCCGTCATCGTCGGCCAGGAGCCCTACTTCCATAAGGACCTCGCCACCGGTCAGTGGTCGGGCGCCTGCATCGAGATGGCCAACGACATTGCCAGCAAGCTCGGCGCCAAGGTCGAGACGCTGGAATCGACCTGGGGCAACCAGATCCTCGACCTGCAGGCCGACAAGGTCGACCTCGCCTTCGCCGTGAACCCGACGCCGGAGCGCGCGCTCGTCATCGACTTCTCGACGCCGATCCTGGTGCACTCCTTCACCGTCATCACCAAGAAGGGCTTTGCCAAGCCGCAGACCTGGGCCGAGCTCAACAAGCCCGAGGTCAAGATCGCCGTCGACATCGGCTCGACGCATGAGACGATCGCGCGCCGCTATTGCCCGAAGGCGACGATCCTCGGCTTCAAGAACCGCGACGAAGCGATCCTCGCGGTGGCAACCGGCCGCGCCGACTGCAACGTCTCACTGGCGGTGCTCTCGGTCTCGACCCTGAAGAAGAATCCGAACCTCGGCGATCTCGCGATCCCGCGGCCGCTGCTGACGCTGCCGACCAACATGGGCATCCGCGCCGAGAGCGATCGCCGCTACAAGGATTTCCTCAGCGCCTGGGCCGACTACAACCGCTCGATGGGCCAGACCCGCGAATGGATGCTGAAGGGCTTTGAAGCGGTCGGCCTCACCGCCGACGACCTTCCAGGTGAAGTGCAGTTCTGACGGCCGCTAGATGTATGTCTGGGAGTTCGCGGCGCTCAAGCCGTATTGGGGCCTGATCTGGCAAGGGCTCCTGGTCACATTGTTCTACACGGTGACCACGGTGGTCGCGGGCCTCGTGATCGGATTGACGGTCGGCATCCTGCGCACGACGGCGCCGCGCTGGGTCACGGTGCCGCTGCGCCTCTATATCGAGGTGTTCCGCTGCACGCCGCTGCTGGTGCAGCTCGTCTGGGTCTACTACGCCCTGCCCGTCCTGATCGGCGTCGACATGTCGCCGGCGATGGCCTGCTTCATCGCGCTGTCGCTCTACGCCGGCTCGTTCTACGCGGAGATCTTCCGCGGCGGCATCGAGGCCGTTGACGTCGGCCAGTGGGAAGCCGGACGCGCGATCGGCATGCGGCGCGGCAAGATCTTCCGCCGCATCGTGCTGCCGCAGGCAACCCAGGTGATGATCCCCTCCTTCATCAACCAGACCATCATGCAGCTGAAAAACACCTCGCTGGTGTCGGTGGTCGCGGTCGGCGACCTCCTCTACCAGGGTTCGGTGATCACCGCGTCGAGCTACCGGCCGCTCGAGGTCTACACCACGATTGCCGTGCTCTATTTCGTCGTGCTGTTCCCGCTGACCCTGATCGCGGACCAGGTTGAGCTGCGGATGGGAGCGCATCGATGAGTGCGAATGGCACGATGCTGGTCGCAGGCAACATCCACAAGGCGTTCGGCGATAACGAGGTCCTCAAGGGCGTCTCGCTGTCAGTCGAACGCGGCGAGGTCGTCACCCTGATCGGCGCCTCCGGCTCCGGTAAATCGACCTTTTTGCGCTGCCTGAACCTGCTCGAAATGCCGCAGCAGGGCGAGCTCGCGATCGGCACCCACAAATTCTCCTTCGGCAGGGGCATGCGCCCCGCGGGCGATGCGCAGCTAGCCCTCCTTCGCCGCAGCGTCGGCATGGTGTTCCAGCACTTCAACCTGTTCCCGCACATGTCGGTGCTCGCCAACATCACGGAAGGGCCGGTGCAGGTGAAGGGCATGGGGCAAGCGGAAGCGAACGCGCTCGGCCGCGACCTGCTCGCCAAGGTCGGCCTTGCCGACAAGGCCGACACCTTTCCAAGCCGCTTGTCAGGCGGCCAGAAGCAACGCGTCGCAATCGCCCGCGCGCTCGCGATGAAGCCCGACGTGATGCTGTTCGACGAACCGACCTCCGCGCTCGATCCCGAGCTCGTCGGCGAAGTCCTCTCCGTCATCCGCGGCCTTGCCGCCGAAGGCATGACCATGGTGCTGGTCACGCACGAGATGGCGTTCGCCGCCGATGTCTCGACCCGCGTCGGCTTCATGAACGACGGCATCATGGCCGAGATCGGCACGCCCGAAGAGACCATCCGCCAGCCCCGCAGCGAACGGCTGAGGGCGTTCTTGAGCCGGTTTCACGAGGCGCACTGAGGGCGTGTAGACCGCGAGGCAGTCAGGGCGCGCATGAGGTCCGCTGTGCCCTGACAGTTCGCAATGATTTGCGTGTTGCAATAGCAACAGCGATTGAGAAAATCGGAACGCACCCGGCGTCCGCCATACTTGCGGCAATTTGTGAGGCGCATTCTCATACAAATGCTAGCTTAGATTGATCCGGCTTTCTTGCACGCCGTCACACAGAAGTCGTGCGGCGCCGAGTTGACTATTGCGCGTCCGGGAATGAGCGAGCCGCGCAATTTGCCTGGAACGTGGAGCATGCGGGCAGACCTTGTTCGAGAGCACTTCGCTTTCGCGGCAGGCATCCCCTTCCACGGACGACGCCAGCAGGCCGTGCCACAGCCGTCTGGTCATGCGTCGTTGAAATGGCAGCTTCTCTCGTGGCTTGCGCTGCTGGTGACCGTTGTGCTCGGCTCCGCCGTGCCGGGGGGAGCCCAGACGCCGTTCGGCTTTACGAATGACCCGGCGACATGGATCGGTGGTACGGGTACAGATCAGTGGAACAACCAAAACAACTGGCAACCCCAGTCAGGCGGCCATGGCGTGCCGCTGCTGATTGCGAACTTCACGAACCTCGCCCCGGTTGCCGACAGGACGGTCCGCGACCAAAACAGCCAGTCGATCGGCGCGCTCAACTTTACCGCGCCGAGCTATGTCTTGAGCCTTGAGAACGGCAGCGTGTTTACCGTCAATGGCACGGGGTTCGTCATCAATAACCCTGCCAACAGGCCAATCGTCGACGTCGGCGTCGTCCACGGCGGCACCATCAAGTTCACCAACGCCTCCACTGGAGGCGTCGCGAAGTTCGTGATCGCCTCGAACGGTACTCTCGACATGTCGGGCCGGACGACGCCAACCGGCATGACCGCGGGCGCGATCGATAACGCCGGCAGGATCATCGTCGCCAACAGCAACGCCAACAGCGTCGGCAATGAGCTCACCGTCTTCGGGACTTATAATGGCCTTGGAGGCTCGATCTACCTGAGAACGGACCTGGGACCGGACAGTTCGCAGTCCGACAAGCTCGTCATCGATAGCAGCAGGGCCGTTAATGTGGCCGATGGTCCGGCCCAAGCCATTGGCAGCACTCTTCTGCACATCGTCCCTGGTCCGAACAGTCCCGGTGCCTACACGACCGCAAACGGCATCCTTGTGGTCGAGGCGGTCAATGGCGGCACGACGGCGGAGAGCGCGTTCACGCTCGCCGGCGAAGTGCGCGCCGGGTTCTACGATTACCGTCTCTACCGAAGCGGCTTCAACGGCACCAATCCGGATGACTGGTTCTTGCGCTCGACTTTTAACGGAGGCAACGGAAACGGCGGCAATGGCGATGGTGGCGGCAACGGCGGCAATGGCAATGGCGGTGGCGGACCGATCACGCCGCCGGATGAGCTGCCGCCAGACGTGCTGCCGGAAGATCTGCCGCCGGTCCTGCCACCGGGTGTCTACCCGATCATCGGGCCGGAGATTGCAACCTATGGCGTGGTACAGCCGACTGCGCGGCAACTTGGGCTCGCCACGCTCGGTACCTTGCATGAGCGCATCGGCGACACGCTCGCAATCGGAAATGCTGGAGGCAACGGCTGGACCAACTCAGTCTGGGTCCGCGGCTTCGGTGAGCAGATCAACAATCGGTATCTCGCCTTCGCCGATCCGCGCACCGAAGGCCAGTTGGCCGGCTTCCAGAGCGGCATCGATCTGTGGCGCGGCAGCCTGCTACCGGGGCATCGCGATGCCGGCGGCATCTACTTCGCTTACGCCAATGCCAACGTCGATGTGACGGGTCTCGTCACCAATGAAGCGGCGACCAACTATGTGCTCCGCAAGACGGGCAGCCTCAATCTCAATGGCTGGTCGGGCGGCGCGTATTGGACGCACTACGGTCCGAGCGGCTGGTATGTCGACGCGGTGTTGCAGGCGACGGCCTACCAAGGCACTGCATCGACGATGTTCGCCTCGCTCCCAACCAACGGCTTCGGTTTCGTCTCCTCGCTGGAGGCCGGCTATCCGATTCCGGTACCGGCGCTCGGGCCAGGCTTCGTGCTGGAGCCGCAGGGGCAGATTGTTTGGCAGCACGTGTCGTTCGACGGCGCCAATGACGGCCTCGGCGACGTAGCGCTCGGCTCGACGTCGGGCGCGAGCGGGCGACTGGGTCTGCGCGGCCGTTGGACCATCATCGGCGATGGTGGACTGGTCTTGCAGCCCTATGTCCGCGCCAACCTCTGGCGGGACTGGGGTGCACGAGCGACCACGACGTTTTCCGGTGTCGATGTGGTTCCGTTGCTGGAGCAAGGGACACGCCTTGACTTGAGCGCGGGCGTGACCGCCAAGATCGACGCCGGGCTGAGCCTTTACGCTCAGGCCGGCTACCAGTTCGCGGTTGGGAATACCGATGGCCACAAGCGAGATGGTGTTCGCGCAGATCTTGGCCTGCGCTTCGCGTGGTGAACCCGCGTAAGCCGGCCAGGAACGCCAACGATAGGTAGCAACGCGAATACCCGCTGGACCTGATCGTCCGGAAGGCCGCACGTCTCACAAGTTTCCAAGACAGGCTTACGCGCTGCCGCAACCATCACTGGTTCATCATCTCATCGACACCCGCTGAGTGCTGAGATCGTTAATCGTATGACTTATTCAAAGTCCTGTTTGCGCGGCAAAGGTGTGCCGTTTGAGTACCGCAATTGTCCGTACTTGATCTCCCCCGAGGGCTCTGTTTGGATTAGTTTTCGTTGGGCAATTCATGTTTCGGATAATCCTAGTGGATCAGACAAATGGATACCGTCGTTCATTGACAGCCAGTTCGCCGGAAAGCATTGCGGCGGACCACCGCACTGGCATCGGCAATCGGCTGCTGGCGGCGTTGCCGCCGGCGGATCTCGGCTTGCTGACACCCCACTTCCAGAAGGTCTCGTTCGAACCCGATGCCGTCCTGGTGCGGTCGGGCGATGAACTCGACCCAGTGTACTTTCCCCATAGCGGCGCAATCGCCTTCATGCTCGATATGCCGGACGGGCAGACGGTCGCAACCACATTGATGGGACGGGAAGGCGCCTTGGCCTCGTTCTCCGTGCTCGGCCCGTCGCTTTCATCCGTGACCGCGGTTGCTCGCGTGGCCGGCACAGCCTCGCAGATCTCCGCCGCCAGGTTTCGGGCCGCCTATGCGCAGAGCGCCGCCATCCGGAATGTCGTGCAGGTCCATGTCCGCGCGCTGTTGTTGCAGCTCCAGCACGTTGCTGCCTGCAACGCGTTACACCTGGTGGATAGCCGTATGGCGCGGTGGCTCCTGCAGCTCCACGACCGCGTTCCCGATGATCGCCTTCCGGTGACGCAGGAGGCGCTTGCGCAGTTGCTTGGGGTGCGGCGGACAACAGTGACCCTGACGATGAACAAGCTGCGCGCGGCCGGCGCAGTCCCGTCCGACCGGCGCGGGTTCGTAGAGATCGACCGGACGCGGCTCGAGCGCGTCGCATGCGATTGCTATGGGCTCATGCAGCGCAAGATCGATCGGATGTATTGCCAGGAATTGTCGGCGCCGCAGCCTGCCCTTGCGCCAGTCCGGGAAACAACCGCGCGGTAGTGAGGGCGTGTATGAGGTCCACTGTGCCGCTGAGGGCGGCGCAATAGCGGACCTCACCGGAGGTCCGGATTGGTCCAAAAGGCAACATTCGAGAGAAGGCCACCGGCCAAAGCCAGGCCCTAGCGAGGGCGGGTCTTTTCGATGAAGGCGTCCCATTCATCACCGACGGCGATCCGAAACAAGCCAGGAGGGATCGCACCCACATTTGCCGGCGCGAGATCACCGAGCGCTGGGCCACATGCCTTGATGAAGAAGTTGACGGCATCGCCAGTCGTCAGAACCCCAGCCGCCTGAGCCGTTGGCGCATGCGTGCGGACACAGGCTTTAAGGTTGGAAACGACTTGCCGCAATCTATCGTTTTGCTCTGTCTGTGCGGACACCGACCAAGGCACAGTTGCAAGCAGCAGTGTGATTGCGGTTCTCAACGTACAAATTCCACAAGATAAGCCCGCCAGAATTGGGTTAGATCATTGCGGTTTAAGTGTGGATGGCACCCGCCAACGCGCGGCAGAAATCCGCTTACGACCGGTAGCGGTTCATCATACCCGCAACAGCAGGTCTTGATATCGGCCAACCTGCTTTAGCAGTGCGACGCGAGCGCATCCGCCGAGAAAGGGCAGAGTTGCTTCCACTTGCGAGGCCTGAACCAGAGCTATGCGGGATTTTGGGTGACGAGGTGATCAGGCGGCGTGGGTTGCCGGCATTTGGATGACCTCGATGCCGTCGTTGAATCTGACACCTGCGATGACCTTCGGCAACTGATTTGTGCCTTTGAGCCGCCGCCAGGTCTTTGATGCGGCGATCACCAGTTTGAATACCATCAGCTTGGCGGTGGTCGGCGACAACGAGCCCTTGGTGCGCACCGTCCTGTGCCGCACGGTGGCGAACACGCTCTCGATGGGATTGGTCGTGCGCAAGTGATCCCAATGTTCGGCAGGAAAGTCGTAGAAGGCCAGCAGCGCGTCGCGATCCTTGATCAGACATTCGACCGCCCGGCCGTACTTGGCGCGGTATTTCTCGGCGAAGACGTCGATCGCCGCTTCGGCGGACGCCCGGCTCGGCGCCCAATAGACCTCGCGCAAATCTTTCTTCATGGTGGCCTGCACCGAGAGAGGGACCTTGTCCAGGACATTCACGGTCTTGTGCACCCAGCAGCGCTGGTGCCGGGTGCCGGGAAAGACCTCGTCAAGCGCCTTCCAGAAGCCGAGTGCGCCGTCGCCGACGGCAATTTCGGGCGCGATCTGCAATCCGCGCTGCTTGACGTCGATCAGGAGCTCGCGCCAGCTCTGCGCGCTCTCCCGCACGCCGACCTGAAAGCCGATCAGTTCCTTCCTGCCTTCTGGCGTTGCGCCGATCAGCACCAGCATGCACTCGCCGTGGTCTTCCATGCGGGCCTGCAGGAAGACGCCATCGGCCCACACGTACACATATCGCCGCGCCGACAGATCGCGCTTCTGCCAGCGCTCGTACTCGCCTTGCCACTCGGCCGTCAGCCGGGAAATCACCGCGGGCGACAGGTTCGGCGCCTCCTTGCCCAGCAAGGCCGTCAGCGCCTCCTGGAAATCGCCGGTCGAGATGCCGCGTAGATAGAGCACCGGCAACAGCGCATCCAGACTTCTGGTCCGCCGTGCCCACAACGGCAGGATCGCCGAGCTGAACCGGATCCGCTCGCCATCGCTGGCCGCCCCGCGGTCGCGAATCTTCGCCCGCGCGACCTCGACCGGGCCGATGCCGGTCTGGATCGTCCGCGCCGGGCCGTAGCCATGCCGCACGACACGGGCGCGTCCGTCGGCAAGCTTCAAGTCCTTCACCGTGGCAAGAAAGGTCTCGACTTCGACCTCGACAGCCTGCGCCAGAAGCTGCCGCGCACCAGCGCGCAGGATATTGGTCAGTGGATCATCGATCGCGTCGGGCTGACGAAGCGGGACAATGTTGCTAGTCTCGTTCATGGCGTATCGCTCTCCTTGAGAGGTTCTGGCAGGCTTCGACACCCGCCTCGATACGCCGCCTATCTCAGGCCGTCATCACCCAGCTTCCCGCATAACTC
>NZ_LSEF01000092.1 GCF_001641695.1 Bradyrhizobium neotropicale
CTAGTGGTTCATCACAGTGGTTTTGACTCTTTGGCGGCAACTGGATAGGCGCGACCGAGTTTGGCGCGGGCTTTGTCGGTTGTGAACATCCATTTGATGCGGTCTCGCGCCTTGTTTCGCTGCCGTTGCCATGCTGCGATTTCTTTTCGAAGCCTTTTGGGATCGTCGATGCGACGGCCGAGACACTGGCGCTGCAGCACGCTGATCTCGCACTCGACCATATTGAGCCAGCTGGCGTGTTTCGGGGTGTAGTGGAACTCGAGGCGGCGCAGGATGCGACGGGCCTCGGCAGGCGCAAATGCCTGATATAGCGCGCCGGCCGTATGAATCGACAGATTGTCCTGCACCACACGGATGCAGGCGGCATTGGGATAGTGGACGTCGACGAGTTCGCGCATGCAGTGCGCGTAGTCGACCGCGGCGCGGTGGTCTGTAACCTTGACATTGCGCCAGCCGCGATGCGGATCGAAGGTGACGAAGAGATTGACGGTACCGTTGCGGCGATATTCGTAATCGTAGCGCTCGCGCTGTCCCGGTTGGGCAGGGATCGGCTGGCGTACCTCGCCGATCAGCTGGACTGGGGTCTCGTCGAAGCAAACCAGGGGCCGCTCGGGATCCGGCGCCTCGGCGTAGAGATCGAGCACATCCTCCATCCGGGCGACGTATTCGCCGTCGACATGAGGAATGCACCACATATCCCGGCGCCACGGCTTGAGGTCGTTGTCGGCCAGCCGGCGGCGCACGGTCTCGCCCGACAGGCTGGCGTGATCGGTGAGCTTGACCATCGCGTCGGCCAGCAATGTCAGCGTCCAGCGTTTGCGGCCGGCGGGCGGCTTGGCGCATGCCGTCGCCACCAGCAGGGCCTCTTCCTTGCCTGTCAGCTTGCGTTCCGCGCCCGGACGCGGCTCCTCACTCAAGGCCCGCTCCAGATTGCCTTCTACGAAACGGCGTTTGGTCCGGCCGACGGTGGAAAGGCTGACCCGGACGGTTCGGGCAATCTCCGCGTCGCAGCTGCCTGAATCGGCCGCCAGCACAATCTGAGCCCGTTTGAGTTTGCGGGCGGAATGCGTGCCGCCGCCGAGCATTGCCGTCAGTTCGTCCCGCTCGGCTTGGCTCAATTCGACCCGATAACGTACATTCATGCTTCGCCTCCTTGTCGGAGGCCGGGACGAATCCAGCTATGAGTCAAAAATCAGGCGCGCACTTCACCGAGAAGCAGGGACACTATCTCGCTTTCATCCATACCTACTCGTACATGTTCGGACAGCCGCCCGCCGAGGCCGACATCCAGCGGCATTTCCGCGTCAGCCCGCCGTCAGTCCACCAGATGATCCTCACCCTCGAACGCAACGGGTTCATTCGTCGCCAGCCCGGCGTCGCTCGAAGCATCGAGATCCTCTTGCCACCCGAAAAGTTGCCTATCCTCGGATGGCTCGGTATCAAAACGTCAAAATCACTGTGATGAACCACTAGCCAGGTTTCAAACAGCACAAAAAGCGTGAACGCCACCTGGATCGAGGCCAGGTTCCAGCCGTGCTTCTGGCTGATGGGAATTGTGAATAGCGTCCAGCCGTACTGGAGATTGGCGATCATCACCATGCAGATGATGCCGATGATCAATTGGCTCCAACGGGTAGCTTCGGAGGCCTGCTCCGCAGGCCGATCGGTACGTGACACAGCAGTCATCGGGGCACTCCTTCACCCCCCTGACCCCTCCGAGTCTTGCTCAGGTTCTGCAGGATCACCATTAGACGGAAGGATGAAGCGAGGCTACGCCCTACACCGGCGTGTAGATCACGGGCTCCAGCGCGGGATCGTCATTGGCATGAAAGCTCGTGTGCTCGAACTCGAGCAGACCCCTTGGTCGGATGGTTCATGGTCTTGCGACCCGACGCCGTGCTGCGGATCTCGTGCGCGTCCCACCATTTGACGAATTCCGGACTGCGCTGGCATAGCCGCGTCCGCAATTCCGTGAGGGCGATCAGTGCAAATGCCCGCTCGGCCGGAAGGCGACATCGCGGCGTTGGCATGATATCAAAGGGCCGCCAACTGAGGCGGCTTGGTCATGTCGTTCACTTCAAACGCGGTCTGGTTAGTCTGGTTGGTGGGCATACCAAGTCTTGGCTTGGCGAATGCCTACTTCATTTGGAAAATGCGCCGAAGCTTGGCACCGGGCTTGGCTCAGTTCAACGGCTATACCGATTGGCGGATTGAGGGGCGGCGCCCCTCCTTTTTGCGAGACCCGTCGGCTTACAGTGAGCGCGGCAAGAAATATCGACGCTGCGCTATCGTGGTCGAGTGTCTATTCCTGCCCTGGTTTTTCGGGGGATTGTTGATGCTGGCATTCCTTCATAGTCGATAATTTCTTCAAGGCCGACGTCCCAAAGTTCGGGGCCGCGTCCGTTCGTGGCCGGACGCGACTTTGCTCTGCGGGGCGGCGATGTTTCCTCCCGGCGCGAGAAGCTGACGCTTGGCCTTTGTGCTCTACGCCCTGGACCGGCGAGCAAATCACGAGCTTCAGCGCAGGATCTTCGTTGGCTTGGCTGCGAGCTCAACTCGGAAAGCATGCCCGGGCAGTCAGCGTCACCGGGGAGAGATTGAGAATTTGCGGAAACTGAAATGCATAACTCGCGCTGACCTGGTTGCCGCATGTTGGCGTGGAATAGGTGAATGTCGCCGCTGGAAGCGTGAGGCCGAACGCCTGCTGGGCAGCGTAATTCGTTATGGCACTGCCGCTTGGGCAGAGCGTGCTGTTGACGGTTGCGCAACGCGCCGCCATTTCAGTCCCATGCTGAATCCCGAGCTGCGTCCAAAACAGCAATCCGAATTCGATGATCCCGAAAATGAACAGGAAAAACACGGGAGCGGTCAGGGCAAATTCCAGCGCGGACGCGCCCCGATTGTCTTGCCATAACGCTGTGAGTTTCACTGCAGCCTCGCAGTGGACTGGGCGCTATAAGAGTACGTGGCCGCCACGATCTGGTAGTTGATGAGCGTATAGTACGTCGCTTGCGCCGAGACCGTCGCATATGTGCCGGCCTGCGCGCCACCGGTGCAAACCGCACCGCAACTGACAGCGCTAACTCCAGCATTCGTTGGGCATCCGCAAAACTGGACCGGCCCAGGTGAAGCGGTGATGGCAGTGGAATTCGTGGCGCTTGTTACGGCGTTGGAAATGCCACTCGCGTCAAAGCCGCGCGCAATTGCGTATTGCGCGCCCGCTTGTGCGGCATTTTCAACCTGCATCTTGCGATAGATTGCGAGCCCAATGTCGGTCACTGAAACGACCATCAGGGACAGCAACGGGATCATGATGCCGAATTCGACGGCCGCGACGCCACGTCTGTCGCTGACCGCAGCGCGCACGTGTCCCGTTAGAGAATCAATCAGTCGATCGCGGATCTTGGATGAAGACTGCTGAATCTGCATCGGGGCCAACCTCATTCGATGAGTTGCGCGGTTTGCGAGCCTATCGTCGCGGTGCCGAGCGCGGAACAATTAACCTGAAGGTTCGAGGTGCCGGTGAACGTCAGCGTATCCGCGATGATTTTGGTGCAGGATGTGCTCGTGCCGTTACCACCACTGAAGCTGAGATTGGCCTTTGGCAGGTAGATGGCACCGCCGAAGTTCTGGGTGCTACCACCCGTGAGATTAAAAGCGGTCCCGGCCGGCATATTCCGGTCGCCATACATGACGATGCCTTTCGTGGAGCCGGTGGTCGGCGCCGTCAAATTGATGGTCGCGTTGCTGCCGATTGAAGCGGTGCCCCAGTTGCTTCCCGACCCCGTAAAAACCAAGGTCACGCCGTTGCCCGTGATTGTGGCGTTTCCCGCGACGCTCAGGTTGGCGCCGTCCAGATAGTAGATACCCGGATCAAGGTTCAGAGTTGCGCCGGCATTGACCGTAACGCTACCCGCGTAGCAGCCGGGACTGAGGGAGTTTGTTTTTCCATTGGCGTTGATCGTGTACTTCTTGCTATCGCAGCTCGGCTCCGATGGGGGAGAGACGTTCGCATAGGGATCAGCGACCGGCTGTATGTGCGTTTTAACGCCATTGGTCGCCGTGATGCTGCTCGCGCCGGAGACGTCGCCGACGACGCCGACCTGGTTCGCAGAGACCGATGCACTGCCGGCAACGTTCAGCGATGGGCTCGCACTCGAGTTGCTGTAAAGATTGCACTTGATCAGGTTGAGCTGGTTGCTGCCGCTCACGTTGACTGCGGGACTCGCGCTCGCGTTGAGCGCAAGCACGCAGCCTGTCCCGGAATTGGGCAAGGCGACCGCGCGCGCGGTGATGAGTACAGGATCCGAGCCGAACAAGCCTGATAACAGCCGCTGTTGCGGTTGGCTCACGATGACTTCGATTGCTTGCGGATTCGAAGTATAATTGCCCGTTTTCGGCGGTTGGTTCACCGTGACCGTGACGTTGTTTGCCGCGTTCGCGTAACCGTAATTTGCCGTAACCGCATTGGCTTCGGACAAGAGGTCGGTGCCTGCACTTGCCGCTGTTGCAGCGCTCACAGCGCCCGAGTCAGCAGCGCTCTGCATATTCTTATGTTTGTAGTACCACCATCCCACTTCAGTGCCGAGCCCTGCTGTGCCGACCAGGACCGGCATCAGCAGCGCTGAAATAATGACATAGCTGCCCGACTGGTCTCGAACGAATTGTTGGAACAGGCTGGCGCTCTGTTCGTACAGACGAGCATTACCCCATGGTGCCTTGAATGAACGACTGCAGGGTCTCCGGCGCTCCATGTCCTCTCCTGGGGCGATTGCCACTTTTTCCCGGATGCTGATGCAGGCCGACTTAAACCCGCCCCAACGCGGGCGAGACAATTTTAGAGAAACTGTGCGAGAACTGATTGCCGCCCTTTTCGCTCGTCCGTCAGAAGCCGAGGCTTCGCTCTTGTGAGCCTGCGCTCCTACACCGGCGTATAGATCACGAGCTTCAGCGCGGGATCGTCATTGGCCTGAAAGCTCGTGTGCTCGAACTGGAGCAGGCCCCTGGTCGGATGGTTCATGGTCTTGCGGCCCGACGCCGTGCTGCGGATCTCGTGCGCCTCCCACCATTTGACGAATTCCGGACTGCCCTGGCGTAGCCGCGTCAGCAATTCGGTGAAGGCCGGATCACCGGCCCAGACGTCGTGGGTGGCGCGAAACATCGCGACCATGCTCTTGGCAACGTCAGCCCAGCCCGCGCCGTAAGTTTTTCGCGTCTGCTTGTTCGTCAGTACCAGGAGCAGCGTATTGCGATCCTGCTCCGGCAATTGCCCGAACGCGAAGATGTCCTCGGCGGCCGCGTTCCAGGCCAGCACGTCCCAGCGCCGCCCGGTGATGTAGGCCGGCTGCTTCAGGCTCTCGATCATCCGCCGAATGGGCGGTGGCACGATCTCGGGCGTAAACGGGCGCCTGTCGCCGTCGCGCGCCAGCGCCTTCAGATGTGCGTGCTCGGTCTTGCTGAGGCGCAGCGCACGGGCCAGCGCGTCGACCGTAGTGACTGAGGGGCTCACGGTGCGGCCCTGCTCGAGCCGGATGTACCAGTCGACACCGATGCCGGCGAGCTGTGCGACCTCCTCGCGGCGCAGGCCCGCGGTGCGTCGCCTCCGCCCTGCGGGAAGCCCGACCATCTTCGGCGACAGCTTCTCGCGGCGGGACCTGAGGAAATCGCCGAATTCGACGCGGCGTGGGTCGGCCATGGCTTGCTCGCTGCGATGGAGGGTCCAGAAAATACTAGGATAATACCAGGCCTTCCTGCGCCTTCAAGGCGGCCGCATATTCGCTTCACCCGAATATGAGGTGAAGCCCATGAAAGCTGCCGTGCTCAAATCCTTTGGATCGCCGCTCGCGATCGAGAACGTCCCCGACCCGGTGCCGGGCACCGGCGAGGTCATCGTCGACGTCGTCGCAACGCGCGTCTTGTCCTACGCGGGCGAGGTCTTCAGCGGGATGCGCGCCTACGCGCTCGACCTGCCCGTCATCCCCGGCCCCGGCGGCATCGGCCGGGTCCGCACGATCGGCCCGGACGCGACCAAGCTTGCTGTCGGCGACTGGGTGTTCTGCGATCCGACCGTGCGCTCCCGCGACGACGCGATGGCGCCCGACATCACGCTGCAGGGCTGGAGCGCGCGCGACGAAGGCGGGATGCGCCTGCAAAAGCATTTTCGCCACGGCTCCTTCGCCGAGCAGATGATGGTGCCGACGGAGAACGTGAAGCGGCTCGGCAAGATCACCTCCGACGAAGCCACGCAATGGTGCGCGCTGGGGACGCTGCTCGTGCCCTATGGCGGCTTCCTCGCTGCCGACCTGCGGCCGGGCGAGACCGTGCTGGTGAGCGGCGCCACCGGCAATTTCGGCAGCGCGGCCGTCGCCGTCGCGCTCGCGATGGGCGCGGCCTGCGTGGTGACGCCCGGCCGCAACGACAAGGTTCTCGCCGACCTCGTCCGCCGCTTCGGGATGCGGGTGCGGCCGGTCAAGCTGTCTGGCGACGAGAGCGATGATCGCGAGCAGATGAGGCGCGCGGCACGCGGGCCGATCGATTGCGTGTTCGACATCATGCCGCCCTCGGTCAGCACGAATGTGGTGCGCGCAGCGATCATGACGGTGCGCCCTTACGGACGCGTCGTGCTGATGGGCGGGGTCGGCATGGCGGGTGGCGCAGGCCTCGACCTGCCCTACCCCTGGATCATGCGCAACTGCGTCACGATCCACGGCGTCTGGATGTATCCGCCGGACGCAGCGACGCGCCTGATCGCCCTGGTGCGCGCGGGCCTGTTGCGGCTCGAGGACTACGAGGCGAAGGCGTTCGACCTCGACCATACCAACGAGGCGGTGGCCTATGCGGCGGCCAATGCCGGCCCGTTCAAGATGACGGTGCTCAGGCCGTAGTGCTCGCCCGGGTTGGCATAAGCCATCGCCCTGCCACTGCTGCGAGCATCGCAACGTGCCGGTGTTTTGCCCGACGTGTCAAATGGCAGGCGTCACCGGCAGCGGCCGGCTACTTTGCATGGGATTGTTTTCGCGTTTTTAGTCGAGCTCGACCACCTGGCCGTTCGACAGCGACACGCGCCGGTCCATGCGGCCGGCGAGCTCCATGTTGTGGGTCGCGATCAGCATCGAGACCCGGGTCGCCTTGACGAGCTGCATCAGGGCCTGGAACACGTGGTCTGCGGTGTGCGGATCCAGGTTGCCGGTCGGCTCGTCCGCCAGCAGCACGCGCGGTGCATTGGCGACCGCGCGCGCGATCGCGACTCGCTGCTGCTCGCCGCCGGACAGCTCCGCCGGTCGGTGCGTGATGCGGTCGCCGAGGCCGAGATAGGACAGGATCTCCTTGGCGCGCTTGATGCTCTCGGAGCGCTTTAGGCCGCGGATCATCTGCGGCAGCATCACGTTCTCCAGTGCTGTGAATTCGGGCAGGAGCCGGTGCGACTGGTAGACGAAGCCGATGTCGGTACGGCGAAGCTGGGTGCGCTCGATGTCGGGCAGCTGCGAGGTCGGCGCGCCCCCGACATAGACCTCGCCGGAATCGGGCGCCTCCAGAAGGCCCGCGATGTGCAGCAGCGTCGACTTGCCCGAGCCTGACGGTGCCACCAGCGCCACCGATTGCCCGGCCCACAGCGCCAGCTTGGCGCCGTCCAGAATGGTCAGCGGCGCCTCGCCCTGCAAGTACTGCCGCTTTATCTCGTGGAGATAAATGACCGGTACATCTTCAGCCCCCTGCTGCTCCATCAGCCCCTCACTCGTACCGGAGCGCTTCGACAGGGTCGAGGCGCGCGGCGCGCCAGGACGGATAGAGCGTCGCCAGGAACGACAGCGTCAGCGCCATGATGACCACCGCCGTGGTCTCGCCGATGTCGATCTCGGCGGGCAGCTTCGAGAGGAAGTAGAGCTCCGGCGAGAACAGCTCGGTGCTGGTCAACCAGGACAGGAACTGCCGGATCGACTCGATGTTGAGGCAGATCACGAGCCCGACGATGAAGCCGACCAGCGTGCCGACCACGCCGATCGAGGCGCCCGTGATCAGGAAGATCCGCATGATGGAGCCTTGCGAGGCGCCCATCGTGCGCAGGATCGCGATGTCACTGCCCTTGTCCTTCACCAGCATGATCAGGCCGGAGACGATGTTCAGCGCCGCGACCAGCACGATCATGGTCAGGATCAGGAACATCACGTTGCGCTCGACCTGGAGCGCGTTGAAGAAGGTCGAGTTGCGCTGCCGCCAGTCGACCAGGAACACCGGGCGGCCCGCGGCCTCCGTCACCGACTTGCGAAAGGCGTCGATCCGGTCGGGATTGGTGGTGAACACCTCGATCGAGGTGACGTCGTTGCTGCGGTTGAAATAGGCCTGCGCTTCCGCAAGCGGCATGAACACGAAGCCGAGATCGTATTCGGACATGCCGATCTCGAACACGGCGACGATCTTGTAGGGCTTGATGCGCGGCGTCGTGCCCATCGGCGTGACCGCCCCCTTCGGCGCAACCAGCGTGATGCTGTCGCCGGCATGGAGCGACAACTGGTCGGCAAGCCGCCGGCCGATCGCAACGCCCTGCCCCTCGTCAAAGCCCTCGATCGAGCCCTGCTTGATGTTCTTGGCAATCGAGGTGAGGTTGTTGAGGTCGTCGGCGCGGATGCCGCGGACCAGCACGCCAGAGGCATTCCAGGGCGAGGACGCCAGCGCCTGGCCGTCGACGACGGGGGCCGCGAGTCGGATGCCCTGCACCTGGCTGATGCGTTCGGCGACGTCCTTCCAGTCGGTCAGCGGCGATTCCAGCGGCTGGACCAGGATATGGCCGTTGAGGCCCAAAATCTTGTCGAGCAGCTCTTTGCGGAAGCCGTTCATCACGGCCATGACGATGATCAGCGTGGCGACGCCGAGCATGATGCCGAGGAAGGAGAACCCGGCGATGACCGAGATGAATCCTTCCTTGCGGCGCGCCCGCAGGTAACGCGCCGACAGCATCCACTCGAATGGCGCGAAAGGCGCGGTTTGCACGGTTTCGGTCATGGCCTCATCCATCGCTCGATAATCCCATGATTCGGGGTCAATTGTGGCCGGATTGGCAGCCTCGATATCGCGCGATGAACAATATTCAGCCGACCAGGCGAGCGACCGCGTCGGCCGGCGACATGGTCTCGCGGGCGCCGTCGCTACGGCGCTTGATCTCGACCTTGCCGTCGGCGAGCCCCTTCGGGCCTATCATGATCTGCCAGGGAATGCCGATCAGATCGGCAGCGGCGAATTTGGCGCCGGCGCGCTGGTCGGTGTCGTCATAGAGCACGTCGACGCCCTTGGCGCTGAGCTCGGCATAGAGCTTTTCGCAGGCCGCATCGACCGCGGCGTCGCCCTGCTTGAGGTTCAGCACCACGGCGCGGAACGGGGCCACCGCCTCCGGCCATTTGATGCCGGCATCGTCATGGCAGGCCTCGATGATGGCACCGAGCAGGCGGGAGACGCCGACGCCGTAGGAACCACCATGGATCGGCACGTCGACGCCGTCGGGACCCGCCACCAGCGCCTTCATCGGCTCGGAGTACTTCGTGCCGAAATAGAAGATCTGGCCGACCTCGATGCCGCGAGTGTTGAGCCGCTTGTCCTCGGGCACTTCCTTTTCGAAGCGCGCGGCGTCATGGACGTCCTCGGTGGCGGCGTAGACCGACGTCCATTGCTTGATGATCGGCGTCAGATCGCCGTCATAGTCGACGTCCTCGCCCGGCACGGGAAGATCCAGCACGTCGCGATTAATGAACACGCCGGATTCGCCGGTTTCGGCGAGCACGATGAACTCGTGGCTGAGATCGCCGCCGATCGGGCCGGTCTCGGCGCGCATCGGGATCGCCTTCAGCCCCATCCGCGCGAAGGTGCGCAAATAGGCGACGAACATCTTGTTGTAGGCGACGCGCGCGCCCGCTTCACTGAGATCGAAGGAATAGGCGTCCTTCATCAGGAATTCGCGACCGCGCATCACGCCGAAGCGCGGACGCTGCTCGTCGCGGAATTTCCATTGGATATGATAGAGATTGAGCGGGAGGTTCTTGTACGACTTCACATAGGCGCGGAAGATCTCGGTGATCATTTCCTCGTTGGTCGGCCCGTACAGGAGCTCGCGCTTGTGACGGTCGGCAATGCGCAGCATCTCCGGGCCATAGGCATCGTAGCGGCCGCTCTCGCGCCAGAGGTCGGCGAGCTGGAGCGTCGGCATCAACAGTTCCAGCGCGCCGGAACGGTCCTGCTCCTCGCGCACGATCTGCTCGATCTTCTTCAGCACCCGGAAGCCCAGCGGCAGCCAGGCATAGATGCCGGCCGCTTCCTGCCGGATCATGCCGGCGCGCAGCATCAGGCGATGCGAGACGATCTCCGCCTCTTTCGGATTTTCCTTCAGGATGGGCAGAAAGAACCGCGACAACCGCATGGAGACACTCGAAGAATCAGTGAGGGGTTGCAGTGAAACCGGATTGGGAGCGAAAACACAAGACCGGGAATGAGGAAAAGCTGCTAACGCAGGGAAATTCCTGTCATTTTTCCGTCGACTTCAGGTTCAGCTTGAACCGCCCTGTCCGGGACCTCACGGCGGCGCGACCTCGAGCTCGTCCTCGAGCGTGATCTTCTCGAAATCGGTCACGAGGGCGTCAATTCGCACATGCCAGCGGCCGGCGAAGGGCAGCTCGGACTTGCGCACATGCCAGTAGCCGTCCGGCCCCAGTTTGGCCTCGCGCTCCATCGGCTCGATGCCGCGCTCGGGCAGGCTCAGGGTCAGCGTCGCCTCCTTGGCCTTCAGCGGCGTCGCCTCGCCGGTCATGAGCTGGAGCACGAAATCGTTCGTGCCGGCCTTGCCAGGCGAAACCAGCACCTGGAACATCGCCTTGTCGCTGTGGATGTGGATCGCCAGCGGCGTCTCCGGAACAATGGTCCGCGGCGGCGGCGTGAAGCGCCAGCCGGCGACGACGGCGAAGATGCCAAGAGCAATTCCGCATTCGAGGAGGATTGAGTGCTTCAGCGCCGGTGCGGCCTTGTGATCGCGCGCGATTGCCGGTGTCAGACGGAAGCGATTGAGCGCGGCGAGCGCCAGCAACACGAGAACCAGCGCCAGTTTGATCGAGAGGATGAAACCGTATCGGGTCTCGACCAGCGCGGCCAGATTTTCGAGCTGGATAATCGCCAGCGCGAGGCCGGTCAGAGCCAGCACGGCGACCACTGGCACGGCGATCCGAGAGAAGCGGTTCAGGATTGGCAATGTTGCGGCCGTGGGGTTCGACGCCAGCGCGGCGAGCGGCGCGAGAGCGCCGATCCAGTAGGCGACGCCGAGGCCATGCAGGAACATGGCCGGCCGCGTCAACATCTCGGGCGGCGCGGTTGCCGCGTGCCCGGTCATGGCGAGCGACAGTCCAACGCCGACGAATGCGATCACCGATAGCCTACATGCATCCGCCGCCCGCTGGAGCGCAAACAGACTGATCAGCATGGCCGCGATGGCAACAAGCAATGCCGGCCCGGCGCTGGTCGCGAATGCAACCTTCCAGGGCGCCGACGTCAACAGCGCCGCAGCTGACAGGCCGAGGAGATCGGCGCCCACCAGGCCAAGCGAGGCCACCGCGCCCAGCACCCCAACGAAGAGCGCCGCACGCGGCACGGCCGTTCCGACGGTCGATCCGGCGATCGCGCGCGCAAAGAACACACCACCGACGCCGACGAAGAGCCCGAGGTAGAGACCGATCCGCGCCAGCCAGATCAGGATATTCAATCCGCCGTCCGCATTTGCGGGCGGCTTCGTTGCCGTAGGCACGCCGACCGAGAAGGTCACCGATCCCGCGACCGGGTGGCCATCCTGGGAAATGACGCGATAGCTGACCACCGCCGTGCCCTGTGGCAGGCCCGCCGGCATGGCGATCGAGATCGTCTCACCGGATGCGCTGACGCGGGTATCGTCGCGCGCCCTCCCCGCACCGTCGATGAGGCGGATCGTACCGGGCGTCACGGCCTCGTTGAAGCGCAGCTCCACCGCCTTCGGCGCGCTCGTCAATATGCTGCCGCTCGCCGGCTCGACCGAGATCAGCGCCGCGTGTGCCCGGGCGCCGGTCGCGAAACCGGCGACAAGGAGCAGCGTCGCGAGCGCGCCGAGAAAGCGCATCAGGGCTTTGGCAGGAGTTTTACGCCCGGTGCCGGCGACTTGCTCTCGGAATGCCCTGCTCCCTCCGTGGGGATCTCGATCCAGCGGCTGACGCCGGTCTCGCACTCCTGGACGACGGGAAAATACAAGGTCGTGTTCGGCTTGAGCGAGTCAGCGAGGACGGTATGCATGATGAACTCGTCATAGTTCTTGTCCGAGAGCCTGCCGCCGGACCACGCCACCTCCTTGACGCCCGAGGAGAGCTTGTTGCCGTGATAGTCGTACTCGCTGGCATATTTGCCCTCGACGACGTCGACGTTCCAGCCCGCCTTCGGCATCGGCTTCACCGCGATTACGCCTTCCGGGATCTGCACGCGGATCTTCACCGTGGGCGAGCCCGCGCAGCCATGCGGCACAGCGAATACGGCCTCGTACGATGCTCCGACCGTGGCCTGCTTCGTTTCCAGAGTGACATGCGCGGCCGCCGGCGATGCGACGAGCGCGGCGATCAGGATCAGGCAGGATCGCTTCGACATGTTCGGCCTCTTCCACAGGGTCACTTGATCAGGATCGGCGATTCCACGCTCACATGATCGGCCTCGGAGATCGAAATACCAAGACCCAGCATCCAGCGTCCGGGCGTCAACTGCGCCACCTTCACGCGCCAGCCCTCATCGCCGTCGCGCGAGGCCTCAACCGGCGCCAGCTTCTTGCCGGTCTGCATGTCCGCGAGCGTCACCGACACGGCTTTCGCAGTTAGCGGCGCCTCGTCGGTGGTCTCGAGCTGGATGGTGATCTCGACCGGACCCGCGCGGCCAGGCGAGACCGTGACATTGGCCATCGCCTTCTCGGTGTGCAGATGCGTGAAGAAGCTGTCGTCGTCCGTCGCCGCCGCAAGCGGCGTGGCGACAACGGCGAGTAGCGCGGCTGCTCCGAGCGCAAGGCCCTTGATGGTTTGGCGCAAGGTCATGGGAATCATGATCGGTTCCCTCACATCTTCATTCCCGAATGATCCGGCATTTTCTTCATTTCCATGTGTCCGGAGTGGCCTGCATCGCCGGGCGCCTGCGCGCCGACGCCCTGGACGTCGAGGGAGATCGCGACCTTGCCGGCCTTCTCGAACTCCAGCGTCACCGGAACCTTGTCGCCCTGCTTGAGCGGCCCCTTCAGCTCCTGAAGCATCAAATGAAAACCACCGGGTGCGAGCTTCACGGTCTTGCCGGGATCAATCGCAAGTCCCTTGTCGAGCGCGCGCATCTTCATCACGCCATTGTCCATCGCCATCTCATGGACGTCGGCCTTGCCCGCAATCTCAGTCGAGACGCTGACGAGCCTGTCCGGCGCCGTCCCCTTGTTCTCGATGGTGAGATAGCCGCCGGCGACCTTTGCGCCGCTCGGCGTCGCCCGGCTCCAGGCCTGCGAGATCACGAGGTCGCCGGCCTTGACGTCGTCGGCGCGTGCGGGGGCAGCGATGAGAGCGAGAGCGAACGTTGCGAGCAGCAGATTTTGTACGATAGCCTTCATGTCGGGTCTCCTTTTTTGCAGACTGAGCATCAGTGTGAGAAGCGTTGTTCGGCGGACCATTTCTCGAGATCGGCAATTTCGGCCGAACCTTCGATCGTCGTGATGGTCCCGTTCTGAGAGATCAGCATTGTCCGGGGAATGTCGCCCTGCCAGGCAGGATCGATCTCGAACCTCAATCGCTCGACAAAGCCGTCGCTGAATATGAAATTCTCGGTCGACGACAGCCCCGCCTTGTCGAGCATGGATTGCGCCGCTGCCGGCAGATTCGGCACGAGATCGGCACTGATCGTGATGACATCGATATCCGGGTGGTCTTTCGCAAACTGCCCGAGCAGTGGCAGCTCGACCTTGCAAGGCCCGCAAGTCACGCCCCAGAAATGCACGAGCGTTGGACGACCGGCGTGATCCCGGAGGACGCGTTGCCAGGTGCCGCGCTCGAAAGGTTTGAGAGCCGGCTGCGCTCCAAGAGCAGATCCCGACGCGAGCAGGATGCCCAGGCACAGAATGCCAGCAATTCGACGCTTCATGGCTGGTCCTCGATCGGCATGAGACGATAGCCATCCGCCTTCGTCATCCATGACAGATAGGACTGCCGGCCATTGGAGACGAGCAAGGGATGGTCGGATGTGTCAGTCGTGCTCGAAATGGTCTTGGGCGGCGACCACGTCGCGCCATCGTCACGGGAGATCATCATCTGGACCGTGGTCTTCTCGCCGTCGAACTCCTTCCAGACCATCACCGTTTCCGCTGCGCCCGCGAGCACAAAGGGCCGCGCCGGATTGCGATCTGGCCGTCCCACCGCCATGGGCGCAGAGAATGTCCGGCCCTCGTCGCGCGAGTGCGCGTAGAACAATCCCTTCCGCGCTTTCCCGTTCGTATACCAGGCGACGTGATAGGTCCCGTTTGGCGCAACCGTCAGGCTCGGCCCGTGATGCGGGCACGCATTGATCTGCCAATCGTCGTTGCTGACCCGATGGATTTCACCTGGGGTCGAGACGTCAGTGAACGTCATCACCGCGTGATCGCGTACGCCGCCCTCGAAGATATTCCTGAAGATCACGACGGGCCGCCCCGCCGCCGCGAAGGCCAGACCCAACCGGCAACATTCGCAGGTGTTGTCGTGCGCGAGACGGGCCTCCGCGTAGGTCGCTCCGCCATCACGTGACGACGCGAAGAAGAGCCCTGCCCCATCGTATTTCTGACCCGCCTGCTTCGCAGGGACACGATTCCGCTTGTCGAGCCAGGCGGCAAAGACCGTCCCATCCTGATCGAGCGCCAGCGCCTCAAAGCGTTGGCTCTCATTGTTTGCGGTGATCGGCCTCAATTCGGCAAAACTCTTCCCGCCGTCGGCCGAGCGCGTGTAAAGCACCTGACCGTTGAATGCTTCATCCCTGAATGTCGCGAACGCGAGCGCGATTCCGCCCTGACGATCGACCACGATTTTGGGCCGGGCGTCCGGCCCCCAATCAAGATTCAACCCCCTTGCTGTGACCTGGACAGGCGCTGAAAAAGTGTGTCCCGCATCATGCGAGTTTGCGACGGACACCTGCCCTCCCGCCATCCAGACCAGCCACAGCGTCCCGTCGTGACCGAACGCAGGCGTCGCCTTGGTCGCACAGCGTAACATGGGCTCTTCGCAGGCGGCTTCGGACGCATGCTGACCATGCATCTGTCCGTGCGCTGCGCCTTGCAAACATGCAAGAGCGAGTATCCCGAGCAAGCCACTTCGAACCATGGCCCTACTCCCTGCGAGAGCCCGCATCATCTGAATGCCACCTTCATACCCGCGACGAACGTGCGGGGCGAGCCCGCGTAGATCGATCCCGTTGTGTTTGCCAGCACGCTCGCGGGGTTTTGAACGCCGGCCGCTGTGACCGAGTTGGTGATGTTGTTCGCCGAGGCAACGTAGGTTCGATCGAACACGTTCCTGACTTCAAAAAACAGGTTCAAAGATCTGAAGTACTCGGAAAGCAGATCCGTCTTGTAGTGGACGTTCACGTTGACCAGCTCATAGCCCGGCGCCTTCAGCAGGTTTGCGTTGTCCATGTAGAAGGAGTCCTTCCACTGCACCTCCACAAAGGCTCCCAGGCCCGCCAGGGGCCCGGCAAACTCGTCGTAGCCGACCCGGGCCGTCAGCTCGTTGGGCGAGATACCCGGAATTTTGTTGCCGGCTCGATTGAAGCTGAAGACGGTCCCGTTGGTGAAGTTCTCGACGTATTCGGTATAGACCTCGTCGAGATAGGTATACGCCGCCAGGAGCCGCCAACCGGGATAGAACTTCCAGTCGGCCGCAAGCTCCACGCCCCGATGTTCCGATCGCGGCGCGTTGAACGCAAAGGTTACCCCGGCGATCGGAGTTGCCTGGTTGACGATCTCGTTGCGGAAGAACTCGTAGAAGCCGGTTGCGCTGAGCTTAAGCGTCCTGTTGGGCGTCCAATCGAAGCCGATGTCGTAGCCAAGATTTTTTTGAGTTTGGAGCTGGGTATTGTTGCCCGACAATCCCGTCGGGAGAACGAAGAGGTTCGAAACCTGAGGCGTACCATACCCGGTCGCAACCCGACCACGAAACAGCCATTCGTTGTTCAGATTGAAAAGCAGCGCCAGCTCCGGTGCGGTGTTCTGAAACTGGCGGTCCGCAGTCGTGATCGCCGTCGTCGTGATTCCAGTGGGACCAGCGTATGAATACGCCGTGTTTATTCCCTTCAGAACGGTGGTCTCCCACCCGATGCCCGCGACTGCCGTCAAGGACGAGGTGAGCTTGAGCTCCTCCCTCGCGCGAACGCCGTAATTGGTCGTTTCGCTGTAGAGATTGCTCGACAGCCGGCCGAGCGTGGCGTTACCCCCGGGCATCAAGTTTCGCGTGTCGCTCGACGCCGTCAGGGTGTTGTAGAAGGCGCCAAAGAACGCGGTCGACTCCAGTCCGAGGATTTCGCCACGCTTGGTCAGATCGCTCATGTAATTGTACGACGGAAAATCCCCGATGGCGCTGGTCGAGCCGGTCGGCTGATTGATGTTCCTGTCGTCGAAAACGAACTGGTTTCGCCAAGTCAACGTATTGTCGAAATCGTGCTCCCACCGGCCGCCAACGATGGTCCGGCGGTCGTTGCGGCCGAGCCCGGCCTGCACGGCCGTCTCCTTGTCGGTGCCGGCCGCCGTGTTGAATCCATTGTTGAACAAGGTCACCGTGCCGCATCCGGGCGCAGCCGTGGCACCGGTCGCGCAGCCCTGCTGCAAGGGGTTTTGATAATACTGGTTCAGCGACTGCCGGATCGGCAACCGCGTGCTGAGATCATTGTTGATGATCTTGACCGTGAAGCGATCGTCCGGCGTCGCCTTGAGCGTTCCGAGGAAATTGACAGTCTGCGTATTGAACCAGCTGTTGCCGATATAGCCATCACCCCGCACGTCGCTCGCAAACAGCGAGCCCTCGAAATTACCGACCTTCTTGCCGGCCGCCAGATAATTGTTGAGGTAACCATAGCTGCCGCCGTCGACTCCGTATTCGACGCCGTCGATCGTACCACCCGGCCGGGTTCGAAAGTTGAGCGCGCCGCCGGTCGCATAGTTGCCATAGAGGGCCGACGAGGGACCTCGGATCACGTCAATGGCGCTATAGGCACGAGGGTCGATCAGGTCGCTTCGCGACAGCCCGTCCGGCTGCGTCACCGGAAAGCCGTCCTCGAAAATCACGAGATTGCGGATGCCGAACCCGTTCCGGGCGTTGGATCCGCGAATCGAGATGCCGAAATCACGGGGGCCATTCCCCTGCTTGACCGAAACGCCCGGACTGTCCCGCAAGACATCGCTGACCGAAAACGCCGGTCGGTTGTCGAACTGCCAGCGATCGATGGTGGTTTCGGTCTGACCGGTCGGCGATTGATAGAGACTGGCTCGCGCTGCGCTGGCGGTCACGGTGTTGTTCTGGGTGGGGCCACTGCCGGTCGAATTCGCTGCGAGCGGCCTGGTCGAGGGGCTGGCCGAGGCAGAGCGCGGCCTCGATGGCCGGGTTGGAGGCTTGGGACGGGCCGCCTGCGGCGCCTCAACGGTGACCGGCGGCAGCGTCTGCTGCGCCTCCTGGGCATGGGCGTTGGAGCCGATCGAGGACAGCACGCCGCAAAGCACGGGCAAGCTCGCGCTGCTGATCGCACGAATACGTAACATCTTGAATTCCTGACGTCCGGCGCGTCGGCCGGTTCATTGAGCACGCCGTCGGCACGGCAGCGCCGGCCCAACGGTTCGGTGTGTCGTTAGGTCAAGAAACCTGCGGAGGTGCGCGCGCCTGGGCGCTGGAGCCGCGTGGAGGTGCGGCGACATGGTCCGCCGCGTCATGCCAAACCACGCTCTCGGCGTGGCGGAAAGGACTCGAGAACGTCGCTGGCAGCGGCGAATCGAGGGAGGCGTTGGCCTGTGCGAGGCAGCACAGCGCGCACGCACCGGAATGCGCAGTCGGCGCTCCCGTCTGATCATCGAGGCCGGCGCCCTGCTCGCCTGCGCTATGACAGATGACGGCGGTCTGGAGCGGATCGGCAACGGCCTGACCGGCCGCCCAGCACGCGGCAATCGGCGCCAGTACCTGCATCACCAAGGCGAGCAGGACGATGGGTAGGAATTTTTGCAGCCGCGCGCGCATCCGCCGAACCATTCGTTCGCTTACTAACTAGACACGATCCGTCACGGAGTCGAGATCGCTTCTTGCACCAGGTTGACGCAGAGCAATCATTCAGTTCACGAGGTGTATCGCAGGGTGCATCGTGCCAAGCAGCCCGACAATGGCGAGAATGGCGAGGCCGAGAGCAAGCTCGATGGCGCAGTTGCGCTTGAGCCAGTGCAAGGCGCCGTTGCCGAACGCGGAAAGTCGCGGCGTCAACACCAATCGGTTGATCAAGGCGAGTAGTAGCATGAGCGCGACGAGGACAAGCTTGACCAGCAAGAGCTGTCCATAGTCGGTTACGACCAGCGCATGCAGCGAGCCGACAAGGATGGCCGCGTTGATGAAGCCGGTGAGCAGGAGCGTGATCACACTGACCATGCCCATGATGGAAAACCGCCCTACGACGTCGCAGGTGACCGAGACTGCCTTGCTCTGGTAGGCCGCCGCCAGGAACAGTATCAATGACGCCAGGCCACCGATCCAGGCCGCGGTGGCCGTCAGATGCAGCGCATCTGCGGCAAGATGCAGGTACCCCGCCTCGCCAGCGGTCGAGCCGGCATGGCCAATCCAGGCGAGGCTGGCGGCAAATGCGACCGCAGCCGCAAATCCGAGCCTTCGCGCGATCGTCACGCGATGACAGACGAGGCAGGCGGCCAGACAGACTGCAAGGCCTGCCCGAAGCGTCGTCACCTGACCGAACTGCGTTTCGTTGATCACAGTCGACAACACGTCCGCCGACATTGCCTCATCGAGCGGCATCCCACTCATCGAGACGGCTTGAAGCAACAGCCAGATCGCGCCAGAGATCACGGCAACTCCAAGACCGAGCCACGAAACCCGTAAGGTCGGCGCCCTGAACGCTGCAGGCATAACCGCATCAGGGCGGAAGGCTGACGCGGCGATAGTCCGGAACATGACATCTCCGACCGTGATCGCAGTCGCGGCAAAATGCACGGCGCGGGTTGCGACCAATGGCGCTTGGGCTGCTGACCAATCCATCGGCGGTCAAGCCCTTATGGACCGACCTGGAACGTGAAGCTCCCATCGGTCGTGTGAGCATCCACGGACAGCACGCGCCAGTTCACGTGGTACGTGCCCGCCCCTGCCGGCTTCAGCGAAATTGACATCCGGTCGCCGCTGACGCGCGGCTTGCCGGCGTCCACGCGCTGCCCGGAGGGGCCCGTGACGGTTATCGAACTGAAGGCCGCCTCAAGTTTCTGGGTGAACCAGAGCGTCACATCGCGCGGAGGGCTCGCGACCGTGTTGCCGACGCGCGGTTCGGCATGGTCGAGAAAGGCGTGGGCGCACGCTTCGCCGGACATCACCGAAGCCAGGAACAGGACCATGAACGGTATCATCGAACTTAGAGATGAGCGTCGCATCGGTCAGTTCCTTGCGAAGGGGCTGGCGGGCTGGACCGCCCCGCCGAAGAGCGGCTTGCCTATGCCGCGTGGATCAATGTCGTCGAGATAGAAGTGCAGCTGCCCGATCACACCGACACGCGTTCCGCTTTGCCGGTTGATCGGAATCAGTGCCTCGATGCCCACCTGATACTTGTTGCCGACCCAGAGGACGCCGGGATTGATGGTACCTGTTGTCGTTGTGCCCGAGGTGAGCGTATTCGCGACCGGTGTTTGCAGATTGGCTTCGACGAGCGGGATCAGGTGATTGAGGAACTCCGGCAAGCCGAGGTCCACGACGGATGATTTCAGGTAAGGCAGGCTGTACTGGATGGTTCCGCCCCAATTCAGCACGCGCGGATGGAATTCGGCATCGGCGGTCAAATCGCCGGTATCGGGATCGATCCCGAAAGTGGTCGTGACATTCCTGGCGGGAATCGCGTAGCCGACCTGGCCGGTGATGGCCACGGGGCGAAGCCAGGAGAACCTGTCCGGCAGGTCGCCAAAACCTTTGCCGAACCACAGCATCGGCGTGTAGGTGTTGAAGGGATCGGCCCCGACGTTTTGCGCGCCAGTGCCGCCCCATTCGATGTTGAGACCGACCGACATCACGAATTCATGCACGGGATCTCTGAAGACCCGGTACTTGAACGTGGTCTCCAGGTTCTGAAATCCGTTGGCGCCCGGGATAGTCGGATCCCTCGGATTGAGAAAGGTGTAGGTCGAGCCAAACGACACCGCAAAATCCTCGGTGATACGTTTGGAGAACTCGCCGGACACGTCGTGCTGCCGAACGGGCGGAACATCGCCGGTCTTGAAACTGTCGACCGTTGGAAGCGACAGCTCATCGTTGACGCCGGGATCGTCGATGCTGAGCGTTGCCGGGAAGAAGCGGTTGCCGACGATTTCGTGGGCCATGCTTCCGGAAAGAGGAAGAATCGCGATCGCCACCGCCAAAAGGCTGGCACGCGGATGAGAGATAGGCATGGAAGGTCTCCGCCAACTGACGTGCAAGTTCGGCAGCCGGACGGCCGCCATGCTCACGCCAACTGCGGAGGCGCGCGGGCCTGGGCGCTGGAGCCGCGATGAGGTGCGGCGACATGGTTCGCCGCGTCATGCCACGCCACGCTTTCGGCATGGCGGAAGGGGCTCGAGAACGTCGCTGGCAGCGGCGCATCGAGGGAGGCGTTGGCCTGTGCGAGGCAGCACAGCGCGCACGCGCCGGAATGCGCAGTCGGCGCTCCCGTCGGATCGTCGAGGCCGGCGGCCTGCTCGGTTGCGCTATGACAGATGACGGCGGTCTGGAGCGGGTCGGCAACGGCCTGACCGGCCGCCCAGCACGCGGCAATCGGCGCCAGTACCTGCATCGCCAGCGCGATCAGGACGATGGGTAGGAATTTTTGCAGCCGCGCGCGCATCCGCCGAACCATTCGTTCGCCTGTTAACTAAACACCCCAACCAGCCCGAGTCGAGGTCGCTTCGGCCGGCTTTTTGTCCTAGGGCAAAATTCCGGAAAACTGTGCGCGAGCGCCCCGGCTCAGGACGCGGTCAAGCCTTTCAGGCAGCTGTCGCAGCCCGGCATATCCACAGATTTCTTATATCTGTCATATACTTATGGAGCGAGAAGCCCGATCATTTCGTCAGCTGCTCGAATTTTGAACAATCGTTGCCGAAAATGATGACAAGTGAGAAAAGTTGATCTAGCATCCCTCTTGCTCAGGCTGGCCGCGAGGTCGAAGTCTGGTGGTCCAAGTCTCGGGAGGAGCCCCTGACGCGCAAAACGCAGCGTCGCCCCGTCAATCAAGATCAAATCTTAGAATCGGGGATAATAGGGTCGACACAATTTTTGAGCGGGGCCAGGGCCCCGCTCTTTTTTTGCGTGCATGGCTTCTGCGCCGATGAGTGCTTCCCCCAATCCGGTTGAACTGAGCTTTGATCTCGCGGCGATGCGCTGCGCGGACCTCACGCCGCTGGTCTATCAGCGGCTGTTTCACGAGCATCCCGAAGCGCGGGCCATGTTCCGCGTGCAGGGAAGCGAACTCGTGCAGGGATCGATGCTCGCGCTGACGATAGAGGCCATCCTCGACTTCGCCGGGACACGGAGCGGGCATTTCCGGCTGATCGCCTGCGAAGTGTCCTCGCATCACGCCTATGGCACGCCCCGCGAGCTGTTCATCGCCTTCTTCGCCGTCATCAGGGATACGCTGCGCGACCTGCTCGGCGATGACTGGTCACCTGACGTGGCGCGGGCCTGGGACAAATTGCTCGCCGACATCGAGGCATTCGCCAGCGTTTCGGCTTAGCGCTTCGCGCTGCACCAAGGCGCCGCGGCGATTTCCCGCGCGATTGCAGATTGGGTGGCGTGAACTCATCGATTGTGAGAGACTTTCCGCTCGGCCGCGCAATCAATGACGCGCCGACGATAAGATATATGGGAGCGAGCGATGTCCGGGACGAAAGATTTCTCGACGACGAGGCGCGATCTTCTTCAGGCGGCAGCGGCCGCCGGCGCCGCGACTGCCATGCTCGGCAGCATGGGCATAAACCCCGCATTGGCAGCCGAAGTCGGACGATCCGAGAAGCCGCTGAAGGCGGCGTTCTCCAATGCAGGCCTGCAGGCGACGTGGTGCGCGCAAGGCAAGCAGGCCGCCGAGTTTTGGGGCAAGCTGTTCAACGTGGAGGTGACCTGGTTCGACGGCCAGCTCGACGCCGTGAAGCAGCGTGCCGCGATCGACAACATGGCCTCGCAAAAATGGGACTTCGTCGCGATCCAGGCCTTCGGCATCGGCACCCTCACCCAGCCCGTGCAGAAGATGATCGATGCCGGCACGCCTGTCATCGACATGGACACGCTGATTGCTCCGCTCGACCAGATCAATGTCCACTCCTTCCTTGCCCCCGACAACGAGTTCATGGGCGCCTCGGTGACGCAGGCGCTGTGCAACGCCATGGGCGGCAAGGGCAAGATCATCATGACGCAAGGTGCGCTCGGCCACACCGGGGCACAGGGCCGCGCGAAAGGCTTCAATGCGGTCGTCAAGCAGTTCCCCAACATCGAGGTGCTCGACACTCAGCCGGCCGACTGGGACGTCTCCAAGACCGCGCGCCTCTGGGAGACCTATCTGACGAAATATCCGCAGATCGACGCGGCGTTCTTCCACAATGACGACATGGCGCTCGCCGCCTACAACATCATGAAGGCCCGCAACCGGACCAACATCCTGATCGGCGGCGTCGATGCCATGCCGCCGGCGATCCAGGCGGTGAGCGAAGGCCGCATGTTCGCAACCGTCCGCAATCCCTCCTGCCGCATCCATGGCGGCGCGATCATCGCGGGCGTTGCCGCAGTCGTCGGCGGCGAGAAGAGCGGACAGGGCATCCCCAAGAACGTCGTCACCGACGGACCGGTCGTGACCAAGGCCAACGCCGCCGGCATGCAATGGATGGAAGACCACTTCCTGATCTGAGCCTCCATGCCCGAGGGTCGCTCGCCCATCCTTGAACTGCAGGGCATCACGAAGAGCTTCGGCGGCGTCGAAGCGCTTCGTGGTGTCGACCTCGCGCTCTATCCCGGCGAGATCCACGGTCTCGTCGGCGAGAACGGCGCCGGAAAAAGCACGCTGATGAAGATCATCGCCGGCGTGCACACCGAATTCTCCGGCCGCTTCCTGATCGAGGGGCAGGAGACGCATTTCCGCTCGGCCCGCGACGCTCACGCGGCCGGCATTGCCATGGTGCACCAGGAGCTCAGCGTCGCACCCGACCTGACGGTCGCGGAAAACGTCTTCCTGGGCAATCAACCGACCAACCGATTCGGCCTCGTGCAGTGGCGGCGCATGGCGCGCGAGGCCGGCGAGCAGCTCGCCCGCTTCGGCATCGACGTCGACCCGATGTCGCGGCTCGCCGATCTCCCGATCGGGCTCCAGCAGCTGATCGAGATCGCCCGTGTTCTGTTCTCGGGTGCGCGCATCGTCATCCTGGACGAGCCGACCTCCGCCCTCTCCCCGCCCGAGGTCGAGCGGCTCTTCTCTACACTCCGACGATTACGCGAGGAAGGCACCAGCATCGTCTTCATCTCGCATTTCATCGAGGACATCTTGCGCGTCTCCGACACGGTGACCGTGTTCCGCAACGGCCGGAAGGTCGCCGAGACCGCGGCCGCCACGACCAGCAAGGGCGCTCTGATCGAGGCCATGATCGGCCGCGGCGGCGAAGCACTCGAGCACAGCTATACCGACGATCTGATGCTGCCGCGGCCGAGCGACAGCAAGGTGGTCCTGAAGGTCGACCGGCTTTCGCTGGCCCGCAGCCTCCAGGACGTTTCCTTCGAGGCGCGCGCCGGCGAGGTGCTCGGCATCTACGGTTTCATGGGTTGCGGGCAACAGGAACTCTCTCGCATCCTGTTCGGCAAGCTCAAACCGGACAGCGGCACGCTGGCCGTGGGCGGCACGCCAAAAACCTTTGCCAGCACCGCGGCGGCGCGGCGCGCGGGCGTGGCGCTGGTCCCGGAAAGCCGCCGCGCCATGTTGTTCCACCAGGAGCCGGTCTACAAGAACATCTCGATCAGCATCCTGGATCGCATCTCCGCGCTGCTGCTCAAGCCGGCGCAGGAGCGCGACATTGCCAAGCGCCAGGTCGAGCAGTTGCAGATCAGGCCGCCCGTCGTCGGCCTCGACCTCGGCATGCTATCCGGTGGCAACCAGCAGAAGGTCGCGCTGGCGAAATGGCTGACCTATCCGCCCAAGCTGCTGGTCCTGTGCGAGCCGACCCGCGGCATGGATGTCGGCGCCAAGAACGACGTCATCAACATCGTCCGCGACCTCCGCGCCAAGGGTCTTGCCGTCATCGTGCTGTCGACCGAGCCGGAGACGGTGCTCTCGCTGGCCGACCGTATCCTGGTGCTCAAGCGTGGCGCGCTGGTGCGGGAATTTGCCAACGAGCCGGTCAGCAAGGACCGCCTGCTGGAGGCGGCGTGACGGAGAAGCACAATGGCGAGCAGTGAGACGGTTCCAGCGGCGGGTCAGCGGGCGCGCGGCCTTGCACCTTTCCTGCGCTCGCAGATGCGCAACATCGCACCGTTCCTCACCCTGATCTTCCTGTCCGGCTTCTTCGCCTTCGCCAGCCCCTCCTTCGCGACGCTCGACAATCTCGGCAACATCCTGACGCAGGTGTCGGTAACCGGCATCATCGCTGTTGGGCTCACCTTCGTGATCCTCTGCGCCGAGATCGATCTGTCGATCGCCAGCATCGCCAACGTCACCGGCATCGCGGTCGCCTACTTCACGCTGCAGGAATCCTACGTCAACATCGCCAACGTGCCCTTGCCCGGCGTCGCCGCAATCCTGTTGTCAATCCTGCTCTGCGCCCTGCTCGGGCTCGTCAATGCGTTGGGACTGACCGTGATCGGCATCCCCTCCTTCATCATGACGCTGGCGATGATGCAGATCGCGGCCGGCATCTCCGCGCTGCTGGTGCGTGGCCAGATCGCCTACAAGGTGCCCGACCTGATCGCGACGCTCGGCTCCGGCTCGATCGGCGGCATTCCGTGGATCGTCGTCGTCGCCGCGGTGATGCTGCTCGGCGGCCATCTGGTGCTGACCTACACGCGCTTCGGCCGCTACGTCTACATGGTGGGCGGCAACCGCGAGGCGGCTGAATATTCCGGACTCAACGTCAAGCTCATCCTCGGCGCGGTGATGGTGATCTCCGCGGTGTGCTCCGGCATCGGCGGCATGCTGGGTGTGGCCCATTTCGGCAGCGCGCAGCAGAACGAATTCGACACCTACCTGCTCGATTCCATCGCCGCCGTCGTTGTCGGCGGCACCAGCCTGTTCGGCGGCCGCGGCGGCATCGGCAACACCATCGTCGGCCTGTTCGTGCTTGGCGTCCTCAACAACGGACTCGACCACGTCAACATCGACAGCTTCCTGAAGATCCTGATCCGCGGCCTGATCCTGCTGGCAGCGCTGATCATCAACGTCTATGCCCAGCGGCTGCGGGAGAAGGCGGCGGAGTAGATGGACGTTCTTACGGTGGCGGTTGAGGGGCCTTTCTCCCCACGTGAGACCGGCGAGATACCCCCCTCACCCGCATCGCAAGAGCGATCCGGCCCCTCCCCGCAAGCGGGGAGAGGTGCAAGGGACGGCGCGATACCCGCACTCAAAAAATCTCGAAAACAACCCCATGCAAAGTGGAAATCGCTCAACAATCCGTCACGACGTGACTTTACCCTCGCCGTGAAGGCGTTTGACACGTCGGGCAAAACAGGAGCACAACTCCATCGTGGCACCGATCGCGTGTCTGGAGCGTTAAGCTCAAGCCGGGCACGCCCGGCTGTGTCGTCGACAGCAGACCTATTGTGCTCAGCTAGGGCGTGGACTCATAAGCGCGCAGCCAGCCACAGCCTGATTGACGCGAGTTGAACGAAGGCAAGGTAATTGGCTGCAAGCCTGTCGTAGCGGGTCGCGACGCGACGACATTGTTTGATCCTGTTAAAGAAACGCTCGACATGGTTGCGAGCGCGGTAGAGATGGCGGCTGAAGCAGATTGGATCGCTGCGGTTGCTTTTCGGCGGTATATTGGCCCACGCGCCCTTCTTCATGGCAAGCTCCCTAATCCAGTTCGCGTCATAGCCACGGTCCGCAAGCAGCATTGACCCAGGTTTCAGACGAGACAGCAGTTTTCCGGCAAGACGAACGTCATGGGCCTCGCCGGGGCTCAGCGCCAGCCGTATCGGCAGACCATTGCAGTCGACCACCGCATGGACTTTGCTGGTCAAGCCGCCGCGAGACCTACCCATCGATGGCGCTCTTTTCCTGTGATGCAGGATCCATGCTGATGCACGCGGACAATGGAGGTGTCGCTCATCTGGACGGCGGCATCTTGCGCAACGGCAAGTGCGTCTATGATGCGGCCCCAGACACCAGCCCGCCGCCAGCGAACGAACCGGTTGTAGCACGTGGTGTATGGGCCAAACGCTGCCGACAGATCACGCCAGGGTGCTCCAGATCGGAGGACCCAGAAGATGCCATTCAGGACCCGTCGGTCGTTCACCCGAGGAACGCCACGTGGCTTGTTCGGCAGCATCGGCCTTATGGCAGTCCATTCATAGTCGGCGAGTTCATGCCGCATGCTTCGAGCCCCCAGTTTGGGAGTTTGAATCACTGGGTCCAGCCAAACGCAACGCATCCGGCTCGGGCCCCGTTGGGCGCTTGCGGGCAGAAGCCGACATCAACCTGCCGACAATCCCTGATAAATCGGTCGAAAAATGACCCTGAGCGAACGGACCTAACTTGCGCGCGTGTCACGGTAGGCACTTCACGGCCGCAATCTGCACAAGGCGGGCTACGCCGTATTGGAGGAGTTTCTTGGAATGATCGTTACATGCCGCTTGTTGACCGTTGCATGCTGCTTCGTTGGCACAGCAACTTTGGCCGCAGAGCCAACGAGGACGTTTAAGTGCGAAGGGCCTTTCGGACGCGAGGCAACTCACGCCAAGTTGGCTTCAAAGTACGGTGCTGCCAACATTGCGACCGAGTACGACGGCGAGGCCGACGCGGAAGTAACGATCTTATTTCCTAATGATCCCGAGCGCCGACTAAGAGTCCAATGGAAAGATCAGAAGGCCCGACGAAACCCCGGATACTTCACGATCGAAGGGCGCTCATCGTGGTCGGTAGCAGGAGTTACGATAGGAACCTCACTTATTGAACTCGAGCGCCTCAACGACGGACCATTCAAACTTAACTATTTTGAAGGCGACTACGGCGGTGCGATCACCGATTGGCTCAAGGGCCGCTTCGACGCCCCGGTATCGGGTGGTTGCGTGCTTGGAGCCTTTGTCGGAATTGACGAACAGCTTCCCGAAAGCAAAGCGCTAGACGAGGAAGTCACGCCAGATCGATCACTGCATTCCAGTGGGGCGAAGTTGCGCGCCGCGAAGCCGGTGGTGAGCAAAATGATTGTCAGCTTCCCAAGATAGCATGGGCTTTGTGGCCCATCGCGCCGTTCGCCGCGGTTGCACAAGGGCGGTCGGTATCGGCGTGAACCGGACATCGACGAGATCTATGAGTACACGCCCTTCTGTAATGGGCCTGATGATGTCAAGCCTCCCGAGTGGACGTCACGCCGCCGAGCTCATGCTTCTGTCCGTGGTCAACGCCTGGCCGCCACATCATGCTGTTAGAGGGAGCGGTGAGCCTATCTAGATACGCGTGGTTCGTCAGATGACGGCCACTGGGCGTGTAACGGCTTCACCGGATCCACCGTCCCGGCGACGGGACTTCGGGCACTGGGCTTCAGTTTAGCCCGGTTGCGTTCTTAATTTCCTCCACATGTTCTATGCTGCAGTCGGCTCCGCCTCAGCCCATCGGTAAGTTGTGCCGTCGACCCAGATCCGATGCAGGATCACTGCGAGCTTACGTGCCAGGGCGACTTTCGCGCGCTTCGAACCGCGCCGCTTGGCGACGTCCATCCCCCAACGCTTGAGTTTTGAGAACCGCGTGATGCGCGATAACAGAACGTTGGCAGCCTCGTACAACACCGTGCGCACTATCTCGTCTCCGGCCAGCGTGATTCCGCCCGTGACGTCCTTTTCTCCTGATTGGTATTTCTTTGGCGTGAGCCCGAACAGCGCGCCTGCCGCCTTCGATTTTACGATGCGATGAGGGTCATCAATCGCCGATTTGTAGGTAACAGCCACCAGGGGACCAACGCCCGGCACTGTCATGAGCCGGCGACAAACCGCATCGTCACGCACAATTGCCAGCACAACCTTGTGTAGCCTTCCGTACTCCACCTTCAAGGCCGATCGTGCCGAAAGCATCGCTGAAGCGACGCGCTCCAATGTCGCCTGACCCGCAACCAACTCTCGGATCCGCGCTTCGAAGTTCTTCCGCGTGACCGGGCCAACCTTCAGCCCAAAGCCACGCAAGATCCCGCGGATGCTTAACTCCACGTCGATCAGCCGCCCGAGAAGCTGTTTACGTGCGATCAGGAGGGCCCGGATCTCCTGCGCATCGACCGACTTTGCGTGGACCGGCCGGAACCATCCCATCCGGATCAACTGGGCGATCCCGCACGCATCCTTGCGATCCGTCTTGACCGTCATCGCAGACAGTGCGGCCTTGACATGCCGCGTTTCCAGCAGAACCGTCTCGAGTCCTGCTCTTTTCAGGCCCGCATGCAGCCATTGCGACAGCGGCCCAGCCTCCAGACCGATCCGCTGCACTGCAAAGCCAAGCGTCTTAAAAAATCCAACCAAGGCGTCGGGTTCGCTCGCGACCTTCGCTTCCTTCAGGATTTTACCCTGGGCATCCACGACGCATACGCTCGACAGTTCCAATGACACATCGATTCCGGCATAGTTCTCCACGGCTGTCCTCCGTCTCTGGATGCTTGGGGCCGACTCAAGTCGTGACCCCGTTTCATCATCTATCGGGGGACAGCCACCATCATCACCCCTTGCTCGGAGCAGGGCCCATTACGGCATCTAGAACCTTGTCGTTCATGACTCACTTCAGACGTCATCCATTTCGCTATACGATTTGAAAGAGACTGCCGATGACGGAAGCGCGAGAGCGCTTTCGGCAAGAGCGACCTCGGAGGTTCCCGTGGTCACCAAGAGAGCTCACAGATCTTTTCGCTACAAAGCCAAGACCGCTTGGACTTCCACAAGGCACGGGGCACTTTCGGCCACCGGAAAATCTTCGCAAAGTGGACGACCGCGCATGGTTCCTGGCGGATCCTCAATGACGCTAGTCCGCACGGTAACGATTGTCGTGGCACTGGGTGCAACTTGGGCAGGCGCCGCAGACATTGGTTATCTGAGCCCGCCAGGAGTCCCTGCAAAGGAGTTTCCTTCACCTCGGCGTCCGGTTGCGCCGATCGCCAGCCTGAGCCGCTCAGCCGACGAGCACCGCGACTCCCTGAATGAGGTCGGCGAGGTCGCACGCCTTCTTGAGCTGAAACCAGGCATGACGATCGGCGATATCGGCGCAGGCAGCGGCTACTACACGGTCCGTCTCTCACACCTCGTCGGCCCCAGCGGCTCCGTCGTCGCTCAGGACGTCATGCGGGATTACCTCGTCGAGCTCCGTGCGCGAACGGACCAACTGGGGCTGACAAACGTCACATTCGCGATGGGCGAACCACACGACCCCCGCCTCCCCACTTCCTCGCTGGATGCCGCCATCCTCGGGCACATGTATCATGAGATAGCCCAACCCTATGCCTTCCTCTACAATCTCGCGCCCGCCCTGAAGCCGGGCGCGCAGATCGGAATTGTCGACTTCGAGCGTCCGATCTCAAAGCATGGCACGCCGATTGAGCTATTGCGCTGCGAACTGACCGCCGTTGGCTATCGCGAGGTCGCGACATATCAGCTCGCGGGCGATGGCGGATACTTGGCGGTGTTCGTTCCACCGCAAGAAGCGGGTCGAAAATCTCCCGGCTATATCGTTGCTTGCGCGCATCGTGCTGGCTCTCGCTGATTATAGATGCTGGATGCTGGCAGGAATCCAGGCCGGCATCGTGAATGAGAGATGCCGCGATCCGGGAAGCCAAAATGCGATCCGAGGAGCTGCTCGTGCGCGGCCAGATCGCCTACAAGGTGCCGGACCGATCGCCACCCTCGGCTCAGGCTCGACGGCGTTGCACAACACCATTCCGCGAATTAGAACTGAAAAAACCCTGAAACAGGACGTCAACTTGGCTCCGTGCGAACAAGGCGTTTTTGGCTCCAGCGAGTGGGAGCTCGATCTTTCGACGCGCCAGTTGCGCGCCAATGGCGTCACCGTTTCGATCGGCAGCCGCGCTTTCGAGATCGTCGAGACGCTGGTGAGATCAGATGGCCAGCTCGTGACCAAGGACGAGCTCGTGAGGCACACCTGGCCGGGCGCCACCATCGTTGAAGATGGCACGATCCGGGTTCATATTTCGGCCATCCGCAAAGCGCTTGGCGCGGATCGGGGTATCCTGCAAACAGTGTCCGGTCGCGGTTATCGCCTGCTCGGCAACTGGACGATCCGGCAGGACCGTGCCCCTGCCGAGCCTGAGCAAGCGACAGCGGCGCCAACTTCGTTTCGGACAAATGTTCCGATAGCGGCAAGCGCGCTCGTCGGTCGAGAATCGGCGGTGCAGCACCTATGCAATCTCGCCTCTGCTTACCGTGCGGTGACGCTGACGGGACCCGGCGGGATCGGGAAGACCGTGTTGGCATCCGAGGTGGCCCGAAGGCTCTTTGCGACCATCGCCAGTGACGTCTTCTTCGTCGAACTGGCCTCACTGTCGGATCCCGCCTTGGTGCCGTCCACAGCGGCGAGCGTGCTGGAGCTTCAATTGGGTAGCGACGATATCACGCCGGCTTCGGTCGCCCGGGCCATCGGCAAGAGGAAGGTGCTGCTGGTCGTCGACAATTGCGAGCACGTCATCGATGCTGCGGCGGAGTTGGCCGAGACTCTCCTTCACCGGTGCCCACATACGACACTGCTGGCGACCAGCCGGGAGGTGCTCCGGATTGAGGGTGAGTTCGTTTACCACGTCGCCCCGCTGGACGTGCCATCGCAGCATCAGGAAGCATCGAGCGATGTTCTTGCACGCAGTGCCGTGCAACTGTTCATCGCAAGAATGGGTTCAGTGCAGGAAAACGTCCTGGCCCAGGACGAGAACCTTCCGGCGATCAGATCAATCGTTCGACGGCTGGACGGCATTCCACTTGCCATCGAGCTTGCCGCAGCGCGCGCCGCCACGTTTGGCATCCAGGACGTCGCCGCCCGTCTCGACGATCGCTTCGCGTTGCTCACGGGCGCTCGGCGTACGGCGCTGCCACGGCATCAGACGCTCCGCGCGACGCTCGATTGGAGCTACAAGCTCCTGCCCGAGACAGAGCGGGTGCTGCTGCATTGCCTCGCGATCTTCGTCGGCCCGTTTTCGGTGGACGCGGCCAGCGCGGTTGCGAGCATGACTGAGGCGGATCTTGTCGACAGGATCGGCGGTCTTGTCGCCAAATCATTGCTCCTGAAAGTCGAGAACTCCGTCGGCCCGCAGTTCCGCCTGCTGGAAATGACGCGCGCCTATGCTTTCGACCGGCTCTCCGAGAGCGGCGCCTTTGCTGAAGTGGCCCGCCGTCACGCCGAGTATTTTCTGAAGGTGCTGGGCCAGGCCGAAGTCGGAGCACAGTCGTCCGGTCAACGTCCTGCCGCGTCCGGCCGCCGTGCCGATGAGATTCACGCGGCACTGGATTGGGCATTCTCCGGCGCGGGGGACCCGTCGCTCGGGGCGGCGCTGACGATCGCGGCCGTTCCTTTGTGGTTCGACCTGTCCCGACCGACGGTCGCCCGTGGTCGCATCGAACAAGCTCTGCCCCATGCCGAGATGGGCGGCGATGACGAAATGCAACTGCGCATCGCCCTGGGTTATTCGTTTTGGTACCTTGGCCCAGCTACGCACGCCATCGGAGCGAACTTTGCGCGTGCGCTGGAAATCGCCGAACGCATCGGCGCCGTTGCGGTGCAGACCAGGGCATTGTGGGGACTATGGGCGGCGCATCGCGGCAGGGAGGATCATCGTGCCGCGCTCGACGTCGCGCTTCGCTTCGCGGATGCTGCCCGCAAGGCGGGCGATCTCGGCGCCACCCATCTCGCCGACCGCGTCATTGCTCTGACCCATCATCTGCTGGGTCATCAACAACTCGCGCAGGAATTGACTGAGCGCACGCTCCGCCAGCCGCACCGCCTCGCCCCTTCGATGGGCATGGGTTATCAGGTCGAAACACCAGTTGCGATGCCGGCTCTGCTGGCTCGCATCTTGTGGATTCGGGGATTCCCGGATCAGGCGTTGGCGGCGGCGGCGGCGGCGACATCGGCCGCAGGCGCGACTGGACACTCGTTCGCCCTCGCCTATGCATTGGCTTTTGCGGGCTTGCCGGTGGCGCTGTGGACCGGCGCGCCCGAGGCGGGACGGCTGCTCGATATGTTTGCCACACACGCCGCTGGAAATCGGAACCTGGAAGAATGGCGGCTGTGCTATGCACGAGCGCTCGAATTTCGGCAGGGCAGCGAGGGTGAGGCGTTGATCGCGTCGTTTGTCGAACCGCGTGTGGACCCGTCGCGGATCGCGCCGTTCGCGGATCGGCCGATCGGGACGCACATCCTGGTGCCGCCGCCAGGCGAGCCGCCGGTCGACCTGCCCTGGAGTGCGCCGGAGCTGCTTCGGGTCGATGCCATGTTGCTGCTCTGGCATCGCGCGCCAGGGGCCGATGACGCCGCGGAAGCCAAGTTGCTCCGCGCCCTGGAAGTGGCCGGCGAGCAGTCGGCATTGTCGTGGGAGCTGCGTGCCGTGATGAGCCTTGCACTGTTGTGGCAGCGTCACGGCCGAACCGTTGAGGCGCGCGATCGGCTGGTCGCGACATACGAAAAATTCACCGAAGGGTTCGGCACCCGCGACCTGGTCCAGGCGAGAAGCCTGATCGCGGACCTGGAATCGGACAAGACATCGGCATGACGCGGACGCCAACCGCCGCCGTCGTGATCCCATCTAGGGATGTCCACCCTCGGTCGAGACTAATGCCGTCTGAGCGGCAATCTCGTCAGCTCGCCAGCACCGAACCGAGTGCCCGTCGGGACGCATTTCAAGCGATGGACTGGGCTCGCGGCGACAAACGGCCTCGGCGTAACGACAGCGAGGGCTGAACGCGCATCCGTCCGGCGGATTGAGCGGATTGGGGAGGTCACCCCCTGTCGTCGCGAGCGGTGCATGGCGCAGCGGATCGGGGATGGCGGAGATCAGGGCTTGCGTATACGGGTGCGCCGGCCGTTCGAAGATTTCCCGCCAGTCGCCATTCTCCACGATGCGGCCGAGATACATCACGGCGACCCTGTCGCTCATATGTTCGACGACGCCGAGATCGTGGCTGATCATGATGTATGAGAGACCGAGAGTTTCCTTCAATTCCAGCAGCAGATTGATGATCTGGGCACGGATAGACACATCGAGCGCCGATACCGGTTCGTCGCAGATGACGATCCTGGGATTGAGGATCAGCGCGCGCGCGATGCCGATACGCTGGCGCTGGCCACCCGAGAATTCATGCGGGTAGCGGCCGGCCTGTTCGGGCCGCAAGCCCACATGCCGCAGCATCGTCGCAACGCGCTCCTCGATCTCGCTTGCGGCGGTCACGCCATGCACGCGCAGGGGATCTTCAAGCGTGCGGCGAACGGTCTGGCGTGGATTGAGCGAAGCGTAGGGATCCTGGAAGACCATTTGGACGATGCGGGCCAATGACTTTCGATCGCCGGATTGCCCGCCCGTCACGACCTGTCCGCCCACCTCGATGCGGCCGCGCGTCGGCGTCAGGAGACCAAGGATCGACAATGCGACCGTCGACTTGCCAGAGCCGGACTCGCCGACGAGGCCGAGGCATTCGCCTCGTTTCAGCTTGAGATCGACACCGTCCACGGCACGGAGCAGCCGCCGGCCGCGGCCCAGCAAGCCGCCTCCCAGAGGAAAATGGACCGCGAGATCCTCGACGCTGAGAATGAGATCGTCGCCCGGCCTGCCCTGCGGCTCATGCATGGTGGTGACACCTCACCAGACCGCCAGCTTCCAGCAAATCCGTCTCCGGCGTGACGGTTCGGCAAATATCGGTCGCCTGCGCGCAGCGCGGGTTGAACCGGCACCCATCGGGGAAACTCGTGATCGCCGGGACGACGCCCGCGATCTCCTTGAGCCGGATGCGGCCGAGCGCAGCACGACTACCGAGCCGCGGCAGCGAGGCGACCAGGCCTTGCGTATAGGGATGCGAGGGTGCCCGGAAGATATCGGCCGAGCCGCGCTCCTCGACGATGCGGCCGGCATACATGACGGCAACGCGGCGGCAGACATTGGCGACCAGGCCGAGATCGTGGCTGATCATCAGGATGGCCGTTCCCCTCTCGGCGCACAGATTCCGCATCAGCTCGATGATTTCGGCCTGCACGGTCACGTCGAGGGCGGTCGTCGGCTCGTCGGCGATCAGAAGATCCGGACCGCATGCGAGCGCGATGGCGATCATTGCGCGTTGACGCATGCCGCCGGACAGCTGGTGCGGGTAATCGTTCACGCGCCGCTCGGGCGCGGGGACGCGGACACTCGCCAGCGCCTCGACCGCCAGCTGGTTGGCTTCGCGCCAGCTTTTGCCCTTGTGCAGCACGAACATCTCGGCGATCTGCCGGCCTACGGGCGAGACGGGGTTCAACGCCGTCATCGGCTCCTGGAAGATCATGGCGATGCGATTACCTCGCAGCTCTCGCTGCCCGGCGGCGGAGAGCCGCTGAATCTCCCGCCCCTCAAACCGGATGACGCCGCCGCCGATCGACAGCGGTTGCCGCAACAGGCCGATCAAAGCCAGCGCCGTGATGCTCTTGCCGCAGCCGGATTCGCCGACGAGGCCGAAGGTCTCGCCGCGATCGATGCGGAATGAAATGCCCTCAGCCGCCGCAACGCACCTCGATCCATCGTCGAGATCGATGCGTAGATCCTCAACTTCGATCAGCGGCACGCCCGTCATGTCCGCCGGCTCCGCGATTGTGGGTCGAGAACGTCGCGCAGGCCATCGCCGAGCAAATTGAGCCCGAGCACGGTCAGGAAGATGGCAAGGCCCGGAAATACGGAGAGCCACGGCGCCGTCGTGATCTGGTCGCGGGCGTCCGACAACATGCTGCCCCAGCTCGGAAAAGGCGGGCGCACGCCGAGACCGAGGAACGATAATGCGGCTTCGGACAACACCGCGCTGCCCATGCCCAGTGTGCCGATGACGACGATCGGCCCGAGCATGTTCGGCAGGAGCTGCGTGATCATGATCCGCAGATCGCCGTAGCCGAGCACGGTCGCCGCCTGCACATAGCCCTGGCTCCTCAGCGACAGCGCCGAGGCCCGTGCAATCCGGCACGTAAAGGACCAGTTGGTCAGGCCGAGTGCGATCAGCAGGCTGGTCAGGCCGGGGCCCAGCACCGCCATGATGGCGAGCGCGAAGATCAGCGAAGGGATCGCGAGCATGAGATTGGTCAGGGCGTTGACGACATCGTCCCACCAGCCGCCCCAATAGCCGGCGCTCAGGCCAAGGGCCACGCCGATCACGCTGTTGATGAGCTGCGAGACGATGCCGACCGTCAGCGAGACGCGTGCGCCGTACACGACGCGGGAATAGATGTCGCGGCCCTGGTCGTCGGTCCCGAACCACCAGGTCCAGCTCGGAGGCTCTTCCGCGTTCAGCAGGTTGGCGTCCAGGACGGGATCGGTGTGCGCCAGCCAGGGCGCGAGCAGGCCGACCAGGATCGCGAGCGCGAACAACGCGCCGCCGATGATGAGATTGGCGCGGAGCTTCATGCGTATCTGATCCTGGGATCAATCACGCCGTAGAGCACGTCGATCAGCAAGTTGATCGCGAGAAAGAACAGCACCACCACGAGAATGGAGCCCTGGACGGCCGGAATGTCGCGCTGCAGGACACTGTCGACGAGCAGCGAGCCGATGCCCGGCCAGGAGAACAATTTCTCGACCACGACCGCCTGCCCCATCAACGCGCCGAACTGCAGGCCGACGGTGGTGAGAATGATGACGAGCGCATTGCGCATCACGTGCCACTTCACCACCCGGGTCTCGCTCATGCCCTTCGAGCGCGCGGTACGGACGAAATCGGCGGTCATGATCTCGAGGACGGCGGCGCGCGTCGTCCGGGCCAGCAGCGCCATCGGCGAGACACCGAGTGTCACGGCAGGCAGGAGCAGATATTTCAGCCCCCCATCGCCATAGCCGAAACTCGGCAGCCAGCCGAGCTTCAAGGCAAAAAGATACATCAGCACCAGTCCGAGCCAGAATTTGGCAATTGAAAGACCCGACACCGCCACGACCATCGCGGCACTGTCGACGAGACCGCCCGGCCGCAATGCGGCGATGAAGCCGAGCGGCACGCCGAGCACGATGGCAAACGCCATGGCTGTGAAGATCAATTGCAGTGTCGGCCATGCCCGTTTGGCGATCATGGTCGTGACCGGCTCGCGCGTCCGGAACGACGTCCCGAAATCGCCGGTGGCGAGCTTGGCGATGTAGACGCCGAAACGCACATAGACGGGATCGTCGAGGCCGAGCTGCTTCTTCATGCGCAGTTCGACCTGAGGATCGGCGTCGTCGCTCATGGTCGAGACGATGCTGCCGGGAACGACGCTGAACAGCACGAAGACCAGCAGCACGACAGCGAGCACGGTCGGAATGGTTTGCAGGAGTCGACGGATCAGGAAGGAGAGCATCGGCACTTTCTTCCCTCCCCCCATCGCTTATTGCGATGAAGGGAGCACGAGAATGCGTGTCACTTCGCGGGCGAGGTCTCGTCGATCCATAGGTCCTCGACGTTCTGATGGGTCAGCTCCGTCGCATTCAGCTGAATCCCCTTGAGCCACGGCTGCACCGCCATGACCGCCTTGTTGTAGTTGAAGAACCAGACCGGCGCCTCTTCATAGAGCAGGGCATTCGCCTTTTGCAGAAGCTGGCCGCGCTTTGCGGCGTCGTCGGCCTGCCCTGCCTCATCGATCAGCTTGTCGAACTCGGCATTCTTGTAGTTCATGTAGTTGCAGGCCGATTGTGGCGTCGACGAGTGGAAGCATTTCAGCGCCGCCTGGGGATCCGGGCCGCTCTGCTGGGAATAGATAAAGGCCTGATAATCGCCGCTGCGGATCACCTCCGACAGCACCGCGGTCTCGACCTGCTTGACCTTCGCCTTGATGCCGACCTTGTCCAGCATCGGGATGACGGCCGCGACGATCGGCAAGCCCCAGCTCTCATTCTGGCTGGTGGTCCATTCGAACTCGAAGCCCGCGGGATAGCCCGCTTCAGTGAGCAGCTGCTTGGCCTTGGCGGGATCGTAGGGGTACGGCTTCATGGTCTTGTCGTAGAGCGGCGAGGTCAGCGGCAGCCAGCTTGTAGCGCGATAGGCCTTGCCCTTGACCAGCTTGTTGATGATCAGGTCGGTATCGATCGCGTAGTTGATCGCCTGCCGGACGCGCTTGTCGGCGAACGGCTTGAATGCGGGATTCATCCCCATGTAACGGGTGAAGACCTCGGCGACTTCGACGATGGTGCCCTTGAGGTCCGGGTCGGCCTGATAGGCGACATACTGCGCGGGCCCGAGCACCGAGGTGTCGATCTCCTTGTTGCGGAAGGCGACATCGCGTGCAGCGGCCTCGCCCATGACCGACACGACGAGCTTGTCGGCATAGGGCTTGCCGGGCTTGTAGAACCGGTCCCACCGCTCCAGAACGATGCGCGATCCCGGCACGTGCTCGACAAACTTGAATGGCCCAAGACCGATCGGTTTCTGGAGAAAACTTTCCTTGGCGGCCTCGTCCGCAGGATAGATCGAGGTCAGCGCGGTGAAGAAGTAGAAGCCCGGATCGATTTTCTCCGTCAGCTTCATTTCGAGGGTGAAGTCGTCGATCTTCTTCAAACCGGATATTTCCTTGGCCTGGCCCTTCTCGACCGCGGCCGCGCCCTCGATCACACGGACAAAACGCGCACCGGGATAGGCCTTGGTGCCGTCCATGATGCGGTTGTAGGACCAGATGATGTCGTCGGCCGTCATCTTGCGGCCGTTGTGGAAATAGGCATCGTCGCGCAGCTTGAAGGTGTGAACGAGACCTCCGCCCGAGACCACGTCCTCCTTGGCAAGCTCCAGAACCGGCTTGCCTTCGGCGGAATTCCAGATGTAGAGCGACCGGTGCAAAGCCTTGGCGTAGATCTCGTCCTGGGCGCGCTGTGTGGTGTGAATGTCCAGGCTGGTGAAACTCGAGCCATAGGGCGCGGTCATGCGAATGGTTCCGCCCTTGCGCGGTGTCTGGGCCTCCGCCGAGGTGGCAAGCGCCAGTCCCAAACCCGCGACGATCGCCATCATCCTGAACATCATGTGTCCCCCAACAACGCAGGTGCAATCCGACAAGAGATTTGATCATTCGTCGCCTGTCGAAAGCAAGCTTCGTTTTGATGGCGACGGGGCGGTTCCTGAGGTGGCCCTTCGACGGAGACCTCGGGGGGCAGGTTGCATCCCCCAACGATGCAAGCCGCCGATTGAGGCGGTGCGTCATCGAGCGACCGGGACCAGTGAACATTTTTCCCGATCAACGCGACCAAGCTCAGGATCGTTATCTGAGCTCCAAGGATCGCGAAAGAAATGGACCGCCGAACGCTAGGTACCTTGCTCGCCGGCAGCCTGGTCGCCGCGACGGCCGCGATGGCGATGCCCGTCACGCCGGACCCGGCCCGGGACAGTTCGACTGACACCATCCAATTCGGCTGGTCCCACACCTCGCGGTCAAACGGGTATGTCGACGACACCTGGTGGGCGGTCAGGGACCGTTGCGCCCCGGACTATCTCGGTGAGCGCCTGCTCTGCGATGCCGTCGGGGTTCTGGCACGGGCAACAAGCCGGACGTTCGAGGCCAAGATGTCCGAAGAGGCCGGTCTGCCGCTGCCAGCAGGCTGGGACCTGATGACAGCGAAGAATTCGCCCTTCATCAGGTCGGCTCACGTCGAGACACCAATCGATCTTAAGGCCGTGCTCGGCTTCTATCGCGCCGCACTCGGACAGCGCGGCTGGACCGAGAATGACGGTGCGGTGGTCGGACCGGAGCGGGCCGTGATCGCCTTCACGACAACCGATGGAGCGGGGCTGCTCCGGCTTACCCGTCAGGGCGGCAAGACAATCGCGGATCTTTCGCTGCGCAGGCCAGCGGTCGCAACGGCCGGCCTCCGGCCGAAGCCGGGGCAAGTGAGGCTGATGCTCGGCAACAAGACGGATGAAGCGGCTGACATCACCGTCAACGAGCGAACCATTAGATTGGCGGCGCACGCCGGCGAGAAGCTGGCGAACTCCGACGACGCGGCAGGCGAATTGCCTGACAGCCAGAACATCGATCTGCCGCCGGGCAAGTACAAGATCACGCTCAAGGTCGAGGGCGGCGCGGCGCAGAACCGGGAGTTCGAGGTCACGGCCAACGAGACCTGGGGTCTCCTGGTCGGTCCGGATGGCGCCCCGCTCTCGATGCGCCTCTATTGACGTTCCGCTCCCTCCCTCGTCATTGCGAGCGCAGCGAAGCAATCCAGACTGCCGCAGCGGCAAGATTCTGGATTGCTTCGCTGCGCTCGCAATGACGGAGCGTGCGGGTACGCCTCGCACGACGTCTTCAGCCTGACAATTCCGGCTGCCAGTCCCGGAATTTTCGCGCGGCGCCGGTGACGTCCGCGATCGTCCGAAACGTCCCCGTCTCCACCATCATCGCACGTGCCAGCCGCACGGCGCGGGCTTCGCTGATCGCCCGCCGTTGCGGGTCCTCGATCAGCTCGAAATCGATGTTGTGGGCGAGGCCGAAGATGCGGCGGATGATTTTTGCGGCAGCGAAGCCGACGGTATCGGCGAAGAGACGCTGCATGTAGGCCTGCCGTTCGGCCTCAAGCCACACCGCGCCCTTCTCGCCGACAAAGAGCGTGGCCGGATACGCATCGCCCGCGGCTTCAGTCCGCCAGAGTTCGAGGAACTTTCGTTCGAACTCGCTCCAGACTCTCTCGACCGTTTCGAGCACCCAAACCTCGAAGGAACGCCGCTCGCCCGGCGTGCGCTCATGGCCGGCGGAGGCGAAATAGGCCATCAGGAGATTGGCAATGACGGCGCCGACGTCGAACCCCATCGGGCCGTAGAATGCGAATTCGGGATCGATCACCCGTGTCTCGCTATCCGTGACCATGATCGAGCCGGTATGAAGATCGCCATGGAGCAGCGCCTCAGGGCTCGCCATGAACTTCAGCTTCAGCCGCGAGATGGCCACATGCAGCTCCATGTCCTCGCGGAGGCTCGCGGCCAGGGCATCGAGGTAAGGCGCGGTCCAGCGGTTCTGCTCGGCGACGCGATAGGGATCGGTGAAGATCAAATCCTCGGTGATCTTGCACAGCGCATGATTGCCGGCGAAGGCCGCAATGGCCTCCTTCTTGTCCGCGGCGGCGAGCGCGAGGTCGGACGTGAAGAACAGCGTCCGCGCCATGAAGGTGGTGATGTCCTCGACGAAGCGCGGATAGTGCGTTGCCGCGATCAGCCCCTTGCGCATGATGATGTGGGGCTGCAGCAGCTCCATCACCGTCAGCGCCAACACCTCGTTGTGATGCAGCAACGCCGGCACGAGGCCGGGCGCCAGCTCGGCCTGCCGCGACAGCGCCAGATATTCGTAATGGGCCCGCGACAGCGGCAGCGGCCAGCTCTCGCCGACGAGGCGAACGTAAGGCAGCGCCTGCTTCACGGCGATGCCGCCGCGCGCGCCCTTCACGATGAAGACGAGGTTGAGATTGCCGTCGCCGACCTCGGTGATCGACCAGGCGGCGGGCTGCCCGCCGAGGGCCGCCGCGAGGTCCGGCAGGCCTGCGAGATAATCCCGCAAGGCCGCCTCATGCAGAATCCGATAGCCCCCTGCCCGCCCCTGCGTCATGACGATCCCATCCCATCCTAAAGCGCGATGAGATCGCGCTTTAGGTTGTTGTTTGAGCATGATCTTTTCGGAAAACCGCTTCGCGCTTTTCCGGATCATGCCCGTCATGGCCGGATCGTTACTCCCGCTCCAGGAAGCTCGAGCCGATCTCGGCCTTTCTTTTGATCGGATCGTAGTCGCAATAGACGCTGTCCGCCACCAGCGTGTAGCTGGCGCTGACGTTGTATTTGTCTGTTTTGACCGAGTTCAGCCCGATGACCGAGGTGCTTTTGCCGCCGTTCCATTTGAACGGCGTCGAGCTCTTGGCCTGCTCGCAGGCCATGACCGCCTCGTTGAAGACGTAGCCTTCGACGAACGCCTTGAGGGTCCGGGCCTGCACGGCGATCTTCCACTCGACATAGCCGATGGCACCGAGACCCGCGACGATCAGCACCAGAAGCGCAATGACGATCCTTTGAAAAGTCATTTGTCCCCCCAACAACGAACAAACTCTAGAACGGCATTCCCATCAATTTCGACAAACGTTCGATCGACAAATATCCGGCGTGGTAGGCCGCCATGCCGAGCGCAAAGATGATCGCCGAGATGATCGTGGTCCAGATCAGCTTGCTCCGCATGCCGGTCAGGATCGGCGCGCCGGGATCGGTGCCGGGCGCTCCGACGCCGTCCTCGTGCTGGCTGCGCACGCCGAACGGCAGCGTCAAAAACAGCGCGATCCACCAGATGACGAAGTAGATCGCGAGCGCGGTTGAGATCTGGTAGGCCATGGGGTGGCCTTATGCCTGCTCGATCTCGACGAGCGCGCCGGAAAAGTCCTTGGGGTGCAGGAACAGCACCGGCTTGCCATGCGCGCCGATTTTCGGCACGCCGTCGCCGAGCACCCGCGCGCCCTCCTTCACCAGCGCATCGCGCGAGACGATGATGTCGACCACCTCGTAGCAGACGTGGTGGATGCCGCCGTCGGCATTGCGCTCGAGGAATTTTGCGATCGGCGAGCCCTCGCCATAGGGCTCGATGAACTCGATCTTGGTGTTCGGCAGGGTCACGAACACGGTGGTGACGCCATGCTCGGGCAGCGCGACGGCTTCCGAGATCTGCGCCCCGAACGCGGCGCCGTAGATCTTGGCGGCCTTGACGGCATCCTTGGTCGCGATCGCGACATGGTTGAGCCGGCCCAGCATGGTTCTCTCCCTTCGCGCATGATCCGGAAAAGTGTGAAACGGTTTTCCGAAAAGATCACGCTTAAATTAGACTGTCAGCACATGTACCAGACAGGGGGGCTTTTTGCCCCAATGTTCGTTGATCACCGCCCGCACCGCGCGTCGGACCGACTCGCCCAGCGCGTCGGGATCTCGGCGGCGCGGCTTGGGCAGGCCTTCGATGGTGGAGACCACGGCGTCGAAGACGAGCTCGTCGAAGGCCTCGCCCGCCTTATTCTTCTCGGGGATGCCGACGAGATCAACCTCGGGATCGTCGGCGAGCTCGCCCTGCTCGGTCATGGCGATGGCCACGAAGGCACAGCCGGAAAACGCCATCCGGCGCCGCTCGACCACGGCGCGCGACTTGGAGTCTTCGAGGATCGTGCCGTCCTTGTAGAGCCGGCCCGACGGCACCTCGCCGACGATGCCGGGATCGCCGGGACCGAGCTTCACCAGATCGCCGTTGCGGCAGACCAGGACGCGCGGCACGCCGGCGGCGCGCGCAAGCTTGGCGTGCTCGTGCAGGTGCAGGGCCTCGCCATGGACGGGGATCAACAGCTGCGGCTTGGTCCAGGCGATCATGTCGCGCAATTCGTCGCGGCGCGGATGGCCGGAAACATGAACCAGATGGTCACGGTCGGTGATGATTTCGACGCCCTGGAGCACCAGATTGTTGATGATCGAGCCGACGGCCTTTTCGTTGCCGGGAATGGTGCGCGAGGAGAAGATCACACTGTCGCCGCGGTTGAGCGTGATCTCGGGATGGTCGTCATTGGCGATGCGGGCCAGCGCCGCGCGCGGCTCGCCCTGGCTGCCGGTGCACAGCGCCAGCACCTTGTCCTGCGGAAGATGGCCGTAGACCTCCGGCGAGCGGAAATTCTGCACGCCGTCGAGATAGCCGGTCTCGCGCGCGACCTGCACCACCCGCTCCATGGCGCGCCCGACCACGACGACCTCGCGGTCGGCGGCCTTCGCAGCATCGGCCACGGCCTTGATGCGCGCGACGTTGGAGGCGAATGTCGTCACGGCGACCCGGCCCTTGGCGGCCTTGACCAGCTCGATGATGGTCTTGGCGACCTCGGCTTCCGAGGGCGAGCGGCCGTCGCGCACGGCGTTGGTGGAATCGCCGATCAGGGCAAGCACGCCCTCCTCGCCCAGTTCGCGCAGCCGCTTTTCATCGGTCGGACTCCCAAGGGTCGGGGTCGGGTCGATCTTCCAGTCGCCGGTGTGCAGCACCGTGCCGGCCTCGGTGTGGATCGCCAGCGCGTGCGCTTCCGGAATCGAATGCGCGACCGGGATGAACTCGACGTTGAACGGGCCGACATCGATGCGGCCGCCGGATGGCACCACGGTCACCGGAATCTTCGGCTGGTTGCGCTCGGCCGCGCATTTGGCCTCGAACAGCGCCGCACTGAACTGCGTCGCGTAGATCGGGCATTGCAGCTTCGGCCAGAGATCGATGATGGCGCCGAAATGGTCCTCATGAGCGTGGGTGAGCACCAGCCCCATCAGGTTCTTGCGTTCCTTCTCCAGGAAACTGATGTCGGGCATGATCAGGTCGATGCCCGGCAGATGCTCCTCGTCGCCAAAGGACACGCCGAGATCGACCGCGAGCCAGGCGCGCTGGTGGCGGTTGCCGAGGCCGTAGATCGACAGGTTCATGCCGATCTCGCCGACGCCACCGAGCGGCGCAAAGACCAGTTCGTCGGGCCTCGCCATCACGCAGCTCCCACGGAGGCGGCCGCGCCGAAGAACACCTCGCCCGCGGCCACGGGCACGCGCCGCCCCTCCGCGGTGCGGACGATCAGGCAGCCGGTGTCGTCGATCGTGTCAAAAATGCCTTCGAGCGTCATCGTTCCCGTATGGATCGCGACCTTCTCGCCGAGGCCGGCGGCGCGCTCCAGCCAGAGGCGGCGGATCTCGGCAAAGCCGCGGCCATTGTCCCAGATGCCGCGGAACTCCACCCAGGCGTCCGACAGCGCCGCGAACAATTCTTCCGCGCTGATTTGAATGCCGAGTGCGGCCAGCGACACCGCTGGTGTCGGCGTGCCCTCAGGCGCTGCGACGACGTTGGTGCCGATGCCAGCGACCACGGCGAGGCGGTCGCCGACGGCCTCGGCCTCGAGCCCGATGCCGACCAGCTTCTTGCCACCGGCCAAGACGTCGTTCGGCCATTTCAGGACGTAGCGGGGCCGGTCCGGACCAAGGCGCAGTGCCGCCTCCAGGCTGACCTTCTCCAGGGCGGCCTCCTCGGCCAGCCCAGCCGCGAAGCCGATCGTTGCGGCAACAGAAGGCGCGACGTCCATGACTTCGAGGATGCTGGCCGCCAGATTGCCCCGCGGCGCGATCCAGGCGCGCTGGCGCCGGCCACGGCCGGCGGTCTGCTCTGTCGTCACGAACCAGATCGGGCCGCGCTCGCCGGCCCGGGCGCGTTCAATCGCCTCGGTATTGGTCGAGCCGATCTGATCGAAGGCTGCGAGCCGGTGGCCCGCGGACGATGCGCGAGGACCGAGCGCGAACCCCATCCTAGAACAGCGACTTTGCCGCTGCGGAGGCCACGCTCACCACCGGGCCCGCGAACAGCGCAAACAGGATGTTGAAGAGGCCGGCGACCGCCAGAACCGTCCGCACCTCGACGCGCACCGGGTCGACCTGACCGGCCGGCTCGTCGAAATACATCGTCTTGACGATGGCGAGATAGTAGTAGGCGCCCACCACGCTGGTCAGCACGCCGATGACCGCGAGCGTGAACAGGTTGGCCTTGATCGCGGCGACGAACACGTACCACTTGGCGAAGAAGCCGGCGAGCGGCGGGATGCCGGCGAGCGAGAACAGCAACATCGCGAACAGGAAGGCGAGCAGCGGGTTGGTCCGCGACAGGCCGGCGAAATCGCTGATCTGCTCGACCGCCTGGCCGTTGCGCTTCATGGCGAGGATGACGGAGAACGAGCCGAGCGTCATCGCCACATATATCACGATGTACATCAGCACGCCCTGCGCGCCCTCGACCGTGCCGGAGGCGAGGCCGACCAGGGCAAAACCCATATGGCCGATCGAGGAATAGGCCATCAGGCGCTTGATGTTGGTCTGGCCGATCGCGGCGAAGGAGCCGAGCGCCATCGAGGCGATCGAGACGAACACCAGGATCTGCTGCCACTGCGGCACGATGCCGGGGAACGCAGTCAGCGTCGCGCGGGTGAAGACGGCAAGTGCCGCAACCTTCGGCGCAGAAGCGAAGAAGGCCGTTACCGGCGTCGGCGCGCCCTCATAGACGTCGGGCGTCCACATGTGGAACGGCACCGCCGAGATCTTGAAGCAGAGGCCGGCAAGCAGGAAGACGAGGCCGAACACGAGACCGACATTCGCGGTCGTCGCAGCGGCCGCGATGCCGGCGAAGCTGACCGTGCCGGTGAAGCCGTAGATCAGCGAGGCGCCGTACAGCAGCATGCCCGAGGACAGCGCACCCAGCACGAAATACTTCAGGCCCGCCTCGTTCGACTTGGCATTGTCCCGGTTGGAGGCCGCAACGACATAGAGCGCGAGCGACATCAGCTCGAGGCCCAGATAGAGCATGATCAGGTCGCCCGCCGAGATCAGCACCATCATGCCGAGGGTCGAGAGCAGCACCAGGATCGAATATTCGAAGATGCGGCGCGACGGGTCGGAGAGGAACTCCGTCGACAGAAGCAGCGTCACGGCCGAGCCGATCAGCGCCAGGATCTTCATGAAGCGCGCGAAATCGTCGACGATGAAGCTGCCGCCGAAGGTCACCTGCTTGCCGGCCGGCTGCAGGTATTCGAGCACGCCGACGACGATCAGGAGCAAAACCGCGAGCGAGGTGACCGCCCTGGTCGTCCCCTGCCCGCGATAGGCGCCCAGCATCAGGAGCGCCATGCTGCCGACCGCGAGCACGAGCTCGGGCACGACCGGCGCCAGTTGATATCCTGCAGTCTCAAAGCTCATGGCGATATCCTGACCTGCCCGCTCACTGGAGCAGTGCGGCGGCCTTCACGGCCGTCACCGCGGTGTTGTAATTGTTGACGAGTTGCTGGACCGAGGCGGCCGACATGTCGAGCACCGGCTTCGGATAGACGCCGAACAGGATCGTCAGCGCGATCAGCGGGAACAGCGTCACGCACTCCCGGAAGGTGAGGTCCTTGATGGTCATCAGCGACGGCTTCACCAGCGCGCCGAACACGACCTTGCGATAGAGCCAGAGCGCATAGCAGGCCGACAGGATGACGCCCGTCGAGGCGAAGAACGCGGTCGGGATCGAGGTCTTGAAGGTGCCGAGCAACGTCATGAACTCGCCGACGAAGCCGCTCGTGCCGGGCAGACCGACATTGGCCATGGTGAAGATCATGAAGGTCATGGCGTAGAGCGGCATCCGGTTGACGAGGCCGCCATAGGCCGCGATCTCGCGGGTATGCATGCGGTCGTAGACGATGCCGACGCAGAGGAACAGCGCGCCGGAGACGATGCCGTGCGAGATCATCTGGAACACGCCGCCGGCGACACCCTGCATGGTGCCGGCGAAGATGCCCATGGTGACGAATCCCATATGCGCGACCGAGGAGTACGCGATCAGCTTCTTCATGTCCTCCTGCATCATCGCCACCAGCGAGGTGTAGATGATGGCGATGGTCGAGAGCGTGAAGATCAGCGGCGCAAAGTCGTGCGAGGCGAGCGGGAACATCGGCAGCGAGAAGCGCAGGAAGCCGTAGCCACCCATCTTCAGGAGGATCGCCGCCAGGATCACCGAGCCCGCGGTCGGCGCCTCGACGTGCGCGTCGGGCAGCCAGGTGTGCACCGGCCACATCGGCATCTTCACCGCGAAGGAAGCGAAGAAGGCGAGCCAGGCCCAGGTCTGCAAAGACCGCGGCACGGCCGTGTGCATCAGCGTCGGGATGTCGGTGGTGTTGCCGTTCCAGTACAGCGCCATGATGGCGAGCAGCATCAAGACCGAGCCGAGCAGCGTGTAGAGGAAGAACTTGAAGGAGGCGTAGACCCGGCGCGGGCCGCCCCAGACGCCGATGATCAGGAACATCGGAATCAGGCCACCCTCGAAGAACAGGTAGAACAGCACGAGGTCGATCGCCGAGAAGGTGCCGACCATCAGCGTTTCCAGGATCAGGAACGCCATCATGTATTCGCGGACCCGGCTCGTGACCTTCCAGCTCGCGATGATGCAGAACGGCATCAAGGCGGTGGTCAGGATCACGAAGGGCAGCGAAATGCCGTCCACGCCCATGTGGTAGGTGATGCCGGTGGCGAGCCAGTTCGCCTTCTCGACGAACTGGAAGTCGGCGGTCGAGGAATCGAAGCGCGCCACCAGGATCAGTGACACCGCAAAGGTGATCAGCGTGGTCCAGAGCGCGATCCAGCGCGAGTTGCGCTGCGCCGCCTCGTCATCGCCGCGGCTGAGATAGACGATCAGCGCGCCGACCAGCGGCAGGAAGGTGGTGACGGAAAGGATGGGCCAGGTTGTCATTTACTGGCCTCCAAAGCCGAACATGAACCAGGTGATCAGGCCGGCGACGCCGATCAGCATGGCGAATGCGTAGTGATAGAGATAGCCGGTCTGGATCTTCACGACGTTGCGGGTGATATCCAGCACGCGCGCCGAGACGCCATCGGGACCGAGGCCGTCGATGATGAAGCCGTCGCCCTTCTTCCAGAGCTGATAGCCGATCCACTTCGCCGGACGGACGAAGATGACCTCGTAGAGCTCGTCGAAGTACCATTTGTTGAGCAGGAACTGGTAGAGCATCGGCTGCGTGTTCGCGAGCTCGACCGGCAGATACGGCCGGCGGATGTAGAACAGGTACGACACCAGGAAGCCCAGCACCATCATCACCGTCGGCAGGAAGGCGATGGTCTCGGGGATGTGGTGCATCTCCTCGATGATGTGCGGGTTCATCTTCACGGACTCGCGGAAGAACTCCTCGATGCCGTGGCCGGCGAACAGCTCCTTGAACGGGAAGCCGGCGACGATCGAGCCGACTGCGAGCACGCCGATCGGGATCAGCATCCAGATCGGGCTCTCATGCGCAGCCTCGTAGTGTTGCTCGTCATGCGGCTCGCCGTGGAAGGTCTTGAACACCAGGCGCCAGGAGTAGAACGAGGTCAGGCCGGCGGCCACGACCGTCATCAGGAAGCCGTACACCGCGAACGGATTGTGCGAGGCATAGGCGGACTCGATGATCGCGTCCTTGGAGAAGTAGCCGGCGGTGAGCGGGAAGCCGGTCAGCGCCAGGGTGCCGACCACCATCACCGCGTAGGTGTAGGGGATCTTCTTCCAGAGGCCGCCCATGTTGCGGATGTCCTGCTCGTGGTGCATCGCATAGATCACCGAGCCGGAGCCCAAGAACAGCAGCGCCTTGAAGAAGGCGTGCGTGAACAAGTGGAACATGCCGACCGAATAGGCCCCCGCCCCCATCGCCACGAACATGTAGCCGAGCTGGGAACAGGTCGAGTAGGCGACGATGCGCTTGATGTCATTCTGGACGAGGCCGACGGTCGCGGCGAAGAACGCGGTGGTCGCGCCGAAGAACATCACGACGGCCTGCGCGTTCGGCGCGAGCTCGAACAGCGGCGACAGGCGCGCCACCATGAACACGCCCGCGGTGACCATGGTCGCGGCATGGATCAGCGCCGAGACCGGGGTCGGGCCTTCCATCGCGTCCGGCAACCAGGTGTGCAGCAGGAACTGCGCCGATTTGCCCATCGCGCCCATGAACAGCAACAGGCAGGTCAGCGTCAGTGCGTCGGCGTGCCAGCCGAGGAAGTTGATGGTCTTGCCGGTGAGGCCCGGCGCGGCATGGAAGATCGTCTCGAAATCGGTCGAGCCGACGAGTGCGAAGATCGCGAAGATGCCGAGCGCGAAGCCGAAATCGCCGACGCGGTTGACCACGAAGGCCTTGATCGCGGCCGCATTCGCCGACGGCTTCTGGTACCAGAAACCGATCAGGAGGTAGCTCGCCAGACCCACGCCCTCCCAGCCGAAGAACAGCTGCACGAGGTTGTCGGCCGTCACCAGCATCAGCATGGCGAAGGTGAACAGCGACAGATAGCCGAAGAAGCGCGGCCGGTACGGGTCCTCGTCCATGTAGCCGATGGAATAGAGGTGCACGAGCGAGGACACGGTGTTGACCACGACCAGCATCACGGCCGTGAGCGTGTCGACCCGGAGCGACCAGTAGACCTGGAGGTCGCCGGAGAAGATCCACGGCAGCAGCTGGATGCGGGCGTCATGGTGCATGAAGCCGACGTCGACCAGCGTGAACCAGGACAGCGCCGCCGACACGAACAGAAGCCCCGTCGTGATCAGCTCGGCCGCGCGCGAGCCCGCCGCGGCCGGCTCGGAGACGTGGTGGTCGTCATGCCCGTGATCGTCGTGCGCATGGTCGTCATGGGCCGCCGACGCATGGACGTCGCCATGACCGTGATCATCGCCGTGATGCTCGACCGTGTCGCCCGAGGGGTTGCGGGCATGCGCGCCGACCAGCGAGATCAGGCCGGCGAGAATGGCGCCCAGCAACGGCAGAAAAACGATTGCCTGAACCATGACTGAGCTCAGCCCTTCATCAGATTGACGTCCTCAACCGCGATCGAGCCGCGGTTGCGGAAATAGACCACCAGGATGGCGAGACCGATCGCTGCTTCCGCAGCCGCGACCGTCAGCACCAGAAGCGCGAAGACCTGGCCGACGATGTCGCCGAGGAAGGTCGAGAACGCCACCAGGTTGATGTTGACCGAGAGCAGGATCAGCTCGATCGACATCAGGATGACGATGATGTTCTTGCGGTTCAGGAAGATGCCGAGGATCCCGAGCGTGAACAGGATCGCGCCGACCGCGAGATAGTGTCCGAGCCCGATCGTCATTTCACCCACTCCGCCGCATCGGTATCGGACAGCCCCTGCCCCGACGCCACCTTGCGCAGCGCCATCGCCATCTCGGGCGTGCGCGCGTTCTGAACGTTGATGTCCTGCCGCTTGATGTACGCCTTGTGCCGCAGCGTCAGCACGATGGCGCCGATCATCGCGACCAGCAGCACCATGCCGGCGAGCTGGAAGTAATGGATGTACTTCGTATAGAGCACGAGGCCGAGCGCCTCGGTGTTGCTGACATTGGTCGGGATCGCTGCCGTGATCGTCTTGGCAACGCCGGGGTTGATGACCCAGAAGCCGACGGTGAGCAGCAGCTCGAACAGGAAGATGCCGCCGATCACGAGGCCAACCGGCAGGTACTCGATGAAGCCCTCGCTCAGCTCGGTGAAGTCGACGTCGATCATCATGATCACGAACAGGAACAGCACCGCGACCGCGCCGACATAGACGACGATCAGCATCATCGCCAGGAACTCGGCGCCCATCAGCACGAACAGGCCGGAGGCGTTGACGAAGGCCAGGATCAGGAACAGCACGGAGTGCACGGGATTGCGCGAGACAACCACCATCACCGCCGAGGCGACGCAGATGCCGGCGAACAGATAAAAGAACAGCGCGGGAAGGATCATGCCCTCACCTCACCGGTACGGCGCGTCGAGCTCGATCGCCTTGGCGATCTCGCGTTCCCAGCGGTCGCCATTGGCGAGCAGCTTGGCCTTGTCATAGTAGAGCTCCTCGCGGGTCTCGGTCGCGAACTCGAAGTTCGGGCCCTCGACGATGGCGTCGACCGGGCAGGCCTCCTGGCAGAGGCCGCAATAGATGCACTTCACCATGTCGATGTCGTAGCGCACGGTGCGGCGGGTGCCGTCGTTGCGGCGCGGGCCGGCCTCGATGGTGATGGCCTGCGCGGGGCACACGGCCTCGCACAGCTTGCAGGCGATGCAGCGCTCTTCGCCGTTGGGATAACGGCGCAGCGCGTGCTCGCCGCGGAACCGCGGCGAGATCGGCCCCTTCTCGAAGGGATAGTTCAGCGTCGGCTTCGGCTGGAAGAAGTAGCGCATGGCGAGGAAGAACGCCGAGACGAATTCCGACAGCAGAAGCGAGCGTGCAGTGGCGTTGACGTTGATACCCATGACGGCCCTCACTTCGGCGCGATGCCGGCGAAATGCAGCACGCCGGCCACCACGACCACCATCACGAGCGACAGCGGCAGGAACACCTTCCAGCCGAGACGCATCAGTTGGTCGTAGCGGTAGCGCGGCACGATCGCCTTCGCCATCGCGAACAGGAAGAACATGAAGAACAGTTTCAGCGAGAACCAAATGATCCCCGGCACCCAGTTGAAGGGCGGCAGGTCGACCGGCGGCAGCCAGCCTCCCAGGAACAGGATGGTCGCCAGCGCGCACATGGTGACGATGGCGACATACTCGCCGAGCATGAACAAGAGGTACGGCGTCGAGCCGTATTCGACCATGAAGCCGGCCACGAGCTCGGACTCGGCTTCGACGAGGTCGAACGGCGGACGGTTGGTTTCCGCCAGCGCCGAGACGTAGAACACCACGAACATCGGGAACAGCGGCCACACATACCAGTTCAGGATGGTGAGCTGCGGCAGGCCGATCAGGCTGGCGAGACCCCGCGCATGCTGCGCTTCCACGACGGCCGACAGGTTCAGCGTGCCGGCGCAGAGCAGCACCGTGATGATGACGAAGCCGATCGAGACCTCGTAGGACACCATCTGCGCCGCCGAACGCAGCGCGGCCAGGAACGGATACTTCGAGTTCGACGACCAGCCGGCCATGATGATGCCGTAGATCGACAGCGACGAGATCGCGAAGATGAAGAGGACGCCAACATTGATGTCGGAGATCACCCAGCCGAGATTGGTCGGGATCACCGCCCAAGCGGCGAGCGCGAGCACGCAGGAGACCAGCGGGGCGAGCAGGAACACGCCCTTGTTGGCGCCGGCCGGAATGATCGGCTCCTTCAGCACGAACTTCAGGAGGTCGGCGAAGGACTGGAACAGGCCCCAGGGCCCGACGACGTTGGGACCGCGCCGGATCTGCACCGCCGCCCAGATCTTGCGGTCGGCGAGCAGGATATAGGCGATCGCGACCAAGAGCACGACGAGCACCAACACGCTCTCCGCGACCATGATGATCAACGGCCAGAGGAACCCGGTCCAGAATGCGCTTTCGAAGAATTCCATCAGATCACGCTCACTCCGCTGCGGTCAGCATCTGCCCGGAGGCAAGCCGCGAGCACTCCGCCATCACGGCGGACGCACGCGCGATTGGGTTGGTCAGGTAGAAGTCCTCGACGAGAGGCTTGAACGGCGCCTTCTCCGGCGTGCCGCCCTTGCCTGCGAGCTTCTTGATCTGGTCGGCCGAGCCTGTCTCGATCTGGTCGAGACGGATCAGATGCGGCACCGCCTTGAAGATCGCCTGGCGCAGCGCCGCCAGCGAGTCGTAGCCGAGCTTCTTGCCCAGCGCCTCCGACAGCGCACGAACGACCGCCCAGTCCTCGCGGGCCTCGCCCGGCGGGAACGCGGCGCGGCCGGTCATCTGCACGCGGCCTTCCGTGTTGACGTAGATCGCGGACTTCTCGGTATAGGCCGCCGCCGGCAGGATCACGTCGGCGCGATGCGCGCCGCGGTCGCCGTGGGTGCCGATATAGACGACGAAGGTACCGTCCGGCGCCTTGATCTCGTCGGCGCCAAGCAGGAACAACACGTCCAGCGTGCCGAACGTCGTCATCTGCGCCGCGTTCAGCCCGCCGCCGGTCGCGGCAAAGCCGATGTCGAGCGCGCCGACGCGCGAGGCGCTCTCATGCAGCACGCCGAAGCCGTTCCAGCCATCCTTCAGCGCGCCGACGTCGAGCGCCAGCTTGGCGGCGGCGGCAAGAATCGCCGCGCCATCGTGACGCCCAGTCGCGCCCGCGCCAACCAGGATGATCGGGTGCTTGGCGTTCTTCAGCACGTCCATGAAGGAGTGCTTGCCGGCCGCGAGCTCGCCCAGCGTTTCGGTCCCCGCGCCGAGATGGTCGTAATCGTAGGTCAGGTCGGCCTTGGCGCCGATCACGCCGATCTTGAAGCCGCCGGCACGCCAGCGCTTGCGGATGCGGGCGTTGAACACGGCCGCCTCTTTACGCGGATTGGCGCCGATGATCAGCAGCGCATCGGCCTGCTCGACGCCCGCAAGCGTCGGATTGAAGATATAGGAGGCACGGCCGAGCGCGGGATCGAAGGCGTCGCCACCCTGCACCGCGAGATTGCCCGAGCCGAATTTGGCGAGCAGGTCCTTCAGCGCGAACATTTCCTCGACGCCGGCGAGATCGCCCGCGATGGCGCCTATGCGCTTGCCATCGGTACGGGCCGCCTTGGCCGCGATCGCGGCAAAAGCTTCCGACCAGCTCGCCGCGCGCAGCTTGCCGGCTTCACGGATATAGGGCCGGTCGAGGCGCTGGGTGCGCAGGCCGTCGACGACGTGACGCGTCTTGTCCGAGATCCACTCCTCGTTCACGGCCTCGTTGATGCGCGGCAGCACGCGCATCACCTCGCGGCCGCGGGTGTCGACGCGGATCGCCGAGCCGATGCCGTCCATCACGTCGATCGACTGGGTCTTGCCGAGCTCCCAGGGCCGCGCCGCGAAGGCATACGGCTTCGAGGTCAGCGCGCCGACCGGGCAGATGTCGACGAGATTGCCCTGCAATTCCGAGGTCAGCGCATGCTCGAGATAAGTCGTGATCTCCATGTCCTCGCCGCGGCCCGTCGCGCCCATCTCCGGGGCGCCGGCGACTTCCGCCGAGAAGCGGACGCAGCGCGTGCACTGGATGCAGCGGTTCATCGAGGTCTTGACCAGCGCGCCGAGATACTTGTCCTCGACCGCGCGCTTGTTCTCGGCGAAGCGGCTGGTGTCGACACCGTAGCCCATCGCCTGGTCCTGGAGGTCGCACTCGCCGCCCTGGTCGCAGATCGGGCAGTCCAGCGGATGGTTGATCAGCAGGAACTCCATCACGCCTTCGCGTGCCTTCTTCACCATCGGCGAACGCGTGGAGATCTCCGGCGGCTCGCCCTTGGGACCCGGGCGGCAGTCGCGCACACCCCAGGCGCAGCTTGCGACCGGCTTCGGGCCGCCCTTCACCTCGACGAGGCACATCCGGCAATTGCCGGCGATCGACAACCGCTCGTGATAGCAGAAGCGCGGAATCTCGGCGCCGGCGGCCTCGCACGCCTGGAGCAGCGTGTACTCCGGCGGGACATCGATCTCTTTGCCGTCGATGATGAGCTTGGTCATTCTTCCTACTCCGCCGCGACCATGTTCACGGGATCGCGGACGCCGGCATCGTCGATGTCGGCCTTGTGCGAATATTGGTCGATGCGCGCTTCGATCTCATGACGGAAGTGCGCGATCAGGCCCTGGATCGGCCAGGCGGCTGCGTCGCCGAGCGCGCAGATGGTGTGGCCTTCGACCTGCTTGGTGACTTCCAGCAGCATGTCGATCTCGCGCTTGTGGGCGCGGCCCTCGGCCATGCGGGTCAGGACGCGCCACATCCACCCCGTGCCCTCGCGGCACGGTGTGCACTGGCCGCAGCTCTCGTGCTTGTAGAAATAGGAGATGCGGGCAATCGCGCGGATCAGGTCGGTCGACTTGTCCATTACGATCACGGCCGCGGTGCCGAGGCCCGAGCGCAGCTTGCTCAGAGAGTCGAAATCCATCGGCGTGTCGATGATCTGCTCCGCCGGCACCATCCGCACCGAGGAGCCGCCGGGGATCACGGCCTTCAGATTGTCCCAGCCGCCGCGGATGCCGCCGCAGTGCTTGTCGATCAGCTCACGGAACGGAATGCCCATGGCCTCTTCGACGTTGCAGGGCCGCTCGACATGGCCGGAGATGCAGAACAGCTTGGTGCCGACATTGTTCGGACGGCCGATGCCGGCGAACCAGGCCGCGCCGCGACGCAGGATGTCGGGCGCAACCGCGATCGACTCGACGTTGTTGACGGTGGTCGGGCAGCCGAACAGGCCGACGTTGGCCGGGAACGGCGGCTTCAGCCGCGGCTGGCCCTTCTTGCCCTCGAGGCTTTCGAGCAGCGCGGTCTCCTCGCCGCAGATATAGGCGCCGGCGCCGTGCGCGACGTAGAGGTCGAACGGCCAGCCGTTGACGTTGTCCTTGCCGATCAGCTTGGCCTCATAGGCCTGGTCGATCGCAGCCTGGAGGTGCTCGCGCTCGCGGATGAACTCGCCGCGGACATAGATGTAGCAAGTGTGCGCATTCATCGCGAAGCTCGCGATCAGGCAGCCCTCGATCAGGAGATGCGGATCGTGCCGCATGATCTCGCGATCCTTGCAGGTGCCGGGCTCGGACTCGTCGGCGTTGACGACGAGATAGCTCGGCCGGCCGTCGGTCGATTCCTTCGGCATGAACGACCATTTCAGGCCGGTCGGGAAGCCCGCCCCGCCGCGGCCGCGCAGGCCGGAGGCCTTCATCTCATTGATGATCCAATCGCGGCCCTTGTCGATGATGGCCTTGGTGCCATCCCAGGCGCCGCGGCGCCGCGCGCCCTCGAGCCCCCAGTCATGGAGGCCGTAGAGGTTCTTGAAGATGCGGTCCTTGTCCTCGAGCATTTCAGTGCTTTCCGATCAACGGTTGGCCTGCTTGTAGGCAAGCCCGGCGGCGCAGACGGCGAAGGTCAACGCCCAGAGCAGACTGGATTCCAGCGTCGCGCTCAACGCAAAGCGCTGGAGCAGGAACATGAAAGCGGCCGCAACGGCGGCGTGCATGGCGATGAAGCCCCATTTCTTCACGGCCTCGCTCCCTCCCCTTGCCGGCTTCGAGAGATCACGCATCAGGTGGTCTCCTTCAGCGTGGTCGGCCCGGTGATGGGCGCGGAGAACTGGCGGCCGTTCTGCGGGCCGGGCTTGGGCGGATTGCCCGAGGCGAAGCCGTCGAGCACCTTGCCGAAGCTGTCCTTGGTCAGGTCCTCATAGGTGTCCTTCCCGATCAGCACCATCGGCGCGTTCACGCAGGCGCCTAAGCACTCCACCTCTTCCCAGCTGAAATTGCCGTCCTTGGAGAGATGGAAGGGCTCGTGATGAATGCGGCTCTCGCAGACATGGATGAGATCTTCCGCGCCGCGCAGCCGGCACGGCGTGGTGCCGCAGACCTGGACGTGGGCCTTCTTGCCGACGGGGGCGAGCTGGAACATCGTGTAGAAGGTCGCAACTTCCAGAACGCGGATATAGGGCATGTCGAGCATGTCGGCGATGACGCGGATCGCGGCTTCCGACACCCAGCCCTCGCTCTGCTCCTGCGCGCGCCAGAGGATGGCGATCACGGCGGAGGCCTGGCGTCCGGCCGGATATTTCGCGATCTGCTGCTTGGCGAACGCGAGGTTCTCCTCCGTGAACGCAAAGCTCGCGGGCTGGACTTCCTTGGGCGCTAATCGGCGGACAGACATCTCTTCAATCTCTCACTGCATGCGGCGCGCGGTATTGGCGTTCAGAATCTTGGCATTCAGGGCATCGATCCTGTCCTGCCAGAACGCGCTTGCGGTGCCGAAAACGTTGTAGCCGACGTGGGTGGAGACCTTGATCCGGTCGAGGATCGACAGCTCGGTCACGGTCTCAAGCCGGTTGCTGCGCGGATCGAGCACGATCAGCTTCAGCGGAGTTTCTTCAAGAATGTAGCGCGACACCGCATGCGAGCGGTCGCTGCCGTGCTCCTCGCACATGATGACGCTGTCGGCCTGGAGCAGCCGGGCGCCGCCCTTGATCGCCTCGATCTCGAGGCCCTCGACGTCGAGCTTGATCAGATACTTGCCGGTCGCGGCGACCTTGCCGTCGTCGATAAGGTTGTCGAGGGCGATGACCGGCACCTCCTCGCCACCGCCCGGCCCCGCGATGCTGAACTTCTCGTGCTTGGTGCCGGACAGCCGCGCCGTGCCGCGCGAGGCGCCGATCGCCACGCGCATGCATTCGAAGCGATGGTCGTTCACCGCCGCGTTGTTCGACAGCTTGGCGAAATTGTCCGAGGAGGGTTCGATCGCGATCGCCTTGTGCGCGCCGAACTGCGCGCTCGAAATCAATACCGACCAGTAGCCGTAATTGGCACCGCAATCGATCAGCGTGTAGTCGACGTCGGCGGAACCGGCGAACAGCAGCTCGAGCTCATCCTCGTAATGATACGAGCGATTGAGCAGCTTGCTCCAATAGCCGTCGCCATATGGGAATTCGAACACCGCGTCCGGGTTGAGCCTGATCGCGATGTTGCGCTCCGCCAGCGCCTTGCGCAGCAGATTGGCGCAGGCGATGTAGCCCATGTGCGAGAAGTGCGACGAGATCTTCGATCCCGTCACCAGCGCCAAGGCAGCCGTCCGCTCCCACAGGTTGGCCCCTTCAAGGGCCCCCGAGGCACGGTCAAACTGGATTGGCGCTTGCGCCATCACCGATCGACCTCTCCGAACACGATGTCGAGCGAGCCGAGAATGGCCGAGACGTCGGCAAGCAGATGGCCCCTGCAGATGTGATCCATGGCCTGGAGGTGCGCAAAGCCCGGCGCGCGGATCTTGCACTTGTACGGCTTGTTGCTGCCGTCGGAGACGAGATAGACGCCGAACTCGCCCTTCGGTGCCTCGACCGCGGCATAGACCTCGCCTTCCGGCACGTGAACGCCTTCGGTGTACAGCTTGAAGTGGTGGATCAGCGCTTCCATCGAGCGCTTCATCTCGCCACGGCGGGGCGGCGCGACCTTGTTGTCTTCGACGACAACGGGGCCCTGCCCGTCAGCCGCCTTCAGCTTCTCGATGCACTGCCTCATGATGCGCACGGACTGGCGCATCTCTTCCATGCGGATCAGGTAGCGGTCGTAGCAGTCGCCGTTCTTGCCGATCGGAATGTCGAAATCCATCTCGGCGTAGCACTCATAGGGCTGCGACTTGCGCAGATCCCAGGCCGCGCCCGAGCCGCGCACCATCACGCCCGAGAAACCCCACTCCCAGGCTTCCTTGAGCGGCACCACGCCGATGTCGACGTTGCGCTGCTTGAAGATGCGGTTGGCGGTGAGCAGGCGATCGAGATCGTCGACCACTTTCAGGAACGGGTCGCACCAGGCCTCGATGTCGTCGATCAGCTTCGGCGGCAGGTCCTGATGCACGCCTCCGACGCGGAAGAAGGCCGCGTGCATACGGCTGCCCGAGGCGCGCTCGTAGAACACCATCAGCTTCTCGCGCTCCTCGAAACCCCACAGCGGCGGGGTGAGCGCGCCGACGTCCATTGCCTGCGTGGTGACGTTGAGCAGATGCGACAGGATGCGGCCGATCTCGCAATAGAGCACGCGGATCAACTGGCCGCGGCGCGGCACCTCGATGCCGAGCAGCTTCTCGGCGGCGAGGCAGAAGGCGTGCTCCTGATTCATCGGCGCGACGTAGTCGAGCCGGTCGAAATAGGGAATCGCCTGCAGATAGGTCTTCTGCTCGATCAGCTTCTCGGTGCCGCGGTGAAGCAGACCGATATGCGGGTCGACGCGCGCGACGATTTCACCGTCGAGCTCCAGCACGAGGCGCAACACGCCGTGCGCCGCCGGATGCTGCGGGCCGAAGTTGATGGTGAAGTTTCGGAGGTTCTCAGGTTGCTCGTTCATGATCAGACCTTCGGCCCCGCTTTCTCATCGCCCGGCAGCGGATAGTCGGCCCCTTCCCACGGCGAGAGGAAATCGAACTTGCGGAATTCCTGGTTGAGCCGGACCGGCTCGTACACCACGCGCTTCTCCTGGTCGTCGTAGCGGACCTCGACGAATCCGGTGAGCGGGAAATCCTTGCGCAGCGGATGTCCCTCGAAACCGTAATCGGTGAGCAGTCGGCGCATGTCGGGATGACCGACGAAGAACACGCCGTAGAGGTCGTAGGCCTCGCGCTCGAACCAGTCGGCACCGGGGAACACGTCGATCAGCGACGGGACCTGCGTAGTCTCGTCGGCGGCAACGCGCAGCCGGATCCGGGCGTTCAGGGTCGGCGAGAGGAAGTGATAGATCACGTCGAAGCGCTTATCGCGCTCCGGATAGTCGACCGCGGTCACGTCGGTGATGTTGACGAAACGGCAGTTCGGATCGTCGCGGAGGTACTTGACCACCTCGACGATCTTGCTGGCCTCGACATCAACCGTGAGCTGGTTGAAGGCCACCGCGTGACCGGTGGCGGCGCCCGGAAGCGCGCTAACGATCGTTTGCCCAAGGGCGTCGAGCTTGCCGTCGTCCATGACGTAAAACCTTAGCGTTCGATGGTGCCGGTGCGCCGGATCTTCTTCTGCAGCAGCAGCACGCCGTAGAGCAGCGCTTCCGCCGTGGGCGGGCAGCCCGGCACGTAGATGTCGATCGGCACGATACGGTCGCAGCCGCGCACGACCGAGTACGAATAGTGGTAGTAGCCGCCGCCATTGGCGCAGGAGCCCATCGAGATGACGTAGCGCGGCTCGGGCATCTGGTCGTAGACCTTGCGCAGCGCCGGGGCCATCTTGTTGGTCAGCGTGCCCGCCACGATCATCACGTCGGACTGACGTGGGGAGGCACGCGGCGCGAAGCCGAAGCGCTCGACGTCGTAGCGCGGCATCGAGACCTGCATCATCTCGACCGCGCAGCAGGCGAGACCGAAGGTCATCCACATCAGCGAGCCGGTGCGGGCCCAGGTGATGAGGTCGTCGGCCGCGGCCACGAAGAAGCCCTTGTCGGACAGTTCGTGATTGACTTCGAGGAAGAACGGATCATTGGCACCGACCGGCTTGCCGGTCGACGGATCCAGAATGCCCTTGGGCGCCGGTGCGAGAACCGGACCGGACGGAGTGGCTTGGTTCAATCCCATTCCAGTGCCCCTTTCTTCCATTCATAGGCAAATCCCACCGTGAGTACGGCGAGGAACACCAGCATTGACCAGAAGCCGGTCGCACCGAGCTTGCCGAACGCCACCGCCCACGGGAACAGGAACGCCACCTCGAGGTCGAAGATGATGAAGAGGATGGCGACCAGGTAGAAGCGGACGTCGAACTTCATCCGGGCGTCGTCGAAGGCGTTGAAACCGCACTCATACGCCGACAGTTTTTCCGGGTCCGGCTGCTGGAACGCCACGATGAAGGGGGCGATCAGCAGCACGAGGCCAATGAGGCCTGCTACCCCTATAAAGACGACGAGTGGAAGATAGTTCTGCAGAATGCCGCTCATTGGCGAGCCCTTTTTCCCGCGGCCTCGGGGGAGCCACGGATTCGTCCCGGTTTAGAATTATTCTGAGCCTTAGCGCAGTGCACCAATGGGCGCAAGACACGCTATTTTTAGGCCCTTTGCCGCCCCCAGAACAGTGAAAATCCCGGAATCGCCCCGCGCTGGTATGGAGCAGATCGGCCTGCCCAGCAAGAGCGGCCCTCACCCCTCCGCACCTTGGGGCAGACGCTCAGCGGAAGCACTCCCCGCAGGCGACCGCGCGCTAGGATGATCCTGCTTTCCTGCTGCGACGCAGCCAGATCCCAAAGATGACAAGGACGGGAAAGCCGACTGTCACCCAGGCGACATATCTGCCGCCATCGCCCCACAGCAGCGCCGCCAACAGGCCGATCGTCGTTGCCAGCGCAATCAGAAGCGGCGCGCCGAAGACCCGTATCCACAGGCGGGAGCCGACGGACGAGCCATGCATCATGACGAGACCGGGACTCGTTTTGCGAATGCGTCCGCCCGCGTCGCCCCCCGCTTTCGTCGCCGCGCCAGCCAGAGATAGAGACCGCTGCCGATCACGATGATCGTCAGCACGTCGAGCGCGGCCCAGATCACCTTGAGCGGCATGCCGCCATAATCGCCGAAATGGAGCGGCTGCGAGATCAGGAGGGCCTGGAGGTACATCGGCAGCGCCCGGCTGTCGGCCACCTCTCCCGTTTCACCGTCGAGCAGCACCGGCTTCAGCAGCCGTGACGTCAGCGGCGTATCCCCGCGCATGAAGGCGGCGAAATGATGCGAGGAGGAGAACGGCGTGCCGGGAAAGGCGATGAAGGCGATCTCCATGCCCTCGGCCGCCCGCCTGGCGCGCGCGACGACGCCATCGAGCGAGGCGAGATGGCTGGGCGGCGGCTTGCCGGCATAGGGCGCGACCATGCTGGCGAGCTCGGTGGCCTTCCATTGGCTCAGCATCAGCTCGGCCCAGGTGTTGACGACACCGGTCAGCCCGACCACCAGCGCCCAGGCCACCGTTACGACCCCGATCAGATTGTGCCAGTCGAGCCACACGACCCGCCGCGAGGCGCTGTCACGGATGGTGGCAAAGCGCAGCCGGCGGGTGAACGGCCAGTACAGCACCACGCCGGAGATGATGGCGACGGCGAACAACAGGCCCATCGCGCCGAGAAACAGCTTTCCGGCCTGGCCGGCGAACATGTCCGTGTGCAGCTTGAGCACGATCAGCATCGGGCCGACGCCGACCGGGCCGAGCAGTTTCGCCGACGCCGCATCGAAGGCACGCACGGTCGCATTGTCGGGTGCGGCGTCCGGGGCGCTGTTGGTGAACGCCATCACGATCCCGGGCTCGTCCTTGTCCCAGGAGATATATTGCAGCAGGCGGCCCGGATCGGCGGCGAGCGCGGCGTCGGCGACTTGCTGGGGCGTCGCACGCGCCGCGCTCGCATGAGCTTCGGGCTGGGGGGCATAGCCCAGGAGCTCATCGATCTCGTGATGGAACACCAGCGGAAGGCCGGTCAGGCACAGCAAAAGCAGGAACACGGTCGAAACCAGGCTGGTCCAGGTGTGGACCACGGACCAGAGCCTGACCGTGCGCGCTTTCACGTCGGGATCCCCTCGCCCGCCGTTACCATGTGTACGAGACGCTGGCGGTGACGCGCCGGCGGTCGCCGTAGAAGCAGGACGTGGCCGACGCGCAGCTCGCGACGTAGATCTTGTCGGTCAGGTTGATCACGTTGAGCGCGGTGCGCCAGTTCTGCCATTCGTAGTGAACCGCGAGATCGCCGAGCACGACCGCGGGAACCTCGAGCGTGTTGGCGGCGTCGGCCCAGGACGAACCGACATAGCGCACGCCGCCGCCGAAGCCGAAACCCGCAAGCGGTCCGTCCTTGAACGTGTAGTCCGCCCAGCCCGACGCCAGCATCTGCGGTGTGTTGGTCGGCGTCCTGCCGACAAGGCTCGGATCGAGGTCCTTGCTGGTGAAGAGATGATAGGACGTGAAGGCGCCGATCAGCTTGAGCTCACGCGTGACATTGGCCACGGCTTCAAGCTCGATGCCCCGCGAGGTCACCTCGCCGGTCTGGTTTTGCAGGACCGGGGTATTGCCCGGCACCGTCGTCGGCACATTTTGACGGACCAGATCGAAGGCCGAGACCGTGAGATAGCCGTCGAATCCCTTTGGCGCGACCTTCAGACCGATCTCGGCCTGCTTGCCGGTCTCCGGCAGAAAGAGCTGGTTCGAAGCGTTGAGGCCGATGATCGGATTAAAGCTCGTCGCATAGGAGATGTAAGGCGCGATGCCGTTGTCAAAATTGTAGATCAGACCGGCGCGCCCGCTGAAACTGCTGTCGTTCTGACTGCTGATCGTGGCGCCCGTGTCGCGGGCGGCCTGCGTCGTCTCGACCCAATCATTGCGGCCGCTGAGCACCAACGTGAAATTCCCCAGCTTCATCTGGTCCTGAAGATAGGTGCCGGCCTGCTTCTGCGTGATCAGGAAGTTCCGGAACGGATCCCCGGTGATCGGAATGTCGCCGACGCCGTAGACCGGATTCAGGGCGTTGATCGAGGGCACTCCGAAGAAGTTGAAAGCCTGGTAGTCGTCGATCTGGTAGCCCTTGAGGTCGACGCCGAACAGCATCGTGTGCCTCACCGGCCCGGTGTCGAAGCGATACTCCAGCTGATTGTCGAGATCGGCCTGATTGGCCGTGTTCTTCGCATACCAATTGTAACGGAAGAGGTCGCCGGTCGTCGCGTTGGTGTAGCCGTTTCCGACATAGCCGCGATACGTGATGTCGACATGCGCAAAGCGGGCGTTCTGTCGAAACGTGAGGTCGCCGGTGAGATTGCGCTCGAACTGATAGCCGAGCATCTCCTGCTCGCGCGTGAACTTGTCGACGCCGGGATCGCCGACGAACAGGCTGGTCGGTATGCGGCCGAACGGAGCGCTGGTCACCGTGCCCTGATAAGGCAGGAAGTTGATGCCGCGGGTGTCCTGCTTCGAGGCCGACGCCAGCACTGTGAAGGTCGTGTCGGCATCCGGCTTCCAGGTCACCGACGGCGCGATGAAGTAGTTGTTGTCCGGCGTGAAATTGACCTGCGTGGCGCCGTTCTGGACCTGACCGACCATGCGGTAGAACAGCTTGCCGTTCTCGGGGCTCGTCGCGACCGGCCCACCGAAATCGAAGCCGACATAGGCATTGCCGAAATTATTGACGCCGGTCTCGACATAGCGGATCGGCTCGGCCGGCGGCAGCTTGCTGATGACATTGACGATGCCGCTCGGGCTCGATCCGCCATACAGCACGGCCGACGGACCGCGCAGCACTTCCACCCGCTCCATGTCGGGGGTCTGCAGCTTCCAGCTCGCATAGGACGTGTAGAACAGCTGCATGCCGTCGAGGAACAGTCCGACATCGTCGGACTTGAAGCCGCGGATCAGCCACCAGTCGTTGCGCATATCCGCGCCAAAGGTTCCGGCGCGCACGCCGGCGGTGTAGCGCAGGACCTCGTCGAGCTTGTTCGCTTTCTGGTCGCGGATCTGCTCGGCGCCGATCACCGACACCGACTGCGGTGTCTCCATGATCGGCGTGTCGGTCTTGGTGCCTGACGAGCTGCGGCCAGCGACGTAGCCGTGGACGGGACCGCGCGCCGTCTCGACGACGCCAACGTTGCGCTGCGGCTGCGGCTTCCGGTTGCTGACAGTCTGCGCGGTACGCTGCGCGCGGCGCGGAGCGGTCGACGCCGCGCGGCGGCGCGCTTCCGGCGCCGCAACATTCACCGCTGGCAAGTTCTGCGCGCCGGTCTGCGCGGAAGATTGTGCGAAGGATGCTTGTGGCACCAAAACCCAAACGGACGCGGTCGTCAAAACGGCCGACCGCAGCAAACGTAGACTGTTCAACGCGCCACCCCAAATGCGTATTTCATTCGCGTGCCGTCAGTCCCATGACGGCATGCGTTGTGGCGACGCTTTATGTGAGTGAGCGCGATGGCGCTAATTGAAAGGCTCTTAGAGCGAGTCTTAGAACCGATCCAACATTTCCAAAGATTGCTGTAACGTTCAGCGCTGAACTTTCTCGGCCTCGAGCATCTCCGCTGCGATCGCCGTGAGATCATCGACCTGCCGCAGCAGCGTCTGGAGCTCGTCTTCGCTCAGATGTTCCAACAGGCGCCGATTGCGCTCCTGCGCGCCGGCGACGATCGCATCATGCGCCGCGAGCCCGGCCTTGGTCAGCGAGACCAGCACCTCGCGGCTGTCCTTTGGATTCGGCGCCTTCGCGATCAGCTTGCGCGACATCAGGCCAGCGAGCGCGCGGCTGATCTGTCCCTTGTCCTGGCCGACGGCTTCGGCGAGCCGCGCCACGCTCATCGCCGGTCCGCGACCCAGCGAGGCGACGAGACCGAACTCGACAGACGACAATCCGGTGAGGCGCTTGTAGCGCAGGATGGCGCCGCGCTTGAGCAGGTTGGCGAGCACCATCAGCCGCGAGGACAGCATCACGGTGATCGGTGCCGGCAGCTCGCTTTCGTCCGGTTCGGGCGATGTCGACCCGCCCCTGCTCGGTGTCTGGCTCATGATCCACCTCTGCCAAGAAAGCCGGTTCCTGCCAAGCCTGAGCGACCAAGTCCGGCCTCGGCGCAATCGAAATGCAACTAAGAGGCGTTTTGAATATCGTTGACATTGTCATCGATCTGCCGTTGACTTGGTCAACACATCAAAGATGACCCGGCCGCGAAGGCCGGACGGGAGGATCAGCATGACCATCACCCAGCGGGATCGCGATCTCGGCACTGGCTATGCGATGAAGCCGGCGCACACGCGCACCGAGCTGACGTCGGTCGCAAGGGACACGCCGATGGGCGAGCTGCTCCGCCGCTACTGGCATCCGGTGGGCCTTGTCGGCGACGCCACCGACACGCCGAAGAAGGTGCGCGCGCTGGGCGAGGACCTGGTCCTGTTCCGCGACAGGCACGGCCGCGCCGGCCTGTTGCACGCGCGCTGCTGCCACCGCGGCACCACGCTCTATTACGGCAAGGTCGAGGAAGACGGCATCCGCTGCTGCTATCACGGCTGGAAGTTCGACACCGAAGGCCACTGCCTCGAGCAGCCCTGCGAGCCCGACGGCGGCCAGTTCAAGGACAAGGTGCGCCAACCCTGGTACCCGGTCGAGGAGCGCTACGGGCTGATCTTCGCCTATATGGGCCCGGCCGAGAAACGCCCGGTGCTGCCGGCCTACGAGTGCCTTGAAAACATGGACGACGGCGAGCTCGTCGAAGCCGATGATTCCTCGATCGGCGGCGGCGGGCCAGCGCTCATCCCCTGCAACTGGCTGCAGCATTTCGAGAACGTTGTCGATCCCTACCACGTGCCGGTGCTGCACGGCTCGTTCAGCGGTCCGCAATTCACCAACATGATGGCCTCGATCCCCGAGGTGAAGTTCGAGAAATCGCCGCGCGGTGTCCTCGTCCGTTCGGAACGCAAGCAGGACGACGGCAAGGTGTTTTACCGCGTCAGCGAGGCCGCGCTGCCCACCTTGCGCGTGGTGCCGAATCCGCGCGTCGCGCAGTTCGCCCGCGTCGAGTCGATCGGCTGGGTCCTGCCGATCGACGACACCTCCTTCCGCATCTACGTCGCCGGCCGCGTCAAGAACCCCGGCGACATCGGCCGCATGCGCTCGAAATTCAACGGCAAGTTCTGGTGGGACATGAGCGAGGCCGAGCACCAGCAATTCCCGGGCGACTATGAGGCCCAGGTCGGCCAGGGCCCGGTGACCGTTCACTCCGAGGAGCATTTTGGCCAGAGCGACCGCGGCATCCTGATGATCCGGCGCATGCTGAGCGACCAGCTCGAGGCTCTTGCGGCCGGCCGCGATCCCATCGGCGTCTGCTTTGACGCGAGCGCGCCGCCGGTCGAGTTCGAAGCGGGGAATTACATCCGCGAAGGCTGATCAGCCAGCCCCAACACGAGCTGGACCAATTACAATAACAAAGACAAATTGGGGGAAGCGATGGTCGATGTGACGTCACAAGTGTCGGTGCAAACGGCCGCCGCGGCGAAGCCCTCGGCACGGCGCTATTACGTGCTGGGGCTGCTCACCATCATCTATGCGCTGAATTTTCTCGACCGCACGATCTTCAATGTCCTGATCGAGCCGATCAAGAAGGAGTTTCAACTCAGCGACACCATGATGGGCCTGCTCGCAGGTTTCGGCTTCGCGCTGTTCTATTCCCTGCTCGGAATCCCCATCGCGCGCATGGCCGACCGGCTCAACCGCCGCAACATCGTCGCCATCGCGTTTGCGTTCTGGAGCGCGATGACGGCGCTGTGCGGCGCGGCCTCGAGCGTGACCTCGCTGGCGCTGGCGCGAATCGGCGTCGGCATCGGCGAATCCGCGGGCTCGCCGGCTTCGCAGTCCATCGTTGCCGATCTCTTTGCCAAGAACGAGCGGCCGCGCGCGCTCGGCGTCTACGCCATCGGCACCTATCTCGGCGTCTTCCTCGGCTATTTCGTCGGCGGCTACGTCAACCAGCACTATGGCTGGCGGATGGCCTTCTACGTCGCGGGCCTGCCCGGCGTCCTGCTCGCCACGATTCTCTGGCTGACGATCTCCGAGCCGAAGCGCGGCGCGATGCAGGAGAGTTTTGTGCCCGAGCCGCTCGGGCCGACGCTGCGCTTCCTCGCCTCGCAGCGGAGCTTCGTCATCGTGCTGATCGGCTTCTGCCTCACCACCTACACCAATTACGCGACCGCGGCCTGGATCCCGCCGTTCCTTGCGCGCGTGCACCATCTGTCGAGCGCCGAGATCGGCACCTATGCCGGCACCTTCAAGGGACTCGCCGGCATGGCCGGCACCCTGCTCGGCGGCTTCGTGGTGGCGCAGGTGAGCCGCCGCGACGACCGCTGGAAGCTGTGGGCGCCCGCGATTACATCGGGCCTCGCTGGTCCCGTGTTCGCGCTGTGCATGTTGACGCAGGATTTCGCGGTGATGGTGGCGATGCTGGCGCTGACCTCGTTCCTGGTCGGCTTCCATCTCGGACCGATCTTCGCGATCGCGCAGACCGTGGCAAAGCCGAGCATGCGGGCGCTGGCCTCCGCCCTCATCGCGCTCACCGCGACCTGCTTCGGCCAGGGCGTCGGCCCGCTCGCGGTCGGGATGGTCAATGATGCGCTGAAGGGTGGCTACGGCGCTGATGCCGTGCGCTATTCCCTGCTCTCGGCTGCGATCACGACCACCGTCGGCGCCCTCCTGTTCGTCTGGGCTGCCCGCCCGATCCGGGCCGATATCGCCCGCGCGGCGGCTTAACGCCGGTTCCAGCGGGGGGCGAAACCGACCCGGCGGCCAGATGAAACCATTTTGCGAAACCGGTGAAACCATCCGGAAACAGATCGTCCTTATGACAAGAGCCAACAGACGGCTGCAAAGCCCGTCGGGAGGCTCTGATGAACCACTCAATTCACTCTGCTGACCGTTCGACCCACCTGAAGATCGTGGTGGTGGCGCTCGTGGCTGGCATCGCGGTGGCCGCCTTCGGGATTGCAGCCCGCACCAACGCCGATTACAGCCAAACCGCCCAGGCGACCCATGTGATCAAGGCTGGCAAGCCGGTGGCGGTCACCAGCTCGGGCTCGTCGGAGATTCGCTGACGGCACGAGAAAGGTCCGGTTTGAGACAAAACGGCCGCCCCAGGGCGGCCTTTTGCTTTCCGGCTCAGCTTGCGGTCTCACCAGTCTGAAGTCCTTCGACAAGAGAGCCCTGGTGTAACGGACCTGCTCCCGCGGCCGGCCGCCGCCGCGATCGCCGCCACGCTGTCGCTCCTCGTTTGGGCGCGACACTGGAGACCGCTCGACACAAACAGGGTGGTGGCGAGGTGCAGCTCGGCATTTGCCGAACTAATGGCGGGTACTGCAGGACGTAGAATAGGGTGTAATCGGGACCGGCCTCGGCAACGCTCGGTTCACTAACCGCAGAAATACTTAGAGATCCGCTGCCGGCAGGGGCTAGGCGGGAATCGGGAAACCCACGCCGTATGTCCAAAAGATGGGGTAATCGGCCGGCCCAGCTTGTGGATAGCTGAATATTTAAGGTGCTGCGCTTCAGGCTGATGGTGAAAACGAGGTCCGTGGTGACGGCCTCAAGCATCAGGAGAAGCGCAGCATGGACCATTTTGCCGGACTGGACGTATCGGTCAAGGAGACGAGTGTCTGCATTTTGGATGATACGGGCAAGATCTTGAAGGAAGTGAAGGTGGCGAGTGAGCCCCAAGCGCTTCTGAAGGTTCTGGGGAATCCCGCCTACCGCTTCAAGCGGATCGGACTGGAAGCCGGGCCGTTATCGCAATGGCTGTTCAGCGCTCTCGCCGAAGCCGAGTTACCAGTGATCTGTGTGGAGACTCGGCACATGCAGGCGGTGCTGAAGGCGCAGATCAACAAGACCGACCGCAATGACGCGCGCGGCATCGCTCAGATGATGCGGGTGGGAGTGTATCGCCCGGTGCATGTGAAGACGCTACGCAGCCAGAAACTGCGTATGCTGCTAACCCATCGCAAGCTATTGCAGTCGAAGGCCATCGCCATCGAGAACGATCTGCGAGGGACTTTGCGTAACTTCGGCCTCAAGGTGGGCATAGTCGGAATGGTGAGGTTCGAGGCCCGCATCCAGGAGCTTGTCGAGACTATTCCCGACTTGGCGATCCTGGTGGAACCGCTGCTCGTCGTGCGGCGGGCGCTACGCGAACAGATCATCATCCTGCACCGCCGCTTGCTGGCCATCGTGCGCGACGACGAGGTGTGCCGGCGCCTGATGACGACCCCCGGTGTCGGCCCGGTGGTGGCGCTGACCTATCGCGCGACCGTCGATGTGCCAGCCCGATTCCGAAAATCCAAGTCGGTCGGGGCAGTGTTTGGGCTGACGAGCTCCAGATATCAATCAGGCGAGATCGATTGGAGCGGCAGGATATCGCGCTGCGGGGATGAGATGATGCGGGTGATGCTCTACGAAGCAGCGCAGAGCATGTTGCATTCGAAGAAATGGTCCTGGCTCAAGGCCTGGGCCATGCAGATCGCCAGGCGTCGCGGAATGAAGAAGGCGATCGTGGCCCTGGCCCGTCGGCTGGCCGTCATCATGCACCGCATATGGGTCGATGGCACCGAGTTCCGGTGGACCCGGGAGCCAACCGCGACAGCAGCATGAAAACCGTTCAGGATCAAAGCCGATAGGAGGAAACTCGAGATCCACCCAGCAGTGGAAAGATGTCCCTCGCGGGACGATGGATGAGGTGAGTTCGCATGTCCGCTTGAACCTGTCGTTCAAACTAACGACAAGGCCGCGCAAAAGATTGTTCTACTTCGTCCTCGAATCCCATGATGGAAGGGCCCTGGTGCCGATTCCGAAGAGAAGCGCGAGCCCGTGAGCGACATCGACA
>NZ_LSEF01000093.1 GCF_001641695.1 Bradyrhizobium neotropicale
ACCGCTCCGAACACCGACACGTTCCGGCTGGTGCGGTAGTCGAAGCCGAAGCCGGCCACCGCACCGACGGCGCTGCGGCTGCCCGGCGTCACGAAGGCCAGGTTCTGCCCAATCAGCACCGCGTTGATGGTGGTGTCGCCGACGCGCTGGAGCGCGATCACGCCCCCATGGATGTTGGCCTTGAGCTCGCCGCCGCCAAGGCTCGTCACCCGCGAGAGATCGACCTCGCCGCGCTCTTCAAAGTCCTGCAGCGTGCGGCCGCCGACCGAGAGCCCCTGCGCCGAGCCGGTCTCGCTGTAGCCGTCGAACCGGCCCGCGACGTAGCGCAGCCGCGCGGTCGGCGTGAGCAGATAGCCGTTGCCGATTTCGAGCTTGTAGCCATAGGCGATCTCCGGGCTGACGTACCAGCCACTGTAGTTGGCGGTCGCGGTCTCCATGCCGCCCACCGCGGCGTTGTTGAGCACCAGGCGGCGCGACTTGTTGTCGGCGTTGCCGCCCTGGATCGTGAAGTCGAAGAACTGCGAGACCCATTCGAAGCGACCATAGGCCCCGGCAAACACGTAGTTGGTGTCGACCGATTGCGAGTTGAGATCGACCGAGAGGCCGCCCTGCCCGCCGCCGAGGAAGGCGCCGACCAGCCAGTTCGGCTGCACCTTGCGGTCGATGCCGATCGCCCCGGCCCAGGCCGTGGAAGTCGCGCGCAGGGTCGCGGCGGTCTCGTCCTGGATACGCTGGCCGCCAAAGCTGTTGGCCCAGACCGTGATCGGCGCCGGATCGGTCCAGAGGCTACGTGGTGCCTTGGTAAAGGGACCGGCTTGCGCCGTCTCCGGCGCATAGGCCATCGCCATCATGTTGCTGCCGGCTGCGCCAGTGCCGTTCAGGCGGCCCTGCACCAGCGAGGACACCCCGCCGGTGAAATCCATCAGCGTGCGATCGGTCTGCGCCAGCGCGGTGGGATCGAGTGTTGCGAGCGTGGTGCCGGAGACGACCGAGGGACCGTTGAAGCCGCCACCCGACGTGATGGTATTGATGGTGCCATTGAAGTTGATGAAGGTCGGCAACTCGACGGTCGTCAAGGACGAGACCCTGGTGGTCGGCGCCAGGTTGACGTTGACGACGTCATTGCCGAAGCCGAAATCGACCACGCCGTTGATCTTCGAGCCCGGCAAGAGCGTCAAAGTATCGGCATTGCTGGACAGCTTGATCGCGGTCCCGCCGGTGCCGGTGATCGTGCCGCCGTTGGTGATATTGGCTCCGCCCAACACCTGCAGACCGGTCGCACCGGAGATGAGTCCGCCGGACGCATTCTCGATCGCCGCCGCGCCGTTGGCGCGGATTCCTGTTCCACTGCCCGCGCCCCCTTTGATCGTACCGGCATTGACGACGGTCGCGTTTGTTTCGGCAAAAATCGCTGTAGAACTGGCGTTCGTGGATAAGATCGTGCCGCCGTTGTTGTTGACCGTGACCGAACCTGTCGGCGATCGGATCGCACTGGCGTCGCCCGAGATCGTGCCCGTGTTGGCCGTTACATTCACCGTTTCCGCAACGATCCCAAAGCTGTCGGCGCCCGTTGCAACGATCTGTCCAGCGTTTGAGACATTCGCGACCAGCGCGTTGATGGCGGAGGCGCTGGCGTCGAACACCGAGATCGTGCCGCCAGCGCTATTCGCGACGGTTACGCTATCGCCGATCACGGCCGCCGATCCGCCTGAGATCGTGCCTGAATTCGAGGACACGACAACGGTCCTCGCTTCAATGGCCCAGCTTCCGGTCGCCTCCCCGCTGATCGTGCCTGTGTTGGCGACCGTCGCCGAGTCCCTGCCGGAAATGGCGATGCCATTGTCGGCCCCCGCGTCGATCACGCCGCCACCGTTGTTGTTGATCGTAGCCGTAAAGGCGAAGATGCCGATCGCGTTACCTTCGATTCTGCCGGTGTTGCTCGCAACCGTCACATTGCTGGTGCGAATTGCGGAACTGCCATCGGCGCTTGCGGCGATCGTGCCGGAATTTTTGATGACAAGGTTGCCGCCGGCAAAGACGGCGGTGCCGTTGTTTCCGTCGGCAAGGATCGAGCCTGTCCCGTTGGTGATTGTGGCATCGCTCGACGCATAGACTCCGTAGCGCACCCCGAGGATCTGGCCGCTGTTGGCCGTCAGATTGACCGCACTGCCCTTGATCGCGAACCCGCCCGCAGCGGTCGCCAGGATATCCGACTCATTTTCCACGTTGATCGTACCGAGGCTGCTGACGGCGATGGCGTTGCTACCGAACACCCGAATGCCGATCACGCCAGCAGTTCCGGTGGGATTGTTCGTCAGGTTCAGGTCCCCCATGGCGGCAATTCCGGTCGCGCCGTTCGAGGCCCCGGTGCCCGCCACGATAAAGCCGCCGTTGGTGATCGTCCCTGATTGAGCGTGATGCCGGAGGTCGTGCCGAACACGGTCGCGCCGGACACCAGGTTGAAGGTGTTGCCGGTATCGGTTGCCGATCCATAACCGATCGTGCCGTTCGCATTGGTCGTTGTTCCGGTACAGGTCACGACCGCATCATTGACCGGCGACGGCGGCGTGCACGCGGCCCCCGCGGGTTCAACCATGATCCATGGCGCCAGCAGGAACGCGGACGCGGGAATCCGCAGCAGGCCGCGGTTGACGGTCGAAAGAAGCCTTCGTTTCATTTTCATTCCACGGTCGACGCCGTTGGCCCTTATGGGCGCACAGGCATGTTGCGACCGACCTCCTCCGATCGGAGGAGGCCGGCTGTTGCGACAACTGAATCGCTGAACGCCAAGGTAGAAGGAGGCTAGTCATCCGACTTGGACGGAAACGACCGCGTCTCGGCTTAGAACGAACCGAAGGCTGTTCACTCGGGACTGGTGCAGAGATGCGACACCGCGCACGCGGCTTAGGCCAGATCCCAGCCCTGCTTGTCCGCATGCTCCGCCCAGACCGCGGCGCGATAAACTTCGCGTCCGCCGGCATCCCTCACGCGGATGCAGGCATCGCGGTCGCGCAAATCGTCACGCCAGACGAACAGATGCCTGGCCATGTCGTCGGCTGCCGAAAAGGTCGCTTCGACCCGTTCGAACACCATGCCGCCCGGGTCGATCATCACGACATTGCCGACCAGAAGATCGAAAAAGAAACGACGCATTCCAAAACTCCAGCGGGCGCAGCAATCCGACGCCCGGTCATGACCTATTCCGCGCGCCAGAACACGTAGTCGGCCGAATACGGCACGCTGCGAAAGATGCCGGCCTGGTCGCAGGGACCTTTGACCATGCCGCCCTCCGTGTTGATGCGCTGCACGTGGGTGACGCCATAGAACAGGCCGTTGCCGGTCTGGGTGACGACGGTGAATTTCAGCCACGGCATATCGTCAGCGGTCCGACCCGCGACGCGGGCGACGACCTTCGCCTTCACGGAGCTGCCGTCCTTGTGCTCCCACACCAGCGTGCCGGCGTCGACCGATTCCCAATGCAGTGCCGCGTAATGGCGGCCGACCGAATTGTCGCCGTCCATGAGCGTCGCGGCCGGCTCGCGCGCCTGCCAAACAAGCTGGTTCGCGGCGTCGGGCTGGCATTCATAGATCTGCGCGCCCTCTGCATGGAGCGCGATGCCCGGTATCTCGCCGGGCACCCTGATCTCGTCTGGGATAGCGGCGATTGCCGCAGTTGCATAAAGGATAGAGAGAGCAAAACTCCCGCTCAACGGCCGTGCAACGGCCACGACTCCACGATCAAGGATCATTTCCAAATCCCTTCCTCTTGGTTGCAATCAACAGTTCACTGAAAGTCCGCGGGGGCCGATCACTCCGCCATGCCACTCCGGACATCGCTTGGCGTGGCGCCAAAGGCCCGCCGGAAACAGCGGTTGAAATAGGACAAGTCACCGAATCCGACGTCGTAGGCGATCGAGCTCACCGGACGTTCGGCAAATTCCGGCTTCCGCAGCATGCGATGGGCGCGCTTGAGGCGCTGCTCGATCAGAAAGGAAGAAAAAGTCTTGCCGTCCGCCTCGAACAAGCGCTGGAGATAGCGCGGCGTCACGCCGAGCTCCTGGGCGACGGTCGTAACCGACAGATCCGGCTGCCCGCAATTGTCGGCGATGAAGTGCTTCGTCCTCCGCAGCCGCGCGGCCTTGACGCCTTGCCGTCCTGCCAGCTCCCGAACCTCGCCCGTCGCGCCGAGGACAAGCGCCAGAAGATCATGCAGATGCGCGACGCCAAGCTGGCGCAACGCAGGCGTCGCAAGCGACTCCCCCCGCATAAGAGCTATGGCGTAGTCGACAAGCAGCCGAAGTCCGGTCGTGTCGGCCGCCATGACGCGCATCACCGCATCGTCGATGTCCACGATCTTTGTCGCCAGCGCACGCCGCGGCACGCGCAGCGAAAAGCAGCCCCCCGGTGCAAATCGCTCCAAAGTCGCTACATCCTCCGCACTCGTCAACACTGCGTCTCCGGGATGAAGCCGCAGATCATGTCCTCGCGCGGATATTCCGATGATGCCGGATCGATTCACGACCAGGGCCAGGCTGTCATTGCCATCAATGACCTGTTGCTTCGTACGGATGATCCGCGCTCCAAACAGCCCGCCGGTCATCAACTGGGCTTCCGGCAGCGCAAGGGCTGTGAAGTTCGCCGCGAACGGCTCCCCTTCATTGGCGTCGACTTCGGCCTTGGCCAGGCCCCGGCAATAGAATTCGCGCAGCAATGGGACGCGCTCGCTTTCGGGAACCTCGTTCGTTGAAACGTAGAAAATGGAAAAATCGTCCTTGCCGCTCACTCCAATCCCTCCAATCGACGAGCAGCCACGCGCTATTGAGTCCTGGCGGTTTTGTTTTTTGGCGCGCACTGCCCTTCAGGAGGCGCGATATACGAAAGTATCAGGCGAAAGGCGTCCTACGTTCGGAGGACCCGACCGCCCTGCTCATCACAATGGATTTAGGGCCCGGTGGCGAAATAACTCACACGGTGCCGGTGTTATTGTCCGCGCTTCGCGCGAAGGGCGCGGTAAATCCGGCGGCGATCTTCACGAGATCGGCCTGCCTACCGGCGCCCGTCTTTTCAAAGAGGCGACCGAGATGCGTCTTCACCGTGGTCTCGGCGATACCGAGCTTGGCCGCGATATCGGGGACGCCGCCGATCTCGACGATGGCCGTCAAAACACGCAGCTCGGATGGCGTCAGCCTGAAAGCCTCAGCGATCGCATCGACGGCGATCGTCGGCGTCAGGGACGCTCTTTGCACGAAGAGCACGGCGGCTGCGGAATCCGGCAGCTGCTCCGGCCGGCCGCGTTCGCGCTTCAACCGGAGGGCGTGGATCAGATAGTGGGAGCCATCGACCGATCTCACCGGCTCGATCTGACGACGGCCGGCCGAGCTCGCAACACCATCGACGGCCTCGAACAGGCCGCGGACGATCTTGTCCGCCTGGCTGGTACGGGCCACGATCCGGTCGCCGACCATCGCAAACAGATTGGCGTCAGCAAATAGCTGCCGGCATGCCGCGTTGGCGTGCATGAGCCTCCCCTCTGCGTCGAGCAGGCATATTGCCGTCGTCAGTCCGTCGAGGACATCGGCAAGATCGGTGACCGTGTGGGAGCGGGCTCTCATGTGCCGCCCCATGATGCGCGACCGCTGGATGTGCGGAGCCACGAGCCGCATCCGCTCGCGCATCGCATCGTCGACGAGACCGCGGGACTGATGACGCATTACCTGCAAGATCGTCGTGCGCGCGCCCGATCTCTCGAGCGTGATCGTCGCGAGGTCCACGGCACTCTGCGGCTCCACCCACTCCCGATGGAAGCTCGTCGCGAGGAAGTCGGCATGGGGCATCACATCCGCCACGCTGATCGCCTGTTCGCTGGCGAGGTCGAGATGAAAATCGAGCAGAGGATCGAGCTCCACATACCTGTCACGATAGAGCTGCCGGAAGTGAGCGTCCGTTCCAAAGTGCTGGTGGATCTCGATCGAGAGCCTGGCCGCATCCCTCGACAGAATGGTTGCGGCCGATCCGCCGACGAAATTTGCAATCCGCTCCAGCACTGCGGCGCGCAGCGAAGGATCGGCTGCTGCATCATAGATCCCGCCGACCAGCGACGAGAACCGATTGGCCTCCGGGATGGTCATTGGTCGACGGACGCAATCTGCGGGTTGCCCCGATGAAAAATGCGAACGCTCCCGCTTCGGAGCGAGCCGACGAAGACCGGCCGGGAAACTGTCGCCTTCAGCGCTGAGGGATCGATGCAGCCAAACGCTGGAATCTCGAACATCGTCCTTGGGTAACGTCAACCAAGGGAAGCGGCTTGGACGTTTTCGCCAAAGACTAGGAGAAATGCGAACTGCAAGCGGGCTGTGTGCCCAAGGTCCGCGCCCGCTCGCACGGGCCTGATGCCTGAACCCGCGGCCCCGGCCACCTGCCTCGTGTCTTTACTTCCTGTTCTCCTCGCAGAACTTCAGCGCGGCGAGCGCTTCGCCGGCGCGGGGAACCTGCATCTCGATACTGTCGTCGTCATCATCCTCGAAATCGAGCGCCAGGCGCTTGGCCTTCGACAGCCGGTCCATGATCGATTGATCGAATTCGAAGATGCCGCGCACGGTGGTCTTGTCCATGACCTCCCACTTCGCCTTCTTCATGATGTCGGCGTCATCCGTGCTGAAATCCGCTCGCAGTATCTCGCCGACCTTGTCCCATTCCCAGCCGTCGTAAATCATCACGATGACGATGGCCTTGTCGGAATAGGTGATCACGATCACGTAGTCGCGGTTCTCGTCCTCCTTGTCCTTGTAGCCGCGGCTCGCATTGCAATGCGTGTCCTGGGTGCGCTTCTCGATGGTCCAGTCACCCACCTTGCTTTGTTGCGCGAGCGCAGGCCCGCCCACGACACCGGCGAGCAGCCCGGCAGCAAGAAGGAATCCTTTCATGTGAGCCTCCAGCCTGTTCCCCGTGGCAAGCTGACCACCTCAGCGGGAGAGCCGCAAGGGCTTCCAGTGATGCGACACAACCAATGGCGGACGGTGGCGCCTATCCGCGCCGCGGCACGATCGCGATCGGGGTGAAGGTGTAAACCTCCTCTCCGTTCTGATTGAACATGGTCCATTTCACCAGCGCGATGCCCTGCGGCTTCGATTTCGATGGCGTCAGGCTCATGACCTCGCCTTCGAGGTGGAGGCGGTCATTGGGCCGCACGGGCACCGTCCAGCGCAGGCCGTCGACGCCGGCGCCGATCAATGGATGCGGGCCAAACGGACGGACCTGGATGGCGAGGTTCATGGCGATGGCCGCAGTGTGCCATCCTGACGCAGCGAGGCCCTTGAACAGCGTCGCCTTGGCGGCCTCGTGATCCAGGTGCATCGGCTGTGGATCGAACTCGGCGGCAAAGCGCTTGATGTCGGCTTCGGTGACCTGGATCTCCGGAGATTTGAAACGCATTCCGACGGTGAGATCGTCAAACCATTCAACTGGCACCATTATTTCGCCTCGCAATGGATAGGCCGCCGGAGGGAAGCTGCGCGGCCAAAAGGATGGACCAATTGTGGATTTAGCGGGCCCACGGCTCACAAGCCAGCCCAGGGTTCCCCACGAAACCCCTTTCCCAAGTCGACGAAACACCCCTGAAACAGATGGCCGGTTATGTAGTTGTCAAAAGCCTACAGGGACGGCCACGATGCAATTCTTCCTCGACCTGATCCGGGATTATTCCTGCTGCCAACATCTCGTCGCCCTGCCGCTACGGGAGGATGAGCTATGATCGAGCTGATTTCGGGGCTGCTTGCCCTTTGCAGCATCGGCGTGTTCGCGGCGCATGCGCTCGACGCCTATCGGACGTCGCACTACTGAGGCACGCCTGAAGCGCGATGAGATGAGGATGAATCGTCATCGCGCTTAAGGTTGTTGTTTGAGCATGATCTTCTACACTCTTGTCCGGATCACGCTCCAGCCGGTCACAAACTAGAACGGCCGCCGGTAGAAGTGCTCTGAATGCGTCGCCGGCGGAAATCGGTTGGCGAGGGCCAAAGCTCCCCGTTCGTTCGTCTCGAGGGCGATCTTCTGCGCCAGCATCACGTCGCCGGGCACCAAGAAGCCTGACGGGACGAAGCACCATCCCATCGTCGCAATTCCGGCTTCGTTGATCTCATGGACGTTCGCGGCCGTGCCGTAGTGAATGCGGTACCGCTTGCCGGTGTCGCACCCGACCACATCGAAATACCGGTGCTGCTCGAACTGTGCGAGCTGCGCCGGCGTCAGCCATTCGGACAGCAGCCGGCGTCCGCGGGCGTCCGGCGTGTTCTCTCCGAAGAAGCGCCGGTACAGCTCCCGCAGCGCATGCAGGCGCGCCCGCGCCGGCGCGCCGAGCCTGAACACCGCGATCATGAGCTGTTCGGATCAGCCGCCGACGAGGCGGGGATAGAACAGCGTTTCGTGCGCGGTCGGGTCGAATGACCGGATACGGGACACTTCACCGGGCGCCGTTCTCACGGCGGCAGTGAAGCCCAAGCCGGTCAGCTCGCGAAAGCGTCGTTCGGCCCGCGCCACCGCTTCCGCATTCTCGGGATCAAACTCGTGGCGCGTATCGCCGGTATGATCCATCACGATCTGGGTTGCCATGTTGAGCTCTCCTCGTGCCAGCCCCTGTCCCCGATCAAAGCAAAGCTTACACCGTCGGTTCCTTCTGCGACAGCAACTTTCTCACGCGCGACCCAGGCACTTCCTCGTGAAGCGCCTCAGCGGGCTGCCGACGCTCCGCCTCCCTCATCGATCTGCCGTCCCATCAACGCGATCGCCTTCTGATAGACGCCCGCGGCATTCCAGGCCTCGATGGCGGCGAAATTCGGTTCTCCCGGCTGGTAGCCGGCGCCTGCGCGCCAACCATGGGCCTTGAGGAAATTCGCGGTCGAGTTCAGAGCGTTGGCAGCGACGTCGAGATTGCCGGTGCCATAGGCCAGGATGTTCTTGGGCATGAACTGGGTCTGGCCGACCTCGCCGTGCATGGAGCCACGGGTCGCGCCCGACAGCGCGCCGCGGTCGATCAGCTTCAGCGCCGCATAGAGCTGGTCGGTGAAGAATTCGGGGCGGCGGCAATCATAGGCAAGCGTTGCGATCGACGACAGCATGTTCTGGTTGCCGCGCTGGCTGCCGAAACCGGTCTCCATGCCCCAGATCGCGATCAGCGGCCCCGGTGGCACGCCGTAGCGCTGCTGGATCGAGGCGAACAGTGCGGCCTGCGACTGCTTCAGCGATCGGCCCCGCGCCACAATGGTGGTGGCTCCGCGCTTGGCGAGAAACTGGTCGAGCGACAGCGAAAAGCTGCGCTGGCCGCGGTCCGCCGCAATGGTGGCGCTGGCGTAATGGGCCTGCATCAGCGCCGAGATGGCGGTCTGTCCGATGCCCTTGGCTCGGGCTTCCTCGCTGAACTCACGCTTCCAGGCGTCGAAGCCGGCCGGCGAGCTGCCGCATTGCGCGGCATCGGCCGCTTGCATCAAAGAGAGAAGCAGCGCGGTAGCGCCGATCATCGCCGTCGCAACTGTCCTGCCCTTGGTCATTCCGCCTTCCTCTCTCTAGCTATGCGCGACCGGCTCGCGCGGGCGCATGATCCTACGTCAATAGCCCCTGCTCAAGCCCCGGCGAACGTAATCAGCGCCGGTCAGGCCCTTGACACCCCGCCAATCTCCTAATTTCCGTCACCGTCGTGGCCGAGCAGGAAATCCACCATAATGCCCTGGTGCTGCCGGTACATGTCGGCGCCGGTCGCGGTGATGCAGCCGATCTTGCGGGCCGCCGCAATGAACGGCGAGACCTCAGGCTTGGTGATTACGCAACCGCAATAGGCTGTTGGCACGAGCCGCGTGACATCGACCGGCAGCGGGTCGCCCTCTTTCATCCCTGCCGGCGTCGCATTGGCGACAAAGTCGAAGCTGGCGGGATCCATGCTCCCGAGCCGGGCGGGCGCCCTGCCAAGCCGGTTGAGCTGGTCGATCAGCGCGTCGCGGCGCTCGGCCGCGCTGTCGTGAACGGCGATCTCGCTGACACCCGCCTCGACCAGTGCCAGCGCGATGGCCGATCCGGCGCCACCGGCGCCGACCAGCAGCGCGCGCATGCCCCTGGGATCGATCCCCTTCGCCCGCGCGGCGCCGACGAAGCCGAGGCCATCCACCATGTCGCCATGCCAGGCGCCATCGGCGCGCCGGCGCATCAGGTTCACCGTGCGCAGGAAATGTGCACGCTCCGTCGCGCTGGCGCAGGCCTGGTAACAGGCGAATTTGTGCGGAATGGTCACGACGATGCCGTCGAGGTTCTTCAACCGCACCGCAACCGAGAGGAAATCTGGCAGATCGTGGGGCGCGACCTGAACGGGCGCGAGGATGCCATCATGGCCACGCGCGGCGAAGGCGGCCGTCACGCCCGCGGGCGAGCGCACCTGCGCAATGGGATCGCCGACGATGACGTAGAGCCGTGTCGCGCCGCTGAGTGTTGGGGTCATGCCGATCAAGCCAGGGCCGGAGAGCTGCCGGCCGCTGCCGCCTCATGGGTCAACTCCAATCCGTCCAGCCGGCCCTCCTTCCGCCACCGTTCCAGCAGCCGCAGGAACGCCACCGGCCCGCGCCAATATTGGCTGTTTCTCGCCGCGATCGGATCGAACACGCCTTCATTGTTGTAATAGCCGGGCGTGCATTCGGCGAGATAGGTCTGGCGCCCGACCGCTGCCTTGACAACTTCGTCGACCCAGGCGTTTTCCGCCTCGAGTGTCGGCTCCAGCGTGCGGGCTTTGCGCTTGCGCGCCTCTGCGATCACATAGGCAATGTGCTGCGACTGCTCGTCGATGATGTGCGGGAAGTTGGCGCTCTGGCCGGCCTGCACCGTGACGATCAGGAAGCAGTTGGGAAAGCCGCGGCTGTAGAAGCCGTGCAGCGTCTTGACGCCGTCGCGCCAGCGATCGCTCAGGCTCATGCCGCCGCGGCCATGGACCTCAAAACCCATGCGGCGGGCGTAGTCGGTGCCGACCTCGAAGCCGCTGGCATAGATCAGGCAGTCGAGCTCATGGGCCTTGCCGTCGACGATGACGGCATTTTCGGTGATGCGTTCGACGCCCCTGCCTTTGGTGTCCACGAGATGCACGTTGGGACGGTTGAACGTGTCGAGATATTCGTCGTGAAAGCACGGCCGCTTGCAGAACGCCTTGTACCAGGGCTTTAGCGCCGCCGCCGTCGCCTCGTCCTTCACCACCCGATCGACGCGGACGCGGATCTCCTCCATCTTGCGGTAGTCGGCCTGTTCGATCACCTTCAGCGCCTCCTCCATCGAGGTCACCGGCTGCGGCTGGCGGCGCGGCGCTAGCAGAATCTCGCCGAGCAGGCCGGTCCAGCCGTCCTGCACCAGATCCTGTTCGAACGGCTCGCCGGAGATCACCGCCGTGAAATTGTCCATGCGCTCGCGCTGCCAGCCCGGCGTCAGGCTCTTCGCCCAGACCTCGTCCGTCGGCCGATCGTCGCGCACGCCGATTGCTGACGGCGTGCGCTGGAAGACGTAGAGCTCCTTCGCGGAACGGCCGAGATGCGGCACGCACTGCACCGCGGTGGCGCCCGTTCCGATGATGCCGACGCGCTTGTCGGCAAGGTTGGAGAGACCGCCCTCGGCGTTGCCGCCGGTGTAGGCATAATCCCAGCGGCTGGTGTGGAAGCTGTGGCCCTTGAAGGTCTCGATGCCGGGAATCCCCGGCAGCTTCGGCCGGCTCAGCGGGCCGCCGGCGAGAATGACGAAGCGCGCGCGGATGCGATCGCCGCGATCGGTCTCGACCAGCCAGCGTGCGTCGTCTTCCCGCCATTCCATCCGCGAGATGATGGTCTGAAACAGCGCGCGCTCGTAGAGGCCGAAGTGGCGGCCGATGCGGCGCGAATGTTCGTAGATCTCGGGCGCGCGCGCATATTTGCGCACGGGCATGTAGCCGGTCTCTTCCAAGAGCGGCAGATAGATGTAGCTCTCGGTATCACAGGCCGCACCCGGATAGCGATTCCAGTACCAGGTGCCGCCGAAGTCGGCGGCCTTTTCCACGATCCGGAAATCATCAATGCCGGCTTCGCGCAGGCGCGCACCGCACAAGAGACCGCCGAAGCCACCGCCGACGATGACCACTTCGGTCTCTTCGCTGACGGCCTCGCGCTTAAATTCCGCATCGGCCCAGGGATCGTCGAGATAGCGGGCAAAGCCGCCGGTCACCTCGACATATTGCGCCTTGCCTTCAGCGCGCAGGCGAAGGTCGCGCTCGTCCCGATAGCGCGCACGCAAGGTTGCGATGTCGATCGTAGATGTGCCGGCTGCGCCGGTCTTGTGTTTTTCCGCTGACATCCCTGTCCTCCACGGGCGAACGCTGCTTCGCCGGCAGCTCGCATCAATTAGCCCTGAAAAAGTGACGCACGCAATCACATCGCTCGTTTTTTGCGTGAAGGCGGCGCGACGTTCCGCTAGCTTGCACGGAAATCTACAAGCGCGCCGCGTAACGACGTGGCGATCTGGAGGAGATGATGCAGGGATTGATGATGGACATGCCGCTCCTGATCAGCGGCTTGATCCAGTATGCGGCCGACTATCACGGCGAAGCGGAGATCGTCGCGCGCGAGATCGAGGGCGACATCCATCGCTACACCTATGCGGACGCCCATCCGCGCATCAAGCGCATGGCGTTGGCCTTGAAGCGGCTTGGCATGAATCCCGGCGACCGCGTCGGCACGCTCGCCTGGAATACCCACCGTCATTTCGAGATGTTCTACGCCGCGCCCGGCATGGGCTACGTGCTGCATACCGTCAATCCGCGACTGTTTCCCGAGCAGCTCATCTACATCATCAACCATGCCGAAGACCGGCTGCTGTTCATCGACCGCGCCACGCTGCCGATCGTCGAGGCGATCGCGCCGCAGCTCAACACGATCGAAGCCTATGTCGTGATGACCTCGCGCGAGCGCATGCCGGAAACAAAGCTTGCGAACGTGCATTGCTACGAGGAAGTGCTGGAGAAGGAGAACGACGCCGGCTTCGCCTGGCCGCTGTTCGACGAAAAATCCGCCTCCACCATCTGCTACACCTCGGGTACGACGGGCAATCCCAAGGGCGTGATCTATTCGCACCGCGCCGCGATCCTGCAGACCATGACCTGCTGCAATTTCGACTTCCTGCCGGGACATATCGAAGGCGTGCGCGAGGTAATGATGCCGATGGCGCCCCTCTTCCACGGCAATGGCTGGAACATGCCGTTCACCGCGCCCTACACCGGCTCGAAGCTGGTGCTGCCCGGCCGCAACTACGAGCCAGACAAGCTCTATGAACTGCTCGAGGGCGAGAAGGTGACGCTGTCGGCGGGCGTGCCGAGCTTCTGGCTGATCCTGCTCGACTGGCTGGGGCGCACCGGCAACAGGTTCACGAACTTGCGTGCAACGCTGTCGTCGGGCTCGGCGCCGCCGCGCGCGATGGTCGAGAAGCTCAAGCGCGAGTACGATGTCGATTACATCCAGGCCTGGGGCATGACCGAGGCCCTGGGCTGCTCGATGCCTGGCTTGCGGCCGGGCTCGGAGCATCTCAGCGACAAAGAGAAGTTCGACCGGCGCATGGTGTCGGGCCGCGCCTGCTTCGGCACGAGCTTGCGCATCGTCGATGACGGCGGCAACGAGCTGCCGCGCGACGGCAAGACGGTCGGGCATTTGCGTGCTCGTGGGCCGTGGGTCGCCTCAGGCTACATGAAGCTCGACGAAGGCCTCGACCGCGACGGCTGGCTGGTCACCGGCGACATGGCCGTGATCGATGCCCAGGGCCACGTCACGCTGACCGACCGCTCCAAGGACGTGATCAAGTCCGGCGGCGAATGGATCTCCTCGATCCAGCTCGAGGACATCGCGCTCTCTCATCCCGAGGTGCTGCAAGCCGCCGTGGTCGCGATCGCTCACGAGAAGTGGCAGGAGCGCCCCCTGCTCCTCGTCGTTCGCAAGCAAGGCTCGACGCTCGACGACAAGACGCTGCTCGACCATATGCGCCCGAGGGTCGCGAGCTGGTGGATGCCGGACGCCGTCGAATTCATGGACCAGTTTCCGATGACCGGCACCGGCAAGGTGCTGAAGTCGGCGTTGCGCGAGCAGTACAGGGAGTACCGCGTCGGATAGGCCGCCGCACGATCGCGTCGCGGGCCGTCTCTGTCCGCGATCGTCTTCACCTTTTGGTAGATTCGCCGGCGATATATCGGGGCATCGCTAACGCTGGATCGAGGATACCGTGGCGTTTTCCGGATTGGGCATGCATCTCGGCAATCTGTCGCGGCTGTCGAATGCGCTGACGCGCTCGATTAGCCCCGAGAATTTTACAGGCGAGAGGGGCAAGGGCGGCATGTCCGTCGACGGCCCCGCGGCGCGCCAGGCGCGCGACCTCGGTCAGGGGTGGAAGGTCTCGCCCTATGTCGTCATCGAACCGGGCACGACTTTCACGCTTGCGGACATCTCGGGCCAGGGCGCGATCCAGCAGGTCTGGATGACGCTGGCGCGTGGGCGCCTGCGCCATTCGATCCTGCGGATCTACTGGGACGACCAGGAGCAGCCGAGCGTCGAATGCCCGGCTGGCGACTTCTTCGCCTGCGGATGGGAAGAGTTCGCGCAGGTGTCCTCGCTCGCGGTCTGCGTCAATCCCGGGCGCGCCTTCAACTGCTATTGGGAAATGCCGTTCCGCAAGCGCGCGCGCTTCACGCTGGAGAACCGCAGCGAGGAGCCGCTCACCGTCTACTACCAGATCAACTACACGCTGACCGACGTGCCCGAAGACTGCGCCTATTTCCACGCGCAGTTCCGCCGCACCAATCCGCTGCGGTACAGGGAGGTCTACACCATCCTCGACGGCGTGGCGGGGGCAGGCCACTATGTCGGCACCTACATGGCCTGGGGCGTTCACAACAACGGCTGGTGGGGCGAAGGCGAGATCAAGTTCTTCATCGATGACGACGGCGAATTTCCGACGATCTGCGGCACCGGCACGGAGGACTACTTTTGCGGGGCCTATAATTTCGATCCCTATGTCGCCCATTCCGGCCAAGGCCCCGCGCAGCAATCGCGCTACCAGGAATTCACCACGCCCTATGCCGGCCTGCCGCAGGTGATCCGCCCCGACGGCGTCTACAAGTCGCAGCAGCGCTTCGGCATGTACCGCTGGCACATCCCGGATCCGATCCGCTTCCGCTCCGACCTGCGCGTGACCATCCAGGCGCTGGGCTGGCTGCCCGGCACCAAGGAGCCCAAATATCTTCCATTGCAGGACGACATCGCCTCGGTCGCGTTCTGGTACCAGACGCTGCCGACGGTGCCGTTCCCAAAGCTGCCTGATCCGGACTATCTCGAAATCGGCTAAACCGCCGCTCATCGTCAAGGAGACGAAAGATGCTCTACCCGATGTCGCCAAAGGTCGTCGAGCTCAAGCGCAAGCTCGAGAGCTTCATGGACCGGCACATCTATCCGAACGAGGAGCGGTTCTATCGCGAGGCAGAGGAACTCGGGCCCTGGAAGGTCTATCCCGTCGTCGAGGAGCTCAAGCCGCTCGCACGCGCCGAGGGCCTCTGGAACCTGTTCCTGCCAGACTCCCATCATGGCGCTGGACTCACCAATCTCGAATATGCCCCGCTCTGCGAGGTGATGGGCCGCTCGCATCTCGCGCCCGAGGTGTTCAACTGCTCGGCGCCGGATACCGGCAACATGGAGGTGCTGGAGCGCTACGGCACGGAGAAGGACAAGGAGCGCTGGCTGAAGCCGCTCCTCGCTGGTGAAATCCGCTCCTGCTTCGCCATGACCGAGCCAGCGGTCGCCTCGTCGGACGCGACCAACATCGAGAGCTCGATCGTGCGCGACGGCGACCACTACGTCATCAACGGCCGCAAATGGTACACGACCAATGCGACCGACCCGCGCTGCAAGATCTGCATCTTCATGGGCAAGACCGATCCGGACAATCCGGACCGCCACAAGCAGCAGTCCATGATCCTGGCACCGATGGATACGCCGGGCATCGAGGTGAAACGTCCCCTGCCCGTGTTCGGCTTCTACGGCGTGCCCGACCGAGCCTCGGAGGTCGTCTTCACCAATGTGCGCGTGCCGAAGGAGAACATGCTGCTCGGCGAAGGCCGCGGCTTTGAGATCGCGCAGGGCCGCCTCGGCCCGGGCCGCATCCACCACTGCATGCGGCTGATCGGCCTTGCCGAACGCACGCTGGAGAAGATGTGCCGCCGCGTGCGCAGCCGCGTCGCCTTCGGCAAGCCGGTCTCCGAACAGACCGTGACTCAGGAGCGGATCGCCGAGGCCCGCATCATGATCGAGCAGGCGCGGCTGCTGACGCTGAACGCCGCCTACGCGATGGACACGGTCGGCAACAAGGTGGCGAAGGCCGAGATCGCGATGATCAAGGTCGCCGTGCCCAACATGGCCTGCCAGATCATCGACTGGGCGATCCAGGCCCATGGCGGCGGCGGCACGTCGAACGATTTTGGCCTGACGCAGGCCTACGCTACGGCCCGCCTGCTCCGCCTCGCGGACGGGCCGGACGAGGTCCACCGAAACCAGATCGCGCGGCTGGAGCTGAAGAAATATTCGAATGCCTGAACCGGCGTTGGCTCGTCGGCAAACACCGAAGCCAACGCATCGGCCTGGGGGCTAATCGAAGCTTGGCGGCTCGTCGAACGTTGCTGACACACTCTGCTTCGACATTGCGTCGAGCATCGCTCCAAAGATGATGAACGGCAGATAAAACATAAGCATGATCGCATTCCTCCTGCTGTGACAACCTCGGCCTGCAGAGCCGAGTTCCTGAAATTGACACGCGCGAGCCCTGGAACATTCTCGTCACTTATCCGACTACCGACGAGAACGGACCACGGCGAGTATCAGGAACGCATTGCGTCGATCGCATGAGCGATCAAAACCATTGCGCTCGCGGCAATGAGAAACACAAACACCCAACTCACGTCCGCCTCCAACGCCGGGAGTGAACGCGCTCATCCATGCACAGTCAAAAACCATCGGTCTGGAACCGCAATTCAGCGGCTCGCTGATGCTTCGCGGCAACAAGTGCATCCGCTGTCGGCCCTATCGGCAGAATGCCAAAAGGAGCAACGCGCCAACCACGCAGGCCGCGAGGAATAAAAGCAAAACGCTCAATAGAGCTCCCCCGACTCACACACGTGCGTCAGGATTAGCCTTGCCATTTGGCATTGAAACGTTTGTTGCCAGTTTTTCCCCAACCCAAACGCGCTGCCGTGCAATCGTTGCGTTAGTCCAATACCTCCACCGTCGCCGAGCGGCCGGCGACGAGCGACATGTTGTCGGGGACATTGTCCAGCGCGATGCGCACGGGAACGCGCTGGGCGAGGCGCACCCAGCTGAACGTCGGGTTGACGTTCGCGAGCAGGCTCGCGCCCTCGGCGCGGTCGCGGTCCTCGATGCCGGCCGCGATGCTCTCGACGTGACCGGTGAGCGTGACCTTCTCGCCCATTAGGCGTACCTGCACCTTGTCGCCGACGCGGATGCGCGCGAGCTTTGTCTCTTCGAAATAGCCCTCGACATGCAGCGTGTCGGTGTCGACCAGCGCCATCACGCCCTTGCCGGCCGTGACGTAAGCGCCGGGGCGCAAATCCATGTTGGTGATCACGCCGTTGACGGAGGCGCGGACCTCGCTGCGGTCGAGATTGAGCTGGGCCACCGCGCGATCGGCGACGGCCTGATCAAAGGCCGCCTTGGCCTGGAGCTGAGTGGCCAGAACCTGCTCCTGCTTCTGCTGTGACACCGCATCGGTCGTCAGCGCGCTGTAGCGCTTCAGGTCTGAGTTGGCCTGATCGAGGGTCGCCTCGTGACCTGCGACAGCGGCGTCGGCCTGCCGCAGCGCCAGCGCGAAACGTTCGCGATCGATCCGGAACAGGACGTCGCCGCGATGGACCTTCTGGTTGTCCTTGACCAGCACCTCCGTGACGAAGCCGGACACGTCGGGCGCGACCTGGACCACGTCGGCGCGAACGCGGCCATCACGCGTCCACGGCGAGTCCATGTAGTAGACCCAAAGCTCGCCGCCGACGAAAAGCGCCGCGACGACGACAATAATGGTCAGCGCAAGGCGGCCGAGCCAGCCAAGATTCGCTTTCATGGCAAAAACTCCGAGAGATAGACGACGCCGCCCAAGAGACAGACGAACAGCGCGAAATCGAACAGCGCGCGGTGCCAGACCAGCCGGTAGAGGTCGAAGCGCTGCATCAGCCGGCGAAGCAAGGCGCTCAGCACATAGGCGACGATGATCCACAGGAGCAGCGCCGGCACGAGCACACCGTAGATGTCGATCTGATATCTCATGCTGCAACACTCTCCCCTGAGCGCGGCCGATAGGCCGGCGCATCCGGAAACAGGCCGCGCCGGATGCCGACGAGGCCGATCAGGGCGTCTTCGCGCGGCTTGTCATTGGGGTCCTTGACGGCCCGGGCCAGCGCCCGATCGACGCTCGTCAGCAGCTCCGACGGCATGCCGCCACCCGAATAGCTGCGGCAGGCCGTGGCGAGCTGGTCGAGCATGTCGTCGATGACGTGAATGGTCGATGCCGCAAGCCCATAGCGGGCGCGACGGAGGTCGATGATGTTGATCCCGATGCGGAGCTGGGCCAGGCTGTCGGCATCGCGGCGATCGCTCTCGGAAAGGAAGGCGATGCGCTGCACCAGCAGCCCGAGCCGGTGCAACATCAGGCCCGCAAACTCCGCGCGGTCGCGCTTGCCGCGACGTTCGGCGGCAACCGCAAGCGTCTTCCAGCTCGACAGCACCAGGCGATTGGCGATCCACTCCGCGCCCACGCCGCGCGCGATCCGGGTCACGAGTTCGGCGATGACGACGCCGACGAAGAAAGCGACCGCGGAATTGGCGTAAGACGCAAAATCCGCGCTGTAGGTCGACTGCAGCGCGAGCAGTGTCGCCGTATTGGCCGCGAGCGCCATGCCAGTTCCAGCCGTCGCCGGTCGTGCAATCAAGAGGCCGTAGAGCAGGAAGGTCGGCGCCAGCGCGATGACCAGGACCTCGATGTGGGAGATCGCGGGCACCAGCGCGAACAGGTAGACCGCGACGACCACGATCGCGACCAGCGACCACAGGCCAAAGCTGCGGATGAAGCGTGCGGGTTCGTCCTGCGCGGCGAAGAACGAACAGGCCACCGCCGCCATCATCGGCGCCGACGCCCCGTCCGGCCAACCGGTCCCGATCCAGAACGCGCAGCAGATCAGGATGGCGATGGCCGCGCCGGCCGCGGACCAAAGAGCAAGGCCGCGATCCCGGTGGCGCACGGGTGCTGCGCCGGCCTCGGAATGAAAGGCCAGATCGAGCGTCGATATGTTGCGGCTATCGGCAATCGCCTCGCTCAGCGTACGGCAGTCGCGCGAGAGATCGACGAGCTCCCGCAGCCGCGACAACAGGCTGGTGGTGATGATCCGCTCCCAGGATGCGCTGTCATCGAGGACAGCCTGCCGCTCGGCGATCTGCGCGCTGATCCGGTCAGCCGGCTGCCGTGCGCCGACGTCGCTGGTGATCCATTGCGCGAGGTCCCCAAGAAGCTGCTTCAGCTCGGGATGCCGACGCAAGGCTTCCTCGCCGAGCGCGGCCAGCCGGTCCTCCAGCGAGGCGATCACCGGCAGCAGCATCAGCATGCGCAGCCGGATCTCGCCGAGACCCCGCACGGCGTTGCTGTCGGTCAGCCGGTCATAGGCGAGATGGGTGGAAAGCGTATCGATCTCGACGATGTCGGTCGCAAGCTTGACGCGCTTGGCGCGACGCGTTTCGCTGGTGCCTTCCCGCAGCAGCACGACCTGGCTGAGGCGACGCGCATCCAACAGCCAGCTATCGACGCGACCCGCCACCGCAGGCGCGACGCTGCGGGGGAATATGACGGTAGAGACGAGGCTCGCGCAGATGATGCCGAGCGAGATTTCCTCGAGCCTCGCCACCGCCGTGTCGAAGATGTTGCCGGGCTCGGACACGGAGGGAAAGCCGATCAGCGCGACGGTATATCCGGCCAGCATGAAGACGTAGCTGCGCGGCGTGCCGTCGAGCAGCGACAGATAAAGGCAGAGCCCGACCCAGAGCGCGATCGCGAGGCACAGCAGTTCCGGCGCGTTGATGAGGTTGGGCACCAGCGCCACCGTCATCGTCGCTCCGATCAGCGTGCCCATCACGCGAAAAAAGGCTTTCGAGCTGGTCGCGCCCGCCAGCGGCTGCGAGGTGATGTAGACGGTCGCCATCGCCCAATACGGCCGCGGCAGGTCCATCGCCAGCGCGATGACGAGCGCGAGCATCGACGCGCAAAACGTCTTCAAAGCGAAAATGAGGTCCGCGTTGCGGACCAGGAACGGCTCTTCCGCGCGCATGGCTACTTCGCCTCTGGAAGAAACTTCGCGTCATGCAGGCGACTGGCCCGCTGTTCGATGCGCTGGAGCGTCTCGAAGGTTATCGCAAGTTCCTCGGGCCCGATATCCTTGAGCAGGCTTGCCCGCACCCGGCGCAGCACCCGGTTGGTCTCCTCGACCTTGGCCTCGCCCGCTTTCGTGAGATGTAGCGTTTTGGCACGCCGGTCGGTCGGATCCTCGCGGCGTTCCACCAGGCCCTCGGCCTCGAGCAGGTCGATCAGCCGGACCAGCGACGGCCCCTCGATCCCCAATTCATCGGCGAGCACGCCCTGGCGCACGTTTTCGCCCTGACGCGACAACACCAAAAGCGGAATCGCGGTGGCATAGGACAGTCCGTGCTCGGACAGCGCCTGATCGGATTCGCGGCGCCAGATACGGCCGAGCCGCGTAATGAGCCGGCCGATCTCGGCATGGATATGGGCCTGCGACGGAGCCATGCAAATTAGATATGACACGAACTATTAGCTTGCAACTATATAGTCGGGCATAGGCCAGGCGATCACGAGAAAGCGAACGAGGACAGCGCGATATGAGCCCGGGTTCCGCGGCAGAGGCACGGGAGACGGTAGCAGGCGAAAGCGCGCTGACGCTGGTGCCGACCTTCGTCGTCGTGGCCGTGGATGCCACCGGAATGGGCATCATCCTGCCGCTGCTGCCGTTCTATTCGCAGCGGCTCGGCGCCACGCCATTCCTCCTTGGCGCGCTGATCTCGGCCTATGCCGTCTGTCAGCTCATCGCCGGCCCCATAGTCGGCATGCTCTCGGATCGCTATGGCCGCCGACAAGTCCTAGTCGTCAGCCAGATCGGGACGTTCGTCGGATTCGTGCTGCTTGCGCTCGCCGGCAACCTGACGCTGGTGTTTTTGGCGCGCATCATCGACGGCCTGACGTCAGGCAACATCTCGGTCGCGCACGCCTATGCCGCAGAGCACAGCGCGCCCGCAACGCGCAAGCAGGCGCTCGGCATGACCAGCGGCGCGATCGGAACGGGACTGCTGGTCGGCCCAGCGCTGTCGAGCCTTCTTGTCCGCTACGGCGAAACCGCGCCGGTGTGGGCCGCGGCCGCGCTCTCGTTGATCAGCATCCTTGCAACGATCGCCCTGCTCCCGCCCGACCATCCGGCGGCCGAGCCGCTCTACCAGCACCGTGTCCCCGAGCCGACGCTGACCCGCTCCATGCTCGGCATGCGCTACGCCTGGCGGCTGCTCGGCCTGCTCATCGTGTTCTTCTTCGTCAACTCGATGTTCCTGTCGCAGATCGGGCTGTTCCTGTCGGCACGGTTTTCCTGGGACGGACATCCTTTCGGCGCACGCGAGCTCGGCTGGATGTTCGCCTATGCCGGCTTCATCAACATGATCGTCCAGGGCCTTCTGATCACCCGCGCGAACCTGCTCGCGTCCGACCGGAGCATCGTCGTGGCGGCGTTCGCCTGCATGGGGCTGGGATTTGCCGGCCTTGCGGCCGGGAGCAGCATCGGCCTGCTCGCGATCGAGCTGACGCTGATCATCGTCGGCACCATGTTCGCCCGCAGCACGCTGACGGCTGAGCTGTCGCGCAGTACCGCGATCAACCGCCAGGGCATGATCATGGGCCTCAATCAATCGCTGATGTCCGGCGCGAACATCAGCGCCCCGCTCGTCAGCGGCGCGCTGATCGGCCATCGGCTGTTCGTCGCCTGGGCGCTGGTGATGGCTGTGATCGCGGCCATCGGCGCGGCGCTGGCGGGGCAGCTGCTCGACACCCCGCGGACGCGCTAGCGCCCTCGCCTTTAGTTCACCACGTAGACCTCCGGGTCGAAGCTCGAGCTCGGCTTCTTGAAGGCATTGCGCAGAGCCGCCGACATCGGGACATTGTAGTTGAGGCCGTTCGGCGGCGTCGGCGATTGCAGCCACTTCTTGTAGAGCACCTCGATCTCCGGGCTCGCATAGAGTTCCGCGGTCGCGCGGTCGGCGAGCGCCTTGAACGGCGCATCCTCCCGCCGCAGCATGATCCCGTAGGGCTCGGGCTTCGAGAAGGTCTCCTCGCTGATCATGAACAGCGACGGCTCCTTCGATCGCGCGACGGCGACTGCAAGCTGCACGTCGTCCAGCGCGTAGGCCTGTGCACGGTCGGTCTCCAGCAACAGGAAGGCCTCTGCCTGGTCCTGGGCCGGCATCACTTTGATGCCGAGATTACGCTCGGTGTTGACCTTGGCGAGTTGCGTCAGATTGACCGATCCCGCCACCGCCGTGACCGCCTTGCCCTTGAGGTCGTCGATCGTGTTGATCTTTGCGGCCTTCTTGGCGGCGAACCGCGTTGCGCTGAGGAAATGCGTATTGGTGAAGGCGACCTGCTTCTGGCGATCGGCATTGTTGGTCGTCGCCGAGCAGTGCAGATCGAGGGTGCCGTTGACCATCAGCGGAATGCGATTCGACGACGTCACCGCAAGGTAGTCCACGGCGATGTCGGGCATGCGAAGGTTTTTCTTCACGGCATCCACGATCTTGAGGCAGATATCCATGGCGAAGCCGACCGGCTTCTGATCTCCGTCCAGATAGCTGAAGGGAACGGAAGCCTCCTGATAGCCCAGCGTGATCTTCTTCGTCTCCTTGACCTTCTGGAGCGTCCCCGAGAGATCTTCGGCCGAGGCGGCACTCGCAAGACAGGTGACGGCCAAGAGAACGGTCGGTAGACGCATCGGGTGCTCCTAAGGGATCATCACCTGCGCCTCCATAGCGAAGCGCAGTCGCGCAGGTGATAGCCCAGCAGCGGAACAATCGCCAGACCAGGCTGCGTCTACCAGATATCGCGCTTTTCTATGGATTATGGCGAACGAGGCCTGCGCGCGCCTCAGAATCAACTAGCAGTATATATGCCGGCTCCCGCTCAGCGCGCGGCGGCAGCAATTCGCGCGTAAATCGCTTCCGCAGTGGCGCGACTGCCCACAATTTAGTGCTGCCTCTACCCGCAGCTTTCGCTAGGCTAGCTCACCTGAATCCGACGCCATGACCACCCAGACCGCCTACGACCTGATCTTCCGTAACGCGCTATTGCGATCATCCGCCACACCCGTAGATATCGGCGTGAAGGGCGGGCGGATTGCCGCGATCGAGCCCACACTTTTCTGCGAGGCCATCGAAATCGATATCGGCGGCCGAGTGGCCCTGCCCGGCTTCGTCGACACCCACATTCATCTCGACAAGGCCTGCCTGCTGGGCCGCTGCGACCACGATCACGGCAGCCTCGGCGATGCCATCCGCGCCGTATCGGCGATGAAGCGCGACTTCACCGTGGAGGACGTCTATGCGCGCGGCGCCCGGGTGATCGAACGGGCGATCGTTCATGGCACGACGCGCATGCGTACGCATGTCGAGATCGACCCGCGCATCTCCTTGCGCAGTTTCGAGGCCGTGAAGGCGCTCAAGCGCGACTATGCCTGGGCGCTCGATCTCTCTCTCTGCGTCTTTCCGCAGGAAGGCCTGACCAACGATCCCGGCGGCGAGGAGCTGCTGGTCCAGGCGCTGCGCGACGGCGGCGGGGTCATCGGCGGCTGCCCCTATACGGACACCGACCCGCACGCGCATCTCGAACGCATCTTCGATCTCGCGCAGGCGTTCGATGTCGACGTCGATCTTCATCTCGATTTCGATCTCGATCCGTCCTGGTCGCACCTCGATGAAGTCTGCCGGCTGACCGAGCGGCGCAACTATGGAGGCCGCGTAGCCATCGGCCACGCCACAAAGCTCTCGGCGCTGCCGCCGGAGCGCCTGAAATCCGTCACGTCACAATTGGCAAGAGCCGGCATCGCCGTCACCGTGCTGCCCGCCACCGATCTCTATCTGATGGGACGCGAAGCCACCCACAATGCCCCGCGCGGACTGACGCTCGCCCACAAGCTCGCGGCCGACGGCGTCGTGTGCTCGGTCGCAACCAACAATGTGCTCAATCCCTTCACGCCGTTCGGCGATGCCTCGCTGCTGCGGATGGCGAATTTCTACGCCAATGTCGCACATGCCTCCGTCGCCGATTTCGACACCTGCCTCGATCTCGTCACCGAGCTACCGGCGCGCCTGATGAACCTGACGGACTACGGCATCAAGGTCGGGAACCCTGCCGACCTCGTCGTGCTCGACACGCAGGACAGCCGCTTCGCCATCGCCGAGCTTCCGGACATCGTGATGGGCTTCAAGAACGGTCGGAAGACGTTTGAGCGGCAACGGCCGGCACTCTTTCACCCCTCACGGCCGTGCGGCGCGCGCGCCTGATTTTTTGCGCGTATTGTGCAGCAACCAGAGCTGCGCAACTATACAGCCAAGACAAGACAAAGAGGATGAGCGGGATGACCTTCGACACGATCTTCCTGAATGCCCGCTTCGACGGCGGTTCCACACACCACATCGCGGTCAAGGACGGCCGCTTCGCCGCAATCACGACCGCCGACGAACACCCCGCCGCGACAGAGACGATCGACCTCGGCAACGCCCTCGTCGTTCCCGGCTTTGTCGAGGGTCATATCCATCTCGACACCAGCTTCTATGGCGACGCCTGGCGGCCGCACAAACCATGCACCAACGGCTTCGACGTGCGCGAGCGCGTCGCCTTCCAGGCCCAGAACATGGCCGAGGCCGCTCCGATGGATGTTCGCGCGCGCAACCAGCTCGATCTCTGCATCGGACATGGCTCCACGCAGATGCGCAGCCATGTCATGGTCGACGGTTCGGTCGGCCTGAAATCGCTCGAGACGATCCTGCGCGTGCGGGAGGAATACAGGGGCCTGATCGACATCCAGCTCGTCGCCTTCCCGCAGAGCGGCATTCTGGCGAGCCCCGGCACGCCGCAATTGCTGGACGAGGCCATCAGGCTCGGCGCCAACGTCGTCGGCGGGCTCGATCCCGCGAGCTTCGATCGCGAAGTCGAGAAGCATCTCGACGTCGTCTTCGGCGTGGCCGGCAGGCACGGCGTCGATGTCGATATTCATCTGCACGACGCCGGCACGCTCGGAGCTTTCGAGATCGAGCAGATCGCGGCGCGCACGCGCGCGCTCGGCATGGAAGGCCGTGTCGCGATCAGCCACGCTTACGGGCTCGGCGACATCACGCTCGATCATTTCAAAGGTATCGCCGACATCCTCGCCCGCTCCGGCGTCGCCATCATGACCAACGCGCCCGGCGCCCGCCCCTTCCCGCCGGTCCTCACCTTACGCAATGCCGGCGTGACCGTCTTCAGCGGCAACGACAACATTCGCGACTCCTGGTGGCCTTATGGCGACGGTGACATGCTGCGCCGTGCGACGACCATCGGCTACCGCTCGGGCTTCAAGGTCGACGAAGAGCTGCGTGTCGCTTTCGATGTCGTCACCGAGGCCGGCGCGAAGGCGCTTCGGCTCGAGGGTTACGGCCTTAAGGTCGGCGCAAAGGCCGATTTCGTGACGTTGAATGCGGAGCATGTGCCCGAAGCGGTCGTCGCTTGCCCGGCGGCGCGCTCAGTCTACAAGGACGGCAAGCTCGTCGCATCGAATGGCAAGATTGTCGAGAAGCGCAAGTGACGGTCTCGCGCGCGACGAAGTCACGGGCCATCGCGGCGGCAAGGTGCTGAGCTAACGGCTCGTCTTTCGATTGATCCTCGCCAGGATGCGGTCCGCCTCGGTGCGCCAATCGGCGCTGCGGGCGAACTCCTTCGTCCCCTTCGTGCCGAACAAACCCTCATCGGCGAGATCGGCGACCCATGCCTGCCGCTCGGCGGTGCCCTGCGCCGACCATGGCGTCAGCCCCGCCTCGCGCACGGTCTCGGCAACTTCGCGGACCTCTTCTGCACGGCGGCGGCCGTGCTCGATCACGCGCTGGAAGAAATAGGCGCCCTGCTTCTCCCAATTGATGCCGGGAAAGGTTTCGGTCAGCGACGCCAGAACCGAATCCTCGACGCCATAGGCGCGCGCGGTCGTAAAACTCTCGATGACCATGGCCTCGAGGCCCTTGATCATGATGCTGCGGCACATCTTGACAGCCGATGAAACGCCGAGGTTGTCGCTGGCGACCTTGGCCGCAAAGCCGATCGCGTTCAGCAGCGGCTCCAGCTCCTTCGCGCCGGGGCCGCCGAGCAGAAGCGGCACCTTGATACGATAAGGCGGCACCGAGGTCATCACAGCGCCTTCGACATAGCGCCCGCCGGCCGCATCGATCAGCGCGGCGGCACGCTGCTTGGCACCGGGCGAAGCCGAGTTGAAATCGAGGAACCAGGTGCCCTGGTTGACCGATGCCGCACAGGCTTTCGCCACCGGCACCGCCTGGCTGGCGGTGACCGCGGAGACGATGAAGTCGGATTTGGCGGTCAGCTCGGCATGGGAGCCTGCGAGCGCGACGCCGAATTTCGCCGCATGCTCCTTCAGCGGCGCGCCCTGCTCGCCTCCGAGCTTGATGTCATGGGCGGCGACCCTGATGTCCTGCTGGCGCAAATCCTCGGCCAAAATCCTGCCGACCTCGCCGTAGCCCACGAGCCCTATCTGCCAACGCCTCGGATCCAACATCAGTTCAACCTTCTGGTGGTCTCGTCAAACAGCTCGTCGACGCTGAAACGTCGCGGGATCAGCGCCTGCTGAAACGCGTAGTCGATGATCAGCTCCAGCGGCTTGCGATTGGCCTCGACGCCGAACGGCAGGAGGTCGGGCGTCGCGGCCGCGCCCATCTGCGTCTTGTTCTGCTTGAGAAGATCATAGACTCCCGCAACGACGTCCGCGTGCGATTTCGCGAGCCGCTCGGTCACGACCACGAGATGATTGACCGGAACGACGCCGCGCCGGGCGTACCATTTCGCGGCTTCCGCGGCCGGATCAGGGAATAGCGGCTTCAGCCGCGGATCGTTCGAGGTCTCGCCGAGAACGGCGTCGAGCTCGCCATCGAGCAGCATCTGCTGGATCTTCTTGTCCTTCGGCGCGCGCTCGGTCGTGTCGACATATTCGGCGACGTGCGGATCCTCGAACGTCACCCAGCGGATATTGTCGAGATTGACGCCGTAGTCGTTGGCGAGAATGCCCCTGATCCAGGCGCCCGTCGTCGTCGTGAACGAGCGGATGCCGACGCGCTTGCCTTCGAGATCGGAAGGCCCGAGCGTTCCGCGCTCGGGATTGTACAGCGCATACGAATGCTGGAAGCGCGCGAGCATGGTTGCCGGGAGCAGCACCAGCGGCTTGCCATGCGCTTTCGCCATCAGATAGGTCACGATCGCCATCTCGCAGACGTCGAACGCCTGCTCCCGCACCATCGGCTTGAATGCCGTGTTGGTCGGCGTGTACTCGATGAAGTCGAGATCAAAGCGGTCGGAGCGGAGCTCACCGCTCTTCACCGCCTGGACATGGGGGTGACTGCCGAGCACGACCCGCAGCTTGAGACGATCCATCCGATCACTCCGCTTCTCTTGCTTCGCCGCTCAGACGTCCTCGGGATTGTCGACATAGACAAGCCCGGCTTTGGCCAGCGCCTCGCGCATGTTGTACATGTCGAGCCCGAGCTCGCCCGAGGCAAGGCGCGTGCGTTTGCCGCCCTCGTCCGCGTTGCGCTTCTTCGCCTTCTCGGCGACTTCAGCGGCGTAGCGCTTCGGCACCACCACCACGCCGTCGTCATCGGCCACGATGATGTCTCCAGGATCGACGTTGACCCCGGCACAGACCACGGGGACGTTGACCGAGCCGAGCGTCGCCTTGACGGTTCCCTTGGCGGAGACCGCGCGCGACCACACCGGAAACTTCATCTCGTGCAGCGCTTTGACGTCGCGGCAGCCGGCATCGATGATCAGCCCCTGCACGCCGCGGGCCTGGAGCGAGGTCGCGAGCAGCTCACCGAACATGCCGTCGGTATTGTCCGTGGTGCAACCGACAACGAGAATGTCGCCCTTCCTGCACTGCTCGACCGCGACATGAATCATCCAGTTGTCGCCGGGCTGCGCCAGCACGGTGACGGCGGGACCGGCAATCGCCGCGCCCGGCCAGACCGGCCGCAAGTACGGCTTCATGAGGCCGACGCGGCCATAGGCCTCGTGCACGGTCGAGACGCCGTATTCCGCCATCCCGGCGGGATCGGCGCGCTTGATGTTGCGAACGACGACCGGCTTCATGCCAGGACCTCCTCGACCGTCGGGAACAGACGCTGATAGGCCTCGCCATAAGTCATGGGCACGCCGGTGTTGCGGCTGCCCTGGATGCCGCGGTTGAGCGCGACACGCTCGTAATAGCCCCAGAGATGCTTTTGCGCAGCGAGCACCTGGAACGCCTCGTACTTCTCCTTCCAGACCTCATCGATCTTGAGGATCAGGTTCGGCTTGAAGTTGCACATCTCCGGCTGGTGCGGCTCGAACAGGAACACGGGGGGCGCGGAATATTTGTACTGCGCGCCGGGCTTGTGGCCCATCGCCTGCGCCACGACGCGGGTCTCCTGGGCGAAATGCGCCGCGTTCGGATGATCGAAATTGTAGGGGTCTTCCAGCGCGTGCGTCAGCACGAAGCTCGGATTGAGCTCGCGGTAGATGTCGACCATGCGGTCGAAATGCGCCTCGGTCAGCTTCAGCGGATAGTCGCCGCAGTCGAAGAACTCGATCTCGGCGCCGAGCAGCTTAGCCGCCCGCTCCGCCTCGTCCTTGCGGCCGGCCTTCACCGACTCCAGCGTCGCGCCCTTCTCCTTCCAGGCGAACTGGCTTTCGCCGCGCTCGCCAAAGGACATGCAGACGATCTTCATACGAAAACCCTTCTTCGCATGCAGCGCGATGGCGCCGCCGGCACGCCAGACGAAGTCGCCCGGATGGGCGGTGATCACGAGACCTGTTTTCATGGGACGAACTCCCCTCTTTCATTCGTAAGCATCATAGGTTGCCGGCTTCATGCAGGGAGCAAGTCCGCAAGCCGCGGCGGCCACGGGTTCCTCTCCGTCGGCCGCCATGGCGATGAGCACCTGGATCCAGAGCTCCTTCCACCAGGCGCGGCCACGCGGCTTGTCGATCGCGAGCGCCGTCATGCGTCGAACCCGAACAGGCGCGCCGGATTACCGACCAGGATCTTCTCCTGGAATTCTGCCTCCGGCGCGAACAGCGGGATCAGGTCGACGAGGTCGCCGTCATTTGGCATCACCTTGACGTTCGGATGCGGCCAGTCGGTGCCCCAGATGACGCGATCCACCGCCGTCTCGACGATTTTGCGCGCGAAGGGCACGGCATCCGTAAAGGGCGGTCCGGCTGAGGACACCCGCTCCGAACCGCAGATCTTGACCCAGCATTTCTCGTCATGCTGCATCAGCTCGATCAGGATCTTGAACGGAAGCTGGTCGAGCCCGTCGGAAGCCTTCACCCGGCCCATGTGGTCGACGGCGTAGCTCAGCGGCAGCTTGGCCAGCATGTCCGCATATTCGGGCAGATCGATTGCATCGAAATGCAGGTCGATGTGCCAGCCGAGCGGCGCGACCATCGCGATGACGCGGTCGAACACCCGCTTGTCGGGAACGCCGCCGAGATGGCGGACGAAATTGAAGCGGCAGCCGCGGAAGCCCCCCTCGTGCAGATCGCGCAGGCCCCGCTCGGTAATGGTGTCGTCGATATTGGCCACGGCGCGATAGGCGCCGTTGCTCTGTGCGATGGCATCGAGCGCGACCGTGTTGTCGGTGCCGTGAACGCTGGCATTGACGATGACGGCGCGCTCCACGCCAAGCTTGGCATGCAGCGCCCGGAAATCCTCGAGCGGCGCATCGGGCGGTGTGTAGGAACGGTCCGGCGCATAGGGGTATTTCGCCCCGGGCCCGAAGATGTGGCAATGCGCGTCGCAGGACAGCTTTGGCAGCTTGAACTTCGGCGAGCGCGTGTTCGGATCGGGCGGCGGAATGGTCGGCGTGTACTTCATCGTCATCATCAGGTGAATTTGAACAGCCGCGCCGGATTGTCGACCAGCAGCTTCTGCTGTCTGGCGATGCCGGACAATAGCTGCAAGCACTCCCGCCTGTTCATGTCATCAACACCCACTCAAGTCGTCCGCTTGCGAGCGGAAACGCTACCCGCGCCTCCGCTCGACGGTTTCTTTCAAGTCTTGCTGCTTGCGACCGTGCGCCGTCGCGCGGGCGCCGTCTGATCGAGCGCCGGCGCCTGGAACGCGGCGACTGTGGCCTGCACGAGCTGCTCGATGGCACTGGCGGCATCGCTGCCGTCTGCCTCGCCGCGCGACAGGCGCGAGACGCGCTCCGGCGTCACCAGCGAGTAATAGAGTGCGCCGAGCAGGAAGTGGCTGCGCCAGACGATCTCGGTGCGCGGTATGTGCGGCAGGCTTTCGTGGATCGCGTCGATGAAGGCGTGGCTGGTGTCGTCGAAGGTCTGCGCGATGATCCGCCGCGCGACCTCGTTGCCTTCTGCCGACATCACGGCACGCAGCCGCGTGAAACGCGCCCCGCCCCCGGCAAGGTCGCTACCCGAGGTGAAGGCCGGCACGACATAGGCCCGCACGATCGCTTCCAGCCGGTCCTGGAGATCGCGCACGCGCTTGGCGGCCGCGAGCAGCTCGGAACGGCGCAGATTCATCGGCCCGCAATGACGCCGGTAGATCTCCAGCAGCAGGCCGTCCTTGGTCTTGAAATGATAGGTCACGCTGCCGGGATTGGCCCCGGCGGCCTGCGCGATGTCGCGCACCGACACGGCGTTGAAGCCGTTGGTGGCGAACAGCTCCTCGGCCGCCGCGAGGATCGCCTCGCGCATGTTCGGCTTGCGGGCCGTTTCCTTGCTGGTGGGCTTGCGTACCATGTGATTTGTACTATCGTACAAAAGATCAGGTCTCGTCAACAAAAACCATGGGCAACGTCCGGGGCGGCTCGGAAAGACCGCCGCGGGGAAGCGAATGCCCTTACGGAGTGCTGGGAAAATGCTGGGTTTGAACAAGAAGATCGGCGGTCTGCTGCTCGGTGCCGGGCTGCTGCTGGGAAGCGTCAGCGCGCAGGCGGAGAATTATCCGAGCAAGCCGGTCCACATCCTCGTGCCCTACGCGGCCGGCGGCGCGGTCGACGTGCTCGCACGCACGCTCGGCCAGGCGCTCGCGAAGACCTGGGGCCAGCAGCCCGTGATCGACAACCGTCCCGGCGCCGGCGGCATCGTCGCCTCGCAGGCGCTGACGCAAGCCGCCCCTGACGGATACACGCTGATCCTGGTCGCGAGCGGCCATCCGCTCAACCAGTTCATCTATCCGAGCGTGCCCTACGACACGTTCAAGGACTTCACCGCGATCACCGAAGTGGCGTCCTCGCCGCTTGCGATCGTGGTGGCGAAGGACAGCCCGTACAAGACGCTCGGCGATCTCCTCGCCGCCGCCAGGAAAGAGCCGGACAAGCTCTCCTACGGCATGTCCGGCAACGGCACCTCGGCGCACCTCGCCGGCGAGCTCCTGAAATACATGTCCGGCACCAAGATCGTCGCGATCCCCTACAAGGGCGGCGCGCCGGCGCTGACCGCAGTGATCGCCGGCGAGATTCCGCTCAGCATCAATCCGCTCGCGGAAGCCATCGGCCAGCTCGAAGGCGGTCCGGTGCGCGCGCTCGCAGTGACCTCGGCGGAGCGCTCCAAGGCGCTGCCGGACGTACCGACCGTCGCTGAGTCCGGTGTCCCCGGCTACGACGTGTCGGTCTGGTGGGGTGTTCTTGGCCCGGCAAAAATGCCGCCGGAGATCGTGGCGAAGCTGGAGGCCGATTTGAAGGCGGCGCTGCAGGATCCAAGCGTGCTGTCGACACTCGGCAAGATCGGCGCCGCCCCGGTCGGCTCCTCCGCCAAGGATTTTGACGCCTACATGCACACTGAAGCGACCAAGTGGGAGCCGGTGCTGAAGGCCGCCGACATCCGCGCGCAATGAGCCGAGCTCTTCACACAATGACCTTATCTCATCCGCGGCGCCTTGCAGGCGCAGTCCTCCTCGCACTCGCATTTGTCGGGCTGTTCGGCGCGACCGCCAGGGCCGATGAGGAAGCAAAAATCCTGGCGCCGAGCGGCACGTTGCGCGTCGGCATCTATCCGGGCAGCCCGACCTCGATGGTGACTGATGCCAGCGGAAAGCCGCACGGCCTGAGCTACGATCTCGGCGGCGAGCTGGCAAAGCGGCTCGGCGTTGCCGTCGATTACGTCAGGTTTCAGCGTGTGGCCGACATCGTCAGCGCGATCCATGACGGCCAGGTCGACTTCACCGTGACCAACGCCACGCCGGCCCGCGCCAAGGAGGTCAGCTTCAGCCAGCCCGTGCTGGCGATCGAGCTCGGCTATCTCGTTCCAGCGAACTCGCCGATCGGCAAGGTCGAGGATATCGACCGGCCCGGCGTGAAGATCGGCGTCACCAAGGGCTCGACCTCCGAGCGAACGCTGCCTGCGAAATTCAGCAACGCAACCATCGTCCCTGCCGAAAGCGTCAAGGTCGCGATTGCGATGTTCGGCCGCGGCGAGATCGATCTCTACGCCACCAACAAGCCGACGCTGTTCGAGATGTCCGACCAGATGCCGGGCGCGCGGATTCTCGACGGCAATTGGGGCCTGGAGCACATGGCGATCGCGATCCCCAGGGGACGCGAGGATGCGCTTCCCGTGCTCAACCGCTTCGTCGCAGAGGAGCAGTCATCCGGCGCGCTGGACACAATCCAGCAACAGGCCGGGTTACGCGGCGCGAGCAAGGCCAGGCGCGAATGAGTTGCACTCGCGCGATGCACCTGGTGCGCGGCGATCGCGCTGAACTTTGATGCCGATTGCTGCAGATCAACGCATCGACATGGACAAAGCGTCATTTGTCTTTTCCACCGTGCTGCGCGAGCAACAGCATGCCGGAGACGACGAATGAGCAAGCCCGCAATGTTGACACTCCATCGCTGGATCACGCTGGTCTTTGCCCTTCCCCTGCTCACGATCATCGCCACCGGCCTGATCCTGTCCTTTGAGCCGATGGTACAAGCCAGCAGCGTCGGCGGTTCGGCAATCGAGGCTGCGCGCCTCGTCGAACTGGTGCAGCGGCACGATCCTGACGGCAAGGCGCGCGGCCTTTCGATCAACGCGGGCGCGCAGCGGGTGACGCTGCAAGGCGCCGGCGCCTCGGTGATCGACCTCGCGACCGGCCAACCGGCGACCACCGGATCATCGCTCTCCGATATCTTCCTGTGGGCGCGCTTCACGCATGAGCGCCTGTTGGGTCAGGCCTGGCTGGTGACCACATCGACGATCGCCATGGTCGCAATCATGCTGCTCGGCATCCTCATGGGACTGCCACGCCTGCGCAACACGCTTTCCGGATGGCACAAGGGAACGGCATGGTTCACGCTGCCACTGATCCTCTTGAGCCCGCTGACCGGCCTGTGCATGGCGTTCGGCCTGACCTTTCAGGTCGGGCCTGCTCCCGCGGGCGGCGGACGTACAGTCACCCTGCCCGACGCCGTTCGCATGGTCGCCGCCTCTCACGAACTGTCGCATGTGATTTCCATCGGCGCGCGCGGCGGACGCATGATGGCGCGCATCTATGAGGACGGCGAGCTGCGCGCCTATGCGATCGGGCCGGCCGGTGTCACGGCGCTTCCCCGCAACTGGCCTCGCCTGATCCATGAGGGAAACTGGTCGGCCATGATCGCGTCGCCCTTGAACGTCGTGATCTCGATCGCGCTTCTGACGCTGCTGTCGACCGGCCTCGTGATCTGGGCGCGGCGAAAACTGCGCAAACCGCGATCGCGCCGCAGCGGACAAGCCGGCGCGGCCGTCGCGCCAGCCGCCTAGTCGGGCCGAGGCCCGCCGCATTCAATTGTGCGCGTGCGCCCGCATCTCCTCCTCCGGCGCAACGGCGGGGCGCAGGAATTCATTGTCGTCACCGCCCGACGGGATCAGGATCGCACGCTCGCGCGGCAGGGCTTCCGGCATCTCGTCGCGAATGAAGGCGATGAGCTTCTCCCTCATCTCGCAGCGCAGGTCCCAGGATTGCGGCGCGTTTCTGGCGCTGACGAGCGCCCGCAGCTCGATGGTGCGCGAATCTGCATCGATCACCTGAAGATTGACCACCGCGCCATCCCATAGCCTGGAGCCCTTCACCGCCTCCTCGAGCCAGCGCCGGATGCGCGTCACGTCGGCGCGGTAATCGACATGCAGCGCGATCACGCCGATCAGGGACGCGGTGTCGCGCGTCCAGTTCTGGAATGGCTTTTCGATGAAGTAGGACAGCGGCACCACCATACGGCGCCAGTCCCAGAGCCGGATCACGACATAGGTCGAGGCGATGTCCTCGACCCAACCCCACTCGTTCTCGATGATCACGGCATCCTCGATCCGGATCGGCTGGGTGATCGCGATCTGCACGCCGGCGATCAAATTGCTGAGCAATGGTCGTGCGGCAAGACCAACGATGATGCCGGCGGCGCCGGCGGAGGCGAACAGGCTGACACCGTACTGTTTCACAGAGTCGAACGTCATCAGAGCGGTGGACACCGTGATGATAATGATGATCGTATCGGTCACGCGCTTGAACACGCGAACTTGCGTGACGTGCTTGCGGGCGATGAAGTTCTCGGTAACATCGCGAAAATTCTGGAGATAGCGCGCCGCGCTCATGTCGACGACCCTGATCGAGATCCATCCGATCAGGGCAATGAAGGCGACGACAAACATGCGCGCCAGCGGCGTGCGGATCGAATCGTCGAGCGGTGCGAGCGGCAGGACCAGCGCCACTGCGGCAAGACACAGCGCCATGCGGGCTGGCCCGGCCGTACGCTCGACGAACACGTGCATGAGTGGGAAGCGGACCCCGAACGTGCGGTTGAGGAGCCACACCGCGACCCGATAGGCAGACAGGGCCAGCAGGGTCGCACCGACGATCAGTCCGAGACCGATGATCCATGAGGGTACCCAGCCAAGCATCTTCTCGATGTCAGCCATCAAAACCTGCCGATTCATCCCTGTCCCCGCATTGCCATTCGCACTTGCGCTCAACGCGTTCCCGCCGGCTTCGCTCCCCCGCCCTGTGCAATGCAGTATTCCCTCGGTGCAACCGTCGCCGAACTGCGCTACTTTGAAGCAATCATGACTCGACGTACCGGCAGCGCCGATCTTCCCTTGCACAGCGGACGGGTTCCGCCGTGGCTTGCGACCCGCATGGCCTCGCTCGGCGCGGTCGTTACGCAGGCGATCGTGCACCATTACGGGCGCGATGCATTCCTGCAGCGGCTCTCGCATCCGTTCTGGTTCCAGTCGTTCGGCGCCGTGATGGGGATGGACTGGCACTCCTCCGGCATCACCACTTCCGTGATCGGCGCGCTGAAGCGCGGGCTCGGACCGATCCAGGATGAGCTCGGCATCTATGTCTGCGGCGGCCGCGGGCAGCATTCGCGCAAGACGCCGGACGAGCTGCTGCTGCTCGGCGACCGCGTCGGATTCGATGGCGCGAAGCTCACCCGCGCCAGCCGCCTGGTGGCAAAGGTCGACAGCGCGGCGGTCCAGGACGGGTTCGACCTCTATCTCCACGGCTTCTTCGTCACAGCCGACGGCAAGTGGACCGTAGTGCAGCAGGGCATGAACGGCGACAAGCGCCAGGCCCGGCGCTATCACTGGCACTCCGGGGCGTTGAAGAGCTTTGTCGATACGCCGCACAGCGCGATCGACGGCCCCGAGCAGGGCGAGATCGTCAACCTCACCGACCATCGCGCCGAACTCTCCCGCACCGCCCAGCTCGAACTGTTGACGGATCTCGGCCCCGACCGTCTCGTCTCGGAGTTCGAGCGGATCAACGGCACCGAACCGGCGCCGGCGCAGGGCATGCTGCCGCATCTGATCATGCCGGCGCATCACGATGTCAGGCCGAAGGACGTGTTCGCGCGGCGCCTGCACGGCACGCTTGCTGCGGCGGCCGAGCGCGGCCCGGTCGATTTCCCCGAACTGTTGCTGACGCCCGGCGTCGGCGCGCGCACCGTGCGCTCGCTTGCGATGGTCGCCGAGGTCGTGCACGGCGCGCCGTTCCGCTTCACGGATCCCGCGCGCTTCTCGCTCGCCCATGGCGGCAAGGACCGCCACCCCTACCCGGTCCCGATCAAGGTCTATGACGAGACCATCCGCGTTCTGAAGGGCGCGATCCAGAACGCCAAGCTCGGGCGCGAGGAGGAGATGCAGGCGATCAAGCGCCTCGACGATCAGGCGCGACGGCTCGAGCGGACCGCCCGCGGGCCGTCGGTCGAAGCCTACATCGCCGGGGAGCGCGCAGCCTCACCCGACCTCGACGGCCGGTCCGTATTCGGCTGGGAGCGCGATCTCGTCGCTTCGAAAAAGTCGACAGGCTCCTGAGGAAACCCTTCAGGACGATCGCCTACTCTTCGGCCTCCTCGTCGTCGGTGAGCCGGTTGGCCGAATGGTCCTGATATTGTTCGGTCTGGATGAATTTTCCGTCCAAGCCGCGAATGTCGGAATGCTGCGCCTTGTCGCGGTTCGACAGGATCATGTTGTCGCCTATCTTGTCTTTCGGGATGTCCGTAAAAGCACCGTTCCCCGCACCCTTGCCGTGTGTCCCCGCTCCGATATGCGTCTTGCCTCCGTTGGGCATGGATTGCTCCATTGTCTGTTGTCGGCATTGGATCAACGCCCGCACAACGGAGATTGTTTCGCGGATGCATGGCGGAACGCTGGATCGCGGTTCCCTGCGATCCGCAGGATCGCTATCAACCGGCGAGCAATGACTCGACTTTGGTCGCGGTGGCGTCTGCCTGGCGGCTTCCGCCAGAATCGGCAACGACGGGCAATTTCGCGATCGCGCGGAGACCCGGCCGTTTCCGCCAATGAACCTGCGTGGGCTCGACCGCGAGGCCAAGCCGCGGCCATCGCACGAACAACGCCTCAAGCGCGCAAGCAGCCTCGATACGCGCGAGCTGATGGCCGAGGCAGAAATGGATTCCCGTACCGAACGAGATGTGGCGGTTCGGCTTGCGTTCGAGATCAAGTTTCTCGGGATCATCGTGCACCGCCGGATCCATGTTCGCCGCCGCGAGCATGACCATGACGCGGTCGCCCTTCTTCAGACGCACGCCTTCGAGCTCGACATCCCGGCGAACATAGCGCGGCTTGGAGAATTGCACGGGCGAGACGAAGCGCAGGAATTCCTCGACCGCCAGCCCGACGCGGCTCCAGTCCTGTTCCAGCCAGTCGCGGAGGCCGGGATTCCTGAGAAGCTCGTAAACCGAGCCACTGATGAGATGCATGGTGGTCTCGGAGCCGGCCGCAAGCAGCAGAAATACCATGGACACCATTTCATCCGGCGTGATCTGGCCGCGCTCGCGCTCGACCTGGACCAGTTCGGCAATCAGGCCCTCTCCGCCCTGCACGCGCGCGAGCTGCAACTGTTCTTCGAGATAGCCTCGCATCTTGCGGAACGAGAACACCAGTCGATAGAATCTGACGATGTTCGTCAGCGAGGTCATTGCATTGGCCCAGGCGATGAAGCGGGGGCGATCGGCCGCCGGCAGGCCGAGCAACTCGGAGATCACCGATATCGGCAGGATGCGCGCGTAGCGCTGGACTAGATCGGCCGGGCTTCCTTGCGCGAACAGCTCGTCAGCGAGACCATCCGCGATGGCGCGAATGCGCGGCTCCATCGCGACGATCGCGCGGCGGCGGAAAGCTTCGTCGACGATGCTGCGCAGCCGGGTGTGGTCCGGCTCGTCCATAGTCAGCATGTTGTTGGCGATGGTCCTGACGAGTCTCGGCATCCACCAGCGTAAACCCGCGACGTCGCCATCCTCCTTCCGCAGCGTGAAGGTCGTGCTGTCCTTCAGCACCTGCGCGGTGGCGTCGTGGGTCGTGGTGATCCAGACCTCACCAACGAGAGGAAATCGCGTCGCGACCACGGGGCCGGACGCTCGCAAATCCGCGATCGCCTGGGGCGGATCGCGGAAGAAAGCCTCGCTGGTGAAATCGAGGCGCGGTGCCATGGGATCACCGGACTGGTTGGTGGCGCCTCACCCAGATGGTGCGCGGCGCTGCCGGCGCAAGGGGCCGGAACTATCCCCGTCCCGTCGAGCGCGGGCCGGTCTTGCGCTGCTGCTGGTTGGTGTAGGCGTCCCAATGGCTCCAGCTGCCATTGCTCAGGCTTTGCAGATCGGTGGCGAGGGGGCGGCGCGTGCGTTTCTCGTAATCGGCGATCAAGCGCTCGGACTGCGCGATCTTGCGCTGGAGTTCCGTGATCTCGTTCTGGGTCTGCCCGCTTCGCTTCGAGGTCGCGATCTCGCCCATCGTGAAGCGCGCAGTCTCGAGCGCCTTCAACTCGGCGCGATTCTTCTTCAACTGAACCCGGTGCCAGGCGATGTTGCTGTCGCTGTCCGCAACCATGTGGGAACTCCGCTGATTCGTTCCCACATAGTATCGTGCCCCGATTCGGCGCCGCAACGGGCGCCAAGCGGCGAAAATGCGGCCTTATTGCGCAGAACCCCCGCGAATCAGCGTTCGGCGAAGGCCTTTTCGACCACGAACTGGGCCGGCTCGCCGTGATTGCCCTCGACGAAGCCGCGCTCGGTCAGTAGCACGCGGGTGTCGGCGACCAGCGCCGGGCTGCCGCAAATCATGACTCGGTCATGCGTCGCTTCCAGCGGCGGCAGGCCGATATCAGAGAACAGCTTGCCCGAGGTGATGAGGTCGGTGATGCGGCCGCGGTTGCGGAAGGGATCGCGGGTCACGGTCGGATAGTAGATGAGTTGGGCGCGGATGTAGTCGCCGAGCAGCTCGTCGTTCGGCAGCTTCTCGGTGATCATCTCGCCATAGGCGAGCTCCCTGACGTGGCGGCAGCCGTGCAGCAGCACGACCCTCTCGAAGCGCTCATAGGTCTCGGGATCCTTGATGACGCTGAGGAACGGCGCGAGCCCGGTGCCGGTGCCGATCAAATAGAGGTTGCGGCCCTCTTCCAGGTTGTCGATCACCAGCGTGCCGGTGGCCTTGCGGCTGACGATGATCTCATCGCCCTCCTTCAGGTGCTGGAGGCGCGAGGTCAGTGGACCATCCGGCACCTTGATCGAGAAGAATTCGAGCGTGTCCTCGTAATTGGCGCTGGCGACGCTGTAGGCCCGCAGCAGCGGCTTCTCGCCGACCTTGAGCCCGATCATGGTGAATTCGCCGTTGCGGAAGCGGAAGGTCGGGCTGCGGGTGGTCTTGAAGCTGAACAGCGTGTCGGTCCAGTGATGGACGCTCAAAACGCTTTCCTGGTTGAAATTGCTCATCTCACCTTCCCTGTCGCTTCCATGCGGTTCCGAGGCGGGCAGCTATGCGTCGTTTGTACACGATCATTCGTATACTAATGAATAATCCTGCTTGATCCCGCGGTCAAGGCTGCCCAAGATCGAAAGCGTTGCAGTTAGGAATGAGGAGCCCTTCCATGGCGCATGACGCACCCCAGGCCACCGGCCCTTCGAAGCTGGTGATCCGCAATATCGGCCTGATCCTGTCCGGCGCGCTGGAAAAGCCGATCCTCGATGGCGACACCATCGTCGCCGAGAACGGCAAGATCACCGCGATCGGCCGCTTCAAAGACTGCAACATCGAGGGCGCGACCACCATCGTCGACGCCAACGGCACCACGGTCGCGCCGGGCCTGATCGACAGCCACGTCCACCCCGTCGCCGGCGACTGGACGCCGCGGCAAAACCAGATCAACTGGATCGACAGCTACCTCCATGGCGGCGTTACCACCATGATCTCGGCCGGCGAAGTGCACATGCCCGGCCGTCCCCGCGACGTCGTTGGTCTCAAGGCCATGGCGGTGTTCGCGCAGCGCGCGTTCTGGACACTGCGGCCCGGCGGCGTGAAGGTTCACGCCGGCGCGCCCGTCATCGAATGCGAGATGGTCGAGGAGGACTTCAAGGAGATGGCCGCCAACGGCGTGAAGCTGCTCGGCGAGGTCGGCCTTGGCGGCGTGAAAGACGGCCCAACCGCGCGGAAAATGGTCGGCTGGGCACGCAAATACGGCATCCAGAGCACGATTCACACCGGCGGCCCCTCGATCCCCGGCTCCGGCCTGATCGACAAGGACGTGGTGCTGGAGGCCGACACTGACGTCGTCGGTCACATCAACGGCGGCCACACGGCGCTGCCCGACGACCAGATCCGCTGTATCTGCGAGGGCTGCAAGCGCGGGCTCGAGCTCGTGCACAACGGCAACGAGCGCTCGGCCCTGTTCACGCTGCGCACCGCGCGCGAGATGGGCGATCTGCACCGCGTCATCCTCGGCACCGACGCGCCGGCCGGCTCCGGCGTGCAGCCGCTCGGCATCTTGCGCATGGTCTCGATGCTGTCTTCGCTGGGCGAACTGCCGGCCGAGATCGCCTTCTGCCTTGCCACCGGCAACACCGCGCGGATGCGCGAGCTCGACTGCGGCCTGATCGAGGTCGGCCGCTCCGCCGACTTCGTCATCATGGACAAGGCGCAGCATTCGCCCGGCAAGAACATCCTCGAGAGCGTGCAGCTCGGCGACCTCCCCGGCATCGGCATGACCATCATCGACGGCATCGTGCGGACCCAGCGCAGCCGCAACACGCCGCCAGCGGGGAAAGTGCCGGAAGTGGTGGCGAAGTAGACCCGGCGTAAGCTTGAGACCCGTCATCCTGAGGCGCTCGCCTTGCAAAGCAAGGCTGGCCTCGAAGGATGGGCGGCCGAGATGCAGCCGGGCCGTCGCCCTTCGAGGGCCGCTAAAGAAGCGGCCACCTCAGGGTGGTGAGAGAGCAGAATTCACCGCAGTATCGTAGGGTGGGCAAAGCGAAGCGTGCCCACCATCGCCACCATACTCCGGAAGTCGTGGGCACGGCGCTAACGCGCCTTTGCCCACCCTACGACACCGGCGTCACCGCAGCTTGTTCAACAGCGCCATCAGCGTCTCGCGCTCCTTGGCATCGAGCGGCGCCAGCGTCTCGCGGGTGATTGCGAGCGCATTCGGCGCAACCTTCTCCGCGAGCTGTTGCCCGGCGCGCGTCAGGCTGACCACCAGCCGGCGTCCGTCCTCGGGATCCTGGCTCGTCTCCGTCAAGCCGCGCGCACTGAGCCGGTCGATCACGCCCTTGATGGTCGCGACGTCCATCGCCGTGAGGCGGCCGAGCTGGTTCTGCGAGCACGGACCGGTCTCGGCGAGCTTCGACAGCGCCGCCCATTGCGTCGGCGTCAGGTTGGTGCCGATGTCGCGCGCGAAGATCGCGCTGTGGCGCTGCCAGACCTGGCGCAGGATGAAGCCCACCTGCTCGTCGAGCACGTAAGACGATTTTGCCGGCTTGACGTTCTTCTTGACCGCGACGCTTCTCGCCATTGCCCCCGCCCCTCACAACGACAGATGCGCGTCGCGGATGTCCGGACGCGCGTCGAGCTCGGCCATGGTGCCGCCAAAGCAGATGCGGCCGCGCTCGATGATGTAGGCGCGGTCCGAAATCAGCCGCGCAAAGTGCAAATTCTGCTCGGAGACGACGATGCTGACGCCCTCCTTCTTCATGGTCAGGATCGCATCGACCATCTGCTCGACGATCTTCGGTGACAGGCCTTCGGACGGCTCGTCCAAGAGCACCAGCGTCGGATTGCCCATCAGCGTGCGCGCGATCGTCAGCATCTGCTGCTCGCCGCCGCTCATGCGCCCGCCCGGACGGTTGCGCATCTCGCTCAAATTCGGGAACAGCGCGAACAGCTTTTCGCGCGTCCAGTATGGCGCATTCGCCCGCTTCGGCTGACGGCCGACCGCGAGATTCTCCTCGACCGTCAGATCGGTGAAGATGCGCCGCTCTTCCGGCACATAGCCGAGCCCGCCGCGCACGATCTCATGCGTCGGCCGCGCCGTGACGTCCTTGCCCTCGAACATGATGCGGCCGGAGCGCTGCGCCACCAGGCCAACGATCGAGCGGAACGTCGTCGACTTGCCGGCGCCGTTGCGCCCGAGCAGCGCCACCACCTCGCCCTCGCCGACCTCGAAGCCGATGTCGAACAAAATGTGCGCGGGGCCGTAATGGCTGTTGAGCCCCTCGACTGTGAGCTTCATGTCGCGGTTCCCTCGCGGTGGCGGGCGTCGTAGACGAGGCCCTCGCCGAGATAGACCGCCTGCACCTGCGGATTGCCGCGCACCTCGGCCGGCGAGCCCTCGGCGATCAGCGTGCCGCGGTTGAGCACGATGATACGGTCGGCATGCTCGAACACCACGTCCATGTCGTGTTCAGTGAAGAGCACGCCGATGGATTTCTCCCGCGCGATGTTTGCCGTGAGCCGCATCAGGTCGACGCGCTCGCGCGGCGCCATGCCGGCGGTCGGCTCGTCCATGAGCAGGAGCTTTGGCTGGTTGGCGAGCGCCACGGCAAGCTCGAGCCGCTTGAGGTCGCCATAGGCGAGCTCGCCGCAAGGACGGTCCGCATAGCCACCCATGCCGACCAGCTCAAGCAAACGGCCGGCCTCGTCGCGATCGAAGTGCGGCGCCGAGCCCCAGAGGTTGAACAACTGCTTCTGATGCGAGATCAGCGCGACCTGCACGTTCTCACGCACGGTCATGGTCGCGAAGGTCGCCGTGATCTGGAAGGTACGCCCAACGCCGAGCCGCCAGATCTCGCGCGGCTTGTTGCCGGTGACGTCCTCACCGTTGAGACGAACGTGCCCCGAATCCGGCTTGTTCTGGCCGTTGAGCATGTCGAAGCAGGTGCTCTTGCCTGCACCGTTGGGTCCAATCAGCGCCAGAATTTCGCCGGCGCGCAGCGAGAACGAGACGCCGCGCACGGCGTGGATGCCGCCATAGGACTTGGTCAGGCCTTCGACCGCGAGAAGTGGGGGGGCGACGCTCATTCGGCGGACTCGATCGGCTTGGCAAGCAGGGCTGATCCCGGCGGTGACGCGTTCCTGCGCCGCTGCGCGAGCATCTCCAGCATCCCGACGATGCCTTTGGGGAAGACGACCACGATGAGAACGATGAAACCGCCGAGCACCAGCTTCGACAGATCGGTCTGGCTGACCAGCCAGATGTTGAGCGCCTTGTAGACGATTGCGCCGACCACCGCGCCCGATACCGTCTCGACGCCGCCGAGCAGCACCATGACCAGCGCATCGACCGAGAGCGAGATGCCGAGATTGTCCGGGAAGACGCTGCCCTTGAGATAGGCGAACAATGCGCCGCCGATGCCGGCGGTGGTCCCCGCGATCACGAAGGCGGTCCACTGGATGCGCTTGGCGTTGATGCCGATCGCCTCGCTGCGCAGGGCAGAGTCACGCGTGGCCCGGAGCGCGTAGCCGAATGGCGAGAACACCGCGATCCGCAGGGCAACCGTGACGATTGCCGCGACGCCGAGCGCCAGCCAGTAGAAGTGCGACGGGCTCGCCGCCCATTTCTCGGGCCAGATGCCTAGAATGCCGTTATCACCGCCGGTCACGCTCACCCACTGGAACGCGATCGACCACACGATCTGCGCGAAGGCGAGCGTCAGCATCGCGAAGTAAACCCCGGAGAGCTGCACCGCGAAGAATCCGAACACGGCGGCGCCTAAGCAGCCGAGCAGCGGCCCGACCAAGAGGCAGACGATCATCGGCAGCCCCGCCATCTTGGCGAGGAAGGCGACGCCGTAGGCGCCAAGGCCGAAATAGGCGGCGTGACCGAAGGACGCGAGCCCGCCGACCGACATCAGGAAGTGCAGGCTGACGGCGAAGATCACGAAGATCGCGATCTCCGAGCCGACGGTCAGCGCGTAGTTGCCGGCCAACAGCGGCAGCATTGCCGCGACGACGAGCGCTGCGAGCGCGGCCAGCCGCTCATTCGACGTCAGCGGCCGCCAGGGATTGACGGTGAGACCGGGCGTCTTGCGCGCCGGCGCCTCGGGCCTTCCGAACAGGCCCCAGGGCCGCACGATCAACACCGCCGCCATCACCAGAAAGACGAGGATGATCGAGATTTTCGGGAAGATCAGGATGCCGAAGGCGTTGAGCTCGGAGACCAGCACCGCCGCGACGAAGGCGCCGACGATGCTGCCGAGGCCGCCGATCACGACCACGACGAAAACCTCGACGATGATGCGCAAATCCATGGCGTGATGCACGGCATCGCGCGGGATCTGGAGCGCGCCGCCGAGCGCGGCGAGGAACACGCCGACTGCAAACACGCTGGTGAACAGCCATTTCTGATTGACGCCGAGCGCCGAAACCATGTCGCGGTCCTGCGTCGCCGCACGCACCAGCACGCCCCAGCGCGTGCGCTGGAATAGCAGCCAGAGAATACCGAGCACGACCGGCCCCAGCACGATCAGGAACAGGTCATAGCTCGGGATGTTCTGGCCGAAGAAATCGACCGCACCCTTGAAGCCCGGCGCGCGGCGGCCGAGGAGATCATCGGGGCCCCAGATCAGGACGACGAGGTCCTCGACCATCAGCGTCAGGCCGAAGGTCGCCAGCAGCTGGAACAACTCGGGCGCGTGATAGATGCGCCGGAGCAGCACCATCTCGACCAGGACGCCGATCAGCGCCACCGTGAGCGCAGCAGCGACGATTCCGCCCCAGAAGCCGAACGCGCCGGCGAAGCGGTCCGTCAGCGTGAAGGCGATGTAGGCGCCGATCATGTAGAAGGCGCCGTGCGCGAAATTCACGATCCGCGTCACGCCGAAGATGATCGACAGGCCCGAGGCCACCAGGAACAGCGACGCTGCGCTGGCGAGACCGGTCAGAAACTGTACGACATAAAAGGCCATCGGCGGTCCGGGTTAGGTTTCGGTGCGCTCCCAGCGCGGGGAGCGAGAGCTTCGTAGGCTTTCGTAGGGTGGGTTAGCCTTGCGACTGCGCGAATCGCGCAGTTCGCTAGGCGTAAACCACCTCTTCTCGCGCGGCACCGAAGGTGGTGGGTTACGCCTTCCGCCTTCGCTTGTGGAAGCTACGGCGAATGCAATCGGCTAACCCGCCCTACGGCAGCGGCGAGCGCGGCAGAATCAATCCTTCGGCCGCAGCTTCTCGACTTCGGCGTCGCTCGGCAGATAGTCCGAGCCCTTCTTGTAGGACGAGTCCACCATGATGCCCTTGCCGTCCTTGACCGAGGTCTTGCCGACATAGGCACCAAGGGTCGACTGGTGGTCGATCTTGCGGAAGGTGATCTCGCCGAAGGGCGAGCCGACCGACAGGCCTTCTGCTGCCGTGATCAGCTTCTCCGGATCGGTCGAGCCCGCCTTGGCAAGGATAGCCGCCGCCGACTTCATGGTCTGGTAGCCGACGATCGAGCCGAGCCGCGGATAGTCGTTGTACTTGGCCTGGTAGGCCTTCAGGAACGCATCATGCTCCGGTGTCTTGATCGAGTACCAGGGATAGCCGGTGACGATCCAACCCTCCGGCGTCTCGTCCTTGAGCGGATCGAGATATTCGGGCTCGCCTGTCAGGAAGGAGACGACCTCGCGGCCCTTGAACAGGCCACGCGTGTTGCCTTCACGCACGAGCTTCACGAGATCGGCGCCGAAGGTGACGTTGAGGATTGCTTCCGGATTGGCTTGCGCCACCGCCTGCACCACCGGGCCCGCGTCGATCTTGCCCTGCGGCGGCCACTGCTCGTCGACCCACTGGATGTCGGGACGCTTCTCCGACATCAGCTTCTTGAACACCGCAACCGCCGACTGGCCGTATTCATAGTTCGGCGCGATCGTCGCCCAGCGCTTGGCCGGCAGTTTGCTGGCTGCTTCCACCAGCATCGCCGCCTGCATGTAGTTGGAGGGGCGCAGGCGGAAGGTGTACTTGTTGCCCTTCGACCAGGTGACGGCGTCCGTCAGCGGCTCGGCCGCGAGGAAGAACACCTTCTTCTGATTGGCGAAGTCGCTGACCGCAAGGCCGATGTTGGACAGGAACGTGCCGGTGAGCATTGCAACGCCCTCGCTCGAGACGAGTTCGTTGGCCGCGGTCTGCGCGTCCGCCGGCTTGCCGCCGTCGTCCTTGGAGATGACGACGAGCTTCTTGCCGTTGATGCCGCCGCCCGCGTTGATCTCTTCCACCGCGAGCTGCCAGCCCTTGCGGTAGGGTTCGGTGAAGGCCGGCAGCAGCGAATAGCTGTTGATCTCGCCGATCTTGATCTCGGCCTGCGCCATCGCCGAGCTGGCCATGCCACTTGCCAGCAGCCCGAACGCCGCGCCAACAAAGAAATTCTTAGCTCGCATCCCAACCTCCACTGTTAAACTCTATTTATTGAGCATGACCCGATCGAAAAACCGGCTCCCACTCTCTCGGATCACGCTCTAACGCAGGCCGTCTTCGCCCTTGATCTCCGCAACCGTCAGCCCGCCGACGCGAGGCAGCGGACGGCCGCTGTCGGTGACGGCCACTGCGACCATGATCTCGTTGGCCCGCGGCGCGTCGTTGATCTGCACTTCCATCCCATCGAAATGGCTGCGTACGAAGGCCGCATCCTTGTGGCCGAGGGGAATGTCGAGCGTCGTGCCCGGACCGCTGCGCTTCTTCGAGGACGGAATCAGAGCAGCGCCCTTGCTCAGCACTTTCCGCACTGGAGCGCCCATCTTCGGGTGAAGGATTGCGGCTGCGTGTTCCAGCTCGCCGTTCTCGCCGACGGCGGCCGCCTTGCCATAGCTCTGCGCCTTGGAACCATCGATGCCGAGCGCCGCGACCGCGCGCTTGGACAGGAGGTCGCCGAGTTCCTCGCCGATCGCGATCAGCGGCGAGAGATCCTCGACATATTTTCCGGCGAATGGATTTTCGATCACGGCAATCGCCGCGGCGCGGCGGGTCGGCGGCGACACCTGCCGGCCCATCTCCATCTGGGTCTCTTCGACCACGGTGACGATCTTGCGGATGATCGCGCTCATGTTTCACGTCCCTGTTGAGGCATGGACCGCGTTCTCCAGCACCAGCGGGCGCGATCGTTGCTGTTCTACATCCCTGGTTCCGATGACAAGCATATCACCACAAAGCCGCAGCACAGCCCCCTCGATCAATCCGCGATCGAACAATTGCCGTGCACATTCCGCGCCAGATTCGAGCGCCGTCGCAATCTCGGCCTGCGACAATCGACCGACATCGCGGGTGACGAGGCGTGCGCCGAGATCGCTGTCTGGCTGAAGCTCATTGGCGGGTTGCCGGGTGATGGCGGGATGACCCGGCAAATCCACCGCATTGGCGATGACAGTCGCGGCCGCATCGGCCTTCGACGCCGTGGCAGCCAGCACCGTCACGGCATCGGCGACGCCAAGCGAAAAGCTGCGGCCATGGCGACCGCTGGTCGCGATCCCTCGCGCGGGATCGTCCGCATCAATCGTCATCGTCCGCATCGCGCCATCGCCGTCGGGCCGGTCCATCAGGCCGATCGAAAAATGCTCTCCCTCGCCCAGATGCAACGCGATATCGCCGCCGTTATTGACGTAGGCACGATCGAGCGACGCAGCGCTCAGCATCGCGCCCAGGATTTCTTCCGCTACGCTGCCTGCGACCGCAGCCATCGGCGTGATGAAGCAATCGGCCGCATGGGGCGCGACGGCGGCATGCATGCGACGTGCGACGACGCCTTTCAGCGAGGTTCGCGCCGGATCGGCCGCCATGCGCAATTCCGTCAGTTCGGCGCAGAGCTCGTCGAGCAGGCCAGTGAACCGCCGCGCCGCCGCTTCATAGGCCGCGCGCACCGCACTCGCCCCTCCCCTCGCCTCCACGATCAGATCAATCGGTCCATCCTGCAAATGCAGCCGCCGGCCATCAGACAGCAATGCAATTTGCGGGAGCCTCATGCGCGCCTTCCCGGGATGGGATTCTGCCACGGCAATTGGCGGACATCGTCACCATTCTGCACCTCGGACAGCGGCTTCACGTAATCCATGTGTCCGCCGAGCGCAGCATAGTCAGATAGTCTCATGGTGAACTCGATCGGCGCGACCAGCGCCGGCGTCGGCACGTAGCCGAACGCGCCGGCGGGCATCTGGGTCACATCGACCATGTAGGTGATGCCGCCGCCCGGCCAGACATAGACCGGCGCACCGCCGCTGGTGACGCGCGTCAGCGCGTCCTTCACCGAGCGCGTCAGCCGCACCGGATTATCGGTCACGCCCGCACGCAGCGAGCCGCCGGCACCGGCCATGAACAGCACCGTGCACAGCGCCGGCTCGCAATTTTCCTGGATGCGCTCGACCGAAAACTTCAGATCGGCCGGCATTTCCGTTTCGACCGGCTTCAAGGTCTCGTCGAGCACATAATAAGATGAGTGCTCGCCCGTCGTGGAGACCATCAGCATGCTCAGACCGGGCTTGGCTTCCTTCGCATCGAAGGCACCAAGAATCGCCAAGGGATCGGAGATGTTGGTGCCGCCCCAGCCCGTGCCGGGATCGGCGACCTGGAAATACCGGCCGGGCGTCGAGCGGCGACCTTTCATCTTGATGCCGGTATCGGCGATGTCGAGCAGCTTGCCGGCCTGGTGCTCGCTCAGCACGCCGGTGATGTGATCGTCGACGACCACGACTTCATCGACCTTGCCGTGCCACTGCTTTGCGAACATGCCGATCGTCGCCGAGCCGCAGCCGACGCGCATCCGTTCTTCCCTGACGCCGTTGACGATCGGCGGCTGGCCGGCCTGCACCACCACGCTCGCGCCGCCGTCGATGGTAAGTTCGACCGCCTTGCAATTGGCGAGGTCCATCAGCGTGTCGCAGGTGACGCGGCCCTCTTTCTTGGAGCCGCCGGTCAGATGATGCACACCGCCGAGCGAAAGCATCTGTGAGCCGTATTCGCTGGTGGTGACATGACCGACCGCTTCGCCCTGCGCGCGGACGGTCGCAGTCTCGGGCCCGAGATAGCGATCGGTGTCGATCTTCACCTTGATGCCGCAGTAGGAGAAGATGCCCTCGGTGACCACGGTCACCATGTCGACGCCGTCGACCTCGGCGGAGACGATGAACGGCGCCGGCTTGTAGTCGGGATACGTGGTGCCGGCGCCGATCGCAGTCACGAAGGTCGAGGGCTCGTGGACGATCTTGCCGTCCCAATCTTCCGTGCGGCTGAACGGCACCAGCTTGCCGCCCTGCGAGACCGTGCGTTCGAGGATGATGTGCGGATCGACGCGGACCAGCTTGCCGTCCTGATTGGCATAGCGGTCGCAGGCTCCCGCCGCGCCCGGCTTGATGTAGCACATCACCGGACAGGCATCGCAGCGGATCTTGTCGGAGACGGCGCTCGTCGTTTCAGTCACCATGTCAAAGCCAGCGGATCACGACGGGTTATCATTCGTATACGAACGATGTTGCGCGCGCCTTCGAGAGCTGTCAAGCGGCGGGGTGAGCGAAAAGGCGACGCTGCCGAATAAAAGCTCATTTGCCTCCTGCCCCTGTCCACAAAGCGGGCAGTCACGCTGCACTGCGGCATGCGCCGCTTGCACGTTTGTGTACAAACGGTATCGTCGCGACGTAGAATTTTTGCCGTCGCGTGGTCGCAAGGCTTGGGAACGAGGATGACGCAGACACCGATCCGCCTCACCGTCAACGGCAGGATCCACGACATCGCTGCGGCGCGAGAGACGCCGTTGCTCTACGTGCTGCGCAACGATCTCGCGCTCAACGGTCCGAAATATGGTTGCGGGCTCGGCGAATGCGGCACCTGTACTGTCCTGATCGACGGCAGCGCCGCGCGCTCCTGCGTCATCCCGATCAGCGGCTGTGTAGGGCGCGACATCGTGACGCTCGAAGGGCTCGGTACGCGCGATCGACCCGATCCCGTGCAGCAGGCCTTCATCGACGAGCAGGCGTCGCAGTGCGGCTATTGCCTCAACGGCATGATCATGACCACCAAGGCGCTGCTCGCGATCAATCCGCGGCCCACCGAGCAGGAAGCGCTGGCGGCGCTGCGCTACAATCTCTGCCGCTGCGGCACGCATGTCGAAATCCTGCGGGCGGTGATGCGCGCATCGGGCCAGCTCACTGAGGCCGCTGATTGATGGCCTCCCCTGTCTCGAACGGAGCTGAGCGACATTCCGGCTCGCTCATCGTCGTCCGCACGGTGGACGAGTGCACATCTGAGACCTTCGTCCGCATCACCGCGGACGGTTCGGTCTCGGCCTATAATGGTCATGTCGATCTCGGCACCGGCATCCGCACCGCACTCGGCCAGATCGTCGCCGAGGAGCTCGACGTGTCCTTTGCGCGCGTCGTCGTCGTGCTCGGCGATACCGCGGTGGTGCCGAACCAGGGCGCGACGATCGCGAGCGAAACCATCCAGATCACCGCGGTGCCTTTGCGCAAGGCCGCGGCACAGGCGCGGCATTTTCTGATTGCGCGTGCAGCCGAGCGGCTGGAGCTGCCGGCCGCCGAGCTGAGCGTCGAAGACGGCCTCGTGCGCGGGCACAACCGCAGCGTCAGCTATGGCGAGCTGATCGGCGGCGAGACGATCAGTCTCGAGCTCGCGGACGACGTAGACGTCAAACCGGTCGGCGACTATGCCATCGTCGGTCAATCCGTTCCCCGCGTCGATCTGCCGGCCAAGGCCACGGGCGAGCTGACCTTCGTGCACGACATCCGCGTGCCCGGCATGCTGCACGGGCGCGTGGTGCGTCCGCCCTATGCCGGCGTCGACGCCGGCCCGTTCGTCGGCACCAGCCTGATCGCGGTCGACGAATCCTCGGTCCGAGACATCCCCGGTCTCGTCGCCGTCGTGCATATTGGTGACTTCGTCGGCCTGGTCGCCGAGCGCGAGGAGAATGCGATTCGAGCTGCCGCGCAGCTCGAGGTGAGCTGGAAGCCGACGCCCACCCTGCCAGATCTCGCAGATGTCGAAACGGCGCTACGCGCCAATCCGTCGACGCCGCGCACGCTGATCGACAAGGGCGACGTCAACGCGGCGATTGCGGGCGCAGCGAAGCCGATCCAGCGCACTTATGTCTGGCCCTACCAGATGCATGCCTCGATCGGTCCGTCCTGCGCGGTCGCCGACTTCCAGCATGGCAATATCCGGGTCTGGTCGGGCACGCAAAATCCGCATCTGCTGCGCAGCGACCTCGCGCTGCTGATCGAGCGGCCCGAGAGCGAGATCGAGGTGATCCGGCTTGAAGCGGCCGGCTGCTACGGCCGCAACTGCGCCGACGATGTCACGGCGGACGCGCTGCTGCTGTCGCGCGCCGTCGGCCGGCCCGTGCGCGTGCAGCTCTCGCGCGAGCAGGAGCACGCCTGGGAACCCAAGGGCACCGCACAGCTCATCGACGTCAATGGCGGGCTGAACGCCGATGGCGGCGTCGCCGGTTACGACCTCGCCACGCGCTATCCTTCGAATGCCGCGCCGACTTTGGCGCTGCTGCTCACGGGGCGGATCTCGCCCGAGCCGGCCGTGCTGCAAATGGGCGACCGCACCGCGATCCCGCCCTACGACTACGACCACATGCGCGTCGTCGCCCACGACATGCCGCCGATCGTGCGCGCCTCCTGGTTTCGCGGCGTCTCGGCGCTGCCGAACACCTTTGCGCATGAATCCTATATCGACGAGCTCGCGACCGAGGCCGGCGTCGACCCGATCGAATATCGCCTGCGCTATTTGAAGGACCAGCGCGCCGTCGATCTCGTCCATGCGGTCGCCGAGCGCGCCGGCTGGACGCCACGGCCGGTGCGGCAGGACAAGGATGGCGAGGTCGTGCACGGGCGCGGCTTTGCCTACGCACTCTATGTCCACAGCAAGTTTCCCGGCTATGGCGCGGCGTGGTCCGCCTGGATCGCCGACGTCGCGGTGAACAAGACCACCGGCGATGTCAGCGTCACCCGCGTGGTCGCCGGCCAGGACTCCGGATTGATGATCAATCCGGACGGCGTGCGCCACCAGATCCAGGGCAACGTCATCCAGTCCACCAGCCGCGCGCTGATGGAAGAGGTCTCGTTCGAGCGCGGCGCGGTGGCGGCGCGCGAATGGGGCGCCTATCCGATCATCCCCTTTCCCGACGTGCCGAAGATCGACGTCTTGATGCTGCCGCGGCCGGACCAGCCGCCGCTCGGCGTCGGCGAGTCCGCGTCCGTGCCGAGCGCCGCGGCGATTGCGAATGCGATCTTCGATGCCACCGGCGTGCGCTTTCGCGAGCCGCCGTTCACGCCGGAGCGCATCCTGAGGGGATTGCACGGCGATGCGGCGGCCGCGCCGCAAGCCTTGGCGGCCCCTGCTGCCGCGCCTCCATCGCGCATCTGGCAAAATCCGTTCGCCAAGCGCTCAGGCATCTTCGCAACGATTGCGGCAGTCTGCACCGCTGCGATCGGCATCGGCGCGGCTCTGCTGCCCGGGCGCGCGATCGGGCCGATCGCCCGGCCCGATGCCTCGGTCTATTCGGCGGCAACGATCGCCCGCGGCCAGCAGCTGGCGGCGCTCGGCAATTGCGCGGAGTGCCACACCACGATCGGCGGTGTGCTGAATGCCGGCGGCCGCGCGCTGGAAACGCCGTTCGGCACGATCTACAGCACCAACATCACGCCCGATGTCGAGACCGGCATCGGCGCCTGGTCCTATCCCGCCTTCGAGCGCGCGATGCGCGACGGGCTTCATCGCGACGGGCGCCAGCTCTACCCCGCCTTCCCCTACACGCACTTTTCGAAGACGAGCGACGCCGACCTTCAGGCGCTCTATGCGTACCTGATGGCGCAGCCCGCGGTCCGCGCGACGCAGCCTGCGAACACGCTCGCCTTCCCGTTCAACCTCCGGGCGCTGCTGGCGGGATGGAACGCACTGTTCCATCAGACGCGCGAGTTCAAGCCCGATCCGGCAAAATCCGAGCTGTGGAATCGCGGCGCCTATCTCGTCGAAGGCCTCGGCCATTGCAGCGCCTGCCATTCGCCGCGCAATGCCCTCGGCGCCGAGCAGCGCGAGGCCTATCTCGCCGGCGGCTTTGCCGAGGGTTGGGAAGCGCCGTCGCTGACATCGCTCTCGCATGCCCCGATCCCGTGGAGCAAAGCCGAGCTCTACACTTATTTGCGCACCGGCCAGTCGCGCTATCACGGCGTGGCCGCCGGCCCGATGGCGCCGATCGTGAGGGATCTTGCCGCCCTGCCCGACCAGGACATCCGGGCGATGGCCGTCTATCTCGACTCGTTCAACGACACCCCAACCAATGGTCAGACGCCGGATGCGCTCGCCGCCAAGCTCGAGAGCGCGACACAGGTCACCGTCGCCGCGTCCACCGGCGCGCGGCTTTATCAGGGCGCCTGCGCCGTCTGCCACGAGGTCGGCGGCCTGCCGCTGTTCGGCAGCCGGCCCTCGCTCGCGCTCAACAGCAATCTGCACAGCACGACATCGGACAATCTCGTGCAGGTCATCCTGCACGGCATCGCCGAGCCCGCATCAGGCGATCTCGGCTACATGCCCGCCTTCAAGAACAGCATGAGCGACGCGCAGGTCGAGGAACTCGTCACATTTCTGCGCCAGCAGTTCGCGCCGGACAAGCCGGCGTGGACCGGCGTGAAGGAGACGATCGCGCGCGTGCGATCGTCCATCCACTGAACTAAGCGTGCTTCTTGACCTCCACCGGCGGCGTGCCGTGGGTATGGAAGGACTCGATCGTCTTCAGGCCCCACGCCTGGCCCTTCTTGCGCTCCTCCTCCGTCCACACGATCGGCTTCCAGTCGGGCGCGAGGATCAGGCGCGCGCCCGCATTGGCGACTTCGACGCGATTGCCGCCGGGCTCATAGACATAGAGGAAGAAGGTCTGCTGGATCGCGTGCTTGTGCGGGCCGGTCTCGATGTAGATGCCGTTGTCGAGGAAGATGTCCGCGGCGCGCAATATCTCCTCGCGGCTGTCGAGCGCGTAGGTGACGTGGTGGAAGCGGCCGGGCACGCCGGAATGGTCGAGTGAATAGGCGAAATCGTAGCTCTTGTTCGACATCGTCAGCCACATCGCAGCCTCGCGCCCGTCATTGAGCACGATCTGCTCGGTGAGCCGGCAGCCGAGATAGTTCTCGAAGAACTCGCGGTTCGCCTTGATGTCGACGGCGAGGCAGTTGAGATGATCGAGACGGCGGACGTTGACGCCGCGCGCCGGAAAACGCTGTGCCTGGTTCTTCAGCGCCGGCTTGAGTTCGGGCGGAGCCTGGTACCATTCGGTCTCGTAGTAGAGCTCGACGATGTGGCCGTCGGGATCGCGGCAGCGGAACGTCGGCCCCTGCCCCATGTCGCCGTCGATCCAGCCGATGTCGAAACCTGAACCCTTGAGCGCAGCAACGCGGCGCTCGAGCGCCTGCTGGCTGCGCGCGCGCAGCGCCATGTGGCCCATGCCCGACGTCTTCGACGCCGTGAGCTTCAGCGAATAGCGCTCATAATCGTCCCAGCCGCGCAGGTAGACCGACTCGCCTTGTCGTCCGCTGACCGTCATGCCCATGACGTCGACGAAGAACTTCAGGCTCTCGTCGGGCTTGGGCGTCAAGAGTTCCATGTGACCGAGATGAGCGAGATCGAAAATCGGTTCGGGCTGCATGGTTTCCTCCAAGGCAAGACGTGCAATCCGCTTGATCGGATCGCGCAATCGGGCGCAGCGGCAAAGCGCGAGGCAGCCCTGAGGGCCGCCGGCTCATTTGTACTAATGTACAAATGATTAGGTCCCGTCAACAAATAGAACGCCCCCAGGGAACCGGCCGGGGTAGCCGGCTTTGTTCCGTTGGGCCACGGGCCGAGTGCCCGGATGGTAAAATCTTCCTTAATCGCCGTCGGGTCGCCCCAGCCTGGAAATGCAGCATTTTCCCGCTGATTCCGCGCACAAATCTGCATTGGGAACAAACGTCTCGGCCGAATTGTCGTGGATTTAACGAAGCGCCCGCGCCTGCCGTTTAACCGTTTGTCCAGTGACGGCCCGCATAGTCGGGAGAAATCCCTCGTGCTTGCCAGGTTCATCTATCGTGACATCCTTTGGACGCGTGATTTCGGTTCGCGGATCGCTCGCCCGGGTCGGGCTGTTGGCGGAAAGCCGGCTGCCGATCTCGGAGGTTCGGGCGACCGTCGGCCGTTTCGTCAGCATCCGCTGCGCCAGCTCGGTCATCGTCGCCATGATCACCGAGGTCTCCTGCGAAAATCTGTCGAGCACCGACAATTATATCGCGATCGCCTCGGTCGACCTCCTCGGCGAAATCCTCAACGCCAACGACAAGGCGAAATTCCAGCGCGGCGTCACCAACTATCCGACCATCGGCGATGCCGTCGACCTGATCACCAGCCAGGAGCTGCGCACGATCTACGCGCCGACCGGCTCGGACCAGATCAATGTCGGCTTCCTGCAGCAGGACCGCTCCGTCGTCGCCTATGTCGACGTCGAGGAGATGCTGTCCAAGCACTTCGCGGTGCTGGGATCGACCGGCGTCGGCAAATCGACCGGCGTGTCGCTCCTGCTCAACGAGATCCTGAAGTCCCGCCCGAACCTGCGCATCTTCCTGCTCGACGTGCACAACGAATATGGCCGCTGCTTCGGCGACCGCGCGCTGGTGCTCAACCCGCGAAACCTGAAGCTGCCGTTCTGGCTGTTCAACTTCGAGGAAATCGTCGACGTGCTGTTTGCGGGCCGCCCCGGCGTGCCCGAGGAGCTCGACATCCTCGCCGAGGTCATTCCGATCGCCAAGGGCGTCTACACCCAGTACCAGAACGCCGACCGCATCGGGTTGAAGCGCATCGATCCCAAGCAGGTCGGCTACACCGTTGATACGCCGGTGCCCTACCGCCTGGTTGACCTGATCTCGCTGATCGACGAGCGCATGGGCAAGCTCGAGAACCGCTCCTCGCGCATCGTCTATCACAAGCTGATCTCGCGCATCGAGGCGGTGCGCAACGACCCCCGCTACGCCTTCATGTTCGACAACGCCAATGTCGGCGGCGACACCATGGCCGAGGTGATCAGCCATCTGTTCCGCCTGCCCGCCAACGGCAAGCCGATGACGGTGATGCAGCTCGCCGGCTTCCCGGCGGAAGTCATCGATTCCGTCGTCTCGGTTCTCTGCCGCATGGCCTTCGACTTCGGCCTGTGGAGCGACGGCGTCTCGCCGCTGCTGTTCGTCTGCGAGGAAGCGCACCGCTACGCGTCCGCCGATCGCAATGTCGGCTTCGGGCCGACGCGCAAGGCGGTGTCGCGCATCGCCAAGGAAGGCCGCAAATACGGCGTCTATCTCGGCCTCATCACCCAGCGTCCCGCCGAGCTCGACGCCACCATCATCTCCCAGTGCAACACGCTGTTCACGATGCGTCTTGCCAACGACCGCGACCAGGCGCTGCTGCGCGCCGCGGTCTCCGATGCGGCCGCCAACCTGCTCTCCTTCGTGCCCTCGCTCGGCACCCGCGAGGTGCTGGCGTTCGGCGAAGGCGTCGCGCTGCCGACGCGGCTGCGCTTCAAGGAGGTGCCGCCGCACCAATTGCCGCGCGGCGAAGCCACCATCAGCAGCGTGCCTTCGGTCACCTCCGGGCACGACATGCATTTCGTCGGCGCCGTGCTCGAACGCTGGCGCGGCGCCACCTCGCAGCGCGACGTGCCGAACGACCCGGTGTTCGCGGCGCCGCCCGCGAAATCCTTCTCCAGCCTCGAAGCCCCGATGCTGCAACCCTCGATGGGGCTCGATCCGGACCGCTTCTCGCTGCTGAAGAAGCCGCTGCGGTAGGGACGCGGCGCGATCTCCATACTCTCCGCTGTCATGCCCCGGCTTGACCGGGGCATCCAGGGCGGATTCAACCGCTCGTCGCAACACTCGAGCAAAAGAGGTTGCGATGGAGAAGCGTGTGCGGACAGATCGTCCCCGAGAGGTCCTACGAGAAGATTATAGACCGTTCTGGACTGCGATTGCCTTGGGGCGATCGAGCGGGGATGCTGCGGTTGAGGCCGGGGTGTCGCCGTCGGTCGGAGTACGCTGGTTCCGGAGGGCGGGCGGTATGCCGCCAACACATTTGTCGCGATCGTCCAAACCTCGGTCGGAGCGCTACCTGTCGTTCGCCGAACGTGAGGAGATTGCCATCTTGCGCGCGCAGGGGCATGGGGTGCGAGCCATCGCTCGTCAGCTCGGCCGGCCTCCATGCACGATCTCCCGTGAGCTCCGTCGCAATGTGGCGCGCCGCCATGGCGCTCCAGAGTACCGGGCGACCACGGCACAATGGCATGCTGATCAGTCCGCCCGACGGCCCAAGTTTGCGAAGTTGGCAATCAACCCGACCCTGCGGGATTATGTGCAGGACAGGCTTGCCGGTATGATCGCTAAGCCAGACGGGGCGCTCCTCGTTGGCCCGAAGGTCGTGTGGAAGGGCCGCCGGGCGGTGCATCGGCAAAACCGACGCTGGGCGACGGCATGGAGCCCGGAACAGATTTCTCGGCGACTTCGGCTCGACTTTCCCGAGGATGAGACGATGCGCATCAGTCACGAGGCAATTTATCAGGCCCTTTATGTGCAGGGTCGAGGAGCTTTGCGCCGTGAACTGACGGCCTGCTTGCGCACTGGGCGGGCCTTGCGGATGCCGAGGGCGCGCGCCCGCAAAGGCAGAAGCTTCATTCCTTCCGAGATCATGATCAGTCAACGTCCGGCGGAAGCTGCCGATCGAGCTGTGCCGGGTCACTGGGAAGGTGACCTCATCATGGGCCTCGGTAGTTCCGCGATCGGCACTTTGGTGGAGCGCACGAGCCGTTTTACCATTCTGCTGCATTTGCCGCGCATGACCGGTCAGGAACAGGATGCTCGCGTGAAGAATGGACCTGCACTCGCCGGACATGGCGCTGAGGCGGTGCGAGACGCCATCACCCGCGCAATCTTCACCATGCCCGAGCGACTGCGGCGGTCTCTAACCTGGGATCAAGGAGCTGAGCTGGCTCAGCACGCGCGTCTGAAGATCGATGCAGGCGTGCAGGTCTACTTTTGCGACCCTCACAGCCCGTGGCAGCGCGGCACCAACGAGAACACGAATGGGTTGCTGCGCCAGTACTTTCCAAAGGGGACGGATCTCAGCATGCACGATGCCGATGATCTGGAGGCCGTGGCTCTTGCACTCAACACAAGGCCCCGCAAAACCCTCGGCTGGAAAACACCGGCAGAAACCCTCGACGAATTGCTCCGAGTGAGCGATACACGGAGTGTTGCGACGAGCGGTTGAATCCGCCC
>NZ_LSEF01000094.1 GCF_001641695.1 Bradyrhizobium neotropicale
CTAGTGGTTCATCACAGTGGTTTTGACTCTTTGGCGGCAACTGGATAGGCGCGACCGAGTTTGGCGCGGGCTTTGTCGGTTGTGAACATCCATTTGATGCGGTCTCGCGCCTTGTTTCGCTGCCGTTGCCATGCTGCGATTTCTTTTCGAAGCCTTTTGGGATCGTCGATGCGACGGCCGAGACACTGGCGCTGCAGCACGCTGATCTCGCACTCGACCATATTGAGCCAGCTGGCGTGTTTCGGGGTGTAGTGGAACTCGAGGCGGCGCAGGATGCGACGGGCCTCGGCAGGCGCAAATGCCTGATATAGCGCGCCGGCCGTATGAATCGACAGATTGTCCTGCACCACACGGATGCAGGCGGCATTGGGATAGTGGACGTCGACGAGTTCGCGCATGCAGTGCGCGTAGTCGACCGCGGCGCGGTGGTCTGTAACCTTGACATTGCGCCAGCCGCGATGCGGATCGAAGGTGACGAAGAGATTGACGGTACCGTTGCGGCGATATTCGTAATCGTAGCGCTCGCGCTGTCCCGGTTGGGCAGGGATCGGCTGGCGTACCTCGCCGATCAGCTGGACTGGGGTCTCGTCGAAGCAAACCAGGGGCCGCTCGGGATCCGGCGCCTCGGCGTAGAGATCGAGCACATCCTCCATCCGGGCGACGTATTCGCCGTCGACATGAGGAATGCACCACATATCCCGGCGCCACGGCTTGAGGTCGTTGTCGGCCAGCCGGCGGCGCACGGTCTCGCCCGACAGGCTGGCGTGATCGGTGAGCTTGACCATCGCGTCGGCCAGCAATGTCAGCGTCCAGCGTTTGCGGCCGGCGGGCGGCTTGGCGCATGCCGTCGCCACCAGCAGGGCCTCTTCCTTGCCTGTCAGCTTGCGTTCCGCGCCCGGACGCGGCTCCTCACTCAAGGCCCGCTCCAGATTGCCTTCTACGAAACGGCGTTTGGTCCGGCCGACGGTGGAAAGGCTGACCCGGACGGTTCGGGCAATCTCCGCGTCGCAGCTGCCTGAATCGGCCGCCAGCACAATCTGAGCCCGTTTGAGTTTGCGGGCGGAATGCGTGCCGCCGCCGAGCATTGCCGTCAGTTCGTCCCGCTCGGCTTGGCTCAATTCGACCCGATAACGTACATTCATGCTTCGCCTCCTTGTCGGAGGCCGGGACGAATCCAGCTATGAGTCAAAAATCAGGCGCGCACTTCACCGAGAAGCAGGGACACTATCTCGCTTTCATCCATACCTACTCGTACATGTTCGGACAGCCGCCCGCCGAGGCCGACATCCAGCGGCATTTCCGCGTCAGCCCGCCGTCAGTCCACCAGATGATCCTCACCCTCGAACGCAACGGGTTCATTCGTCGCCAGCCCGGCGTCGCTCGAAGCATCGAGATCCTCTTGCCACCCGAAAAGTTGCCTATCCTCGGATGGCTCGGTATCAAAACGTCAAAATCACTGTGATGAACCACTAGGCCCATAACTCCGAAAAAGATTGGCCAAAATAACCCTCCTCCCGAAGTTGCAGACGCCTCTTCAGAAGTTAGTTCGGTTACACCATAGCCTGACATATCGGTCTTCATTGATGTCTCCTTTTCAAATGATTAGATCATTCAGCGACGCCAGTCGGCGGCTCCTGCCGGCGCGAAAAGAGAGCGACTCAAGGGGCGTGCCAAATGCGCAACAAGAGGCCCGGACGAACCGTTCTGCATCTTATCCAAAGGCTTAATCGAGAGTACGGCGGTACGCGGGCCGGACAACATCACCGTGTCGCGGACGCGACAAACCCGACAACGGATGCAACGCAAGTACATCGGGAGACGGCGGCGAGTAGATCCTACAAGTTCAGGACAATGAAGAAACAGCGCTTCCGCGATGTCACGCGATCGAGCAATGGTCTTCCATAGATCAGGGAATATAGACGCATTTCGACAAAGATCGTGAACGCCTACGGCTGGCTCGGCCGGTACATTGAAGCGAATGCGGAATTTGGTGGAGATCCTCGGCGTGGATGAAGCTCGCCGCCGCCATCTAATGCGCGGTCATATGAAGACGGCAGATGAGAGCTGCTGGCGCACAGCCCGATTTCATGACATTGCTTTTGCAAGGGGAGGGCGCGTTCGCGGTGCGGATCGGGCTCTATGAGCTGCTCTCACCGAGCCTTCGGCGCGGCCTTCTGGGTAACGATCTCTCGCGCAAGGCATGAGCTCCTCGCCGGGGGGACTCGCAGGAGGGGCTCGCCTTCGGCGACCGCTACCACTGCCCCTGTCCCGGGTGCCGCTGTTAACCGGTCTTCTCTAACCGGGGTTGAGACGTCAAGTACCAAATCTGATCCAATTACCGCATTGTGGTTGTGCCTTCCGAACCAACCGTGGTGTCAAGGCTATCCGGCGATCGCGCTTCTCTTCGAGGTCGGGGTCCCCGCCTCGTGATGATGTTCGTGAAGAAGTGGCGGGACCATCTCGGGGACGCAGTCGCGGAGCGATTTGCTCGCGCTGCAGACCGGTTATCACCCTCGCCATTCCTCGTCCTGCCGGACTCCTTGACAGCCTTCCGGCCGTGTTCTGCTGATCAGTGCATTCGGGATGACGAGCCCTTGCTGGCGGGAAGGGCGACAAGTTCAACATGGAACCCCTTCAAGTTGTGATGAGGTCAGACTCCGCCGATTTTGCCCAGAACGCGTTCTCTCCTTCGCCGGCGACGGCGGAGGTCTCATGGGGTAGGTTTCCTGGCTTTCTCGGCCATTTGCTTGCTCCTGGTTGGATTTGCCGCAAGCGGCAGGACCGGCCAACGTTCCGATACCGGTCTTTGCCGGCATTCGGTTGGTCCGAAGGATATCAGCGCAGGACGTGGGCCATAAGGACACCACGGGGAGTGTGGCTTCCCCAATGCAATGCGTGCTGGGCACAGTTTGTCGGACGGTTGTAGCCGAGCCGAACGCTGGTGGCATCGCTTGCATCGGGGGAAGTGAGGATCGGCGCGGTCAGCGTTCGCCAGTGTCATGTGCCAGCGGTACGCTCTTTTGTAAGACGAAAACTGTCATTCCGTGGGCTACTGTAGGGAAGCCCAACTTTCATCGCTCTGGTCGATATCCTTCAATCCGGAGGGTCGGCAGTTGCCAAGAACCATAATGGAAGTTAATGCCGGCCCCGGCTGGCAAGTTCAGCGACCCCAAGGTGGGGAAGAGGCCTGTAGGCTTGAATAGCTCCGGGTTGGCGAAGAGTGGAAGTTCGACATTCGCGAGCACTTTTGCGGTTTCAATCGAATAGACCACATCCTGCGCGGCCCGCTGCGTAGCGCCTTTCATCCAGACCTGAAGAAAGCCGATCTGATCGGTTGCGGAGCGCGTGGAATTGACTTTCCCGAAGAGCTCCATCGCCTGCGTGGATTCGGTTTGAATTCGCTCCTGCCAATGCGAATAGATGTCGAAAAACCTTTTCGAGAATTCTGTCTGAGTTCCGATGGCTCGCTTGGTAAAGTCCCAAAATGCACCTGTTGCAATGCCAATGTCATCGTTGAGTCTGGCTTCCTTGTTCATCACCATCTCCCTGTCATTGTTATGATTGCTCGCGCCAGCACTGGTGCACTGGAACGTCCAGTGTGAGAACGACACCAATGGGAAGCACCTCGTCGAAACACATGAGCAATTCGTCACGCGGCGCGCTTTCAAGATCCTTGCGCAGCAACATGACGCAAGGAGTCGACCCTGCAGCCCTGCTCAGCTCGGCGCTGACCCAAGGGCCGCTCCGGATTTGACGGGCGGCAGCACCAGTTTGGTCTTGATTGATCAATCGAGCAGGCCTCATCTGAACCCGGGCCGGAGACTGCATGAGCGCGTCGTCGCCATCACGGTGCTCCAATCTGTCCCAGCAATCGCCGTGCCAGTAACGAGGTTGTGCGAGCCCTTTCTGAAGAGCAAATTATCTGCTTTGCGCCACGCCACTGGAATGCATCCGCCGTCGTGTAAACGTTCGGACATCCGTGTTGTCAGGCGGACAGATCTGAAGGTCCCAAATGACAGCAACTGCCCGGACCGATATTTTCGAACCTTTCGAAGTAGCATCCGCTGGACCGCCCAATCTCACCGGAGCCAGAATGGTGATCACGCTGTTTGAGACGAATGAGATGACCCGCCGCCTTTCGGTTCTGCCCACACCATTGCGCTGGCTTTGTACGAGATAGAACTTCTGTATCCAGGCTCTGGAGCGCGATCTGATGTGCGGGGTGATCGAACTGCTGTTTCTGAAAGCCCGCGCAGATAGCGCCTCGTCCAGCTCTTCTTGCGCGGATAGGTGCGTCCGTGCTTGAGCATGAAGGTGCTCACCTGCTACCGGTGGACCCGTATTGTCTCAACCACCGCGGCTCGGCTACGGACGAGATCTCGCACCGCTTCGTGGCTTTCATCGGGAACCTATACCGCCGTTAACTCGCCGGCGCGCAGCACCGGGTACGAGAAACAACGTCCCGGCGGTTCGTCTTCACGAGATCGTCGGGCTTCCTCGGGATCATCGACGGCACAACCGGGGTGCATTCGTGGCCGGACAATCCGATTAGGCGATATAGACCGTAGCCCCTCGGGGCCGGTCCGTAACTGAAATGCACGCGATCAAAACGACCGGCTATTCGCTCGACAATTCGGCGCATGCTGCTCGCCGCCGCATCGGCCTTACCGAAGAAACGAACCTCTCCTTCCCGGCTAGCTTCCCCAATCGCGATGCCATTCCTCAGCTTCGCGATGTTTTTGTCGGCACAGAAGTTGCTCAATTCTCACAGCCTCGCCGTATCGCGGGACTGACGGTGATGCTTAGGGAGCGGAGCTGCGACAGGGCAACTCCGCTCCTGAATTTCCTGTTATGATGCCAATTAGCGGAGCAAAACCATGGAATATGTCGCGCTGGGGATTGCCGCGGTCATATTCGTCGCGATTGTTGTCGTTTTGTCTTGGGCTATTCGGAAACCTTAGCGCCGAGTTGATTGGCTATCTAACAGGGGCGCGGACCCAGCGAAGAACATTGACGTATGCCGTTTGAGAAGGTTTTGCAGAAGCGATTGACCAACTCTAAAGAGGGTCGACGCTACGTGTACCCACGTCTCGTGACCGACCAATCCTGGTAGGTGGCCCGCGGGAGTTTCCAAGGGTACACCTTGACGGCACCTTTGGGCCATCACCAGGGCGCGCTGATTAGCTTTACTGGCTGAGGCTGGCTGTTGAAGTTAGGGGCGCGTGGTAGAGACAGCTTCCGATTCACTTGACGGCGGGGAGCGCGTCACGTCCGCGCTGCTTCAGATTGGGCGAAACACATCCACCGAGTATGACAGGCACTCTTTTCCCTCCTAGCTGAGCCGTATTGCAGAGATCGAGTGTGAATTAGCCGATGACGCCGTTGCAGACAATCAGCGATTGGTTCGAAAAACAGCACGCGCAAGTACAAGGCGAAATCACTGCTGGCATGGCGTTGCTTTTAGACTTCGACGATGCTGACTTTCTTCCACTCGACAGCGAAGAGAAAAGCGAGTTTTTCCGGCAGTGGCTGAGCGAGGTGGGATTGCCAGCCTATGCGGTCGTTGGCCGTGCTTTGACGTTCCGAGCTTGTTTTGAATATTTTGCGGAGAGCAGGTTTACCGAGGCTTCGTGGAGGCAATCCGAAGAACTCTTTCGTGAAGCTCTCGAAGAGACTAAAGGTAACCCTCATTCTGATGCTGCGCGTTTTGCTCCAACTGCACAAAGGCTCCTTGACGAGATGCCCGCCCGAAGAAGCAGGTGGATCGAAGGCAGGCAGTCTTGGAGAGAACTAGCCGATGGAAGCCTAACACCCGACGCTCTCAGGAAATGGGTCACCTCACAAATGGGCGATGCTGGCAATGGCTGAGCGGGAATAAGTAAGTTGGGTATCGAGGACATGGCCCGCGACGAGGCTACGGCGCAGCCGCTTGGCCAAGTTGTTCATGTCATACTTGCTAGCCGTCCGTCCCGCGAAGAGAAGCATAGCTCTGCGGCGGAGATTGCGGCGTCCACTTTGTGGCTTACCTCACAGGGACCCCTGCAGCAATTAAGCGTCACGTGCTGAAGGAATATCTCGGGTCGGCTGTGTCGCGCAAGGCGTCGTCAAGCGCCGCCAGCTAGAACGATGTGGCGACCTCAATGATCGAACCTGGCCCGGCGAACAGACCCCGATGCGCCTGCAATTCCATCGTGCCGTCGTAAACATGGAAATATGGAGTGCAAACAGCGACGATTATTCATTCGTGATTAGCTTCGAGAGCCCCTCGGGTCCCGGCTTTCGCGGCAGGCTAGGCTACGTCGCGTCGTGGCGTCCGCTTGACCAGAGCCGTGGCGCGATCAAGATTCTCGGCTCACCGTTCCAAACCTTCGCTGAGGCTGAGGACGCCAGCAACACCATGCTGAATTACCTCAACGACGAAAGTAATTCCGTCCGCCTGGAAAGTTGAAGCTCCCGTAAATCGACGATTGCCGTGGGGCCATCGCACGCGGCGCCGACCAGCCCGCTGGGACACACCATCACCCTCGTGACGGCCGTGAATTCCCTGCTTTAGCGCAAGTGCTTCTATCCACTTTCCAACCTCATCTTGTCGACCAAACCTTCAGCGCCAGTACGTCAGAAATGCTCGTTACTTGGTTTTAGCGAATAGGCACGTCCAGTGGTCCTCAGAGCGGGATCCGGGTCGCAGTCCCTCGCCAATGGCCCGCGATAATTTTCGACAGTAAGCTCGCCAGGATCAAAACACCGAGGATCAGTAGCACGACCATTACTGCGCGGCTCCTATCACAAGTCTAAGATTTGTCATTTGCGCTCGCTACCTTCTTCGTCGGGCACCCGTCAGTTGTGGTAGTTCCCGGTGCTTAAGCCATGTGTTCGTATATGCGCGCCGGTCAAAAGCCGGCCCAGCTGCTTGGGCAGGGTTAGAAGTGGCTCAAGTTCCCGCCAGCGCTGCCAAGTGGCGTTCAGCACCTTGGCATTAACCGGTGCTGCAAGGTCTTGAGAGATCCCCAAGAGACCTCCCGTGCCTTAGGAAGAGGAAAGTCATGTCAGATACTTCTCTTGCGACTCAGGAGTTTGCGACCCCCGAACACGCCGCGGAAGCATTGGCCGCTGGGAGGGTTCGGACTGAAACAAAGAGTTCGGCGCAGCGCGTTTGCTTGGAGCTCGCTCCAAACGGTTGGTTCCGGCTCAAGTGGTCTGCGAAAGGAACAAATTCGTATGATTGGATCGGTCTTTATTCGGACCCCTCGCAGCCAGATAGCAACTACATCGGACGAAACAATTGGCAATGGGCGGTCAACGGGGACTCCTACCTGACCGGTACAGGGGCCACGCCAGGCTATGAGGCAAGGTTTTTAATCTGGGAGCATGCGTCCAAAAAGTACAAGTCTGTAGCAAGGACCGGGCCGTTCCCAGCAACCAAGCAGTGTTCATCCTAATCGGCGCCTCCCTGTCGGACTGGGCTCACATCGGCCAGCACAACGTCGGCGGGAGGTCGCCGTTCGAGCCTCTCGCCAAACTCTAGGCCTTCAGGCGCCTCGGCGTCGAGGGGATGCTCGCCAAGCAGGGCCAGTATCTACCCTTCATCAACGCCTACACGCGCAGCGGCCCGCCGCCTGCCGAATGAGATATCCAAGGACACTTGGGATCCCCGCCCACTGGCCACCAGAGATGGTTTTGACCGCGCAACGCGCGGGCATCATCAAACGCCAGCTCGGCTCGCCGCGCAGCATCGAGCTGCACTGCAACGAAGTGCTGGTCCCTCCTGCGTAGCTACCGTCTGGGAAATCCCAAATGAATAAGTCAATTCCTTTGTGTCGAGGTTCTAGCCGCTGTGAATGGCCTGATCCGGATCGAACCACACGTTGTTAAACGGAGCTGTAACCTCAACTCCGAATCGGAACAGGGGCCATCTCCCGGCCCGGTTAGGCCGGACGCACACTAAGGAATGTACAAGAAGGCCAATAGTGCGATCGCGGCAAGAACGAAGATCACCACTGACTTGTTGATCACTGTACGTCTTTCGAGTTTCTCAGCCGCATATCCGAAACGTCGAGCGATATGAGCAGGCTGTCTCGCTCAAGATCTTCCATCGAGTGCTCAGCCTGTAGCGGGTAAATCAACTGTAGCCGCCGAAACTCTTTCGCGTTTCGCATTGTGCCTGCGCGCACAGCCATACGCATTACCCCCATCACAAAGTCCCCATCACGAACGCGACTCACATTGCGTATTCCACGGATGGTGATCAGCGATTGCAGGCGATCGTGATCACGGATTCCAGACGATGGTGATCACTTGCGGAGGCGAACACGACTGACGTGTTTATGTGTGCTGGAAATGGTCTTCCTGGTCAAGACAGACGGGAGGGTTTGGAGATCGGTCCGGCGGTCCATGGGAGGGCCCCGCGCGCGGCGCGGAGTGGCCCCCACGAGCGACGCAGCGGCGTGCGCGGGAGGGACCTGTGGGGCGGTGGGGCGATCGGGCGTGCGGTGGTCACGCGTTTGTCCTATCGTCGGCGCGCCGACGCAGGCTGTCGCCTTTGAGCTCAATGCGGTGAGCGTTGTGAATGATGCGGTCCAATATGGCGTCTCCAAGCGTGGGATCACCGAACACGACAGAGTGCCCCTATTTTGGAACGGGTGGTGTCTCACGTCACGATCACGGACCCGCATCATTTTCTGTCCGGGCACCGGCTTGAGGTGCTGAAGGAGCGGTCGGGGCGCGGTCCCGCCTACGTCGTTGTCGCGCTGCCGGACGGGCGGCGGCGGGCGGTTCGGATCGCATCGACGGACCTTGCGGAGACGCCGATCGCTTCCCGCCCGAACGCGGCCGATCTGCCGCGTATCAGTGCACGTACGCTGATCCCATTGATGCAACATTTGAGCGCGAGTCTGGGCCTTCTCGACGAGAAGGTGATTCGCGATGACCCACCGACCACTTCCAGGTCGCGTTGCGTATCGACCCCTGCCGACGTTGGCAAATCCGCCCGGCCGTCCAACAGCCGACATTCCGCGTCTCTGGCCGAATCTATCGACCGCGACGCAAACGCAGATTGCTCAAACGATCGCCGCGCTGATGCGGCGAATGCAAGCGATCCCCGGCACGCCCGGAAGGGGACTGGGTCGTGCTGATCAGCTCGAACATCGCTGACGAGCGGCTCACGACCGCGCACCGAGCCAAGTTGGCCTATGTCTACGTGCGGCAGTCATCCGTGAACCAGGTGCGGCAGCATCAGGAGAGCACCGAGCTGCAGTACCGCCTTGTCGATCGGGCCATCGGTCTGGGCTGGCCGGCCGAGCGCGTCCAGGTGATTGACGAGGATCTGGGCAAGTCCGGTGCTGGCGGCGTGGATCGTCATGGTTTCCAGAAGCTCATTGCCGAGATCAGCCTTGGCAACGCAGGTCTTGTGGTGAGTCTCGACGCTTCTCGCTTGGCCCGCAATAACCGGGACTGGCATCAGCTTCTCGAACTGTGCTCGGTATTCGGCGTGCTCATTGCGGATGGTGAGCGGCTTTACGATCCGCGCGCCTACCACGACCGGCTGCTGTTGGGCTTGTCCGGCATCATGAGCGAGGCCGAGTTGCATCAGCTTCGGATGCGCCTTCACCAAGGGGAGCGCCAAAAGGCGGCGCGGGGCGAACTGCGGCTGCCCCTGCCAGCCGGGCTCGCCTGCGATCGAGCGGGCACGATTATTCTCAATCCCGATGAGGAGGTGCAGGCCCGTCTGCATCTGGTGTTTGCCAAATTTCGGGAACTACAAAGCGCTCGCCGTGTGATGCGTTACTTGGACAGGAATGGATTGTCCTTGCCGGCTCGACCGCTGCTTGGACCATCTCCACACGAGATCGTCTGGCGTGCGCCAGATAGTGCACGCGTCCTTAGTATCCTTCAAAATCCGGCCTATGCTGGGGCGTATGTTTATGGCCGCCGGCAAAAAGATCCGAGCCGATGCCGGCCGGGATCGCTGACGGGGACGGTCAAGGTGGCGATCGCGGATTGGGCGGTTTGCCTCCACGCCGCTCACCCAGGCTATATCAGCTGGGAGGAGTTCATGGCCAACCAGGGGCGACTGGCAGATAACGTCTGCCGCTATGAGGCAGGACACTCTGGCGTACCGCGCAAGGGGGCAGCCCTGTTACAAGGAATTGCGATCTGCGGCCGTTGTGGACGGCGCATGAGCATGCGCTATACGGGCCCGAATGCCGATTATCCAGTCTATTGCTGCCGTTCGGATCGGGACCAGCAAGGCAGTGCACGTGCCAGGAAGTCCGGGCCTTGGCGGTTGACGCGCTGGTTGAGCGGGTGGTCCTCGATGCCCTGGTGCCGGATCAGATTGAGATCGCACTCGCAGCGGCGGGCCAACTGGAGCAGGAGAGCCGTCAGCTCGAGCGCCAGTGGACGCTTCGCGTGGAGCGCGCCCGCTACGAGGCCGAGCGTGCTCGGCGTCAGTATGACGCCGTAGAGCCTGAGAACCGTCTTGTGGCGCGCTCACTTGAGCGGGTTTGGGAAGAGAAGCTGCGTGTCGTCGAGACGGTCGAGCAGGAGCATGCGCGTTGGCGCGCGCAAGAGCCGCTTCTGATTGGCCCGGCGGAACGCGCAGGGCTGCAAGCGCTCGGCGAGAACCTTCCACGGATTTGGAACACGGCCACCACGTCGGCAGCCGATCGCAAGCGCATTCTGCGATTTGTCATCCGCGAAGTCGTTCTTGATCAGAAGCGGGCTCGAGGTCAGGTGTGGCTCAAGATCGTCTGGCAGACCGGCGCAATCAGCGAGCATCACTTGCAACGGCGCGTTCACACCTACCGCGATTACGTCGACATTGATCGGTTGCGGCAACGGATCGTCGAGTTGAATGCTGAACACAAAATGGATTCCGAGATCGCGGCAATACTCAATCAGGAAGGCTTCGTCGCGGCCCTAGGCTGCGTGTTCAAAGGCAAGAACGTCTGGGTGTTGCGTACCCGCTGGGGCATTCCCACCGTCAAAATCAACGGCATGGACAAGAATCCGATGCGCTGGCCCGACGGTAGCTTCTCGATTCAGGGCGCAGCAGCTGAGCTTGGAGTAACCCCGCAAACGGTGCTCGATTATCTCGCGCGCGGATTGCTGGCAGGTCGTCAGTTAGCCAAAGGCCAGCCATGGCAGATCGAGCTCTCAAACGAACAAATCAGTCAGCTTCGCAATCGGGTACGACGTACCAAGCGTTCGAAGAAGGAGGCATCATGAAGTCATCGGCTCGGCAATCACGTCATGCCATTGCGACACGGGGACCTGACTTGTGATCAACAATGATCCCTTGTCGTAGCGATCATCGACGATCTCGAGCAGATCTCGGCGCTGGTCGGCGGTGAGCGGTTCGGGTCCCCAGTCGTCCAGGATGAGCAGGTTGACGCGCTCCAGCGTCGCGATCAGGCGAGCGAGACGGCCTTCGCCGCGCGCCTGGGCGAGATCGGCGAACAAGCGGGGCACGCGCTTGTAGAGGACGGAGAAGCCGTCGCGGCAGGCTCTGTTGCCGAGCGCGCAAGCCAGCCAGGACTTGCCGGTGCCGGTCGGACCGACGATGACGAGATGGTTGTGCTCGCGGATCCATTGGCAGGTGGCGAGGTTCTGAAAGAGGGAACGATCGAGACCACGAGCGGTGCGATAGTCGACATTCTCGATGGCGGCCGCCTGCCGAAGCTTGGCATTGCTCAAGCGCCGTACGAGGCGACGGTTGTCGCGGGAGGTAACCTCGCGATCGACGAGGAGACCGAGCCAATCGGGGTGCGGCATCCCGGCGGCCTCGGGATTGTTCTGCAGTTCGATGAGGGTATCGGCCATGGCAGTGAGGCCGAGTGCGCGCAGGCGTTCGACGGTCGGATGAATGAGCACGATGATCTCCTGATCAGTTGTAGTAACCGCGGCCGCGGATGTTGGCGTGGAAGAGGATGGGCGCCTCCTGGGTCGGAGGCGCGGTTTTGTCGGTGCCGTTCTTCAGGATGGCAGCGACCGATTTGTAGGAACGGGCGTTGAGCAAAAGGGCACGGGCGCAGGCGGCGTCGACACGTTCCTCGCCGTAGCGCTTGACCAGTCCGAGAATGCCGATGGCCGAGCGGAAGCCCTGTTCCGGGTGCGGCCGCGACCGCAGGATGACGTCGATCAGCGTCTCGGCGTCGGGCCCCACCTTAGCGGCTTCGGAGCGGATGCGCTCATGCGTCCAGTCGCGGTAGCGGCGATGCGAGCTCGGCATATGCTCGGAGATCGTTGTCGGGCGGTGCGGCAGGGTGCTGCGCAGATGCGAGGCGACGCGCTTGCCGCGCAGGAAAATCTCGACGGTCTTTAGGGTGATCCGTGCCTCGACCTCCTCATGGACGAGGTTGTGGGGGACGCTGTAATAATGTTTGGCAATCTCGACATGATAGTCGAGGTTCACCCGGCAACGCTTCCACTCGGCATACTCGTAAGGCTCGTCGGGCAAGGGGGTGAGTGCTGGCCGGTCGAGTTCCTCGAACAGCTCGCGCCGACTTCGTCCCCAGCTCCTGAGCGGTCGGTTGTTAAGATCGACGAGAAGCGCATGGATCGCTTCATTGAGGGCGGCAAGCGAGAAGAAACGGCGGTTGCGTAGCCGCGCCAGAATCCATCGCCCGACGATTTGGACGCCCACTTCGACCTTGGCCTTGTCGCGCGGATGATGCGGCCGTGCCGGAACAATAGCGGTGCGGTAATGGCGGGCGAGATCGGCATAGGTCCGGTTGACCATCGGCTCGTGAAAGCACGCCCGGGTGATGCCGGCCTTGAGATTGTCGCTCACCGTTTGCCGGGCGGCTCCGCCGAAATAAGCAAACGCGCGGACGTGGGAGCCGATCCAGTCCGGCAAGTTCTGGCTGAAGCTGGCCTCGGCGTAGGTGTAGTTCGAGGCACCGAGCACGGCGACGAATATCTGCGTGCTGCGCACCTCGCCGCTGAGCCCGTCGACCACCTCCATGGTGTGGCCGGAATAGTCGACGAACAGCTTCTCGCCGGCGACATGGACTTGGCGCAGGGTCGGCTTGAGGCGGCCAGCCCATTCCCTGTACCGTTCGCAGAACCACGAATAGCTGAAACTGTCGGACTTGGAGTCGCAATACTCCTCCCACAACAGCATCAACGTCACGTTCCTCCGTCGCAACTCGCGATGAACCAGCGCCCAATCCGGCTGCGGGCGCTCGTCGCTGGGCAGATCGGACGGTGGCGGAAACAGGCGGTTCTCGAGCCGGACATCGTCATTGAGCTCCGGCGGTAACGGCCAGGTCAAACCTGCGCGGCGTGCTAGGTTGAGGTACTTGCAGACCGTGCCCTGGGCCAGGCCTAGGCTGCGGGCAACCGTACGCTGCGACATGCCGACGCTGTAGTGCAGGCGTAAAACTTCGCGAATATGGCGCATGGACAGTCTCTCTGTCGGCATCTCGATCCTCTGCTGTCGGGCAAAAGACCAAGCTACCTGGGTTGCAGACTGTCAGTGGTGTTCGGCTCGCTGTCCCCGATCATGATCCGCTGGAAATAGCGATCACGATCCTGTGGAATTGGTGATCACAATCCCCTGGAAACGGTGATCACGATGCTCTGGAATGAGTGATCACGATGGCCTGGAATTGGTGATCACGATCGTCTGGAACGCGCAACTCACATCGAGGCGAATTAAAATAGCCACTGCGAGATGCCCGAAAGCTGTCGGCGAGGTGCGGAGTGTATATGAATGCGAGCCCGCCAAATCAGGTAGTTGAACGACAGCGTTATCTTAGCAAACTCCGCGGAGTCTGTATTTCACGCGGAGGACAGGCCATGAGGGGCGGTGATGAGAACGAAAGAGAAGGCGAAGAAAGGAGCAACGAAGGGCGGAGGCAAGCACGAATTTATCGTGCTGAATCTGACCAAAGAAAAGCTCAAGGGGCATGTTTTGTGGGAAAGCAGCGGCGACGAGATCAAGATCGATGTCAATGGTCTTGAGTCTGGAAAGGGCTCGCTGCGAAAGCGGTCGTACCCGTCCAGTGGCAATCGGGTCTATTGGCGATCGTCGGAGCGAGACAGGGAATCCGAGCTGAATTGTTGGCATGGCTACGCCCATGCCATTGTAACCATCAGCGACTACGGAATCCGGGTGCTTGCTACCGACACGAGCCCCGATACGTGGAAATGGTAGCGCAACGTCGACACTGACGCCGCACGTAAGTGGCCATTCTTAGCTCTGCGTGTTTTCGTCCATTTCAAGGGTGTGCTGGACGCCCGCCCTAGAACGTCGAACAAGGAAGCGACGAAAATGAGTCGGAACGAACTGGGGACGCTGCGGCGAACGTTCTAGCCAAATCCCCGCAAAAGCGGGAGCAACATTGATGTTGAATGTTGAGTCTAGGAGCCGACCTGTCCGCGAATTTCACTAAGCGTCTGCCGGACGAGCAACCGGAGGATAAACAATGCCGGAAGTCAGAGGCATTCCATTCGATGCACCCCTTTATCACGGAGATAGAGAGCACGGCAGCGCGTTTCTTAACTGCCAAGCCGTACAAGCGGTCTTTACAATTGCGAGCGATGTGGAGCGCCTGTTGCCAAAGCAGTTAACACCTGCCGCAGATCCTGCGGTCGGTGTTGTAGGTATAGCGAATTACGGCTCGAGCATCGTCGGACCATATCTCGAGCAGTACTCTGGAATCGAAGTTCGTGATCCGGGTGGGGAGACCGGTTTCTATATACCCTATATCTATGTGACGACAAATGATGCAGCCCTCGCGTCGGGACGCGAGATTCTCGGCGCGCCGAAAAAGCTCGCTCACATCGCGTTGACCCGCGAAGGCAGCCTGATTCAGGGAACGCTCGAGCGACCGACAGGTAAGCGTCTGCTGACTATCACTGCTCAACCAGACTCGCGCTTGAGAGCAGCGGCACGGCAGATGTTTTCCACACACACCAACTTCTATTCGGTCAGGCATTTGCCCCCAGTAAATCAATTTGGGAAAGGCGCCGCCACACAGCTGGTGAAATGGTGCACAAACCGAACGTTCCGACGAGACGCGGGGGGCGAAGAAGTACTATTCACGGGCCCCGTTTCACTAACTTACGACTCGCCGTCGGTCATCGATCCCGTGCACAATTTGAAGGTTGGCGAGATCATGCTTGGTACGTACGAGGAGTACGATTCTAGCCTCCAGGCAATCGATCTCCTTTCAGACGCGTAAACCGTCGGTGCTGCAGCGGCTCTTTGGGCCAGCGATTGACGGCACTAGCTTGAGAGGATGGTTTCGGAATTATCCCTTGGGCGTTCAGAACGAAGCTCATAATCCGCACGAAGTGAGTACAGCCATGAACTGCGTATTCCTTTTTGCGTCCCGTCTTCAACCGATGCCGAGCGTCATGTACTTAGCGTCGATCAGAGCCAATTGCTTCTTTGCAATGGTTATCTCTCGGCATGGGCGGGCTTGGCGACGGTGGGCGATCGCATTCATCCGCCTGTTTCGCGAATTTACGCGATTGTCCTTCGGTACAAAGCGCCGAGTTTGGCAGTTATCAGAGCAGCACGATGCGCGCCTCTTCCGAGGCTACATTGCATCACATACGGCGAGGACTACGTCATGGCACGTGTGAGTGAAAAAGTCATTCTGGTGACTGGCGCGGCGCGGGGGATGGGAGCGGCACATGCCCGTTTGCTGATTGCGGAGGGCGCTCGAGTCGTAGTCACTGATATCCTTGATGCAGATGGAGAGGCTCTCGCTGCCGAACTGGGAAATGCCGCCCTTTACGTACACCAGGATGTTAGCGAGCCGAAATCGTGGGCAACGGCGGTCGCGGCCGCAGAGAGCACCTTTGGCGCCTTACATGGGCTCGTCAACAATGCGGGTGTCGCCAGCATGGCTCCGATCGAACAGTTCCCACTCGATCAATGGAACAGAACCCTAGCAGTCAATTTAACGGGCGTATTCCTCGGCATCCAGGCTGCCCTACCAGCAATTCGGCGCGCCGGCGGAGGTTCGATCGTCAACGTCTCATCGGTCGAGGGACTGCGAGGCAGCCCTGGCCTTCATGCTTATGTCGCCTCCAAGTTCGGCGTGCGGGGTGTCACCAAGTCTGCCGCGCTAGAGGGGGCGGCCTTCGGTGTGCGTGTCAACTCAGTTCATCCTGGCCTCGTCACCACGGCGATGAGTGAGGGCTTGGATCCGGCCCTTTTTCCAATTCCATTGGGACGGGCGGCCCAGCCGCTCGAAGTGTCTCAGGCGGTCGCATTCCTGCTTAGCGACGAGTCCAGTTACATGACTGGTGCTGAGATAGTCCTCGACGGCGGCTTGACGATCGGCGTCCCGCATAAATGTGCGGCCCTGGAGGACATGTTTTCGTGACATCGATGGACGTGCTGGCCAAGCGGAGCGAACAAGCCATGTACTACAGCAGCGGAAACTATGAAGCCTTTGCCCGCCCTCGTAAGCCCGTTTCTGTCGACAAGAAGAATGCTTGGTTCATCGGTGCTGGTCTAGCGGCGCTTGCCGGTGCGGCGTTCCTCATTCGCGATGGACATATGGCCGGTAGCCGGATCACAATTCTGGAGCGGTTGATGCTGCCGGGCGGTGCGCTCGACGGGATCAAACAGCCCGAAAAGGGATTTGTCATTCGGGGTGGCCGGGAAATGGAAGACCATTTCGAGTGTCTATGGGATCTGTTCAGGTCGATCCCATCATTGGAAGTGGAAGGCGCCAGCGTGCTCGATGAGTTCTATTGGCTGAACAAGGATGATCCGAACTACTCGTTACAACGAGCGACGGTGAATCGGGGGCAGGATGCCCATACAGATGGCCTCTTCAACCTGACCGGGAAGGCGCAAAGCGAGTTGATCACCATCTTTCTCGCTAGCCCTCGGGAGATGGAGAACAAGCGCATCGATGAAGTGCTTGGGGAGGATCTTCTAAGAAGCAATTTCTGGCTCTACTGGCGCACAATGTTCGCCTTTGAGGAATGGCATTCCGCGCTGGAAATGAAGCTGTACCTCCATCGATTCATCCATCACATTGGCGGGCTCCCGGATTTCAGGGCACTGAAGTTTACCAAGTACAATCAGTACGAATCTCTTGTTCTGCCATTGTGCAATTGGCTGGCGAAGCAAGGTGTCGTCTTTCAATTCGGCGTTGAAGTCAATGATGTCGATTTCGAGATCCGGCCCGGATACAAGCAGGCCACGCGCATCAACTACCAGAGGGACGGTGTCAGCGGCGGAATTGATCTTTGCGCCGACGATCTCGTCTTTGTGACAATCGGGTCTTTGACGGAGAACTCCGACGCCGGCGACCATCATACGCCCGCCAAAATTTATGAAGGTCCTGCTCCAGCATGGGATCTCTGGCGGCGTATCGCGACGAAGAGCACGGCGTTCGGCCGGCCTGACGTTTTCGGCGGCGACATCCATGCGACCAAGTGGGAATCTGCGACCATCACGACCTTGGACGCGCGCATCCCAAACTATATCCGCAAAATCGCAAAACGCGATCCGTTCAGCGGCAAGGTCGTCACGGGAGGCATCGTTACGGTGAAGGATTCGAGTTGGCTGCTCAGTTGGACCGTGAACCGCCAGCCGCACTTCAAGCATCAACCAAGAGACCAAATTGTCGTCTGGCTCTATTCTCTCTTTGTCGACAAGCCGGGTGACTTCGTGAAGAAACCGATGCAAAACTGCACAGGCGCGGAGATTACGCAGGAATGGCTTTACCACCTTGGTGTGCCCGTTGCGGACATACCGCAACTCGCCGAGACGGGCGCAAAAACAGTTCCCGTCATGATGCCCTACGTCACCTCCCTTTTCATGCCGAGGCAGGCGGGCGACCGACCAGATATTATACCACAGGGAGCTGCCAATTTCGCTTTCATCGGACAATTTGCCGAGTCGGCCGAACGAGATTGTGTTTTCACCACCGAATATTCGGTTCGCACAGCGATGGAGGCCGCCTACACCCTTCTTAACATCGAACGCGGAGTCCCGCAGGTGTTTAACTCAACCTACGATGTTCGTAAAATATTTGCCGCTATCGCTCGAATATGTGACGGCAAGGAAGTGCAGGTTGAACCAGAGTTTCTGCGCAAACTATTGCTGAAGACCGTTGAGGCTACTGAACTTAGAGGATTGCTCGATGAACATCTTTTAATCTCCAATTGACGAGAGAAATGTCCCGCCTCCGCCAATGCGCGATGTTGAGAGGAACGCCTGATCTAAGCCAGCTACAACTGTTTTGCGATCGCCTAGGTGAACCCGACCAATTCGCGGGTCCCTTGGCGACGCCTAAGCAACTAGCCTGCTCAGCAACATCAGCTAGACGAAGGGGGTGCGGAAAAGCTCTGTATGCGCGCTTCGAAGGATAGCCATAGACATGGGTTGGCAGCTCCTTTCTCTCGATGCTCGTCCGAAATTCCAGACAATCCATGGCTTGACCCTTCCGTCATCGTTAATGACCTAAAGATCACGAAGTCCTGGTCCTGCGGCCGCTAAAAGAGAGAAGCTCAAGAGTCATGCCCGCTCCCCGGCAACGGCTTCAGAAAGGTTGTTCTGTAATTATTTAATGGCTTGACTGTGAGCGCGGCGGCAGTTCGGCCGAACGTGATCGTGTCTCGGACGTGACAAAACCGACACCAGGAGGCAACGCAAGGTACGTCGAGAGAGCGGCAACGAGTAGATCGTGCAAGTCCAGTCCCATGAAGAAGGGGCGATTCGTAATGTCATTGGGACGGTTGAATGTACGTTGGCGCTCCGAGTGCGATAAGCGGTCGAAAGTCTCCCGTCTGATTGCCTTATCCTCAACGCACTGCCGAGGCTCACGATGGCTGTGTTGCTTGTGTCCTGCGCGGGCTGCAGAACTTGAGAGCATGCAAGCTCTTCACGTCAACTTGCGCTTTCCTTTGCGTTTTCCAGCGACGCGTGCAAGCCGAGCAAATGGGGCCTGTCACTGAACGCGTCACGTTCGACTCCTTGACACGTCCACCGAGCAGGCTAAGGAGCTCCCGGGTACCGATATGCGAACGGCTCGGTTCGTATGGGCTTAAACTCCATTATCGCCGAGGCAGTGTGGCTTGTGCCCGCGTGCAGGCTGTCGGAGGCTAGAGAGCGTGCAAGCGCGGGCTATCGTATACGGGTGGCTCGGTTCGGTATGGGCTCAAACTCCATCCGACCAAAACCCGCTTCGTAGACCTCCGGTTCAAAGGCCCCGGGTGGGCGTCATCCCGCGATGGCCAGGAGGCCACATTCGACTTTCGTGGTTTCACGCATGTATGGAGGTCAAGGGAGTGCAATGGTCGCTGCTAGCCCACTTAAAACTCCCACAACCGCCCAACCATCCTCCCGAAGTTGTAGACGCTTCTTCGGGAGTTAATTCAGTCACACCATAGGCTGCCATATCGGACTTCATTCTCGTCTCCTTTCAGATGGGAAGATCAGTCAGTGATGTCGGCAGCTCCTGCTGCCGGGCAACCATCGTCAGACCGAAGGCGATCCGAATTCCAACTCCGGAAGCGGCAAGGAGAATAACCAGAACGTGCCCCGTCTGAAGGCCATCTGGCAGGAAATGGAATCGTCGAGCTGCAAGGCAGGTTAGCTGCCCTGGCTGGCGTTCGAAAGCAGCAAGCGGGCGCAAAGACCCTTGGGCTTATTGTCGCGCAGCAGCAGTGATCCGCCATGAGCGGTCGCGATCGCCTGCGCGATCGAGAGGCCCAGCCCGAACCCGGCAGTCTCGTCCATGGTGCGGGCTTCTTCGCCCCGCACGAAGGGCTCCAGCATCGCCGTCTTCTTCTCGTTCGGGATTCCCGGGCCGTTGTCGCAGACCTCGACGACGATCTGGTCGCCGGCAAGCGACAGTGCGACGATCACCTCGGTCCCGAACCGCGTTGCATTCTCGACGAGGTTTCCGACCGCACGGATGATCTCATCCCGCCGCACGGTGACCGCGGCCCGGGCCGGCCCCCGATAGGTCACCGCATGCCCGCAATCGGAAAACTGCTCGCAGACCATCTGGAGCAGGGCCGCAAGATCCACCAATGTCGGCTTGACGGCGCTCTCGCTGCGCAGCAACGACAGGACGGATTCGAGCATCGACTGCATCTGGTTGAGATCGTGCAATGTCTGTGCGCGCTGCGTCGGGTCGTCGATATATTCCGAGCGCAGCCGCAGGCGCGTGATCGGAGTGCGCAAATCGTGGCTGATGGCCGCGAGCATCCGCGTTCTGTCGTTCATCAGCGCGGTAATCCGCTCGCGCATCCGGTTGAGTGCCTTGGCCGTCGAGCGGATCTCCTCGGGTCCGGTTTCGGGCAGGGGCGCGGACGACCGGCTCAGGCTGAAATCCTCGGCAGCCCGTGCGAAGGCGGACAAAGGCGAGCTGAGCGCGCGGCCGGCCCATACGCCGAGAAGCGTAACGCTTGCGACGAGGAACAGCGGCGTGCTCGTCCACAGGCCGCTGACGAACGGCGGCATCTTGGGGGATCCGATGGCACCCTCGAGCACCTCGTCGTTGGGCAGGTAGTACCGCACCCGTTCGTCCTCCGACGAGGTGCCTCGCAGGATATCGACCTGGCCGTCGAGCGGCGAGGGGACGGTCGTAAGGCTCAGGCCGAGCGGCGGCGCGACGGAACCCGGGCTGCCCTCTCTCAATTGCAGCTTCAGCCTGGGAAAAGTGCGGTGGATGTTGTCGAGAACGATGCCGCGCTCCGATCGCGGCGTGGTGGCCATGATCCGCGCCGCCAGCTCGAATTGCTCCATGGGCCGGCTCGTCAACAGCATCGGCCGGTTGAGCAGGAAATATCCGGCGATCAGGACATGGATCACGACGAGCGAGACCAGGATCAAGGCCGCGATCTGGCCGCTGATCCGCCGGAGGCTGAAGAGCGCGACGATGTTAGCTAGCCGGCTCACGGCTGCTCCACCTCCGGCGTGAAGATGTAGCCGCCGGTCCGCACGGTCCGGATCATGGAGGTGCCTTCGCTCCTGTCGAGCTTGCGGCGCAGCCGGCTCACCAGCACGTCGATGCTGCGGTCGAAGGCGCCGCCAGGCCGGCCGCGCGTCATGCTCAAGAGGTTGTCGCGGTTGAGGATCCGGCCGGGCCGTTCGCAGAAGGCCTGAAGCAGGTCGAATTCAGCACTCGTCAGCGGCACCTGAGCACCCTCGGGATCGCGCAATTCGCGCATCCGGAGGTCGATCGACCAACCGCGGAACTTGAGGCGCGTCGCGGTCGGCCCCGCCGCGGGCCCGCCCGACTGCCGGCGCAACACCGCGTTGATCCTGGCGAGCAGCTCGCGCGGGTTGAACGGTTTCGGCAGATAGTCGTCGGCGCCCATCTCGAGCCCGAGGATGCGGTCGAGATCCTCGCCCTTCGCGGTGAGAATGATGATCGGCGTCGTGGACTCCACGCGCAGGCGGCGGCAGAGGCTCAGGCCGTCCTCTCCTGGCAGCATCAGATCGAGCACGATCAGGTCGACCCGGTTCTGTGAGAGGTAACGGTCCATCTCGCGGCCGTTTGTGACCGCGCCGACCGCGAATGCGTGCTCGCGCAGATAGCGGGCGATGAGGTCCTTGGTCTGTAGATCGTCCTCGACGATCAAGATGTTATGCGTGCCGTTGGCCATGAGGTGGATCAATTTCGGATCGTCGATCGGTGCTCGAATTGCGGGCGAATGTCGTGCCCGGGAAACTACGGTCATGGTGCAATCCTACGGTCAGTCACGGGTCAATGCCACCACGGGATCGAGGAATGCCGCGCGGCGCGCGGGGAAATAGCCGAAAGCGACGCCGATCCCGGTGGAGGTCAGGAAGGCCGCTCCGATCGAGAAGGATGAATAGGTGACCTGAAAGCCCGGCATCGCGAGGTTGATCGCGGCGCCAAGGAGGATCGCGACGAGAATGCCTGCGATGCCGGCGATGGAGGAGATCAGCGTTGCCTCCACCAGGAACTGCTGGAGGATATCGCCGCGCCGGGCACCGACCGCCATCCGGACACCGATCTCGCTGATCCGCTCGGAGACGGACACCAGCATGATGTTCATCACGCCGATCCCGCCGACGACGAGGGAGATGACCGCGATCGCCGCCACGAGGAAGGCCAGGGTCTGCGTCGTGCTGGTGATGGTGCGGCGGATGTCGTCGGTGTTGAGAATGACGAAGTCCTTGGTGTTGTGACGCTGCGTCAGCAGCGTGGTGACGGCGTCCTGCGCCAGCGTCGTCGAGATCTCGTCGCTGATCCGAAGCAGCACGCTGCGAAGCGCGCGATCGCCGGTGAACTGGGTCTGCACGGTGGTGTAGGGGAGATAGACCGACAGGTTCTGGTTCGAGCCAAATCCGCCCTGCTGCTGGGCAATCACGCCGACGATGCGGCAGGGCACCTTGCCGAGCCAGATGACGCGGCCGATGCCGGCGGTCTGGTCATCGGCGAAGAAGGTCTTGCGGGTATTGTCGTCGATGACGACCTGCCGTTCGATGTTGCGTACCGCGTCGGTATCGAACAGGCGGCCTTTCGCGAGCTTGGCGCCCTTCACCTGGAAATAGCTCTCGCCGACACCGTTGACCAGCACGTTGGATTCATTGCCGCGGTATCGGACCGTGGTGCTGGTCGAGACCGTCGGCGTCACACCGGCGATGAAGCTTTGCCGGCCCAGGGCACGGGCGTCGTCGAGGACCAGCGTCTTGATTTTGCCGGCGCGCGCGTCGCCAAAATCCTTGCCGGGAAAGACCTCGATCGTGTTGGTGCCGAGGCTCGAGATGTCGGACAGGACCTTGCGCTGGGACGCATTGCCGAGCGCGACGACGGACGACACCGCGGCGATGCCGATGATGATGCCGAGCATCGTCAGGAATGCGCGCAGCCGGTGCGCGGCCATCGAGACCAGCGCCATCTGCGCGGCCTCGCGCAGGCGCCGCAAGGCGCCGGACCAACTGAGGCCGCTGTCCCAGGAGGCCCGGGCGCTCCGCTCGGGCGAACCCGATGTGTCCGTCGTCCCGGTGCGGCGGTCCGAGACGATCTTGCCGTCGCGCAGCTCGATGATGCGCTCGGCCCGCGCGGCAACGTCGGAATCGTGGGTGACGATGATGATCGTTCGCCCTTCGTGGTGCAGCTCGGCCAATATCCTCAGCACTTCGTCGCCGCTGCGCCGATCGAGCGCACCGGTCGGCTCGTCGGCCAGGATGACCTCGGCGCCGTTGATCAGCGCCCGCGCGATCGAGACACGCTGCTGCTGGCCGCCGGAAAGCTGGTTCGGGCGATGACCACTTCGTTCGTTCACGCCGAGCCGCGCGAGAAGCCGATCTGCGCGCGTGCGGCGCTCGCGCGCCTTCATCCCGGCATAGATCGCGGGAATCTTGACGTTCTCGGCGGCTGTCAGATCGCCCAGCAGATGGTAGCGTTGAAAAATGAAACCAAAGTGCTCGCGGCGCAGCGCCGCCAGCGCGTCGGCGTCGAGCTCTGAGACGTTCTTGCCGGCGGCGCGATACGCTCCGGACGTCGGGCGATCCAGGCAGCCAAGGATGTTGAGCAGGGTCGATTTGCCCGAACCGGACGAGCCGATGATTGCGACCATCTCGCCCGGCTGGATGCTCAAGGAGAGATCGTCGAGCGCGACCACCGTGGTGTCGCCGGCCGCGAATTCCCGGCGGACGGCATCGAGCGCAATGATCGGATCGGTCATGCTAGGGTCCCATCGGCGGGCCCGGCATTCCCCGCGATGCCGTCTGCGCCTCGTTCGCTTCTCCGGTGACGACCCGTTCGCCTTCCTCCAGGCCGGACCTGATCTCGACGGTTGTGCGATCGCTGAGACCGACCTTGACCTCGCGCTCCTGAATCTCTCCGGACGCGCTGGCGACGCGGACAGTGCTGCGGCCGTCGGATCGCCGCGTCACCGCAAGCGCGGGAACGGTCTTCACGCGGCTGGCTTGACCGGTGACGATGTGCACCTCGGCCGTCATGTAGGTCCGCAGCGAAAGATCGGGGTTCGGCACCTTGAACACGCCGATATAGTAGATCGCCGTGCTGCTGGAGCTCGACGAAGTCGTGCTCGAGGTCGACGTGGTGGTCGAGGAGAAGCTCGCGTCGTTCTTGATGGACTCGGGCGCCGGCTCGATCTGCTCCAGATGCGCCTCGTAACGATGATCCTGGTCGCCGAGAATGGTGAAGTACAGTGGTTGTCTTGCTCTGACCTTGACGATGTCGGCTTCGGAGATTTCGGCGCGGACGGTCATCGTGTCGAGCTGGCCGAGTACGACGATGGTCGGTGCGGACTGCACGGCGTTCACCGTCTGGCCCTCCTGCACCACGGTAGCGAGAACCGTGCCGTCGATCGGGGCGGTGATGCGGGTATATTCGAGGTTCACCCTGGCCGTCTCGACGCTGGCCTCGGCCCCGACAATCAGGGCTTCCAATGCAGCGATCTGGGCGCTGGTCTGTCGCACCGTCGCCTCTGCGCTGTCGAAATCGCCGCGCGAGGTCGCACGCTGCGCAAACGTCGCCTGCTGGCGCGCAAGGTTCGCCTCGGCAAGCGTGAGCGTGGCCTCCTTCTCGAGCTTCTGCGCGCGGTAGTTCTTTAGCGACGCTTCGGAGTTGCGCAGGTCGTTCTGCTTGGTGACGGGATCGATCTGGGCGATGACGTCGCCGGCCTTGACGGTGTCGCCGACCTTGACGTTGAGCGCTGTGATCCGCCCGGAGACCTGCGCGCCAACGGCCGTCAGCCGTGCCGGCTTGAGCGTGCCGCTCGCAAGCACCTCCTCGCGCAGGTCGCTGACTGTGACCGGTGCGGTGATGTAGGACTGCGTCTTGCCCGACGTTCCCGGGAAATGCGCGGCGGCGACGACCCCGGTCACCGCTGCGGCGAGCAGGGCGGCGGTGATCTTCAGGCGCTTTGCGGGGTGCGCAAGGCGGAGGTCCCCACCGAACCGGTCAAGGAGACGGCCGGGTAGCGGTCGGCTTCGGCCTGGCCGATCTTGGCCGTGGCCTGTGCAAGCTTGCGCTCTGCGCTCGCCACGTCGGGACGACTGGTGAGGAGATCGGCCGGTATGCCCGCCGGCAATGGCATGCGCGGTGCGGGCACCGGCGCGGACTGCGCGAGCATGGAGGCGACGCCGTCAGGCGGGCGTCCGCGCAGAATTCCGAGCCGGTGAATGTCGGCCGCGAGCGCGGCCTGATAGGTGGGAATGTTGGCCTCCGTGCTCGCCGCCTGAGCGGTTGCTTTGGCCAGGTCCACGGCGGTGGCGCTGCCGGCTTCGTACTTCGAGCGGGTGAGCCGCTCGGTGTCGCGCTGTGAGGTCGCGGTCCGCTCCGCCAGCGCGATCCGGGCCTGATAGCCGCGGGCCTCGACGTAATAGGCGGCGACGTCGCCGATGAGCGTGACGAGGCTGTCGCGCAGATCCTCTGCGGCCGATTGCTCGGCGCGCAATGCGGCCTCGATGCCGCGCTGCGTGCCGCCGAACAGGTCGAGCTCCCAGCTCGAATCGAAGCTCGCCTGGTGCAGCGTGTAGGGGGCACTATCGACGAGGACTGAAGCGGAGCCCGCGCTCGTCTTGTTGTTGGTGACCGAGGCTGTGCCGCTGACGGAGGGGAACAGCCCCGCCGTGGTCTGTTGCAGCGTGGCGCGCGCCTCGCGCACGACGGCTTTCGCCTTTGCAACGCTCGGGTTCGCCTCGACGGCCTGTTCGATGAGCCAGCTGAGCAAGGGATCACGCAGGCGCAGCCACCACCGATCCAGCCGTCCGGTGTCGTGGCGGGACGCAGTCTTGGTGCTCCACTGCGAAGGCAGATTCGGCGTGGGCGGGCCGGCGTAGTCCGGACCGACCGCACAGCCGGTCAATAGGCCGCCGACCGTCAGCATGAGGCAGAACGATCCGACGCGCGACAGGATGAGGCAGAACGGGCAGGACGTCCGATGATGGCTCTCCTTTACAGATGCCAGAGGCAAGGCAGCGAATAATTTTGACGACATCAACCCGACTGAAATCCGTTGACCTGACCTTCCAGGAGGAGGGAAGCGCTGGTTGTACTCCCAAGGGAGCCGGCCGCGCTGCGAGCCAGGTCGCCGTCACTAGCCGGGCGATCGTGGCGTTTCGGCAGGCAGAATGTTGCTGAATGTAAACAGATGTAACGCGACGTCTCGGCGTCCGAAGAGGCCAGGAGGATCATGGTCAGCTGCCTACCAGGAGAGCGGAATTCTCTGCGGAAATCCGCCGAGATCCGAGGCAGGGCTCAGGGGCTGGCGATCGAGCGGCCGGTTGTTGTTCTCGCGGGCGAACGAGACGCCCGGCGGAAAGGCATAGTCGCTGAACTTGCGCTCGCCCGGGAGCACCTCGGTCCCTCCATCGAGCCATGAACGCTTGCTGACATAGATGCGCGTATGAGGCCCCGATTGGTAGGAGCGATCGGGGCCGCGCGGACCATACTCGTATACGGCGTTCTTTGACGTCTGTTCTCGATCGCGCTTGCTGGCCGTATCCGCCCTGCAAGTCAGTGTCGAGGCGAGCATGACAATTAGAACGATTCTGGTTTTGGCAAACGGATTCATCGGCAGGCGTCCCATGCAGGTCATCAGAAGCCGATGCCTCTCGCATCGGCTTCTCCGCCGGTAAAGAATTCACTTTTTGCGCGATGTTGCTGAGCGCTGGCGCGGGCCTGCGCACGCGGCGATCGCCGTGATGCCGGATTCTTCCGGGCGCAAGGAGCATGCGCGATCACGGTGAATGCTCCGCTCTGCGTACAGGACACGAGCTATCGCCGGATCAAACTCAATCACCGGAAACAATGCAGTAACTTTGGAGCCACACCGCGGCCACAGCTTTCCCGTTTCAGAGCAAGTCATGTGGACTTGAGGTGCGGAATGTCTGTTTGGCGAGCCTGGTTGGTTGCAGTCGCGGTGTATGGTGTATCAATTGCAGCTTCGTTACCCGTCGTACTGTCGCCGCGGCCGGCGGCCGCGCAGGCGGCGGATACGATCGTTGTCGAGGGCAATCGCCGCGTGGAGGCGGACACGGTCCGCTCCTATTTCAAGCCGGGTCCCGGCGGGCACCTCGATCCGCCCGCCATCGACGACGCGCTCAAGGCGTTGATCGAGACCGGCCTGTTTCAGGATGTAAGGATCAACCGGGCCGGCGGCCGCATCGTGGTCTCGGTGATCGAAAACGCGGTGATCGGCCGCATCGCCTTCGAGGGCAACAAGAAGATCAAGGACGAACAGCTCTCCGCCGAGGTCCAATCCAAGCCGCGCGGCACGTTCTCCCGCGCCATGGTGCAGTCGGATACGCTGCGGATCGCCGAGATCTATCGCCGCTCCGGCCGCTACGACGTGCGCGTCACGCCAGAGATCATCGAGCAGCCGAACAACCGCGTCGATCTCATTTTCACGATCGAGGAGGGCGCCAAGACATCGGTCAAGTCGATCGAGTTCATCGGCACCAGCGCCTTCTCGGCTTCGCGGCTGCGTGACGTGATCAAGACGCATGAGAGCAATCTACTCAGCTTCCTCGGCAACAACGACATCTATGATCCAGACCGCGTCGAGGCCGACCGCGACCTGATCCGCCGCTTCTATCTCAAGCACGGCTATGCCGATGCGCAGGTCGTGGCGGCGCTCACCGAATACGATGCGGACAAGAAGGGCTTTCTCGTCACCTTCAAGATCGATGAAGGTCAGCAATATCGCGTCGGCTTGGTCGATTTCCGCTCCAGCATTCCCAATTTCGACGCGAGTTCGATGCGCTCCTATTCGCGCGTCAATGTCGGCTCGCTCTACAACGTCGAATCGGTCGAGAAATCCACCGAGGAGATGCAAATCGAGGCTTCGCGCCGCGGCTATGCCTTCGCCGTGGTGCGCCCCAGCGGCGACCGCAATTTCGAGGCGCACACCGTGTCCGTCGTGTTCAATATCGACGAAGGGCCGCGCACCTATATCGAGCGCATCAACATCCGCGGCAATACCCGCACGCGCGACTACGTGATTCGGCGTGAGTTCGACATCTCGGAGGGCGATGCCTACAACCGTGCGCTGGTCGATCGTGCCGAACGCCGCTTGAAGAACCTCGACTACTTCAAGAGCGTCAAGATCGCCACGGAGCCGGGTTCCTCCAGTGACCGGGTGGTCCTGATCGTCGATCTTGAGGAGAAGTCGACCGGCGACTTCTCGATATCGGGCGGTTACTCCACGACCGACGGCGCGCTGGCCGAAGTCTCGGTTTCGGAGCGCAACCTGCTCGGGCGCGGGCTCTACGGCAAGGCGTCCGTCAGCTACGGCCAGTATTCGCGCGGCATATCGCTGTCCTTTGTCGAGCCCTATCTGCTCGATTACCGGCTGGCGCTCGGAATGGACGTCTCCTGGCGCCAGCAATTGGCGAACAGCTACACGAGCTACGGCGTGACGACGCTGGGTTTCTCCCCGCGCATCGGCCTCGCATTGCGGGAGGATCTCTCGCTCCAGCTCCGCTACTCCTTGTATCGGCAGAACATCACGCTCGCCAGCGTGTACAACAACTGCAACAACAACGCGTCCAACACGTCGCTGGCCTACAACCCGACGCCGGCTTACATCAAGAGCGTTCTGGGCGGTGTGGATCCGACCAATTCGACGGATTCGAGCCTCTATGGATACGGTTGCTATGGCGACGGTGAATCGAGCCTGCCGGTGCGCAAGGAGCTGGCGAACGGCGCGACATGGACGTCGGCGCTCGGCTACACGCTGAGCTACAACACGCTCGACAACACCAAGAACCCGACGGACGGATTGCTGATCGACTTCCGGCAGGATTTTGCCGGGGTCGGCGGCGACGTGTCCTATCTGAAGAGCGCGGTGGACGCCAAGTACTATGCGTCGCTCGTCTCCGACATCGTCGGCGTGATTCATCTCCAGGGCGGCATCCTCAACAAGCTCGGCGACCAGGACCTGCGCATGCTGGACCATTTCCAGATGGGGCCGAACCTCGTGCGCGGCTTCGCCTCCAACGGCATCGGGCCGCGCGACATTACCTATGCGAGCTTCGGCGCGGCCGGCGATGCGCTCGGCGGCACCAAGTACTGGGGCGCGTCGGTGGAGCTGCAGATGCCGTTCTGGTTCCTGCCAAAGGAGGTCGGCCTGAAGGGCGCGGTCTACGCCGACGCCGGATCGCTCTGGGACTACAAGGGGCCGACATCCTGGTCGGTCACGGGCGAAGTCAATACGAAGGCCTGCCCGACCTGCGGACTGCAATATGACGACGGCAACGTGGTGCGTTCGTCGGTCGGCGTCGGCCTGATCTGGGCATCGCCGTTCGGACCGCTGCGCTTCGACTACGCCGTGCCGATCACCAAGGGCAAATACGACACCGTCCAGGAGTTCAGGTTCGGAGGCGGCACCTCGTTCTAGCGAGACGCCGCGCGAGCAAGCCGCGCCGGGGTGGAGATGCTCCATCTTGACGCGCGCGCGTCCTTGGCGCAACCGCAACTGCGCCACGGATGCTGTTGGCTTGCGCCGGCTATTGCGCGGTCCAGCCGCCGTCGACGGAGATCGCCGTCCCGGTGATCTGGTCCGCGGCAGCCGAGCACAGGAAGGCGACCGTGCCGCCGAGCTGCGCGGGCGAGACGAAATCGAGGGACGGCTGCTTCTCGGCCAGCAGGGACTTGAGAGCTTCCCTCTGGCTGATGTTCTTCTGCGCAGCGATGTCGTCGATCTGCTTCTAAAGGCGTTCGCACCCAGCCGGGGCAGATCGCGTTGCAGGTCACGCCGCTTCCGGCAGTCTCGAGGCCAACCACCTTTGTCAGGCCGACCAGCCCGTGCTTGGCCGCAACATAGGCAGCCTTGTGCGTGGAGGCGACGAGGCCGTGGGTGGATGCAATGTTGACGATGCGGCCCCAGTGCTGCTTCTTCATCTGAGGCACCGCCGCCGCGATGCCGTGGAAAGCGGCCGACAGGTTGATGTCCAGGATTGCATGCCACTTGGCGGCAGGAAATTCCTCCATCGGCGCGGTGAACTGGATGCCGGCATTGTTTACGAGGATATCGAGCGTCCGAACGGTCTCCACCGTCGTGCCGGTCAGCCCGCGCACGGCATCTGCCTTCGACATGTCGGCGCCATCGTAAATGACGCGTACGCCATGGTCGCGTTCGATGCCCTTGCGGATTGACTCGAACGGGAGAAGGTCGTGGGTTGGCTACTCCTTTTTCGCTATGTTTGTCCGAGGAAATTCCAGACGATCGCTTGCCAGACAGATGAGCGTCTAAAACGCCTCGAAGAGTCTGCTTGAATGTCGCGTTGCCTAACGTTGTAGGTTTCGAAATCCCGTTTTTAGGGGGAGTATATCGGACCCAGTTGACGCGCTTGTCAGCGCCAAACTCTGGAATGAAAAGACGCTGTTGAGAGCGCAGCGATCAAGAGCAGCAGATTATCTGGCCGACTCGATTTTCATTCTCGGCCAGAAAGGCACATGCCCGCCGGTGTGGTTGCACGAACTGCTTCTCTCTCTCACCCTTGTACGATACAACGTGACAGCGCGCCGGCATGCGTACCTAGTCTGACGAGTTGATCTGAAGGGCTAGCCTTTTAGATCATGTGGCGAATGCAGGATATCGATTTCAGCCACTCGCATGCCTATAGGCCGTAAGGCAATGCCGGAATCTACAACTGAGCTGCGACCGCACAACGCTGGCTGAGCAAGTGTACGATTGTCAGCATTTTGGACTGAGCCGATTGTCGGTTCCGGACCAGATGCCCGTACTGGGTTCTGTACTGGGCTACCGAGCCAATGGACGACCCCCACGCCTGCTTCAATGGGGCGACAGGACCTGCCGCGTAATACATTTTTACGCACGTAAGTCGATGACATTTCGAACGAACCTTTACATTGTTCGCTATTTGTTCTATGCCGCTCTATCGCCGACCTCAAAGGGAAAAGCAAGAGATTGCGTTGGATTACGGTGATTATCGACACCGTCAATTCGACGGAATCGGAGTGTACGGATAGGTTCGAGAAATGAATTTGATAGCTCGCATGAATTCCGGTCCCGCGGTTGCATCCGTCTCTCCACGCCGCGAGCTGGGTGCGTACGAAGCGTTGTGGCTTGAAAAGGGTGCCACATTCAAGACGCTTGCGGAACGATTTGCGGCCGATCCGTCCGCGCTACCGTCCGATTTCGTATCCGACGCAGTCGCGGACGCGCGCGCCTCGGAAGTCTTGGCGAAACTAACAAAGGCGGGGGTTTCACGATTTGGCACACGGCTCAATCTAACTGGTAACTATCCGGCGAAGCTCCGCGATGCACGGCATCCCGTCGAGATGCTGTATTTCCAGGGAACTTGGGAGTTGACCGAGACGCGCTGTGTGGCCGTGGTCGGCAATCGCGAGGCCACTGCGGAGGGTTTGCGCCGAGCTGCGAAGGTTTCTCGAGCGCTGGTGGAAAAGGGCTTCACGGTCGTATCCGGTTTGGCCGCGGGGATCGATGCGGCGGCACACAGCGCAGCGATCGAGGCGGGTGGCCGAACGATCGCCGTTATCGGAACGCCCATCGGCGTCTACTACCCGAAGGAGAATGAAAAGCTCCAGCGCCGAATTGCCGAGGAGTTTCTCCTGATTTCGCAAGTGCCCGTTCTGCGATACGCTGCCCAACATGTACCGCAGAACAAGCTGTTCTTCCCCGAGCGAAACGTCACGATGAGTGCTCTGACGGAGGGCACGGTCATCGTCGAGGCGGGTGAAACGAGCGGAACCCTCACTCAGGCGCGAGCCGCCCTTCAACAAGGACGAAAGCTTTTCATTCTTGATTCCTGCTTCGAGCGCAGTGACGTGACGTGGCCTGCCGTCTATGCCAAAAAGGGCGCCATCAGGGTGCGAGATATATCCGATATCTGGAGCGCGCTCGGCGATGGCGCTACGGCTTCAGAAGATTGACCCGACCAACCGCGGCGACCACTACTACCTCGTCGACGAGGACGAGTGCTATTTCCTGTACGAATACACCGCCCATGCCGGATGGCAGGGCGGCGCGACCAATCAATTGATCCATAACCTGCAGAAGAAGCGAAACGCCGGCGGCTACCTATACAAGACGCCTGCGATCGCGCAATGCGCTCAGGCGTTTTCCGAAGTCATCAACGCGGATTGGCTGGCGCACGCCAGTCTTGTCCCGACGCCTCCCTCCAAGATTAGAACGGATGTCGATTACGACGATCGCATCTGCCGCGTTTGCAACGGAATCCGTAAGCCTGGTGCGCCTCAGGTGTTAGAGCTCATCGAGCAGATCACATCGACCGAGACGTTCAAGGGAGGAAATAGGAAGAAGCCAGATGAGCTTCGTCAAAACTATCGATTCAACGAGCAACTTCTTCGGGGCGGAGTTCGCCCGAGCATCGGAATCGTCGACGACGTCCTTACCACAGGCTCACATTTCCGCGCGATCAAGGACATGATCTTGGAGCGCCTGCCGGATACTAAAGTAGTTGGGTTCTTCATCGCCCGCCGGGTAATTCCCGACCCATTCGATAGCGTGTCGATCGAGGACCTTCTCAAGTGAGACTGACTTCGGTATGCCGCGAGAATGCGAGCTAAGTCTCTCAGGTCCGAGAGCGATCTCCGCGACCGCAGCCGTGACGCTAGACATGCTCCAAAAGCGACTCGAAGACGTTCGAATCTGCTATATTCCGACTCCGATATACTGGAGCGGTTCGATGTGGTTCATCCTGAACTCTCCACGCTGAGCGCTCGTGGAACCCACCGTTGGCAGCAAGATCTCGTCAGCTTCTCGAAGGGCGGAGCGTCTGTTCGCAAATTCCTCCAGTAGTTCGTTTCCAGTCGGTGCCCAGCACGTCAAGCAGGCTTGCGGCCTGACGCCCCTTCCGACCTGGTCGAAGGGGCGTCAGGCCCTTTTGTGTGAGAGGCCAAATCAAAGCGCTTCCTAATTAAACGGCAGAGGCGATCGCGATTATCAGGGTAACAAGAGTACCGAGATCGACTTCACTTATGGTCGCACGTCCAAAAATGAGTTTGGCGACCGTTGTTCGGTTAATGTCAGTACGCATATCCGCAGGCAGCGCTGCGACTGCTTCATCAAAAATACGTCCTAAAACCAAAAGCTGTTCCGGATCGTAGACGCCGCTCTGTTGATGGAGTTGCGCCGGTCGGAAACCGGCGACCGCGCCGGCTATATGGTCGTCGCGTTCTGGGCGGATTCTTGCCGCTATCAGTTCGCTCGTCAGCTCCGTGAGCCGCTTTGTCGCTTCACACGCGTTCTTGTCTTCCCAGATGAGTCTTGCGACCTCTTCGATTTGCAGCTCGATCATCTGCTCAAAATGCTGAACACGCGAGCCGCAGCTACTCTGTTCTGCTGGTTCTGATCGGTCTGGTGTTGTCTGGGCCGGAGGCGGGGCGGCCCGAATTGAAGATGAGTTGAGCGGGATATGCAGAGGAAAGGGGACTATCCCGGCCAGTTCAGCGCATCGCGCTGTCATCCGAGACGGTCGTTTCTCGCGTTTTGTTGGCCGCATCCTTCCGGATCTGGACATTGTCATACTCATGGCTGCCTCCTGTACTGTTATGGGGGGAATTTGGGGGTCATTCACGCCAGCGGTTCGTTGCGGGCAATGTCGGGTTCGGACATTCGGCGGTGGAGTCCCCTGGGGAGCGCACGCGCTCGATATTGCCTACCGATGTGCAATGAAAAGCGGTCTGGAAGACCCTTTTGGCCGCCAGCTGCTGCCAATCGAGGGCGGCGTGGCGTGTTCAAGAAACAGAAATCGGCCTTCACGAGCTGTACTTTCTGAGCGACCCGTTAAAATGGAACTAGTCCATCACGTTGGATTGGTACAATAGATAGTTATGATAGAATGCATCCGCGTCGTGAATGCATCGGACCAATGGCGGCCCATCGGATGACGCGTGTACGCTCAGAAAGGCTAATGGTGCTGTCCGGTACCCAACTGTCGGGCTGCATCCTGTCTGCCCGGGACAGGTCCGATCACGCTGACATCGGTTGGAATGCGAGCTTTAAGGGACCATGCGGCTCGATCGCTCCAACCATGCAGTCTCAGCTTTTCCGCGGGATCGCAACTTTGGCCGGCTCTCTGTGTGACGCCTGAAGGCTTTAGTCGCCAAGCGTTGGCGGGCTCGGTAAGATTGCGCCCGCTGCTAACTCACATCGATTTCTAGGCTGAAAATGTCCGAGTTCATCAAAAGGCAGTGAGATCAAGGGTCTGATCGATGAGCTCGCTGACATCGTTGCAATTTCGTTCGAGATCATCGGTCGCAACGTCGTCGAAACAGTTGAGTCGAAAACTCTGATGCTCCCGCGCGGCAATCAGGATGACGTGGAGCGTCAGTCAGGGGTTCTTCCGCATATTTGGTGCAGGTCTCCTCTTCGCGTTTCATCGTGAGCGATTGTGCGTTGTCAGGCGGTGGCCAGTAGCCTGTTTCGGAGCAGTGCATATCCTGAACGGCCATACATCTGGCGCTTGATCGTCTTGAGGCGGTTGATCTGTCCTTCGACGGGGCTGGTGCTCCAGGGTTGGGTGATGGCTGCCCGAACAGCCGCGATGTCGCGGCCGATGCCTTCTGCAAGCGAAGCCAGTTCGCTGCTCGAAGCATCCTCGATCCATTGCTCGAGATTCGTATCATCATGCCCCCGTATCAAGGCCGCAAGACGTCGAGCAAGCTCACCGGCGTTGGAAAGCTCCGGCGCAACCTGATGGAGATGGTGAAGGAACCGCTCGGTCTGCTGATCGAGCGATCGAGACTCTTTGCTCAGGAGCCGTGCACAGTTGCGGCGCGAGGGCGGTCGCCATCGCACATTTGGCGCGGACGTCGGTGAGCCTTGCTGGCGGGCAGCAGTCCATCGGTAGATGGTCGTTTTGCTGCCTTCAAAACCGCGGCGCTTGATTTCGGTCCACAATTCCAGCGCGCGGCGTTCACCTTCCTCCCAGCGCTTTTCCAAATAATCTCGGAAAGGATCAACGAGGACGGAGCGCGCGGGTGGCCGCCGGTGCTCAGGCTCACCGCCCGCAGCAAGCCAGCGCTCGACCGTCCTCACGCTCATGCCGATCCGCGGCGCGATCCCGCGCGGCGACAGGCCGTCGGCGCGCAAGTCGAGGATTTCAGCATAGAGTGAACGGCGATGGTTGCGCCGCGCGCGGCGCAGCTGATCAAGCTTTGTAGAAGGCTCTATTGGTGGTTCGAGCTTGGTTTGATCTTCGACCATATCCGCAATCGTGGCCTTTCCAGCGATACCGATCGCCTTGCGATGACGGCAAACAGCCAAATGCAGCGCTTCACCCAGGTTTTGGAGAAGATGAAAACGGTCGGCGACCTGCGTCGCCTCGGGGGCACCACGACGGGCGCCCTCAGAATAAATGCCGGCACGATCGCGCGCGATCACTTCGATGCCGGGATGGCGTCCCAGCCAGGACGCGACCGCATTGGCATTCCGATTCGGCAAAAGATCGATAACGCGATTGCGCTCCAGATCGCAGATGATGGTGCCGTAGCGTTGCCCCTTGCGCCAGGCCCAGTCATCGATGCCGATCACACGCGGCGGCTCTAGCGGCTTGAATTCGGCTGCGCGGATCATCCGTAGCAGCGTGTCTCCGCTGGTCGGCATGCCAAGTCTGTGCGACAGACGTGCGCCCGGCTCGCCGCCGACCGCGAAACCGATCGCCAGTTGCCTGTCGCGGAGACGGGACGTTCGTCTCGCTTTCGGTCGCGCGGTTTCCGGCAACCGCTCAGTAAATATCTGGCGCGGGCACTGCGAATTCGCGCATCGAAAGCGTCGCGCGTTAAGCCGGATCTCGACAATCCGCTCTTGCCACGGCAGATCGGTTAAGCGTCGCACGTAATGGCTGTGGACGCGGCCGGTCTGGCAGCCGCAACCGGGACAGAACGAGACCGCTGACTTCGTCCGAGCCACGAGCATCACCTTGTCGCCCTGGGGAAGGATCTGGACAATCGAAAGCTCGGGGGAGACCAGCGAGCACAAGGAATGGAACAAGGGCGAATCACGGACGTCGACTGCGATTCTGACCTTATGGCCTTATTCGCGCCTTCCGTGAATCCGCCAACTTGCATCAAATATGCGGAAGAACC
>NZ_LSEF01000095.1 GCF_001641695.1 Bradyrhizobium neotropicale
CTAGTGGTTCATCACAGTGGTTTTGACTCTTTGGCGGCAACTGGATAGGCGCGACCGAGTTTGGCGCGGGCTTTGTCGGTTGTGAACATCCATTTGATGCGGTCTCGCGCCTTGTTTCGCTGCCGTTGCCATGCTGCGATTTCTTTTCGAAGCCTTTTGGGATCGTCGATGCGACGGCCGAGACACTGGCGCTGCAGCACGCTGATCTCGCACTCGACCATATTGAGCCAGCTGGCGTGTTTCGGGGTGTAGTGGAACTCGAGGCGGCGCAGGATGCGACGGGCCTCGGCAGGCGCAAATGCCTGATATAGCGCGCCGGCCGTATGAATCGACAGATTGTCCTGCACCACACGGATGCAGGCGGCATTGGGATAGTGGACGTCGACGAGTTCGCGCATGCAGTGCGCGTAGTCGACCGCGGCGCGGTGGTCTGTAACCTTGACATTGCGCCAGCCGCGATGCGGATCGAAGGTGACGAAGAGATTGACGGTACCGTTGCGGCGATATTCGTAATCGTAGCGCTCGCGCTGTCCCGGTTGGGCAGGGATCGGCTGGCGTACCTCGCCGATCAGCTGGACTGGGGTCTCGTCGAAGCAAACCAGGGGCCGCTCGGGATCCGGCGCCTCGGCGTAGAGATCGAGCACATCCTCCATCCGGGCGACGTATTCGCCGTCGACATGAGGAATGCACCACATATCCCGGCGCCACGGCTTGAGGTCGTTGTCGGCCAGCCGGCGGCGCACGGTCTCGCCCGACAGGCTGGCGTGATCGGTGAGCTTGACCATCGCGTCGGCCAGCAATGTCAGCGTCCAGCGTTTGCGGCCGGCGGGCGGCTTGGCGCATGCCGTCGCCACCAGCAGGGCCTCTTCCTTGCCTGTCAGCTTGCGTTCCGCGCCCGGACGCGGCTCCTCACTCAAGGCCCGCTCCAGATTGCCTTCTACGAAACGGCGTTTGGTCCGGCCGACGGTGGAAAGGCTGACCCGGACGGTTCGGGCAATCTCCGCGTCGCAGCTGCCTGAATCGGCCGCCAGCACAATCTGAGCCCGTTTGAGTTTGCGGGCGGAATGCGTGCCGCCGCCGAGCATTGCCGTCAGTTCGTCCCGCTCGGCTTGGCTCAATTCGACCCGATAACGTACATTCATGCTTCGCCTCCTTGTCGGAGGCCGGGACGAATCCAGCTATGAGTCAAAAATCAGGCGCGCACTTCACCGAGAAGCAGGGACACTATCTCGCTTTCATCCATACCTACTCGTACATGTTCGGACAGCCGCCCGCCGAGGCCGACATCCAGCGGCATTTCCGCGTCAGCCCGCCGTCAGTCCACCAGATGATCCTCACCCTCGAACGCAACGGGTTCATTCGTCGCCAGCCCGGCGTCGCTCGAAGCATCGAGATCCTCTTGCCACCCGAAAAGTTGCCTATCCTCGGATGGCTCGGTATCAAAACGTCAAAATCACTGTGATGAACCACTAGCCTGTCGTAAGTGTAGATCCTGCTCGTTCCATCGGGGAAAGTGATCTTCGTGATCCGATCGGCCGCGTCGTAGTCGTAGATGACCGTCCAGCCCTCGGAGTCCGTGTAGGTCCTGACCCTGTCGTAGGCATCGTAGGTGAAGCTTGCGGCGGTAGCATTGTTGGCGTTGACGATGGTGGTGAGATCGCCGGCCGCGTTGTACTGATAGCTGGTCGTCTGGCCGAGAGGACTGGTGACGGATGCGACCTGACCGGTCGAATTGTAGGTCAATCTCGTGGTCTGGCCAGCCGCGTCGGTAAAATAAATCGGACGGTGTTTCGTATTGTAAGTGAATTGCGCGAGCGTGTGTTGAACGCCATAGGCGGTCGTCTGGCTGATTGCTGCGAGATCGATCTGGTTGGAATAGGCGAAGGATGTCGTCCGTCCGAGCGGATCGGTGATCTGGGTCGTCTTGAAATAGCCGCTTGTATCGTAAGACACGCTGCTGAGCTGCGTCGTGCCGTCGTCGAGAACGCGTGCCGTCACGCTCGGTTTGACATAGTTGCCCGAGAAAATCGCTTCGGTCTGTCCGGGGTAGTTGAACCAGATGCGGTTCTCGAGGGCATATTTGATGCTCTCGACCACGTTTGACTTCTGGTTCGCATTGCCGGCGACGTGGGCAAAGTGCGTGACGCGCGCCTTGGTGTAGTCGCATCCACCGGTGGGCGTGCAACCGGCCGCAACATAGGCGCTCCTGTCCCAGTGGAAGCTGTTTCGATAGGTGAGGTACTGGTTTTTCGGTGCAATCGGCATTCCCACGGGGACGGTGGCAGCGGGATCGCTATCCGGGATAGGCGCCGGCTCGAGCCACTCTTCGCGCTCGCTGTTGCCGAGCGGATCGGTCACCTGGAGGAAGCGGGGCGGGGCGCTCGTGCCAGGCGCCGTATACGCAAACGTCGTGGTGCCGTAGGGCGTCGTCAGGGAGTTGACGAGCGAATTGGCGTCGTAGGTGAAACTCGACGTGATGCCGATGACGTCTGTGATCGAACGAAGGCGAAAACTAGAGTCGTAGGCCAGCGCCGCGCTGCGTCCGAACGGATCGGTGATCTTGGTGATCAGCAGCGGTCGGCTTGCCAGCTCATAGCTGAAGGTGGTTTGCCTGCCGACGGCATCGGTCAGCGAAACCAGTCTTTGCTGGTTATCATAGTTGAGCGTCAGCGCGTTACCCTGCGGATCGATGATTTGGCTGAGAAACACGTTCCTCGGATAACTCGTGCTCCCGTTGGATTGCGCGTAGATCTCGACGCCTCCATCGCTCAACTGGCGCCGATAGGTGATCGGAGATTGGGACGCCAGAACGAGGATCGAGCCGTCATTAGTTTGCGCGGCGAATTGCCCAGTCCGGCTCTGATAGCCATTGTAGAAGTAGGCGCCCCCGCCGGCGATGTATCTCGATACGGAAGCACTGGGATGCGCCGGATCGTCCGTGACATAGCTCAACCAGTTCAGCGTCCATTTCGGACTGAGGTTGAAGAAATTGAAGACGGCCGGTTGGCTGTCTTCTCGCTGGTTGTAGACGATCTGCACCTTCGCGGAGGGCCCGATCGGTGGTTTGTAGCCGACGGGTGTGTCGGAAAGGTTGAGGCTCACGGTCGCTTCGCCGATGTTGTAGAAGCACATCGGACAGGAGCACGAAGGATTGCAGCCCTGGGGCGGTCCACCGGCTTCCTGTGGGGGCCCATTGCCATCCGGCGGCGGTGGTCCATTGTCGTCCGGCCGAGGGCCGTGGGGCGGAGCTGGATTCGCATTTGGATCCTGCGGCCCGGTTGTCCCCGGTGGCGTCCCCGTTGTCGGTCCCTTGCCCCTCACATTGGCCGCCTCGACGGCAGAGGCCTCCCGCCAACCGGCAATCGCAGTCGTGCGCGCCGGTGTCAGGAAATATCCACTCGCCTCGGCGTCCAGTGCCGCACGGCTCACCCAAAAATCCTGATGTCCGAACACGGGATCGTGGATGTGGAAGCGGCCGTCGGCTTCGCCCACGATCGCCGCGAAATGCCCGGCCTTCCAGTGCACGATCGCGGGGACAGGCACCGGCTGGCTCGCGTCGCGGTACACGAGGCGATGCGCGAACTTTGCCTTGTCCGCCAGTTGCCCGACCTCATCGAGGCTGGTGCCGTTCCGGCCGGCTCGATACCACTGCAGGAAGCTGGCTTGCTCCGGCTTGCCTCCCTCTGCGATCATCAGTGATTGAAGCGCCAGCGGGCCACAGATGAAGAGGTGGCCGGGATCCTTCTCGCTCAGCACCAGCTCTTCGCGAGCCGACTGAACGGCCTCGGTCGCCGATCCCGTAATCGGGCGTTCACCGATTTCGTCGAAGAGGGCTGCCAACTCGACATTGCGACCGAAGGATGCGTAGAGTCGCGCAAGCTCGCCGACAGCCCGGTCGACGAGCGCCTTCGCAAGCGGATCGGTCGCATCCTTGCCTTCGCGCCACGCGTTCTTCCAGGCGTCGAGCGCGCGCGAGAAATAGCCCTGGTGACGATAGGTCAGGCCGAGATTGGTCCACAGTGCCGGTGCCCATGCGGAGTGGGGATAGCGGGACAGGAATCCGGTGAGCTGGCTTGTATCTTCGTGGTCCGCGCGCCGTGCATGGCCCTCCAGGGCCCGCAGCAGTGCATCATCTTCGGCTGCCGACGTCGGGCCGGTCTTGATCAGCGGCTCGCTGAAATGGGCGGCGCGGATGGCCTCCGCGAGTCCGCCCGTGGCCTGCTCGGCATCTACTTGCATAGCTGCAACGGCGCATGGTGTCGGGCCTGGCACCAGTGTAAGCGCAAACATTGCCGCGACAAGCCATGCCGGCCATCTCGTTGACGTCATCGTCAATCTCCAGACCTTGATTTTCCGTGGGCGCGCTATGCGCGGTCATCGCTCGAACGTCGGACTCGCGTTCACTGTGGGGTCCATTTCAGGTAACAGCCCCACACGCCCGAGCCCCAGTTTTGGGACGTCGGCGCGCTGGACATCGAATAGCTCTGCGCGGTGCGGTTGCCGTTTGCGTCGTAGGCGTAGATGATGCAGAGGCCATTGTCGTAGGCCGCCGACGTCACGCGTCCGACCAGGTCGTAACTGTAGGTCACCGTAGCGGCGCCCAGGCTCGAACCGGGCATGAGGAGCAATACTGGTATGGCGAGCGCCAGACCGGCCTTCATTGCGGAAGACATGAGGGGACTGTTCATTCGATCCCCCAGCCCTAATTTTGCGCCCAGGACATGATCGTCCCGATCGTCCGGCTACTGGCGATTGGATTGGCGGGGAAAATCACATTGTTGTAGCCGCTCGTGCCAAGAAAGCCGGATGATTTGGCGGTCGAGAACAACGTCAGGAAATTGACGCCGTCCTGACTGAACGCGAAGGATACGTTCGTGCCGTCATCAGCAACGCGAAGCCAGATCGGTTGCGAAAAGCCATTGTTTGCGCTCGTCAGGTCGTTGGCGCTGAATGACGTGGGCGAGTTCCATTTTTCGACTTCAAAATAGGGGGGGCCGCCGTTCTGCGTGGCGTATGAGAGCACGTGAAGCTTGTTCGTGCCGTCGTACCAGCCAATGCCAACGCCATTGTACGAGGTGCTGCTGCGCGTCGCGGCAATCAGCGCGGTGATTGTGTATGGCGTTGACGGTGCCGACCGGAAGACGCCGGTCAAGCCGTTGCTGGTCGTAACATTGAGGCTGAATCCCACTGCGTTGTCGGCGGTGGTACTGCTCCCCTGATTGAGCCAGTTCAGCAGTCCCGTGCTCGCGGCGGTGGGCCGGCCGGAGAGCACGGGACCGTACAAGCCGCCTGCACTGCCAGCGGCGTGAGGGGCCCGACGGCCCCGAAAGCGCCGCTGCCGGCATTGTATTGCAATGCATTGGTCGAGCCGGTCGGCGCAGCATTGTTGAGGCAGGTCAGCAGCGCGTTGTAGTTCGCCATGACCTGCGTGGCGTCCGCCGGCTGACCATTGGTCAATTGATACGGCAACGCGCATTGTGCGCGAACGCTGCTGTTACTCGCGATCAGAAGAGCCAAAACGGCGCAAGCCGCATGGATGATGCGTCGCTGCATGCTGTGTCCTTGCATTGGTCGTCGTTCCAGGAGGCGGCAGCTTCCGAGCTGCGCATCGAGGGCCGACGTGAGATAGGGGTGGAGGGGGCGAAGTCCCGGGATTATCCCGAGCGGATCAGGGCGTGCCCAGGCGTGACACGATCTTTGAGGCCTACAGCAAACTCATTTGCGACATTTGCCATTGAACATTCCCTCGAAGGACATTTCCCGCGAAGCGCTTGGCTTCGTCAGAGACGATCCGCCGGTAAAAACGTAAGTCGGATGATTGCGGTTGTAAATAAAAAAAGATGCAACGCAAAATTTTGTCGTTGAATCGAGCGTGTCTAAAAATGGTCACGTTGGAGCTACGGTGACAGAACTACGGTGACAGTGAATGAAACTTGCCGACCCGTCCGCCGCCCTTCAGGCGCCGGATTTCACCGCAACTCCGTCGCGCAATGCACAGCCGTGTCGCAACGCTCTTTGCCGGGCGAGACCTTCGCGTCTTTTCGACCTTCGCATAATGCCCCTGTTTTGCCCGACGTGTCAAAGGTGGTTTCGTAAAATCAGCAATTCCTTTGTTGCCAACGGGTTGGCTACTGTGCATGGGGTTGTTTTTCAGTTTTTTAGTTCGTGCCTGTGACGGCCGGCGTTCCTCATGCAAAAAGGGCCGCCCCGATGGGCGGCCCTTCCGTCTCACGTCAAAGCGCTTCGGCTTACTCGGCGGCCTGCTTCTGCGGCGGGTCGAGCGCGCCGGACTTGTGGATATCGGCGACCTGGTGATCGCTGAAGCCCAGCACCTGGCGCAGGATCTCGTCGGTGTGCTCGCCGAGCAGCGGCGAGCGCTGCACGTCGCTCGGGGAGTCCGACAGCTTGATCGGGTTGCCGACCGAGATGTACTTGCCGCGGGTGGGGTGGTCGACCTCGACCACGGTGCCGGTCTTGCGCAGCGACTCGTCCTCGGCGATCTCCTTCATCGACAGGATCGGGCCGCAGGGGATGTCGTCCTTGTTGAGGATCTCCATCGCCTCGAACTTGGTCTTCGTCATCGTCCACTGCTCGATGCGGGCGAAGATCTCGTTGAGCCGCGGCAGGCGGGCCGGCGGCTTGGCGTAGTTCGGATCGGTCTTCCAGGTCGGCTCGCCGATCACATCGCAGATCTTCTCCCAGACTGGGGCCTGGGTGATGAAATAGATGTAGGCGTTCGGATCGGTCTCCCAGCCCTTGCACTTGAGAATACGGCCGGGCTGACCGCCGCCGGAGTCGTTGCCGGCGCGCGGCACGGCGTCGCCGAACGGAATGCCTTCGCCGAACTGGCTGTACTCCTTGAGCGGGCCGTGGGCGAGACGCTGCTGGTCGCGCAGCTTGACGCGAGCGAGGTTGAGCACGCCATCCTGCATCGCAGCCGTGACGCGCTGGCCCTTGCCCGAATGGGTGCGGTGGTAGAGCGCGGTGACGATGCCGAGCGCGAGGTGCAGGCCGGTGCCGGAATCGCCGATCTGCGCGCCGGTGACGAGCGGCAGGCCGTCGCGGAAGCCGGTGGTGGAGGCGGCGCCGCCGGTGCACTGCGCGACGTTCTCATAGACCTTGCAGTCTTCGTACGGTCCGGGGCCAAAGCCCTTGATCGAGGCGACGATCATCTTCGGGTTGATCTGCTGGATCTTCTCCCAGGGGAAGCCCATGCGGTCGAGCACGCCGGGGCCGAAGTTCTCGACCAGCACGTCGCACTTCTTGATCAGCTCGGTCAGGACTTCCTTGCCCTTGGGGTTCTTGGTGTCGAGCGTGATCGAGCGCTTGTTGTGGTTGAGCATGGTGAAATACAGGCTGTCCACGTTCGGGATGTCCTGCAGCTGGCCGCGGGTGATGTCACCCACGCCCGGGCGTTCCACCTTGATCACGTCGGCGCCGAACCATGCGAGCAACTGCGTGCAGGTCGGCCCCGATTGGACGTGGGTGAAGTCGAGAATGCGAACGCCCGTGAGCGCCTTTGTCATCGTGTTTGCTCCGTACTCTGTCTGCCCCTGCACCCGCAGGGAATGATGGGTTGAAGGGGAGGACTTACTTTTTCTTCTGCAAGACGCTCTGCGGATTGAGGTTGCCGATGCGGCCGCTCTCCGAGCCCGCGGCGGGATCGATCACCGCGTTGATCAGCGTCGGCTTGCCCGACTTCATCGCCTCGTTGACGGCGCGCTTGAGCTCGTCGGGCGAAGTGGCATTCACGCCGACGCCGCCGAAGGCTTCCATCATCTTGTCGTAGCGCGCGCCCTTGACGAACACGGTGGTCGCGGGATCTGAGTTGGCGCCGTTGACGTCGGTGCCGCGGTAGATGCCGTCATTGTTGAAGATGACGACGCAGATCGGCAGATTGTAGCGGCAGATGGTCTCGACCTCCATGCCGGAGAAGCCGAAGGCGCTGTCGCCTTCCACCGCCAGCACGGGGTTGCCGGTCTCGAGCGCAGCGGCGATCGCCTGGCCCATGCCGATGCCCATCACGCCCCAGGTGCCGACGTCGAGACGCTTGCGCGGCCTGTACATGTCGATGACGCCGCGGGCGAGGTCGAGCGTGTTGGCGCCCTCGTTGACGAGGATCGCCTCGGGGTACTCCTTGATGACGTTCTTCAGCACGCCGAGCGCGCCGTGATAGTCCATCGGCGACTTGTTGTTCATGAGCTTCGGCGCCATCTTGGCGACGTTCTCTTCACGCTTGGTCGAAATGGCCTTGGTCCATTCGGCCGGCGGGGCGGTCCAGCCCGCACCCATGGCCTGGTTGAAGGCCGAGACGACCGAGCCGATGTCGCCGACGACGGGCGCGACGATCTCGACGTTGGAGTCCATCTCCTTCGGCTCGATGTCGACCTGGATGAACTTCTTGGGCGCTTCGCCCCAGCTCTTGCCCTTGCCGTGCGAGAGCAGCCAGTTCAGCCGCGCGCCGATCAGCAGCACGACGTCGGATTCTTTCAGCACCGTCGAGCGGGCCGCGCCGGCGCACTGCGGATGGGTGTCGGGGAGGAGGCCCTTGGCCATGCTCATCGGCAGGAACGGCACGCCGCTCTTCTCGACGAAGCTCTTGATCTCTTCATCGGCTTGCGCGTAGGCCGCGCCCTTGCCGAGGATGATGAGGGGGCGTTTTGCGCTCTTCAAGACATCGAGCGCGCGCTTGACCGACGCGGGCGAGGGGATCTGCGCGGGCGCCGCGTCGATCACCTTGACCAGCGACTTCTCGCCGGCGTCGGCGTTCATCACCTGGCCGAACAGCTTTGCCGGCAGGTCGAGATAGACGCCGCCCGGACGGCCCGAGACCGCGGCGCGGATGGCGCGGGCAAGACCGATGCCGATGTCCTGGGCGTGCAGCACGCGATAGGCCGCCTTGCACAAAGGCTTTGCAATCGCGAGCTGGTCCATTTCTTCGTAGTCGCCCTGCTGCAGGTCGACGATCTCGCGCTCGGACGAGCCGGAGATCAGGATCATCGGGTAGCAGTTGGTGGTGGCGTGGGCGAGCGCGGTGAGACCGTTGAGGAAGCCGGGTGCGGACACGGTGAGGCAGACGCCGGGCTTCTTGGTGAGGAAGCCGGCGATGCCCGCCGCGTAACCGGCGTTCTGCTCGTGGCGGAAGGAGATCACGCGAATACCGGCGGCCTGCGCCATGCGGCCCAAGTCCGTGATCGGGATGCCCGGCACATTATAGATCGTGTTGATGCCGTTCAGCTTGAGCGCGTCGATGACGAGATGGAAGCCATCCGTCAATTCCTGCTCGGTGCCCGGTGCTTCGGACTTGGTCGCGGTATTCAGCATGGGCCTTGTCTCCCTGGTCTCAAGGTGCCGTTTTAGGCTTTTGGGGGCGAATGGTTCGCCCTTCTGGTGAAGGTTGCTAGGTGAAGAGCTACGTGAATAGTTCCTGGCCGTGAGCTTCGACGTAAGCCGCAAGGCCAAGGGTGTGATCGCGGGCGCGCTTCTCGGCGAGTTCGGTGTCGCGCGCTTCCAGCGCCTCGATGATGCCGAGATGCTCGGGCAGCGAGGTCGCGGTGCGATCCTTCCGTCCGATCGTCAATTGCCGGTAGCCGCGCACGTGCAGCAGCAGGTCGTTGGTGAGATCGACCAGCACCGGCGATTCCGACAGCGAGATCAGCGCCTGGTGGAAGGCGATGTTCGCCTTGGAATATTCCTCGACGTGATCCTCGGGCAGGTGGTCCTTGCCGAAGTCCTTGAAGAAGTCGCGCAGCGCCGAAATGTCCTTCTTGCGCGCGGTCGTGGTGATCAGGCGGGCCGCCATGCTCTCCAGCGCCGCCCAGGCGCGGATCATGTCGACGATCTCGCTCTTGGTCCGGCGCACCACCATGATGCCCCGGCGCGGCACGGTCTTCACGAAGCCGTCCTGCTCGAGCATTGCGATCGCTTCGCGGATCGGCGTACGGCTGACACCCAGGCGTTCGGACAGTGCGCGCTCGTCCAGCATCACCGGCTCGGGCGTCGAATAGATGTCCATCCTGAGGATGGCTTCCTTCAAGGCGTCATACGCCTTGTTCTTGAAGCTGCTCTCCGGGGCAATACGAACGATTGCGATGTCTGCCTCGGCCATGTTCGGCAATGCCTTGGTTGGTTTCCGCAGTGACACGACGATTCTCCTCCAGTGGGAGTCGTCTTTTACAGGAATATTGACTGGAAAGTTTTTGGCATACCACATGCCAGAATGTCAAGCTGCCTATTTTTTGCAGCGTTCCGGGCGACGCGGCGGCTTGACAAGTTGGCTTCTGGCATACCAAATGCCATCGCCAGCCATTTTTGATCCAAGCCGGCGGAGTAATCTCGGCGTTTGCGCCAACTCCGTTCCGCGGCATGGAACAGAGCGCGGCGGATGGCAAGCATCACGGGCAGCCGCAACACGCGCGCGCTTTGCAAAGCAAGAACTGAGGTCAAGGGAGAAACCACATGTCCAATTCCAAAGATGCCGTCCGCAAGGTGCTTGACCAGGTCAAGGCGGACAACCGCTCCAGCCTGACGGCTCCGGAGGGCAAGCTGGTCTGCGACGCCTACGGCATCCCGGTTCCGAAGGAGGGGGTCGCGAAGTCGGCCGGCGAGGCTGGCAAGATGGCCTCCTCGATGGGCTTCCCGGTCGTGATGAAGATCGTCTCGCCCGACATTCTCCACAAGACCGAGGCCGGCGGCGTCATCGTCGGCGTCAAGACCGCGCAGGATGCGGAGAAGGCCTACGAGACCATTCTCTCCAACGCCAGGAAGTACAAGGCCGACGCCAAGATCGAGGGCATCCAGGTGCAGCAGATGCTGTCCGGCGGCACCGAGGTCATCGTCGGCTCAATCACCGACGGCTCGTTCGGCAAGCTGGTCGCCTTCGGTCTCGGCGGCGTGCTGGTCGAGGTGCTGAAGGACATCACCTTCCGCCTCGCGCCCGCGACCAAGGAAGATGCGCTGTCGATGCTCGACGGCATTCAGGCGCATGAGATTCTGAAGGGCGTGCGCGGCGGCGAGCCGGTGAACCGCACGGCGCTCGCCGACGTCATCGTCAAGGTCTCGCAGCTCGTCTCGGATTTCCCCGAGATCGTCGAGCTCGATCTCAACCCGGTGTTCGCGACCCCGAAGGATGCGACCGCCGCCGATGTCCGCATCGTCGTCGACTTCGCCTACAAGCCCAAGCCGAAGCCGCGCCCGACCGAAGAGATCGTCGCGGCCATGAACCGCATCATGCAGCCGAAGGCGGTTGCCGTGATCGGCGCCTCGGCCGAAGACGGCAAGATCGGCAACTCCGTGATGAAGAACCTCATCAACGGCGGCTACAAGGGCGAGATCATTCCGATCCACCCCAAGGCCGCCGAGATCCTCGGCTACAAGGCCTATAAGAGCGTCAAGGACGTGCCGGGCGTGATCGACGTCGCGGTGTTCGCGATCCCCGCAAAATTCGTCGCCGGCGCGCTGACCGAGTGCGGCGAGAAGAAAATCCCTGGCGCGGTGCTGATTCCCTCGGGCTTCGCCGAAGCCGGCGCGCCCGAGCTCCAGGCCGAGATCGTCGAGGTCGGCAAGAAGTACGACATCCGCCTGATGGGGCCGAACATCTACGGCTTCTACTATACGCCGGCCAATCTCTGCGCGACCTTCTGCACGGCCTACGACGTCAAGGGTCACGCGGCGCTGTCGTCGCAGTCGGGCGGCATCGGCATGGCCATCATCGGCTTCTCGCGCTCGGCCAAGATGGGCGTCTCCGCCATCGTCGGCCTCGGCAACAAGTCCGATATCGACGAGGACGATCTGCTCGCCTTCTTCGAGCAGGATCCCAACACCAACCTGATCGCGCAGCACTGCGAAGACCTCAAGGACGGCCGCGCCTTCGCGGAAGCCGCCAAGCGCGTCTCCAAGAAGAAGCCGGTCGTCGTGCTCAAGGCCGGCCGAACCTCGGCCGGTGCGAAGGCGGCGTCCTCGCACACCGGCGCGCTCGCCGGCAACGACAGGATCTACGAGGATGTGTTCAAGCAGTCCGGCGTGATCCGTGCGCGCTCGCTGCGCCAGCTGCTCGAATTCGCCCGCGGCGTGCCGGTTCTGCCGACGCCGAAGGGCGAGAACGTGCTGATCATCACCGGTGCGGGTGGCTCGGGCGTGCTGCTGTCGGACTCCTGCGTCGACAATGGCCTGTCGCTGATGTCGATGCCGCCGGATCTCGACGCCGCCTTCCGCAAGTTCATCCCGCCGTTTGGCGCGGCTGGAAATCCTGTGGATATCACCGGCGGCGAGCCGCCGATCACCTACGTCAACACGGTGAAGCTCGGCCTCTCCGACGATCGCATCCACGCGCTCATCCTCGGCTATTGGCACACCATCGTCACGCCGCCGATGGTGTTCGCCCGCAACATGGTCGAGGTGAAGAAGGAGATGGAGGCCAAGGGCTTTGTGAAGCCGATGGTCGCCTCGCTCGCCGGCGACGTCGAGGTCGAGGAAGCCGCCGAATATCTCTACCAGAACGGCATCCCGGCCTATGCCTATTCGACCGAGCTGCCGGTCGAGGTGCTCGGCGCCAAGTACAAGTGGGCGCGCGGGGCAGGGCTGCTCTGAGACGGAGATGTGCCGCTTCGGAGCGATCCGAAGCGGCTGATTGTTCACCTCTCCCCCGCTTGCGGGGAGAGGTCGGATTGCGCCCGGCGATGCGGAGCATCGTCCGGTGCAATCCGGGTGAGGGGGACTCTCCACGAGTCCATCTTTCACCGTCCTTGTGGAGGCTCCCCCTCACCCCGACCCTCTCCCCGCAAGCGGGGCGAGGGAGAAGAGTCAGGTCGCGATGAGCAAGAACGTGATCCGGCGCAAATTACCCGAGCCAAGATCGCCGGTGGAGACTGATCACGAGGCGCGTGACGGTGGCGTGCAGTCGGTTGACCGCGCGCTGTCGATTCTGGAGACTCTGGCCGAGGACGACGAGGGCTATCGCCTCAGCGATCTCGCCGTCCGCACCGGGTTGTCGACCTCGACCGTGCATCGCCTGCTCGCGACGCTGGAAAGCCGCCGCTTCGTGCAGTTCGACCGCGCCCAGTCGAAATGGCATGTCGGCGTTCGCAGCTTCACCGTGGGCGCGAGCTTCGCGCGGCGGCGCAATTTTTCGGCTCAGGCGGTTCCCTATTTACGCAAGCTGCGCGATCTGACCCGCGAGACCGCCAACCTAGCTGTGGTCGACGACGAGTTCATCATCGTGCTGACGCGTATGGAGAGCCGCGAGATCATGCGCTCGCTGACCAAGGTCGGCGGCCGCGTCGCGATGGTCACATCCGGCGTCGGCAAGGCGGTTCTCGCGACCTATTCCGACGAAGATGTCGGCGCCATCATTCGCCATCACGGCATGCCGAGGCTGACCGAGAAGTCGATCGTGCGGCCGAGCGACCTGTTTCGTGAGCTCGGAAGGATCCGCGAGCAAGGCTATGCCATCGACGACGAGGAAGCGCAGATGGGCCTGCGCTGCGTTGCGGCGGTGGTTTACGACGATCGCGCCGAACCGCTCGCCGCGATCTCCGTCTCCGGCATGACCAGCCGCATCACCGACGATCGTTTGCCGGAGATCGGCCGCATCGTGCGCGAGACGGCAACGGAGCTGACGGCGGCGCTGGGTGGCGTGATGCCGCAGAGGGCGTCCTGAGCAGAACCGGGCGGGGTCAGGTGCCCCCGGTCTTGATGACGACGTAGACATACAACGCGAAGGTCGCGACCGAGGCGATTGCAAGCGCAAGGCCGCCAGCGAAGGACAGAGGTTCGAGCTGGGAAGTCCTGTTGCCCGACAGATAGCGCTGGAGCGCAAACAGCAGGAACGGAATTCCGATCAGCAATGATTCGAATTCGACGGCAAGACCGAGGCCTGCCAGCAAGCCCAACCAGCTCGCGACCTGTGCTACCCTTTGGTTCACCGAGCCGATCAGCGCGTTGAGGATCTGTCCGCCGTCGAGCGGGTAGATCGGCAGCAGGTTGGCGGCGTTGATGATCGCAAACATCTGCGCGGCATGGGAGAGATCGGTTCCGCCGCTCGACGGGGACATTGCGAACAGGCCGAGCGTCGGAATCAGGCTGAAGCCCGGTCCCATCAGGGCGACGAAGCCGAGCCGGTCTTCGCTTCCGTAGGCGGTCTTTGGAACGGCGGCGCCGCCGAAGAAGGGGATGAGATAGATGCCGCGGACGCCGACGCCGCACATCAGCATCGCCGCGGCGTGTCCGAGCTCGTGCAGGACGACGACGATCGACAGCAGCAGTCCTTCCTTCCAGCCGAACAGGTAGCAGAAGCTGAGGAATGCCACAGCCGACAGCACCAGCCCGTGATTGGCGAGAACGGCGGCGCGGCTCTGCGTGCCAGCCTCTGCCTCACACTGCTGCTTGATCAGGAGCGCCATCCGGCGCAGGCTGAGCGGATAGATGATGCGGTCGCGAAACGAGCGCACAGTCATTTCGTTGAACACGGTGAGGGACGTTCCCTGTGCCGTCGCCGCCACCCTCATCTCCGATTTGACATTGCGGCCACCCTCCGGCGGCACGGACAGCGCGTGTGGCACCGCCTGCGCGACCAAGACGCCTTGGGCTTCGTCGCGTACGAGCTCGCGCGTGACGGCTTGCGCCCTGGGCAGGCCGCTGACCGAAACGCGCGTCAGCCACAGGTCATCGGCATCAGGCACGGGTTCGCGCGAGATCTCGAGCACGGGTGGGCCGTCCAGCACCATGCGGTCGGCGGTGCTGAAGCGCCACACGGCGTCGCGCGGCGCGTTGACGAGGACGCTGAATTCCAGACTCAGCCGGTCCCGCGCTCTCAGCGCGTCCACGAGCCCCTGCAAGGCATAGAAAGCGATGCGCAACAATTCGATCGGTATGGCGAGCAATCTGAGCATGGTCTGTTGGTCGCAATGGGACGGCGGAAGTTCATGGGAAAACGCATTTGGAGCAGCGCGGTAGAGACCCCGGCTTTGGCGGCGCAGAGGCTGTGCCGGAAAAGCCGCGCGGCGGCGGTTGGGGAAGGAACACTACCCACCCACGAGGCGCCGCCCGTTTCCATGAGGTGATTTCGTCAACCGCCTGATTTGTTGTGATTTTCTTGCGCCCCTTCCACTCCGCGGGAAACAAAACCGATCTCGTTGAGATCACGGCTCGCGCGCCTGATGATCCCGCTCGCGCTAACGCAACCGAGCGAGGTCCGATATGGCGAAGATGCGAGCTGTCGATGCAGCCGTGCGAATTCTGGAGAAGGAAGGCGTCTCGACCGCCTTCGGCGTTCCCGGAGCGGCGATCAATCCGCTTTACTCGGCGCTGAAGAAGCGCGGGTCGATCCGCCACATCCTGGCGCGTCATGTCGAGGGCGCCTCGCACATGGCGGAAGGCTATACGCGCGCCAAGGCCGGCAATATCGGCGTCTGCATCGGCACGTCGGGGCCGGCAGGCACCGACATGATCACCGGGCTCTATTCGGCCATCGCCGATTCCATCCCGATCCTCTGCATCACCGGGCAGGCGCCGCGTGCACGGCTCTACAAGGAGGATTTTCAGGCCGTCGACATCGAGTCGATCGCAAAGCCCGTGACCAAATGGGCGGTCACCGTGCGCGAGCCCGCGCTGGTGCCGCGCGTGTTCAGCCAGGCCTTCCACATCATGCGCTCGGGCCGACCCGGGCCGGTGCTGATCGACATGCCGCTCGACGTGCAGCTCGCCGAGATCGAGTTCGACGACGAGACCTATGAGCCCTTGCCGGTCTACAAGCCGACCGCGACGCGCAAGCAGGTCGAGAAGGCGCTGGAGATGCTGAATGCGGCCGAGCGGCCGCTGATCGTGGCGGGCGGCGGCATCATCAACGCCGACGCCTCGGACCTCCTGGTCGAATTCGCCGAGATCCTGAACGTGCCCGTGGTGCCGACGCTGATGGGGTGGGGTGCGATCCCCGACGATCACGTGCTGATGGCCGGCATGGTGGGCTTGCAGACCAGCCACCGCTACGGCAACGCCACCATGCTCGAATCCGATTTCGTGCTCGGCATCGGCAACCGCTGGGCCAACCGCCACACCGGCTCGATCGAGACGTACACCAAGGGCCGCACCTTCGTGCATGTCGACATTGAACCGACGCAGATCGGGCGCGTGTTCAATCCCGATCTCGGCATCGTCTCGGACGCGAAGGCCGCGCTCGAGCTGTTCGTCACCGTCGCCAGGGAGTGGCGGCGGTCAGGCAGGTTGCGCGAGCGCCAGGCGTGGCCCGCGGCCTGCCGCGATCGCAAGCGTTCGATGCTGCGCAGGAGCCATTTCGACAACGTGCCGATCAAGCCGCAGCGCGTCTATGAGGAGATGACCAAGGCCTTCGGCCGCGACACCTGCTACGTCACCGTGATCGGCCTGTCGCAGATCGCCGGCGCGCAGTTTTTGGGCGTCTACAAGCCGCGCAACTGGATCAATGCGGGCCAGGCGGGTCCGCTTGGTTGGACGCTGCCCGCCGCCCTCGGCGTGCGTGCGGCGTGCCCCGATCGCGACATCGTCGCGCTGTCAGGCGACTATGACTTCCAGTTCCTGATCGAGGAGCTCGCGGTCGGCGCGCAGTTCAATCTGCCCTACATCCACGTCGTCGTGAACAACTCCTATCTCGGCCTGATCCGCCAGGCCCAGCGCGGCTTCGACATGGACTATCACGTCCAGCTCTCCTTCGAGAACATCAACGCGCCCGAGATCGGCGTCTACGGCGTCGACCATGTCGCGGTCGCCGAAGGCCTCGGCTGCAAGGCGATCCGTGTCACCGACCCGAAGGACGCACAGGCCGCGTTCGCGACCGCGCGCGAGCTGATGGCGAAGCACCGCGTTCCCGTCGTCGTCGAGTTCATCCTCGAACGCGTCACCAACATCGCGATGGGCACGGAGATCGACAACATCGTCGAGTTCGAGGAGGTGCTGGATCTGCCGCTCGACGAGGTCGAGAGCACGCGGCCGGGCGCACTCGAGCCGGCGGAATAGGGAGGACAGCATCGTGCCGAAATTTGCCGCCAACCTCACCATGCTCTTCAACGAGATGCCGTTCGTCGACCGCTTTGCAGCGGCGAAAGCGGCGGGCTTCAGTGGGGTCGAATATCTCTTTCCCTATGATTTCGACAAGGCGCTGCTGCGCGAGCAGCTCGAGGCTCACGGGCTGACGCAGGTGCTGCACAATCTCCCGGCTGGCAACTGGGCGGCGGGCGAGCGCGGCATCGCGATCCTGCCCGATCGCGTCAGCGAATTCCGCGACGGCGTGTTCCGCGCCATCGACTATGCCAAGGCGCTCGACTGCGAGCAGCTCAACTGCCTCGTCGGCATCGCGCCTGTCGATGCAGACCCGCGCGAGCTCAATGAGACGCTGGTCGGAAATTTGCGCTTTGCAGCTTCGACGCTGGCGCGGGAGAACATCAAGCTGCTGGTCGAGCCGATCAACACGCTCGACATTCCCGGCTTCTTCCTGAGCGGTACCGAGCAGGCGGTACAGCTCATCTCCGAGGTGCGGTCGAGCAATCTTTTCGTCCAATACGACATCTATCACATGCAGATCATGGAGGGCGATCTCGCCCGCACCATGCAGGAATATCTCGACCGCATCGCCCACATCCAGCTTGCCGACAATCCCGGCCGCCACGAGCCCGGCACGGGCGAGATCAACTATCCCTTCCTGTTTCGCCACCTCGACGCCATCGGCTATCGCGGTTGGATCGGATGCGAATACAAGCCGCGCACCACGACGCTGGAAGGGCTCTCGTGGCATGCGGCGCAGACGTTCGAGACCTGAGAGCGCGGCCACGACGACGGTGTGCTCCCTCTCCCGCTTGCGGGAGAGGGTTGGGGAGAGGGTGTCTCAACGACGAGAATTTCTGAGGCGCGCCGAGAAAATCCCCAAGCGGAGAAAGCCCTCACCCGGCGCTATGCGCCGACCTCTCCCGCACGCGGGAGAGGTGCACCGAGCACGTGATCAATTTCGCTAATACAACTGAGAGAAAGTCAAACCATGATCGATATCGGCTTCATTGGACTTGGCACCATGGGACGGCCGATGGCCGGCCATCTCCAGGCCGCCGGCCATCGGCTGTTCCTGCATGACGTCGCGCCGGTCGCGCCGGAGCTGATCTCGGCTGGCGGCGTTGCCTGCAAATCGGCAAAGCAGGTGGCGGAGGAGGCGGATGCCGTCATCGTCATGGTGCCGGATACGCCGCATGTCGAAGCGGTGCTGTTCGGCAAGGACGGCGTCGCGAGCGGCATCTCGAAGGGCAAGATCGTCGTCGACATGAGCTCGATCTCGCCGCTGGCCACAAAAGAGTTCGCAAAGAAGATCGAGGCGCTCGGCGCGGACTATCTCGACGCGCCGGTCTCCGGCGGCGAAGTTGGTGCCAAGGCGGCGAGCCTCACCATCATGGTCGGCGGTCCCGAGCGTGCCTTCAACACCATGAAGCCGGTCTTCGACAAGATGGGCAAGAACGTCACCCGAGTCGGCGCGAACGGCGATGGCCAGACCACGAAGGTCGCCAACCAGATCATCGTGGCCCTCACGATCGAAGCGGTGGGCGAGGCGCTGCTGTTCGCGTCGAAAGCCGGCGCCGATCCTGCGCTGGTGCGGCAGGCGTTGATGGGCGGCTTTGCCTCGTCGCGGATTCTCGAAGTGCATGGCGAGCGCATGGTGAAGCGCAATTTCGATCCGGGCTTCCGCATCGAGCTGCACCAGAAGGATCTCAACCTCGCGCTCGAAGGCGCGCGTTCGCTGGGGCTTTCGCTGCCGAGCACGGCGGTGGCGCAGCAATTGTTCTCGGCCTGCACCGCGCATGGCGGCAAGGCCTGGGATCATTCGGCGATGGTGCGAGCGCTGGAACTGATGGCGGGTCACGAGATCGGTGCGGCCTGAACAGTTACGCAGTAACGGTTCCCAGTATTTTGGCGTGTCTTTGATCAGTGTGGAACCGGAACTATGACCGGGGCCGCGCGGTTGACGGCGCACAACCAACACTGGAGAAGGACATGAAAACCCGTCTTGCGATTTCGTTGGCTGCCGCGTCGCTGCTGGCATCGAGCGCAGCCTTTGCACAGTCGACGACCGCCGAGGGCGCTGCGAACGGCGCACGCGCGGGCGGCGAGATCGGCGGCCCGGTCGGCGCAATGGTCGGCGGCACCGTGGGTGCGGCCGTCGGCGCCGGCCTCGAAATTCCGAACGCGGTGCTGGGCGGAATCCCGCGCGGCGAGCCGTCGGTCGTGGTGCATGAGCGCGTCGTGGTCGGCGAGCCGCTGCCGCCGACTGTGGTGCTGCGTCCCGTGCCGAACTACACCGAATATCGCTATGCGGTCGTGAATGACCGCCGCGTGATCGTCGAGCCGCGGACGCGCCGCGTCATCAGGATTCTCGACTGATCGCCGCGAGAGTAGGCGAAGACAATCAGGCCCTGCGGAGCATCACTCCGCGGGGCTTTCGCTTGCCACAGTCGTTGCGCCAAAGCGCGCCAAGGTCCAATCGGCCGCAGCGGCAAGTGCAAAGCCGAGGCAGGCTGTGAGCGCATCGACCAAGAAGTCCTCCAGCCGCGCATGCCGTCCCGGCGCCCAGAACTGCATCAGCTCGAGCAGGCCGATCAGGGCCACTGAGAGCGCCGCGACCGCGAGGCGCCGCCGCCGATAGGCGAGGCCGAAGGCCAGCCCGATCAGAATGAAGGCGAGGGCGTGTTCACCATCCTGGCCGAGAGCGGAATGCGGCCGCAGGCCGGGCGGTCCAAGGGTGGCGAAGGTGACGGCGGCTGCAAGGAGCCAGGCAAAAGAACGAAATAAAAGGGACATCCGCGCCGCTTAGCACGGATTTGCAACGGGCTGTTGCGATGCTGGGATCAGATCGCCGTGTAGTTAATGACGAAACGTTAAAGTGGCTCGCGCACGCCTAGGCCGTGCATGAAACGCTCCCTGATTTGCACGGGATCGCGGCGCGTGGTGCCGACGCCCGGCTTGTCGTCGATCCGGGCCGCGATCAGGCTCGGTCCGGAGGCTTCGAGTGCCTCGTCGATCAGGCGCTCGAAATCGTCCTCGTCCGCGGCCCAGCTGCTGTTGGTGAGCCCCGAGCCGGCGGCGATGGCGACGAGGTCGGCGATGCCAGCGGCCGGCGTCGGCTGCGCGCCGGTGATCTGGTAGATGCCGTTGTCCATCACGATCATGGTGAGGTTCTTCGGCTTCAAGGTCGCGATGGTCGAGAGCGTGCCGAGCTGCATCAAAAGCGATCCGTCGCCTTCGAGCGCGAACACGCGGCGGTCGGGCTGCGCAAGCGCCACGCCGAGCGCGATCGGAAAGGCGAGGCCCATGCTGCCCAGCATGTAGAAATTCTGTGGGCGATGGCCGGCGGCCCAGAGGTCGAAATTGGTGTTGCCGATGCCGCCGATCACGGCCTCTTCGTTCTTGAGCTTCGCGATCAGGCGCGAGGTGACATCGAAACGGTTCATCACCTTGGTGTTGCGCGTGTCCATGGCCGGCCTCACTTGTCGAATACCTTGCCGCCGGTCAGCAGCGGGTTGAGGATCAGCGCCACTGGCGCCTGGGTGGTCACGGCCTGCTTGATCGAGCGGTCGACGATGAATTCGAGCTCGTCGAGCCGAGTGATAGTGTGGTGCTCGAGCGCCAGCGAGTCCAGCACCGGGCGCATGGTGCGGCAGACCAGCGACTGGCCGTAGTTGAACTCGCCGAGCGTGCCGCGCTCGGAGACGAACATGATCAGCGGGATCTGGTAGGGCACGGCAAGTGAGGCGAGCACGTTGGCGAGTGTGGCAAAGCCCGACGTCTGCATCAGCACCGCCCCACGCCGGCCACCCATCCAGGCGCCGGAGACGATTCCGACGGCTTCCTCCTCGCGGGCGGTGGCAAAGGTCGTGAAGAAGGGATCGGCGTGCAGGCTCTTGATCAGCGGCGTCAGTACGCGGTCCGGCACGTAAGGCACGAGGCTGATCTCGTTCCGCTTCAGGGTTTGCAGGATGATGCCGTGCCAGGTCGTGTCGGCGGATGCCTTGTCGCTCGACGCCTGGGCCGGCGAGTTATGCTGCTCCGCAATCGCCATTGCGTTCTCCCTTGGGCCCCGCTCCATGTTTCTTGGTCTCTGGCTGTCGCGGCCGCCTTGGTGCCGAACTTGACGCCGCGGGCGGGATTGTCAACATGTCCCGGCCGGCACCGTGATCTGCGCCAGACGGCCTGCCGCGGCTGGCACCGCCATGTCATAAGGAACGACAACGAGAAAAGCGGGAGGACAGCATGGAAGAGCGCGTGCCGCGCCGGCCTTGACGACCTCCCTTGTAGAGCCGGAAGGGTCCTGATGTCCGTCAACAACAAGCGCGTCTTCTACGTCAAATACCTGGCCCATCCGATCTACATCGACATCCTGAAGGCGCGCCCTGACGTCCGGCTCGACCGCATCGAGAACGAAAGCCCCGAAGACTTCTATGCCCCGATCCTCAGTGCGGCGCATGTCTACCAGATCGGCGCGGCCCGCGACGAGCTCGCGCCGCACTTCCACGTCGATGCCGCCCTCCTGAAGCGGACACCGAACCTGTTGCTCGTCTCCAGCAACGGCGCGGGCTTTGACCCCGTCGACGTCGAGGCCTGCACCGCGGCGGGCGTGCTGGTCGTCAACCAGTCCGGCGGCAACGCGCATTCCGTCGCCGAGCATGCGCTGGCGATGATGCTGACGCTGTCCAAGCGCATCATCCAGTCCGACCGCCGTCTGCGTCGCGAGCGCGACGTCAACCGCAACGATCTCGTCGGCAACGAGGTCGAGGGCAAGACCGTCGGCATCGTCGGCCTCGGCAATGTCGGCCGCCGCATCGCCGCGCTGTGCAAGGGGCTGCTCGGCATGAAGGTGCTGGCCTACGATCCGTATCTGTCGGCCGAGGTGATGGCCGAGCGGGGCGGGGAGAAGGTCGAGCTCGACGAACTTCTGCGCCGTGCCGACTTTGTCTCGATCTCCTGTCCGCTGAACAAAGGCAGCCGCGGCATGATCAGCGTGCGCGAATTCGGATTGATGCAGCCGCACGCATATTTCATCACCACCGCGCGCGGCTTCATCCACGACGAGGATGCGCTGCTCCAGGCGCTGCGCGACCAGCGCATCGCGGGTGCCGGCCTCGACGTCTGGTCCAAGGAGCCGCCCCCGCCGGAGCATCCGCTGCTCCAGTTCGACAATGTGCTGGCGAGCCCGCATACTGCCGGCGTCACCAAGGAGGCGCGCCAGAACATGGGCCGGATCGCGGCCGAGCAGGTCCTGGATACGCTCGACGGCAAGCGGCCGCCGCGCATCATCAATCCCGAGGTCTGGCCACGCTATGTGGAGCGATTCCGGCAGGCGTTTGGGGTGCTGCCGGGGTAGCTGACAGGCACACTGTCCACTCGTCATGCCGGGTTCGGCTCTTCGAGCCGCCCCGGAATGACGGAGCAATCAGGGAACCGCGACTCAACTTGATCCGCGTCAAAATCTCCTTTCCCTGTGCGGGCTAAATGGGATTAGAGTGCCGCCGGGGCGGCAGGAGGTCTCATGTCAACTTATGTCGTCAGGTTCATGAAGGACGTGCTCGGCCAATACGGCCGGCAGATCGAGGTTTGCCAGGGCACGCTCGAGATCGACGCCTCCGATGAGGACGAAGCCAGAGAGCGGGCGAAGGCAAAATTCTGCAAGGATCAGGCCTTGCATCACTGGTCCCTGCATGCCGACCGGATCCAGGTGAAAGCGGCTGACTTTCCGTCGTAAGGGCGCGAGCCCGTCTAGCGTCCACTGGACGTTGCCGGCGGCGGCGCGGTCGCGCCGGCGCCGAGCGAGCGCTGCACCATGACAGTGTCTGACCAGCGGCCGTTGCGATACGCGACGCCGCAGAGGAGGCCAACGCGGCCAAAGCCAAACCTTTCGTGCAGCGTCAGCGAGGGCGCGTTGTCGGCATCGATATAGCCGATCATCTGGCGGAATCCGGCCGCTGCGCAGGCGTCGATCAACTCCTGGAGCAACAGCCGCCCGACGCCGCGTCCGAGATGCTCGTGGTGGACGTAGATCGAGTGTTTCGCCGTGTAGCGATAGGCCGGGCGCTTGCGGAACAGCACCGCATAGGCGTAGCCGACGACCTCGCCGCGAAAGGTCGCGACGAGGTGCGGCAGGCGGGTCTGCTTCAGGTTTTTGCGCCGGTCGCGCAGATCGTCGGGCTCGGGCGCGCCGGTTCCCTCGACATCGCGCGGCACGCCGTGGCGGACGTGATGGCGGTAGATCGCCAGCATCGCCTCGACATCGCCCTCGCGTGAGGGCCGGACCAGGACCGGCTCGTCATCCGCGCGCATCACGCTCGTTCCGTTCATCGGCGGCTACTCGGCGACGACGTAGGTATAGAGTCCGATGCGGCCGGCGGCATCGATCTCCTTGTAGACGCCCTGGATCTCGACCTCGAAACCCGGAAACGTGTTGAAGCAGGTCTCGAACATCTTGAGATAATCGATCATGGGCTTGGCCCGTTCCGTCAGCCGCTCGCCGGGCACGATGGTGGCGATGCCGGGCGGATAGACCACGAAGGGCGTGGTCGCGATGCGCCCCGCGATCGCCTCGATCGGCAGATAGTCGACGTCGTTGCGGATCAGGCGTCGCGCCGCGTCGCGCGGCGACATTGCGATCTCCGGCAGATGCTCGGGCAGGAACTGCCGTGCCTGCAGCGCGCTGACGTCGGCCTTGCGGAAGAAGCGGTGCATCTCGGCGCAGAGATCGCGCAGCCGCACGCCGGCATAGCGCGCCTGCCGCCGCTGATAGAATTCCGGAATGGCATCGGCCAGCAGCGCATTGTCGTCGTGCAGCTTCTTGAAGGCGACTAGGCCTGAGATCAGCGTGCCGGCCTTGCTCGCCTCGACGCCCGGCGTGAGCAGGAAGAGCAGGGAGTTGAGGTCGTTCTTCTCGGGGACGATGCGGTTCTCGCGCAGGAATTGCGCGACGACCGGGGCGGGTATGCCATGTTCCGCATAGGCGCCGGTGGTGCGGTCGAAGCCGGGGGTGAGCAGCGTCAGCTTGTTCGGATCGGTCATGGCAAAGCCTTCGGTCATGCCCGGAAAGCCGTGCCAGGTGTTGTCGGGGGAGAGCTGCCACAGAGCGGGATTGGTGGCGAGCTCATCGGTCGAGAGCGTCTCCCAGGCGACGTTGTGCACGGCGCCGGGGCGGCTGACATCGGGAATGGCAATGCGATCGGGGACGAAGGGTTCGAAGAACCAGCGCCGTTCCGGGTTCTGCTCCTTCTCCTCGAACTCGCGGCCCATGGCGCGGATCTTCTTGCGCAGCTCGATGCCGAGCCGGATCGTGTCGTCCCACAACACTTCGCCGGAGCGGCCCTTCATCATCTGCGCGCCGACGTCGAGGGAGGCAAACAGCGGATAGAACGGCGAGGTCGAGGCGTGCTGCATGAAGCTCTCGTTGAAGCGGCGGTGCTCGACGCGCCGCTTCTGGCCGCGGATATGACGGTCGCGGATGTGGATCTGCGAGGCCTGCGAGAAACTGGCAAGCTGCTTGTGGGTCGACTGCGTCGCGATGATGCCGGGGGCATCGGGCGAAAGGTTCGACAGCCCCATCGCGAAGCGGCCGGCATAGAGCGGGTGGAACTTCATGAAGCCGGCCCAAGCCTCGTCGAACAGGATGTACTCGCAGAGATGGCCGATGCGCTTCAGGATCATCTCGGCGCTGTGGATCGTGCCGTCATAGGTGCACTGCTCGACCACGGCGACGCGGAACGGCCGTTCCTTGCGCCAGGCGTCGCGGTCCTCGACCAGCGGATGGTTGCGGATCGCCTCGCGCAGGGCCTTCTCGTCCAGCGCGTCCCAGCGCATCGGGCCGATCAGGCCCCAGGCGTTGCGGATGGTCGGGATATAGACGGGAATGCCGCCGTTGATCATCAGCGCGCCGTGATGGGCGGCCTTGTGGTTGTTGCGGTCGAACAGCACGAGATCGCCGTCGGTGACGAGCGCGCCGAGCGCGACCTTGTTGGAGGTCGAGGTGCCGTTGAGCACGAAATAGGTCTTCTCCGCGCCGAAGATCTGGGCGGCCTCCTTCTGCGCCTTCAGCGCCGGGCCTTCATGGGTGAGGAGGTCGCCGAGGTCGAGCACCGAATTGTCGAGGTCGTCGCGGAACACGGACTCGCCGAGATGCTCGACGAAGACGCGGCCGATCGGGCTGCGGCTGTAGAACATGCCGCCATTGTGGCCCGGGCAGGTCCAGAGCTGGTTGCCTTCCTCGGCATAGTCGACCAGCGCGCCGAAGAACGGCGTCTTCAATGTCTCCGCATATTGCTTGAGCCGGCTGATCAGGTTCTTGGCGATGAAGGGCGGGGTCTCCTCGGAGAGGAAGACGTAGCCGTCGATGAAGTCGAGCACCTCGACCGGAAGGTCCTCGAACCGCTTGCGCCGAATCAGGAGGATGATCGGGAAGTCGAGACCGCGGCGACGCATCAGGTTGATCAGCGCCGACGTCTTGCCCTCGAGGCCCTTCTTGCCCCAGTCGACCACCATGCAGCCGATCGCGGCATCTGTCTGCACCGCGATCTCGGCGTCCTCCAGCTTGCGGGCCCGGACCACTTCGAAGCCGGAGCGCTGGATCTCCTCGATGATCTGGTTGAAGCGGATGCCTTCGAGGTCGTCGGCGTCGAACACCGGCGCGGCGAAGAGGAAGTTGAAGCGCTTGAAATAGTCCATGTCAGGTCCCGAATGTGCCAGAGCGACAGGTCTCGGCACATTCGATGACAGTTCTATGACAACGGCGGCCGGCCGGCGTTTTTGCCAGTCACGACGCGGAGAGAGGCGTCCGCTAGCGCTTCGCCTCGCCGAACACCACCGTCGGCACAGCGCGATTGACGATCTCGCGCAGCGCGAAGCTCGATTGCACCCGCGCCACGCGCGGCAGCCGTGACAGCTCGGTGCGGTGGATGCGCTCGAAATCCTGGATGTCGCGGGCAAGCACGATGAGGATGTAGTCGTCGGTGCCGGACATCAGGAAGCAGCGCACGACGGAGGGGCACTTCACCACCTCCGCCTCGAAGGCCTTCAGCGCGTCATCGCTCTGGCTCTCCAGCGCGATGCGGACCAGCACCGTAATGGTAAGGCCGAATTGGGTCAGATCGAGCGCGGCCTGATAGGCCTGGATATAGCCATCGTCCTCCAACGCCTTCTGTCGCCGCGCCAGCGCCGTGCTCGACAGGCCGACTTTGTTGGCCAGCTCGGTGTGGCTGGCCCGCGCATTGGTGGTGAGTTCCGCAAGGATCGCGAGGTCTTTCCGGTCGAGGGCCAAGGTTTCGTTTCCAGCGTGAAAGGGCGCTTCCGCGCCGGAAACCGGCGCCGGGACCACGAAACTAGCGGATATTCGCCTGAAACCAAACCGCGCCTGCCGCTACGATCAACAAAAGAATCAACAGGTTGGCAGAGGAGCTCGCGATGCGCGTCGGTGTCCCCAGGGAGATCAAGGTGCAGGAATATCGCGTCGGGCTCACCCCGGGCGCCGTTCGCGAATATGTCGCGGCGGGGCACCATGTCACGGTCGAAACCGGCGCCGGTGGCGGCATCGGCGCCTCCGACGAGGTCTACCAGCGGGCAGGGGCCACGATCGCCGCGAGCGCCCGCGAGATATTCGCCAAGTCCGACATGATCGTGAAGGTGAAGGAGCCGCAACGAAGCGAATGGGCCCAGCTCCGTGAAAGCCAGATCCTTTTTACTTATCTCCATCTCGCGCCGGATCCCGAACAGGCCAAGGGCTTGCTCGCTTCCGGTTGCACCGCGATCGCCTATGAAACGGTCACGGACGCGAATGGGCACCTCCCCCTGCTCGCGCCGATGAGCGAAGTCGCCGGCCGCCTCGCCATCGAGGCCGCCGGCGCTGCGCTCAAGCGTTCGGCCGGCGGCCGCGGCTTGCTCCTGGGCGGCGTGCCCGGTGTGCAGCCGGCGCGGCTCGTCGTGCTCGGCGGCGGCGTGGTGGGAACGCAGGCCGCCCGCATGGCGGCGGGGCTTGGTGCCGAAGTCACGGTGATCGATCGCTCAGTTCCTCGTCTGCGCCAACTGGATGATGTTTTTCTCGGGCGGGTGCGTACTCGCTTTTCGACCATCGAGGCGGTCGAGGAGGAGGTGTTCGCCGCCGACGTCGTGATCGGCGCGGTGCTGGTGCCCGGTGCCAGTGCGCCAAAACTCGTGACGCGCGCGATGCTGAAATCGATGAAGCCGGGCGCCGTGCTGGTCGACGTTGCGATCGACCAGGGCGGCTGCTTCGAGACCTCGCATCCGACCACGCACGCTGATCCGACCTACGAGGTCGACGGCATCGTGCATTATTGCGTCGCCAACATGCCGGGCGCGGTGCCGGTGACCTCGAGCCAGGCGCTGAACAATGCGACGCTGCCGTTCGGACTGATGCTCGCCAACAAGGGCTTTGCCGCGGTGTTGGAGAATCCGCACCTTCGCAACGGTCTCAACGTGCATCGCGGCCGCATCACCAACAAGGCGGTCGCGGAGAGTCTCGGGCTGGACTTCGCACCGGTGGAGAGCGGGCTGGCGGCGTAGAGACGCCGCTTACGCCGGCTTGCGGTAGCGGCTGCCGAGCGCGGCTTCGATCGTCTCCGGCCGCCTGATGCGCTCGATCAGCATGTCGATGCGGTCGCCGCCCCAGAATAGCTCGCCGTTGAATACCATGGTGGGAACGCCGAACACGCCGAGCGCTTCGGCCTCGTCGATGATGCGGTCGTGCTCGGCGCGTGCGGGGCCGCGGACGTAACTTTCGAATTCGCTCGCCGAGCCGCCGCACGCGGTAATGATGCCCGTAATTTCCGAGAGGTCGTCGATCTCGAGCTCATGGCTCCAGAAGCGGCGGAATACCGTTTCGTGGTAGGGGCGGAAGAAGCCGTGGGCTTGCGCGAACAGCATGCCGACGCTGGAATAGAAGGCATCGTAGATCCTCCGCGGACCTTTCATGATCAGGCCTTGCGCATTGGCAAAGCGCCGCGCGTCCATATAGGCGTAACGCACCTTGCGCCAGAAATGCGGCGTGCGCTCCTCGACCGTCCCCATGAATTCGGCAACCCGCAGCGTGTAGGGCAGCCATTCCGACTCGACGCCGTGCATCTCCTCGAGCTCGAACAGGCGCTTGTTGGCCACGAATGCGTAGGGGCTCTTGTAGTCGGTATAGATACGGACGCGCGGCTTGGGCATGGGCGGCTTCCTTTCGAACGCACGGCGCTATCAGCAAGGTGAAGGTGAGTGCCGCAAGCTCCGTCATTGCGAGCACAGCGAAGCAATCCAGAGTGCCGCCGCGGAAAGGTACTGGATTGCTTCGCTGCGCTCGCAATGACGATGGGTGAGAGCGAACGCTGCTACTTCGGTAATTCTGCGTGGGATAGGTGCTTCACTCCTTCGTCAGCTTGTATTGGCCGAGATCCGGGTCATGCGTCATGCGCCAGTAGTCGACGAAGCGCCATGGCATGGCCGAGAACACGCGACCGCTGCTGTTGCGGTAGTAGGTGGTCATCCCCGGATGGGTCCAGATCATCGCCTCGTGCTCGGCGTCGACCTTGCGGACGTAATCGTCGAGCACGTCCTGGTGGACGTCGATGGCGGCGACGTCGTGCTCGATCATGTCGACCAGACAGGCCGAGATGTAGCGGCTCTGGCATTCCGACTGGAAGATGACGCTGCCGCCATGGGCGGGGCCGGAGTTCGGACCGAGCATGCAGAAGAAGTTTGGAAAGCCGGGCACGGTGAGGCCGAGGAACGCGGTTGGATTGTCGTTGCTCCAGGCGGCCCGCAAATCCTTGCCGTCGCGACCGGTGATGTTGAGACGCGCGGCCATCTCCGTGACCTTGAAACCGGTCGCGATCACGATGATGTCGGCAGGGCGGTGCTCGCCGTCGGCGGTGACGATGCCGTCGTGGTCGAAATGATCGATCGCGTCGGTGACGAGCTCGACATTGTCGCGTGTCAGCGTCTTGAACCAGCTATTGTCGAGCAGGATGCGCTTGCCATAGGGCGGATAGGTCGGCACGCATTTCGCGATCAGGTCGGGGCGATCCTGCAACTCGGACAGGATGAAGTCGGTCAGCTCCTGGCGGTGCCGGTCGTTGCCCTTGTTGACGGCGCGCTCCGGATGGGGCCAGGCCGGGTCCTTGCGCAGGAAGGGCAACAGTCCGTCGCCGTAACGCCAGAACATGTTGAAGCGGTACCACTGCACGTAGAACGGCAGATGGGCGAGCAGCCAGCGTGCGCCCTCGGTGATCGGGTCGGAATAGCCGTTGACCGGCCGCGCCCATTGCGCCGTGCGCTGATAGACCGTGACGGAAGCGACGCGGCCGGCGATCGACGGCACCAGCTGCATCGAGGTCGCGCCGGTGCCGATCACGGCGACATGCTTGCCGTCGAGCTTGATGTCACCCGACCACAGCGCCGAATGCAGGATCGTTCCCTTGAAGTCGTTCTCGCCCTTGAAGCGGGCGCGGGAAGGATCGTTGAGCTGGCCGATGGCTGAGACCAGCGCGGTGGATTCCAAGGTCTCCTCGCCGTTCCTGGTCTTGAGCGTGGAGATCCAGCGTCGCTTGCCCTCATCCCAGCGTGATGACGTCAGCTCGGTGTTGACGCGCAAATGCTTGCGAATGCCGTATTCATCGGCGACCTTTTTGAGATATCCGAGTAGCTCCTCGCGCTGGCAGAAATAGCGTGTCCACGCATTGCGGGAACCGAAGGAGTAGGAATAGGAGTGGTTCGGCGTATCGACGCCGCAGCCGGGATAGCGGTTGATCCACCAGGTGCCGCCGAGCTCGTCGTTCTTCTCGACGATGGTGTAGGGGATGCCGAGGTGGCCGAGCGCCACGCCGAGCGCGATGGCGCAGACACCGGCGCCGACGATTAGGATGTGCTGCTGCGCAAGCTTGTCGCCGGAGGGACGTTCGGTCCAGCGCGCCTCGCGCGGCACAAAACCCATCTCCTCGCGCATCAAGGGCGCATATTCCGGCGCGACGTTTTCGCCAAGGCAGGCGCGCATCATCTTCAACAGCAGTTCCTCGCCGGGGTCGGTGATGACAGGCTTCGGCGTGCCATCGGCGAAGAGTTTGACGACCGCGGCGCGGATTTCGTCCTGGACCTCCCCGGGCACGCCGGCGTCGGGATCGGGAATGAGGCGGATGTCGCGCTTGGGCAGATAGGGCGGCTCGAGCCAGCGCTCATCGCCCGTCATGTGCACGAGCACCATCAGCAGGCAGCGGATATCGCCCTCGGCGATGGTCGAGGCGAGATCGAGCGGCCTGTGCGGAGATTCGATATTCATGGCTTGTCCTGATCTCCGGGTGCATTGAAGAGGCCGCGCGTCATCAGCTTGCGATAGGCGGAGATGACGTGCTCGGGCACGGCGGTGACGCCCTCGGCCGAATAGGAATAGCGCCGGCTGAGATAGCCGCGCGAGCCCATCAGCATATGGACGATGGCTTCGAACTCCTCGTCGCTATAGTCCTCGATCGCGCCGGCAAGCCGCGCGCGGCGCAGGATGCGCACATAGGCGGTCGAAATGTTGTCGAGATGTTTCAGGTAACCCGTGGGCGCGAAGAACTCGGCCTCGTTGAGGATGCGCAGGAATTCGGGCACCTCGCGGATGAAATCGAAGAAGGCGGCGAAGCGCTCGATCTCCTGCCGCGCCGCATCCGCCGTGCCGGTGCGGGCGCGGATGAACTCGACCATGTCGAGGCCGATCTTGGGTAGGAGCTGGTCGAGCAGCTCCTGGCGGTTCTCGAAATGATTGTAGAAGGTGCCTTGGGCGACGCCGGCCTGCTCGGTGATGCGGGCGACGGAGGCTTCGGCATAGCCATATTTGCCGACGACCTTGGTCGCGGCATCAAAGATCTTCTGCTTGGTCCAGGCGTTGCGCTCGACCCGGTTGAGCTTCGTCACCTTTGCGGTCGTGTCTACCTGCGTCATTCGGAGGTCTCCAGCTCGGCGCGCAGCACGCGCTTGAGGATCTTGCCGCTGGGATTGCGCGGCAGGCTGTCGCGGATGATGAGCTGTTTCGGCACCTTGAAGCTCGCGAGCCGCGCGCGGCAGTGTTCGGTGAGGGCAGGGAGTTCGAGGCTCGCGCCTTCGGCCAGCACGACGATTGCGACCGGCTTCTCGCCCCAGCGCGCATCGCGCAGGCCGATCACCGCGACCTCGCGCACCTCTGACAGTTCGTAGATGACGCGCTCGACCTCTGAGGAAGCGATGTTCTCGCCGCCGGAGATGATCATGTCCTTCTTGCGGTCGGTCAGATACAGAAAGCCCTCGTCGTCGAGATAGCCGACATCGCCGCTGCGGAACCAGTCGCCGAAGAAGGCTGCGGCGGTCTTCTCCGGATCCTTCCAGTAGCCGCGCGTGATCTTCGGCCCGCGCAGGCAGATCTCGCCGTCGACGTTCGGCGGCAGCTCATTGCCGGCCTCGTCGCGGATCTCGATCTCGACGTGAGCGATGGCGCGGCCCGTGGAGCCGATCTTCTCGATCTCGCGGCCAGCGTCCATGAAGGTATCGCCACCCACCGTCTCGGTGAGGCCATAGGCATCGATGTAGCGCGCATTGCGGAAGTAATCGGAGAAGGCGCGGATGCGAACCTCCGGCGTCTTCTCGCCGCCGCCGATCGCCCATTTCAGAGTTGAGACGTCGTAGCGTTCGCGAGTGGGGCAGGTGAGGATCGCGGTGGTCATGACCGGCGCCAACCAGGCTGCGTTGAGCCTGTCCTCGGCGATGGCCGCGAGCGCCGTCTCCGGCTCGAAGTTGCGCTGGATCGAGATGAAGCCGCCATGCCAGAGCACGGCGATGCCGGGCAGGTCGAGCGCGCCGACATGATAGAGCGGGCCGACGACGAGAAGCCGCGTGTTGGCGCTGAGGCCGAGTGCGATCGTCTGGTCGGCCGATTTCCAGTAGAAATTTTCGTAGGTGAGCATCACCCCCTTGGGACGGTCGGTGGTGCCCGAGGTGTACATCAGCCGCATCAGGTCGGACGGCGCGCGGATATGCATCGGCGCGGCCGGCGCGTCACCCGCAAGGCGCGTGACGCTCTGCTGAGCTACCTCATTGAGCACGACGATCGCCGCCCCTGTGGCATTCGCAACCAATTCCTCATCGACGATCAGGATGCGTGCGCCGGCATTGCCGGCGATGTAGCCGACCTCGTCGCGGGAGAGGCGGAAGTTGATCGGCAGGAACACCCCGCCGAGATGGCTGGTGGCGAAGACAAGCTCGAGGAAGGCCGCGCTGTTCTTCATCAGCACGGCCACGACATCGCCAGCGCCGATGCCCTGCGCGGCGAGCCAGCCGGCCACTTGCTGGATGCGCGCATCGAACGTCGCGTAGGAGATCTCCTCGCCGCGATATTTCAGTGCGGGCCGCGCCGGCGTCCGCCGGGCATGAAAGGCGATGAAGCTCGAAAGATTGATCATTTTCCCGGTTTCGGGCCGCTTGCCGGCCTCGCTTCCTCCTTCGATGAATTCTGACTCGTAATTCATCTTTGGCTTGACGTCACCCCCCTTGCTCTGAAATTGTTGGGAACACGGAGACGAGACGATCTCCGGCAAGGGACTGGAAACGCCGACCCGACAGAGGGAGGGAAAAGATGACGAGAACCCGCAGGCCGGGCATCAGCCGCCGTTCAACGTTGGCGCTGATGGGCGCCGGTGCGATGACTGTTGCCGCACCCTGGGTGGCGCGCGCCCAGGCCAAGACCATCAAGATCGGCATGCCGACGATTCTGTCGGGCCGCGTGGCGCAGCTCGGCACGTCGTCGCGCAACGCGGTGATGCTCGAGGTCGAGAAGGTCAACGCCGCCGGCGGCCTTGCCGGCCGCCAGATCGAGATGGTGATCCGCGACTCCAAGGGACAGCCGCAGGAAGCCGCGCGCGTCGCGCGCGAGCTCGTCAACACCGACGGCTGCGAGCTGCTGATCGATGCCGAAGCCTCGTCCGGCGCCTTCGCGGTGCACGAGGTCGCGCGCGATCTCGGCGTGTTCTGCATCCACACCAATTCGGAGACCTCGGCGCTGACCGCGGACCCCAAGCAGCATATTCCCAACGCCTTCCGCACCGCGCGGCAGGGCGTGCACGACTCGATCGTCGGCGGCAGCTATGCTGCGGCGATCGCCAAGGCCAAGGGCCTGAAGAAATGGGCGACCTGCTCACCCGACTATGCCTATGGTCGCGACACCACCGCAGAGTTCACGCTGTACCTGAAGCGCTTTGCGCCTGACGTCGAGATCATCAGCGAGTCCTGGCCAAAGCTGTTCCAGCCCGACTACACCGAGGTGGTGACGAAGATCCTGCAGGCGAAGCCGCAGGCACTGTACTCCTGCCTGTGGGGCGGCGATCTCACCTCCTACATCGACCAGGCCAACATCTACGCGATGTTCGGCCAGATGGAGGTGTTCGCGGTCAACATGGCCGATTACACCGCGCTCACCGTGGTGAAGAACCTGCCCAAGGGCATCCACTCCGGCAACCGCTACATCAAGACCTTCCCGGCGACGCCGGAGAACGCCGCCTGGGGCGATGCCTACAAGGCGAAGTACAACGAATATCCGACCAACTGGTCGTGGGAGAACGCGACCGCGGTCATGCTGATGGCAGAAGCCGCGAAGAAGGCGAACGCCGCCGACGGCAAGAAGCTTGCGGAAGCACTGGCGGGTCTTACGATCAAGTGCCCGTTCGGCGCCGACGGCACGGTGACGATGCGCGCCGAGGACCACACGTTGGTCGGCTACGCCATCGGCTGGGGCACCACGATCCCGCAGGAGCCCTACGTGCCGGAGGTCAAGGCCGGCGACTGGAAGACCATCTTCGAGCTCGAAGCCGAGTGGAAGAAGAGCAAGGGCTACACCTGATCGCGCGCACGGCGGAGACGGCCGTCCGTCTCCGCCGGATTCGTCTGGTTTTCCGCGCCGTATCAGGCGCGCCGCAATGAAAGTGCTCCCGTGGACCTCGACGCGCTCGTCGGCTGCCTCTCCAGTTCCGCCTGCCTGGTGACGCAAACCACCAGCGGCCTCATCATCGGCATGCTGCTGTTCCTGGTCGCGGTCGGGCTGACCCTGATCTTCGGCGTGCTCAAGGTCGTCAATTTCAGCCACGGCGCCTTCTATATGTTCGGTGCCTATTTCGCGATGACCGCCTATCAGCTCACGGGAAGCTTTGCGCTCGCGGTGCTCGCGGGCGCGGCCGGCACCGCGGTCCTCGGCCTGATCTTCGAGCGCGTGTTCATGAGCCGCGTCTATGGCGCGGACGTCTTGATGCAGCTTCTCGTCTGCTACGCCTTCGTGCTGATCTTCGATGATGTCGTGCGGATCATCTGGGGGCCGGAATTCAAATCGATGGGGATGCCGGCCGCATTCCAGGTGATGCCGCTGTTCATCGCCGGCGGCGTGGTGCCGCCTTATTACCTGCTGCTGATCGGTGTCGCGCTCGCCGCGGCGATCGTGCTCGGCATCGGCCTGTCGCGCAGCCGCATCGGCAAGGTGATCCGCGCTGCCGCGCATAATCCCGGCATGGTGTCCGCGCTCGGCATCAACACCGGCCTGATCTATGGCGGCGTGTTTGCGCTCGGTGGCATGCTGGCGGGGCTGGCCGGCGCGCTCGCCGCGCCGGTGCGCTCGCTGACCCCCGGCATGGGATTTTCGGTGCTGATCGAATCCTTCATCGTCACGGTGATCGGCGGCATGGGCTCGATCCTGGGTGCGTTGATCGGGGCGCTGCTGCTCGGCCTGATCCGCTCGTTCGGCTCGCTCGGCTTTCCGCTGTTCACCGAAGGGCTGATGTACCTCTTCATGGTGATCGTGCTGGTCTCAAAGCCCACCGGCCTGTTCGGCAAGGAGGCGGCATGACCGAGCTCGAGGCCCGACGCGCGGAGACGCTGGTGCCGGCGCGCGGCGCCACGACCGTCTGGGCCCGCTATCGCGATGTGCTCATCGCGCTGATCGCCTTCGCCGTGCTGGCAAGCTTGCCGCTGTTCACCGGCAGCAAGGCGCTGCTCGATTTCGTCATCCGCTGCTCGGCCTATGGCCTGTTCGCGACCTCGCTCAATCTTCTCGTCGGCTATACCGGCCTGACCTCGTTCGGCCACGGCATGTTCTTTGGCTTGGGCGCCTACAGTTTTGGCCTGATCATGCAGAAGCTTGGCGTGCCGATCCCGATCGCCTTCGTCGCGACGCTGGCGATCACCGGGGTAGTGGCCGCGATCATCGGCGCGATCTGCGTGCGGCTGAAGGAGATCTATTTCGCCTTCGTCACGCTCGCCTTCCAGATGCTGATTCATTCGACCATTCTGTCATGGGCCTCCTTCACCGGCGGCGACCAGGGCCTGCGCGGCGGCATTCCACGCCCCGTCTTCCTCGGCGTCGATCTCTCCAATCACGTCCATCTCTATGTCGCGAGCTGTGCGCTCCTGATCCTCGGCCTGCTCGCGATGCGCCAGATCGCGCAGTCGCCGTTCGGCTACACGCTGCGCATGATCCGCGACAATGCCGGGCGCGCGAGCTTCCTCGGCATCGACGTCTGGCGCGCGAAGCTCACCGTCTTCGTGCTGGCGGCGCTGTTCGCCTCGATGGGCGGCATGGTGATGGCGCTGTTCGTCTCCGGCGCCTATCCGGAATTCGCCTATTGGACGATCTCGGGCGAGGGCATCTTCATCAACATGCTCGGCGGCGTCTCGACCTTCCTCGGCCCGATGGTCGGCACGGTGCTGCTGCTGCTCCTCAACGACACCGTCACGCGGTTTACCGAGTATCATGGCATCGTGCTCGGAATCGTCATCCTGTTCTTCGCGCTGGGTCTACGCAAAGGCCTTCTGGATTTCGTCGCCGAGTGGTTCGCGCACCGGCGCGAGGCAGGCGAGGGGCGCTAGCCATGCTCGAGATACGCAACCTCGCAAAATCCTTCGGCGGCGTGAAAGCCACCAACGACGTCACATTCGACTTCCCCGATGGCTCGCTGACCGCCGTGATCGGCCCGAACGGCGCCGGCAAGAGCACCTTCTTCAACCTGATCACCGGCGCGCTGAAGCCCGATGCGGGGCAGGTGCTGCTCGACGGCGTCGACCTGGCCGGACGCTCGCCGCCGGAGATCGTCCGTCACGGCATCGGCCGCGCCTTCCAGGTCGCCAGCATCTTTCGCTCGCTGACGGTCGAGGAGACAATGCTCGCCGCCGTCAGCGCCGACCAGCGCACCTCCGCGGTGCTGCACAAGCGCTTTCCGCTGCCCGAGACGCGCGACCGCGCCGAACACGTGATGGAGCTCCTGGGCCTCGCCGGCAAGCGCAAGCGCACCGCGGCGACGCTCTCGCATGGCGACCAGAAGCTCCTCGACATTGCCCTGGCATTGGTGCTCGAACCAAAAGTGCTGCTGCTGGACGAGCCGACCGCCGGCATGGGCCCGGAGGAGCGCTGGCGCATGATCGACAAGGTGCGCGAGCTCTGGGAGACACAGAAGATCACCGTCGTGTTCATCGAGCACGACATGGACATCGTGTTCAAGATCGCACCGAAGATCGTCGTGCTCTGCTACGGCCGCATCCTCGCGACCGGCACACCGGACGAGATCCGCAACAATAGTGCCGTGATCGACGCTTATCTCGGCACCGAACATGCGGGAGCCGCCGCATGAGCGCCGCCGTCATCGAAGTCGCTGATCTCGACGTCTACTACGGCACGAGCCAGATCCTGTTCGGCGTCGGCCTGTCGGTGCGACAGGGCGAGACCATGGCGCTGCTTGGGCGCAACGGCGCCGGCAAGTCGACGACCATGAAGGCGATCATGGGTCTGGCGCCGCCGCGGCGCGGCAAGGTCAGCCTCCGCGGCGTGGTGATCTCCGGCCGCAAGCCGCACGCGATTGCGCGCGCCGGCCTCGGCTTCGTGCCGGAGGATCGCCAGATCTTTCCGGAGCACACGGTCGAGGACAATCTCGTCATCGGCAAGAAGCGCGGGCCCGACGGCCAGGACGAATGGCCGATCAAGCGGATCTACGAGGTCTTTCCGCTCCTCGAGCCGCTGCGTCATCGCATCGCCGGACGCCTGTCGGGCGGCGAGCAGCAGATGCTCGCGATCGCGCGCACGCTGATGGGCAATCCGGCGCTGCTGCTGCTGGACGAACCGAGCGAGGGGCTTGCCCCAATCATCGTGCAGCGCATCGGCGAGCTGCTGCGGCAGCTTCGCAGCATCGGATCGACCGTGCTGATCGCCGAGCAGAACATGCATTTCTGTTTGGGCCTTGCGAGCCACGCCACGGTGATCGACAAGGGCCAGATCGTCTATGCGGCCGGTATCGACGATCTCAAGGCGAACGATACGATCCGGCGCCGCTACCTGGCGCTTTAGCCGGGGCGTGGGGCCCAAGCCGGCGAGAAGAAAAAAACTATCGCCGCACCTTCTCCGGGCGAAAGGAGTTTCCCCTCCGAGGGGCAAAAAAGCCAATCGCTTCCATTGCCGTTTTGGGCCGAAACGACGACATTTCCGTCAGAATTTGATGGATTGGCCGAGCCATGGAACGCACTGGATTTGAACCCTTCGGCGAGCGCCTGGTGTCCGCGACGGACGCCCAGCCGCAGTCGCGTGCGTCAAAGTACCTGCTGCGGGCCGGCACCGGCCTGTTCTGGACGCTGGTTGCCGCCATCGTGTTCGCGCGCGCGGCCTTCTTCGAGCCCGGCGTCTATGACGGCTTCAGCCGCATCGCCTCGCTCGCCAAGAGCTTGATCTTCTGAGAGAGCCTGATCTTCTGAGGCTCCGTCACGGCCTGAGGACAGAACTTCCCTCGGCCCTGATATGTCGAAAACTTATTTCCCTATTTCCTGCCCCTGCGTATAAATCCTTCTCCTCGGGGAGAGATTTGTGTCGCAGAATCAAGCATCCGGCCCGGTCGACGCCAAGCCGACGACGGCCGTAGGCCGTACCGTTGCGCTGATTCCCGGTATTCTCCTCTGTATCGCCGTGGCCGGCGCTTCGGCTCTGCTGGAGCGGGCGGAACTTGGCTTGTTGGAGCATCCCTATGTCGAAGCGCTGGTGATGGCGATCCTGCTCGGCATGGCCCTGCGCAGCTTCTGGAAGCCTGCGCCGCGCTGGCAGGCCGGCATCGCCTTCAGCGCCAAGCAGCTCCTCGAAGTCGCGGTGATGCTGCTCGGGGCCTCCATCAGCTTTGCGGCGATTGCGGCCTCGGGCATCGCGCTGCTGGCCTCGATCGCAGCGGTGGTAATTGTCGCACTCTGCGCCTCCTTTGGCCTCAGCCGTCTGCTTGGTCTATCGACGCGGCTGTCGATCCTGATCGCCTGCGGCAACTCGATCTGCGGCAATTCGGCGATCGCGGCCGTCGCGCCGATCATCGGCGCCAACAATGACGAGATCGCGTCCTCGATCTCCTTTACCGCGATCCTCGGCGTGATGATGGTGCTCGGCCTGCCGCTGCTGATCCCGCTGTTGCAACTGTCGGCCACGCAGTACGGCATCCTTGCCGGCCTGACCGTCTATGCCGTGCCGCAGGTGTTGGCGGCGACAGTGCCGGCCGGCCTCGTCTCTACGCAGATCGGCACGCTGGTGAAGCTGATGCGCGTCCTGATGCTCGGGCCCGTCGTCGTCAGCCTGTCGCTCGTCGCCTCGCGCTGGCAGAGCGGCGCCAAGAACGCCAATGTCGGCTTCTTCCGCCTCGTGCCCTGGTTCATCCTCGGCTTCCTCGCGCTCGCCACCTTGCGCTCGCTGGAGATCGTGCCGGTGACGGTGGTGGGACCGGTGACGAAGATCACGAGCTTTCTCACCGTGGTGTCGATGGCTGCCCTCGGCCTCGGCGTCGACGTGCGCGTGCTCGCCAATGTCGGGGGACGGGTGACGGCGGCTGTGACGCTGTCGCTGATGCTGCTGCTCGGGATCAGCATCGGATTGGTGCACTGGTTCAAGTAAGATTGAGCTGCGGCCGCGAGCGGCTGGACTTCCACTGCCAGACGTTTATTTGTGTTCGCCAACCAGACTGGCCCGCGACGCCGAGTGAGCGCGGCCGATCGAAGAAACAGCGAGGACGCGGCCATGACGACACTGACTTCCCGGGACCTTCTGCCTGAGGATGGAACGCGGGGGACGCTGGCAGGTCGCGTCTGGCTGCCGCAGGCGAACGGTCCGGCCGTGGTCGCCGTGCGCGGCGACGGCGTCTTCGATGTCACCGCCAGATTTCCGACCATCAGCGCGCTCTGCGAGGAGGACGATCCCGCCAAGGCGCTCAGCGCGACCAAGGGCGAGCGCATCGGCGATCTCGACGCGATCGTGGCCAACACGCCGCCGGATCAGCGCGATCGGCAGAAGCCGTGGCTGCTCGCGCCGGTCGATCTCCAGACGCTGAAGGCCGCCGGTGTCACCTTCGCCATCTCGATGCTGGAGCGCGTCATCGAGGAGCGGGCGAAGGGCAATCCGGCCTCGGCCGAAGCGATCCGGAAAGAAGTGACACGGCTGATCGGAGACGATCTGTCCAAGCTCAAGCCGGGCTCGGACCAGGCGATGCACTTGAAGCAGGTGCTGATCGAGCAGAACGCCTGGAGCCAGTATCTCGAAGTCGGTATCGGCCCCGATGCAGAGGTCTTCACCAAAGCGCCGACGTTGTCTTCGGTTGGCACCGGCATGGATGCCGGGCTGCATCCGAAGTCGACCTGGAACAATCCCGAGCCGGAGCTGGTGCTGTTCGTCTCCAGCCGCGGCAAGATTGTCGGCGGATCGCTCGGCAACGACGTCAATCTGCGCGACTTCGAGGGACGCTCGGCGCTGCTCTTGTCGAAAGCCAAGGACAACAACGCGTCCTGTTCGATCGGGCCGTTGCTGCGCCTGTTCGACGACAGCTTCTCGCTTGACGACGCGCGCAAGCTCGACATCAGCCTCAACGTGAAGGGCCAGGACGGCTTTGTCCTCAACGGCCATTCCTCGATCAGCAAGATCAGCCGTGATCCGACCGATCTCGTCGCGCAGACGATCGGCAAGGTCCATCAATATCCCGATGGCTTCGTGCTGTTCCTCGGGACGATGTTCGCGCCGGTCGAGGATCGCGATGCGCCGGGGCAGGGCTTCACCCACAAGCCCGACGACATCGTCACGATCGCAGCGCCTCAACTCGGCAAGCTCGTCAACCGCATGCGCGGCAGCGACGAGTGCGAGCCCTGGACCTTCGGCATCGGCGCGCTCATGAAGAACCTCGCGCAGCGGAAGCTGATCTAGCGCTGCATCTCTGCGCCAAAGCGAATTTGCAGAAGGCCGTCATGCCCGGGCTTGTCCCGGGCATCCACATTCTTTGTGCCGGCGTGGCAAGGCGTGGATGGCCGGGACATAGGCGAGCGGAAGCGACGCCGTCCTTCGGACGGCTATGCCCGGCCATGACGATGTGGCCGCCGGCCCGCACGCGTATTTTCTTCATCTCCCCGTTGTATCCGCGGAACAAAATCGCGCTGAGCGTGTCATATGACCGTCCATCGGGCTCTCGCGCGCATCCAAGCAAATAGTCAAATAATATGACTATACGGAACCAAACTTCCATGAAATAGTGCCTTCCGTCGCCCTCAAGGGGCGCCCTGCGGTGCCATGTTACCAAATAGGCGCCCGGGATAAACTTTTGGGAGACACGCCTGATGACCCTTAAAGCCCTCTTTGCGGCAACTGCCACCGGTGCGCTGCTGCTCGCGCTGCCAGCCAGCGCCGCCCAGCTCACCATCGGCTTCTCGCAGATCGGATCGGAATCCGGCTGGCGCGCGGCCGAGACCTCGGTCTCCAAGCAGGAAGCCGCCAAGCGAAAGGTCAATCTCAAGATCGCCGACGCCCAGCAGAAGCAGGAGAACCAGATCAAGGCGATCCGCTCCTTCATCGCGCAGAACGTCGATGCGATCTTCCTTGCGCCCGTGGTCTCGACCGGCTGGGACGCGGTGCTGAAGGAAGCCAAGGAGGCGAAGATCCCGGTCGTGCTGCTCGACCGCGATATCGATCCCTCCGGCAAGGACCTCTATCTCACCGCCGTGACCTCGGACAGCGTGCACGAAGGCGAGGTCGCCGGCGACTGGCTGGCCAAAACCGTCGGCGCGAAGGCCTGCAACATTGTCGAACTGCAGGGCACGGTCGGCGCCAGCGTCGCCACCAACCGCAAGAAGGGCTTTGACACCGCGATCGCCAAGCATCCGAACCTGAAGGTGGTGCGCAGCCAGACCGGCGACTTCACCCGCGCCAAAGGCAAGGAGGTGATGGAAAGCTTCATCAAGGCTGAAGGCGGCGGCAAGTCGATCTGCGCGGTCTATGCGCACAACGACGACATGATGGTCGGCGCGATCCAGGCGATGAAGGAGGCCGGCCTGAAGCCCGGCAAGGACATCCTCACCGTCTCGATCGACGCGGTTCCCGACATCTTCAAGGCGATGGTCGCCGGCGAAGCGAACGCCACCGTGGAGCTGACGCCGAACATGGCGGGCCCCGCGCTCGATGCCGTCGCCGCCTTCAAGGACAAGGGCACCGTTCCGCAGAAGTGGATCCAAACCGAGTCGAAGCTCTATACCGCCGCCGACGATCCGCAGAAGATCTACGACAGCAAGAAGGGCCTCGGTTACTGAGGCGGGACGCGCCGTCGGGATAAAACATCCGACGGCGCCCCCTTCGAATCCGCTGTGCGAACGAATAGGCTGGGTGTCCGCGTCATAAGCGGGCCCCCGCGGGAGTGACGTCGCTATGGAGAACAGCCTCGATCCTGCTCCGCCGCTCCTGGAGGTGTGCGGGATCAGCAAGAGTTTTGGTGCGGTGCGCGCGTTGCAGGAGGTCGACTTCACGCTGCGTGCCGGTGAGATCCATGCGTTGCTCGGCGAGAATGGCGCTGGCAAATCCACGCTGATCAAGGTCATCACTGGCGTGTTCCCGCGCGATGGCGGCATCGTCCGGCTCGGTGGCGAAGAGGTTGCGCCGCGCTCGGCCAAGGCGGCGCTACAGGCCGGCATCGCCACCGTCTACCAAGAGGTCAATCTGCTGCCGAACCTTTCGGTGGCACAGAACCTGTTCCTCGACCGCCAGCCGATGCGCTTCGGCATCGTGCGCGAGGCCGAAATGCGGCGGCGCGCGAAAGCACTGCTTGCGGGATTCGGCCTCGATATCGACGTCGCCGCGCCGCTCGGCAGCTATTCCGTCGCCGTGCAGCATGTCACGGCCATCGCGCGCGCCGTCGATCTGTCCGCGCGCGTGCTGATCCTTGACGAGCCGACTGCGAGCCTCGACCGCCACGAGGTCGATATCCTCTTTGGCATCATGCGCCAGCTTGCCGGCCGCGGCATCGGCATCGTTTTCGTCAGCCATTTCCTCGACCAGGTCTACGAGATTTCAGACCGCATCACGGTGCTGCGCAACGGGCGCCTCGTCGGCGAGCGCGAGACCGCATCGCTGCCGCGCCTCGAGCTGATCCGGATGATGCTCGGCCGCGAGCTTGCGGAGACGACCAGTGAGCGAGCGTCGGCAGGTGAGCATAAAGCGCGCGAGGTCTGCGCGAGCTTCGAGAATTACGGCAAGGCCGGCTATGTCGCGCCGTTCAATCTCGAGCTGCGTCATGGCGAGGTCGTTGGTCTCGCCGGCCTGCTCGGATCGGGCCGGACCGAGACGGCGCGGCTGGTGTTCGGCGCCGAACGCGCCGATCGCGGGCAGGCGAAGGTGGAGGGCGCCTCAGTGCGGCTGCAGACGCCGCGCGACGGCGTGCGCCTCGGCTTTGGCTATTGCCCTGAGGAGCGCAAGACCGACGGCATCGTCGCCGATCTCACCGTGCGCGAGAACATCGTGCTGGCACTCCAGGCCAAGCGCGGCCTCTATCTGCCGCTGTCGCGCCGCGAGCAGGACGAGATCGCGCGCCGCTACATCAAGATGCTCGACATCCGCCCGGCCGATCCCGAGCGCCCAGTCGGCCTGTTGTCCGGCGGCAATCAGCAGAAGGTGCTGCTCGCGCGCTGGCTCGCGACCTCGCCGCGGCTCCTGGTGCTGGACGAGCCGACGCGCGGCATCGACGTCGGCGCACATGCCGAGATCATCCGCCTGATCCGCGAGCTCTGCGACGATGGTCTCGCGCTGCTCGTGATCTCCTCCGAGCTCGATGAGATCGTGACCTATTCCGACCGCGTGGTGGTCCTGCGCGACCGCGCCCATGTCGACGAGCTCACGGGCGAGGCGATCGACGTCAGCAACATTCTCGCGGCGATTGCGGCCGACGGTGCCACTGTTGCGCATGAGGGCAGGGCATGACAGCGCTCCTGCCGCGCCGCGGCCTTGCCCAGATCCTTGCGCTGATCGTCATCTTGGCGGTCGATCGCGCGGTGTCGCCGCAATTCTTCGACCTGCGCCTCCAGGACGGGCGGCTGTTCGGCAGCCTGATCGACGTGCTCAATCGCGGTACGCCGGTGGCGCTGCTCTCGCTCGGCATGGTGCTGGTGATCGCGACCCGCGGCATCGATCTGTCGGTCGGTGCGGTCATGGCGATCTCGGGCGCGATCGCGGCGAGCCTCGCCGACAGTCACGGCCTGCCGATCGTGCTCGCGGCTGCGCTCGGCGCGGGCCTTCTCTGCGGCCTCTGGAACGGCTTTCTCGTCAGCGTGCTCGGGATGCAGCCGATCGTCGCGACGCTGATCCTGATGGTGGCCGGCCGCGGCATCGCCCAGCTCATCACCGAAGGCCGCATCGTGACGTTCAGCTCGCCCGACTTGGTCTGGCTCGGCAATGGCGCGGTGCTCGGCGTGCCGGTGCCGGTCGCAATCGCGCTCGGCATGCTCATCCTCACCGGCGCGGTGGTACGCGGCTCGGCGCTCGGGCTCCTGATCGAGGCGACCGGTGGCAATGCGCGGGCGAGCGAGCTTGCCGGCGTCGGCACGCGCGCGATGATCATGGCCGTCTATGTCTGGTGCAGCATCTGCGCCGCGCTCGCCGGCGTGATCGCGGCTGCCGACATCATGGGGGCGGATGCCAACAATGCCGGCCTCTGGCTCGAGCTCGACGCCATCCTCGCGGTGGTGATCGGCGGCACCTCGCTGTTCGGGGGCCGCTTCAGTCTGGTGCTCGCCGTGCTCGGCGCACTGATCATCCAGACTATGAACACGGGCATCCTGCTGTCCGGTTACCCGCCGGAGTTCAATTTGCTGGTCAAGGCGGTGGTGGTGCTCGCGGTACTGCTGCTGCAATCGCCGAAACTGTCGGGCTTTGGCAGCATCGTCGCGCGGCTGCGGAGGACGAAAGCATGAGAGGCCTGCCGCCCGTCCTCATCACGGCGATCGTGCTCGTCGCAGGCTTTGCGCTCTGCGCCGTTCAGTTTCCCAACATTGCCTCGACCCGCGTGGTCGGCAATCTCCTCACTGACAATGCCTTCCTCGGCATCGTCGCGATCGGCATGACCTTCGTCATCATCTCCGGCGGCATCGATCTCTCGGTCGGTTCGGTGATCGGCTTCACCACCGTGTTCGTTGCGCTCGCGATCGAGCGTTGGGGCGTGCCGCCGCTGGTCGCCTTCGTCGCTGTCCTCGCGCTCTCCGCCGCGTTCGGTGCGGCGATGGGCGCCGTCATTCATGTCTTTGATCTGCCGCCTTTCATCGTGACGCTGGCTGGGATGTTCCTGGCCCGCGGTGCAAGCTTTCTGCTCTCGACGGAATCGGTGCCGATCACCGCGCCGATCTACTCGACCGTGTCGGACTTCGCACTGCGATTGCCCGGCGGCGGGCGGTTGACGGCGATCGCGATCATCATGCTGGTGATCGTGCTCGGCGGCGCGCTGCTGCTGCATCTCACCCGGTTCGGCGCCAATGTCTACGCGCTCGGCGGCAGCCGGTCGACCGCGAGCCTGATGGGCGTTGCCGTGGGCAAGATGACGGTGAAGATCTACATGCTGTCGAGCCTCCTTGCAGGGATTGCCGGTATCGTCTTCTCCTTCTACACCAGCGCCGGCTATTCGCTCTCCGCCGTCGGTGTCGAGCTCGACACCATCGCGGCGGTGGTGATCGGCGGCACGCTGCTCACGGGCGGGCAGGGCTCGGTGATCGGCACCTTTCTCGGCGTGCTGATCCAGGGCCTGATCCAGACCTACATCAATTTCGACGGGACGCTGTCGAGCTGGTGGACCAAGATCGCGACCGGCGTGCTGCTGTTCGCGTTCATCGCCTTGCAGCAGGGATTGGTCGCGCTCGCGCGCCGGCCGGTCGCCAGGAGTGCAGGAGCTGCCTCATGACTTCGCGCATCGTGGTGATCCCGACGCGGCGGGCGCATTCCAACCATGCGGAAGTGGCCCGCTCGATCGGCGTCGACATCATCGCCGGCCGCTACGCGGAGGGGACGCGGCTGCCGGGCGATGCTGAGATGATCGCAATGTTCGGCGTATCGCGGCCGGTGCTGCGGGAGAGCGTGAAGACGTTGGTCGCCAAGGGTCTGCTCACCACCAAGGCGCGGGTCGGAACCGTCGTGCGCGAGCGCGGCGCCTGGAACATGTTCGACGCCGACGTGCTGGCCTGGCATCTCGACGCCGGCATCGACAAGCGTTTCCTGAACGACCTCGCCGAAATTCGTCTCGCGGTCGAGCCGCGGGCGGCGATGCTCGCGGCCGCGCAGCGGTCGGAGCAGGACATCGCCGATCTCAGGCGCAGCATGGAGCGCATGCGGATTGAAGCCTCCGATTCCGTCGGCTTCGCCGACGCCGACCTCGCGCTGCACGTCGCGGTGGCGCGCGCATCGGGCAATCTGTTCATGCGCTCGATCGGCCACGTCATCGAGGCCGCTCTGCGCGCCTCGTTCCTCCTGAGCGCGCCGGTCGAGCCGGAAGACCGCGACACCGTGCTGCTCTGGCACCAGAAGATCGTCGATGCGATCGCGGCGGGCGATGCCGACGCCGCCTCGGAGGCGATGATCTTCGTCATTCACAACGGCATGCATCGCCACGAGGGCACGGTGATCGAGACCGCACCGGCCGAGGCGCTGCCATCCGAGGAATCCGGAGAGAGATCGTGACCGAACTTCGTATCGCCATCGTCGGCTTCGGCAAGATCGCGCGTGACCAGCATGTCGGCGCGATCTCGGCCACCCCGGGCGCGACGCTTGCCGCCATCGCGAGCCGCAACGCCTCGCTGCCTGGTCTGCCGCATTTTGCCACCATCGAGGAATTGCTGGAGAAGGGACCGCCGATCGACGCGGTGTCGCTCTGCACCCCGCCGCAGGTCCGGCGCGCCCAGGCCGCCGCGGCGCTCGCCGCCGGCAAGCACGTGATGCTGGAAAAGCCACCCGGCACCGGCGTTGCCGAGCTCGATCCGCTGATCGCGATGGCTGCGGAGGCAAAGCGAACGCTGTTTGCGACCTGGCACTCGCGCTATGCCCCGGCGGTCGAACCGGCGCGGCAATGGCTCGCCGCGCGCCGCATCACCTCCGTCCACATCAGTTGGAAAGAAGACGTGCGCGTCTGGCATCCCGGGCAGGGCTGGATCTGGGAACCGGGGGGGCTCGGCGTGTTCGATCCCGGCATCAACGCGCTGTCGATCCTGACCCGCATCCTGCCCAAGCCTGTGTTCGTGACGGCGGCCGAGCTTGCCTTCCCGGCCAACTGCCAGGCGCCGATCGCTGCGAACCTGACGCTGACCGACATCCGCGGCCTGCCGGTTACCGCCGAGTTCGACTTTCGCCAGACCGGACCGCAGAGCTGGGATATCGTCGTGGAAACAGACCAGGGCCGGATGACATTGTCCGGCGGTGGCGCGCGTATGGTCGTCGACGGCAAGGTCATTGCCGAGGCGCCCGATGAGGAATATCGCGGACTCTACCGGCGCTTCGTCGATCTCACAGCGATCGGCGCAAGCGACGTCGACCTGGCGCCGCTTCGTCTCGTCGCCGACGCCTTCCTGCTCGGCAAGCGCACCATCGTCGAACCGTTTGTGGATTGAACATGGCGGCCTCAAAAATCGCAAAAGACGTTTTCGGAGCGCTGCCGGATGGCCGCAACGTCGAACGCATCGTGCTGCGCGGGGCTGGCGGGTTCGAGGCGCGCATTATCACCCACGGCGCGGTGCTGCAGGCGCTGATCGCGCCGGACGCGACGGGCGGTCACGACGACGTCGTGCTCGGCCATGACGCGTTCGCCGGTTATCTCGTCGAACGGAAGTTTTTTGGCGCGACGGTCGGCCGCTATGCCAACCGTATCGCCAAGGGACGTTTTTCGCTTGACGGCGAAACGGTGCAGCTTCCCGTCAACAACGGTCCGAATGCGCTGCATGGCGGCTTGGACGGATTTGATCGGAAGCTCTGGGAGATTGCCGAGATCGACGAGGGCGCGGAGCCCGCGGTTACGCTCACCTATGTCAGCGCGCCTGGCGAGGAGAACTATCCCGGACGGCTCGATGTGCGCCTGACCTATCGCGTCACCGGCCCGACCGAGCTGTCGCTGAGCATGGAGGCGCGGACGGACCGGCCGACCATCGTCAACCTGACCAATCACAGCTTCTTCAATCTGGAAGGCGCGACGTCGGGCACGCCGATCCTCGACCACCTGCTGACGGTCGCGGCCGAGCATTTTCTCGCGATCGATCCGACCGCAATTCCGCTGCCCGAGCCGCCGCGGGCGGTCGCCGGAACGCCCTTCGACTTTCGCACGGCAAGACCGGTGGGCGAGCGCATCCGCGAGAACGATCAGCAACTGCGCAACGGCAAGGGCTACGACCACACCTACTGCCTTACGCGCGACGGCAAGCTTCGTCTTGCGGCACGGCTGGAGGCGCCTCGCTCGGGGCGTGTCATGGAGCTCTTCACCGATCAGCCCGGTCTTCAGGTCTATTCCGGCAACTATCTCGACGGCACGATTGCGGGGAAGGACGGCAAGCTCTACCGGCAGTCGGACGCCATGTGTCTCGAGCCGCACATCTGGCCGGACGCGCCGAACCGGCCGGATTTTCCGAGCCCGCGCCTTGCGCCGGACGAAGTCTATCGGCATCACACGGTCTATCGGTTTGCTGTGAGGTCGCCATGATGGAACAGGTGCCGACGTCCGTTCTCTCTCCCGAGCCTTGCCATCTCGGCGAAGGGCCGACCTATGATGTGACCACTGACACCGCCTGGTGGTTCGACATCCGCGAAGGGCGGCTGTTCGAGGCGCAGCTCGGGAGCGGCGAGATCCGCGTCCACGCGCTCGGCCGGATGGCGAGCGCACTCGGGCGCGTCGATGCCGAACGCCAGTTGATCGTCGCGGAAGACGGGCTCTACATCCGCCAGATCGCCGACGGCGCAATGACGCTGCTTTGTCCGCTCGAAGCCGACAATCCTGCCACGCGCTCCAACGATGCTCGTGTGCACCAGTCCGGCACGTTCTGGATCGGCACCATGGGCCGCAAGGCCGAACCGGGGGCCGGCGCAATCTATGCTTTCCATCGCGGCAAGATCTCGATGCTGTTCCCTCGCATCAGCATCCCCAATTCGATCTGCTTCTCGCCGGATGGCGCCATCGGCTACTTCGCCGACACCGCGCGCGCCGTGCTCTATACCGTTCCGCTCAATCCGGCCACGGGATTGCCGCGCGCCGAGCCCGAGGTGCTGCTGCGCCACACCGGCATCGGCGGGCTCGATGGCTCGGTGTGCGACGCCGAGGGTCAGATCTGGAACGCCTGCTGGGGCGCTGGCCGCATCGACATCTACAGTCCGCAGGGCGAGCGCCTGCGCTCGTTGCACGTGCCGGCAAGGCAGGCGAGCTGTCCCGCCTTCGTCGGGCCCGATCTGTCGCGCCTGCTCGTCACCTCCGCCTGGCAGGACATGGACGCGGCCGCGCGTGTCGCCGATCCGCAAGCTGGCCGCACCTTTCTGCTCGAGGCATCCGCGCGCGGTCGCGCGGAGCCCGACGTCAAGCTCGCATAGGAGATTTCGAACCAGGACACACCGCGTTCTCGACCACACGACAACAGTCTGACACCCAAGGGAGTGAAACATGCAGAAACTGAAGACGACGTTCCTTGCGCTTGCGTTTGCGAGTGCCGCCGCGATGGCCACGGGCACCCCCGCGTCCGCCCAGGACAAGGCGACCGTGGGCATCGCCATGCCGACCAAATCCTCCGCGCGATGGATCGATGACGGCAACAACATGGTCAAGGTGCTGAAGGAGCGCGGCTACAACACCGACCTGCAATATGCCGAGGACGACATTCCGAACCAGCTCTCGCAGGTCGAGAACATGGTGACGAAGGGCGCCAAGGCGCTGGTGATCGCCGCGATCGACGGCACCACGCTCTCCGACGTGCTCAAGCAGGCCAAGGCCAAGGGCATCACCGTGATCGCCTATGACCGCCTGATCCGCGGTACGCCGAATGTCGACTACTACGCGACCTTCGACAATTTCCAGGTCGGGGTGCTCCAGGCGGAGTCGATCGTGCAGGGACTTGGCCTCAAGGAGGGCAAGGGTCCCTTCAACATCGAGCTGTTCGGCGGCTCGCCGGACGACAACAACGCCTACTTCTTCTACAACGGCGCGATGAGTGTGCTGAAGCCGTATATCGACAGCGGCAAGCTCGTCGTCGTCTCCGGCCAGATGGGCATGGACAAGGTCGCGACTCTGCGTTGGGATGGCGCCACCGCGCAGGCCCGCATGGACAATCTGCTCAGCGCCTACTACGGCAACAAGAAGGTCAATGCAGTGCTGTCGCCCTATGACGGCCTCTCGATCGGCATCATCTCGTCGCTCAAGGGCGTCGGCTACGGCAGCGCCGATCAGCCGATGCCGATCATCAGCGGCCAGGACGCCGAAGTGCCCTCGATCAAGGCGATGCTGCGCGGCGATCAGTACTCGACCATCTTCAAGGACACCCGCGACCTCGCCAAGGTGACCGCCGACATGGTCGACGCGGCGCTCGCCGGCAAGCAGGTCACCGTCAACGACACCAAGACCTATGAGAACGGCGCCAAGACGGTGCCGTCCTACCTGCTGAAGCCGGTCGTGGTCTACAAGGACAATTGGGAGAAGATCCTGGTTGACAGCGGCTACTACAAGAAGTCGCAATTCCAGTAGGAGTCACTCTCCCTCTCCCCGCTTGCGGGAGAGGGTCGGGGTGAGGGGGAGCCTCCGCAAGGGAGGTGGCAAAGGGACTCGCGGAGACTCCCCCTCACCAGAAATCCGCGCGGCGCGCGCATTTCGGCCTCTCCGCGCGCGGGGAGACGCGAAGTAAGGGACACGACGCAATGACTGCAATGCTGGAAATGCGCAACGTCAGCAAGAGTTTTGCCGGTGTGCAGGCGCTGCGCGACGTCAATTTCTCGGTCGAGGCCGGGCAGATCCATGCCCTGGTCGGCGAGAACGGCGCCGGCAAGTCCACGCTGATGAAGGTGCTGAGCGGGGTCTATCCGCACGGCAGCTACGAGGGCACCATCGTCTTCGACGATGAGGAGCGCCGCTTCCGCGACATCAACGATTCCGAAGCGCTCGGCATCATCATCATCCACCAGGAGCTGGCGCTGATCCCGCTGATGTCGATCGCGGAGAACATCTTCCTGTCGCATCCGCCCTCGAAGCTCGGCGTCATCGATCGCGACGAGGTATACCGGCGCACGCGGGAGCTTCTCGCACAAGTCGGCTTGAGAGAATCGCCCGACACGCTGATCACCGATCTTGGCGTCGGCAAGCAGCAGCTCGTCGAAATCGCAAAGGCGCTGTCCAAGCGGGTGCGGATGCTGATCCTGGACGAGCCGACCGCGAGCCTCAACGAAGCCGATAGTGCGGCGCTGCTGGAGCGCCTGATGCAATTCCGGGAGCAGGGCATCGGTTCGATCCTGATCTCGCACAAGCTGAACGAGGTCGCCCGCGTCGCCGACCACATCACCGTCCTGCGTGACGGCCGCACCGTCGACAGTATCGATTGCCGCGCCGAACCGGTCGAGGAAGACCGCATCATTCGCAGCATGGTCAACCGCGATCTCGCCCATCGCTTTCCCGAGCGCAGCGCGACGATCGGCGAGCCCGTGCTCGAGGTCTCGAACTGGTCGGTCTACCATCCGATCCATCCCGAACGGCAGGTGATCAAGAACGTCGGTTTCAGCGTCAAGCGCGGTGAGGTCGTGGGCATCGCCGGGCTGATGGGCGCGGGCCGCACCGAGTTCGCCATGAGCCTGTTCGGCCGTTCCTGGGGCACCAATGTCAGTGGCAGTCTCCGGCTCGAGGGCGGGGACATGGTGTTGCCGAGCGTGGCGGCCGCGATCGACGCGGGCCTTGCCTATGTCACCGAGGACCGAAAGCAGCTCGGGCTGATCCTTGCCGACGACGTGCGAAAGAACATCACGCTGGCAAGCCTCGATCAGGTCGCGCCCGGCCGGGTGATCGACGATATCGCCGAGCTGAAGGTCGCCAGCGACTATCGGAACCGGATGCGGATCCGCTGCTCCGACGTCTACCAGGAGACCGGCCAGCTCTCCGGCGGCAACCAGCAGAAGGTCGTGCTGTCGAAATGGCTGATGACCGACCCCAAGGTACTGATCCTGGACGAGCCTACCAGGGGCATCGACGTCGGTGCGAAATACGAGATTTACTGTATCATCAACGAGCTCGCGGAAGCCGGGCGTGGCGTCGTGGTGATCTCCTCGGAAATGCCCGAGTTGCTCGGCATCTGCGATCGCATCTGCGTCATGAACGACGGTGCTTTCGTCGGCGAGTTTCCGGCAACCGAGGCGACGCAGGAGAAGATCATGCGCGCCATCATGCGCAACGACAGAAACTATGAGAGCGGCGAGCCTGAGGCCGCGGAGATGGGAGGATCGCAGCCATGACCGACAAGACGGTTTCGCTGCCCGAGGAGCGCCGGCACGGCAGTTTCATCAAGAACAACTTACGCAACTACGGCATGCTGATATCGCTGGTTGCGATCATGCTGTTCTTCCAGGTCGTCACCGGCGGAACGCTGCTCCAGCCGCTCAACCTGACCAACCTCGTGCTGCAGAACAGCTACATCGTCATCATGGCGCTGGGCATGCTGCTGGTGATCGTGACCGGCCATATCGACCTCTCGGTCGGCTCGGTCGCAGGCTTCATCGGCGCCGTGGCCGCCGTGCTCATGGTGACGTACAAGGTGGACTACACGCTCGCCTTCATCGCCTGCCTCCTGGTCGGCGCTGCCATCGGTGCGGCGCAGGGCTATTGGGTAGCTTACTTCAAGATACCGTCCTTCATCGTGACGCTGGCCGGCATGCTCGTGTTCAAGGGCCTTGCGCTGGCGGTGTTGCAGGGCCAGTCGCTCGGGCCGTTCCCGCCGACCTTCCAGAAGCTGTCGTCGGGCTTCATCCCGGAACTTCTGCCCGAGACCGGCACGCTGCATCCGACTTCGATGCTGATCGGTGCGGTGCTGGCCCTGGCGCTGGTCTATGCCAGCGCCAAGAGCCGCTCGCGCGAGCAGTCGCATGGCATCGAGGTCGAGCCTTACGCGTTCTTCCTCGGCAAGAGCGTCGTGCTCGCCTGTGCCGTGCTCTATTTCACCTATCTGATCGCGACCTATCGCGGCCTGCCGAACGTGCTGGTGATCATGAGCGCCCTGATCGCGCTCTACGGTTTCGTCACCCGTCGCACCGTGATCGGGCGCCAGATCTATGCCGTCGGCGGCAATGCCAAGGCGGCAAAGCTGTCGGGCATCAAGACCGAACGGCTGACCTTCTTCACCTTCGTCAACATGGGCGTGCTTGCCGCGCTTGCCGGCCTGGTCTTTGCCGCGCGTCTCAACACCGCGACCCCGAAGGCAGGTCTCGGCTTCGAGCTCGACGTCATCGCCGCCTGCTTCATCGGCGGTGCCTCGGCCTATGGCGGGGTGGGGCGCGTCGGCGGTGCCGTGGTCGGCGCCATGATCATGGGCGTGATGAACAACGGCATGTCGATCCTCGGCATCGGCATCGACTACCAGCAGGTCATCAAGGGCCTGGTGCTGCTCGGGGCCGTCTGCATCGACGTGTATAATCAGCGGCGGTGAGGGCAAGGACTCACGCAGGGTGGGCGGAGGCGACAAAACGCCGTGCCCACCATCTTTCGCCGGCCAACCGGTGGACACATTTTCGCCTTCGAACACGCAGAGCGTCTCGGAACGAGACGGAACCACGCCGGCGTGTACCATTGATCTAGATCAACCAACAGGCAAGTCCGTGCTAATTTCATGCGGCTGACGCAAGGGATCGCGGGGAACTTGAGTGACGAGTACACTGAGATCATCGCCGGCTTCGGAGGTGTTGCTGGTCTCGACATTGCCGGCGTTGCAACTGATCTACGATACCGCCCCGATCGGGCTTGCCTGTCTGTCGCCGGACTGCCGATATCTCCTGATCAACCAGCGTCTCACCGAAATCTGCGGCATATCCGTCGAGGGGCATCTCGGGCACTCCGTCAGGGACTGCGTGCCGGCCCTGGCGGATTCCGTCGAAGAGATCGTGCGCTCGATCATGGAGACCGGCGACCCGGTCATCGGCATCGAGGTCGCGGGGCAGCGGGCCGATCAGGTCGAGGAGCGCTCCTGGGTCACCTATTGGCATCCGCTGCGAATGCCCAATGGTGAAGTCGTTGCGGTCAACGTCGCGGCCGAGGAGATTACCGAACGCAAGCGCGCCGAGCGGGAGATCCGCAGCGCCAAGGATGCAGCCGAGAGGGCTCTTCGCCATTTGCGCGACATCCAGGATTCCTTGATCGAGGCGGAAAAGCTTGCTGCGCTCGGGCGGATGGTTGCGGGTGTCGCCCACGAGATCAACACGCCGCTCGGCAGCAGCCTGACGGTTGCCTCGACGCTCCAGCGCAAGGCCGAGCAGTTCGCGGCAGAAGTTGCGCGGGGCAGTCTCAAGCGTTCAACCCTGACCGGGTTTCTGGAGCTGGTCAGCGATGCTTCTGCGCAGCTGGTTACCAATCTCGGCCGGGCGGCCGAGCGCGTTCAATCCTTCAAGCAGGTGGCGGCCGACCAAACCGAATCCTATCGACGGCACTTTGACGCTGGCGAGCTGACGGGCCAGGTTCTCTCTCAATTCGAGCGGCAGCTGCGAACGCACGACATCGCGCTCAGCTTCCGCTGCGAGTCTGATCTTGCCATGGACAGTTACCCCGGGCCCTTCGGTCAGGTCCTGACCAATCTCGCCGTCAATTCGATGACGCATGCCTTTTCCGGCGGCCGTACCGGGAGCATCAATGTCTCGTTGCGCGCGGCTGACCGCGAACATGTCGAGCTCCTGTTCGCTGACGACGGCTGTGGCATGGCTCCGGACGTGGAGCGGCGAGCCTTCGATCCGTTCTTCACGACGCGCCGGCATGACGGGGCGAGCGGCCTCGGGCTGCATATCGTCCACAGCATCGTCGTGGATCGATTGGGCGGACAGCTCCGTCTCGAGAGCCAGCCCGGCGCGGGCACCTCGTTTCAACTCATCTTGCCGAGAGTGGCCCCCGATCGACGCGCGGGTGACATCGACGATTGATGGCGTCCTGGGCTTGAGCGCTTATCTTCAGGATTGCAGCACGGGAACCAGCCCGTAGCGGAGCATCGTTTCCTTCAGCTTTGCCGGGTCGGGCGTACCGGACAAGAGCAGAGCCGCCATTTCCTTGAAGTATCGTGGGCCAAGCACGCCCGGGCTGAGGATGCACAGGCAGGTCGCCGGGCGGGGCGAACGGTTGGTGAAGCCGTGCACCGCGCCGCGCTTGATAAACACGGTTTCGCCCGGGGCCACGTCGATGTCGTTTCCATCGATCCGCCAGGTCGAGATCCCGCTCAGTCCGTAGATCGTCTCGTCCCAGCGGTCGTGATAATGCGGGATCGGCATGCGGGCGTTCGGCTGGAGCGTCATCTCGAACAGATCGAGGCTGCCGGCGGTGTCGTACTTCGTCTGCAGAAAGGTCAGCTGCACGGCGCCAAGATTGATGATCTCAGGCATGGCGAACTCGTGGGGTAGAGGGCGATCACCAATACTAGCGCGCTGCGGCCATAAGCCAAAGGGCTCTCTCATAGGGGGCGGCAGCGGACGCCTAGCTCATCCTGCGATCATTGCGTCGTGAAGAGCACCACCGCGATTGCGACGGACAGGCCGACCGCGGATACGGTTGCCACGGTCGACAGCACGCCCATTCTCCTGAGCGCCACCGCGAACAGGATGATGATGGGGGTGGCGGTCACCAGCCCGAATTGTGCTTCGCTCATGATCGTCGTCCGCCGTTCCCTGGAACTTCGAGGCTGAGACTGTTCCTACGGCCGTGCCGCCGATCGGACGTTGCGCCGGGGCAAACAACTTCATCTCGGCTGCCTTGTTTGTCGGGGATCAAATCCGGATTGGGACGTGTGGGCTAAGGCTGACCGGTGTCCTGATCCGGAGAGCAGATGTCGACAGCTGATTGCGAACAACAGGAAGCCGGCTGGGGCATCTTGGAAGATCTCCCCGGCGATCCCATGATCTGGGTGCTGATCTTCAGCGAGCTTGCCGCCTTCGGTTTGTTCCTCGGCGCCTTCGTGGTCGCTCGGCTGATCCATCCTGCGGTGTTCGCGGCAGGGCAGGCGGCCCTTGATTCTCGCCTTGCCGGACTCAATACGGTCGTCCTGGTGACAAGCGGCTGGGCGGCCGCGCACGGCACGGCTGCCGCACGCCTAGGCAAGAAGCGGGTTTCGCGCGGCTGGCTCGTGGGGGCGATGGCGCTCGGCGGGCTCTTCGTGGCGATCAAGCTCGTGGAATATGGCGGAGAGATCGGCAGCGGCATTGGCCTGGAAACCAGCACGTTCTTCACGCTGTACTTTCTCCTGACCGGCTTTCACCTCCTGCATGTCTGCCTCGGCATCGTCATCCTTGCCGTGGTCTGCCGCCGCGCGGAGGTGGTCGGCGTCGAAACCGGATCCGCGTTCTGGCACATGGTCGATCTGATCTGGATCGTCATGTTCCCGCTTCTCTATCTGGTGCGATGATGCCCGACCGTCTCGACATGACGTGGATCGTGCTGATCGGCCTCGCGCTCGCGACCATTTTGGTGCCATCGCTCGTGCCGCGTCCGCTGCTCGCCAACGCTCTGCTGCTTGCGCTCGCAGCTATGAAGGGGCGGCGGATCGTGCTCGATTATCTCGATCTGCGCGCTGCGCCGGCGCTGTGGCGCGGCCTCGTGACTGCGTGGATCGTCATCCTCGTTCTGTTGGCATGGCTCGGCTCCGCCGCCGTCGCCTTGATCTGACGACGAGCGCGCCATCGTCGCACTCATTGCGCCCAGACAAAGAACCGGCCGTGCCGACCGGCAATAAAAACCATCATCGTTCTCTCGGACTCAAATCGGAAAGGATTGGCAATGGCTGAACGCCTGACCAAGTCGGCGGCACGAAACGTCTTCTACGGCGGATCGGCCTTTTTCTTCGCCATCTTCATAGGGCTGACCGCGCACAGCCACTACTACATGGTCACGAGCTCGACCGACGCGCCGACGCTGACGGCGTCGGTCGCGCGCGGCAAGCATGTCTGGGAGAGGAACTCCTGCATCAACTGCCATACCCTGCTCGGCGAGGGCGCCTATTTCGCGCCCGAAGTCGGCAATGTCTGGGATCGCTGGGGCGGCAAGGAGGATCCCGACGGCGCGCGTGAGACGCTGAAGGCCTGGATGCAGGCGCAGCCGTCCGGTGCGCCGGGCCGGCGGCAGATGCCGCAGTTCAATCTCACCGACCAGGAGCTCAATGATCTCGCCGACTTCCTGCAGTGGACGAGCACGATCAAGCGCCAGAACTGGCCGCCGAACAAGGCCGGCTGAGCACCCGCGACCAGATCTCAAGACAGAGAGCACTTCGATGAAATATCAGACCCAGAAAGTCGCGATGCTGTATTTCTACGGCGCGCTGACGTTGTTCCTCGCCCAGGTCGCCTTCGGCCTCCTCGCCGGGACCATCTACGTCCTGCCCAACACCCTGTCGGTCCTCCTGCCGTTCAACATCGTCAGGATGATCCACACCAATGCGCTGATCGTGTGGTCCCTGATCGGCTTCATGGGCGCGACCTACTACCTGCTGCCGGAGGAAACCGAGAACGAGCTGTTCAGCCCGTTGCTGGCAAAGATCCAGTTCTGGATGTTCTTTGGCGCAGCCGGTATCGCCGTGGTCGGCTATCTCTTCCACTACCACGAGGGCCGCGAGTTCCTCGAGCAGCCCTTCATCATCAAGGTCGGCATCGTCGTCGTCTGCCTGATGTTCCTGTTCAACGTGACGATGACGGCGCTCAAGGGACGCAAGACCACGGTCACGAATATTCTGCTGTTCGGCCTGTGGGGCGTCGCGATCTTCTTCCTGTTCGCCTTCTACAACCCGGCCAATCTCGCCGTCGACAAGATGTACTGGTGGTACGTCGTTCACCTCTGGGTCGAAGGCGTCTGGGAGCTGATCATGGCGTCCGTGCTCGCCTTCCTGATGATCAAGCTCAACGGCATCGACCGCGAGGTGGTCGAGAAGTGGCTCTACGTCATCATCGGGCTCGCGCTGTTCTCCGGCATTCTCGGCACCGGCCATCACTTCTACTGGATCGGCGCCCCCGGCTACTGGCAGTGGATCGGCTCGCTGTTCTCCACGCTTGAGGTCGCACCGTTCTTCACCATGGTGATCTTCACCGTGCAGATGACCTGGAAGGCGGGACGCAAGCATCCGAACCGCGCGGCTCTGCTGTGGTCGGTCGGCTGTTCGGTGATGGCGTTCCTCGGGGCCGGCGTCTGGGGCTTCCTGCACACGCTGTCATCCGTGAACTACTACACCCACGGCACGCAGGTGACGGCCGCGCACGGACATCTCGCTTTCTTCGGTGCGTATGTGATGCTGAATCTCGCGGTGATGGCCTATGCGATCCCGCAGCTCAAGGGACGTGCGCCCTATAACCAGTGGCTCAGCATGACGAGCTTCTGGATCATGTGCACGGCCATGATGACCATGACTTTTGCGCTGACCTTCGCCGGCGTGATCCAGGTCCATCTCCAGCGCGTGCTCGGCCAGAGCTACATGGACGTGCAGGACCAGCTCGCGATGTTCTACTGGGTCCGCCTCGGCTCCGGCGTGTTCGTCGCGATCGCCGCTCTGATGTTCGTCTGGGCGGTGCTGGTGCCCGGCCGCGAGAAGCAGGCGGTCATCCCCGCCGCGCTGCAACCCGCCGAATAGGCGCGAGGCGGCCGCGCAAGGAAAGTGCGGCCGTCTTCTCAGGAATTCCGGAGACTGATCATGAAATCTGCACTTCACGCCGTGATGGCGCCAGCACCCGAGCTTCCGGCCTATGTCGCAAGCGGCAACGAATGCGCGCTGTTCGAGCATGCGTGGCGGCATCGCCTGCCGGTTCTTTTGAAGGGGCCGACCGGGTGCGGCAAGACGCGCTTCGTCGCGCACATGGCGGCGCGGCTGGGCTTGCCGCTCCACACCGTCGCCTGCCACGACGATCTCACCGCCGCCGATCTCACCGGCCGCTATCTGCTGAGGGGCGGTGATACCGTGTGGACCGATGGTCCCTTGACGCGCGCGGTGCGGGAGGGCGGCATCTGCTATCTCGACGAGGTGGTGGAGGCGCGCAAGGACGTGACCGTCGTCCTGCATCCGCTCACCGACGACCGCCGCATCCTGCCGCTGGAGCGCACCGGCGAGGAGCTCGCGGCGCCCGCGGGCTTCATGCTCGTGGTCTCCTACAATCCCGGCTACCAGACGCTGCTCAAGGCGCTGAAGCCGTCGACGCGGCAGCGCTTCGTCGCCATCGAGTTCGGCTTCCTGCCGCCGGAGCAGGAGGTCGCGGTGGTGGCGGCCGAGAGCGGGCTCGCAGCGGAGCGCGTGCGGCCGCTGGTCGTGCTTGCCGGTCGTCTGCGGGCACTGAAGGGGCATGACCTGGAGGAGGGCGTCTCGACACGGCTCGTCGTCTATTGCGCGACGCTGATCGCGGCCGGCGTCTCGATTGCCGATGCTGTGCTGGCGGGCATGATCGAGCCGCTGACCGACGATGCCGACGTCAAGGCGGCGCTGCTCGACGTTGCGCGCGCCGTGATCTCCTGAGGTGGACGATGCTCGATTTCCTCGAGCTTGAAGAAACCGTCGGTCGCGCCTGGCATCGCCTGGTCGGCGGCACCGCGAGCTACCCGGTCCATGCCGAGCATGCGGTAACGCTTGCGGACGTCCGCCCACGGATCGCGGTGATGTTCCGCGCGCTCGGCGGCGAGGGCGGCGTCCAGATCGCCAGCGCCAGTGCCCGCCGCGCGGGGCATCGGCTCGGATGGCGCCAGCGCATCGGGCTCGGCGACGAACGCATCGAGCAGCCGGGGCGCGATGCCGTGTCCATCTTCCTGCCGGACCGGATCGCGATCTTCGCCGATCGCGCGCTGAACGCTGCGCTGTACCGATGGCTCGCCGCGTGGTTCGCATTCGCTCCGGCCGAAGCGATCGAGGAAGTCGATCCGTTGCGGCGCGATCTCCTGATGTTGCGGCGGGCCAGCGAGATTGCGGTCCTTGTGCTGACGGAGTGCCCGGGCCTGTTCGACGATTACGCACGGCTCGCCGCAGCAACGGCCATGGCCCGGCCGCGCCGACCATTGCCGCGCATCGAACAGGAGATGGAGCAGATCGTGCTCGCCCTGCTTGGCGCTGATGCGCCGCCGGCAGGCAAGCTATGGCCGGCCATGATGGGGACGGGGTCACTGCCGGAGAGGGCGCCGCCGGGATATCGCGCCATCCTGCCATGTCCGCTGTGGGGCGATTGCTGGACGCGCGACCTCGCGCCGGCGGGGATGTGCGACGACGAGGCTGGCGATAGCGCGGCGGCCGCGCCGTCGGATGACCGCAAACGCTTCGCGGTCCGCGAGGGCGACGATGGTGCCAACCGCCGCGATCCTTTCGTGCTCAACCGCTTCGAGAAGATTCTAGCGATGGCCGAGATGGTCAATGTCGACCGTCCCGCCGACGACAGTGAAGATGAGGACGCGCAGAAGGCGGCCGACGATCTCGACGAGATCACACTCGGACGCCGGAGCGGCAAGCCCGCAACCAGGCTCAAATTCGATCTCGACCTGCCGCCGGAGGCCATTGATGCTTCGCGGCTCGCGGCGGGCCTGACCTATCCGGAATGGGATTATCGCAGCGGAACCTATCTGCCGGATCATTGCCGCGTGCTCGCGGGCGATGCGTCCGAGACCGGCGAGAGCTGGCTGCCGGATGAGAGCATGCGCCGTCACATCCGCCAGGTGCGGCGGAGGTTCGAGGTGTTGCGACCGCGTCACGAGCTGATGCGGGCGCAGGCGGACGGACACGAGCTCGATCTCGACGCGCTGGTGCGCGCACGCTGCGATCTGCGGGCCGGCAGCGGCGGGCTCGATCGCGTTCATCTGGCGATGCGGCCCCAGGGCCACGATCTCGCCGTCACCCTGCTGGTCGACGTCTCGCTCTCGACCGATGCGTGGGTCGATAATCACCGCGTGCTGGATGTCGAGAAGGAGGCGCTGCTGGTGCTCGCCCATGGGCTCTCTGCCTGTGGCGATCACCACAGCATTCTGACCTTCACCTCGCGCCGTCGGTCCTGGGTGCGGTTAGAGACCATCAAGGCCTTCGGCGAGCCGATGAGCGGGACGGTGGAGCGCCGGATCGGCGCGCTGAAGCCCGGCTATTACACGAGGATCGGCGCGGCGGTGCGTCACGCCTCGGCCGAGCTCGCGCGGCAGCCCCAGCGCAAGAAGCTGCTCCTGGTTCTGACCGACGGCAAGCCCAACGATGTCGATCATTACGAGGGACGCTTTGCCATCGAGGACACCCGCAAATCCGTGCAGGAGACGCGGCGGCTCGGCATCGCCGTGTTCGGCGTGACGATCGATGCGACGGCGCAGTGCTATTTTCCGACGCTGTTCGGGCGCGGCGGCTATGCGATCGTCGGTAACATCCGCCGCTTGCCCTCCGCGCTGCCGGCGATTTACCGCCAGGTGGCGCATTAAGGCGCGGATAAGCCCGCGACGACGTGCCCCCGGTGAGCTATTGCCCATCGTTTGGGTATATGATCGAATGGCCGGATGGAAAACGGCCGGCCGAAGCCCGATCTGATCATCTTCGACTGCGACGGCGTGCTCGTCGACAGCGAGCTCTTGAGTTGCCGATGTCTGTCCGACGTGCTGGCCGAATTCGGCATCGCACTCAGCGAGGAGCAGGCGCTCGAGCTGTTTCTTGGACGCAGCACGAAGGCGGTCGCGCAGCACTACGGTGATCTCGGGCAGATCATTCCGGAAGGATTTTGGCCGCGGCTGAAGTCGCGTGTCCTGAAGACGTTTACCGCTTCGCTCGCGCCGATCCCGGGGGTGAGGGCCGTGGTGTCCGAACTGACGGCGCCGTTTTGCGTGGCGTCGTCGAGCGACATCGACCGCGTCTCGCTCTCGCTCGATGTCACCGGCCTCCGGCCGCATTTCGACGACCGCCTCTATACCGCGCAGATGGTGAAGCACGGCAAACCGGCGCCCGACCTCTTCCTTCACGCGGCGGCGAGAATGAAAACCGATCCGGCGCGCACGCTGGTGATCGAGGACAGCGTTAGCGGCGTGCAGGCGGCGAAGGCCGCCGGCATGACCGTCTGGGGATTTGTCGGCGGCAGCCATTATCGCGGCCGTGATGGCCGGGCTATATTGTCCGCTGCCGGGGCTGATCGGGTCTTCGCGCACATGACCGATTTCTGGAAGGACGTCTGACGCCCGCCATGGCCGCCGAGAATGAAAAATCCAGGCTCGATGACGCCGCGCGCGCGGGCTGGCTCTATTTCATCGCCGGCCATACGCAGGACGAGATCGCAAAAATGCTCCAGGTCTCGCGTGCGTCGGCTCAGCGCCTCGTCTCGCTGTGCCTCGCGGAACGGCTCATCACCTTCCGTCTCGAGCATCCCATTGCCGCCTGCATGGAGTTGGCGGCGCGATTGAAGGAGCGGTTCGACCTCGCCCATTGCGAGGTGGTGCCGGCCGATCCCGCGGCGCCGCAGGCAACGGCAGGAATCGCTGAACGCTGCGCCAATTTGCTGGACGCAACGCTGCGCTCGGAAACGCCAGTCATCGTCGCGCTCGGCACCGGGCGCGCGGTGCGCGCCGCGGTCGAGCGCGTCACGCCGATCGACCGGCCCAATCACCAGATCGTCTCGCTGGTCGGCAACATCTCGGCGGATGGCTCAGCGAGCTTCTACGACACCGTCGGCCGGCTCGCCGATCGCACCGGCGCGCGGCACTATCCGATGCCGCTGCCGTTCCTGATGTCGTCGGAGGACGAGCGCAACAAGATGGTCCGCATCGAGCCGATCGCGAAGGTCAAGGCGATCGCAGCCAAGGCCGACATGCGTCTCGTCGGCATCGGCCAGATGGACCAGAAGGCGCAGGTCCATGTCGACGGCTTCGTCACCCGCGACGAATTGTTCGAGATGATGCGGCTCGGCGCCATCGGCGAAATCACCGGCTGGGCGTATGACGCCAAGGGTCGCCTGCTGAAGGCCGGCACCAACAAGCGCCTGACCAGCATTCCTCCCGACGTGCCGGCCAAAACCTCGACGATCGGCGCCGCGGTCGGCACGGCAAAAGTTCCCGCGATCGCGGCCGCGCTGAACGGACGCCTGATCAACGGCCTGATCACCGACGAAGCGACGGCACGGGCGATCCTGGAGCGCTAGGCCGCTCTAGCCTCAGCGGGATTCGGCTTCCTCTCCCGCTTGCGGGAGAGGGGTGGGGAGAGAGTCTCTCCACTGGCAAGACTCCCCGAGAGGAGAAAGCCCTCACCCGCATCGCATCTTTCGATGCGATGCGACCTCTCCCGCAAGCGGGAGAGGTCGGGCAAGCCGCCGCCTGTTTGAAACAACTCCTATCCCTCCCGCACCGCAGCACTCATAAGTTGCGGGATCGCTCGTGCGCCTGCTTGACAAGCTCCCGCCTTGGGCTGAACATACGCCCAACGCGTGGGCATATGCTCAAAACGCGAGCTAGGGAGGTCATCGTGAAAAACGTCCTCGGCGCCGTCTGCGGCGCGTCTTGCCTGTTGCTGGCCGTCCCCGCGATGGCCGAAACCACCCTGACGATCGCCACGGTGAACAACGGCGACATGATCCGCATGCAGGGGCTGACCAGCGACTTCACCGCGAAGAACCCCGACATATCAGTCAAATGGGTGACGCTGGAGGAGAACGTGCTGCGCCAGCGCGTCACCACCGACATCGCAACCAAGGGCGGCCAGTTCGACGTGCTGACCATCGGCACCTATGAGGTGCCGATCTGGGCCAAGAAGGGATGGCTGGTGCCGCTGGCCAATCTCGGCGCCGATTACGACGTCGCCGACCTCCTGCCGAAGATCCGGGATGCGGTCTCCGTCGACGGCAAGCTCTTTGCCGCGCCGTTCTACGGCGAGAGCTCGATGGTGATGTATCGCACCGACCTGTTCGAGAAGGCTGGCCTCAAGATGCCCGAAAGCCCGACCTGGGATTTCGTCATCGACGCGGCCAAGAAGCTCACCGACAAGAGCGCCGGCATCTACGGCATCTGCCTGCGCGGCAAGGCCGGCTGGGGCGAGAACATGGCCTTCCTCTCGGCCATGGCCAATTCCTACGGTGCACGCTGGTTCGACGAGAAGTGGGAGCCGCAGTTCAACACGCCGGAATGGAAGAAGACGCTGGCGACCTATGTCGACCTGATGAAGCAGGCCGGCCCTCCCGGCGCGAGCTCGAACGGCTTCAACGAGAATCTGGCGCTGTTCAACGCCGGCAAGTGCGCGATGTGGATCGACGCCACGGTCGCGGCGTCCTTCGTCACCAATCCGAAGGATTCCAAGGTCGCCGACAAGGTCGGCTTCGCGCTGGCGCCCAACACCGGGCTCGGCAAGAACGCCAACTGGCTGTGGGCCTGGAACCTTGCGATCCCCGCCGGCTCCAAGAAGACCGAAGCCGCCGAGAAGTTCATCGCCTGGGCCACCAGCAAGGACTATACCAAGCTCGTGGCGTCGAAGGATGGCTGGGCCAACGTGCCGCCGGGCACGCGGACCTCGCTCTACCAGAATCCCGAGTACGTGAAGGTCGCGCCGTTCGCCAAGCTGACGCTGGCCTCGATCGATGCTGCCGATCCGAACAAGCCGACCGTGAAGCCCGTGCCCTATGTCGGGGTACAATACGCCGCGATCCCCGAATTCCAGGGCATCGGTACGCAAGTGGGCCAGCAATTCTCGGCCGCCCTTGCCGGATCGACGACCGTCGATGCGGCGCTCTCCGCTGCGCAATCCTCGACCGAGCGCGAGATGAAGCGCGCCGGCTACATCAAGTGAACCCGAGCTCTCCCTCCTGAGCTCAAACTAGCGGCCATCCATCACCTCCAGCCCCGGATGGATGGCCGCCTTCTTCCCGCCCGAGGAGAAGCGTTGATGGCAACCCGGCAGACGCAGTTTCTTGCGCGCTCGCTCCTGACGCCGGCGGTCGGGCTCTTGTTCATCTGGATGATCGTCCCGCTCGCGCTGACGATCTATTTCTCGACGCTGCGTTACAGCCTGCTCGATCCCGGCTCCGAAGAGTTCGTCGGGCTGGACAATTTTCGCTACTTCCTCACCGACCCTGCCTTTCTCGCCTCGCTCCAGAACACGCTGGTGCTGGTCGGCTCGGTGCTGGCGCTGACGATCCTGCTCGGTATCCCCCTGGCGCTGCTGCTCGATCAGCCCGTGATCGGCCGCAACATCGTGCGGCTGATGGTGATCGCACCGTTCTTCGTGATGCCGACGGTGAGCGCGCTGGTCTGGAAGAACCTGCTGATGCATCCGGTGTCCGGGCTGTTCGCCTGGCTCGCCTCTCTGGTCGGCCTGACGCCGATCGACTGGTTCAACGATGTGCCGCTGTTCTCGGTGATCCTGATCGTCGCATGGCAATGGCTGCCGTTCGCAACGCTGATCCTGCTGACGGCGCTGCAATCGCTGGACGAGGAGCAGAAGGAGGCCGCCGAGATGGACGGCGCCAGCGCGGTCTCCACCTTCATCTACATCACGCTGCCGCATCTGGCGCGTCCCATCACGGTGGTGATCCTGATCGAGACCATCTTCCTGCTCACCGTGTTCGCGGAGATCTTCGTCACCACCGGCGGCGGCCCGGGTCTGCAGACCACCAACATCGCATTCCTGATCTACTCGCAGGCGCTGATCCAGTTCGACGTCGGCAGCGCCTCCGCCGGCGGCCTCGTCGCGGTGGTGATCGCCAACATCGTCGCCTTCTTCCTCGTCCGTATCGTCGGCCGGAACCTGGAGGCCTAAGCCATGGCACGGATGGCAACGACACGGCGGGTGGCGGTATCGACGATCGCCGCATGGCTGTGCGGCTTCCTGATCTTCTTCCCGATCCTGTGGATGGTGCTGGCGAGCTTCAAGACGGAGCTCGAGGCCTTTGCGGTTCCGCCGTCCTTCCTGTTCTTCCACTGGACCACGGAAAACTATGCGACCGTGCAGGAGCGCAGCGACTATTTCCACCACGCGCTGAACTCGATCATCATTGCCGGCGGCTCAACGCTGATCGCGCTGCTGATCGCGATCCCTGCCGCCTGGTCGATGGCGTTTTCGCCGACCAAGCGCACCAAGGACATCCTGCTCTGGATGCTCTCGACCAAGATGATGCCGCCGGTCGGCGTGCTGGTGCCGATCTACCTGATCTTCAAGACCGTCGGCCTGCTCGATTCCCGCATCGGCCTCGTCTTCATCCTGTGCCTCGGCAATCTGCCGATCGTGATCTGGATGCTCTTCACCTATTTCAAGGAGATCCCGCGCGACATCCTGGAAGCCGCGCGCATGGACGGCGCCACCGTCGGCCGCGAACTCGTCTATGTGCTGACGCCGATGGCGATCCCGGGCCTCGCCTCGACGCTCCTGCTCAACCTGATCCTCGCCTGGAACGAGGCGTTCTGGACCTTGAACCTGTCGACCTCGAATGCCGCGCCGCTCACCGTGTTCATCGCCTCCTATTCGAGTCCGGAAGGGCTGTTCTGGGCGAAATTGTCGGCGGCCTCGACGCTGGCGATCGCGCCCATTCTCGTCCTCGGTTGGTTCAGCCAGAAGCAGCTCGTCCGCGGGCTCACCTTTGGCGCTGTGAAGTAGAAGGGCTGCCGGATCATGGGTCGGATTACACTTCAGGGCGTGCAGAAATCCTTCGGGCCCGTGCACATCATCAAGGGCGCCGATCTCGACATCGCGGACGGCTCCTTCGTGGTGTTCGTGGGACCGTCGGGCTGCGGCAAGACCACGCTGCTGCGGCTGATCGCCGGGCTCGAGGACGTCAGCGGCGGCAGCATCCTGATCGACGGCAAGAACGTCGTCGATACGCCGCCTGCCAAGCGCGGGCTGTCCATGGTGTTCCAGTCCTACGCGCTGTATCCGCATATGAGCGTGCGCGGCAATATCGGCTTCGGTTTGAAGATGGCGGGCCTCGCCAGGGACGAGATCAACCGCAAGGTCGAGGCGGCCGCCGCGACGCTGAATCTGACGCCCTATCTCGACCGCAAGCCGCGCGAGCTGTCCGGCGGCCAGCGCCAGCGCGTCGCGATCGGCCGCGCCATCGTGCGCGAGCCCAAAGCGTTCTTGTTCGACGAGCCGTTGTCGAACCTGGACGCGGCGCTGCGCGTGCAGATGCGGATCGAGGTCACACGGCTCCAGAAGCAGCTCGGCACCACCGCGATCTACGTCACCCACGACCAGGTCGAGGCCATGACCATGGCCGACAAGATCGTCGTGCTCAACGGCGGCAAGATCGAGCAATATGGCTCGCCGCTCGAGCTCTATGAAAAGCCCGCCAATCTCTTCGTCGCCGGCTTCATCGGCTCGCCGAAGATGAATTTCGTCACCGGCGACCCCGCTTTGCAGAAGGGGGCGGCAACGATCGGCGTGCGGCCAGAGCACCTGAAGATCGAGCGCGACGGCGCCGGCGGCTGGCCGGGCACGATCGCGGTCGCCGAGCATCTCGGCAGCGACACCTTCCTTTATGTCGATGCCGGTCCGCTCGGCATGCTGACCGCGCGCTACATCGGCGAGCTCAGCTTGAGCGCCGGTGATCGCGTATCGCTGGTGCCGGATCCCGCGCGCATCCACCGCTTCGACAATGGCGGCAACGCGATCCGGTCCTGACCAACTGGGGCAGACAAGAAACGGGAAAAGCAACATGTACCTGGAAAAATTCAAGCTGAGCGGCAAGACCGCGTTCATCACCGGCGGCGGGCAGGGCATTGGCCTCGCCTGCGCCGAGGCGCTGGCGGAAGCCGGCGCCAACGTCATCATCGGCGATCGCGACAGCAAGGTCGCCGACAGCGCGAAAGCCAGCCTGAAGGCCAAGGGCTACGACACCGAGACCGCGATCATGGACGTGACCGACACCAGGCGTGTGGCGGAGGTTGCCAATGACCTCGTCGCGCGCCACGGCAAGGTCGACATCCTCGTCAACAATGCCGGCATCGCCCGCAGCGAGACGCCGGCCGAGACCGTGACCGACGAGCACTGGCTCAACGTCATCGACGTGAACCTCAACGGCACCTTCTGGTGCTGCCGCGAGTTCGGCAAGCACATGCTGAAGGCCAAGAGCGGCGCCATCGTCAATGTCGGGTCGATGTCGGGCTTCATCGTCAACAAGCCGCAAGAGCAGTGCTTCTACAATGCCTCCAAGGCCGGGGTGCATCATCTGACCAAATCGCTGGCCGCCGAATGGGGCGCGCGCGGAATCCGCGTCAATGCGGTGGCGCCGACCTATATCGAGACGCCGCTCAACGCCTTCGTGAAGAGCAATCCCAAAATGTACGACGCCTGGATCGGCGGAACCCCGATGGCGCGGATGGGCCAGGTGGAGGAGATCGCCTCTGTCGTCTTGTTCCTCTCGTCCGAGGCCGCGAGCCTGATGACCGGCAGCATCGTGCTGGTGGATGGCGGCTATACTTGCTGGTAGGCTTGCGTCAAAACTGACGAGAGCGACCGGGAGTAACAATGCCGCAGGCGTATATTGGCGTCGACGTGGGGACCACGAGCACGCGGGCAGGAGTCTTTGACGCAGCCGGAACTCTGCTCGCGACCGCGCGGCATCCGATCCGGATCTGGCATGAGGCCGGCGACATCGTCGAACAGTCCTCGTCCGATATCTGGGAGGCCTGTGCGAAATCCGTGCGGGCGGCGATGGCGGAAGCCGGCATTGCGCCGGACAGCATCGGCGGCATCGGCTTCGACGCCACCTGTTCGCTGGTGGTGCTCGATCGGCAGGGCGAGCCGGTCACCGTCAGCGCCTCCGGCGAGCCGCAGCGCAACGTCATCGTCTGGATGGACCATCGTGCCACGACCGAGGCGCGGCTCATCAACGAGACCGAGGATGCGGTGCTGCGCTATGTCGGCGGCTCGATCTCGCCCGAGATGGAAATGCCGAAGCTGTTGTGGCTGAAGCGGCACCTGCGCGCGAGTTTCGACGCTGCCGGCCATTTCTTCGATCTGGCAGACTATCTGACCTGGCGCGCGACTGGCTCGCTGCAGCGCTCGACCTGCACGGTCACCTGCAAGTGGAATTATCTCGCGCATGATGGCGGCGGCTGGAGCGCGCCGTTCTTCCAGCGCATTGGCCTCTCGGACTTCGTCGGGGAGAAGTACGCCCGGATCGGCACCGAGATCGTCGCGCCCGGCACGCGGCTCGGCGCGGGTCTGACCCGCGCGGCGGCTAGCGACCTCGGCCTGTCACCCGGCACGCCGGTCGGCGCGTCGCTGATCGATGCGCATGCCGGTGGTATCGGCGCGATCGGCGGCCGCGACGGATCGGGCGGGGCGACGGATGTCTGCAATCGGCTCGCCTACATCATGGGAACGTCGGCCTGCATCATGGCGACGACCAAGGACCCCTGCTTCGTGCCCGGCGTATGGGGGCCTTATTATTCCGGCATGGTGCCGGACTTCTGGCTCAACGAGGGCGGGCAGTCGGCCGCGGGCGCCGCGATCGACCATCTGCTCAAGTCGCATCCCACCCACGCCGAGGCGAGCGCGGCGGCGCGCAAGGACGGCATCGACATCATCGAATTCCTCGAACGCCGCATCATCGCGCGCGCCGGCGATGCCAGCCGTGCCGCTCTGCTCGCGCGCGACGTCCATATTCTTCCGGAATTCATCGGCAACCGCTCGCCTTATGCCGACCCCGATACGCGCGCGGTGATCGCAGGCCTCGACCTCGACACCGATATTGGTTCGATGGAACGGCTGTTCGTCGCCGGTCTCTGCGGGCTCGCTTATGGGCTTGCCGAGGTGATCGAGGCCTTTGCCGCGCACGGCGTGCATTCCAGCATCATGATCATGGGCGGCGGTGCGAGCCGCAGCCCTTTGGTGCGCCAGATCATGGCCGATACGACAGGCCTCACCGTCGCGCTGCCGCAGACCAAGGAGCCCGTGCTGCTGGGCGCCGCGATGCTCGGGGCGGTGGCCGGCGGCGCCTATGCTTCGATCGGCGAGACCATGGCAAAAATGTCGGCGCTGGGACGTCTCAGCGAGCCGACCGCGCCTGAAATGGCCGCGTTTCACAGCCGCAAGCGGGACGTCTACAAGCTGCTGCGCGAGGTCGACCGCAGTAGCCGCGCCGCGATGCGCGGCGTCGGAATGGCCGGAGCTTGAAACGGATGCTGATTGCTTGCGGCGATGCGCTGATCGATTTCGTGCCCACGCGCAACGCCGAAGGGCGCGAGGCGGTGATGCCGGTCGTCGGCGGCTCCTGCCTCAACGTCGCGATCGGTATCGCGCGGCTGGGCGCGCCGACCGGCTTCGTCGGCGGCATCTCGACCGATATGTTCGGGCAGATGATCGCCGGTCACGCGACGGCCTCGAATGTCGAGCTTGGTCTTGCGACGCGCAGCGATCACCAGACCACGCTTGCCTTCGTGCGCATCGTCGCGGGCGAGTCGCATTATGCCTTCTATGACGCCGAGACCGCGACAGGGAATTGGACGTACCGGCGCGGGATGGTTCCGTTCGAGACGGTCATGGCCGTCCATGTCGGATCGACCACGCTGGTCAACGACAAGGGCGCGGCCGAGACGAGGGCGCTGATCGCGGACGCGCGGGCGACGTCAACGATCTCTTTTGATCCGAACTGCCGGCCCAATCTGGTGAAGGACAAGCCGGCCTATCTCGTACGCATGGCGGAGTTCGCGGCGAGCGCGGACCTCATCAAGATGTCCGACGTCGATTTCAATTATCTGTTCGGAGATGAGCCCCATCAGCAGCGGGCAAGTGTGCTGCTGGGGCAGGGCACCAGCCTCGTCGTCATCACCCGGGGCAACAATGGCGCCATGGCGTGGCACACGAAAGCTGGGCAGATCGAAGTCGCCGCGCCGAAGGTCGAGGTTGTCGACACCATAGGTGCAGGCGACAGCTTTCAGGCGGCACTGCTCTTTGCCCTGTACAAGCAGGGGCGGCTCGCGCGGGAGAAGCTGAGGGACATCGGCGCCGACGAACTGCGCCGCGCGCTCTCCTTCGCCGCCAATTGCGCCGGTCTCACCTGCACCCGCCCCGGCGCCGATCCGCCGTGGAGCCGCGAGGCGACGTGGAGCTGGTAGCCCCACGCGGCCTCACAGCCGCGCGACCACTTTCTCCGCGCATTTGAGAAAGCTGCTGATGAGAGGGCTGCGCGAATCCCGCCGCCAGCACACCGCGATCTCGATCGAATCTGTCGCGCCACGCAAGGGCCGGAACACGACGCCGGGCGGCGCGCCGAGCTTGGCGCAAGCGGGCAGGATCGCGAGGCCTTCACCGGCAAGCACCAGACTCATGGCCGCATGCACCGTCTCGACCCGGCTGACGATCGGCATCACCACCTGATGCCGCCGCAGCAGGGCTGCAACGGCGGAGGAGGCGGGGTCCTCGTCCGGTCGCGGCAGCGCGATCAGCGGACGTCCCTGCAGTTTCGCCATCGGCACGGCGGCAAGGCGCGCGAGCGGCGAGCGGATCGGCATCGCCAGCACGAAGGGCTGCGTGCCGACCCTCGCCACCTGGATCTCGGGATGATGGATCGCCGGCATGCACAGCGCGACGGTGACGCTGCGGTCGAGCAGCCTCGCCTCGCGCGTCGATGCGCTGAGCTCGGCGAAATCGAGCTCGACGCCGGGAATGGACCGCCGCAGCTCGGGTATCAGGCGCGGCAGCACCGCATTGGCCAGCACGAACATGTAGCCGACGGAGAGCCGTCCGCGCCGTCCGGCGGCAACCACGCGCGCGGCTTCGACGCCGTCGGCCGCAAGCGCGAGCGCCTCGCCGGCGCGCGCGAGCAGTGCCTGGCCGGCCTCGGTCAGATCCATCCCGCGCGTGCCGCGACGGAACAAGGGGGCGCCCACCTCGGCTTCGAGCTTGCGGATCTGGACCGAGAGCGGCGGCTGCGCCATCCGCAGCCGCTCGGCGGCCTTGCCGACGCTGCGCGCCTCGGCCACGGCAACGAAGTAGCGAAGCCGGCGAAGATCCATGGGCATACCGAAAACGTATGGGTTGACCACCAAAATCGTATTGGACGGCGAGTTAACATGGGTGTCATTCTGACTGTCAATGCCATCGGCCAACGGGGGCCGGCTTCGGAGTGATCTGACGATGAGCGGCGATCCTTGCTTGCTGTCCGCAACCGAATTGCGTGGTCTCATCGCGGCAAGACGGATTTCGCCGGTCGAGATCACCCGCGCGGTGCTGGCGCGCGCCGAGGCGCTGCAGCCCGAGCTGAACTGCTTCATCACGCTGTGCGGCGACGAGGCGATGGCGCAGGCGCGCGAGGCCGAGCGCAAAGTGATGGCGGGCGAGCCGCTCGGCCTGCTGCATGGCCTTCCCGTCACCGTCAAGGACATCGTCAACACCAGGGGCGTGAAGACCACCTTCGGCGCCGTGCCCTATAAGGACAATGTTCCGAACGAGGATGCCGTCGCCGTCGCACGGCTGCGCGCGCAGGGCGCGATCCTGATCGGCAAGACCACGACGCCCGAATTCGGTAGCAAGTGCCTGACCGACTCGCCGCTGTTCGGCCGCACCCGCAATGCTTGGAGTGCCGAGCGTTCGTCGGGCGGCTCCAGCGGCGGCGCGGCGGTGGCCGTCGCCAGCGGCATCGCGCCGCTCGCGATCGCGACCGACGGCGGCGGCTCGACGCGGATTCCCGCCGCCTGCAACGGCGTGGTCGGAATCAAGCAGAGCAATGGCGTCATTCCGCACAGCCAGGTGCAGGACGCCTTCGGCAACCAGACCTATGTCACGCCGACCACGCGCACCGTCGCCGACACCGCCCTGATGATGCAGGCGATGGCGGGCGAGGACGCCTCCGACCCCTGGTCGATCGGCGTTCCCGTCCCCGATTTCATCGGCGCGGCACCGCCGCGCGGCGATCTGCGCGGGCAGAAGATCCTTTACTGCCTGTCGCCGCCGGGCCGGCCCGTATCCGCCGACGTGGCGGCCAGCTTCAAGGCGAGCCTCGATCGGCTCGCAACCCTGGGTGCCGAGTTCGAGGCGTTTTCCGGCGAGGGCTTCGACATCGAGCCGATCTGGCGCGCCATCAACCACACGGTCTGGCGCACGCGCTTCGCCAAGCTCGCGGCGGAGCACAAGGACGAGCTGAGCGAAGCCTTCCTCAAGCAGCTCGCGCTTGCGACTGAGGTCAGTGGCGTCGACTATCAGGAGGCGATGTTCGCGCGCACCGCGCTGTTCCGCCGGGTGCAATCCTTGCTTGCGCGGGGACATCTCTTGGCAATGCCGACCATCACCCGCACCGCGCTGCCGATCGACCAGGACCTGTTCGGCACCATCGAAATCGACGGCCAGCAGTTCGACAGCGTGCGGCCGCACTGGTTCCCCTGGACCATGCTGTTCAACATGACCGGGCACCCCGCGGTGAGCCTGCCCTGCGGCTTCGGCCGCGATGGCCTGCCGATCGGACTGCAACTCGTCGGCCGCTTTCGTGCTGACGCGGAATTGCTGCGTGCGAGCGCGCTGTTCGAGGCTTCGCACGACCTCCTGTCCCGCTGGCCCGCGTGAGACGTTGATGGCGTGCCGCAAGGGGCTTGCGTCCGGCGTCTGGACATGTTGATCGTGCTCCGCATGAGCCCTGAAACCGAGCGTCCATGAGCGTATTTGTCCTTCGACGTCTCCTGACCTTGCTGGCGACGCTGATCGGCGCATCCCTGATCATTTTCCTGGTGCTGGATGCCTTGCCCGGCAACGCCGCGCAGATGCTGATGGGCGCCGATGCCTCGCCGGACGCGGTGCGCGCGCTCACCGTCAAGCTCGGGCTCGACCAGCCACTGGCGATCCGCTACCTGCAATGGATCAAGGGGCTTCTCTCGGGCGATCTCGGCAACAGCTATGTCTACGGCACGCCGGTGGCGGGCCTGATCGCGGAGCGGCTGGTGCTGACCATCCCGCTCGCGATCATGTCCATGCTGATCACGGTGGTGCTGGCGCTCTCCGCCGGCATCTACACCGCCGCCAACCACAACAAGCTCGGCGACGTCGGCGTGATGTCGCTGACGCAGGTGGGCCTCGCGCTGCCGAACTTCTGGTTCGCGATTCTCCTGATCCTCTTGTTCTCGGTGCGGCTGCAATGGCTGTCGGCCGGCGGCTTTGCCGGCTGGGACGACGGTGCCTGGCCCGGCATCAAGTCGCTGCTGCTGCCGGCGATCTCGCTCGCGGTGGTGCAGGCCGCGATTCTCGCACGCGTCACGCGCTCGGCGGTGCTGGAAGTGTTGCGCGAGGATTTTGTCCGCACCGCGCGCGCGAAAGGGCTCGGCAAGCGCGAGGTGCTGTGGAGTCACGTGCTGCGCAACGCCATGATCCCGGTGATGACGGTGATGGGCCTGCAGTTCGCCAACCTGCTCGCCGGCACCATCGTGATCGAGAACGTGTTCTATCTACCGGGCCTCGGCCGTCTGATCTTCCAGTCGATCGCCAACCGCGACCTGATCGTCGTGCGCAACTGCGTGATGCTGCTCGCGGCCATGGTCGTCATCGTCAATTTCGTGGTCGATGTGCTCTATGCCTTCATCGATCCCCGCATCAAGGTCCACGATCTGTGAGCGCGCCGTTGGCCGCCCCGCTTGACGCGCCGGTTGCCGCGCGTCCGCTCCCGGCCCGGACGTTCTGGCGCCGCGCGCTGCGCCATCGCAGCTTCGTGGTCGGTGGCGTTCTCAGCCTGCTGGTTCTCGCCTCCGCGCTGTCGTCGCTCGTGTGGACGCCATGGTCGCCCTACGAGATCGACATCGCCGCAAAGCTCAAGCCGCCGTCGGCGGCGCATTGGCTCGGCACCGATTCCTTCGGCCGTGACATCGTTTCACTGCTGCTCGCCGGAGCCCGCTCGACCATTTTGGTCGGCATCATCGCGGTCAGCATCGGTCTCACCTTCGGCGTCTGCCTCGGCCTGATCGCGTCGGCGCGCCGGGGCTGGACCGAAGAGATCATCATGCGCTTTTCCGACTTCACCTTCGCGTTTCCGGCGGTGCTGTCCGCGATCATGCTCGCCGCGGTCGTGGGTCCGGGCATGGTGACGTCGATCGTCGCGATCGGCATTTTCCAGATCCCGACGCTGACCCGGCTGACGCGTGGCTCGGCCAACGCGATCTGGGCGCGCGAGTTCGTGCTGGCCGCGCGCGTCGCAGGGAAGGGGTCTTTCCGCATCACCATCGAGCACGTGCTGCCGAACATCCTCTCGATCCTGATCGTGCAGGCGACGATCCAGTTCGCGCTCGCGATTCTCGCCGAAGCGGCCTTGTCCTATCTCGGCCTCGGCACGCAGCCGCCGCAGCCGTCCTGGGGCCGGATGTTGAACGACGCGCAGACGCTGCTGTTCCAGTCGCCGATGCTCGCGGTCTATCCGGGCGCGGCGATTGCGATCGCAGTGCTCGGCCTCAATCTTCTCGGTGACGGATTGCGCGATCTGCTCGATCCGCGGCTGGCGCGGGAGCGATGATGATGAGTAATCCCGCAACCACGCCGCTGATCGAGGTCGAGAACCTTGCCGTCCGCCTCAACACCAGTCGCGGCCCGGCGCAGGCCGTGCGCGGCGTCAGTTTTTCTTTGAAGCGCGGTGAGACGCTGGGGCTGGTCGGCGAATCCGGCTGCGGCAAGTCGGTCACCGCGCTGTCGCTGATGGGACTGTTGCCGGACAGCGCGGTCGTCAGCGGCAGCATCAGGCTCGATGGCAGCGAGCTGGTCGGTCTCTCCGATGCGGACTACTGCCGCTTGCGCGGCAACCGCATCAGCATGATTTTTCAGGAGCCGATGACCGCGCTCAATCCGATGCACACGATCGGACACCAGGTGGCCGAGCCGCTGCGGCGCCACAAGAAGTACGCGGCGGCACAGGCGCGAAAGGAAGCGATCGCCTTGCTCGACCGCGTCGGCCTTCCCGATGCGGCAAAGCGCATCGATGCCTATCCGCACCAGTTCTCCGGTGGCCAGCGTCAGCGCATCACCATCGCGATGGCGCTCGCCTGCGAGCCGGACCTCTTGATCGCGGACGAGCCGACCACCGCGCTCGACGTCACCATCCAGGGGCAGATCCTCGATCTCATTGCCGATCTCGTCGAAGAGCGCGGCATGTCGATGATCCTGATCTCGCACGATCTCGGCGTCATCGCCGAGAATGTGCAGCGCATGATGGTGATGTACGGCGGCACCGTGGTCGAGAGCGGCCCCACTGACGAGGTGTTCAGGCGCATGGGACATCCCTATACGCAAGGCTTGTTTCGCGCCCGCCCGCGTCTTGGCGCGCGCAAGGGGACGCGGCTGAAAACCATCTCGGGTACCGTGCCGGAGCTTGCCGACTTGCCGGCGGGCTGCGCCTTCGGCGATCGTTGCCCGCTGGTCGAGGACAGATGCCGCGCGGCGCTGCCGCCGATGATCGAGGTCGGCCCCGGTCATGACGTGCGCTGCCTGCGCACGGATGTCTCGATGGCCGATCACGTCGGAGCGCTGTCCGCATGATTGCTTCGCAGCCGCTCCTCGACGTGAAGGACTTGGTGCAGCGCTACACGCTGCCGCGCGAAAGCCTGTTCCGGCCGCCGGCGCAGGTGCACGCACTCAACGGCGTGAGTGTGCAGGTCGAGGCGGGCAAGAGCCTCGGCATCGTCGGCGAATCCGGCTCCGGCAAGTCGACGTTCGCACGGGTCGTGATGGCGCTGGAGCGGCCGACGTCGGGGCAGGTTGCGCTGCTCGGGCGCGACCTCAATCGCATCCCGGCTGACCAACTGCGCCGCGCCCGCNCCGCCGCGATTTCCAGATGGTGTTCCAGGACCCTTATGGATCGCTCGATCCGCGCCAGACAATCGCGCGCATCGTCGCCGAGCCCCTGACCGTGCTGGAGGAGACCGATCGAAGCACGCTTCGCGCGCGGGTGTCCGCGGTGCTGCGGCAGGTCGGCCTGCGCGATGCCGACATGGACAAATATCCGCACGAATTCTCCGGCGGCCAGCGCCAGCGCATCGCGATTGCGCGCGCCTTGATCACCCAGCCGAAGCTGATCGTGGCCGACGAGCCGGTCTCCGCGCTCGACGTGTCCGTGCAGGCTCAGGTGCTCAACCTGATGCAGGATCTGCAGGAGCAGTTCGGCCTGAGCTACATCCTGATCAGCCACGACCTCGCGGTCGTCGACTATCTCTGCGACGAGGTCGCCGTGATGTATCTCGGCCGCATCGTGGAGCAGGGGCGTCCCGAAGACCTGTTCGAGCACTGCGCCCACCCGTATACCCGCGCCCTGCTGGACGCGGTGCCGCGCGCGCGCGCCGGCGGGGGCCGGAGGCGGCGTGGCGCCCAGGCGATCGCCTCGCAATCGGCGGTCGCGGCCGGATGTCCGTATGTCTCGCGTTGTCGGCTCGCCGATCAGCATTGCCGTGACGTTCCGCCTCGGCTACGCAGGGTCGGCGAGGCGCATCTAGCCGCCTGCCACAAGGCGGAGGCCGTGATGGCGTTGCCGCAAGCTGCCATGGAAGGTTAGTGTTTCGGGGCAGGATCGGCGTGGGCTGAAAGAAAGAAGGCCGGGGAGTAACGCATGTTCAAGAAACTAACGATCGTCGCATTTGCCGCCGCGTTCGCCGCGGCGCCGCTGCCGGTTATGGCGCAGAGCAAGAAGGACAGCGTCGTGATGGCGATGGCGCTGGAGCCGCCGGGGCTCGACCCCACCACCGCGGCCGCCGCGGCGATCGCCGAAGTCACGCTCTACAACATCTACGAGACCCTGACCAAGATCAACGAGGACGGTTCGACTTCGCCCCTGCTGGCCGAAAGCTGGACTGCTTCGCCCGACCTGAAGTCCTATACGTTCAAGCTGCGCAAGGGCGTTAAATTCCACAACGGCGAGCCGTTCGACTCCGCCGCCGTGAAGTTCTCGTTCGAACGCAACGCGGTCGCGACCAGCACGAACAAGGACAAGAGCCTGTTCCAGAGCTTCGAGAAGGTCGACGCGCCCGATGCCGACACGGTCGTGATCACTCTCAAATATGCCGAGCCGAACCTGCCGTTCCTGCTCGGGCAGGCGAGCGGGTCGATCGTCGAGCCGAAGAGCGCACCGACCGATGCGACGCAACCGGTCGGCACCGGTCCCTATCAGCTTGGCGCCTGGGCCAAGGGCTCCTCGATCACGCTGAGCAAGTGGGCGGACTACCGCAACGCCGCCGCGATCAAGCTCTCGAAGGTCACGATCCGCTTCATCTCCGATCCGGCCGCGCAGACCGCGGCGCTGCTCTCGGGCGACGTCGATGCGTTCCCGCGCGTCTCGGCCCAGCGCACCATCGCGCAGTTCAAGGCCGATCCGCGTTTCAACGTCCAGGTCGGCGGCTCCCGCGCCAAGACCATCGTTGGCATCAACGAGCGCAAGAAGCCGCTCGACGACGTCCGTGTGCGCCGTGCCATCCTTGCCGCGATCGATCGCAAGGCGATGATCGACGGCGCGGTCGACGGGTTCGGTACGCCGATCGGCAGCTTCTACGTACCTGGCGCTCTCGGCTACGTCGACACCACCGGCGTCAATCCGTACGATCCCGAGAAGGCCAAGAAGTTGCTTGCCGAGGCCGGCGTCACCACGCCGCTCGAGCTTTCGCTTAAGCTGCCGCCGCCGTCCTATGCGCGGCAGGGCGGCGAGATCCTCGCGGCGCAGCTTGCCAAGGTCGGCATCATCGCCAAGATCGAGAACGTCGAATGGGCGCAGTGGCTGTCGCAGGTGTTCGCGGCCAACGGCCCACACAATTTCGACCTCACCATCGTCAGCCATGTCGAGCCGTTCGACCTCGTCAAGATCACCGAGCCGGACTACTACCTCGGCTACAACAACGAGGCGTTCAACGCGCTCTACAAGCAGATCGTGTCGACGCCGGATGAAGCTGGCCGCGCAAAACTGCTCGGCGACGCCCAGCGCATGCTGGCAACCGATGCGGTCGCCGGCTTCCTGTACCAGCCGCAGCTGATCACCATCAGCAACAAGAAGCTGAAAGGCGTCTGGAAGGAAGTCCCGCAGTACGAGAACGATTTTTCGACCTGGTCCTGGGAGTAGGGCCCGGCCAATCAGGTCGAGCCTGTTGCCTCGACGTCTACCTCTCCCCGGCGGGGAGAGGTGGTCACGTAGCAGCTCCAAACAAAAATCTGAAAAACAACCCCATGCAAAGTAGCCGGTGATGGCCGGAACGATGGCTTGAGCATCCCGTGAAGCCGTTGACACGTCGGGCAAAACACCGGCACGATGCCATCATCGGAGAAAATCACAAGACTGACGCTCGGCTTGCGCCGTTTCGATTGCCTCTGATCTGGTTCAAGCAGCGCGGCTGGTTCTACTGAGGCAAAGAAGCGAGCGGCGCGCCGTTCCCGACCGCGCGCCGCCCATCGAATCACGCCGCTTCGGCGGCGACGTTGCCGATCCAGTCGCTCGCCAGCGCGACGTCTGCCTGGGTCAGCTGGTGGCCCGCCGGCAGAACCTTGTGGCTCACATTCGCGCCCGCTTCCGACAGCAGCGCGGCGAGACGTGCCGAGTTGCTGGCCGGTACGATCGGGTCGTCCTGTCCGGACAGGAGCAGGATCGGCTTGCCCGTGAGTGCGGCCCTGGGCGGATCCGACAGCGGCACCATGGCGCGAAGCAGCACCGCGCCGGCCAGCACGTCAGGCTTCAACAGTAACAGCGCCGCGGCGATGTTGGCGCCGTTGGAGAAGCCGACCGCCACCGGCGCCGCGATGCCGTACCGCTCCCGGGCCTCATCGACGAAGGCGCCAAGCTCGAGTGCACGCCGTTGCACGTCCTCCTCGTCGAAGACGCCTTCGGCGAGACGGCGGAAGAAGCGCGGCATGCCGTGCTCGAGCACGCGACCGCGCGGCGAGAGCAGGGCGGAGCCGGGCGAGATCATCCGGCCGAGACCGAGCAGGTCGTTCTCGTCGCCGCCGGTGCCGTGGAGAAGCAGGAGCGGGGTGGTGCCCGCTCTGCTCGCCGGTTCGAAGCGATGGATGAATGAACTCTCGGTCATGACACGGTCTCTTCCAGCTTGGGCAGGACGCCCTCGATCTGCTTGCGATGCGATTCGAGGAAGCCCGGCAACTTCAGGTCACGTCCCAGCGTCGCGACGGGCTCATCGACGGCGAAGCCGGGAATGTCGGTCGCGATCTCGAACAGCACGCCGCCGGGCTCGCGGAAGTAGATCGAGCGGAAGTAGTTGCGGTCGCGCTGCTCGGTCGGGTGCAGGCCATGATTGCTGACGAGCCTCTCGGCCATCTTGCCTTGCTCGGCATCATCGGCCGCGCGGAAGGCGATATGGTGCACGGAGCCACCACCCTGATGTCCGCGCAGAAAGCCCTTGGCCTCGTAGATGTCGACGACGCTGCCTTGCGCATCACCGGGCGCCTTGAAGCGGATCACGGAGCCCTCGCGTGCTGTCTCCGCAAAGCCGAACACGTCGGTGAGGACGGCGGCCGTCTTCGCCGCACTGTCGAGCAGCAGCGTCACGCCATGGAAGCCGCGGATCGCATGCTCGGCCGGCACGTCGCCATTGCTCCAGCCCGGCTCGTTCTCGGCGCCGGGCACGCCGACGAGCGCCAGCGCCATCCCGTCCGGGTCGGTGAACGGCAGCACGGACTCGCCGAACCGCTTCTCCAGCGCCTCGTAGGGGATGCCCTTCTCGGTAAAACGCTGTGTCCAGTAGCCGAGCGAGCGCTGCGGCACACGGAAGGCAGTCTGATGGGTCTCGCCGACGCCGCGGCGCCCCGTGGACACGCCCTGCCAGGGGAAGAAGGTCAGGATGGTGCCGGGGCGGCCGGTCTCGTCGCCGTAATAGAAGTGATAGGTGCCGGGATCGTCGAAATTGACGGTCTTCTTGACGAACCGCAGCCCGAGATCACGGGTGTAGAAGCCGAAGTTCCTGATGGGGTCGCCGGCAATTGCGGTGACGTGGTGCAGTCCAGACATCTCATCCTCCAAAAACGCGTGAGCGGTCTTGCTCTGGCAGGAAATATCGTGCCGCTTTGAATTGGAGACAATCCATGCAATTATGACTGCTATGTCTACGATTTGGAAACAATCGCCAGGGCCGGCTGGTGGATAAGGTCGCAAGCCTGCGCGCCTTCGTGAAGGTGGTCGAAAGCGGCAGCTTCGCCGAGGCCGGCCGCCAGTTGCGGCTTTCGCGCTCCGCCATCAGCAAATACATCGCCGACCTCGAGGAGAGTCTCGGCGTTCAATTGCTGAACCGCACGACGCGGCATGCGAGCCCGACCGAAAACGGCCAGCAATATTTCGAGCGCGCGGTCGTGATCCTGTCGGAGATCGAGGCCGCCGATCAGGCGGTGACGCAGTTGCAATCGGCCCCGCGTGGCCTGCTGCGCGTCAACGCGCCGATGTCCTTCGGCACCATGCGGCTCGGGCCGGTGCTCGCCGACTTCATGGACAAATATCCGGAGCTTCAGCTCCAGCTCGTGCTCAGCGACGATCTGCTCGATCCCGTCCAGGACGGCTTTGACGTGACGCTGCGGATCGCCGAGCTGGAATCCTCCAGCCTGATCGCGCGCAAGATCGTGCCCGTTGCGCGGCTGGTCTGCGCCTCGCCGGATTACCTCGCACGTCACGGCACGCCGAAGCATCCGCAGGACCTGCGCAACCACGCCTCGCTGACCTACGGTTTCCTGCTCACCGGCAATCAATGGAAGCTGACCGGCGCGGACGGCGACCACTGGATCCAGCCGGCTTGGTCGCTCTGTGTCAACAATGCGGAAGTGCTGCGCGATGTCGCGATCCGGGGCAGGGGCGTTGCGCTGCTGCCGGAATTCATCGCCGCCGACGCGCTGAAGAAAGGCGCGCTGCATGCCGTGCTCGAAGACTATTCGGCGCCGCCGCTCGCGCTCTACGCGGTCTATCCGCCGACGCGGCACCTTTCGCTCAAGGTGAGGCTCTTCATCGATTTCCTGGTCGAGCGCTTCGGTCGCGACGAGGAGATGCCTGTGCACGCGTCGATCGCATCCGGTGCAAGGCGGCGGACCAAGTGAGTGCAGGCTAGACGTGTACTCATGAACTCGTCGCGCCCGCTGTTCTCTCGGAAGGCGACGTTGAAGCCGACATGGCTGCATGTCGACCTTGGGCCGGAAGCCCAGCCTGTGAAAGGGTCCGTTTACCAGCATCTCGGTGTCGCTTCGTAAGCCAACTGGCAATGGTCGCGAGTCGATATCAACATGGTACTCTTAGTGGATGACTAGGTCGGTAATGCTCAGGACATTTCGAGGTGTGTGCCTGACTTGCTTATGCATCCTGGGAGTTGCCGTCATCATCGCACTCCTGGAGCTTGTCGCTCATCCCATTCTATTGAAATCAACCGGGTGCAGTTGGACCGAGGGACCGCAGGGCTTCACCTGCGGGGATGGTTGGGTCGGTCATTTCACGGCAATTGTCCTCAACTTGCCGATACTATTCTCCTATGCGCAAACGTTCACTCTCTTCGGGGCCAGCGCACCGTTCAGTCGAGACTTCGCGCTTTTGCTCTACTTGTTCGACGCTATCTTCGCTCTCGCTCTAGCGTATCCTCTCCTGATCCTCTTTGCGCCGAAAAGCGGTCGGCGGAGCAGCTAAACGACGCTGAGATAGTCTCATGGGTACGTTCTATACCGACGAGCAGATACAGGAAGCGATTGCGGCCATGGAGGCCCATACTCCGGGTATCTTCGAGAGGATGAAGAAATCGGCCTCGATCACAGATCCGTTTGACGATGAGCAAGAAGCAGAGCTGGGAGCCATCGTAAGAGTTCTCACCATTGTCCTGCCCAAGGTGCCATTCGTCGCGCAAGCAGAAGACAAAAATGAATCAAGAGCGCGTCTCAGCATAGACGTGGGCGACGCTGTTCGCGCCGCAATTGCATCAGCTAAGGACGGTTCCTAGATCATGAGCGCCATGGCCGCGATGGGTCAAAACGCGAAGAACTCAACTTGAGCAAATCGAGTCCGCAATGCCCCACTATCCGGACCTCGACGGGACGTGCCGCCACTTCGCTGATGGGCCAAAAGGCGACATCGCCAATCATCCGTAGTATCGTTGAACTCTGTTGCACCACCAGGCAAGTGCGACGCCATGCTTACAAACCTGAGCAGCCGGAGAGGCCCCTTCCTCCTCTTCTTCGTGTTTTTGCTGACGCTGTCAGCCGGACGAGCCTTTGCCAGCGACGAGGAGGTCTGGGCGGCATTAAAGACAGGCGGCAAGGTTGTCCTGATGCGTCACGCTCTTGTCGATATGCGAGAAGGGATAGGGCATCTCGCGCCCGGAAACTGCGCGGAGGAAGTGAACCTCTCCTCCCGCGGTATTGAGCAGGCCAAAAGCATCGGAGAAGCCTTCCGCGCTCATAGCATTCCGGTCGGGGAGGTCCTGACCAGCCCTTACTGTCGTTGCATCGACACCGGCAACCTTGCGTTCGGTCGCGCGACGCCGGTTCAATATCTGATGCCTCCGGGTGTCTTATCCGACGGTCAGGTCACAATAAATCAGGAGCGGGTCTTGCAAGACATTCGAAACCACCGCTCTTCCTCAAATTTAGTGATGATCACCCACGATCTTAACATCTCTAACGTCGTTCTTGAGCCATCCATTGCCATGGGTGATTTTTTCGTCCTCCAGCCCAATGGGGCGGATTTCGACGTCATCGGCAAGATACGAATGGGCGACAAGTAGCACATCTCCCTCAATACGCGTTTTGCGCTTGGCATCGCGGGCCGTCGCGAAGCCAGGATCAACTACCGCTCTGGGTCACGAGCGTCGTCCTCTGCGATAGACGGCGGCCTGTCGATTTCCGCTATGGCCCGTTAGCGACCGAGGTCGTGCGGCGGTGCAATACGTCGCGAGGGGCCAATAGCTGCCGTGGCGGAAGTCGAAAAGCATCAAACTCTTCTGCGGGCAATCTTCCAAGCCAAAGAAGCGGCCACCATAAGCGACACGGAGCAGAACGCGACCACCCCCAAAACGCGGACATCGTGCCGCGGCTTGTTGAGCCACACTAGAGCTGCCAAGCAGAGGAGCGCCGGGACAGCGCAATCAGAAGCGGGCATTTCAGGTAAGCAGTGTAATCAACGGCTAGGCATATGCTTTCAGGCATTCAGCTTCAGCCCACTTCACGGCATCTTCGGCTGGCATGCCTTGCACGGCCTTCGCGAACATATCGACGATGATGTGCTTGGTCAGCACCTCCGCAGCCTGACGGCTGGATGGCCCCGCATAGCCCATGAGCCGCCCAGTCCGTGCCGCCGACCGGAAAGGAAGCATGACCGGATCCTTGCCCCACAGCGGATGCTTCTCCCAATCAGTCGTGGGGCCGACACTGAAGCCCTGCAGCGTAACGAAGTACTTTTCAAAGATCGGTTTGGAGCTCATCCAGCGCATGAACTCTTTGGCCGGCCTCTGGTTGTTCGAATAACGCAGAACGATGTTGGACGTGGGGATATGGAAGCTGAACTGCCCAGCTGGACCTGCCGGCAGAGGGGCGTGCTGGATGTCGTCCTTGATTGGCCCGCCGGCCTCAGTCTGATACGCATCCGGTTTGCGTAAAGCTTCAAGGTAAATGGAAGAAGCATTATTGGTCGCGCAGATTGTGCCAGCCAGGAAGGCGCGGTTGTTGTTCGTGTCGTCCCAGGCAAGTCCACCTTCCTCGTGGGCGTCCTTCCAGAACGCCACCATGAACTTGACAGCTTCGACCGTCTCCCTGCTATTGAGCGCGACCGTCTTGCCGTCCGGCTCGACCTCCATGCCACCCCAAGACCAGAGATATGGATAGACAAAATTCGGCGCGTCAGCGAAGGTGTGACCGAGCGTCTGACCGATGGGACGGCCCTTAGCCTTGAGCTTCTTGCCGGCTTCGCGATACTGCTTCCACGTTTCTGGGAACTTCGCATAACCGACTTCGGCAAACCACGATCTCCGGTAGGCTATTTGAATGCCGGTGATGTTGAAAGGAACGGCGAGCCAGCGCTTACCGTCGTATGCAGCTAAGCGAGAGGTCTCGTAAAAGCCGCCTTGAGAGCTGCCAAGTTCCTCCGCCACGTCGTCGACTTCGGCCAAGCTCTCCGAATACAAATGCGCCCAATTGTTAACGACGTTTACGATATCGGGGCCCGATCCCGATTGGATCGACGAAGTGATGCGCGCCTGCACGTCATTGGGGTTGATCGTTTCGACCGCGAGTTTGATCCCAAGCGCCTTCTGACATTCCCTCGTGATTTCACCTTTTAAAAGAACATCCGACGCCGGCACGAAACTGGACCCGCGAAGCCAATGGACGGTCGTCGCCTGCGCGTAGGCGGGCCCGCCTCCCGAAGCCAGGATCGCTGCGAGGCCGCCGAACCTTGCCTCCATAAGACCAGCGCCGGAAACCTTGAATAGTCCTCGCCGACTGATGCCCGCCACGACGCCCTCCTCTCTCTGCCCGATAAACTTCAATGAGGAAGCACCTTGGACCTTCCCGCCTCTGCAAGGTCGCCTGCAACGGGTGGTCCCGCGTGCGGTAAGTGGCAGCAATGGCCTTCTGCCAAACGCCGTTCTATGAGGACATTCTGATTTTCGAGGTAGCCGATTTCCATCAGGCCTTTACGAAATGCATCATCAGAATGCGTGCTTCCCACGCGTAGGGATACGCACAACACCGATCACTGGCATAGTTGCTGCCCCCGGGCAATCACGGGCCAAGTGACGGCGGCGCAAGCGCGGCTATCAATTCCCGCCGTCCGACCGTGGCCGCCCAAAAGCCGCCAACGAATGGGAATGATACCACGCTGCAGCCACACTGTCCCCGGTCTTCGGCCGGACCGGGATCACAGCTTCAGGGGCCGCGCAATGTCACCTCCGGGTGTGCGCCGTGAGAAGGCGGCGCTTTCCAGTGGGTGCAAGTCCCACCCGGCGAACGCTCCAGCCGGAAGCAATCGGAGCAGTCATGGAGGTAACGAAGTGGCTGAAGCCTTCGATTAGCGTGTCACGAATTGGTGACAGCGCGAGTGTGCAGGCCGTAACGCGAGTGAACGCCGAGCAAGCCTCGAAAAGGACGATGCGCAGGCCGACCCGACGACCCTTTCGGGGAAGGCTGATACGGCTGGAGGAATGAGCGAAAACGATCCGCCCAGCTGCTGCGCCGGGGTAGTGGCGACAGCATGTACACAAGGAAAGCGTACGCAACACGGGAGGCCCCACGACGTGGTCAGGGATGACCAACCGGACGCCCGCGAGGGACAGGCCGGGCGCCGTGGGGATGCGGAGAGGTTCGCAGTACCGCTGAAGCCGGGTAACGCCGGGGGAGGGAAGGGACCTTAGTTCAAGACGAACGCAAGACGTAGTGAGGGACCTGGAGATTGGGCAACCTATCAACTCCGAAGAGTGTTCAGAAACTTCAGATGGCGTTGCACGCGAAAGCGAAGGCAGAAGCCGGCTACCGTTTCTACGCCCTGTACGACAAGATCTGCCGAGAAGACATCCTGGCCCATGCCTATGCTCAATGCCGCTCCAACAAGGGCGCACCGGGTGTGGACGGTCAGGACTTCTCGGACATCGAAGCGTACGGGGTGCAGCGGTGGCTTGGCGAACTGGCGCTTGCGCTCAGGCAGGAGACGTATCGACCGGATCCTATCAGAAGAGTGTACATACCGAAGGCCAATGGCAAACTCAGGCCATTGGGCATCTCGACCTTGCGTGATCGAGTCTGCATGACGGCAGCGATGCTGGTGCTAGAACCGATCTTCGAGGCCGATCTTCCACCCGAACAGTACGCGTACCGTCCCGGGCGAAATGCCCAACAGGCGGTGGTCGAGGTGGAAGCGCAGCTGTTCCGTGGCCACCCGGAAGTCGTTGACGCCGACCTCGCGGACTACTTCGGAAGCATTCCGCACGCCGAGCTATTAAAATCGGTGGCGCGCCGGATTGTTGATCGGCGCGTGCTGCATCTGATCAAGATGTGGCTGGAATGTCCCGTGGAAGA
>NZ_LSEF01000096.1 GCF_001641695.1 Bradyrhizobium neotropicale
CTAGTGGTTCATCACAGTGGTTTTGACTCTTTGGCGGCAACTGGATAGGCGCGACCGAGTTTGGCGCGGGCTTTGTCGGTTGTGAACATCCATTTGATGCGGTCTCGCGCCTTGTTTCGCTGCCGTTGCCATGCTGCGATTTCTTTTCGAAGCCTTTTGGGATCGTCGATGCGACGGCCGAGACACTGGCGCTGCAGCACGCTGATCTCGCACTCGACCATATTGAGCCAGCTGGCGTGTTTCGGGGTGTAGTGGAACTCGAGGCGGCGCAGGATGCGACGGGCCTCGGCAGGCGCAAATGCCTGATATAGCGCGCCGGCCGTATGAATCGACAGATTGTCCTGCACCACACGGATGCAGGCGGCATTGGGATAGTGGACGTCGACGAGTTCGCGCATGCAGTGCGCGTAGTCGACCGCGGCGCGGTGGTCTGTAACCTTGACATTGCGCCAGCCGCGATGCGGATCGAAGGTGACGAAGAGATTGACGGTACCGTTGCGGCGATATTCGTAATCGTAGCGCTCGCGCTGTCCCGGTTGGGCAGGGATCGGCTGGCGTACCTCGCCGATCAGCTGGACTGGGGTCTCGTCGAAGCAAACCAGGGGCCGCTCGGGATCCGGCGCCTCGGCGTAGAGATCGAGCACATCCTCCATCCGGGCGACGTATTCGCCGTCGACATGAGGAATGCACCACATATCCCGGCGCCACGGCTTGAGGTCGTTGTCGGCCAGCCGGCGGCGCACGGTCTCGCCCGACAGGCTGGCGTGATCGGTGAGCTTGACCATCGCGTCGGCCAGCAATGTCAGCGTCCAGCGTTTGCGGCCGGCGGGCGGCTTGGCGCATGCCGTCGCCACCAGCAGGGCCTCTTCCTTGCCTGTCAGCTTGCGTTCCGCGCCCGGACGCGGCTCCTCACTCAAGGCCCGCTCCAGATTGCCTTCTACGAAACGGCGTTTGGTCCGGCCGACGGTGGAAAGGCTGACCCGGACGGTTCGGGCAATCTCCGCGTCGCAGCTGCCTGAATCGGCCGCCAGCACAATCTGAGCCCGTTTGAGTTTGCGGGCGGAATGCGTGCCGCCGCCGAGCATTGCCGTCAGTTCGTCCCGCTCGGCTTGGCTCAATTCGACCCGATAACGTACATTCATGCTTCGCCTCCTTGTCGGAGGCCGGGACGAATCCAGCTATGAGTCAAAAATCAGGCGCGCACTTCACCGAGAAGCAGGGACACTATCTCGCTTTCATCCATACCTACTCGTACATGTTCGGACAGCCGCCCGCCGAGGCCGACATCCAGCGGCATTTCCGCGTCAGCCCGCCGTCAGTCCACCAGATGATCCTCACCCTCGAACGCAACGGGTTCATTCGTCGCCAGCCCGGCGTCGCTCGAAGCATCGAGATCCTCTTGCCACCCGAAAAGTTGCCTATCCTCGGATGGCTCGGTATCAAAACGTCAAAATCACTGTGATGAACCACTAGCCGTTCCTTCTCATCCTGCGACCACCGACGCCGCCGCTCGACCGATGTGATCACCTCAGCCCGCGAAATCGTCATAGCGCTTCTCCTAGGATTACCCCTAGGACCTGCAGCGTTCGCGTCCGTCAAACAAGGCGGCCCTCAACGGAGGAATACGACGGCGGGGCCTGCGAGCGAGTGCCTCCGGCGAGCGACACATTATTTTGCGCGAGGGTTCGAAGCCGCAGCGCCACAGCAGATGCCCGGCCGGGAAAAAGCGCGACCGGCGCTCTTTGCTTTTGGTGATAGTCAACCCGCACTTCTTCCAGCACTCGCGAAGAAGCGCCCGCGACTTTCCAATCAGCGCAACGCAGCCGCACGATACAAATATGCGTCGCCATCCCGGTACTCCTTGCACAGAGCGCCTCTGCTCGGTTAGTGGAAATTGCTAGTGATCTGCCTTTCCACATCGTCGAGCCTATCAAGGCGCGGGTCACGCGCCAAATCATGACACATTAGTTCGTGGCTCTTACGGGCATTCGCGGCCTCCGCGCTGAGAATTTCTTTTGCGTCCGCGTCAGCCGATGTCATCTCTTCATTCGTGATTCCGAACTTTTGCGCCTGTTGCATGGCGTAGAGCTGTGCAGAAGTGCTCATGACTTCGAAGTAGCGTTCGCTCCGGAGGCGGCAGATACCCGCCAAAAATGCGAGGTTAAGTGCTCGCTGTACCGGCATCATGGCTGCACGGTAGTCAAGGGCCTCCTGCCTGCAACAGCTTGAGTTCGATTGCGCACTCGCCGCTGTTGACGCTGTTAGCAGGGCTATGGCCAGCAGTACCTTCATTGCGTCGTTTCCTGCTCCGCTTCTCTTCACGAAGACCAACCGCGCCGAATCTTCCATATCGCGATCTTTAGCCACGTCCTATAGGCGCGGCTCACCAGTTATATGCCACACCACCTCAGTTACTTTGATGGGGTATCGCCCCTCGCCATGTGCGCTGCAGTCGTTCCGCTAACTCGCGCGCGCGGCGTCAGCACCGTGACCTGATGTGGAGATGCTGGCATTCCAGCGAGCGAGAGGCTTGGGGTCGGCGCCTGCTCTTCGGCGTTGGCCGGCCCCAGTGCCGCTAGCTGGTGTGGCGTGATTGGCAAGCCCACGACTTCATAAATCGGGAGCTCGGCGGCTGTGGCACCAAATCCGCCATATACGAGAGCTGCGGCTGCAGCGATCAACAATCGACTCGACATTGCAATCTTCATTTCTCAAACCCGCAAATCCCCGATTGCTTCACTCCAAGTGCTGTAACCGTGATCCCCCACCTCCCAAATCGGGGTGTTGGGGTAAAACTCCTCGAAGCAAGTTCCACTTCAGGAGAGCTCTGGCGATCTTCCAGCAATATCGAACGGCGCGGCGTAGCCGCATGTTCTGCGCGAACTGACTCCAGAAATGTGTCGTGAAGATCAAATCTTCTGACGCGACGTATAGAAGCCGAACGACCACGCAATCACCCGCCATGTGGGCCTCAATGAGACTAGACCTGCACTTGCGTTGGTATTGTGCGTTTTTTGGATGTGTCCCGCAGGATTGCTGCTTCCGGATATCACTCGGGAAGGCGGCGAGATGTCACGCGGCTAGGCTCGCTACAAAGCTGCGTACCCCCGCTGCATTCATAGCCCCTGTGACTACGAATTGCAGGACGTCATAAAATCAAAAAAGGGAGAGTGTAATGTTAGGTATTTCACTCTAAAGGGGGTCCAATGCGTTTAGATATTATAGCCGCGACGCTCGCAGCTCTCATTCCAACGACCGCGCTGGCTCAAACAAGCAGCGTCTGCGACGTGCTAGTAAAGAATCCCGTTTTTACGACCGCAACCATCTCGAAAAGCGCAGAATCCAAGAATCGCTTCAGACTGCTCCAATGTTCGGCGGACTGGAAATCTGCTTCGGATGCTCAGAAGGCGGGTATCGGACTAGACATTCCGATCTACGATTTGACCATCCCGCTTGACGCAAATTGGAGCGACACAAAGGTGGAGCAATGGAAATCGAGTCACTGCTCGTCGGAAGAACGCAAAGCGGACTATGGATCAACTCTTTATGCCAGCAGCTATGCGATTGATCCGACGTCAGCGCAATCCGCGCTGGCTTGCCTAACGACCCTCCTTGACCGGAAGGCTGTTCGTTGCTCAGTCACTGAGACAAGTTCTGCAGTCATTTTTGAAGCGGAATGGAGAAAGACGACCGGAGAGGTTGGGCCCGGCCCGAAAGTCAAAAGCTTTGTGGCAAGCAAAGCTACATGCCTGAACGAGGACGTCTTATCTGCCGGAAAATTTCTTCCCGATGGCGGTGCGAGCGTACTCTGCACCGCGAAGGACGAACCACCCGTCTTTTCGCTAAATACCGATCGGGGCCAGTGCTTCGCTGCGGGAAGTGGAAAGGAAGATGTTCTTGGCCTATCCGGAACTGTAACACTGGACAGAGCGACCACGTTTAGAGCTAAGCGCATCAAAATCTAGCCCGATGCTCGCATCGTAACAAATGGGTATCCACTTAGAATTCAAACGGAACGCCTAGAGATCGCCGGTTCTCCCCAAATAACGTCGTTTGTGGCAGCTGCGGTTCCTCCAATGAAGCCCGGACGGACGGCTGCACCCATTTACATTGGCGCGCAGCAGGTCGACGGATCTGGCCTCTCCGTTCTAAATGCTGGAGAGAATGGAGGAGCCGGAATCCAAGGCCCCGCAGGTCCTCCGGGGCCGCAAGGCGGGCCTGGTGTCGGTCGTACCGCAAATTGGCGAAAGAACTGTCCGATCCCCGGTATTTGCGACCTAATTCCGTCAGGTTGTGAAGGCGGCCAGGACGGCGGACAAGGCGGCGCCGGAGGTCGCGGCTATCCCGGATACGATGGCCAACCAGGCGGCGCTGCTGGCGAAGTAACGTTGGCGCTTCCACCCTCGGATGTGAATTCCATACTGGTGCTCACCGACACCAACGTACGCATACGACGAAGACCGCCTGATTGACGCATGCGCGCGGGCCCGGCGAGCCCTATGATGGCGTTGCGTGAAGGTCAGGCGGCCTGCTGATCGGCGGGCTTGTCGGCTTGGCGCAGGAGCTTCCATTCCCAGGGCAGCAGTTCGTGCAGACGCGATGCGGGAAGATCGGCGATACGGGCGAGGACGTCGGCGAGCCAGGCCTTGGGATCGACTTCGTTGAGGCGACAGGTCGTGATCATCGTCAGCATGATGGCGGCACGGTCAGCGCCACGCTGGCTGCCGGCGAAGGTCCAGTTGCGCCTTCCCAAGGCGATGCCTCTCAATGCGCGCTCGGCACAATTGTTGGTCAAGCAGATCCTGCCATCGTCGAGGAAGCGGGCGAAGTCGTCCCAGCGCCGGAGCATGTAGTTGATCGGCTTCAGGACCTCGGAGGAGCGCGAGAGGGTTTCGCGCTCACGCAGCAACCAGGCGTGCATGTCCTCGAGAAGCGGATTGCTCTTTTCCTGGCGCATGGCGCGCCGCTCGTCGGCGCCGCTGCCGTTGATGGCGCGCTCGATCTCGAACAACGCATCGAGTCGTCTGACAGCCTCCAGCGCGATCGGAGAGACCGGTTTGCCCTTCTTACCTTCTCGAGCATTTTTCTCGATGTCAGCCAGCTCGAAGAAGCCCCGCCGCGCATGGGCAAAGCAAAACGCCGGCGTAATCGGCAGCGCCTTCTTCCGCGGGTCGAACAGCGGCTCGAAGCCGCTGTAGCAATCGGCTTGCAGGATACCGGCGAAGGCGGCCAGATGCTTCTGGGGATGCTCGCCTCGTCGGTCGCTCGAGGCGTAATAGACCGCCGCCGGCGGCGCAGGCCCGGCGAAGGGCCGGTCATCTCGCACATAAGTCCAGATCCGCCCGGTCGTGCACTTGCCCTTCGCCAGGATACGGATGGTGGTGTCATCGCCATGAAGGCGCTCGGCAGCGAGCACATGGCGTTCGATCAAGTGGAAGAGCGGCATGACGGCGAAGGTCCCGTGGCCGACCTGGTCGGCCAGCGTCGACAACGGCAGGTCGATCCCCTCGCACTTGAAGCGCGCACTCTGGCGGTTGAGCGGGATATGCATGCCGAACTTGTCGAACAGGATCGTCGCCAGCAATTGTGGGCCGATGAAGCCGCGCGGCGTGGCATGGAACGGCGCGGGCGGCTGGCTGATCTTCTCGCAATCGCGGCAGGTGAACTTCTCGCGTACCGTCTCGATCAGCTTGAAGCGGCGCGGGATCTCCTCCAACGTCTTGGTCACATCCTCACCGATCTTCGCCAGCCGCGATCCACCGCAGCAGGCACAGGTCGTTGGAGCCTCAATGACCACGCGCTCGCGTTCGATGTCGTCCGGCCATGGTTTGCGCACCGGCCGCTTGCGCATGAAGGGGCGGACGTTCTGCGTCTTCGCCGCTGCGGCCTGCGCGGCAAGCTCATCCTCGCTCGCCGTGGTGACGAGTTCTTCGAGCTCCAACTCCAGCTGCTCGAGCAGCCGTGCCGTGCGCTCGGAGCGCTGCCCGTACAGTTCGCGTTTGAGCTTCTCGATCCGCAGCTCCAGATGCGCGATCAGCGCCTCGTTGTCCGACAGCTCCGCCCGCGCACTGGCAGCAACCGCCTCGGCTTGCAGCCGCGCCTCACGCTCGGCCTGCAGCGCCGCCAGGGCACTGACAAGGTCCGATGGAAGATCGTCCGGCTTCGATATCATGAAGCCATTGAATCAGATCAAGCAGCAGATTCAAACTGTAAAACGCTATCCGACCCGCGTCGGACGCTGGGTTTCTTGAGGGTTGCGCCAATCGATCCCGGACAACAGATAGCTCAACTGCGCCGG
>NZ_LSEF01000097.1 GCF_001641695.1 Bradyrhizobium neotropicale
CTAGTGGTTCATCACAGTGATTTTGACGTTTTGATACCGAGCCATCCGAGGATAGGCAACTTTTCGGGTGGCAAGAGGATCTCGATGCTTCGAGCGACGCCGGGCTGGCGACGAATGAACCCGTTGCGTTCGAGGGTGAGGATCATCTGGTGGACTGACGGCGGGCTGACGCGGAAATGCCGCTGGATGTCGGCCTCGGCGGGCGGCTGTCCGAACATGTACGAGTAGGTATGGATGAAAGCGAGATAGTGTCCCTGCTTCTCGGTGAAGTGCGCGCCTGATTTTTGACTCATAGCTGGATTCGTCCCGGCCTCCGACAAGGAGGCGAAGCATGAATGTACGTTATCGGGTCGAATTGAGCCAAGCCGAGCGGGACGAACTGACGGCAATGCTCGGCGGCGGCACGCATTCCGCCCGCAAACTCAAACGGGCTCAGATTGTGCTGGCGGCCGATTCAGGCAGCTGCGACGCGGAGATTGCCCGAACCGTCCGGGTCAGCCTTTCCACCGTCGGCCGGACCAAACGCCGTTTCGTAGAAGGCAATCTGGAGCGGGCCTTGAGTGAGGAGCCGCGTCCGGGCGCGGAACGCAAGCTGACAGGCAAGGAAGAGGCCCTGCTGGTGGCGACGGCATGCGCCAAGCCGCCCGCCGGCCGCAAACGCTGGACGCTGACATTGCTGGCCGACGCGATGGTCAAGCTCACCGATCACGCCAGCCTGTCGGGCGAGACCGTGCGCCGCCGGCTGGCCGACAACGACCTCAAGCCGTGGCGCCGGGATATGTGGTGCATTCCTCATGTCGACGGCGAATACGTCGCCCGGATGGAGGATGTGCTCGATCTCTACGCCGAGGCGCCGGATCCCGAGCGGCCCCTGGTTTGCTTCGACGAGACCCCAGTCCAGCTGATCGGCGAGGTACGCCAGCCGATCCCTGCCCAACCGGGACAGCGCGAGCGCTACGATTACGAATATCGCCGCAACGGTACCGTCAATCTCTTCGTCACCTTCGATCCGCATCGCGGCTGGCGCAATGTCAAGGTTACAGACCACCGCGCCGCGGTCGACTACGCGCACTGCATGCGCGAACTCGTCGACGTCCACTATCCCAATGCCGCCTGCATCCGTGTGGTGCAGGACAATCTGTCGATTCATACGGCCGGCGCGCTATATCAGGCATTTGCGCCTGCCGAGGCCCGTCGCATCCTGCGCCGCCTCGAGTTCCACTACACCCCGAAACACGCCAGCTGGCTCAATATGGTCGAGTGCGAGATCAGCGTGCTGCAGCGCCAGTGTCTCGGCCGTCGCATCGACGATCCCAAAAGGCTTCGAAAAGAAATCGCAGCATGGCAACGGCAGCGAAACAAGGCGCGAGACCGCATCAAATGGATGTTCACAACCGACAAAGCCCGCGCCAAACTCGGTCGCGCCTATCCAGTTGCCGCCAAAGAGTCAAAACCACTGTGATGAACCACTAGATGGCCCGAATATGTCGCGTGGCTTGCTGATCGAGTTGCAAAATTCAAGAAAGCATTTGAGCCACAAATTAGAAAGCTGAACTTTCCGGTGGGCCAAGCCCCCGAACTGCAAGCCTAACAGCGGCGCATGCTTTATCCCGCCTCGATAGGCGCAGCGAGAGCCCGAAGTGTCATGCCTGTTGTTCAGGGCGTCAGTACTCTCTCGCCAAGCGCCAACGCGGCATATTTCCGCGCCGTCCAATCGCGCTCTTCTCGCCACTGCTCGAAATCGGCTTCCGCTCGCTTAGACAAGAACACCGTCCATTCCGCCAAGAGCGCGACACGCGCGCTCTCGAATGTCGCGGCTGTGCCGGAGGTGATTCGGCCCGGGATAGAAGCCGCATCGCCATTGCCATGGATCGCTCTCGGCCGGATTGCCCGCTGCGCAGGCCGATGCTCCCGACGTGGACATCGCCGTAGTAGATCATCGTCCGACTCACCGAATTGATGGTCGTGATGCTGGCGCAGCCCGATGCCGCCGGCGCAGATCTCAGAAAGCCCGTAACCGCCAGCGGCTGGCCGCTCACGCCCGCCGGCTGAGGCGGTGAATAAAGAAACGGGGGCTTCGGCCCCCGTTCACTTGTTGCGCCAGTCGCTCGTCCTTCTGGTGCTTTCAAGAAGTTTGGCTCGCTCGGCTGCTATGGTCCATTCAATCGGCTGGGCTCGCTCTCGCGTTATGGTGCTCTCAGGCTCGATGGCTGGCCTACATGTATTAGGCGCAATGCCAATTTCAATGACGGAGGGCGCGGGCTTCGGTCCCTCACCCTAGGCCGCCGCTTCACGCTGGCGGGCCTTGTAACTCGTAAAGCGATCCCGTCTGTTCCATGTATGACTTTGGTGCCCATTAAGATAATGGGCTCAAAAAGCACACTGGCGCGCGCCTACTCTTGAGAGTCCTCGGGGTCCACGATCTTGATGGCGATCCCCGGCCGATCCGGCGGAGCTTTGTTGTCAAGCTCCTTCAGCTTCCACTTGGCCAGTTTCATCTTGTTCTGAAACTCTCGACGCTGCGGCGATCCCTCCTCATGCGCGTGAACCGCGTCACTCCTGACGGCGCTCGATGCCATCGCTGGCAAGGTCATTAACAATGCCGTCAACGTCTCGATCCTCAGGATGATGCCGATCTTGCGGTTCGCGACGTCGAATACGATGAGCTTGACCGCAGTTCCGTCGGTCGCAGTCTCGAAATTGACCAGTCTTCTGAACCTCGATTTCGGTTGTCATATCGCGCCTCGTTCCTCCTTCGGCGCGTAGCGCATCGGCGCGGCGTCGGAACTCCGTTTCTTCGCCTCAAATTCCGGACGAGTTCGATTTGAGAGCAGAATTCGGAGTGACCACCGGCGGCGAAGGGTTCGAGCTGCCAATCTTGATCAGCAAGGGAGCCGAGGAGCGATGTCGCTGATTGATCTCAATGTGATTGCAGCCGTGCGTGGGGATGGCCCGGATCCGAAGCTGCGCGAGCTGCTCCAGCGGGCGGCTGTGTCGCCACATTACGAAGTGGTGGTGCGGTCCGATGGAATGCTCCAGGCTGGGCCAAGTCCGGGAACCGGGGAAGTGGAGATAGCGTCGGCGGTTGAGGTCGAGCTTCAGCAGCTCCTGGATGCTCAGGCGAGGTGACGGAGGCGCTGTTGTCGGCGGAAGCGTGCCCTATAAAGGCGCCGGGTCGACAGACGGCCTTCCGGGGTGGTCTCAGCCAGCGCCCGCTTTCTTCCGACGTGGCGGTCGAGCTTTTTACCTTGGCAGTAACCGTGGCTTTTTTGGGTCTCGGAAGGCCGAAATGCTTTATCTTTACGGAAACCGTAGCGTCTGAGCGTGGGGTCAAAGGACGGGTTTCGCGATGTAGAACGTGGCACGCAAAGCCCAACCGCGCGATGTCAAACGCAAAAAGTGACAAAGGCCCTTCATTAGATCGTAACCTGAGCTGAATGTCTGTATCGGTCGTTGCGCCTCCAGGATTTAAGCCTACTGGGAATCATCCAAGTCCGGCGATGATTGCGTGCAAACGGCGGCTTTTGACGAACTACAAAGGATCGCCGTCATGATTTAGGCTGCCCTTCGATAGGAAAACAGGGCTTCGGAAATAGTGGGTCCAGCGATGTAGCGGACCCCCGCTACCAAGCATTTACGTAGCTGTATTGTCCAGACCGAAGACATCGGTAACAGATCGTACCTAAGACATAGGTGACAACCTCGTGCCGAGCGGGTTGCCGATTGGTTGCAAGGTCATTTACTCCAGGTCGATCCCGCCGACGCGCAACGCATCCGATTTGGTGTGTTACGGCGAGACGCGTTCATGGCATGACCATTATTGCTCGGTCCGCGCTTTCGCCGTCAACCCCGCGCGGCAAAGGCCGCGCCCCTGCGGGCTTCGGGGGGGTGACGGCTCAGCGCGGCCAAGCAACTGGCCACCATGCCAAGAATGCAGGAAAGCGCGTCTCGGTCAGAGCGCCGAGGCCGTACTTGAGACATGGGTGGCGGGCTTCGGGCCGAACGGGTTGTCGAGGGGTTGCAAGGTCTTTTGCTCGAGGTCGAAGTAACCGAGATCGTAATGCATGAAGCTGACGAGCCAAATGCCGTCGTCGACTTCCTTGATGCCGAGCTTCTGGCCGGCCAGCACGGTGGAGATGTTGATCTTCTTGCGATGGAGGCAGAGGCGGCCGCAGGCGGTGATGACACCGTCGCGGTCGTGGAACGGATATGTGAGTTCCGGCAGACCATCGTAGCGGCGGGTTGAGGCTGTGTAGAGCTCTCCGGGGCACTTCATGTCGAGCGCCTCGTGGGGACGTTCAGAATTGAACTCGCGGAGGAAGGCATCGAAGCGTGCCTGCTGCTGCAAGCTGTTGAACCCCGGCGGCCGGGTGGCCTCCTTCTTCAGCGTGAGATGCATGCGCTCGTGACGGCCGTTCTGCTGCGGATGGCCCGGCTTGATGCGTTCGATCGCAATGCCGAGTCTGAGCCACCACACCGACAGCTTCGAGAGGTTGAACAGCGCGTTTGGACTGGCAAAGGGCACGCCATTGTCGGAGCGGATGGCAAAGGGCAGACCGCGCTCGCGGAACAGCCGTTCAAAGGCAGTAATGGCAGGATCTTCCCGCGTGGAATCCAGCGCTTCACAGAGCAGCAGGAAGCGCGAGGCATGGTCGGTGACGGTCAGCGGATAGCAGTATCGGCCATTGCCGAGCTTGAACTCGCCCTTGAAGTCGGCACACCACAGATCGTTGGCAAGCGTGCCCTGCGACAGCGGCGTGCCGTGCGCGCGGTGGCGCGGCACGCAGCCGCGCTTGACCAGGCCATGGCGGTCGAGGATCGCATGGATGGTGCTTTTGGCCGGCACCCGGACGTCGCCGTCGAGCCGTCGCACCAGGAGCTCGCGGATCTTGCGGGCGCCCCAGTGTGGCTTCTCGCCCTTCAGCCGAACGATCAGGGTCTCGACCTGCTGCGGGAGCTGGTTGGCGTAACGGATCGGCCGCCTGGAGCGGTCGCTTAACGCTTCAAGCCCGTGCTCCTTGTAACGATCGAAAATCTTGTAGCCAGTTTTGCGGGAGATGCCGAACTCCCGGCAGACCTCGGCCATGGCTTCTCCATCCAGAAGCCGGGCGACAAAGCGAAGGCGCTCTTCCATTACCGAACTCGCTTTCCACGGCATCCACACCTCCCGCAGAACAAAAGCGGAAAGTGTAACCCATGTGTCCGGTACGTTCTGTCACCTATGTCTCGGGCCGCTCA
>NZ_LSEF01000098.1:0-80312 GCF_001641695.1 Bradyrhizobium neotropicale
CTAGTGGTTCATCACAGTGATTTTGACGTTTTGATACCGAGCCATCCGAGGATAGGCAACTTTTCGGGTGGCAAGAGGATCTCGATGCTTCGAGCGACGCCGGGCTGGCGACGAATGAACCCGTTGCGTTCGAGGGTGAGGATCATCTGGTGGACTGACGGCGGGCTGACGCGGAAATGCCGCTGGATGTCGGCCTCGGCGGGCGGCTGTCCGAACATGTACGAGTAGGTATGGATGAAAGCGAGATAGTGTCCCTGCTTCTCGGTGAAGTGCGCGCCTGATTTTTGACTCATAGCTGGATTCGTCCCGGCCTCCGACAAGGAGGCGAAGCATGAATGTACGTTATCGGGTCGAATTGAGCCAAGCCGAGCGGGACGAACTGACGGCAATGCTCGGCGGCGGCACGCATTCCGCCCGCAAACTCAAACGGGCTCAGATTGTGCTGGCGGCCGATTCAGGCAGCTGCGACGCGGAGATTGCCCGAACCGTCCGGGTCAGCCTTTCCACCGTCGGCCGGACCAAACGCCGTTTCGTAGAAGGCAATCTGGAGCGGGCCTTGAGTGAGGAGCCGCGTCCGGGCGCGGAACGCAAGCTGACAGGCAAGGAAGAGGCCCTGCTGGTGGCGACGGCATGCGCCAAGCCGCCCGCCGGCCGCAAACGCTGGACGCTGACATTGCTGGCCGACGCGATGGTCAAGCTCACCGATCACGCCAGCCTGTCGGGCGAGACCGTGCGCCGCCGGCTGGCCGACAACGACCTCAAGCCGTGGCGCCGGGATATGTGGTGCATTCCTCATGTCGACGGCGAATACGTCGCCCGGATGGAGGATGTGCTCGATCTCTACGCCGAGGCGCCGGATCCCGAGCGGCCCCTGGTTTGCTTCGACGAGACCCCAGTCCAGCTGATCGGCGAGGTACGCCAGCCGATCCCTGCCCAACCGGGACAGCGCGAGCGCTACGATTACGAATATCGCCGCAACGGTACCGTCAATCTCTTCGTCACCTTCGATCCGCATCGCGGCTGGCGCAATGTCAAGGTTACAGACCACCGCGCCGCGGTCGACTACGCGCACTGCATGCGCGAACTCGTCGACGTCCACTATCCCAATGCCGCCTGCATCCGTGTGGTGCAGGACAATCTGTCGATTCATACGGCCGGCGCGCTATATCAGGCATTTGCGCCTGCCGAGGCCCGTCGCATCCTGCGCCGCCTCGAGTTCCACTACACCCCGAAACACGCCAGCTGGCTCAATATGGTCGAGTGCGAGATCAGCGTGCTGCAGCGCCAGTGTCTCGGCCGTCGCATCGACGATCCCAAAAGGCTTCGAAAAGAAATCGCAGCATGGCAACGGCAGCGAAACAAGGCGCGAGACCGCATCAAATGGATGTTCACAACCGACAAAGCCCGCGCCAAACTCGGTCGCGCCTATCCAGTTGCCGCCAAAGAGTCAAAACCACTGTGATGAACCACTAGCGCCCCGGATCGCGCGGCGAAATGCCTTTGTGGCAGGGCGGCTGTCCGATAATCCTAGCCCGGATGGAGCGGGGATCCTTACGAGAAGCGAGAGAGACCCGGATTTCGCTTTGCTCCATCCGGGTTACAGTTCGCAGGATCAATGCGCCTCGGCGCTCGCGGCGACCAGCGACATCCGCGGGCTCTCCCGCACTGGCTCGTCGGCATATTTCAGCACGGCGGACTGGTAGAGCACGAACAGCGGCTGGTAGCTGCGGGCATTCTCGTCCTCGACCATCGCCATGCGGCGGTTGTCGAGCATCAGCCAGCGGCCGTCGAGCCGCGCGGCAGCAACCGCATGTCCTTCGCCCGAATGCGCATCGCGCACCACCACGATGCGGAGGTCTTCGGCCGCAACGCCGGCGAGCCGCAGCGCAGCCAGCTTGGCAATGGCATAGTCCTCGCAGTCGCCGGCGCCGCGCTGGAAGGTCGCAAGCGGCGAGCTCCAGACGTCTTCGGCGCCGTCACTTGCGGCCCTGATGGCAAGGTTGATGGCGCGATTGGTCTCACCCAGTCGCGCGCGGCCGTCGCGGGCGCGGGCCTTGTCGACGATGGCGAGCAGCTTCAGGGCCGCGGGCGAGGCGCAGTTGTCGCGATCGCCGTCGCACAGTGCGAGCTGCACCATGTCGTCGTCGATCTTGTCTTTGAGCGCGAACCATTTCTGTCGGAGGTCGCCGGCGGAGAGCGCGAAGGCGAATACGCCGAACGGCTCGGTGGATTTGCGCACGAGCAGGGCGGATCCAGGCGACAGCAGCGTGCCGGCGCGAAGTTCGGCGGCCGATCCGAGCAGGATCAATCCGCAGACGACAAGGATTGCGCGCCAGGCGCGGCTGTAAGCGGCGGTCTCCATCTGACATCCCCTTCCGGCTACGTCAGATCCCCTCGACCCGTCCGCGCCGGCTTTGTTGCTTTCGCGCAGATGGTGCGAGGCGGGGCGTTCCGTTCAGCTTAACGCGCCGGGCGGGGGGCGCCAAAACCAATAAACAGACTGAAATCAGACTCGACGGTTTGCGTAAAATTTTACGAATCGGCGGCTAGGAGGCCGCGGCTGCCGCGAAATGGAACAAATTGCAGGTACAGGCTGTGGAACAATTGATTCTGGGTTCTATGGCTAACGGCCCGCTATTTCACGGCTTCTGTTATCTACCTCACAGTTTTAGTTCCGTATTTGCCGCAGGATGGTGCAGGGAACCAGACATAAAAGACGACTGAAGTATTCGCTGGCGAGCATCTACGACGAAATACATTGGAATACGGGGCATGCGCTCGAAAGAGCCGATTTCTACCGGAAAGTATTCGGATGATTACTTTGCTTTCTCTGGGATCTGACGGTCCGAGACGGGGCCGAGCGGCCTCGTCACGCGAAATCACACAAGCAATCAATGGTTTCGCTAAGGACTTGGTAATGCTATGCAAGCTTAGGCGGGGCCCGAGCGCCCGATACTTATTTAAATATTAACTCTTTTGCGGTGCCCCGTTGAATTACGCTGGCAAATTTGACGCCGCGCTCTCCTTGGATGGCCAGGGTTCCCCATCGGCTGCCTACGTCCATGTCGATTCCTTCACGGCGAAGGGCCATGGACACCTGCCGGATGGCGCCGTCGTTGTTCCCGATCCGAACCTGATCTTCCACGGTGAGTTCCGCCGCGCGGGCGTTGATCTCGTGCTCTCCAACGACGGTCATGAGTTCGTCGTTCACGATTACTTCAAGGGCGACAAGCGCGCGGCGATCGCCTCGCCGGACGGCGCGCATCTCACCGGTGACGTCGTCAGCGCGCTCACGGGGCACGTCCAGTATGCGCAGGCGGCGCCCGGCGCAGCCAGCGCAGAGGTCATCGGTCACGTCACCAAGCTCGCCGGCAGCGCGACCGCGGTCCGCAACGGCGTCTCGATCATCCTGAACAATGGCGACAACGTCGAGAAGGGCGACGTGGTCTCGACCGGCGCGGATTCGACGCTCGGCGTCACCTTCATCGACGGCACCGTGTTCGGCCTGTCCTCCAACGCGCGGATGGTGCTGAACGAGATGGTCTACGACCCCAACGGGTCGAGCAATTCCTCGCTGCTCAGCCTGGTCGCGGGCACCATCACCTTCGTCGCCGGCGAGACCGCCAAGCACGGCGACATGAAGATCGACACGCCGGTTGCCACCATGGGCATCCGGGGCACCGCGGTGCTGACCCAGATCAATTTCGTCGTTCCGCCGGGCGGCGGCGATCCGCAGCCGCAGGCGAGCTTCCAGGTGCTGGTCGAGCCGAACGGCACGACGGGCTCCTACATCCTGTTCGACAAGATCACGCTGTTGCCCATCGCGACCGTCAACCAGGCCGGTCAGATGATCCAGATCAGCGGTGGCAACGTCTCGGTCAGCAATGCGCTGTTGTCGCCGGATGTGCAGAAGCTGATCACGGACGTGTTCACGCTGAAGTTCACCGACAACAACACCAACACCAAGCAGACCACGAATTTCACCGACACGATCACGCAGACCAGCGACGGACTCGTGATCAAGACGGCCTCCGGCTACGTCGCGATCCCGACCTTCGTCAATCTCAACCAGCAAGGTCCGACTCCGCAGGCGCCGGGCGATCACACGACGTCGAACAACCGCATCCCCGGTGCGCCCCAGTCGCGGAGCCTCGACCTCAACGACAATCCGGCGACGGCGTTCGCCGTCACCGAGCGGACGGGCAAGACAGGCGACGCGACCGACGTCGACACGGTCAGTGGCAGGATCACCTTCCTCGACTTCAACCTGGCCGACCAGCCGACGGTGAAGGTGGATCTCGCCCAAGCGCCCAACTTCGTCTACCAGAACGCCGGCCATCAGGACGTCACTGCCACGCTCACGGCGCTCCAGAAGCAGGACATCGCGGCAACCCAGATCAATATCTCGGTCGTGCCCGATGCCAGCAACCACAACAACGGCTCGGCGGTCTGGACCTATAGCGTCCCCGACAAGCTCTTCGACTTCCTCGCGGCGGGCGAGACGCTGACGCTGACCTACATCGTTCGCGTCGACAACAATTTCGCCGCGAACAACGAAACGGCGTACATCCCGATCACCATCACGATCACCGGCACCAACGATAAGCCGGTGATCACCACCAGCGTGCCGACCATCACCTTCGACGGCGGCACCAGCGTGGAGGGCGGCTTGCTCACCAGCAAGGTGCCGACCTCGGGCACGCTGACCTTCACCGACGTCGATCTGACCGACACGCACACGGTCTCGGTATCGGACTTCAGCGCGGTCCTGCCCGGCGGCACGGTGCCCGACGCTATCTTCAAGTTCTTCAAAACTGCCATGTCGGTCTCGATTGCGGCCGGCCACGACAGCACCGGGACCGGCACGGGAGCGATCACCTGGGCGCTGGGCGAAATTCCCGTCTACCTCGCCGACTTCATCCCGAAGGACGCGGTGCTGACGCTGACCTACACGGTCAAGGTCACGGATTCGCAGGGCGTCAGCGCGGACCAGACCATCACGGTCACGATCACGGGCACCGACAGCCCGGCGGTGGTGTGGATCGCGACCGCGGAGAACGGCGCTCCACTCGGTGGCCTCTGGAGCGATGGAACCAACTGGGAGACCGGCGTTGCTCCGACGATCGACGACGACGTCATCGTCATCACCAACCAGCTGATCGGGCTGACGCCATCCTATCCGGTGACGATCGACGTGGCGGCGTTTGCGAAGTCGTTGACGATGAACGACTACGACATCACGCCTCTGCACAAGGTCCCGGAGGTCATCAACAAGAGCACGTTGACGATCGCCGGCGCGCTCAGCTTGAGCGCCGATTCGAAGCTCACCAATTTCGCTGCGGGCATCATCCTGGTCGGCGGCAAGGCCGAGATCCTCGGCACCAGCGTGCTCGCCAATGCCGGCTATCTGACGCTCGCGGGCGGCGGCGATTTCGCCAGCGGGACGTCGATCACAAATTCCGGCACGATCGAGCTGTCCGGCACGTTGACGACGCTGACGACGCAGGCGGACATTCACAATGCCGGCGGCACGCTGAAGGTCGATGCCGGCGCGACGCTGATCGTCGACAACGCGACCATCGATGGCGGCACGGTGACGATCGCCGGAACGCTGGAATCGATCGGCACGAGCGCCATCACGAACAGCGACGTCACCAACACCGGCACGATCACCGTCACCAGCGGCACGCTGACGATTGATCCCGCGGTGCTTCACACCATCACCAACGACAGCCTGATCCAGGCGATCAATGGCGGCACGCTGAAGCTCTCGACCATGATCGTCAACAACGCCAGCACCGGCGTGATCACGGTCGACGGCATCTCGAAACTCTATTTGTCGGACGTGACGATCAACGACGGCAAGCTGAACAATTCCGGCCATCTCTACAGCGTCTCCGGCTCCAACAAGGTCACGGCCGCCGTCACCAACACCGGCACCATCGAGGTTCAGGGCGATACGCTGAACCTTGCCGGCGGCCTCAGCGGCATCGGCACGCTGATCATCGACAATGGTGCCAAGCTCGAGCTCGCGGGGGCGGACGCCGAGACCATCACCTTTGCCGGCGGCACCGGCACGCTGCAGCTCGACAAGGTCGCGAGCCAGAGCTTTACCGGCACCATTGCCGGCCAGACCTCGGCCGACGGCGCGTTCGCGATCACCGGCGCGGCCGACATCAAGACATCAAGTGGCGACGCGCTCGACTTCACCGCGTCGAAGGGCTCGCATGCCGGCATCGTGCTGACGCCGACCGGCGCGCTGACGGGCAAGGCCAACGGCATTGTCGTCACCCAGGACGGTACCGGCGATATCTCGCTGACGGCGACCGGCGACATCACGGGTCTCGCCGGCCATGGCATCTGGCTGAGCGACAGTGCGAACGGCGCCGGCAGCATCACGGTGAAAAACCTCACCGGCAAGGCCACCGGGACGGGGGCGGGTTCGGAAGGCATCCTCGTCGAGAATCTCAACGCCGCCAACAGTGGCGACATCTCGATCACCCAGCTCGGCGGCGCTGCCGGCGGTGCCTACGGCATCGATGCAACCACGCAGGGTAACGGCAAGATCACCATCGAGGCCGGCGGCAATATCACGGGCGCCTCGATCTACGGCATTCGCGCGCGCAGCTATGGCAGCGGCAGCGAGACGATCACGACCGACGCCGGCGGTGTCGTTACCTCGGGAAGCTCCGGCATCGTTGCGGTCAATCGTGCAGCCTCGCTCGATGCGTCCGTCGGGAGCACGATCACCGTCAATGCCTACGGCACCATCCACTCCGGCGCTGCGCTCAACCAGAGCAACACTTCGCCGGCCGGGATTCAGGCCGGCTACACCGGTGCGAACACCGGTAGTGTCGCCAACACCAAAGTCGCCGGCTCGGTTGTCGTCAACAACCACGCCGACATCTCGGCCGCGGGTGGTTACGGCATTCATGCCTACAACTACGGCAATGGCGACGTTACGGTGAACGACGGTGCCGGCACGACGATCGTCGGCGCCGACGAGGGTATCCGCGCCCAGGCGCTGAGCGGCGGCACCGGCAACGTCAGCGTCAGCCTCCACACCAACACATCGGTGACGGGAACGTCGGGCTTTGGCATCTACGCCAGCAGCATCGACCAGGGCGACATCACGATCACGCTCGGGGCCGGCGCGACGGTCACGGGCGGTGACGATGCCATTCGCGCCAACGCGCTGGGCGGGGTTGCGGGCGACATCAGCATCACCCTCGGCAGCGACGTGTCGGTGACGAGCACGACCGGCTACGGCATCATCGCCTATAGTGAGGACCAAGGGAACATCAGCGTCGCCATGGCGAAGGGCGACAACATCGACACGAGCGGCTCGGGCAGCTCGGGCATCGTCGCGGTCAACTATGCGACGGCAATTGATAGCAGTCTGCACAGCAAGATTGATGTCGAGGCGCACGGTGCCATTCATTCCGGCTCGACCCTGAACAATGATCTCACCACGCCAGGTGCGATCATCGCGGGCTACAAGCCGGGCGGCAACGGGACTTTCAACGACGCCGTCACCGGCGACGTCACGGTCACCAGCGATGCCACGATCATCGCGGATGCGGGCTACGGCATCGAGGCGTTCACCTGGGGCGCCGGCGATGTGACGGTTACGACAGGCCTGGATTCGTCGATCACCGCCGCGGGCACGGCGATCGCCGCTTTCGACCATGGCGGCGGCGACGTCAGCGTCACCAATGAAGGCGGCGCCACCGGCACTGTCGGCTTGGCCGCCCTTGCCACGGGCGCCGGCAACGTCACCATCACCAATGACGGCCATATCACCAGCACGAGCCTGGCCGGTATCAGCGTTACACAGAACGATGCGGGCGCCATCGGTTCGACGCATATCACCAACAGCGGCTCGATCGTGGCCCCGACCGGCCATGCGGCGATCTTCATCCAGGAGAATACGCACGGCGCCGCGGTGATCGACAATTCCGGCACCATCGGGCCGGCTGTCGGCTCGACCGTGACCGCCACGACCTACGCGATCGTCGAGACCGGCGGCGCCATCACGATCAACAACACCGGCCACATCAACGGCAACATTTCGGTTGCCTCCGCGACCTTCAACAATGAGGCGCACGGAGTCTGGACGGTGTCCGGAACGAGCGTCTTCGGCACGCTGTCCTCGATCAGCAATGCCGGCGAGATCGATCTGCACAACGGTGCCTCGATCTCGGGCGCCGATGGAACGGCGTTCACCATCGGCAATTCCGGCGAGATCGAGAGCTGGGGCGCGGCGTCGATCACCGGCTCCATCATCAATACCAACTCGATCGAGGTTCACACCGGAACCCTGACGCTGTTCGGTTCGCTGTCGGGCTCCGGCTCGGTCAAGATCGATGCCGGCGCGACGCTCGATGTCCACGGTACGGTGTCGCAGACCGTCACCTTCGCCGGCGGCGGCGCCGAACTCCAGATCGATACGTCGGATTTCGGCGGTTCGATCGCGGGGTTTGCCGCGACCGACAAGATCGATCTGTCGACGATCGAATATGGGCTCGGCACCAGCGCGGCCTATGTCAGCAACGCCGCGCACAACGGCGGCGTGCTCACCGTCACCGATGCCGATGGTCACAGCATCAGCCTGACCCTGGTCGGCGACTACAGCAATGCGCATTTCGCCGGCGGCACCGACGGCCATGGCGGCACGTTGATCACGTACAGTGCCGACGACGACCAGCCGACCTTCACCCCGTCGGAGACCTCGCAAAGCGCCGGCGTCGCGGAGCAGGCGAACCTCACGGGCTCGTCGACGTCGGATCAGTCGACCCCCGCGACCGGCACGATCCATTTCACCGACGTCGACCTGACCGACCGGCCGACGGCGAAGATCTCGGGTCAATCCGTGACCTGGCTCGACGTCGACCACACCAAGGAGCTTACGCTCACGTCGGATGAGGTCACCGCGCTGGAAAGCGCGCTGACGATCCAGACGACCGGCAAGAACAATGGCGCCGTTGGCTGGAGCTATTCGATCACTGACAGCGCGCTGGACTTCCTCGGCGAGGGACAGACCGCGACGGTGGTCTCCACCATCACGCTCGACGACCATCAGGGCAAGACCGACACGGCGCAGGTCACCGTGACGATCACCGGCGCGAACGATGCGCCGAAGATCGGTTACAGCTTGCCGAACTATCTTGCATTCGACGGCGCCACGGCGGTGAGCGGCGCGGTGTCGACGCAGAATACCGGAAATGGATCGGACGGCGTTTCGCTCCAGGGCTGGGTCAACTGGAGCGGCAAAGGCAATTCCGGCGAGTCCCAGCTTGTGTTCTACAACGGGAGCACGTCGGACGCGGGCTTCGGTGTCAACGGCGTGGTCACCAACGACGGCAAGCTTGACCTCCAGATCCAGAATGGCGGCATTCCCGGCATCGACACCGGCATCACGATCGACGCCAATCATGCGCACAATATCGCGCTGACGCATGTCAATGGCCTGTTCACGCTCTATGTCGACGGCGTCGCCGAATATACGACGACGGCGAACGTCAATGGCATTCCTGCCGGACATGCCGATTTCACCGAGATCGGCGGCGTCCCGACCGAAGACGGCACGGGCTTTGCGACCGAAGGCTTCCGGGGCAGCATCTCGGACGTCAGCATCTGGAACACCGCACTGACGCAGGCGCAGGTCCAGGCCAACCAGACGGCGACGCTGACCGGCGGCGAGAGCAATCTCGTCGGCCTCTTCCCGCTCCACGACGGCAGCGGCGCGACGGTCACCAACCTCGCAAGCGGCGGCGGCGATCTGACCATCCACGGCAATGCAGCCTGGATCGGCGCCACGTCAGGCGGGGTCAGCGCCTCCGTGACGGAAACCGACGCGGGGCAGGCCGTTCACGGCACGCTGACCGTCACCGATGTCGACGTCACCGATCACGTGACGGTCGCGCTCGACCACGTCTCCGTCTATCTTGACGGGCACTTGCAGGCTGACGGCATCGACGGATTGTCGAACACGGACTTTCTGAACTACCTGACGGTCCAGTCCGGCGATATCCTGAACGGCACTGCGACCCAGGCCCAGTTCGACTGGAGCTTCAATTCGAACGGCCAGGCCTTCGATTTCCTCGCCGCCGGCCAGACGCTGTCGCTGCAATACACGATCGTGCCGAACGACGGGCACGCCGCGACCGGCACCAGCAATGGCGTCGTCACCATCAACATCGCCGGCAGCAACGACGCGCCGGTCATTGACACCGAGAACGTCAGCGTCACGCAAACCAGCGACGAGCGCGTGACCGTACACGGTCTGTCGGTCACCGATGTCGATGCAGTCGCCGATGAAACGTTCGCGATCACTGCCAGCACTGCCGTATCGGGCAGCAATGTCACCCCCTCGATAGGGTCCGGTTCGCTAGCCGGCATCAACTCGGCATTGCAGACCATTACCTACAGCGAGGGCACCGCTGAGCCTTCCACCGACACGGTTGCGCTCACCGTGACCGATGGTCACGGCGCAACCGATACGGTCAATCTGATATTCAATCTCGCTGAAAGCGCGAACGATCGGGTGAGCCTCAACAGCACGACCGGCAAGGACGTGCTGTTCGGAACCGGCTATGAGGACCGGTTCGTGTTCTCGGCCAATTCGAACCACGATACCATCGTGAACTTCACGTCGGGTCAAGATCAGATCGACCTGTCAGCGGTCGTGACGACGGACAATGCTTCCGCCTGGATGGCTCAGCACGTCACCGCATCTCCGGCAAACTCGGCAGATACCCTGATCACGATCGATGCAGCAGACACCATCGTCCTGAAGGGCGTCAGCGTCGGCAGTCTCCATGCAAGCGACTTCGTCGTCCACTGACCGTCACCTGGAAGTCGTTCGGCGCATTCGATCGAGGCTGCCTTTGGACGTGAAAGCGTGATATTCGACAAGTATGAAGCGCCTCAAAATCCTATGGCGGTGGTTCGCGCGAAAGTTCGGGTTTGCCCGGCTGATGTGCCTGGCGCTGCTGATCGGATTCGCCGGGCTTCGCGTCTGGGATCCGCCGCCGATCCAGGAACTGCGCCTGCGCACCTTCGACATGTTTCAGCTGATCGATCCGCGCCACAAGGCGGCGCGGCCGGTCACCATCATCGACATCGACGACAGGAGCCTGGGCAAGCTCGGCCAGTGGCCGTGGCCGCGCACGCGGATCGCCGACATGATCCTGAATCTCACCAATCTCGGCGCGGTGGCGATCGGTTTCGACGTGGTGTTCTCCGAGCCCGACCGGCTCAATCCGGATATCGTCGCTGGCCAGATGCGCTATCTGGACGACGTCACCCGTGCCAAGCTGCGCGAGCTGCCGACCAACGACCAGACCCTCTCGGAAGCCATCAAGCGCTCGCGCGTGGTGCTGGGTGAGACCGGACAGCCGGCCGCTACCGCCGAGATCGACAAGACGCTTCCCTTCACGGGCGTGGCGACGGTCGGCGAGGAGGGGGCCGAACGCTTCCTGTTCGAATTCCCGGGCCTGCTCCGCAACGTGCCCGTCATCGAGAAAGTCGCCGCAGGCCGCGGCCTGTTCACCATCAGGACCGAGCGCGACGGCTTGATCCGCCGCGTGCCGATGATCATGCGTGCGCAGGGCAACATCATGCCCTCGCTCAGCCTCGAGATCCTGCGCGTCGTCACCAGCACGCCGACGCTGCTGGTCAGGACCGACAAGACCGGCGTCAGGGCGATCCGCCTCAAGGGCGTCGAGATTCCGACCGACAAGAACGGTCAGCTCTGGGTTCACTATGCCCGCCAGGATCCCTCGATCTACGTCTCGGCGGCCGATGTGCTCGACAACAGCGTGTCGCCCAGCAAGATCGCCGGCAAGCTGGTGCTGATCGGCACCTCCGCGGTGGGGCTGAACGACATCAAGACCACGCCGGTGTCGGCGAACATGCCGGGTGTCGAGATCCACGCCCAGGTGCTCGAAAGCGTGCTGAGCGGCGCGGTGATCTCGCAGCCGAACTATGCGCTCGGCGTCGAGCTGCTGGCGGCGCTCATCATCGGCCTGCTCGTCATCATCTTCACGCCGAACCTCGGCCCGGTGCGGCTTGTGCTCGCGGGTGGAATGTTCGCGGCGGTGCTGGTCGGCGTGTCCTGGTTCTTCTACGCGCAGTACCGCTACCTCATCGACTTCACCTATCCGCTCTTGTCGACCACCGCGATCTACCTGACGCTGATCTTCGCGAGCTTCGTGCGCGAGCAGCGCCAGCGCGTGCAGATCCGCGGCATGTTCGCGCAGTACATGTCGCCCGTTCTGGTCGAGCAGCTCGCGCAGTCGCCGGAAAAGCTCGTGCTCGGCGGCGAGGAGCGCGAGATGACGATCATGTTCTCCGACGTGCGCGGCTTCACCACGATCTCCGAGAGCTACAAGCAGGATCCGCAGGGCCTGATCGCGCTGATGAACCGCTTCCTGACGCCGCTGACCGACGTGATCATCGAGCAGAAGGGCTATATCGACAAATACATGGGGGACGCCATCATGGCGTTCTGGAACGCGCCGCTCGACGATGCGCAACACGAGGTCAACGCCTGCGAGGCCGCGATCCAGATGCTCGAGCAGATCGACACGGTCAACAAGGCGCGCGAGCAGGAGGCCGCCGAGGGCGGCCACGTCTACATCCCGCTCAATGTCGGCATCGGCCTCAATACCGGCATCGGCGTGGTCGGCAACATGGGCTCCGATCTGAAGAAGAACTATTCGGTGCTGGGCGACAGCGTGAACCTGGCCTCGCGCCTGGAAGGGCAGTCGAAGGAATACGGTTTCCCAATCATCGTCGGCTCCAAGACGGCGCTCGCCGCCAAGGACAAGTTCGCGATCCTCGAGCTCGACTTCATCATGGTCAAGGGCAAGACCGAGCCGGAGGTGATCTACGCCATTGCCGGCCGGGAGGACGTGATGCATTCCGCCGCGTTCCAGCGGCTGCGCAACATCACCATCGAGATGCTCGGCTGCTACCGCGGCCGTGACTGGCAGGGCGCGCTCGCCGCGATCGATCGCGGCCGAAAAAGCGAGGACGCCGACACGCTGGAAAAGCTGTTCAAACTCTACGAAGCGCGCATCAAGGATTTCCAGCTCAATCCGCCACCCGACGGCTGGACCGGGGCGTATGCGCTGCTGACGAAGTAGCGGGCTGCGGCGACATACCCGGCGTCGTCCCTGGCGAAAGCCAGAGATCGTAGGGTGGGCAAAGGCGCGCTCTTCGCGCGCCGTGCCCACCATCCTTGTCGCGAGAGCATGGTGGGCACGCTGCGCTTTGCCCACCCTACGACGGCTACGACGGTGGTGTTTGATGCCGCAGAGTACCCTCACTCCACCCCGATCGTGGTCAGATCCTGGAACCAGTGCTGCGCCTGGACGAACTGCTTGATCCTGGGCGCCAGCGCGTGCGGGTTGGTGTCGTGGACGACCCACACCAGCACGGAATCGTCGACGATCAGGGCATGCGCCTGCGCGATCAGATCGTCCTGCTTGGCGGTGTCGAAGGTCTGCTTGGCCTCGTTGATCAGGGCGTCGACCTTCGGGTTCTTGTAGCCGCCCCAGTTGACGCCGACCGGCGCGATCTGGTCGGAGGCGAAGAAGCGCACGATGGCGTAGAGCGGGTCGGAGGTGACATAGGCGATGTTGTTGGCGGTGATGCCGGCGTTCATTTCGTCAGCCGCGCCCTTGCGCCAGTGCGTGTATAACGTCTCGAGCTCGACGACCTTGAAGTCGATGTCGATGCCGATCTCCTTGAAACTCTGCTGCAGGAATTCGTTCATCGGCAGCGACAGCATCTGCCCGGTGCCGCCTTGCGCGATGATGAAGGTCGTCTTCAGCGGCTTGTCCTTGGAGTAGCCGGCCTCCTCGACCAGCTTCTTGGCCGCTGCGAGGTCGTACTTGATGTCGAAGCCCGGCTTGCCGAACCACGGGCTCGACGGGTCGACCTGGCCTTTTGCGGGCTTGGCGAGGCCGTTCATCAGCCCGACCACGCCCTCGCGGTCGATCGCGAGGTTGAGCGCCTTGCGCAGGCGGATGTCGGTCCAGGGCGAGCCCGGCAGCATGCTGAGATGATAATTCCAGACATGCGGCGTGATGTTGTCGACGATCTTCATGCCGGCGGCCTTGAGCTGTGGCACGGCATCCGGCGCAGGGGTCTCGATCAGGTCGACCTGCCCGGCCAGCAGCGCGTTGGTGCGCGTCAGCGCTTCGGGCATCGGCACCAGCACGATCTTGTCGACCTTCGGAATGCGCGTCTTGTTCCAGTAATCCGGGTTCTTGGTCAACTCAGCAAGCTCGCGCGGCACCAGCTTGGTCAGCTTGAACGGGCCGGTGCCGGAGGGCTGGCTCGCGAACTTGTCCCAGTCCTTGCCGAGCTTTTCGTACTGCGCGGGGCTCGAGACCAGGAACCAGAGCATCTGATAGGGAAAGAAGGAGTCGACCGTCTTGGTGGTGATCTCCACCGTGAAGTCGTCGATCTTGGCGTAGCTGGCGACGGAGGGCAGGCGCGTCTTCACCTGCGCACTCTGGCGCTTGTCGAATTGCGGCGCCTTGTCGTTGAGCACCTTGTCGAGATTCCAGATCACCGCGTCGGCATTGAACTCGCTGCCGTCGTGAAATTTCACGCCCTTGCGCAAGGTGAAGCGCCATTTGGTCTTGTCGCTGTCGTCGACCTTCCACTCGGTGGCGAGCCCCGGCACCAGCTTGCCGGGGCGGTCGGCGACGTCCATCTCCCAGGCGACCAGCGGATCGTAGATCGTGTAGGCCGTGAACTGATAGGCGCCGGCGCCGCGATCGGGCTGGCCGGTCGTCAGCGGAATATCCGCCATCGAAATGCCGTAGCGCACCACGGTTTCGGCGCGCGCCGAGATTGCAGAGAACGCCAGTGCAAGCACGGCGAGGCAAATCGATGATCGGATACGCATGGCCCAAGGCTCCCAGGGAGAAATCGGGGCCAAACCTGCAAGCTCGATGCCAGAATAGGCAGCGCGACGCGTTTAGCAGCGCGCGATCACAAGGACTTGTCGTCGCAGGGGCAATTTGCAGAATAAGTTTCCCCATTGGCATGGCCATTGCATACGATTGCATCAAAAATAGTCATCGAAAGCCGGAAAAGGATTGAGGCGATGCTTATCAAGACGACTCCAACTCGCGCGGCGCTGATCGCGTTGCTGGCGCTCGGCACCGCGGCCGCATGGCCGCGCGTGGCCGGTGCCGAAACCGTGCTGCGCATCGGCATGACCGCTGCCGATATTCCGCGCACGCTCGGCCAGCCCGACCAGGGTTTTGAGGGCAACCGCTTTACCGGCCTCACGATGTATGACGGGCTCACCGGGTGGGACCTGTCGTCCGCCGACAAGGCGAGCGTGGTGATCCCCGGCCTTGCCACCGAGTGGAAGGTCGACGATGCCGACAAGACCAAGTGGATCTTCAAGCTGCGTCCCGGCGTCACCTTCCATGACGGCTCGCCGTTCAACGCCGACGCCGTGGTGTGGAATGTGGAGAAGGTGCTGAAGCAGGACGCGCCGCAGTTCGATGCGAGCCAGGTCGGCGTCACCGCCTCACGCATGCCGACGCTCGCCTCCGCGAAGAAGATCGACGACATGACGGTCGAGCTCACCACCAAGGAGCCCGACAGCTTCCTGCCGATCAACCTCACCAATCTCTTCATGGCGAGCCCGGCGAAGTGGCAGGCCTTCTATGACAAGGCCGAAGGCGCCGACGCCAAGGCGAAGTCGCAGGCCGCCTGGACCGCGTTCGCCAAGGATGCCTCGGGCACAGGCCCGTGGAAGATGGCGAGCTTCACGCCGCGCGAGCGGCTCGAGCTCGTGAAGAACGCCAGCTATTGGGACAAGGCTCGCGTGCCCAAGGTCGACAAGATGGTGCTTCTGCCGATGCCGGAACCCAACGCGCGCACTGCGGCGCTGCTCTCCGGCCAGGTCGACTGGGTCGAGGCGCCGGCGCCGGATGCGCTGCCCGAGCTCAAGCAGCGCGGCTTCAAGCTCTACGCCAACGAGCAGCCGCACGTCTGGCCGTGGCAGTTCTCGCGTGTCGAGGGCTCGCCCTGGAACGACATCCGCGTGCGCAAGGCTGCAAACCTCTGCGTCGATCGTGAAGGTCTCAGGGACGGCCTGCTCGCCGGCCTGATGGTGCCGGCGACCGGCACCTTCGAGCCCGGCCATCCCTGGCGGGGAAAGCCGACCTTCGAGATCAAATACGACAAGGCTGCCGCGCAAAAACTGATGCAGGAGGCCGGCTTTGGTCCGAATAAGAGGCTGGCGGTGAAGATCCAGACCTCGGCGTCCGGCTCGGGCCAGATGCAGCCGCTGCCGATGAACGAATATCTGCAGCAGGCGCTGGCCGAATGCTACTTCGATGTGCAGCTCGACGTCATCGAGTGGAATACGCTGTTCACCAACTGGCGCCGCGGCGCCAAGGATCCAACCGCCAACGGCTCGAACGCGACCAACGTCACCTATGCGGCGATGGACCCTTTCTTCGCGCTGGTGCGATTCCTGCAGTCGAGCATGGCACCGCCGGTGTCGAACAATTGGGGCTTCATCAACAATCCCAAGTTCGATGAGCTGGTGAAGAAGGCGCGGCAGACCTTCGATCCCGCCGCGCGTGACGCTGCGCTCGCCGAGCTGCACGCCGCCTCCGTCGACGATGCAGCCTTCCTCTACGTCGCCCATGACGTCGGCCCCCGCGCCATGAGCCCGAAGGTGACCGGCGTCGTGCAGCCGAAGAGCTGGTTCATCGACTTCTCGCCGGTCTCGATCGCGCAGTAGTTCGAGCAACGCACTCGGTGCACCCTCTCCCCTTATGGGAGAGGGTGGCTTCGCGAAAGCGAAGCCGGGTGAGGGGTCTGTTTCCGCGGATGCCCCTCACTCCTGCGAATGACCGTAGTCGCGGATAGAACCCCTCATCCGGCTCGCTCAGGAGCGCAATTGCGCTCCAGAGCGAGCCACCTTCTCCCACAAGGGGAAGGAAGAAAGAACCAAACGTGCTCGCCTATATCGCCAGACGCATCGTCTACGTCGTCCCGATCATCATCAGCGTGGCGCTGGTGTGTTTTCTGCTCGTGCACATCACGCCGGGCGATCCGCTGGTGGCCGTGCTGCCGGCCGACGCGTCGCAGGAGCTCGCGGCGCAGCTTCGCGCCGCCTACGGCTTTGACCGGCCGCTGCCGGTGCAGTTCGGCCTCTGGCTGCTGCGCGCGCTGCATGGTGATCTCGGCAATTCCATCGCGACGGGGCGGCCCGTGCTGGCCGAAGTCATGCGCGCGGTCGGCAACACCGTCACGCTCGCCATTGCGGCGGCCATCATCGGCTTCACGATGGGCATCCTGCTCGGCCTGATCGCCGGCTATTTCCGCGAGACCTGGATCGACAAGCTGGCGACGTCCTTTGCCATCGCCGGCGTCTCGGTGCCGCATTACTGGCTCGGCATGCTGCTCGTCATCATCTTCTCGGTCGAGCTGAACTGGTTGCCCGCGGTCGGCGCCGGTCCCGGCGGCTCCGGCGCATGGGCCTGGGACTGGGCGCATCTGAAATATCTGGTGCTGCCGGCGATCACGACGTCGGTGATCCCGATGGGCATCGTCACCCGCACGGTGCGCGCGCTCACCGGCGACATTCTCTCGCAGGACTTCGTCGAGGCGCTGCGGGCAAAAGGCCTGCACGAGCGAGGGGTGTTCCGCCACGTCATCAAGAATGCCGCGCCGACTGCGCTCGCGGTGATGGGCTTGCAACTCGGCTACATGCTCGGCGGCTCGATCCTGATCGAGACCGTGTTCTCCTGGCCGGGCTCGGGCTTCCTGTTGAATTCGGCGATCTTCCAGCGTGACCTGCCGCTGCTGCAGGGCACGATCCTGGTGCTGGCGCTGTTCTTCGTCTTCCTCAATCTGCTGGTCGATATCGCGCAAGCCGCGATCGACCCGCGCATCAAGCGGGGCTAGCGGGATGAGATTGAGCCCAGCTGTAGCCGCGAAGGCAGTGCGCTCCCTCCCCCGCCTGCGGGGGAGGGTTGGGGAGAGGGTGTCTCCGCATTCGAGAATCCCCAAGAGGAGAGAACCCTCACCCGGCGCTTCGCGCCGACCTCTCCCGCAAGCGGGAGAGGTGCACCGCGTCCTCGGCTTGCATCGATTGAACCAATACCTGCCGGGAGCCGGACGATGAGCGAGCTTCCGCTGTCCGCGATGAACGAGGCTGCGCTCCAGGCGGCGCCGGCGACCAAGGCGCGCGGCTATTGGGCGACCGTCGGCCGCCGCATCCTGCGCGACAAGGTCAGCATGGCCTGCGCGCTGGTGCTGCTCTTGATCTTCCTCTCCGCGCTGCTCGCGCCGTGGCTGGGCCTGGAGGATCCCTACAAGGGCTCGATGATCCGCCGTCTCCGTCATATCGCGACACCGGGCTATCCGCTCGGCACCGACGAGCTCGGCCGCGACATGCTGGCGCGGTTGATCTATGGCGGGCGGCTGTCGCTCGTCATCGGCATCCTGCCCGTGATCCTCGCCTTCGGCATCGGCACCTCGCTCGGCATCATTGCCGGCTATGTCGGCGGCAGGCTCAACACCGCGATCATGCGCACGGTCGACGTGTTCTACGCCTTTCCTTCCGTGCTACTGGCGATTGCGATCTCCGGCGCGTTGGGCGCCGGCATCCTCAACTCCATCGTCGCGCTGACCATCGTGTTCGTGCCGCAGATCACCCGTGTCGCCGAGAGCGTCACCACCGGCGTGCGCAACATGGACTTTGTCGAAGCCGCGCGCGCTTCCGGCGCAGGCCCCTTCACGATCATGCGCGTGCACATTCTCGGCAACGTGCTCGGCGCGATCTTCGTCTATGCCACCAGCCTGATCTCGGTCTCGATGATCCTGGCCGCCGGGCTCTCCTTCCTCGGCCTCGGCACCAAGCCGCCGGAGCCGGAATGGGGGTTGATGCTGAACACGCTGCGCACCGCGATCTACGTCAATCCCTGGGTCGCGGCGCTTCCCGGCGCGATGATCTTCGCGGTCTCGATCTGCTTCAATCTGCTCTCGGACGGCCTGCGCAGCGCCATGGACATCAGGAACTAGGCCATGAGCGAGACCATCACCCCTTTCGAAATGCTCGAGCCGGTCGAAGACCGCGGCGGCGTGGCGCAGCCGCTGTTGCAGGTCAACGGCCTCACAAAACATTTTCCGGTTCGCGGCGAGCTGTTCAGCGCCAAGCGCACCGTGCGCGCCGTCGACAACGTGTCCTTCTCCGTCGCCAAGGGCGAGACCGTCGGCATCGTCGGCGAGTCCGGCTGCGGCAAGTCGACCACCGCGCGGCTGTTGATGCATCTGATGCCGCGCGATGCCGGCGACATCATCTATGACGGCATGACCGTCGGCCAGTCGCTCTCCCTGCACGAATTGCGCAGGGGCATGCAGATGGTGTTCCAGGATTCCTATGCCTCGCTCAATCCGCGCCTGACGATCGAGGAGTCGATCGCCTTCGGCCCCAAGGTCCACGGTATGGCCGACGCTGCGGCGCGCGCGCTCGCGCGCGAGCTGCTCGGCAAGGTGGGATTGCGACCGGAGAACTTCGCCAACCGCTATCCGCATGAGATCTCCGGCGGCCAGCGCCAGCGCGTCAATATCGCGCGTGCGCTGGCACTGTCGCCGCGGCTGGTGATCCTGGACGAGGCCGTCTCCGCGCTCGACAAATCGGTCGAGGCGCAGGTGCTCAACCTGCTCGCCGACCTCAAGCGCGAGTTCGGCCTGACCTATCTCTTCATCAGCCACGACCTCAACGTGGTGCGCTACATCAGTGATCGCGTGCTGGTGATGTATCTCGGCGAGGTGGTCGAGCTCGGCCCGGTCGACCAGGTCTGGGACCGGCCGGCGCATCCCTATACGCGTGCGCTGCTCGCCGCGATGCCGTCGTCCGATCCCGACAGGCGCACCGAGAAGCCGCCGATCACGGGCGATCCGCCCAATCCGATCGATCCGCCCCCGGGCTGCCGCTTCCACACCCGTTGCCCGTTTGCGGAGCCGCTCTGCGCAAATGCTACACCAAAGCTCACCGCGCTCGATAAGATGGGCCACGAGGCCGCGTGCTACATGGCGATTCCGGGTTCAGGCCATAGCCGTGCGCCGACGGAGGAAATGGCATGACGAGACCAACGACAAGAGAAATCATGGCGGCGGCGCAGGTCGCCGGTGTTCCCGTGGAAGACGAGATCGCGACGCGCATCTCCAATTCGATCGGCCCTGCTTTCGACGGCTTCGCCGCCATTGCCGGCACGCTGCCGTTCGATCTCGAGCCGGCGCTCTACGTGGTCGCGCAGAACGCCAAGGTTTCGAAATGAGCACTGAGCCCGCCTTGATGACGCTCACCGAGGTCGCGCGCGCGATCGCGATGAAGCAGGTGTCTTCGCATGAGGTGACGCGCGCCCTGCTGCATCGCATCGCGCAGTGGCAGCCGCATCTCAACGCCTTCATGTCGATCGAATCGGAGGCTGCGCTGAAAGCGGCCGATGCTGCCGACGCTCAACTGGCCAACGGCGAAGTACGCGGGCCGCTGCACGGCGTGCCGCTTGCGCACAAGGACATGTATTACGATGCCGGCAAGGTCGCGACCTGCGGCTCGCTGATCCGCCGCGACTTCGTTGCCACCACCACATCGACCGCCCTGCAGCGGCTGAAGGACGCCGGCCAGATCCGGCTCGGCACGCTGCATCTTGCCGAATTCGCCTATGGCCCGACCGGCCACAACAGCCATTACGGCCCGGTGTGCAACCCCTGGAATGTCGCGCACATCACCGGCGGCTCCTCGTCGGGCTCCGGCTCGTCGGTCGCGTCGCGGCTCACCTATGCGGCGCTCGGCTCCGACACCGGCGGCTCGATCCGCATGCCCGCGCATTTCTGCGGCGTCACCGGGCTCAAGACCACCTGGAGCCGCGTCAGCCGCGCCGGTGCGATGCCGCTGTCGCAATCGCTCGATACGGTCGGCCCGCTCGCCCGCACCGCCGAGGACTGCGCGCTGCTGCTGGCCTTGATGGCCGGCCCCGATCCGGAGGATCCGACCGCGAGCCACGAGCCCGTCTCGGACTACGTCGCCGCGACGAAGGGTTCGCTCAAGGGCCTGAAGATCGGCGTGCCCGCCTCGTTCTACGTCGACGATCTCGACAGCGAGGTCGCGCGTGTCCTCGACGAGACCATCGCGGTGCTCAAGCGCGAGGGCGCCGACATCGCCAAGGTCGAGTTGCCGGACCAGCGGCAATTGTCCGCGGCCAGCCAGCTCGTGCTCGCCGCCGAGGCCGCCGCCTTCCACAAGCGCTGGATGATCGAGCGTCCGCAGGATTATGGCCCGCAGGTCCTGATGCGGCTTCAGAACGGGCTCGCCGTCCCCGCCATCACCTATCTCGAGGCGATGCGCTGGCGCGGGCCTGCGCTTGCCGCGCACAACGCGGCGACCGCCGGCGTCGATGCGGTGATCGCGCCGGCTTCACCGGTGCCGGCGCCGACGATCGCGGAGAGTGACGTCGGCGGCGGACCGAACGCGCCGGCGCTGTTGCAGCGGCTGACGCTGTTCACTCGCCCGGTGAACTATCTCGGCCTGCCGTCGCTGACGGTTCCGTCCGGCTTCACCAAAAGCGGCCTGCCGATCGGCATGCAGCTCATCGGCCGCTCCTTCGATGAAGCGACCTTGCTCACCATCGGCGCCGCATTCCAGCGCGTGACCGATTACCACGACCGGGTACCAAAACTGCCGTCATGACAAAGCTTGTCGAGATATCAGGCCTCAACATCCGCTTCACTGGCGAGCGCACGGTCTTTGCCGTGAACGATCTCAATCTCTCGCTCGGCAACAGCGAGGTGCTGGGCCTGCTCGGCGAGTCCGGTTCGGGCAAGAGCGTGACGCTGCGTGCGCTGATGCGGCTGTTGCCGCGGAAACGCACGCAGATATCGGGCACGGTCAATGTGATGGGCCGCGACGTGCTCGCCATGAACGACGAGGAGCTTTCGTCCTTCCGTGGCCAGACCGTCTCGATGATTTTTCAGGAGCCCGCGCTCGCGCTCGATCCGGTCTACACGATCGGCGCGCAGATCGCCGAAAGCGTCGTGCGCCACGAGGGCAAGAGCTTTGCGGAGGGCAGGGCGCGCGCTCTCGAAATGCTCGAGGTCGTGCGCATCCCATCGGCAAAACGCCGGCTCGACGCCTATCCGCATGAGATGTCCGGCGGCATGCGCCAGCGCGCCATGATCGCGCTGGCGCTCGCCTGCCGGCCCAAGATCCTGCTCGCGGACGAGCCGACCACGGCGCTCGACGCCACCGTGCAGATCCAGATCCTGTTGCTGCTGCGCGAATTGCAGCGCGAGTTCGGAATGTCCGTCATCTTCGTCACCCATGACATCGGCGTCGCGATCGAGATCTGCGACCGCGTCGCGGTGATGTATGCCGGCCAGATCGTGGAGCAGGGCAGCCTGCGCGACATCGTCCGCGCGCCGATGCATCCCTATGCCCGGGGCCTGCTCGCCTCCACCATCCATGGCGCCAAGCGGGGACAGCGGCTCGAGACCATCCCCGGCACGCCGCCCTCGCTGGCGGAAAAGCCGCACAACTGCTCCTTCGCCCCCCGCTGCGCCGCCGCTCAGCCGCGCTGCCTGGCGCAACTGCCGCCGAATGTGGAGGTGGGGCCGGGCCGGGCGGCCAGGTGTGTGCTGGCGGAGAAGGTGACGGCCGGCGCGTAGTGCTCTCTTGTTGATGTGGAGTTAGCTGCGGCCACGCGCACACTGCGCTCCCTCCCCCGCAAGGGGGGAGGGAATGAGAGAGCAGCGCGCCCCTGACAGTGAGTGCACTCCTCACTTCGTGCGCGCCTCAATTCGAAAATCTTCTGCGCCTGCACCGAGTTGTCACGATTGACCGGGCGCATCTCGTCCGGCGCCGTTCTACTTTGCATGGGGTTGTTTTCGCGTTTTTTGTCGAAGTGCCGCGACCGGAGCGGAGGGGTTAACGGCATTCAGACCCCGTTCATCCCGGTTCCCGTTCCATGCCCCCCGTTCATGGAGAGGGACTTCAACTTATGTACATTTCTGGCCAAAGCCTCATCGTCATCCTGTTCGTCGGCCTGGTTGCCGGCTGGCTTGCTGGCAAGGTGGTCCGCGGAAGCGGGTTCGGCATCATCGGCGACATCGTGATCGGCATCGCCGGCGCGTTTGTCGCGAGCTTCCTGTTCCCGAAGCTCGGCATCCATCTTGGCGTCGGGATGGTCTCGGAGATCATCTATTCCGCCATCGGCGCCATCATCCTGCTGCTGGTGGTGCGTCTGGTGCGCGGTGGCGGCCGGCTCTAGCGGGAGGCTCAACACGTCGGAACTCCAACGCCTCTCCCCAAGCTGGGGAGAGGCGTTAAGCTTGCAAGAAAAAGCCGTATCCCTGTGAGATTCCGGACTTGCGCAGGTGCGCGGTCGGGGTAGATGATGAGCCATCAGTTTCGAGGATCAATTCGACGGCGTTGGGCGAGCGCCGAAAACACAATATTAATCCGGGTCAAGTAGCCCTGAAATTGCTTTTTAAAACAGGGGCTTCGCCCGTTACCCGAAAGAGATCAGACTGATGGCAGCCGTTCCCGGCTTTCGCCGTTCAGAGCTCGGTGAAGCGCTGCGCGCCTGTCGCTCGGCGTTCATCGGCGTTGGCCTGATGAGCTGCATGATCAACCTGCTCTATCTGACCGGGTCGATCTTCATGCTCGAGGTCTATGACCGCGTGCTGCCGAGCCGCAGCATCCCGACCCTGGTCGGCCTGATCATCCTGGCTGGCGGCCTCTATATCGCGCAGGGCGTGCTCGACATGATCCGCGGGCGCATCCTCGGGCGGGTCGGCACCGCGCTCGACGAAGCGCTCAACAAGCGCGTGTTCGACACCATCGTTCGCCTGCCGCTCCTGGTCGGCGGCCGCAATGAGGGACTGCAGCCGCTCCGCGACCTCGACAATGTCCGCTCCTTCCTCGGCGGCATGGGACCGAGCGCGTTCTTCGACCTGCCCTGGCTGCCGCTCTATCTCGCCATCTGCTTCGCCTTCCACGTCTTGATCGGCGTGACCGCGCTGGTCGGCGCCATCATTCTGGTCGGGCTGACGCTGGTCACCGAGTTCCTGTCCCGCCAGCCGGCGCGCGAGGCGATGGGGCTCGCCGCGCAGCGCAACGATCTCGCCCAGTCCAGCCGCCGCAACGCCGAGGTGCTGGTGTCGATGGGCATGGCCGGCCGGCTGAACCAGCGCTGGAGCGAGGCCAACGAAAAATATCTCGCCGGCAATCAGCGCGCGAGCGACGTCGCCGGCGGTCTCGGTGCGGTCGCAAAAGTGCTGCGCATGATGCTGCAATCGGCCGTGCTCGCGGTCGGTGCCTATCTCGTCATCCACCAGGAAGCGACCGCGGGCATCATCATCGCCGGCTCGATCCTGTCCGCGCGCGCGCTGGCGCCGGTTGATCTGGCGATCGCGCACTGGAAGTCCTTCGTCGCCGCCCGCCAGAGCTGGCACCGCCTGAGCCGGCTGCTGGAGCAGATGCCGGCGCAGACGATGCCGACGCAGTTGCAGGCACCTACCAGCCGGCTGTCGGTCGAAGGTGTCTCCATCGTGCCGCCGGGCGATCAGCGCCTGATCGTGCAGGACGCCACCTTCGCGCTGACCGCGGGCAATGGTCTCGGGGTGATCGGGCCGAGCGGCTCCGGCAAGTCGTCGCTGATCCGCGCGCTCGTCGGCGTTTGGCAGCCGGTCCGCGGCAAGGTGCGGCTCGACGGCGCCGCGCTCGACCAATGGTCGTCGGATGCGCTCGGCCGCCATATCGGCTACCTGCCGCAGGACGTCGAACTGTTCGGCGGCACCATCGCGCAGAACATCAGCCGCTTCGATCCCGAGGCGACGTCGGACGGCATCATCGCCGCGGCGAAAGAGGCCGGCGTGCACGAGATGATCATCAAGATGCGCGAGGGCTACAACACGCAAGTCGGCGAGCAGGGCGCCGCCCTCTCCGCCGGCCAGGCGCAGCGCGTCGCGCTGGCGCGCGCGCTCTACGGCAATCCGTTCCTGATCGTGCTCGACGAGCCCAATTCCAACCTCGACACCGAGGGTGACGAGGCGCTGACCCGAGCGATCCGCTCGGCGCGCGAACGCGGCGCCATTGTCATCGTCGTGGCGCACCGGCCGATCGGCGTCGAGGCGGTCGACCAGATCCTGGTGCTGCGCGATGGCAAGGTGCAGGCCTTCGGTCCCAAGGAGCAGGTGCTTGCCCAGGTGCTCCAGCCCCGTGTTGCGCCGCCGGCGCCGATCAAGATCGTCAGCGAAGGCGGGGTGACCAAGCCATGAGCGCAGCGGGAAACCTGCCATGAGCGCAGCGGGAAACCTGTCATGAGCACGATGACGATTGGCGGCGTGAAGGGCGCGGAGAAACAGGGCGTACGGCACTCGATCAGGTTCCACCTGATCCTCGGGCTGTCGATCGTGCTGTTCCTCGCCTTCGGGCTCGGCGGCTGGGCGTCGACGGTGCTGATTTCGGGCGCACTGATCGCGCCCGGGCAGGTCGTCGTCGAATCCAACGTCAAGAAGGTGCAGCATCCGACCGGCGGCGTGGTCGGCGAGCTGCGGGCCCGCGACGGCGACGTGGTCAAGGCCGGCGACATCGTCGTGCGGCTCGACGACACCGTCACCAAGGCGAACCTCGCCATCGTCACCAAGAATCTCGATGCAGCGCTGGCGCGTGCGGCCCGGTTGCAGGCCGAGCAGCGCGCTCTCGACAAGATCGAGTTCCCGCAGTCATTGCTCGATCGTGCCGCCGATCCCGACGTCAGGACGCTGGTCGCCAGCGAAAGCAAGCTGTTCGACGTCCGTGTCAACGGCCGTGCCGGCCAGAAGGCGCAGCTCCGCGAGCGCATCCAGCAGCTCAACGAGGAAATCGAAGGTCTTGCCGCGCAGGAAAAGGCCAAGGACAAGGAAATCGCCCTGGTGCAGCAGGAGCTCACCGGCGTTCGCGATCTCTACGACAAGCACCTGGTGCAGCTTTCGCGCCTGACCACGCTTGAGCGCGACTCCGCCCGCCTCAACGGCGAGCGCGCGCAATACATCGCCTCGCGGGCGCAGGCCAAGGGCAAGATCACCGAGACCGAGCTCCAGATCATCCAGGTCGACAAGGACATGGTGAGCGAGGTCTCCAAGGATCTGCGCGAGACCAACGACAAGATCGGCGAGCTGATCGAGCGCAAGGTCACCGCGGAGGATCAGCTCCGCCGCGTCGACATCCGCGCGCCGCAGGACGGCATGGTGCTGCAATCGACCGTGCACACGGTCGGCGGCGTCGTCACCGCCGGCGACACTCTGATGCTGATCGTGCCGCAGGCCGACGACCTCCAGGTCGAGGCCAAGGTCAATCCGGTCGATATCGACAAGCTCCAGGTCGGCCAGAAGACGCTGCTGCGCCTCTCCGCCTTCAATCAGCGCACCACGCCCGAGCTCAACGGCGTCGTCAGCCGCGTCTCGCCCGACGTCACCACCGATCAGCGCACCGGCCAGAGCTACTACACCATCCGCGTCTCGATGCCGGCCGAAGAGGTCGCCCGCCTCGGCGACGTCAAGCTGATCCCCGGCATGCCGGTCGAGGCCTTCGTCCAGACCGGCGACCGCACCATGCTGTCCTACCTGATGAAGCCGCTGCACGATCAGCTCATGCGGGCGTTCCGCGAGAAGTGACGCGCGAAAGCGCGTCATCCCGGAGCGCGCTTGGCGTGCATCCGGGATCTCGATCCACAGTTTCGGTCCCGTAGGGTGGGCAAAGGCGCGTAGCGCCGTGCCCAGCATTCACCTCCTGATATTTGAAAGGGTGGGCACGCTTCGCTTTGCCCACCCTACGACAGCTTCCACTCGTCATTGCGAGCGCAGCGAAGCAATCCAGGCTATCTCCGCGGAGAGATTTCCGGATTGCTTCGCTGCGCTCGCAATGACGGCGTCGCCATCTTCTTGCTATACTCCGACACCAAGCGGCTCTTCAAAGCAACTGGCGCAAAAATGCATCCCATCCCGATCCAATCCCCGCCGTCCATCGCCACCGAAGCCTTCACCGATGCGGCAGCGGCCGTTGCCCGCCTCGAAGAAATCTACGAACGCAACACAAGATTCCTGCGCGAACGGTTCGAGGCCTATGTTGGCGGCGAGGCGATCACGACGCATATGCGCGCCTACTATCCCTTCGTCCGTATCACCACCGCGACCTATGCGCGGCTCGATTCGCGTCTCTCCTACGGCTTCGTCGCCGGACCCGGCGTGCATGAAACCAGCGTGACGCGTCCCGATCTGTTCCGGAGCTATCTGACCGAGCAGATCGGCCTGTTGATCCAGAATCACGGCGTGCCCGTCGAGATCGGCGAATCCGGCGAGCCGATCCCGATCCACTTCGCCTATCGCCGCGACATCAACATCGAAGCAGCCATTTCCACCAGCGAGAAGTCGCCGGTAATGCGGTCGCTGCGCGACGTGTTCGACGTGCCTGATCTCGCCACCATGGACGATGCGATCGCCGACGGCACGTTCGAGCTGGAGCCCGGCCTGCCTGAACCGCTCTCCCTGTTCCGGGCCGCCCGCGTCGATTATTCGCTGCGGCGGCTCTATCACTACACGGGCACCGATCCCGAGCATTTCCAGAATTTCGTGATCTTCACGAACTACCAGTTCTATGTCGATGCCTTCGCGCAGCTCTGCCAGCAGCGGCTGCAATCCGGCGAGGCCGGCCTCGACGCTTTTGTGGCGCCGGGCAATTTGATCACGCGCAATGGCGGCGCGATGACCGGGGTTGCGCCCGAGCGCACGCCGCAGATGCCGGCCTTCCATCTCGTCATGCCCGGCTATCGCGGCATTTCCCTGATCAACATCGGCACCGGTCCGTCGAACGCGCGGAACGTCACCGACCACGTCGCCGTGCTGCGTCCGCATGCCTGGCTCATGCTCGGCCATTGCGCGGGCCTGCGCAATACGCAGCGGCTCGGCGACTATGTGCTCGCCCATGGCTATGTGCGCGAGGATCACGTGCTCGATCGCGAGCTGCCACTGTGGGTGCCGATCCCGGCGCTGGCCGAGATGCAGGTCGCGCTCGAAGAGGCGGTCGAAGATGTCACTGGCCTCGAAGGCTTCGAGCTCAAGCGCTTGATGCGCACGGGCACCGTTGCGAGCGTCGACAATCGCAACTGGGAGATCAGCGGGCCTGCGGTGATCCGCCGCCTGTCGCAGTCGCGCGCGGTGGCGCTCGACATGGAATCGGCGGCGATTGCGGCCAACGGCTATCGCTTCCGCGTCCCCTACGGCACCTTGCTCTGCGTCTCCGACAAGCCGTTGCACGGCGAGATCAAGCTTGCGGGCATGGCGAGCGAGTTCTACCGCCGCCGCGTCGGCCAGCATCTCGAGATCGGGCTGAAGGCGCTGGAGCGGCTGAAGCAGCAGGAATCGGAGCGGCTGCATTCGCGCAAGCTCCGCAGCTTCGCCGAGGTGGCGTTCCAGTAGCGTGTCTATCGCGCAGGATGGAAGGACAGGAGAACTGTCGTACGAACGCTGACGTCTCCGTGAGAACAGCGTCCCGGAATATCGCTGCCGCGGCAGTGTTATCAACTCGTCCGGGGCCGCTTCGATCAAGACAGGAGACAGGAATGATCTCAGGGATGATCAGAATCCTCGTGCTGGGCACGTTTGCGGCGGCCCTGTTGGCCTCGCCGACCTTTGCCGCAGGCGGAGGCGGCGGTGGTGGAGGCGGCGGCAGCGGCATCAGTACCAGCGATCCCTATGCCGGCGCCTATGCGACGCCGAGCACCACCACTACCCAGCCGACCTATCCGAGACGTCCGGGAACGAAGGCCAGCAAGGCCAGGAAGCCCAACAACCAGTCCAGTATCGACGATCCGGCATTCGCGGCCGGCTATCGCGTGGCCTATGACACCATCTACGAGCGCAATGATTACGCGGTCGCGATCGAGCAATTGAAGGCGCTCGGCCATGACGATCATCCGAACGTCGCCAACCTGATCGGCTACTCCTATCGCAAGCTCGGCGACTACAAGCAGTCACAGGTCTGGTACGAGCGCGCATTGAAGGCGGATCCGAACCACGTGCTGACCTGGCAGTACTACGGCCTGTGGCAGCTCGAGCAAGGCAATCGCGAGCAGGCGCTCTATCACCTGAGCCGGATCGCGGCCATCTGCGGGACGGATTGCGAGGAGTACAAGTCCTTGGCCGCAGCGCTGGAAAAGCCGACCGGCACGGCGCTCGTCTACTGAGGTGAAGCTGCTGAAGGGAGCGCGTCCGGGCATGCGCTGCTGACGCGCTCCCCATGATTGCGCTGTCCCTTGGATTGCCCTGTCCCTTGGCCCATGGTGACAAGGCGTCAGATTTTCAGCATTGTCCCGCGCGGGGGCGCGAACGGAACAATTGGATGCCGCTGACGCGCGACAAGATCGTGGGCCATGATCTGGAACGGCTGGCCTTTCGTTTCACCATGCTGAACGACGGTGACGTCGTGCAGTGTCAGATCAGCGACGCCGCCATGGACGAGCTGGCGGGCATGGAAGGCACCGAGAGCAGCGCGCGCCAGGCGCAGTTCCTGTCGCTGCGCGAGACCATCGAACGGATCGCGTCAGACCTCTACGACGAGGCACCGCGGGTCCGGGGCCATGTGGTGCGGATTTTCACGCGGCATTTGGAGAGGTAGGCGCGCCCGATCTTCCGCCGTGATCGCCCAGCTTGACCGGGCGAGTATTCCAGAGGCGGTTGTGATTCAATCGATAGGCCTCGGCGTAGTGGATACCCCGGTGCCGGCCCCGCCAAGGCTACGCCGGGCCACAAGGGTGCTCGGCCGCCGAAGCTTCAGCGAAGGCGGCAAGCTGGAGCATGACTGTGGTATATGCGGGATGGTTGTCCCGATTCACTTGAGCCGCGATACAAATCACCGCTCCAAATTCTTCAGCAGCAGCCTCAGCGCCGTTGCCGCAAACGTCTGCATGTTCGCGAGTCGATCCTTGCTGCCGGTCTCCAGCGTCATGACCTCCGCCGCGGGTCCTGCGACCGCCATGCAGCTGGCCAGCGGCATCGCCGTAGCGGTTGCCGGAGGGGCCGGCTGCGCCGGTCTCGGACAGGCCCCAGTCGCAGCCGAAGCGGCCGCGCATCTGCTCGGCGAGAAGTTTCGCGTAAGGCTCCGATGAGGATCGAAAGCCCTTCATGCCGTCATCCGAAATATCCATCAGCACCCGCCGCGCATCGCGCGTATAGACCACGGCGCCCCCGAGGAAATAGGCCGACGCGCCGGGCACTGCGAGCAGGCTTGCCGCGATCAGGCCGCCGGCCGAGGATTCCGCGACCGCGATGGTCTCTTTGCGCGCGATCAATTTCGCTGCGACCTGTTCCGCAATGCCAACGAGCTCTTTCATTTCTTTAGCCTCCCATCCTCGCAACCGAGCTGCGACTTCCTAGCATATGACAGCGGCCTTGGCCGAGTTGCAGGGGGCGGGCAGGCCTGCTTGAATGGTGGACGCAAGACGGCGCGGCGAAGCGCTGCGCAAGGGGAAACGTGAAGAGGAGACGTCATGACGTCCCTGATCGCCGGCGGTGTGGATTGCGACGTGCACCCGGCGGTGCCGCATCTGACGAGCCTGTTGCCCTATCTGAACGACTACTGGCGCGACCAGGTGACGACGCGCGGCATGGTCGACCTCATCTCGCAATCCTATCCGAAGAACTCGCCGATCACGGCGCGCGAGGACTGGCGTCCCGACGCCGGCAAGCCCGGTTCGAGCCTGGAGGACATGCAGCGCCATGTGCTCGATCCCTTCGCGGTCGGCCACGCCATCTGCAATCCGCTCTACGGCGTGCAGATGGTGTTTTCCGAGGACATGCAAGCCGCGTTCTGCCGCGCGCTGAACGACTGGCTGGCGAAGGAATGGCTCGATCGCGATACGCGGCTGCGCGGCTCGATCGTGATCCCCACGCAAAGCATCGAGAAGGCCGTCGCCGAGATCGAGCGTTGCGCGCAGGACCGGCGCTTCGTGCAGGTCTTGATGCTGGTGATGGGCGACACGCCGCTGGGAAAGCGCGCGCTGTGGCCGATCTATGCGGCTGCGGAACGGCTGGACCTTGCCATCGGCGTCCACGCCGGTTCCGCCTATCACAATCCGCCGACCTCGGTCGGCTGGGGTTCCTATCACATCGAGGATTATGTCGGTCAGGCCCAGGCGTTCCAGACCCAGCTCACCAGCCTGATCGTCGAGGGCGTGTTCGCGCGTCATCCGCGGCTGAAAATGGTGATGCTGGAATCCGGAATCTCCTGGCTTCCGCCCTATCTCTGGCGCCTGCACAAGTTCTGGCGCGGCGTGCGAATGGAGACGCCCTGGGTCGACCGCGCTCCGCTGGAAATTGTGCGCAGCAACATCCGTTTCTCATTACAACCATTTGACGCGCCGCCGGAACCAGAGACATTAATTCGCCTGTTTGATCATATGCAGTCCGATGAATTGGTCCTATTCTCCACGGACTATCCGCACTGGCAGTTCGACGGCCAGGATGCGCTGCCCGAAGGTCTGTCCCCCGATCTCGTGCGCAAGATCATGATCGACAATCCGCATGCAACCTATCCCCGCCTGACTTAGCCGCTGCCAAAGGAGGCAAGGCGATGAATATCCAGTTCCGCGAGAGCTCCGAAGCCGCTTCCCCCCTGACCGCAAAAGCCGCGATCGCGGACTGCGACATCCATCCGGCACGCGCGACCCGAACCGAGCTCTATCCCTATCTCGCTAAGCGCTGGCAGCATCATCTCGAGATCTACGGTGTCCATGCCTATCAGGGCATGATGGAAGGCCCGCCCTATCCGAAGGCGCAACCCAACGCTTCGCGTCGCGATGCCTATCCGCCGGAAGGCGGTCCGCAGGGTTCCTCGCTCTCCTTCATGCAGAAGCAGCATCTCGATCCCAACAATGTGCAACTCGGCGTACTCAATCCGCTCAACACCGGGCAGGGCATCCGCAATCACGAGCTCTCGGCAGCTTTGTGCTCGGCGATCAACGACTGGCAGATCGACAAATGGACCAGCAAGGACAAGCGGCTGAGAGCCTCCATCGTCGTCGGCAATGAGGACGGCCTGTCGGCCGCCGCCGAAATCCGCGAGCGCGCCGGCGACAAGAATTTTGTCCAGGTGCTGCTGCTCAGCCGCAATGTCGAGCCGCTGGGTCAGCGCCGCTACTGGCCGATCTATCAGGCCGCGGAAGAGGCGGGGCTGCCAGTCGGCGTGCACGCCTTCGGCTTCGGCGGCAATCCGATCACGCCGTCGGGTTGGCCGAGCTACTACATCGAGGAGATGGTCGGACATTCGCAGTGCCAGCAATCGGCACTGGCAAGCCTCGTGCTCGAAGGCGTGTTCGAGCGCTTCCCGAAGCTGAAGATGGTGATGATCGAGGCCGGCTTCGGCTGGGCGCCGTCACTGGCCTGGCGGCTCGACAAGGTCTGGCAGCGGCTGCGCAGCGAGGTGCCGCACGTGAAGCGGCCACCGTCGGAATATATCCGCGAGCAGGTGTGGTGGACCACGCAGCCGATGGAGGATCCGGAGCGGCGCGAGGATCTGTTCGACGTCATCAAGTGGATCGGCTGGGACCGGCTCCTGTTCGCGACGGACTATCCGCATTGGGACTATGACGAGCCGTCGCGCGTTCTGCCGCCGGGCGTCAGCGAAACCAATCGTGAGGCGTTCTATCGCGACAACGCGCGGAAGCTGTACGGAATCAATTGATGGCGCGTCATGTGATCGCTCCGGTCGATGAGCTCCCGCCCGGTACGCGAAAGTTTTTGGAGATCGACGGCCGGCCGATCGCGGTTTTCAACATCAAGGGCGAATATTTCGGCCTGTTGAACCGCTGCCCGCATCAGGGGGCGGCGCTGTGCGAGGGCCCGTTGATCGGGCTCGCTCGATCAAAAGATCCCGGCGAGATCGAATACACCAAGCTCGGCGAAATCATCCGCTGCCCGTGGCACGGCTGGGAATTCGACGTACGCACCGGCCAATCCTACTGCGATCCCCGCCGCTTCCGCGTGAAAGCGTATCCGGCCCATGTCGAGCCCGGCACGAGCGTGGTGAAGGGCCCGTATGTCGCCGAGACGATCCCCGTGCGGGTCGAGAGCGATTACGTGGTGGTGGAGCTCTAACCCCCACCGTGTAGTCGAACTCTAACCCCATGTCATTCCGGGGCGATGCGACGGGACCGCGCGAAGCGCGGCCCGAGAGCATCGAGCCCGGAATCCATTGGGCCGCAGGAATACTTGGAGAAATGCATTCCGGGCTCGCCTCTTCGAGGCGCCCCGGAATGACGATCAATGGCCGGCCACCGGCTCCGCCACCGGATCATACGTCGCCACCGCCTTGCCGCCGCCGCGGTAGACGGTCGAGGCGGCGATGATGCCGAGCAGGGCAGCGAACATCAGCCAGAAGCCGGGCGAGGCCTTGTCGCCGGTTCTCTCGATCAGCCAGGTCGAGGCGAACGGGGTGAAGGTGCCGAACAGGGCGGCCGCGAGCGCAAAGGCGAGCGAGAAGCAGGTGGTGCGCACATGCGCCGGCACGATCTCGACCAGCGCGCCGAGCATGGTTCCGCTGTAGACGCCGAAATAGAACGAGAACATCATCTCGACCGCTAGCAGCTTGCCGAAGGTTGGCGCCGCCACCAGCCAGTGCAGCGCCGGATAGGCGGTCACGAGCGAGAGGCAGGCGATGGTCAGCAGCACCGGCTTGCGGCCGATGCGATCCGAGAGCGCGCCGCCGACCGGATTCCAGATGAAGTTGGTCACCGCCACCAGCAGCGTGACGAGCAGCGCGTCCTGCGTCGTCAGTTTCAGCACGTTCTTGCCGAAGGTCGGCGTGTACACCGTGACGAAATAGAATGTCGTGGTGGTCAGGATCGCGATCATCATGCCGAGGATGACGATGCGCCAGTTTGCGAGCGCCGAGGAAAACACCTGCGCGGCGGTCGGATGCTTCTTCATCGCCAGGAATTCCGGCGTTTCCTGCAGCGTGCGCCGCAGGAAGAAGATCAGGGGGATGATCAGGCAGCCGACGAAGAACGGGATGCGCCAGCCCCAGGCGGTGACGATGTCGGCGGGCATGACCTCGGAGAGGATGTAGCCGAGGATCGAAGCCACGAAGATCGCGACCTGCTGGCTCGACGATTGGAACGAGGTGTAGAAGCCGCGATTGCCCGGCGTCGAGATCTCAGCGAGGTAGACCGACACGCCGCCGAGTTCGACGCCGGCGGAGAAGCCCTGAAGCAGGCGGCCGAGCAGCACGATGATCGGCGCGGCGATGCCGATGGTCGCGTAACTCGGGCAGAACGCGATCACCACGGTGCCGGCGGCCATGATGCCGAGCGTGACGATCAGGCCCTGGCGGCGGCCGATGCGGTCGATGTATGCGCCGAGCACGATCGCGCCGACCGGCCGCATCAATGCGCCGAGCCAGAACACGCCGAAGGTGTTGAGCAGCGAGGCCGTCTCGTTGGTGGAGGGGAAGAACGCCTTGCCGATCGCGGCGGCATAGAAGCCGAACAGGAAGAAGTCGAACTGCTCGAGGAAATTGCCGCTGGTTGCGCGCAGGATGGCGCCGATGCGCGACTTGATCTCGGGCGGATTGGTTGTGGCTGGTCCAGCCATGGCGTTGCTCCCCTTGAAGGCTTGCCTTGAAGACTCGGCCGGACCGGAACTCATTTTCACGGCAGGCGACAGATTGCTGCGACAATCTGTCATAACCCCTCCCGCGCGGGGCGCTGCGAGTCAACCGATTTTGCTGCGGAAGCCGATTGATTTTTCAGGCTTTATTCTGCGCTGCAGCGACCACCCATTGGCGGAAGGCGGCGAGCTTCGGCGCTTCGCGGCGGCCGTTGGGCGAAACCAGATAGAAGCCGGCATCCGCCGGCAGGGCGATCTTGAAGGGCACCACGAGGCGGCCCTTCGCGATGTCGTCCTGGACGTACGAGGTCCGTCCCATCGCAACGCCCATGCCGTCGATCGCCGCCTGGACTGTCATGAGGGTCATGTCGAAAGTGATGCCGGGCAGCCTCGAAATGCCAGTCGACAGGCCTGCCGCCGTCAGCCAGAGGCGCCAGTCGTCGCTATTGTTGGTGTGCAGCAGCGCGTGCTCCTGCAGATCCTCGGGCCGGCGCAACGGCTTGTCGCCGCGGAGCAGCGACGGGCTGCACACAGGGAACAATTCGTCCGCCATCAGCCAGTCGGCGCGCAGGCCCGCCCACTGGCCTCTCCCGTAGCGGATCGCGGCGTCGACATTGTCGCGCTGGAAATCGACGAGGCTGGTCGAGGTGGTGATGCGAACGTCGACGCCGGGATGTGTCTCCTGGAAATCGGTCAGCCGCGGCAGCAGCCATTTCGCGGCGAGCGAGGCGATCGTCGAGACGGTCAGCACCTTCTCGTCGTCCTTGCGCAGCAGGCGATCGGTCGCGAGCCTGAGATCGTTGAAGGCGGCGCGGACGCCGGGCAGGTAGTCGCGCGCCTCCGGCGTCAGCGCCAGCGCGCGGTTCTGCCGGATGAAGAGGCGGATGCCGAGCTCCTCCTCGAGCCGCCGGATCTGATGGCTGATCGCGGTCTGGGTCACGTTCAGCTCGGCAGCGGCCAGCGTGAAGCTGAGGTGCCGCGCAGCGGCCTCGAACGCCCGCAATCCGTTCAGGGAAGGCAATCTGGCAGTCATTTGGCAGCAGGATGCATGAGCTTAATTCATGCGAAAAGGTACAAATTGTCGTTTGCCGAGGCGTGTTTGCAGGCGGATATTACGGTGGAATTTAGCTCGAGGAGCTGAAAATGTCTACCTGCACCACAAATTCGATGACAAATCATCATGCGCATGGGCTGATCGACCAGATCAGCGAGACCCTGCATGTCTGGCACGAGCGCTACCGGACCCGTCGTGAGCTCGCCCAATGGACCACCCGCGATCTCCAGGACGTCGGCCTGTCCTGGGCTGACGTTGCTTACGAAGCCGACAAACCCTTCTGGCGGGCCTGAACGGCAGCCAGGCCGGCGCCGCCTGATCAGGGGCGCCGGCGGTCCCTTTTTCTCAAGGTGCGTGTCATGAGCACCCTTCGCCTCGACGATCTCAAGCAATATTCGGATACGCTGCGCACTCGCCACGGCGATGCGCTGACCGTGCGCTTCGTCGAACCGCGCGACACCGACGAGCTTCAGCACTATTTCCGCTCGCTTACGACGCGGTCCCGCTACAACCGCTTCTTCGGCGCGATCAGCGAGTTGCCGAAGGGCCTGCTGCACGACTTCCTGCAGGTCGGCGAGCGCGAGCGCTTCACCGTCATCGCGAGCATGATGGTCGATGGCTTCGAGACCATCGTCGCGGAAGCGCGCTACGCCCTCCATGCCGAGAGCTCGACGCTCGAATTCGGCCTGTCGGTCGACGACCGCTGGCAGGGTCACGGCATCGGCACCGCGTTGCTCAAGAATTTGGAATGCCGCGCGGCTGCGCTCGGCGCCGAGCACATGTTCGGCGACACGCTGCGCTCCAACGACACCATGATCTCGCTCGCGCGCAAATCCGGCTTCGCCTTCATCAATCACCCGGACGACTGGAAGCTGGTGCGCTTCGACAAGGAGATCACGGTCGCGCCGAAGGAAATTCCCTGCGCGAGCTGGCATCTCGCCGCTCTTTCCCGTCAGGCCGTAACCCCCTCAGCCTCGGCCTGACCACACTCCAAGCCCGGCCCTGGTGAACCCAGCGCCGGGCATTTTTTTGTCTCTCGTTACTTAGTCGCTCGTGAAATCGGTCGACGTTGCAACCGACCTCCATTCCGCAAGCTCCCTGGCGACGAAGGCATTCTTGGCCTCGATCCGCTCCACCGTGTCGCTGCCGAGCGGCAGCCGCAGCGGCGGATTCTTGGCATCGACCAGCCTCAGGAAGGCCTGCGCCAGCTTGCGCGGATCGCCGCGCTGGCCGTGGTTGACGTCCGCCGCGTGCGCGCGGGTCTTGCCGACGCTGTCGTGATAGTCGTCGATCTGCATCGCGGTACGCGACAGCGAGGTCTCATCGAGGAAGTCGGTGCGGAAGAAGCCCGGCTCGACCACGGTCACCTTGATGCCGAGCGGCGCCGCTTCGGCGGCCAGCGCCTCGCTGAGGCCTTCGACCGCGAATTTGGTCGCACCATAGACGCCCCAGCCGGGAAAGCCCGCGTAGCCTCCGACGGAGGAGATGTTGATGACGTGCCCCGAACGCTCGCGGCGCATATGGGGCAGCACCGCGCGGGTGACGCCGAGCAGGCCGAACACGTTCGTGCCGAACAGCTTCTGCGTCTCCGCGCCGCTCGCCTCTTCGATCGCGCCCAAAAGGCCGTAGCCGGCGTTGTTGACGAGGATGTCGATGCGTCCGAACCGCTTCACCGCCTGGCCCGCCGCTTCATGCGCTTCGGCCTCGCTGGTGACGTCGAGCCGGGTGGCCAGGAGGCGCTCGTGAGCGCCAAGCCGCGCGGTGACGGTCGACGGGTCGCGCGCGGTCGCGACCACGGCGTCGCCCGCCTTGAGCGCTGCCTCGGCGATCAATGCGCCAAATCCGCGGGACGCTCCTGTGATGAACCAGACACGCATGGTGTTGCCCTCTCATTGATGGGGCCGGCGATGTGCCGAACCCGATGGCCACGGTGTAGCGGCTCGCCATAGCTGAGATAATCCGCTATATCTTTGCCAAGCTACTGAGCAAAATTCATCAATGCAGATCGACCCGTCCGACCTCGCGATCTTCCTCGCCATCGCCCGCCACCGCAGCTTTCGGGCGGCGGCGACCGAGCTTGGCGTCACGCCGTCCGCGCTGTCCCATAGCCTGCGCAACATCGAGGAGCGGCTGGGCTTAAGGCTCGCCAACCGCACGACCCGCAGCGTTGCCCTCACCGAGGCCGGCGAGCGGCTGTTTGCCCGCATCTCGCCGGCGTTCCGCGACATCCACGACGCGCTCGAGGACCTCAACAATTTTCGCGGCAAGCCCGCCGGTACGCTGCGGTTCACGGCCGCGCGCCAATCGGCGCAGCTCGTGCTGCTGCCGATCGTGACGCGCTTCCTGAAAGCGTTTCCGGACATCAGCGTCGAGATCATGATCAACGACGCCCTGATCGACATGGTCGCCGCCGGCTTCGACGCCGGCGTGCGCTTTGGCGAGACCATTGCGGCGGACATGATCGCAGTGCCGATCGGGCCGCGGCACCGCTTTGCCGCGGTCGGCTCGCCCGCCTTCTTCAGGGAACACAAGGCGCCGGTCACGCCACACGACCTGAAGGGTCTGCCCTGTATCCGCTACCGCTTCACCAGCGGCGCGCTGTACCACTGGGAATTCGAGCGTGGCGGCATCGAGGTCGATATCGATGTGACGGGACCGCTGACGTTGAACGATCAGGACCTGATGGTCGATGCGGCGCTCGACGGGATTGGGCTTGCCTATGTGTTCGAAGGGCAGGTGGACGCGCTGCTCGCGAAGCGCAAGCTGACCAGAGTGCTCGCCGATTGGTGCCCGGCCTATCCCGGCTTCTTCCTGTATTACCCAAGTCGCCGCCAATTGCCGGCGGCGCTTCGGGCGTTCGTGGATTTTGCACGGACGCCTGCCGTGTAGCCCGGATGTAGCGAAGCGCAATCCGGGATTCTCGGCACGTCGGCTGGTGTCCCGGATTTCGCTTCGCTTCATCCGAGCTACGTTTACTTCCCCGTGAACACCGGCTTGCGCTTTTCGATGAAGGCCTGCACCGCCTCCTTGTGATCGGCCGTTGCGGTCAGGCGGATCAGCCGTCCGGCCTCGTGGTCGCGGGCGGTCTCGAAGTCGAACAGCAGAGCTTCGTCGAGATTATCCTTCATGTAGCGCAGCGCGAGGCGCGGCCCTTCGGCGAACGATTTTGCCAGCGCGAAGGCTTCGGTCTGCAGTTTGTCGTCGGGCACGACGCGGTTGACGAGGCCGATCGCCTCGCACCTTGCAGCATCGACCTTGTCGCCGGTGAACATCAGCTCGCGCGCCCGCGCCGTGCCGATGAGCCGCGTCAGCAGCCAGGCGATGCCGTAATCGCCGCTCAGTGCGACGCGGGCATAGCCGGTGGCAACGAAGGCCGATTGCGCGGCGATGCGGATGTCGCAGGCCATGGCGATGGCGAGCCCGGCGCCGACCGCGGGGCCCGGCAGCGCCGCGATGGTCGGCTTGCGCACCGACACAAGTGCGCCGGTGAGCAGACGCTGCCGCTCCTGGAGGTCGGCAACCTTGTCGTCAAAGGACATTTCGAGCTTGGCCTTGTCGCGATGCGCGCCCATGCCCTTGACGTTGCCGCCGGCGCAGAAGGCCTCACCGGCACCGGTGATCAGCAGCGCGCCGACATTGGGATCCTCGCCGCAGGTCCGGATCATCGTGCGCAGCGCGGGCGTCAGCGTGTCGGAGAGAGAATTGCGCGCCTCCGGCCGGTTCAGCGTGATCACCGCGACGCGGTCGCGGATGACGCAGAGGAGTTCATTGGTGCCGGTGTCGATGGTGGTTTCGGTGGTCATCTCGCTCCCCCTGCTCTTGTAGGGTGGGCAAAGCGAAGCGTGCCCACCATTGTTTCCGCGTCGTCGGTGGTGGGCACGGCGCTACGCGCCTTTGCCCACCCTACGGAAGTTCAATTCAAAACTTCTCCACCCAGGGCCGCAATTCCAGCTCCCAGCTCCAGGCGCTGCGTGGCTGCTGCAGGACGTTCCAATAGCTCTCTGCGATCGCATCGGGATCGAGCATCGAGTCCGGCTTGTCGTCGGGTTCGGTGCGTGCCGCGCTGCGGATGCCGCCGTCGATGACGAAATGCGCGACATGGATGCCTTGCGGCGACAGTTCGCGCGCCATGCTTTGCGCCAACCCGCGCAGCGCGAACTTGCCCATCGCGAACGGGGCGGACTGGGCATAGCCCTTGACGCTGGCGGATGCGCCCGTGAACAGGATCGCGCCATGCTTGTTCGGCAGCATGCGCCTTGCCGCCTGCTGCGCCACCAGGAACCCGCCATAGGCGCTGACGGTGATCGATTGCGCGACATCCGCCGGCACCAGGTCGATGAAGGGTCCGCGGGTCCGGCCGCTGGCATTGTAGATGACGAGGTCGGGCGTGCCGATCTCGCGTTCGACGAGGCCAAACAGCCGCTCGACCTCCTCCGGCTCCGTCGCGTTGCAGGCATAGGCCTTCGCGCCGGTCTCGGTACAGAGCGCGCCGAGCTTCTCGATCTTTCGCGCGGCGAGCGCGACGCGCAGTCCCTGGGCCGACAGCAGCCGCGCCAGCGAGGCGCTCAATCCTTCGCCGGCGCCGACGATCAGCGCGATCTTGTACTTCGGGTGGTCCATGGTTGGTCCCTCTGGGATAAGGAGCCGATCATCTATGCATCATGTGCGCGAACAACCAGCCGACATACCGAACCGATCGATCACAATTCCGCAGAGCGAATTGCTCCCTCGCGGCGATCATGCCTCCCTGACAATTTGCGGCTTTATCCAACTCGCCGCCTGGAGCATGATCCACATCATGCAACGCGGCAAGCGGGAAAGCAGCCGCTGAAATGCCGCGGGACGGAAACGAAGAGGTCATCATGCATCAGCCCATCACGCCGCATCAGGCAGATGCTGTCGCAAGCCAATCGGGCCTGCTCGCGCCCGACACCACCGGCATGAATTTCTACCGCGCCGATCAGGCGTTGACGGATCTGCTGCGGATCCATCTGCCTGATGCGCTGTTCCGCCACATCGAGCCGCATCTGGACCGGCTNGGCTCGGCGAGCTCGCCGGCGGCTACCTCGACGACTGTGCGCGCCTCGCCGACCGGCATACGCCGGTGCTGCACCAGCGCGACAAGTTCGGCCGCGATGTGCAGTGGATCGAATATCATCCGGCCTATCGCGAGCTGGAGAAGGCGGCCTTCGGCGAGTTCGGCATTCATGCGCTCTCGATCCGCAAGGGCATCATGGGCTGGCCGGACAAATACCCGGTGGTGGCGAAACACGCCTTCACCTTCCTGTTCAACCAGACCGAATTCGGCATGGGCTGCCCGATCAATGTGACCGACGGTTGCGCAAAACTGCTCGCGAATTTCGGCAGCGAGGCGCTGAAGGAAAAGTATCTCGACGGCCTCACGCAGACCGACATGAGCAAGCTGACGCAGGGCGGCCAGTTCATGACCGAGAAGGAGGGCGGCTCCGACGTCGGCACGCTGACCACGCGCGCAATACAGGACGGCGACCACTGGCGGCTCTATGGCGAGAAATGGTTCTGCTCGAATGCGGACGCGAAAGTCGTGATGCTGCTGGCGCGTCCCGAAGGCGCCGGGCCCGGCACGCGCGGCGTCGGCCTGTTCCTGATGCCGCGCTTCCTCGATGATGGCTCGCAGAACCATTACCGGATCGCGCGGCTGAAGGACAAGCTCGGGACACGTTCGATGGCCTCGGGCGAGATCAAGCTCGAAGGCGCGATCGCCTATGCCGTCGGCAAGCTCGATCGCGGCTTCGTGCAGATGGCCGAGATGGTGAACTCCTCGCGGCTGTCGAACGGCGTCAAGTCGACCGCCTTGATGCGCCGCGCCTATCATGACGCGATGACGGTCGCGAAGAACCGCGTGGTGTTCGGCAATCGCATCATCGACCTGCCGCTCGGACGGCGGCAGATGCTGAAGATCATGCTGCCGGTCGAACAGGCGCTGTCGATGAGCTTCCTCACCGCCGACGCACTCGACCGCGCGGAAGCGGGCAGCCAGGATGCCGCGGCGCTGCTGCGCATCCTCACCCCGACGCTGAAATTCCGGGCCACGCGCGATGCCCGCAAGGTGTGCGGCGATGCGCTCGAGATGCGCGGCGGCATCGGCTATATCGAGGAATTCGCCACCGCCCGGCTGCTGCGCGATGCGCATCTCGGCTCGATCTGGGAAGGCACCGGCAACATCGTCGCGATCGATGCACTCAAGCGCGCGGTCGGCCGCCACGGCGCCGAATCCGCGCTCGCCGCCGATCTGCATGCCCGGCTCGACGACAGCGCCTCCGTGCCTCAGGCCTGGCGTGACCGGCTACGCGACCTCACCGATCGCGCCGTCGGTTTCGCGCGCGAGGTCGCGAGCAAGGTCGACAACGAAGCCGACGCGCGGCGTGCGACGAGCCTGCTCTATCATGTCGCAAGCGCAGTGGCGCTCGCCTGGGAAGCGCATCGCATCCATGAGATGCGCGGCGATGCGCGCCGGCTCTTGCTCTCGCGGCTGGTGATCGATCACCGGGTGTCGCCGAGCGATCCGTTCCGGCTCACGGAAAATGCCACGCAGCAGAAGATAGCTGCGCTGCTGCTAGGTGATCGTGCTGCCGGCATGAGCGAGGTTGGCGAACTGGTTCTGGCAGCGTAGGCTGCGCTTTACGATCAAACCAAAGAAAAGCGATAGGGAGTGCTCGATGAAGGCCGCCGTCCTCTATGAAGTGAACCAGCCGCTCGTCATCGAGGATGTCAGCCTGCCGAAGCCAGGCCCGCGTGAGGTCTTGATCCGCACAGCCGTTGCCGGTCTCTGCCACTCCGATCTGCACTTCATGGAGGGCCTCTATCCGCATCCGCTGCCCGCGGTGCTCGGCCACGAGTCCGCCGGTGTGGTCGAGCAGGTCGGCTCCGACGTCACTTATGTGAAGCCGGGGGACCATGTCGTCACCTGCCTCTCGGTGTTCTGCGGCACCTGCGACAACTGCACGACCGGCCGCACCGTGCTCTGCACCGACACCACGGTGAAGATGCTGCCCGGCGCCTCCAACCGCATGCAATGGTCGAAGCCGGAGAAGCTGCACCAGTTCCTCAATCTCTCGTCCTTCGCCGAGCAGATGCTGGTGCACGAAAATGCGATCGTCAAAATCCGCAAGGAGATGCCGCTCGATCTTGCCGCGCTGATCGGCTGCGGTGTCATCACCGGTTATGGCGCGGTTGTGAACACGGCGAAGGTGACGGCCGGCGAGACCGTGGCGGTGATCGGCTGCGGCGGCGTCGGCATGGCGGCGATCAACGGAGCGCAGATCGCGGGCGCCGGCCGCATCATCGCCATCGACACCAATCCGGCAAAGCTGCAGCTTGCGACCAAGCTGGGCGCGACCGACATCATCAATCCGGCCGACGGCGACGTCGTGAAGCAGGTCCGCGATCTCACCAATGGCGGCGTGCATCATTCCTTCGAGGTGCTCGGCCGCAAGGAGACCGCCGAGCAGGCCTTCGGCATGCTCGCCGCGGGCGGCACTGCCACCATCGTCGGCATGATCCCGTTCGGGCAGAAGATCGAGCTGCACGGCTTCGACTTCCTGCGCGAACGCAAGATCCAGGGCTCGTCGATGGGCTCGAACCATTTCCGTGTCGACATGCCCCGGCTGGTCGATTTCTACCTGCGCGGCCGGCTGCATCTGGAGGACTGGATCTCGGCCAAGCTGAAGCTGTCGGAGATCAACGAGGGCTTTGCCAACATGAAGGCGGGCAAGACGCTGCGCAGCGTGATCGTGTTTGATAGCTAGCTGGCGGTCGTGCCGAGGACCGAGGCTTGGTCGCGTCCGGTCTCAGTGCCCCGGTACACTTCGATCGATAGCGAATTATTGTCGTGCCGGCGAATGCTAGGTTGGCCAGGCATCGGCGTAAGCCGATGGCTGGCGGGGCGGCATGGCTGCAACAATCGACGTCTACTACGATTTCAGGTCCCCTTACGCCTATTTTGCCGCCCATCGAATCCGCGATCGGGAGATCGCGGGCCACTCGTGGCGGTGGTGTCCGGTTTCCATCGACTTGCTGCTCAATCTCCAGGCCGGTCGCGAGCCCTTCGCCCCTTACTCCGATCCGCTGTCGGCGCCGAAGCGGGCGCATTTGATCGCGGATGTCCGGCGTCTGGCGGCTTACCACGATCTGCCTTTGCGTCCGCCACGGCCGGCCCGTCCCAACTCGGTCCCGGCGCTGTGTCTGGCGGCGCTCATCGACGAGTCCGCGCGCGCGGTGTTCACCATGTCCGTGTTTGACGCGCTCTGGCGCGACCAGCAGGACATCGCCGATCCCGAAGTGCTTGCCGCCTGCCTGATGCGCACGGCCGCGAGCGGTGACCTCGTATCGCGTGCGTTCACAGCGCCGGCACGCCTGCGTCTCGCGGAGCAAACAAAGGAAGCTTATGCGCGCGGGATCTTTGGCGTGCCGAGCTTTGCTGTCGGCACCGACATCTTCTTCGGCAACGACCGGCTGGACTTGTTGCGCTGGACGCTCGAACGGCAGATTCAATCTGCCTCCTAGGCCTCAGCGCGACACGTGCGCGGACACCGCGAGCCACTTGCCGTTCTTCTTGGCCCAGCAATCGGTGTAACGGCCGGTGGCCTGCTGGCCGTCCGCCGTGGTGTAGCTGGTCGCCCCGTGGATGATGGCGAAGTCGCCCATGATGCGGATGATGACATCGCGTTCTCTGAGATTTCGGATCGCGATCGGCCGTGCCGTCTGTTCCAGGAAGGCCGCGCGATCGACCAGGGTCTTGTCGGGATTGGAGCAATAGAAATCCGGCGCCAGGATCTCGTCGAAGCGCCTGACGTCGCAGTTCTGCACCGACGCGACATAGTCGCGGTTGAGTGCGGTGAGCTCTTCCATGTCCTGGCTCATGACATTTCCTTCCCTTCTGGTCATTCCGGGGCGAGCGACGTGCGAAACCTGGAGTCTCGAAGTCGTCGGCGAGATTCGCTTGATGACGGACAAAGAGCATGTCTGATCGTAACTATGCTTCGGTTTAGACCGAAACGATGAGTTCCATTCAGTCATCAAACAAAGGCGGCGGTGTGAAGCCGCCGAATTCGCGCTCGATCAGCTCGGCGAGCTTGAGCGGCGTGCGGTCCTCCAGCCACGGGCCGACGATCTGGACGCCGATCGGCAGGCCGTCGGGCGCGAAGCCGGTGGGGAGTGCGGTCGAGGGCAGGCCGGGCAGGGTGGCGATGCCGGGCCAGGCGAGCTGATCCGGATAGACGTACTCCTTGCCGTCGATCTTGATCCGCCGCTTTTCCTGCTCAGGCGAATGATCGTGCGGATAGGCCGGCGTCGGCATGACCGGGCAGATCACCGCATCGAAGACCTTGAACAGCTCGCGCCATTGCGCGCGCAGCCGGGCGCGTCCGCCATTGGCCATGACCCAATCGCGATGGCTGAGCGCGATGCCGCGCAGCCGCTCCGCGGCGAGGCTGTTGTCGCTCTCGGGCAGCGCGGCCGCGGCTGCCTTGGCGCCGGCATAGATGTCGGGCGCGAAGGTCGCGCCCAGGAACGACATCAGCATGCGCATATAGAGCCGCGACGACGCCGCGAAATCCGGAAGCAGCGGACTGTTCCGCTCAATCCTGACTCCGGCCTTGGCGAGGTTGTCGGTGAGCGCGTTGATGGTCCCGCGTACGGCGGTATCGGTCGGCAGCACCGGATCGGTGTCGATGACCAGCACTCGGAAATCCCTGAGTGCGTTGTGCCGCGGGGCCGGCAGGTCGAGCCGGTAGGCTTGGCCCGCGTCGATCGGATCGGGCCCGGCCATCACGTCGAGCAGCAGCGAGAGATCGGCGGCGCTGCGCGCCATCGGGCCGATCACCGAAAGGTCGCGCTCGAACGGCAGGGGCGGCAGCGGCGGCGGGGTGTGGCCGCGCATCGCGACCAGGCCGAAGGTCGGCTTGTGCGCATAGACCCCGCAGTGGAAGGCCGGCACGCGCAGCGAGCCGCCGATGTCGGAGCCGATCGACAGCGGGCCATAGCCCGCGGCAAGTGCTGCTGACGATCCGCCGGACGATCCGCCGGGCGTGCGGCCGAGATCGTAAGGGTTATTGGTGGTGCCGTAGATGTCGTTGTAGCTCTGCCAGTCGCCGAGGCCGAGCGGGACGTTGGTCTTGCCGAGGATCACGGTGCCTGCGTCCTTTACCCGCGTGATCGGCAGGGCGTCTTCCTTGGCGATGAAATCCTTCTGCGCGGGAATGCCCCAGGTCGTCGGCAGGCCGGCGATGTTGTAGGATTCCTTCACCGTCATTGGCAGGCCGAGCAGCGGCTTGCGCTCGCCGCGCGCCAGCGCCGCGTCCGCCTCGCACGCCGCAGTGAGCGCGCGGTCGAAATCCCTAACGCAGATCGCGTTGACCTTGGCGTCGTGACGTTCGATGCGGTCGATTGCGTCCTGCGTGAGCTCGACCGAGGAGACCTTCCTTGCGGTCAATGCCGCCGTCAGTTCGACCGCGCTCTTGAAGCTCCATTCCGATTTGGCCACTGCGCTTCTCCTGCTCTCATTGCGTGAGGGATGATGCGCAGGTTGACCAAATGCCGCAACCTCCGTTTGACGGCGATTGCTATGCTGGCAGGTTGTAACGAAAGTGAGCCAAACAAGAGATCGCAGTCATCGCCCGGCTTGAACATTTGACCGGGCGATGACTTTGACCGGGCGATGACAAAGAGCGGCGCTACGCCGCCCCGATCAATATGCCTACGCCGAGCACGATCGCGCCGCCGAGCACGATCTGGAACACGGCCTGAAGGAAAGGCGTGTCCATGTAGCGTGCGCGAATGAAGGCAATCGCCCACAATTCGAAGAACACGACGACGCAGGCGATCGCCGTGGCGATCCAGAATGCGTTGGGCCATGCATCCGGCACGAGATAGGGCATGGTATGGCCGAGCCCGCCAAGCGTGGTCATCGCCCCGCAGGTGACGCCGCGAAGCCATGGCGAGCCGCGCCCGGTTAGCGAGCCGTCATCGGAGAGCGCCTCCGCAAAGCCCATGCTGATGCCGGCGCCGATCGAGGCGGCGAGGCCGACCAGAAAGGTCTGCCAGTTCTGGTGGGTGGCGAAGGCGGCCGCGAACAGCGGCGCCAGCGTCGAGACCGAACCGTCCATCAGGCCGGCGAGGCCTGGCTGCACATATTGCAGCACGAACATCCGCCGCCGCGTGCGGTCTTCCTCGGCGCGCACGTCGGGCTTCAGGATTTGGTCGGTAAGCGCGACGGCGCGATTCTCGTGGTGCTTCTCCTCCTCGGCGAGATCGCCGAGCAGGCGACGCACGCCGACATCCTCGGCCTGCTCGGCGGCCCGCGCGTAGAACCGCTCGGCCTCGAGCTCCATGGTCCCGACTTCTTTGCGGATCGTGTCGAGCGGCAGGTTTTTCGTCAGCCAGATCGGACGTCGCCGCAGAAAACCCTTGACGTCCTCGCGGCGGATCGGCGGCAGATGCGGGCCGAAGCGCTCCTCGTAGAGCTGGAGCAGGCGATGCCGGTGGCCGCGCTCTTCCTCGGCCATCTCTTCGAAGATCTTTGCCGTGTCCGGGTATCGCTCCCGGAGGTCTTCGGCGAAAGTCATATAGATGCGGCTGTCTTGCTCCTCGGAGGAGATCGCGACCGCCAGCACCTCGCGCTCGGTCAGATCGGAAAAGTTCTTCACGATGGCCCTGCATATAGTTTAGAACGATTCTAAACTATATAGGCCGCGGTAGTTCCCGGGTCAAATCACGCCGCGCGGACCTTCGACAGGAAGTCGAGCAGCAGCCGGCTCACTTCGCCAGGCTGCTCCTGCTGCACCCAATGGCCGGCGCCGTCGACGAGGTGGCAGCCGAGCATGTTGGTGCATCCGGTGCCCTGCATCGCTTCGAATACGCCGGGTCGCTGATACGTACCCCAATCCCGCTTGCCCGAAATGAAGCACGAGGGCACGTCGATGCTGCGGCCGGCGAACAGTTGCAGCTCGTTATTGAAAACACCTGACGTGCCGCAGCGATACCATTGCAGCCCACCCTGGAATCCGGTGCGGCCGTATTCGGCGCTGTAATAGGCGAGCTCGCGGTCCGGCAGCCATTGATTGGCGGCGATGGCCGCCGGCGACGGCATCTCCTTCGCCACCGTCTCCGCCATGGTCTCGCCAGCGTCCATCACGTAGTACGTCGGCAGCTTTGCGAGCTCACCGGCGGACCACGATCTGAGCGGATAGGGCTTGTTGTCGATCCAGTCCGCGCTCTTGTGATGATAATAGGCGCGCAGGAAATCATGCACGCCCTGCGGCGCATGATGCATGTCGGCATTCGCCGCGCGCGTCGAATAGTACCATTGATAATGCTTGCGCGGGCGCGGCAGCGCCGCGAGCTCGCGATGCACGGGATCTTCGGCTGCAGGGTTTACCGGCGCGTCGACGGTGTTGAATGGCAAGGTTGGCGGCCCGCCGAACGGCGCGCTCATCATCGTGACGGAGCGAAACACGTCGGGCCGCACCAGCGCGCACCAGGATGCGACCGGGCTGCCGAAATCGTGCCCGACCACGTCGACCTGCCTGTAGCCGAACGCCGCCACCAGCCCGAGTGCGTCACGCACCAGGTTGAAGAGCCGGAACGGCGCGAGATCGCCGTCATAGTCCGCGGTCCATCCGGTGGTCCGGCCATAGCCGCGCTGGTCCGGCGCGATGACGTGGTAGCCGGCGGCGGCGAGTGTCGGCATGACCTTGCGCCAGGAGAAGGCCAGCTCGGGGAAGCCGTGCAGCAGCAGGACGCATGGCCGCCCCTTCGTCTCGAAGCCGGCTTCGAGCACATGCATGGAGAGGCCGTTGATGCCCTCGATGATACGCGGGCGGATGCCGGAGGGCAGGGGGACGTCGGGGAGGGATGCCATGGTGGTTGCCTCGGGCGCGGGCGGAGATGCGCACCATTATGCCGTGTGTGGCAATCAGCCAACCCGAAAACACGCCTGTCATTCCGGGATGCGCCGAAGGCGCAGGCCCGGAATCCATCGGGCCGCAGAACCAGTTGCATCATGGATTCCGGGTTCGACGCTGCGCGTCGCCCCGGAATGACGTGGTAGGGTGGGCAAAGCGAAGCGTGCCCACCAATCCAATGCGATCTTGAGCAAGAAAGGGTGGGCACGGCGCTGCGCGCCTTTGCCCACCCTACGAATCCGTCGCCGCTAAATCTTCACCGCCGCCTTCGGCCAATACCGGTCGCGCAAATGGCGCTTGACCAGCTTTCCGGTCGGCGTGCGCGGCAGCTCTGACTCGAAATCGACCGAACGCGGGCACTTGATTGCGGAGAGGCGGCTCTTGCAGTAGGCGATCAGGTCGGCCTCGAGCTCCTTGCCGGCGCGCTTCATGTCGTGGGGCTGCACCACCGCCTTCACCTCCTCGCCCATCTCCGCGTTCGGCACGCCGAACACGGCGACGTCGGCGACATCAGGGTGGGTGATGAGCACGTCCTCGGTCTCCTGCGGGTAGATGTTCACCCCGCCCGAGATGATCATGTAGGACTTCCGGTCGGTGAGATAGAGAAAGCCGTCCTTGTCGAGATAGCCGACGTCGCCGAGTGTCGACCAGCCCTTGGCATTGTAAGCCTTTTTCGTCTTCTCGGGATCGTTGTGATAGGTGAAGGCCGGTGCGTCGGCGAAATAGACCGTGCCGATCTCACCCGTCGGCTGCTCTTCGTCGTTCTCGTCCAGGATCTTGATCTTGCCGACCACGGCGCGACCGACGCTGCCACGATGCTCGAGCCATTGCTGCGAATTGCAGACGGTGACACCGTTACCTTCCGAGCCCGCGTAATATTCGATCAGGATCGGTCCCCACCATTCAATCATGTTTGCCTTGACGTCGATCGGGCAGGGCGCGGCGGCGTGGATCGCGCCTTTGAGTGTCGAGACGTTGTACTTGGAGCGCACCTCGTCCGGAAGCTTCAGCATGCGTACGAACATGGTCGGCACGAGCTGCGACTGCGTGACCTTGTACTTCTCGACCAGCTTCAGGAATTCCTCGGCGTCGAAATGCTCCATGATGATGGAGGTGCCGCCCAGCGTGATCGCCATCATGTTGAAGCGCAAGGGAGCCGCGTGATACAGCGGCGCCGGCGAGAGGTACGTGCTCTCGGCATTCATGCCGCACATGTCGGCGCAGAGCACGCGCAGGAAGGCGTTCGGCACGTCGATCCGATTGCTCTCGAAGGCCTTCTTGACGCCCTTGGGGCGGCCGGTGGTGCCCGATGAATACAGCATGTCGTAGCCGGCGACCTCGTCCGCGATCGGCGTCGCCGGCTGCGCGGCCGCTTCCTTGTCGTAGGAGCGGAAGCCGCGCAGCGGCTCGTCCATCATGTAGAAGATCGGCTCGCCGGGCGCGCCCTTGATCAGGCCCTTGATCTGGTCGGCGCATTTCGGGGTGGTGATCACGACCTTGGCGCCGCAATCGCCGATGATGTAATCGATCTCGTCCTGCTTCAGATAGCGGCTGATCGCCGTGTAATAGAGGCCGCTGCGTTGTGCCGCCCAGCAGATCTCCATGAAAGCGAGCCGGTTCTCCATCAACAGCGCGATGTGATCGCCGGCCTTCAGCCCGAGCGAGCGGAACAGGTTTGCGCCCTGGTTCGAGAGCTCGTCGAGCTCGCGATAGGTGATCGCCTTGCCGGTTGCGGCCATCTGGTAGGCGATCTTGTTCGGCGTGGTCTTCGCGTAAACAGACGGGTGGGTCATGGCGTTTCCTCAAAACGCGAATGGCGAGTAGCGAATGGCGATTAGGGAAGAAGGGCAGACCGCTCTTCGCCTACTCACTATTCGCTACTCGCCACTCACTACTCACTTTTGTTCTTCTTACAGCCGCTCCACGATCGTCACATTGGCCATGCCGCCGCCTTCGCACATGGTCTGCAGGCCGTAGCGCTTGCCGCGCTGGTGCAGGGCGTGCACCAGCGTCGTCATCAGCTTGGTGCCGGAGCCGCCGAGGGGATGGCCGAGAGCGATCGCGCCGCCATTGACGTTGAGACGCTCGGGATCGGCGCCGGTGGTCTTGAGCCATGCGGTCGGAACCGAGGCGAAGGCCTCGTTGACCTCGAACAGGTCGATGTCGCCGATCTTCATGCCGGCCTTCTCCAGCGCGCGCTTGGTGGCGTGCAACGGCGCGTCCAGCATGATCACGGGGTCGCCGCCCGTCATGGTCATGTGATGCACGCGCGCCAGCGGCTTGACGCCGAGCTGCTTCAATCCGCGCTCGTTCACCACCAGGACGCCGGAGGCGCCGTCGCAGATCTGGCTGGCGCTCGCCGCGGTCAGCTTGCCGTTCTCAGCGATCAGCTTGACGCTCTTGATGCCGTCGAGGCTGGCGTCGAAGCGGATGCCCTCGTCGATGTGATGGGTGTCCTTGGAGCCGTCGGCGCGGGTGATCTCGAGCGGCACGATCTCCTTCTTGAAGTGGCCGGCCTGCGTCGCCGCGATCGCGCGCTGATGGCTGTTGTAGGAATATTCGTCGAGCTCATCCTTCGACAGGCCGTACTTCTCGGCCATCATCTCCGCGCCGGTGAACTGGCTGAATACGATGTTGGGATACTTGGTCTCGATGCCCGGGCTCTTGTAGTTGCCAAAGCCGTTCTTGGCCGGGAGCTGCGAGGACAGGCCCATCGGCACGCGCGTCATCGATTCCACGCCGGCCGCGATCACCACGTCCATCGCGCCCGACATCACCGCCTGCGCGGCAAAGTGCAGCGCCTGCTGCGAGGAGCCGCACTGGCGGTCGATCGAGGTGCCCGGCACGCTCTCCGGCAGCTTCGAGGCCATCACCGCGTTGCGCGCGACGTTGTTGGACTGCTCGCCGACCTGCATGACGCAGCCCATGATCACGTCCTCGACCAGAGCGGGATCGACCTTGGTCCGGTCGACCAGCTCGTCGAGCACCTTCGCGGCGAGATCGGCCGGATGCCAGCCGGCGAGGCGGCCCCCCTTGCGCCCGCCCGCGGTACGCGCAGCGGCGACGATGTAAGCCTCGGCCATGTCGGTTTCTCCCTGGGATTTGTTCTGAAAGGGTTGGTTGTCGGGCGCGGATTAAAGGGGTGGACGATCATTTAGTCAATCGATCAATTAACTCTTGTGATGAGGCGCTGCTTGCGCTTATCTGCGCCCCACTCGCGGCGAGGACAGGGATCTCGTGACTACCAGCGTACCGACCAGGCTTCCGGCGACGAAGAACTCCACGGCGGAGAAGCTGCTGGTGGCAGCGAGCGAGCTGATGATCGAGCGCCACTCGATCGAGATCTCGCTGAGCGACATTGCCCAAAAGTCCGGCGCCAACGCCGCGCTGGTCAAATATCACTTCGGCAACAAGGACGGCCTGCTGCTGGCGCTGCTGGAACGCAACGCCGCGACCGAATTGTCCAATCTCGAATATCTGCTGGTGCAGCCGATCACGCCGACCGCGAAGCTGAAGCTGCATATCGGTGGCATCATCCGCGCCTATTACCGGTTCCCGTATATGAACCGGCTGATCCACTATCTCCTGCACGAGACCAAGCCGGAATGCGCGGACGAGGTCTCGAAATTCTTCGTGGCGCCGCTCCTGGACTTCCACCGCCGCCTGCTCGCCGACGGCGTCAGCCGCGGCGAGTTCCGCGCCACCGATCCGGTGCTGTTCTACACCAGCCTGATCGGCGCCTGCGATCACCTGTTCTTCGGCCGGCACGCGATGTCTCGCGCGACTGGCGTCGGCCCGGTCACCGACGAAGTTTGCCGACAATACATCAAGCACATGGAAACGCTGATCTGCGGCGGCATCCTCACGCAAGCCGAGGAAGCCGTCGCGGCCGGATAATCCGGCCGAAGACGTTCAATCCAGAGACGTTCAAGTCCAGAGAAGAAACGCCCAAGGAAAGGTATTTTGCGATGCAGCTGAAAGACGTAGCCGTTCTCATCACCGGCGGTGGTTCGGGCCTTGGTGCCGCAACCGCCCGCGCCATGGCCGCCAAGGGCGCCAAGATCGGCGTGATCGACCAGAGCAAGGAAAACGCCGAGAAGGTCGCCGCTGAGGTGAAGGGCATCGCGCTGCACGCCGACGTCACCAGCGAGGAGCAGATCAAGGCGGCGATCGCGAAGGCGGAAGCCGCCCACGGCGTCGCGCGCGTGCTGATGAACTGCGCCGGCATCGGCGGCTCGCAGCGCATCGTCGGCCGCGACGGCGTCTACCCGCTGGAAAAGTTTGCGCGCATCATCAACGTCAACCTGATCGGCACCTTCAACTGTCTGCGCCTGTTCGCCGAACGCCTAGTCACCGCAGAGCCCATTGGCGAAGAGCGCGGCGTCATCGTCAACACCGCTTCGGTCGCGGCTTACGAAGGCCAGATCGGACAGATCGCCTATTCGGCCTCGAAGGGCGGCGTCGTCGGCCTCACGCTGCCGGCCGCGCGCGATCTCGCGAGCCAGAAGATCCGCGTCAACACCATTGCGCCTGGCCTGTTCTTCACGCCGCTGCTGATGGGTCTGAACGAAGAGGCCCGCAAGAGCCTTGGCGCCCAGGTGCCGCATCCCTCGCGGCTCGGCGATGCCGCCGAGTACGGTTCGCTCGCCGTTCACATCGTCGAGAACCCGATGCTCAACGGCGAAACCATCCGCCTCGACGGCGCCATCCGCATGGCGCCGCGGTAAGGCGCTGCTGTGTTCTTGACCCTCCCCTGGAGGGGGAGGGTCGGCGCGAAGCGCCGGGGTGGGGTGATCTCTCCACTCGGGCAGCGTTCGTTGGGGAGAGACCGTCACCCCACCCCGCTCGCGCTGCGCGCGATCGACCCTCCCCCTCCAGGGGAGGGTAACGGACCGGCATCTGACTCACGTGCATGAGGCTCGCATGTCCCAACCGCTGCTGATCGAGCATGACGACGGCGTCGACCGGGTGACGCTCAATCGTCCTGAAAGCCTCAATGCGCTCGATCCGGCGCTGATCGACGCGCTCAACACCTACTTCCAGGGCCTCCAGCGCAACCGCGACACGCGCGTCGTCGTGCTGAAGGGCGCCGGCAAGAATTTCTGCGCGGGCCTCGATCTCAAGAATGCGATGGCCCGCCGGGCCGGCCAGCAGGAACCGCCCGGCGTCACCGAGTCGCTGGATTCGCAGCGGCGCATCGCCGATATCGTGATGCTGATGCGGCGCTGTCCGCAGCCGATCCTGGCGCTGGTGCAGGGCGCGGCGGCCGGCGGCGGCTTCGCGCTGGCGCTTGCCTCGGACATCCGCATCGCCACCAAGTCGGCCCGGATGAACTGCGCCTTCATCAAGCTCGGACTTGGCGGCTGCGACATCGGCACCAGCTATTTTCTGCCGCGCCTCGTCGGTGTCTCCGTGGCGTCCGAACTGATCCTCACGGGCCGCTTCATCGGCGCCGAGCGTGCGCTTGCGGTTGGGCTCGTCTCCGAGGTCGTCGATGAGGACAAGCTCGACGACGCGGCCGAACCTTATGTCGACGCGATGATGACGGCCTCGCCCGTCGGCCTGCGCTTGTCAAAAGAATGTCTCAACATGAGCGTCGACGCCGGATCGCTGGAGGCGGCGATCGCGATGGAGGACCGCAACCAGGTCCTGTGCAGCCGCTCCGAGGAATTTTCGGAAGGCATCAGGGCCTTCCTTGAGAAGCGAAAGCCTGTCTATATCAAGCGCTGAACGACGAAGATCCGCAAAGGACAATAATTCCGGGAGACGCAAAATGAGTGGGAGTGCGGCGGCGGTGATGACGAAGCCCGCCTTTCGCAAGGTCGAGTGGATCGCGCGCGACATCGATATCGAGCGCCGCGATGACGGCACTGTGGTGCTGAAGTCGCGCATTCCGCTGCAGGCTTACGAGAAGCATCTTCCAGCCTCGCTCGCGAAATGGGCGAAGGAGGCGCCCGAGCGCATCTGGCTCGCACAGCGCGGCGGTCCGAAGCGCGAATGGCGAAAAGTCTCCTATGGCGAAGCCAAGCGCACGGTGGACGCGCTGACGCAGGCGCTGCTGAATCTCGAGCTCGAGGGCCGCCCGGTCGCGATCCTCTCCGGCAATTCGATCGAGCACGCGCTGATGACGCAGGCGGCGATGCAGGCGCGTTCGCCGGCGGCACCTGTCTCGCCCGCCTACTCCTTGATGAGCCACGATCACGTCAAGCTCAAATATTTGTTCGACCTGATCAAGCCGGCCGTCGTGATGGTGCAGGATGGTCCGACGTTCGAGAAGGCGCTGAAGGCGCTCGATCTCAGCGCTGTCACCGTCGTTCACGTCGTGCGTCCCTGTGACGGCATCAAGAGCGTCGGTTTCGCCGAGCTTGCGGCAACGCCCGTGACCGCGGATGTCGAGGCGTCGATCGCGAAAGTCACGCCTCAGACTGTCGGCAAGCTGCTCTTCACCTCCGGCTCGACCGGTATGCCCAAGGCCGTCATCAACACCCAGGAGATGATGTGCGCGAATGCGGCAATGATGATGCAGGTGCGGCCGCGCATACCGGGCGGCCCTCTGCCAACCATGCTCGACTGGATGCCCTGGAATCACACCATGGGCGGCAATGCGGCGTTCCATCCCGTTCTGGTCGATGGCGGCACGCTCTATATCGACGACGGCCGGCCGATGCCGGGCCAGTTTGAGGAGACGCTGCGCAATTTGCACGAGATCTCGCCGACCTATTACGCCAATGTGCCGGCCGGCTATGCCGCGCTGGCGGCGGCGATGGAGAAGGACGATGCGCTCTGCCGTTCCTTCTTCAAGAATCTCTCGATCATGGCCTATGGCGGCGCGCGGCTGCCGGACGATCTCTACGACCGCATGCAGGCGCTGGCAGTGAAGACCACCGGCGAGCGCATCGTGTTCTACACCGGCTGGGGCTCGACCGAGACCGCGCCGACCTCGACCGGCACCTATTGGGACACCGAGCGCGTCGGCCTGATCGGCCTGCCGTTCCCCGGTGTCGAACTGAAGATGGTGCCCTGCGGCTCGAAGTATGAGCTGCGCCTGCGCGGCGTCAACGTCACGCCCGGCTATTTCGGACAGCCTGATCTCACGAAGAAGATGTTCGACGAGGAAGGTTTTTACTGCATCGGCGACGCCGGCATCTTTGTCGACGATGCGGACCCAGTGAAGGGCATCATCTTCGCCGGCCGCGTGGTGGAGGATTTCAAGCTCACCACCGGCACCTTCGTTCATGTCGGCTCGCTGCGCACTGATACGATCGCCGCGGCCACGCCCGTCGTGCACGACGCGCTGGTGGCGGGCCAGGATCGTGCCTTCATCGGCCTGCTCGCCTGGCCGAACCTGCACGCTTGCCGTCAGCTCGTCGCCAATTCGGAGCTGAGCTTCGCGGATGCGGTGAAGCATCCCGAGGTGATCGCCTGCTTCAGGCGCGGGCTGGAGACGCACAATAGGGATTGCGAGGGCGCGAGCAGCCGCATCATCGCGCGCGCGATGCTGATGGTCGAGCCGCCCTCGATCGACGGCAACGAGCTCACCGACAAGGGCTACATCAACCAGCGCGCCGGCCTCGAGCGCCGCGCGGCACTGGTGGAGCGGCTGTATGCGGACAAGCCGGATGAAGATGTGATCGTGCTGCGATGAATCGCTCCTCTCCCAACCTCGTCATTCCGGGGCGCGACGAAGTCGCGAGCCCGGAATCCATCGGGCCGCACATGTGCGGTGAAATGGATTCCGGGCTCGACGCTTACGCGGCGCCCCGGAATGACGGCATCAATGAATGAGAACAAATAAACAAAGGTAAGCCGCCATGAACTTCGATTTCTCTGACGATCAGAAACAGCTCCGCGATCAGGCGCGCAAGTTCCTCAGCGAAGAATGTTCGCCCAAGGCGGTACGCGTCGTGCTCGACGGCAAGGCGCCCTATGACAGCGATCTGTGGAAGGGCCTCGCCGAGATGGGCTTCCTCGGCGTTGCGATCCCCGAGGAATTCGGTGGCGCGGGTGCAGGCCATCTCGAGCTCTGCGTGATTGCGGAGGAGATGGGCCGCGCCAATGCGCCGGTGCCGTTCTCCTCGACGGTCTATCTTGCTGCCGAAGCGCTGCTGATCGCCGGCAGCGATGCCCAGAAGAAGAAATGGCTGCCGGCGATCGCCTCGGGTGAGGCGATCGGAACGCTGGCGCTGTTCGAGGGCAAGGGCAATCCGTCGCCGAAGAACATCAAGCTCGCGGCCTCGAACGGCGTGCTCAATGGCGTCAAGAAGCCGGTCGCCGACGGCGCAATCGCCAACTTCGCGGTGGTTGCTGCGCGCACGGGAGCGAGCGGACGTGATGGCGATATCTCGCTGTTCCTGGTCGATCTCAAGGCCGCCGGTGTCGAGGTAAAGAGTCTCACCAATCTCGATCCGACTCGCGGGCAGGCCGAGATCACGTTCAAAGATTGCAAGGCCGAGCCGCTCGGCGCGGTCGGCGAGGGCTGGAGCATCCTCACCCAGGTGCTCGACCGTGCCGCGGTGCTCTGCGCTTTCGAGCAGGTCGGCGGCGCCGACCGCGCGCTGGAGATGGGGCGAGACTACGCGCTCGACCGCATCGCCTTCGGCCGCCAGATCGGCTCGTTCCAGGCGGTCAAGCACATGCTGGCCGACATGTACGTTTCGGCGACGCTGGCTCGCTCGAACAGCTATTACGGCGCCTGGGCGCTCTCGACCAATGCGGCCGAGTTGCCGGAGGCCGCCGCGGCTGCGCGCATCAGCGCGACGCAGGCGTTCCAGCACTGCGCCAAGAACAACATCCAGGTTCACGGTGGCATGGGCTTCACCTGGGAGTTCGACTGCCACATGTACTACCGCCGGGCGAATGCCATGGCGCTCGGGCTCGGCAGCCTGTCCTATTGGGAAGATCAGTTGATCGACCGCATGCGCAAGAAGAACGCGGCGTAGCGACGGTCGTAGGATGGGTAGAGCGAAGCGAAACCCATCATCACGCGAAGGTTGGAAGAGATGGGTTTCGCTGCGCTCTACCCATCCTACAAGATGAACGGCGCGGCCGAGGACTGAGACGATGAACTTCGACGACACCCCGCAGGAAGCCGAATTCCGCGCCATCGCTCGCGCCTGGATCGCGGCCAACGCGCCCAAACAATACGAAGAGGAGCTGCGCAAATCCTCGCTCGGCCGCACGCAGCTCAAGAACGCCAACATTCTGGAGGTCGCAAAGGCCTGGCAGAAGAAAAAGGCCGAGGCGGGGTGGGCCTGCCTGCACTGGCCGAAAGAGTATGGTGGCCGCGGATCATCGCCGATCGAGCGGGTGATCTGGCAGCAGGAAGAGGGCCCGTTCGGCAAGCTCTCTCATATGTTCATCATCGGCCATGGCATGTGCGGACCGACCATGATGGCGTTCGCGCGCGAGGAGCATAAGCGCACATTTCTGCCACCGCTCGCCTCCGGCGAAAAAGTCTGGTGCCAGCTCTTCTCCGAACCGGCGGGCGGCTCTGACGTCGCGGGCCTGCGCACCCGCGCCGAGAAGGATGGCGACGACTGGGTGATCAATGGCCAGAAGATATGGACGTCGGGCGCGCATTATTCCGACTACGGCATTCTCCTGACGCGAACCGATCCCACCGTGCCCAAGCACAAGGGGCTCACCATGTTCTTCCTGGACATGAAGAGCCCGGGTGTCGAGGTGCGGCCGATCAAGCAGGCGGGCGGTGCCTCCGACTTCAACGAGGTCTATTTCACCAATGTTCGCATTCCCGATCACCAGCGCCTCGGCGAGGTCAATGACGGCTGGAACGTCTCGCTGACCACGCTGATGAACGAGCGCATGTCGATCGGCGCGGGCGTGGCGACCGGCTTCCCCGAGCTGTTCGATTATTGCTCCAGCCTGATGCTGGAGGATGGCCCGGCGATCGAGAACGCAGCGGTGCGCGCGAAACTCGCGAACTGGGCGGTGAAGGCGAGCGGGCTGAAATACACCAGCATGCGCGCGATCTCGGCGCTGTCGAAGGGCGAGCGGCCGGGGCCGGAAAACTCCATCGGCAAGCTGGTGGCGGGCTCAATGATCCAGGACGTCGCGACCTACGCGCTGGATCTGCAAGGCGCCGCTGGTGTGGTCAGCGGTCCCGAGGACGCCGAAGTCGCCGGCCGCTTTCAGGCGATGCTCTTGCGCGCGCCGGGCACGCGCGTCGAGGGCGGCACCGACGAGATCATGCGCAACATCATCGCCGAGCGTGTGCTCGGTCTGCCCGGCGATATCCGAGTCGACAAGGACGTGCCGTTCAACAAGATCCCGACGAAGGGAAGAGGTTAGAATCGTAGGGTGGGCAAAGGCGCCTAGCGCCGTGCCCACCAATTCTATCGAGAGCGAGAGAAGGTGGTGGGCACGCTTCGCTTTGCCCACCCTACGCACCAAGCAAGGATTGTGAGGTCCGCCATGAATTTCGACGATACGCCGCAGGAAGCCGCATTCCGCGAGACCGCGCGCAAATGGGTGGAGGCCAATGCGCCGAAGGAGCTGGAGGCTGAGCTGTCAAAATCCTCGCTCGGCCGCATCCGGCTTGCGAAGCATGACATCGTCGATGTCGGCAAGGCCTGGCAGAGGAAGAAGTTCGAAGGCAACTGGGCCTGCCTGCACTGGCCGAAGGAATATGGCGGTCGTGGCGCCACTCCGATCGAGCGCGTGATCTGGCAGCAGGAGGAGGGCGTCTATGGCAAGCTGACGCAGCCGTTCCAGATCGGCGAGGGCATGTGCGGCCCGACCGTGATGGCCTGGGGCAGCGAGGATGCCAAGCGCCGCTATCTGCCGAAGCTCGCTTCGGGTGAGGAGATCTGGTGTCAGCTCTTCTCCGAGCCGTCCGCCGGCTCGGACGTCGCCGGCCTGCGCACCCGTGCGGAGAAGAAGGGCGACAACTGGATCGTCAACGGACAGAAGATCTGGACCTCGGGCGCGCACTATTCCGACTATGGCCTGCTGATCGCGCGCACCGATCCGAACGTGCCCAAGCACAAGGGTCTCACCATGTTCTTCCTGGACATGAAGAGTCCGGGCGTCGAGGTCCGCCCGATCAAACAGGCCAACGGCATGCAGGAGTTCAACGAGGTGTATTTCACCGACGTGGTGATCCCCGACAGCCAGCGCCTCGGCGCCGTCGGCGAAGGCTGGAGCGTCTCGCTGACCACGCTGATGAACGAGCGCATGTCGATCGGCGCGCGGCTTGCGACCGGCGTGCCCGAGCTGTTCGAGTTCTGCTCCAACCTGATGCTGGAGGATGGGCTTGCCATCGACGATCCCTCCGTGCGCTCGAAGCTTGCGAGCTGGGCGGTGAAATCGAGCGGGCTGAAATACACCAGCTACCGCGCGATCTCGGCGCTGTCGAAGGGCGAGCGGCCGGGGCCGGAGAATTCGATCGGCAAGCTGGTCTCGGGCATGATGCTCCAGGACATCGCGACCTACGCGATGGACCTCCAGGGCGCGGCCGGCGTTCTCACGGGAACGGACGAGGAGACGGTGCAGGGCCAGTTCCAGCAGATGCTGCTGTCCTCGCCCTCGATGCGCATTGCCGGCGGCACTGACGAGATCCTGCGCAACATCATCGCCGAGCGGGTGCTGGGCCTGCCCGGTGACATCCGCGTCGATAAGGACGTGCCGTATAACAAGATCCCGACGAAGGGGCGTTGATTTTGGAATCTTAGGGTGGGTTAGCCCCGTGGATGCGCAAAGCGCATCCACTAGGCGTAGCCCACCACGGGTCCGCGAAGCGTATCGAGAGAAGAGGTGGGTCACGCCTTCGGCTAACCCACCCTACGGAAGACAAAGGACGCGCCATGGACGCCAAATCGCCCAACGCCCGCTACGCCACCGAAGACCGCATCGGCGTGCTCGAAGAACTCCTCAACGAGCGCTACTCCGTGCGCGCCTTTCTTCCCAAGGAAGTCGACCGCGCGACCATCGAGCATGTGCTGAAGACGGCACAGCGCACCGCGTCCTGGTGCAACAGCCAGCCCTGGCAGGTGCTGATCGCCAGCGGTGCGGCGAAGGAACGCTTTCGCAAGGCGATCTACGCGGAGGCGGGGGCCGGTGCCAAGGACGACCATGACTTCACGCCGCCGCGCGAATATGTCGGCGTCTATCTCGATCGCCGCCGCGAGAGCGGTTTTCAGCTCTACAACACGCTGGGCATCGCCCGTGGAGACAAAGCCGCTTACGCCAAGCAGGCGCTAGAGAACTACAATTTCTTCGGCGCGCCGCATGTGGCGATCATTCACACCAACGAGCCGCTCGGCATCTACGGTGCGATCGACTGCGGTGCCTATGTCAGCAATTTCATGCTGGCCGCGCAGGCGCTCGGGCTCGGCACCATTCCGCAGGCTGCGCTTGCGCGCCACTCCGGCCTGATCCGGCGTCACTTCAACCTGCCCGACGATCGCCGCGTCGTCTGCGGCATCTCGTTCGGCTATGCCGATCATGCTCACAGGGTCAACAGCTACCGCACCTCACGCGCCAGCGTTGCGGAGACGGTGACGTTCTTGGACGAGTGATATTCTCTCCACGTCGTCATTGCGAGCGCAGCGAAGCAATCCGGAATCCCAACGAGGAGACGTCTCTGGATTGCTTCGCTACGCTCGCAATGACGGATTGGAAACGATGTGCTTTCAAACTCTCCGTGGGCCGCGGAGCGATTCGAACCCGTTCACAATGAAAACCCCGATCGCAAAGCGACCGGGGCTTATCATGGATGCGAGATCTCAGTAGATCCCGTACGCGCAGACGTTCACGACGCGGACGCGCAGGCCGTGGCGGGTCTGGATGACGCGCTCCTGGTAGCAGTTGCTGACGCCGGTGTTGACATAGAGGCCGCCATAACCCCAGCCCCAGCCGGGACCCCAGTGATGGTGGAAGCCGTGGGCCGATGCGGCGGTGGGCACGAGAGCGGCAGCGCCGAGCGAGCCGGCAGCGATCAGACCGAGTGCAAGCTTACGAAACATCTTCATTCTCCAGTTGGCGCGAGGCCGTTGTTGTGTCCCTGCATCTCGGTCGAGCTGAGCTGCAAATGCGTTCATGCCGTGCCGGGAGAATCGTGTTTCAGGATTGTTTCGTCGGTCGCGTCCGATGGCAAACCGTCAGGCCTTTCGCGTCGCCCGGGCGGTGGCGCGCGACGATCGATAGCGCGCTGCCATGGCTTGTGTGAGCTGGATCATCTTCGCGCGCAGCTCCGCAGGCTCCAGTACCTCGGCCTCGGGCCCGAGCCGCAACAATTCCGCGGCGGCGTGCCACACCGTCTTGCCGATCGGCACATGGGCGATGCGCCAGCCGTCCGCGTCGACGGCCTCGTCAAGACGCGTGCGCGCCTTGACGTAAGGCTGGCTCAGCGCGTCGAGGAGCTTCACGCCGAACGGCGACAGCCGCACGGTCGCGACATCGGGATGCAGCTCGGCCTCGAGCCTCAGCGTCGCAGCCTGCCAATAGGCGGCAAGACCAAAATTGGCGGGACGGTCGAAACGATCCGAAAGCACGGTGCAGTCGAGCACGCGCGCGACGCGATAGGTGCGCACGCTGCCGTCGACCTCGCCGGCGAGATACCAGCTGCCAGCCTTCAGCACGAGGCCGAGCGGTGCGACGCGACGCTGCTTCTCCGCCCGCCAGCTCTGATAGCGGATCTTGATCAGCGTTCCCTGGAGCAACGCGCCGGCGATGGCGCGCAGATGCTTCGGCTCCTCGGCCTCGCCGAACCAGCCCGGCGCATCCAGATGGAAGCGCTCCTGCATCCGGCCGGCGTCCTGCCGCAGGCTCGCGGGAAGTGCCGCCATCAGCTTGGTCTGTGCGGCCATCATCGCGGCATCGAGCCCGAGTGCGGCCGCCGGGCCGGGCAACCCGGTGAGGAACAGCGCTTCCGCTTCGCTCTGCGACAATCCGTTGAGTCGCACCCGGTAGCCGTCGAGCAGGCGATAGCCGCCCTCCGCGCCGCGGTCGGCATAGACGGGCACGCCGGCGGCCGCGAGCGCATCGATGTCGCGATAGATCGTGCGCACCGACACCTCGCAGGCATCCGCAAGCTCGGGTGCAGTGACGTGCCCTCTCGCCTGAAGGGTGGTGAGGATCGATAGCAGCCGGCTCGCGCGCATGGTCCCTTAAACCATACCTGACACAGGATGTCAGGTATGGTCCGGTAGAGAGACGCAATCGCAGACGGCCAGCCGGAGACCTGCCATGACCGATCAGAACCGCATCACCCTCTATTATTCGCCGCAAAGCCGCGCCACGGGCACGCGGGTGCTGTTGGAGGAGCTGGGCGCGCCCTACGATCTCCACGTCCTCAACATGAAGGCGGGCGAGCAGCGCAGGCCGGCCTATCTCGCCATCAATCCGCTCGGCAAGGTGCCGGCGATCCGTCACGGCGAGGCGCTGGTGACCGAGCAGGTCGCGATCTACATCTATCTCGCCGACCTGTTCCCACAGGCGGGCCTCGCACCCGCGCTGAGCGATCCCTTGCGCGGTCCCTATCTGCGCTGGATCGCCTATTACGGCTCGTCGTTCGAGCCGGCGCTGATCGACAAATTCATGCAGCGCGAGCCCGCGCCGATCACACAGTCGCCCTATGCCGATTACGACACCATGCTGGGCGCGCTCGAAGCGCAACTGTCCAGGGGGCCGTATCTCCTGGGCGAACGCATGACGGCGGCCGATATTCTTTGGGGCGTGGCGTTCAAATGGACGATGATGTTCGGTATCGTGCCGAAGAAAGACGTCTTCGTCCGCTATTCCGAGCGCATCACGTCGCGACCTGCGTTCCTGCGGATCAATGCGGCCGATGATGAGATGGCGGCGCAGCATGCCGCTGTCGCCGGGGGATGAACAAGTCGGGTCTTCGCATGACAAAGCCGATCCATACGACCAACTGTTTCGACACCTTCATCCAGGTTGCCGAAGACTGTCCGGCGCGCGCGGGCGAGGAGCCACCGCCGCGCGCAGGACGGCCGACCGTGGTCGGCCTGCAATACGCGATGGTCGCGAAGGCGCCTTACAGATACACGTCGGACGACGTGATCTTCGCGACCTCCGCGCCGGGGCGCGAACTCGATGCAAAGGCAACGAAGGCGGAGAAAAGCGCCGCCCGGGCGGCGTTCTTCTCGCGCGGGCAAGCCTGCATGCGCGCCTCAAGCCTCGGCAAGCGCTTCGGCTGGGGCGTGCATGCCGACAGCGAAGGCCGCATCGCGATCTATGCCGTCGACAGCAAGCGCTACCAGACGCTGGCGCGCGATCCGAAGCTCACGCAGGTGCGCGCGATGCGGTCGAAGCGGGGGTGATCCTCAAAACCTCGGCGGCCGCTTCTCCGCGAATGCCTTGATGCCTTCCTTGATCTCGTCGCCGCGCATGCTGTCGCGGTGGCGCTGGTCGGCGGCCAGCTCATCGAGCTCGCCGCGGGCGAATTCGTTGATGGCGCGCTTCATGCCGCGCATCGCGTTCGGCGCGTTGCCGGCGAGGATCGTCGCGAGCTTGTCGACTTCCTCGTCCAGCGTTTCCTCCGGCACCATGTCCGTGAGATAGCCGATCCGCAGCATCTCCGGCGCGCTGATCCTCGTGGCGGTCAGGAACAGTTTCTTGGCGTTGTCGACGCCGAGCCGCGTGACGTAGCGTTTGATGCCGCCCTTGTAATAGTGCAGCCCGAGCCGGGCCGCAGGCATGAACATCTCGGCGGTGTCGACGCCGATGCGGAAATCGCAGGCGAGCGCGAGGTCGGTCGAGCCGCCATAGACACCACCATTGAGCCGGCAGATCGTTGGTACGCCGAGATCCTCCAGCCGGTTGACGACGACCTCGAACGCCGAGCCCGCGCTCTGCTGCTCCTTGGCGCTGACCGCGCGCTCGGCCACCGAGTTGAGGTCGTAGCCTGCGGAAAAGGCGCGACCGGTGCCGGTCAGCACCAGAACGCGGATCGCGGGATCCGCCTCGATCCGGTCGAACAGTTGCATGAGCTCGTCGAGGTCCTCCGCCTGGAGCCGGTTGAGATGTTTCGGGCGGTTGAGGCGGATGGTGGCGCGGGTACCGGTGATTTCGAGCACGGGGCCGCTGGCCGCGTCGGCTGTGTCCGACATTCTTGTCTCCGTTTATTTGTTTTCGAGCGCGCGGCGCTTGGCTTCGGCATCGATGGTGTTGGCGAGATCGGGATGCCGCGCCATCAGCACGCGGAAGTCGACGAGGTCGAGCACCAAAAGCCGCGACACTTTCGTGGTCGAGACACTGGCACCCCGCACATTGTTGCCGAGCAGCGCCATCTCGCCGAAGAAGGCGCCCTCGCCGAGCTGCACCTTCTTGCCGGGAAGGTCGACCTCGACCTCGCCGGCGGCGATGAAATACATGCAGTCGCCCTGCGCGCCCTTCCGGATGATCATGGTGCGCGCCGGCAGCTCCATGGTTCGCAGCATATGGGTGACGTCGGCGATCGCCGCGGGGCCAAGCGCTGCAAAGAACGGCACCTTGCTGACGGATTCCCAGGTCTTGAGGAAATTGTCGCGCCGGGTCTCGGCGGCAAAGCCGGTCGCCAGAATACCGGTCCAGAGTCCGAACACGCCGAGGCCGGAGATCATCACCAGCGCAGCCACCATGCGGCCGAGCGGCGTCACCGGCACGACGTCGCCGTAGCCCGTGGTCGTCAGGGTCACCACCGCCCACCACAGCGCGGCCGGGACGCTGCCGAAGGTCTGCGGCTGCACGTCACGTTCCAGGAAATATTCGGCGACCGAGGCGAGGAACACCACCATCAGGAAGATCACGAGCACGCTGAGCAGCGGGCCCGATTCCAGCACCAGCACGCGGCGCAGCTGCCGCAGGCCGGGAATGCCCGGCACCACCTTCATGACCCAGAGCACGCTGAGCAGCCAGGCCGTCCTGAGCTCGACACCCAGCACCAGGGCGATCGGCACGGCCAGCGCTCCGATCGCATCGACCAGCCCCGCGGACGAGGACATATAGAGCGAAAGACGTCCTTGCCGCCTCATGTGGCGCAGCCGGACCACCCATTCGAAAACGAAGTAGAGGAGGCAGACCCACAAGAGGCCGTCGAGCCAGCGGTACGCGGCATCGTAGGCCGGGTTGACCGTTAGTAGCACCATCGCCCCGACGCCGACGATCACCGCCCCATAGGCCGCTTTGGTCATGTTGCGGCCGGCCGTGGCAGCCACGAACTGCGCCAGAACGGGGATCAACGGCTTGGACATGCGGGAAGGCGGCCCGGGCTTTGGGTAGGTTTTCGAGGTCCCGGCTGGGACGTCGGCGCCAAAGTGCCTGTGCGGGCGGGGGCCGTCAACGACGGCAAATGGCGCGTAGGCGTGCCATTGCGCATATCAGGGCACAGGCACCCGGCGCAGCCATGGGATACGGCGGACTCCGCCGCTACTTGAAGTGCGGCGGCTCGTCGTAGCCGTGGCGGCTGCTGAAGAACAGCAGCACCATCAGGCCGATGCCGACGACCACCGAGAACCCTGCGCCCAGCGCCAGCGCCACATAGCCTTCCGTCGGGATCGGGTCTCCCTCGATCGTCATCGCGGAATAGCCGAAATAGCCGACCGCTGCCAGCATTCCCAGAAGGAGGATGACGAGGAGTGTACGCATGCAGCGTTCTCCGGTTGTATCCGGGGCACCAACGACCGTGAATCGAGACGGTTCCCGGGTTCCGGCGGTTCACCCGAAATACCCTGCAGGGTTTCCGCGGCTGCGCCTGCGCGCTCAGGCGCTCTGCGCGGTCTTCACCACCACCACATTGCTGTCGTCGTGTGGAACGGGGTCGGCCTTCTCCACCTCGGCAGCATGGCGTTTCAGGTAGTCACGGCGCATGCCGATCTCGTCCCGGACGAATTCATAGCCGAGCTTGAACGTATCGAGGCCGTCGGTACTGATGGTGCCGTCTCTGAGTCCGATGACCGCGCCGCGCAGAATGCCCTCCAGCTCGTCCTGAAGACATTCGAGCTGATCCAGTGAATGGGCATGCTCGATGCGCTCGCCGATATCGAGGATCGCGGTGGACAGCTTGCTGGCCTTTTCCGGCGCCACCCTGGTGATCTTGGTGTAGATCGCGGCGAAGATCGAGCCGATGATGCTGAGCGCGGCGGCGCCCAGATACATCATGTCGCTGTACTTATCCATGAACGACTTGGTGTCGTCGTTGATGTAGTCGGCCGCGCCCTGATGCGCCATCACGAAGGCGTCCTTCTCGGTCGAGGCCGGTTCGATCCTCGTGGCAAAGCCATTGTCGAGCCCGAGCGCGGACTTGTTCTCGTAGACGATACGCGCGAGGTCGCCGCCCGTGGTCAGGGACATCTTGGACTGCGCGACCAGGAGCCATTCGAGCCCGATCGTATCGAGGTCATCGTCCGGAATTTCAGGCGAGGCGGACAGCGTGCCGGCCGTCAGCGTCTCGTCGGAAATGCCGGGGAATTTGCGCGCCAGCGCCTTGGCTTCGTCGATCGCATTCAGTGTGAACCCGCCATGCTTGGCGACCTGCTCGTAGGCCTTGTCGCGCACCGCGCGGGATGCGTGGACAATGGCGATCACTGCGCTAAAGCCGCTGGACGGCGCGAACAGCTTGTCGAGCGTCGCGCCCTGCGGAGCCATCTGGATCTTCGCGGCGTCCGGACCGTCGGGGATGTCGAGGATGCTGCGCACGAAGGCGAGCGAGGACTCGTTCTCGGCGACAACGGCGACCTTTTTCTTCTTCAGCTCGGCGAGCGATTTGATCTTCTTGTTGCCGGGGCCGAGCAGCAGCACGAGATCGTGCTCCAGGATCGCCAGCGTGCGTGCCCGTGGCGGCACTTTGGCGTCGGTGCGCAGGATGGCGAGATCGGCCTGCCGGCGGTCGAACTGTGCGAGCGCCCTGGCATTGTCAGGGTTGTTGACGATCTTGATCCGGAAGCGCGAGGCGTTGTTCTTCAGAAGCGCGGCGAGCTTGGTCGCAAACAGTGCCTCGTCGCTGTTGGGGGCGCCGACGGCAAAGGTCAGCGTCTCTGAATTGTGCAACAAGGCCCGGCCGGCCCAGACGGTGACAAACGACAGAAGCAGGGTCAGCACGACGTACAGAAGGACCTGCTGCTGATTGGTCTTGATCACCTTGCGGCGCAGGGTCCGTCGCGGCTCGGTCGGTGCCGTCGGGCCTTCAGTACTCATGGCAGCACTCTGGCCTTATGCGGGATGGCGGGCGGCGGCGGATCTGCCGGCCGCGCGCGCCTGAAATTTCGTACACGCCTGAAAAAAAGAACGATATTCTCTATCTGGGGATGATAGCGCTCCGGCCCGAGAATGCAAATTTCGAGCCGAAGGTAACCTTACTTGGACCGTCCGCGGCGATTGGTCGTCCTATCGCCGTTCGGCCACAGTTGGTGATTTTCGAGTTCCCCCGGATGCATTCCGCCGCGGGAGATGTCATAAATGACCGATCCCGGGGATTTGGCCGGACCCAAGAAGAAGTTGCGCTGAACGCTCCATTTTTTGCTTCCCACGTCAATGAGGGCGCCAGCTTTGTCGTTTCCACCCATGTCATCGGCGATTCCGGTTGAAGCGCTCATTGGCTGGATGTTGCTGCTGACCTTCAAGCACATCATGGCCGATTTCGTCCTGCAAACCGCCTGGATGGCGCACGGCAAGGACCAGAAGCACGGCTGGGGTCTGCCGCTGCTCGTGCATTGCCTGATTCACCTTGCGGTTGCGCTGCCGCTGATCCTGATCGTGGCGCCGCGCTTCTGGTTCGTGGCCCTGATCGACTTCGGGATTCACATCATCGTCGACCGCGCCAAGGGTCTCGTCTCGGCCAATCTCCATGTCAACCAGGAGCATCCCTGGTTCTGGACCTTGATCGGTGTCGACCAGGCGCTGCACCATCTCACCGGCTTCGGTCTCTCCATCTTCATGGCCGCCAACTGAAGCTGGCTGCCTGCCGATGGGCAGGGCGATTGCGGGTGCGTGGTGCGCTGAAGTTTCCACAGCGTCATGCCCGGCTTGTCCCGGCCAACCACGTCTTACCGCACGGCACAAAGAACGTGGATGCCCGGGACAAGCCCGGGCATGACGACTGCTGCAGATCCGCATATGCGATCGGATACCCGATGGGGGCCGGACCGATTCGCGGCGTGGGCGCAAGGACCCCGGGTGACTACCGGTCAGTGTGGTTAACCTTTCATTAGAGAATTGCGCGGCATCTTCCGCACACGAGGGAGAACTGCAATGTTTTCAAGCCGCGATACCTTTGAAAGCGATTTCTGCCCGGTCCGCGACGAACTCCTTGGCGAGATGTATCGCGCCAATGAGAGCGGCCTGCCGAGGCTGGTTGAGAGTGTTTCCCCTGACGTCCGCGCCAGGCTGGCGCTGTTCTGCTATCGCCGCAGCCATTTGCATTCGCTGGCGGTCGCGATCGCAGCGAGCTGCAGCGAGCGCGACCTGATCGAGAGCGGTGGCCGCGTCGGCTCGACGCTCTACGCGCTGTCGCGCGAACGCTCGGCCAAATCGACGCCGTCTCTGTCCGGCGGCCGCAAGCCGATCACGCTGTCAACCAAGCCGCTCTCGGTGCTTGCGCCGCTAGAGGATGAGTTCGACGACGAGATCAGCGAAGCCGTGCCGGCTTAAGCTACCACGATCGCCGGCAGTCCGAATTTGCGCCGCGCCATCGCGCATTCGGCATCACCCGGCATGCAGGTGCGGCACACTTCCGGCCGCGCCTGGTAGATGCCACAAGCTGTCGTCTTCCCGATTTCCCCTTGCAACGCTGCGCAGCGATCGCCCTCGCAGCGCATGCCGGATTGCCGGTCGTTGACGAGCTTCTCCGGAATCAGCGCGAGCTCCTCGTCGCTCTCGATCGAGAAACGCGGCCAATTCGCCGAATAGCCGCAGCAGGCGCCGCACGCCTGGCAGCAGCTCGACAGATCGGTGGTGGACATCTCATCGATCGCCATCACGTGTCCTTCGGCGGACCCCAGACCAGGCTCTGCCGCCATTTCGCCCGCAGCACGTCGCGCCGCTCCGGATATCTTTCGTCGAGATAGGTTGCCTCCACCACGCGGTCGGTGCGGAAGCTGCGGAAGTCGCTGCGCAGCTCGCACCAGGCTGCAAGCAGGCGGACGGCTTCGAGATAGCCGACCGCGATCGGCCAGATCATGCGCTCGCTCGGGCGGCCCTGCTCGTCGCGATAGCGCAGCATGATCTTCTTGCCCTCATGGATCTGGGTACGCGTGCGCACCATGTCCATCCGGTCGGGCTCCCTGTTCCAGCTCGGCCGCGCGCGGCTCGCCGGCTCGAGCACGAAGGGGCGCAGGCGTTCGGGCACGGTGTCGGCGATCTTGGCCATCAGGTCTTCGGCCGCGCGCGCGAGCGCCGTGTCGGCGTGGCCCGCGACCCATTGCGCGCCCAGCACCGCCGCCTCGATCTCGTCCGGCGTCAGCATCAAAGGCGGAAGGTCGAAGCCCTTTTCCAGGATGTAGCCCATGCCGGCCTCGCCGCGGATCGGCACACGCTGGCCGATCAGCGTGGCGATGTCGCGATAGACGGTGCGCTTCGATGTCTCGAGCTCGGCCGCGATCGCGTCGGCCGTGAGCGGTTTACGGCTGCGCCTCAGCACCTGGATGATCTGAAACAGCCGGTCGGCACGTCTCATGACAATTCTCTTTCCCTGATCGCAGGCGGCTCAAAAAACGGCGCGCTGATGCTGACAGGATGTTGGCAGCAGGGGAGTTCTATACCGGGACAACGCTTCGACTGAAGAGGATTTGTCCATGATCATTCGCACCCAATTCGGCACGGCCGTCCCGCTCTGGCGGGTGCAGGCTTCGCTGCACGCCTTGCTGCATACCTGGGCGTTCGGCCGTCTCGCGTCTCTCGATCTCATGTTCGTCGACTTCCGCCTCGCGCTGGCGAGCCTTGTGACCCGCTCGCTGGTCCAGGTCGCGGACACCCTGGTCCGCCACCTCATGGGCCAGGCCTGGCGAGGGGCTCGTTTCGCCAAGGATATCACGGCTGCTGCCACCATGGTGGCAGCAGCCGGACGCTAGGTTCCAATGCATCTTTCGAGGATCAGGAGAGCAGACATGATCACCCTCTACGGCTTCGGTGTCGGATTCGGCCTGCCGGAAATCAGCCCCTTCGTCACGAAGACCGAGGTGCAGCTCAAGATGGCGGAACTGCCCTATCGGAAGGAGCGGGCCATGCCGCCCGCGTCGCCCAAGGGGCAGTTGCCCTTCATCGACGATGACGGCGAGGCGGTGGCCGATTCCACCTTCATCCGCGCCCATATCGAACGCCGCTACGGGTTCGACTTCGACGCCGGCCTCTCCTTGCAGCAACGCGCGCAGGCCTGGGCCTTCGAGCGGATGATCGAGCATCACGTCTACTGGGCGCTGGTCGGCGCGCGCTGGGTCGATCCGGTTAATTTCGCCAAGGGGCCTGCGCATTTCTTCGACGGCGCGCCAGAGCACAACCGCGAGAAGCTGCGCGAGGATGCGCAATTCCGCGTCGCCGAAAACTATCTGCTCTCCGGCCTTGGCCGCCACGCGCCGGATGACGATGTCGATCTCGCCGTGCGCTCGCTGTTTGCGCTCTCGGTGCAACTCGGCGACAAGTCCTATCTGATGGGCGAGAAGCCCTGCGGCGTCGATGCGTCCGCGTTCGGCGTGCTCGCGGGAATCCTGACCCCGTTCTTCGACTCCAAGCTGCGCGGGCGGGCCGAGGAGTTTCCGAACCTCACCGCCTATGTCGACCGGATGATGGGACGGTATTACCCGGAGTTCGCCTGGACCAGGCTTGCGCAGGCCGCTTAGTACGCGGGCCTTTCCGCGGGCACGCTGCACCTCTCCCGCTTGCGGCGGAGGTCGACGCGCTCGCAGAGCGCGGCGGGTGGGGGCTCTCTCCACTCGGGGAATTTCTCGGTAAACCTCAGGCATCCCGACGCGGATACACCCCCACCCCAGGCCTCCCCCGCAAGCGGGAGAGGGAGCGCAGTGAAATTCGGGCCGCAGCCACGATCACCGGCAAAAAGAAAAGAGCCGGCCCGCGGGGCCGGCTCTGACTGTCTCGAAACTGACGCTGTGTTATTTCACGAGCTTGTATTTGCCGTTCGTCACCGTGAGCAGGATGCGCGAGCGCTCGTCGAGGCCGTAGCGATCCTTTTCGGTGAAGTTGTAGACGCCCTGACTGGCCGCCAATTCCTTTTCCGTCAGCAAGGCTTGCCGGATGGCCTCACGAAACTCCGGCGTGCCCGGCTTTGCCGTCTTCAGAGCGACCGGAATGACGCGCTTCAGGAGCTCGAAGGCGTCATAGGAGTGGCCGGCGAACTGGCTGCGGCTGTTCGGGCCGTACTTCGCTTCATAGGCGGTGTTGAGCGCAAGGCCCGGCTTCCTGGTGGCCGCTTCGTCCGGCTGATCCTCGGGGTCCATGACCGGGCCCGAGGCCATCAGCACGCCTTCGGCCGCTTTGCCGGCGATGCGGATGAAGTCCATGCTGGCCGCGCCGTGGGTCTGGTAGATCAGGCCCTGATAGCCGCGCTCGCGCAGCTCGGTCTGGGGCAGCGCGGCCGCGGTGCCGGAGGCGCCGACCAGGATCGCGTCGGGATTGGCGGCGACGAGCTTCAGCACCTGGCCGGTGACCGAAGTATCGGGACGCGCGAAGCGCTCCTCGTCGACGATGGTCACGCCCATCGGCACGGCCTGGGCCTTCAGGTCGTTGAACCAGAGGTCGCCGTACGAATCGGAATAGCCGATATAGCCGACGGTCTTTACGCCCTTGGACTTCATGTGGTCGTAGAGCACCTTGCCCACGATCGGAATCGGCTGCGGCATCGCCACCGACCACTTCATGCGCTCCGGCGTGATCGGAAACGGCGCGAGGCCGAAATGCGGAATGCCGGCTTCGTTGGCGACGTTGGAGACCGCGATCGTCGGCGGCGTCAGCGCCGAGCCCATGATGATGTCGGCCTTGGATTCCGTGACGAAGCGGCGGGCATTGGTGGTTGCCGTGGTCGGGTCGCCGCCGTCGTCGAGCACGATCACCTTCAACGGCACGCCGCCGATCTCTTTCGGCACGAATTCCAGCGCGTTGCGCTCGGGAATGCCGAGGGCCGCGCCCGGGCCGGTCGTGGTGGTGGTGATGCCGATGGTGATTTCATTGGTCTGGGCCAGCGCGGGCAGCGCCGGCAAGGCGAGCGTCGCGGCGGCAATCGCGGCGGTCAGGTAAAAACGTTTCATCTATTCCTCCCTTTACGTGTTTCTTTGAAAGCAGAAATCGGGGGCTGATTCAGCCCCGTCTTTGGATGGTGCGGCGATTTAGCTCCCGATGAATTTCGCCACCATTTCCGGCGGAAACGGCGCCGATTTCAGCTTGTCGGGGTCGTTCGGGTCGCGGCCGACCAGGACGCGGGTCTCGAAGGCTTCGATAGCCAGCGCCTCGCCCTTGTAGACATTGTGCTTCACCTCGAAGCTCGAGCGCTTGATGCTCTCGATCCTGGTTTCGATGGTGATCCAGTCGCCGTGGGTCGAGGGGATGTAGAATTTCGCCCGCGTGTCGACCATGGGAATGCCGACCAGTCCGTATTTGTGGACCAGGTCCTGCTTCGAGAAGCCGGCCTTCTCGAACAGGACCGAGGTCGAATCGTCGAACATGCCGAAATAGCGCGGGTAATAGACGATGTTGGCGGGGTCGCAATCGCCCCATTGGATCTGTACGTCGCGCCGGTTCACGAACATGTGCTGCCCTTGCCCTTGCCGCGCTTACTTCGGTGCCATGCGCAGCGAGCCGTCGAGCCGCACCACCTCGCCGTTGAGATAGGAATTCTCGACCATGTGCAGCGCGAGCGCCGCGAACTCGTCGGCGTTGCCGAGCCGGCGCGGGAAGGGGATCGCAGCCGCAAGCGAATCCTGGGCTTCCTGCGGCAGGTTGGCGAGCAACGGTGTCAGGAACAGGCCGGGCGCGATGGTGAGCACGCGGACGCCGAACTGCGCGAGCTCGCGCGCGATCGGCAGGGTCATGCCGACGATACCGCCCTTGGACGCGGAATAGGCCGACTGCCCGATCTGGCCGTCATAGGCGGCGACCGACGCGGTGTTGATGATGACACCGCGCTCGCCGGTGGCCTGCGGCTCGAGCTTGGACATCTCGGCTGCGGCAAGGCGCAGCATGTTGAAGGTGCCGATCAAATTGACCTTGATCACCTTGTCGAAGTCGGAAAGGGCCATAGGCCCGTCACGGCCGACGACGCGCTTTGCGACGCCGATGCCGGCGCAGTTGACCAGCACGCGCGCCGGACCATGGGCCTTGGCGGCCTGCGCGATCGCAGCTTCAGCGGAGGCGGCGTCGGAGACGTCGCAGGCGACAGCCACGCCCTTGATCTCCGCGGCGACAGTCTCGGCGAGCTTGGCGTTGAGGTCGCAGACCGCGACCTTGGCGCCCTGCGCCGCCAGCTTTCGCGCGGTGGCCGCGCCCAGTCCCGATGCGCCGCCGGTGACGATGGCTGCCTGATCCTTCAACAACATGGCGTTCTCCTTTGGCGGATGTTTGGTTAGCCGACCGATATCACACGGTCCGATGGATTGGCAGCATAGAGCTCCTCGATCAATGCGGCCCTATGCTCGAGCACCGCGCGCTGGTTGATCGAACCCTTGTCGGTGACTTCGCCCTTGTCGATCGACAGCGGCGTGTCCAAGAGGATCGCGCGCGTGATCCGCGTCGAGGAGCCGGTGGCCGCGCCGAGGAAGCGGGTTAGGCGCTCGCGAAAGGCGTCGCGGATCAGACGGTCGCGTGCTGTCACGACGAGGTCGTCGGCCGCCAGCGTTGGATTGACCAGCCGGCAGCCGTCGAGGTCGAGCACCACGAGCGCGGAGATCTCGTCACGGTTGATGCCGGCGATGACGACGTCACGTACCAGCGGCGCGCAGGCCGCCACGAAGCGTGCGCGCAGCGGGCCGACGCTGACCCAGGTGCCGCTCGCGAGCTTGAAATCCTCGCTGACGCGGCCGTCGAAGTCGAAGCCGGCGTTGAGATCGTCGGGATCGGCGGGCTTCAGCGCGTCGCCGAGCTTGTAAAAGCCCTCCTCGTCGAAGGATTTCGCGGTCACGTCGGGCTGGCGCCAGTAGCCGGGCATCACGTTCGGGCCCTTGGCACGCACTTCCAGCTTGCCGTTGTTCGGCACGAGCTTGGCGTCATTGCCCGAGACCGGCAGGCCGACATGGCCGGAGCGGCTGGTGCGCGGATTGACCGACATGAAGAACGGCGCGGTCTCGGTTGCACCGAGGCCCGTCAGCATCGGCACGCGATAGCCCTTCTCCTTGACCGCGAGCTCGTCGAGGCTGTTCCAGACGAAGGGCGAGAGCGCCGCGCCCGAGAAGAACATCGCGTGCAGGCGGTCGAAGAATTTTGCGCGCAGCCCCTGGTCGTCGCGCAAATAGGGCAGCAGCGATTCATAACCCTTGGGCACGTTGAAATAGACCGTCGGCGAAATCTCCTGGAGATTACGCACGGTCTCCTCGATGCCGCCGGGCACCGGCTTGCCGGCGTCGAGATACATCGAGCCGCCATTGTAGAGCGTCAGTCCGATATTGTGGTTGCCGCCGAAGGTGTGGTTCCAGGGCAGCCAGTCGATGATGACCGGCGGCTCGTCCTTGAGGAAGGCCAGCGTCTCGCGCAGCATCACCTGGTTGGCGCAGATCATGCGCTGGGTGTTGATGACGGCCTTGGGATTGCCGGTCGAGCCGGAGGTCAGCAGGAATTTGGCGATCGTGTCCGGGCCGATGTTGCCATGCACCTCGTCGAGCGCGGGATGGATCGGCGTTGCCATGAGGTCGGCGAGCAGCGTCACGTCGCGGCCCGGCACGGCGCCGTAGGACGCAGCGATCTCGGTGCCGAGCGAGACGTTGGCAACAAGCGCATCGGCGAACTTGTCGGCGTCCTCGGCGAAGACCAGGCCGGGCGTCAACAGCTTCATCAGATAGGACAGCTTGCCGTAGTCCTTCGACACCAGCGAATAGGCCGGCGACACCGGACAGAACGGAATGCCGGCGTAGAACGCGCCGAACGCGAGCAGCGCATGATCGATCGAATTGCCGGAGAGGATCACAACCGGCCTGTCTGCCGACAGGCCGCGTTGGATCAGCGCGGAGGCGATGTGCCGGCTCGCGGTGAGCAGTTCGGCGTAGGTGATCTTGCGCCAGCCACGCCCGCCTTCGCGCTCGGCCATGAAGGTGCGGTCCGGCGTGGTCTTCGCCCAGTGGTGCAGGCGGTCGGTGATGCGGACGGGATAGTCGCCGAGCGGCTGCGTCGGCCTCAGATAGATCGTGCCGTCCTCGCGCCGCTCGATATTGACTGCGGGGTCGCCGAACGAGATCGGCCGTAGCGGAGAAGTGCTCGCGCCGCGCTCCGTGGTGGAAGAGGACGGCTGCGTGCTCATGACTTCGGCTTCACCTTGGCGGTCTTGTGCTCGAGGAATTCGCGGATCCTGCGTTTCGCCTCCTTGTCGCTCTGCGCCACCGTCGCCATCAGCGATTCCATCAGGAGGCCGGTCTGCGGATTGGCTTCCGCGATCATCGGCAGCGCCTGGAGGACGGCAAAATTCGTCAGCGGCGCGTTGGAGGCGATGCGGGTGGCGAGCTCCAGTGCCTTGCCGAGGCCGTTGCCGGCTTCCGTCACGTATTGCGCGAAACCGTAGGAGGCGCCTTCGGTCGCGGAATAGACGCGGCCCGTCAGCATCATGTCCATCATCCGCGCCACCCCGATCAGCCGCGGCAGCCGCACCGATCCGCCGCCGCCGACGAAGATGCCGCGCTGGCCTTCCGGCAGCGCGAAATAGGTCGAGGGTTCGGCGACGCGGATATGCGCAGCGCAGGCCAGCTCCAGCCCGCCGCCGATCACCGCGCCCTTGAGCGCGGCGATGACCGGCACGCGGCTGTACTGGATACGGTCGAACACACGGTGCCACATCTGCGAATGCAGGAGCCCGCCGGTGGCGTCGTGGTCGGTCAGTTCGGAGAGGTCGAGGCCGGAGGAGAAATGGTCGCCGATGCCGTGGATGACGACCGCGCCGATATCCTCGGGCAGCGTCGCGAAGCAGTCGCCGATTTCCAGGATGATGCCGTCATTCAGCGCATTGCGCTTGGCCGGCCGGTTGAGACCGACGGTCAAAACCCTGTCCGCCCTCTCGATCCTAAGCAGCCCGGAGGCTCCCGCATCAGCGGTGTCGGCGTTTCCCTGTGTCATTTGCGTCCTTGTCAGAATAGTTATATTGTATAACGAATTTCGAGGGAGTCAACAAGGGGAACGGGTTCCCCGCCCGTTGTGGGGCGGGCGAGCTCGCCCCGGAGCCCGCCCAAGAGCGCCTGCGCTGCTGCGGCCATTCTCCGTCGCTAGCCCATCGCTACTCCGTCGCCCTTGGCTCCGTGCTCGCGTTGGTCGAGCCATAACGTGCCGAGCGCGAACGCCAGCCAGCCGAAATCGTAGGCAAAGCCCATGAGCAGAACGGTCCAGCCGGAAAGCGGTCCGACGGCCGCGCGATTGACGAATTCGGCCAGGCTGGCTGCGGGCGTCGGATGGATTGCGATCTTGCCGTAATAGGCGACCGCCTGGATGACGAGAATCCCGGCGTAATTGCGACGCAGCCGTCGCCCTGCAGCGCGGACGAATGAAATGTGATGGCGGGGCGCGGTGTAGTCGCGCGCGAGAATGGCCTGCCAGCTGTCGTCGCGCGCCTCGCGCGTGAACATCGGCGCATAGAAATTCTTCTCCAGCCAGCGGGCCCGGGCCCGCCAGACGTTGAAATAGCGATAGCGCCGCGCCTCCATCGCGAGGAACACGGCGATCAGCAGCCCGACGAGGACGAGCGGCAGGGGCGACGCCTCCGGGCTCGAAAAGGTCGTCGATAGCGCGATGCCCATGGTGACGATCGACCAATTGGTCGTGTTGTCGAGGCGCGTTCGCCAGATCGTCGAGCGATAGACCTCGCCCCGGTAGAGATGGGCGATGGCGCCCATTTCGGCAGGATCAAAGCTGTGATGCGGGCTTGAGTCGCTGGAAGCCATAAGGGACATGGTGGCACTCCCGTGGTCTGCGCAATCTTGCGCACGCATATCCTGAACCTGCTCAGCCCCGGGGCATAGGCCCTGCGTGGCTTTTGCAGGAGGGGATTGATACGGTCCAACCGGGAGGCGGGAGCCTCACATAACCTGATGCACGTCGATCACCACGCGATCCGCGTGGCGCGCGGCTGAGGCGACGAAGATGTGCTGCATCAACCAGCGGTACTTCTCATGCCCCGTCTCGAACTTCGGGACGGTACGGAAGTAGATCAGCTCGGGGGCGACCGGCTCGCCGCGTTTCAGCTTTTGCAGCAGCTCGACCGGGCCGAAGCGCATGCCCTTGTTCTCGACATAGACGGTCGCGCCGTCGTCGGTTTCGAAGGCGTATCTGGCCTCTAAGTCGATCAGCTCGTTGGGGCGGATGGTCTGGAAATCGGCGCCATATGGCAACACCGTGCCGGTCACAGTGCCCGTCACCTCGCCGCCGATGATCGGAATGATGCGGCGAACGCCGATGCCGGTCTCGCCGGCGGTGATGACCTCGCCGATACGTGCGGTGATGGTGAAGACGTATTTGGTCTCGAGGGTGGGGGGCATCGAGTCACCTCCATGTAGCGCGGCAATCGTGCCTTGTATTTCAATGCGCCATCATCCGCGTCGGCAGCCAGGTCGCCAGCAGTGGAAATGCGATCAGGATCACCAGCCGCACCAAATCGGTCGCGACGAACGGGATCACGCCCTTGAAGATGGTGGAGAACGAGACGTCCTTTACCACGCTCTTGATGACGAAGACGTTCATGCCGACCGGCGGGTGGATCAGGCCGAGCTCGACGGTCATGACGATGATGACGCCGAACCAGATCGGATCGAAGCCGAGATGCGTGATCACGGGGAAGATGATCGGCACGGTGAGGATGATCATCGCCATGGCGTCCATCAGGCAGCCGAGCACGAGATACATCACCATGATCAGCGCCAGCACGCCGTAGGAGCCGAGGCCGAGGCCGGTCAGGAATTCCGTGACCTTCTGCGGCGTCTGCGTCACCGTGAGGAAATAGCCGAAGATCAGCGCGCCGATCAGCACGGTGAACACCGCGGCCGCGGTGCGCGTCGCTTGGAGCAGCGAGGCCAGGATCTTCTCCCGGTCGAGCCGTCCGGTGAGCACGCCGATGATGAAGGCGCCGGTGGCGCCGACGCCGCCGGCTTCCGTCGGCGTGAAGCGCGGCAGGAAGGGCAGGCCGTAGAGGCCGCCGATCACGAACACGAACAGCAGGACGGGCGCCCAGATGTCCTTCAGGCCGGCGAAGCGCTCGCGCCATGGCAGCACCTTGCCCTTGGGCAGGAAATCGGGGCGGAAGTACCCGATTAGGCCGATCGTGATCATGTACATGGTCATCGCCAAGAGGCCCGGGATGATGCCGGCGATGAACAGCTTGCCGATGTCCTGCTCGGTGATGATGCCGTAGACCGCGAGCACGGTGGAGGGCGGCAGCATCGCGCCCAGCGTGCCGCCGGCGGCGATTACGCCGGTGGCGAAGGATTGCGGATAGCCGAAGCGGCGCATCTCGGGGTAAGCGACGGCGGAGAAGGTCGCGGCGGTTGCGACCGAAGAGCCGCAGATCGCGGCGAAGCCGCCGCAGGCGCCGACAGTCGCAATGCCGAGGCCGCCGCGTAAATGGCCGACAAAACCGTTGGCGGCGCGGAACAACTCGCGGCTCATGCCGGAATTGCTGACGAAGGAGCCCATCAGCAGGAACATAGGGATGACGCCAAAGGTGTAGTCGGTCACCGTGCGCATCGAGGTCTGGCCGACCAGCTTCAGCGCCGGTGTGGCGCCGACGAGGTAGGAGAAGCCGGACACGCCGACGAGGCCCATGGCCATGCCGACGGGCACGCGCAGCAGCATCAGGGCGAACAGGGAAACGAAGCCGAGTACGGCGACGGCATCGGTGCTCATGGTTACTCCGTCGCCTTCAGCTTGGGGTCGTGCATTTCCTCGGGGTGGAAGATCAGCCGGTAGGTGCGGATCGCGATCAGCAGCACCGCGGAGATGTCGCCGATCCAGGCGATCGCGAAGAACGGCCAGGTCGGCATATGCAGGTCGAACGTCTGCACATTGTCGTTGTAGGTGCCGCGCACCTTGTCGAACAGCGTCCAGGTCTGCACGGTGACGACGAACAGCAGCACCAGCGTCGCGAACACGTCGATCCAGCGCTGGTAGCGCGGTGTGACATTGGCCCAGACCAGGTCCACGGTGATGTGCGTGCCGCGATAGGAGGTCGCGGCGATGCCCCAGAAGATCAGGATGCCGAGCAGCATGCGGCCGATGTCGAAGCTGTCGGGGATCGAATAGTTCAGCGTGTTGCGCAGCAGCACCGACAGGAAGATGTCGAGCGCGACGATGCCGACGAAGCCGGCCGCGATCCATTCGATCATGTCGATAAAGCGATCCATCCAGGCGCGCTTCATGGGGTGGTCCTATCGCGTGATGTCATTCTGGCTCTCGGCTCTAGCGGCGATCCTTCGCCTCTCCCCGCGTGCGGGGAGAGGCCGACGCACGAAGCGCGGCGGGTGAGGGGGAGTCTCCGCGAGCCC
>NZ_LSEF01000098.1:80350-109399 GCF_001641695.1 Bradyrhizobium neotropicale
TCCCCGCAGGCGGGGAGAGGGAGAGGAAGCGCCGTGCGCTCTTAACGTCTCTGCAATGCACTCTCAGGACAACGACGGCGAGATGCTTCCCGCCGCCGTTTGCCTGTCCTCGCAGCGTTACTCCGCCAGCGCGTTGTGCTTCTTCAGCGACGCCTTGAGGTCGGCGAGCGCCGCGTCCGGATCGGCGCCGGTCTTCTTCACGCCGTCGCCCCAGGTCTTGACCAGTGGCTCGGCGGCCTTCTTCCAGGACGCGGTCTGCTCCGGGTTCAGCTTGTAGACCTCGTGGCCTTCTTCCGCCTTCACCTTGTCGATGCCGGCGTCCTCGAACTTGCCCCAGTGCTCGCCGACCACGCCGGCCATCTCGGTGGTGCAGTTCTTGTCGATCGCGGCCTTCTGCTTGTCGGACATCGCGTTGTACTTGTCCTTGTTCATCACGAACACGAAGGTCGTGACGTAGAGCGGCGCGTCCATGTGGTACTTCGTCACCTTGTCGATGCCGAACAGCACCAGCGAGCCCCAGGGGAAGGTGACGCCGTCGGCGACGCCGCGCTCGATGATGTCGCGCACCTCGGGCGCGGACGACTGCACATTGGTGCCGCCGAGCGAGGTGACGAAATTCGCCATGGTGGCGTGCGCCGGGCGGATCTTCAGGCCCTTCACGTCCTCAGGCACCACGATCTTCTTGGTGCGGGAGTGGAAGGAGGAGGGCGAGTGAACGAAGGCGAGGCAGTATTTGACGTCCTTCATCTCCTTCTCGGCATATTTCCGGTACCATGCGTCGAGCCCCATCGAGCCGCCCTTGGCATCCGAGACCAGGAACGGCAGCTCGCCGGCGCCGATGATCGGGAAGCGGCCGGGCTGGTAGCCGGGATTGACATAGGTGACGTCGGCAATGCCATCGCGCGCCATGTCGTAATGGTCGAACGCCTTGCCGAGCTGCTGCGCCGGGAACACCTTGCCCTTGATGGTGCCGCCGGAGTCCCTCTCGACCGCGGCTGCCCAGTCTTCCAGCGATTTCTGCAGCGGATGCGAGGCCGGGACCCAGTGCGAGATCTTCAGATCGAAGGTCTTGTCCTGCGCGAACGCAGGCGTCACGCTCGCTGCCAGCAGCAGTGCCAGACAGGCTTTCCTCATCGGTATTCTCTCCCTCTCTTGACCGTAGCTTCAGCGGCGGCCTCGTTAGTTAACATGTTATATAATTGGCTGGCTTGTTCAAGCCGGAACTGGCGACGCATCGCCTGTGTCGATCTACGTCAGCCTTGTTGCATGGATTTGTCGCGCTGCGGCGACGAGCACTCCCCTTTTGCTTTTGCCCAACCGTTATGTGAGATAATTATCTTGCGCGGGACAACGCGACAAGCGAGCCGCGCGCACCCTACAGGTTCGGAAGGAGCAAGTATTGCGGACAAAAGTCGCAATCATCGGGGCTGGGCCGGCCGGATTGTTGCTCGGGCAACTTCTGCACAGCTACGGCATCGACAACGTCATCCTGGAGCGGCAGAGCGCCGACTATGTGCTCGGGCGTATCCGTGCCGGCCTCCTGGAGGAGGGCACCGTCGCGCTGCTCGATGAGGTCGGAGCCAGCGCACGGGCGCATGCGGAGGGCCTCATCCATGAGGGCATCGAGCTCGCCTTCTCGGGCCGTCGCCACCGCATCGACATGAAGGCTGCGACCGGCAAGACGGTCATGATCTACGGCCAGACCGAGGTCACGCTCGACCTGATGAATGCGCGCCATGCGGCCGGCCTCACCACGGTCTACGAGGCCAAGGATGTCCAGCCGCATGATTTCGACGGCAGTCACCCGCGCGTAACTTACGTCAAGGACGGCGCCGCCCACGAGATCACCTGCGACTTCATCGCCGGCTGCGACGGTTTTCACGGCATCAGCCGCGCCAGCGTTCCGTCCTCCGCGATCGAGGAGTTCGAGCGGGTCTATCCGTTCGGATGGCTCGGCATCCTGTCCGAGACGCCGCCGGTCAGCCACGAGCTGATCTATTCCAATCACGCCCGCGGCTTTGCGCTCTGCACCATGCGCTCGACCAAACGCAGTCGCTATTATGTGCAGTGTGCGCTTGACGACCACATCGACGAGTGGCCGGACGACCGCTTCTGGGACGAGCTCAAGCGCCGGCTCGACCAGGAGGCGGCCGACAGTCTCGTCACCGGACCGTCGATCGAGAAGAGCATCGCGCCGCTGCGCAGCTTCGTCGCCGAGCCGATGCGCTTCGGCAAGATGTTTTTGTGCGGCGACGCCGCCCACATCGTGCCGCCGACCGGTGCCAAGGGGCTGAACCTCGCCGCGTCCGACGCACATTATCTCGCGACCGCCTTGCGCGAATTCTACGACGAGAAATCCAGCGTCGGGATCGACGCCTATTCGACCACGGCCCTGTCGCGGGTCTGGAAGGCCGTGCGCTTCTCCTGGTGGATGACCTCGATGCTGCACAAATTCCCCGACACCGGCTCGATCGGCGCACGCATCCAGCTCGCCGAGCTCGACTATGTCACGCAGTCCAAGGCCGCGATGACATCGCTGTCGGAGAATTATGTGGGATTGCCGTTTTGAGCTGGCACTGACCCTCTCGTGTCCCGGACGCGCTGCAACGCTCTTCGCGTTGCGGCGCAGAGCCGGGACCCACGCTGCACGATCGTTCTCTGAAATATGGGCCCCCGGCTCTGCAGCGCACCGCTGAAGTAGCGCTGCGCTGCGTCCGGGGCACGAGAGCGGGCAAGCTCCCCCTCACCCCTTCGGCGGGGCGAGCGGCTGCACGATCTCCTTGAACGGCGCCAGCGCCTCGCAAGCGTCCGCATGCGCGGCAAGGGCCGGATAGCGCGTCGCCTCGAAGAGCGATGGATGGGCTTCGCGGGTGAAGCGGACCACACAGGCCACCGCGACGTCGGCATGCCCGATGCGATTCCCAAGCCAGTAGGGCGTCGTCACTTTCGCGCGCTCGGCCTCCAGCGCAACGAGGACATCGGCGATCTGCGTCGTGCAGCGATCGACCCACAGCGCAAGCTGCTGATCCTTCCGCAGCACGCGCTCGTAGAGCAGGCTCACCGCCTTGTCGCCGAGGCCCGTGGCCAGCGCGCAGATGCGCTGGTGCCGCCGGCGCTCCGCGCCCGCGCGCGGCAGCATTGCCTTCTCGCTTCCCACGAGCTCGTCGAGATAATCGAGGATGATCGTGCTCTCGATCAGCGCCTCGCCGTCGTCGAGCACCAGCGTCGGCACGCGGCGCAAGGGATTATAGGGCGCAATCTTGTCGGCATCGCCGAACGTCGACCACGGCCTGTGCTCGAAGACGAGCCCATAAAGCCTCAGCGCAATCGCAACGCGGCGGACGAAGGGGGAGTCGTATTGGCCGATCAGGAGCATGCTAACCTCTCGTCGATGAACCTGCCCGTCATTTTCAGATGCGTGACGACGGCAGTGATCTTCCCGTTGGGCACATCGGAATAGCCGTCCGGGACGATCATCCTTTTCTTATTCCCCCTCGTCGCTCGCCAGCACGCCCTTCACCGCGCGCGCCCAGCCCGCCAGCTTCCGCTCCCGCGTGGCCTGGCTCATGTTCGGCTTGAAGCGGTGCTCCAGGCGCCAGTTGTCGGCGAACTTTGTCGGCTCGGGATAGACGCCGGCGGCGAGGCCGGCGAGATAGGCAGCGCCCAGCGCCGTGGTCTCCTGGATCACGGGGCGGTCGACGGGCGCGTCGAGGAGGTCGGCGAGGCGCTGCATGGTCCAGTCGGAGGCGGTCATGCCGCCGTCGACGCGCAGCACGACGCTTGCGGTCTCCGAACTCGGCCAGTCGGCGCGCATCGCGGCCCAGAGGTCGAAGGTCTGGTAGCAGACGCTCTCCAGCGCGGCATGCGCGAGCTCGGCAGGGCCGGTGTTGCGGGTGAGGCCGAACAGCGCACCGCGCACGCGCGGATTCCAGTAGGGCGCGCCCATGCCGACGAAGGCCGGCACGAGATAGACGCTCTGCATGGAATCGGACTGGTCTGCGAGCGGTCCGGTCTCGGCCGCGTGCTTGATGATGCCGAGGCCGTCACGCAACCATTGCACCGCTGATCCCGCGACGAAGATCGAGCCTTCGAGCGCGTAGGTGCGTTTGCCATCGAGCTGATAGGCGATGGTGGTGAGCAGCTTGTTGCTGGAGACCACCGGCGTGGTGCCGGTGTTGAGCAGGGCGAAGCAGCCGGTGCCGTAGGTCGACTTCATCATGCCCGGGCGGAAGCAGGCCTGCCCGATGGTCGCGGCCTGCTGGTCACCGGCGATGCCGGCAATCGCGATCGCGCCGCCGAACAGGTCCGGCGTGCACTCGCCGAAGCGGGCGGAAGAGTCCTTCACCTCCGGGAGCATCGAGCGCGGCACACCGATGATCTCCAGGAGCTCGTCGTCCCACTGGCCGGTATGGATGTTGAAGAGCAGCGTGCGGGAGGCGTTGGTGGCATCCGTTGCATGCACCTTGCCCCCGGTCAGCCGCCAGAGCAGATAGCAATCGATGGTGCCGAACATCAGCTCGCCGCGCGCGGCGCGCGCTCGCGCGCCGGGAACGTGGTCGAGGATCCAGGCGACCTTCGTTCCCGAGAAATAGGGATCGATGATGAGGCCGGTCTTCTGCGAGATCGTCGGCTCGCGGCCGTCGTGCTTCAGTTTCGCGCAGACATCCGCGGTGCGGCGGTCCTGCCAGACGATGGCGCGGTGCACGGCTTGTCCCGTGGCGCGGTCCCACACCACCGTGGTCTCGCGCTGGTTGGTGATGCCGATCGCGGCGATGTCCTTTGCCGCGATCCCCGCCTTGTCGATCGCCTCGCAGCAGACCTTCACGGTCGAGGTCCAGATGTCCTCCGGCTCATGCTCCACCCAGCCCGAGGCCGGAAAATGCTGCGGAAACTCCTGCTGCGCCTTCGCCGCAATGGAAATGTCGCCGCGAAACACGATCGCGCGCGAGGAGGTGGTGCCCTGGTCGATGGCGAGGACGAAAGACATGGAAGCTACCTTGGCGTTTCCGTAGGACGGATCATTGTGTCGCGCCAAAGGGAGCGGATTAGGGCGGGAAGGTCAATATCCCTCCACGACGTCGTCCCGGCGAAGGCCGGGACCCATAACCCCAGGGCAAAGTCGTTGCGCGAGCCGGCAACCAAGAGTCTTCGCCAAACCACGCCCTGTGGCTATGGGTCCCGGATCAGCGCTCGCCAACGCTCGCTTGTCCGGGACGACGTGTGGAGAGGTCGGAGCGAAAAACTACACCGCCGCCGTGGTGACGCCGCCGTCGATGACGATGGTCTGTCCGGTCATGAAGCTCGACGCGTCGGAGGCGAGATAGGCGACCGCGCCGGCGATCTCGTCGGGTTCGCCGATGCGTCGGAGCGGCGTGGTGGCGGTGCGGCGCCTGAGGAGGGCTTCGTCTTCCCAGAGCGCGCGGGCGAAATCGGTTTTGACGAGGCCCGGCGCGATGCAGTTGACCCGCACGCCCTTGGGGCCCCACTCGCCGGCGAGCGAGCGGCACAGCGCGAAGTCGGCGGCCTTGGAGATGCCGTAGGCGCCGATCACGGTCGAGCCGCGCAGGCCTCCGATCGAGGAGATGATGACGACCGAGCCGTTCCCACGCTCCGCCATCTGCGGGATTGCCAGCGCCGAGAGCCAGATGTTGCTCTTGACGTTGCTTCCCATGATCTTGTCGAAGGCCTCGTCGGTGATGTCGAGCAGTGGGCCGTAATACGGGTTCACTGCCGCATTGCAGACGAGGATGTCGATCTTGCCGTAATGCTTGATGGTGCCCGAGATCAGCGCCTCGACCTCGTCCTTGCGGGCGATGTTGCAGGGGATGACGATGGCATCGCCACCGGCGGCGATGATGCCGTCTGCGACTTCCTTGCAGGCATCAGCTTTCCGCGAGGAGATCACGACCTTGGCGCCGAGCTTTGCCAGCAGCTCGGCGGAGGAGCGGCCGATGCCGCGGCTCGAGCCGGTGACGATTGCGACCTTGCCGGTGAGATCGAACGGGGTGTTTTTCATTGTTGTTGGCTCCGTTGATTCCATTTGCTCCGTCATTGCGAGCGCAGCGAAGCAATCCAGACCGTCTCCGCGGAAAGATTCTGGATTGCTTCGCTGCGCTCGCAATGACGACGTGGCGAGATCCCGGGCTCATCGCTTCGCGATGCCCCGGGATGACAGTCGTGGATCAGATCAGCCCGCCCGCATCGGCAACGCGGCGCTGGTGATACTCGGTGTCGCCAAACGTGTTCTCGATCATGGTCAAGCGCTTGAAGTAGTGGCCGATCTTCGCCTCCATGGTCATGCCGATGCCGCCGTGGAGCTGGATCGACTGCTGGCCGACGAATTTCAGCGACTTGCCGATCTGCACCTTGGCCGCGGCGATCGCATTCGAGCGCTCCTTGGCGTCCTCGAAATCGTTCGCCATGGTCGCGAACATCGACATCGAGCGGGCCTGCTCGGCGGCGACGAACATGTCAGAGGCGCGGTGCTGCAGCGACTGGAACGAGCCGATCGCCACACCGAACTGCTTGCGCGTCTTGATGTACTCGACGGTGGTCTTGAGCGATTCGTCCATCAGGCCGACCGCTTCGGCGCAGAGCGCGACGCGGGCTTCATCGACCACGCGCTCGATCAGCGCCAGGCCATCCTCGGGATTGCCGATCGCAGCGTCGCTGCCGACCTCGACGCCGGTGAAGGTGATGTCGGCCGCGTGCAGGCCGTCCTGGGTGGGATAGCCCTTTTTGCTGACGCCCTTGGCGTCGGCGGGGACCAGGAAGACACCGATGCCGGTCTTGTCGCGGCGGTCGCCCTTGGTGCGCGCGGTCACGATCAGCGTGTCGGCGTTCTCGCCGTTGAGCACGACGAACTTTTCGCCGTCGATGACCCAGCCGTCGCCTTTCTTCTTCGCGGTCGTGGTGACGTCGAAGAGATCGTAGCGCGAGTTCTTCTCGAGCTGGGCAAAGGCGAGCGTCTTGCTGCCGTCGATGATGCCCGGCAAATGCGCGGCCTTCTGCGCGTCGTTGCCGGCGTGACGCAGGAAGCCGCCGCCGATCACGACCGTTGCGAGATAGGGCTCTAGCACCAGCGCCTTGCCCAGCGCCTCCATCACGATCATGGTCTCGACGCGGCCGCCGCCGAAGCCGCCATCGGCTTCTGCGAAGGGCAGGCCGAGCAGACCCTGCTCGGCGAGCTTGTCCCACACGGCTTTGCTCCAGCCGCCCTTCTCCTTCATGTACTTCTTGCGCTGCTCGAAATCGTAGGAATCGGTCAGCAGGCCGTCGATGCTTTCCTTGAGAAGCCGCTGCTCCTCGGACAGATCAAAATCCATTTCTTTGGTTCCTCGTACCCGGATCATCTGATTTCGTCATTCCACGTTGCGCAAGTGCGCAATGGGGATGGCCCGAAGGGCCAGGCCCGGAATCCATTTCGCCTTAGAACGTGCGGCCCGATGGATTCCGGGCTCGCGACTTCGTCGCGCCCCGGAATGACGATGGAAATTGCCCTCTCCCCGCCTCGGCGGAGAGGGAGAAGATCAAAGCCCCAGCACCGCCTTGGCGATGATGTTGCGCTGAATCTCGTTGGAGCCGCCGTAGATCGAGACCTTGCGGTTGTTGAAGTAGCTCGGCGCGATCTGGGCGGTCCAGTCCATGGCTTCGTTCGAGCCGTCGTCGCCGTGGATGTCGTAGGGCGCGGCGAACGGGCCGATCACTTCCATGAGCAGCTCGGTCGTGGTCTGCTGGATTTCGGAGCCCTTGATCTTCAGCACGGACGAAGCCGGATTGGGCTTGCCCTTGCCGTGCTTGCCCTCATCCGCGACGACGCGGAGCTGGGTGAGCTCGAGCGCCTTCAGCTCGATCTCACAGGCGGCCAGCTTCTCGCGGAAGGCGGCGTCCTGGATGATGGGCTTGCCGCCGGATTCGACCTTGCCGGCGAGATCGCGGATGCGGCGCAGCCGCTCCTTGGAGACGCCGACGCGGGCGATGCCGGTGCGCTCATTGCCGAGCAGGAACTTTGCGTAGTCCCAGCCCTTGTTCTCCTCGCCGATCAGGTTCTCATAGGGCACCTCGACGTCGTCGAAGAAGACTTCGTTGACCTCGACGCCGCCGTCGATGGTCTGAATCGGGCGCACCGTGACACCCTTCGACTTCATGCTGAAGACGATGAAGGAGATGCCCATCTGCTTCTTGGCGCTGGCATCAGTACGGCAGAGGCAGAAGATCATGTCGGCATGTTGGGCGAGCGTGGTCCAGGTCTTCTGGCCGTTGATGATCCACCTGTCGCCCTTGCGCTCAGCCTTGGTCTTGAGCGAGGCGAGGTCCGAGCCCGAACCGGGCTCCGAGAAGCCCTGGCACCACCAATCGTCGACATTGGCAATGCGCGGCAGGTACTGCTTCTTCTGCTCCTCGTTGCCGAAGGTGTAGATGACCGGGCCGACCATGCTGACGCCGAAGGCGAGCGGCTGCGGCGCCGGGTAGGACTGCAGCTCCTCGTTGAAGATGTAGTGCTGAACGGATGTCCAGCCCGTGCCGCCATACTGCTTCGGCCAGTGGCTGACGCCCCAGCCCTTCTTGTTGAGGATGCGCCACCAGGTCACCATCTCGTCCTTCGACAGATGGCGGCCCTCGACCAGCTTGCGCCGGGTGTCCGGCGGAACGTTGTCGCGGAAGAACTGCCGCACCTCCTCGCGAAACGCCTGCTCTTCCTTCGTGAATGCGAGATCCATCGGATCCTCCTGTCCAGCTTCTTTTCTCTGCGTCATCCTGGCTGTCGCCAGGACGACGGTGAACTACTGCAGCACCTCAAACAATCCCGCCGCGCCCATGCCGCCGCCGACGCACATGGTGACGACTGCATACTTCGCCTTGCGGCGGCGGCCTTCGATCAGGGCGTGGCCGGTGAGGCGCGCGCCCGACATGCCGTAGGGATGGCCGACCGCGATCGCGCCGCCATCGACGTTGATCTTGTCGGGATCGATGCCGAGCTTGTCGCGGCAGTAGAGCACCTGCACCGCGAAGGCCTCGTTCAATTCCCAGAGACCGATGTCGTCGACCGTCAGCCCGTGGCGCTTGAGCAGCCGCGGCACGGCGAAGACGGGGCCGATGCCCATCTCGTCCGGCTCGCAGCCGGCGGAGACGAAGCCGCGGAAGATGCCGAGCGGCTTGAGCCCCCGTTTGGCGGCTTCCTTGTCGCTCATGATCACGGATGCGCTGGCGCCATCGGAGAGCTGGCTGGCGTTGCCGGCGGTGATGGTGAAACCTTCGCCGCGCACCGGCTTGAGGCCGGCGAGGCCTTCAGCCGTGGTCTCGGGACGCGGGCCTTCGTCCTGCGACAGCGTGACGTCCTTGAAGGAGACTTCGCCGGTGGCCTTGTCGGTCACGGCCATCCTGGTCGTGATCGGCGCGATCTCGTCCTTGAACTTGCCGCCCTGCTGCGCGGCCGCGGTGCGGCGCTGGCTCTCCAGCGAATATTCGTCCTGCTTCTCGCGCGAGATGCCGTAGCGTTTGGCGACCACTTCCGCCGTATCGATCATGGGCATGTAGACCTCGCCCTTGATCTTGAGCAGCGCCGGATCCTGGGCGTGGAAGCCGTTCATCTTGTCGTTCTGCACGAGGCTGATCGACTCGCCGCCGCCGCCGACCGCGATCTCGACGCCGTCGAAGATCACCGAGCGCGCGGCGAGCGCAATCGCCTGCAGCCCCGAGGCGCATTGCCGGTCGATGGTGGTGCCGGCCACGGTGACGGGCAGGCCAGCGCGCAGCAGCGCCTTGCGCGCGATGTTGCCGCCGGTCGCACCCTGCTGGAGGGCGGCGCCCATCACGACGTCCTCGACCTCCTTCGGATCGATCTTTGCGCGTGCGACGGCCTCGCCGATGGCGTGGCCGAGCAGCGTTGCGCCCTCGGTGGCATTGAGCGCGCCGCGATAGGCCTTGCCGATCGGGGTGCGGGCGGTGGAAACGATGACGGCGTCGGTCAAGAGCGACCTCCTGATGCGAGTTGGGTGGATTGTGACGGTTTCTGCTGCTGGCGCAATTCGTGGCGCGACAGCTTTCCGACGGGCGTGCGCGGCAGGTCGTCGACGAACTCGACCGCGGCCGGCAATTCGTGCTTGCCGACCTTGCCTGTGAGCTGCGCACGCAATTCGTCGAGCGAGAACGGCTTTGCGTCCGGCCTCAGCTTGATGAAGGCCTTCGCGGCCTCGCCGCGATACTGGTCGGGAATGCCCAGCACGATGACCTCGTGCACGCCCGGAATGGTGTAGATCGCCTGCTCGATCATCTGCGGATAGACGTTGAAGCCGCCGGAGATGATCATGTCCTTCTTGCGGTCGACCAGGAAGAAATAGCCGTCCGCGTCCGTGTAGCCGATGTCGCCAGTGAGGAAGCGGCCGTCGGCAAAGGACTCCGCCGATTCCTTCGGCTTGTTCCAGTAGCCCCTGGTGACGTTCGGGCCCTTGATGCGGATCTCGCCGACTTCGCCTGGCGGCAGCACCTTGGTCGGATCGTCGAGCGCGACGACGTCGAGCTCGATGCCGGGCAACATCAGGCCGATCGAGCCCGGTTTGTCCGGACCTTTCGGCGGATGGCCGGTGCCGGGCGAGCAGGTCTCGGTCATGCCCCAGCCGCTCCGGAGCCTCTTGCCGACCTTGCTCTCGAAGAATTTCGCCACCTCGACCGGCAGCGGTGCGCCGCCGGAGCCGATCGCATTGAGCGAGGAGAAATCGCGCTTGGCGAGATCGGGCAGCGCAGCGATCGCGATCCACATCGTCGGCACGCCCGGAAAATAGGTCGCGCGCTTGACCTCGATGTCGCGCATCACGGCCTCGACGTCGAAGCGCTGATGGAGCGAGATCAGATTGCCGCGGCGGAGCGAGGAGAGCAGCACCACCGTGAGTGCGTAGATGTGGAACAGCGGCAGCACGCAGATCACGCGCTCGATGACGTCGCCGCGCGCTGCGCGTGCCGGCTTGCCCCAGACGTCGTAGATCGACACGGCGGAGGTGAGATTGCCGTGCGTGAGCATCGCGCCCTTGGGCAGACCGGTGGTGCCGCCGGTATATTGCAGGAGCGCGACATCGTCGGCGGTCACGGCCGGCCACTCTGCCGGCGCGGCGGAGCCGTCGGTGAAAGCCTTGAAGGTGACGATGCGGGGATCGCTCGGGATCGCCGCCTGCGGTGTACCGACCTTGCCCCAATTGTCGTCCTCGCACACGACGAGGCGGTCGATCAGGCCCTTGTCGAGGAATTTCAGCGCGGTCGGCAGCAGCGCGGCGAGGTTCGAAGTGACGAGCACCCGCGAACCGGAGTCGGCGACCTTGTGTGTCAGCGCGATCTCGCCGTCGAGCGGGGAGAGATGCGCGACACGGGCGCCGGCCTTCAGCGCGCCGAAGAAATTGACGGGGTGATCGGGGGTATTGCCGAGGAACAGCGCAACCGACGAGCCTTCGCCGCAGCCGGCGCGCAGGAACGCCGCAGCCGCGCGCTCGGCCATCGCGGCGAGCTCGGCGTAGCTGATCGGACGTTCGCGAAATTCCAGCGCAGCGCGCGTGCCGTAATCGGCGGCGGCTTTCGACAACAGGTCAGGGAGCGTGCCCTGGACGATGGTGTCGCCCCAACGCACGCCCTCGGGATAAAACCGTTCGCCGGGATGGGTCATCTTCTGCACCACAATCAGTCGTCATTCCGGGGCGCGACGAAGTCGCGAGCCCGGAATCCATCAGGCCGCGCGAGCAAAGGCGAAATGGATTCCGGGTCTGGCCCTTCGGGCCATCCACGTTGCGCAACTGCGCAACGCGGAATGACACGCGGACAGGCAGCCGCCATCACGCCGCTTTCGACGCCGCCGCCAGCGAGGCGAAGGTCTTGCCCTCCGCCGCGAGCTTCTTCAGCAGCGGCGCGGGCTCGAGGCTGGGGTCGTTGGTCTCCTTGGCGTAGAAGGCGAGGCGATCGGCGATGTGCTTGAGGCCGACCGTGTCGGCCCAGAACATCGGGCCGCCGCGGTAGATCGGCCAGCCGTAGCCATAGAGCCAGACCACGTCGATGTCGGAGGGGCGCGCCGCGATGCCTTCTTCCAGGATCTTCGCGCCTTCGTTGACCATCGGATACATCATGCGCTCGAGGATCTCCTCGTCGCTGACGACGCGCTTCTTGCGGCCGAGACGAAGCAGCGTCTCGTCGATCAGCTTCTCGACCTCCGGATCGGGCAGCGGCGAGCGCGAGCCCGCCTCATACTTGTAGTAGCCCTTGCCGGTCTTCTGGCCGAAGCGGCCGGCTTCGCACAGCGCGTCCGCGATCTCCGACTTGATGCCGCGGTCCTTGCGCGAGCGCCAGCCGATGTCGAGGCCGGCGAGGTCGCCCATCGCGAATGGCCCCATCGGCATGCCGAATTTTGTCACCACGGCGTCGACTTGCTGCGGCAGGGCGCCTTCGAACAGCAGCTTCTCCGACTGCTTGCTGCGCTGGGCCAGCATGCGGTTGCCGACAAAACCGTCGCAGACGCCGACCACCGCCGGCACCTTGGCGATCTTGCGCGCGATCGAGACGGCGGTGACCAGCGCATCCGGCGCGGTCTTGTCGGCGCGCACGATCTCGCACAGCTTCATGACGTTGGCCGGCGAGAAGAAGTGCATGCCGAGCACGTCCTGCGGTCGCTTGGTCGACTTCGCGATCTCGTCGATGTTCAGATACGAGGTGTTGGAGGCGAGCACCGCGCCCGGCTTGACGAACTGGTCGAGCTTGCCGAACACTTCCTTCTTCACCGCCATGGTCTCGAACACCGCCTCGATGACGAGGTCTGCATCGCCGACATTCTCGATGCCGACGACGCCGTTGATCAGTGCCATGCGCTTGGCAGGCGCGTCCGCCGGGATGCCGCCGCGTGCCGCGGTCGCTTCCCAGTTCTTCTGCATGATGCCCATGCCGCGCTTGAGCTGTTCCTCGCCGGTCTCGATCAGCGTGACGGGAATGCCGGCATTGGCAAAGGACATCGCGATGCCGCCGCCCATGGTGCCGGCGCCGAGAATGGCAACACGGTTGACCGGCCGCGACTTGGTGCCTTCAGGAACACCCGCGATCTTGTTGGCCTCGCGCTCGGCGAAGAACGCGTAACGCTGCGCCTTGGACTGGTCGCTGGCGACGAGCTTGAGGAAGCCTTCGCGCTCCTTCTTCAGGCCCTCGTCGAACGGCAGGTCGATGGCATAGCCGACGGCGTCGGCCGCGGCGAACGGCGCTTCCAGCCCGCGCGCCTTCTTGGTCATGGCGGCGACCGCATTGGTGAAGATCGAGCGATCGGCCTTGGCGGCGGCGATCTTGGAGTCGTCGTCGCGCAGGCGCCGCAACGGGCGCTTCTCGGCGAGCAGCTTGCGAACAAAAGCTTCGCCGCCGGAGGCGGGGCCTTCGACGATTTCCTCGATCAGGCCGTTCTTCAGCGCCTCCGTCGCGCCGATCGGATCGCCGCCGACGATCATCTTGACCGCGAGCTCCGGTCCCACTGCGCGCGGCAGGCGCTGGGTGCCGCCGGCGCCGGGCAAAAGACCGAGCTTCACCTCGGGCAGGCCGAGCTTGGCCTCTTTCACGGCGACGCGGAAATGACAGGCAAGCGCAACCTCGAGGCCGCCGCCGAGTGCGGTGCCGTGGATCGCGGCGACGACCGGCTTCGGCGAATTCTCGATCTCCGAGAGGACGTCGTTGAGGGCAGGAGCCTTCGGCGGCTTGCCGAATTCGGTGATGTCGGCGCCGGCGATGAAGGTGCGTCCGGCGCAGGTCAGAACGATGCCCTTGATCGCGGGATCGGCTACCGCGGCCTTGATGCAGTCTAGGATACCGCCGCGGACTGCGGCACTCAGCGCATTGACCGGAGGGCTATCAACCGTGACGATCCCGATTTCGTCATGACGCTCAAGCTTGACCACTTCGCTCACGGCTTCCCTCCTTGGTGGGGATTTACTTTTGTTCGATTTCGCGGTGCGGAATTTAATTCCGCATCTTGACGGCAGGGTTATTTTGAAGCACGGACGTTGTCAACGACTCCGCGCAAGAAGCAGATCAGGGATGAAGCGTACAGGAAAGAAGACTGCGACCGATCGGAATTTCGTCGTCGCGCTTTCCCGCGGACTAGATGTATTGCGCGCATTCCAACCCAGCGACGGACTTCTCGGCAATCAGGAAATCGCGGCGCGCACGAACCTGCCGAAGCCGACGGTGTCACGGCTGACCTACACGTTGACGAAGCTCGGTTATCTTACGCCGGTTCCCCGTTTCGAGAAGTATCAGCTCGCCCCCGCGGCGATGGCACTCGGTTACGCGGCGCTCGCCAATCTCGGTGTTCGGCATTTGTCCGAGCCGTTCCGCGAAGAAGTGATGCGCGCGACCGGCGGCGCGGTCGCGGTCGGCGGCCGCGATCGTCATAGCATGATCTATTTTGGGCAGAGTCGCGGCAGCGAGACGGTGGGCGTTCAACTTGACGTCGGCTCTCGCGTGCCGATTGCAACCAGCGCGATGGGCCGCGCCTATTTCTGGGCGCTGGACGAAGATGATCGCGCAGACCTATCGCGTATTCTTCGCGAACATTACGGCAGCCGCTGGCCCAAGATGCGCGACGGACTGGAGCGTTCCGGTGAAACCGTCGCGAAGTATGGTTTTGCGATTTCAGTCGGCGACTGGCACGACGACATCGGTGCCGCTGGCGTCGCGCTCAAGCTGAACGACGGAACCGGTCCCTACGCTTTCAACTGTGGCGCGCCTGCATTCCGCTTCACGGAAGAGCGCTTGATCAACGACATTGGACCGCGTCTCGTCGCGATGGTAAGGAACATCGAAGCGGCGCTGGGGGGGCTGGTGCCGCATTCAAAAAAAGACGACAGCAAAAAGCTGAAATCAGGAGGAAAAGTTGCGCGTGTGGCCGAGGGGATCAGATAGCCTTTGTCATTGCCCGGGACGGCTCGCATCGTCCCTCCGCCCGCTGAACGGTGTGGGCGAGACGAGATGACGCAGGCACAGCTCGCGCAGGGGACGTCGCCTCTGCTCGCGGTTCGCGACGTCAGCGTCGTGTTCGGCGGCATCGTCGCGCTCAACGGCGTGTCCTTCGACATGCACAAGGGCGCCATCCTCGGCCTGATCGGCCCCAACGGTGCCGGCAAGACCACGCTGTTCAACTGCCTTTCCCGGCTCTACCAGCCCTCGTCGGGCGACATCCTGATGGAGGGCGTCAGCATCCTGTCGCGGCCGCCGCACCGGATCGCCGAGATCGGCATCGGCCGCACCTTCCAGAACGTGGCGCTGTTTCCGAATCTCTCGGTGATGGACAACGTTCGTGTCGGCGCCCATTCGAAGACCTCCGGCGACATCATCAGCGATTCGCTGCGTCTGGCGTGGGTCCGGCGCAGCGAGGCCAGCATCAACAAGAAGGTGCACGAGATCCTCGCCTATCTCGACCTCGAGGAGGTTGCCCACACCACGGTCTCGGGCCTGCCGTTCGGCACGCAGAAGCGCGTCGAACTGGCGCGGGCGCTGGCGGCCGATCCGAAGATCCTGCTGCTCGACGAGCCGGCCGGCGGCCTCAACCACGAGGAGGTCTATGTGCTCGGCGACCTCATCCGCCGCATCCGCGACGACCGCCACATGACCGTGCTGCTGGTCGAGCATCACATGGGCCTCGTGATGTCGATCGCCGACCACGTCGTCGCATTGAACTTCGGCAAGAAGCTCGCGGAAGGCACGCCCGCCCAGGTGCAGGCGGATCCCGACGTCATCAAGGCCTATCTCGGGAGCAAGGACCAATGACGCAACTGCTCAACGTCAGTGACCTGCGCGCCTATTACGGTCAGGTCCAGGCGCTCCACGGCCTGTCCTTCTCGCTCAACGAGGGATCGCTGACGACGCTGCTGGGTGCCAACGGCGCCGGCAAGACCACGACGCTGCGCGCGATCTGCAACATGGTGCGTTCCACCGGCGGCATCGAGTTCGACGGCAAGCCGCTCAGCAACCGCTCCACCGAGAGCATCGTTCGGTTCGGCATCGCCCACGTGCCGCAGGGCCGCGGCACCTTCACCAACATGACGGTGGAGGAGAACCTCCAGCTCGGCGCAATCACCCGCAAGGACAGCGCCGGCATCGTCTCCGACATTGAGCGCATGTATGCGCATTTCCCGGTGCTGAAGCAGCGGCACACCCAGCAGGCCGGCACGCTCTCCGGCGGCGAGCAGCAGATGCTCGCGGTCGCGCGCGCGCTGATGCTGCGGCCGCGGCTGATGCTGCTCGACGAGCCCTCCTTCGGCCTGGCGCCGCTGGTGGTGCGCGATCTGTTCGGCATCCTCGGCAAGATCAACCGCGAGGACAAGGTGTCGATCCTGGTGGTCGAGCAGAACGCCCAGCTCGCGCTCGAGCTCGCCGACCAGGCCTATGTGATCGAGACCGGCCGCATCGTGATGTCGGGCAATGCCAAGGACATCGCGAACAACGAAGAAATCCGCAAATCCTATCTGGGTTACTGAGGGAGCCGGGACAATGGAGCTGTTCACCAACCAGGTCCTGGCCGGCATCGCCACGGGCGCGATCTACGCCTGCATGGCGCTCGCCGTGGTCATGATCTACCAGGCCATCGACCATCTCAACTTCGCGCAGGGCGAGATGGCGATGTTCTCGACCTTCATCTCGTGGCAGCTGATGCAGTGGGGCATACCCTATTGGGGCGCGTTCGTGATCACGCTGGTGTTCTCCTTCATCGGCGGCATCGCGATCGAGCGCATCCTGTTCAAGCCGCTCGCCAAGGCGCCGGTGCTGACCAACGTCGCCGGCTTCATCGCGCTGTTCGCGATCATCAACTCCTCGGCCGGGCTGATCTGGGACTTCACCATCAAGCAGTACCCGACCCCGTTCGGCTCCGCGCCGTTCCTGGGCAGCCAGCTGATCTCGACCCACCAGGCCGGCATGATCGGCGTCACCGTGCTGCTGCTGCTCGGCCTCTACTTCTTCTTCCAGTACACCCGCATCGGCCTTGCGATGCGCGCGGCCGCCTCGGTGCCTGAATCGGCGCGCCTCGTCGGCATCAACACAAGCTGGATGATCGCGCTGGGCTGGGGCATGGCCTCGGCGATCGGCTCGATCGCCGGCATGCTGATCGCGCCGGTCGTGTTCCTCGAGCCCAACATGATGGGCGGCGTCCTGATCTACGGCTTTGCCGCGGCAGTGCTCGGCGGTCTCACCAGCCCGTTCGGCGGCGTGGTCGGCGGCTTCCTGGTCGGCATCTTCGAGAACCTCGCCGGCACCTACATTCCCGGCGTCGGCAACGAGCTGAAACTCCCGATCGCGCTTGCGCTGATCATCTCCGTCCTGGTCGTCAAACCCGCTGGCCTGTTCGGCCGGCACATCGTCAAGCGAGTTTGATCATGAGCGCTGCAGAAGAAGTCGTTGCAGAAGGCCACCAGGCGGTCGAGGCCGTTCCGAAGCGGGCCATGACGCTGGGCACCGGCACCTCGCTGGTGGTGCTCGCCGCGCTGGTGATCGCACCCGTCTTCGTCAAGAACTTCATCATCTTCCAGATGACGATGCTCCTGATCTACGGGCTCGCCGTGCTGGCGCTGAACATCCTGACCGGCGGCTCGGGCCAATTCTCGCTCGGCCAGAGCGCGTTCTACGCGGTCGGCGCCTACACGACGGCGGTGCTGATGGAGCACTTCAACATCAACTATGCGCTGACTTTGCCCATCGCAGGCGTGGTCTGCTTCGGCTTCGGATTCCTGTTCGGACAGCCCGCGCTGCGGCTCTCCGGCGTCTATCTGGCGCTCGCGACCTTCGCGCTCGCGACCGCCATGCCGCAGTTGCTGAAGCTGAACTTCCTCGAGCACTGGACCGGCGGCGTGCAGGGCCTCGTCGTCACCAAGCCCGACGCGCCGTTCGGCCTGCCGATGTCGCAGGACATGTGGCTGTACTACTTCACGCTCGTCGTGACGATCGCGATCTACATCTTCTCGGTGAACCTCTTGCGCTCCCGCTCGGGCCGCGCCTTCATGGCGATCCGAGACAACGAGATCCCGGCCTCCGCCATGGGCGTCAACGTCGCGCTCTACAAGACACTGGCCTTCGGCGTGTCCGCGGCGATCACCGGTATCGCCGGCTCGCTCGGCGCCATCGCGGTGCAGTTCGTGGCCCCCGACAGCTACACCATCACGCTCGCGATCTCGCTGTTCCTCGGCATGGTGGTCGGCGGCGTCGGCTGGCTGCCCGGCTCGTTCGTCGGCGCGGCCTTCATCATCTTCGTGCCCAACATCGCGGAGGGCATCTCCAAGGGCCTGTCCGGCGCGGTATTCGGCGTACTCCTGTTCCTCGTCATCTACCTCGTGCCCCATGGCGCAAGGCAGGTCGCGATCGCCGGCAAGAGCGAATCGTAAAGAACAAAAATACAGACGCAAACCCAAGTAAGGAGCCAAGAGAAATGATTGCAAAGACACTACGGCCCGCCCTTCTCGCGGTGGCGATCACCGTATTCGCCTCGGGCGCAGCACTTGCCCAAAAGAAGTATGACGCCGGCGCAACCGATACCGAAATCAGAATCGGCAATACGTCGCCCTATAGCGGTCCTGCATCGTCTTACGGTGTGATCGGGAGAACCGAAGAAGCGTTTTTCAAGATGATCAACGACAAGGGGGGCATCAACGGTCGGAAGATCAAGTTCATCAGCTATGACGACGGCTACTCGCCGCCCAAGACAGTCGAACAGGTTCGCAAGCTCGTCGAGAGTGACGAAGTGTTACTCGTATTTAGTTCGATAGGCACCCCAACTAACTCGGCAATCCAGAAATATCTCAATTCCAAAAAGGTCCCGCAACTCTTTGTCGCAAGCGGCGCCAAAAAGTGGGACGATCCGAATAACTTCCCCTGGACCATGGGTTTTCTATTGGACTTCCAGACCGAGGCTCAAATCTATGCAAAATGGCTGATGAAAGAGAAGCCGGACGCCAAGATCGGGATTCTCTATCAAAACGATGATTTTGGAAAGGAGTACCTGAGGGGCGTCAAGGACGGACTCGGTGCCAAGGCCTCGTCCATGATCATGATGGAGGAGAGCTATGAGGTATCCGAGCCATCGATCGACTCGCACATTATCAAGCTCAAGGCGGCCAATCCCGACGTGCTGATGATTTTTGCGACGATCAAGTCCGGCGCGCAAGCCATCAAGAGAACGGCTGAGCTCGGCTGGAAACCGCTCCAGATCATCAATAACGGAGCATCTTTCGTTAGCAGCGTGATGAAGCCAGCCGGCTTCGAGAATGCGCAGGGCGTGCTGTCCGCGGCCTACGCCAAGGACGGCGCCGATCCGCAATGGAACGACGATCCGGGAATGAAACGGGTGTACGAGTTCCTGGACAAGTACATGCCGGGTGCCGACAAGACCGATGGGGGCATCATCCACGGTTATGGGGTATCTCAGACGCTGGTCAAGGTTCTCGAAATGTGTGGTGACGATCTCACGCGCGCCAATGTCATGAAGCAGGCGGCGAGTCTGAGGGACTATGCACCCGACACGCTGCTGCCCGGAGTGAAGATCAACACGAGCTCGACCTCTTATGCTCCGATCACTCAGCTCCGGATGCAACGTTTCAAGGGTGAGAAATGGGAGCTTTTTGGCGGCCTTCTCAGCAGAGACGCTCAGCGCGAATAGCATGCGTCCTGGTCAGTGATCCGGGCAGGAGCCCTGCGGTGCTCGTCAAGTCTCGGGTCTGTGCAAACCTTTAACTGCATGGACTCGAGTTTCATGGCCTAGCCGGATTGAGGCCAGGGGGCGGCTCATTCATTCAGATCAGGAAACAGTCAATTGCGCTGCGCGCATTTTTCGAAGGACCGCACAAGACTAAGCTCAATTGACAATAAGAACTAGAATAGGTTGGAGGAGATAGTGTTTCCAAGCGGCGGCGCCGATCAGGGCGCATCGGCAATCGTAGAGAGCATTCTCTTGGTACATCCAAGGGTACGCTTTGCCATGGGTTTTCACCGGCGGATCCTTGCCCAGAGCCGAAATTCAAGCGTGTGCATTGACGCTCGCGTATTCATCCCCTTAGGAGCGGCGCTATGAACGGTGGTCGCTCAGCTCTACGCGTGGAAGAGAAGGAGCTAATTGCCGAGGGAATCTGTCGACTGCGCTTAGTTGATCCACGTGGCGTACGCCTCCCGGACTGGGCACCCGGCGCACATATCGACCTGAACCTCCCAAACGGCCTGACCCGTCAGTTCTCGCTTTGCGGCAATCGCTGGGATGCGATGTCATACGAGATTGCCGTGCTGTTGGAGCCGGACAGCCGCGGCGGATCTCAGTACATCCACCAGGAGTTGTGCGTCGGCGACCTAGTGCAGGTAGGTGGACCACGCAATAACTTCAGGCTCGTCCCTGCGGCTCACTACCTCTTCGTGGCCGGAGGAATTGGCATCACGCCGCTGCTCCCCATGCTCGAGCAAGCAGCTATGATGGAGATCCCGTGGACGCTGCTATACATCGGCCGGCGGCTTTCGTGGATGGCATACCTTGACCGGCTGCGTGCGCACGCTGATCGAATTGCGATCTGTTCCCGAGATAAGCAGGACCGTCCTGATCTTGCTGCCGCTGTCTCAAGCTTGCCGCCAGGAGCCAAAGTTTATTGCTGCGGGCCGACATCGATGATCGATGCGCTCGAGCAGATATGCACCGTTCTCCCGCCCGGTTCGCTCCGAAGGGAGCGTTTCTCCGCGAAAGTACAACCGGCGCCGGTTCGCTCCACCGCCTACAAGGTTGAACTCGCACGCAGCGGGAAGGTGCTGAACCTCCAGCCGGGTGAATGCGTGCTCGATGCCATACTCGAAGCTGGCACGCCTCTGCTTGCATCCTGCCGTGAGGGGCTGTGCGGTACCTGCGAGACCGCAGTTCTTCGTGGGGTTCCCGATCATCGGGACTCGATCCTGAGTGATGCGGAGCGCGAGCGCAACAACTCGTTCTACCCCTGTGTTTCAAGGTCGGCCTCGGACCGGCTCGTCATCGATCTCTGAGGTCCAAGGAGGACTGGAATGCCGTCATCGAGTCAAGCAATCCCGACCTTTGGGCGCGAACCGCCCGTCCTTGCCGGCGACCCGTTCAGCGACGCGGTGCTGACCAGCCCGTTCGAATTCCAGCACTCGCTCCGCGAGGCGGGACCCGTCGCCTACCTGCCCAGCCACAACGTCTACGCAATGGGCCGTTATGACGAAGTGCGCGCGGCGCTGGTCAATTGGCAGGGTTTCGAGTCCGGCAACGGCGTTGGACTGTTCAACCCCCGCAGCGAGACACCGTACCGTCGTCCGCCCAGCGCGATTCTCGAACTCGATCCCCCGATCCACGATGCACCTCGGCACGCGCTCGAACAGGCGCTCGGTCCGCGCATGCTGACGCGGTTCAGGGATGATTGGGCGCGCACTGCGGAAATCGTGGTCGACGAACTCCTGAAGCGCGAGGTAATAGACGCGGTATCCGATCTTGCGGAGGCGTTCCCCTTGAAAGTATTCCCCGAAGCGATGGGCATACCGGAGGAGGGGCGTGAGAACCTGCTGGTCTATTCGGACCACAACTTCAACTCCTTTGGACCCAACAACGCGCTAGTCGAGAAGGGCAGGAAGGCTTTCACCGAGTTGGTCGGGTGGATGGGCAAGCAGGGCACCCGCGAGTCGCTTCGTCCCGACGGTCTGGGGGCTAGCATCTGGGCGAAGACCGATGAGGGCGATCTCACGGCGGAACAGGCGGGGGGAGTCATCAGGTCCCTGCTCATCGCTGGACTGGACACGACCATACATGCGCTTGGCGCAATCATCGACGCATTTTTGTCCGCGCCCCAACAATGGCAGGTCCTGCGCGCGGAGCCGAAGCGTGCGCGAGTCGCGTTCGATGAAGCCATTCGGTGGGCATCGCCAGTGCAGACATTCTTCCGCACGGCTACCCGCGACGTCATTGTAGCCGACACGAAGATACCCGAGGGTGAAAAGATACTGATGTTCCTCGGCGCGGCGAACCGCGACCCGCGACGCTGGGACAATCCTGACCACTTCGATCTAAATCGCGACCCGTCAGGTCACGTCGGGTTCGGAATGGGGATCCATCATTGCGTCGGCCAGCATGTTGCACGGCAGGAAGCGGAGGTCGTCCTGCACGAACTCGCGCGACGGGTTGCTCGTATTGAACCCGCAGGTGAGCCGAAGCCGCATCTGAACAACACATTGAAGGGATGGAAGACGCTGCCCGTGCGCCTTATCGCGGCGTAAAGGGCCGCGTGGCAATAACGCCGATCGCATCGAGCTGTTCCGGCAGCCGCGCCCGATGCCCGATTGGGACTTCGCAGTCGACTCGTGGCCCCTTCCTCCCGGGGCACCTGCGGCGGGTAGCCGGCTTCAGCCTGCTGCCCGCCGCCTTTTATTTGCTGGCGCATCGAGTATCGGCCACGAACTTTAGGCAGCTCGGACTATGGAACGAGCCCTGGGTGGTCTCTTCGACGAGCTCCAGGACACCACACCGCTCGCGCCGAGAGAACGCGACGCGCCGTCGTAGACCTTGACGACGGATCGCGACGATCTCGACGCGGCATAGCGCCATCATGAACGACGCGCGCCGGCAGATCGGCGAGGTAAACTCGCCGGCCTCGAGACCCTAATTACATATGTGATGTTTAGCTTTTGCGCTGCGGAGGCCGTAGGAAACTGCTTCGCAAGCACTAAGGTCTGGCTCGGCTCAGCTTTGAATGCCCTTCCATTAGAACATGCGGGAGCAAAAACGGATGATTCTCATCTCGCGAACGGCGCGCATAGCGTCCGCGTCAGTGGCCTTGGTGATCGCGGCGACATCTGCTAGCGCGCAAAAGAAATACGACACCGGCGCGACGGACACTGAAATCAAGATCGGCAACATCATGCCCTATTCCGGAGCGGCGTCAGTCGCCGGCGTCATCGGTCGGGCGGAGGCGGCATACTTAGCGGTGATCAATGAAGCTGGCGGGATCGGCGGCCGCAAGATCAATTTTATCAGCTATGACGATGCTTATAGTCCGCCGAAAGCCGTGGAGCAGGCGCGAAAGCTCATTGAGGGGGACGAGGTCCTGTTTATGTTCTCGCCGTTTGGCACACCCTCGAACGCGGCCATACAGAAATACCTTAACGCGAGGAAAGTCCCGCAGCTATTCGTGTTCTCAGGTGCTTCAAGATTTGCGGACCCTCAGAACTTTCCTTGGACCACGATGGGTTGGTTGCCCACATATCGGCTCGAGGCGAGCGTCCATGCCAAGTACCTTCTGAAAGAGAAGCCGCAGGCCAAGATCGGCGTACTCTACCAGAATGACGACGGCGGTAAGGACTATCTCAAGGGTTTGAAGGAAGCTCTTGGCGACAAGGCCAGTGCCATGATCGTGGCGGAAGAGAGCTTCGATGTCACTGAGCCCACGATCGATACCCATATCGCAAAGCTCAAGGCGTCCGGCGCAGACACGTTGATTGACTTGGCGTCGCCGAAATTTGCCGCCCAGGCTATCAAGAGGATCGCAGCCTTCGATTGGCGGCCCTTGCATATTATCGCAAGCTTCTCCAGGTCGTTGGGCGGCGTGATCAAGCCGGCAGGACTTGAGAACGCTCAGGGCATCGTCTCGGCAACCATTGCAAAGGATCCCGAGGACAAGCGTTGGGATAACGATCCTGGCATGAAGGCCTACAATGAATTCCTAACGAAGGCGTTCCCAGAGGGCGACAGGCGGGATTCCAACACCTTGATCGGCTATGGCCTGGCGCAAATGCTGATCCAGGTGCTGAAGCAGTGCGGTGACAACCTCACGCGTGAAAACGTGATGAGGCAGGCAACGAACCTGAAAGAGTTTCGCAGCGAGGTGCTGTTACCGGGTATAAAAATGAACACCTCGCCCACCAACTACACGCCTGTCAGTCAGATGCAAATGACGCGCCTCAACGGGGAAGGATGGGAGCCGGTCGGCGACATCATTTCTGGCGACGTCCAAAAATAGTCTGGGAGAAGCGCATGAGTGTGACTGCGCCAGAGTCGAGGGGAAGTCGAGGTCCTTGCGCCGGCCGGCTGAAGGATAAGGTGGCTTTGATCACCGGTGCGGGCGCCGGAATGGGTCAAATAGTGTCGCTTCTGTTCGCGGAGGCCGGTGCTAAGGTGTTCGGGAGCGATGTCAACCCGGCAGGGCTGGACGAGACGGCGCGCCTGGCGTCGGAACGAGGCCTGTCAATCGATGTCGCGACAGTGGATGCCTCATCCGAGGAGCAAACCAAAGGATGGGTCGCCGAGGCGGTCCGCAAGTGCGCTCGTGTGGATGTGCTCTACAACAATGGAGCCAGCGTGCGGATGGCGCCGTTCTCGGAAATGACGGCACGGCAATGGCAGGATACGCTGCGCCTCGAACTGGACGTCGTCTTCTTCCCCACCAAGGCGGTTTGGCCTCATATGGTCGCTCAACAAGGTGGTTCGATCATCAATATTGCGTCGGTTGCCGGAATGCTCGGGGGCGAGGGGACCGGTGCGTCCGCGCATGCGGCCGGCAAGGGCGGTGTGATCGCGCTGACAAGGCAACTCGCCACGGAAGGCGCGCTGCATTGGATCCGGGTGAACTCCATCGCACCTGGGCCCATCCTGACGGAGACTCTCCGGCCGCGCTATGAAACCGACGCCCGCCTTCGCGCCCAATTCAATGACACGCCGGCCCTCGCACGGACCGGATACCCGATCGACGTCGCCTATGCGGGATTGTTCCTTGCATCGGACGAAGCCTTGTACATCACCGGAGTCAACTTGCCGGTCGACGGGGGCAAAACGTGCAAGAGCGGCCCTATGGTGAACCGGTCGGTCGAGGTGTAAAGCAGCCAATTGTCGTCCAGAGGCGGGACTGCGCCTTGCCATTGCCGCGAAATGGCGCCGCCTCGCGAGGCGAAGACCGGGCCACGTCTGATGCTGGCGTTTTGGCACGTCGGCTGCGATATCGGATCGATTCTCACTCTGCCGCGGCCACCGACATTCGGCTGCTCTCGAGCTCCGCCGTCAGCCTGGCACAAAGCGAAGGGGACGGCCTGGATCAACTATTACATATGTGATTGGCCGGCGAGTCGGTTGGCGCGCGGCGCTCTAGGATATATTCCCGAGCCAGCGCCGCATGGCGTCGATGATTTGGAGTCGCTTGGGATCGATGCGCTCGATCGGACCACCGACACCGATCGCAAGCAAGCTGTGCTTTCCCAATGGCGGAACGAGCATGCCTATCGTGCTAACGCCCGGCGTCGTGAGTCCCTTGGTCTCCGAATAGCCGCGCTGGCGGATGGCTTCGACCTCCTGCATAAAGGCCGTTTCGCGGAAGTTCGGTGAGACCTTTGGGGCTTCCGCGTTGTTGCGTCGCACGATCGCGCGGATCTGGTTGTTGGACTTGCAGCTCAGAAGAACCTGTCCAAGCGCTGTGCGGGACATCGGCCGGATTTCTCCCGCATTCACCATGAACTGGATAGCATGCATTCCGGGTAAGACGTGAAGGTATTGCATCGCTGCACCGACCTGTTGCCCGAGCATGATGGCCTCGCCGGTACGGGCCTGAAGCATGTCCATGACACGGGTGATGCGCGTGTCACCGAAACGCGCGTTCTGGATCCAGTCTCCCAGCAATGCGACGCGATAGCTGGGCAGAAATCGCCGAGTCTCGCTGTCGTATTCAAGGTAGTTCAGTGAGATGAGGGTCTTCAGCAGCACAGAGGTACTGGACTGCGGCATTGAGAGCGCGGAGGCGAGTTCTGCGGCCGAAGCAGAGGCTTTGGTCCGCCGGAAGTGCTCCAGCAGCGCAAGTGTGCGCATGGCGGATTTGATCGGTGCGGTGTGAGGTTTGAGTGGTCGTGGCACTTCTGGAAAACGTCTGGTTCGAGTTCAACATTACATATGTGATCTTCGCGCTCTTGCCCTGTCAACAGGTATGAAACCGCCTGACATGCACTAAGTTCAACCCGGTTGATCTGGCGATGACATCGTGGGTCAGATCCGCATGGGAGCAAAGATGCCCGGTCGTACTATGTTTCAGAAGATATGGGACGATCACGTTGTCGCCGATCTCGGGGACGATGTCTTTCTGTTGCACATCGATCGTCACATTCTTCACGACCTTGGAGGACCGGGAGGAATACTGAGTGTCGAACAACGTGGCCTGCGCATCCGCAATCCCGAGCTGACCTTCGCAACCGCTGACCATGCCATTTCCAGCGCCCGAGGGCGCGCCTTCACCTCAGTAGTCGGAATCCGTCTTCTGGAGGCCCTACGCTCGGGTACGCGATCGGCCGGCATACGCCTCTTCGATGTCGGTGAAGTCGGGCAGGGGATCGTCCATGTCATTGGGCCCGAGCTGGGGCTGACGCAGCCAGGCGCGCTCCTCGTTTGCGGCGACAGCCACACCTGCACGCATGGCGGGATCGGCGCCATGGCGTTCGGAATCGGGACGACGGAGCTCACTCATGTGCTTGCCACCCAAACGCTGGTGCAGTCGCGGCCTAGAACGATGCGCGTCCGCCTCGAGGGCGACACGGCTGTTGGCGTGACGGCGAAGGATCTGATCCTGCATCTGATTGGAACGATCGGTGTCGGCGGAGGCTCCGGCTACGCCGTGGAGTACGCTGGCAGTGCCATCCGAAACATGGGAATCGAAGAGCGCTTGACGGTTTGCAATCTGTCGATCGAGCTGGGGGCCAAGATCGGCATGGTCGCGCCCGATGAAAAGACTTTCGCTTATCTGAAGGGGCGCAAATTCTCACCCGCCGAAGAACTCTGGGATCGTGCGACCACCTATTGGCGAACTCTCCCCTCGGATGACGAGGCAGAGTTTGATCGCGAGGTGGAGATCCAAGTTGGCAACGTCGCGCCACATGTGACCTGGGGCACCAGCCCGGAACAGGTGCTGCCAGTTGACGGCATGATTCCCGACTTGGCTGCCTTGCCGGATGTCGGCAAGCGCGAGGCTGCCGTCGCGGCGCTGAACTACATGGGGCTTGAGCCCGGCAAGCCGATCATCGGTACGCCTGTCGACTGGGTGTTCATTGGTTCCTGCGCCAACAGCCGTATTTCCGACCTGCGATCGGCGGCCGAGGTAGTGCGCGGGCGTAAGGTGGCATCGAGCGTGCGGGCCTGGGTTGTGCCCGGCTCGGAATCTGTCAAGCGTCAGGCGGAAGCCGAAGGTCTCGACGGCGTCTTCAAGGATGCGGGCTTCGAATGGCGCGAGCCCGGGTGCTCAATGTGTCTTGCGGCCAACGGCGAGACCGTTCCAGCCGGCCAGCGTTCGATCTCGACCTCAAACCGCAACTTTGTGGGTCGTCAAGGGCCGGGGGCGCGCACTCATCTTGCAAGCCCGGCAATGGCGGCTGCGGCTGCCATTGCTGGCCATATTGCCGACGTCCGGAAGCTTAAGGAATTGACATGAAGCCCTTTGGCGTACTGACCGCCCCCGCAGCCCCGTTTCTCCATGACAATATCGACACCGACATCATCATTCGGATCGAGAGGCTCGTCGGATTGATGGGGCACGCGGACTTGGGGCGTTGGTGTTTCGAACTTCTTCGTTATTTGCCCGACGGTTCTGAGAATCAAGATTTTATTCTCAATCAGGAGCCCTATCGCAAATCGGAAGTCCTGCTGGCGGGTGCAAATTTCGGCTGCGGATCTTCGCGTGAGGGGGCCGTATGGGCGCTGATGGGAATGGGTCTGAAGGCCGTGCTGGCGCCGAGTTTTGGCCAGATCTTCTATAACAACTGCTTCCAGAACGGCATGCTGCCGGTTGTGCTGACCCGCGCGTCAATCGAAGAGATTATCTGCGAACTGAAGCCGGACACTGCAACGACCTCGGTGACGGTCGATCTTGAGCGCCAACTCGTGGTGTCTCCAAGCGGCAGGGAATACTCGTTCGAGACGCCCCCCTTGCGACGGCAGGCTCTGCTCGAAGGGCTCGAGACGGACGACCTCAGTCTCACTCTCAAACGCGAAGCAGCTATAGCGGCTTATCAGGCGCGCGATCGCCAGCGCCGGCCGTGGATCTACGAATCTGTGGAGGTGCAGTCGTGACACGTTCTGACAATCGGAGCATTGCAGTCGTCGGCGGAGACGGAATAGGACCGGAAGTGACCGCGCAGGGCCGGCGCATCCTGGCGCTGGTCGCCGAAGAGCGATCGCTTGGGGTCAAGCTGACGGTTGGGGACTAGGCGGTGTGGACACTTATCGCATCCATAGGACGATGGCAGCGAGAGTGACGACGGCTCGGTAATTTCGGGCGGTCTTTTCGAAGCGGGTAGCGACGCGGCGGAACTGCTTGAGTTTGGAGAAGCAGCATTCCACGAGATGGCGCTGGGCATAGAGATGTTTGTCGAGCGGATATTTGAGGGCGCGTGACGGGTTGTTGGGGATGACGGCGAGCGCCTTTTTGGCGGCGATGTCTTGGCGCAAATGATCGGCGTCATAGGCTGTATCGGCGATGACGACCTCGGCCGGCAGTCCCTCGATCAATGCGGCGGCCTGTGGTGCATCGCCCTTCTGGCCTGCGGTGAGCGTGAACCGTACAGGACACCCCAAGCCGCGAACGGCCATATGTATCTTCGTGCTCAGGCCGCCGCGCGAGCGGCCAAGCGCCTGATCTTCAGACCCCCTTTTTTCGCCCCGGCGGCGTGCTGATGCGCCCGGACGATGGTGGAATCGACGATCAGATATTCGAAGTCTGGATCATCAGACATCGCCTCGAAGATCCGCCACCAAACACCCTTGATGCTCCATCGACTGAAGCGCCGGAATACGCTGTTCCAGTCTCCGAACGCCTCCGGAAGGTCGCGCCAGGGAGAGCCTGTACGCACGATCCAGAGCACACCTTCCACGAACATCCGGTTGTCCCGCCCGGTCGAACCCTTCTGGTCGGGCCGGCCTATGATCAGCGGCGCCATGCGCTCCCAGGCCGCGTCGCTCAACACCAAACGATCCATCACACCCAAGGCCGCCTCCCAAAAAGAAGCCTTGAATCTGATTTGCTCTCAAAAGGGAATCCTTAGAGTCCACACCGCCTA
>NZ_LSEF01000099.1 GCF_001641695.1 Bradyrhizobium neotropicale
CTAGTGGTTCATCACAGTGATTTTGACGTTTTGATACCGAGCCATCCGAGGATAGGCAACTTTTCGGGTGGCAAGAGGATCTCGATGCTTCGAGCGACGCCGGGCTGGCGACGAATGAACCCGTTGCGTTCGAGGGTGAGGATCATCTGGTGGACTGACGGCGGGCTGACGCGGAAATGCCGCTGGATGTCGGCCTCGGCGGGCGGCTGTCCGAACATGTACGAGTAGGTATGGATGAAAGCGAGATAGTGTCCCTGCTTCTCGGTGAAGTGCGCGCCTGATTTTTGACTCATAGCTGGATTCGTCCCGGCCTCCGACAAGGAGGCGAAGCATGAATGTACGTTATCGGGTCGAATTGAGCCAAGCCGAGCGGGACGAACTGACGGCAATGCTCGGCGGCGGCACGCATTCCGCCCGCAAACTCAAACGGGCTCAGATTGTGCTGGCGGCCGATTCAGGCAGCTGCGACGCGGAGATTGCCCGAACCGTCCGGGTCAGCCTTTCCACCGTCGGCCGGACCAAACGCCGTTTCGTAGAAGGCAATCTGGAGCGGGCCTTGAGTGAGGAGCCGCGTCCGGGCGCGGAACGCAAGCTGACAGGCAAGGAAGAGGCCCTGCTGGTGGCGACGGCATGCGCCAAGCCGCCCGCCGGCCGCAAACGCTGGACGCTGACATTGCTGGCCGACGCGATGGTCAAGCTCACCGATCACGCCAGCCTGTCGGGCGAGACCGTGCGCCGCCGGCTGGCCGACAACGACCTCAAGCCGTGGCGCCGGGATATGTGGTGCATTCCTCATGTCGACGGCGAATACGTCGCCCGGATGGAGGATGTGCTCGATCTCTACGCCGAGGCGCCGGATCCCGAGCGGCCCCTGGTTTGCTTCGACGAGACCCCAGTCCAGCTGATCGGCGAGGTACGCCAGCCGATCCCTGCCCAACCGGGACAGCGCGAGCGCTACGATTACGAATATCGCCGCAACGGTACCGTCAATCTCTTCGTCACCTTCGATCCGCATCGCGGCTGGCGCAATGTCAAGGTTACAGACCACCGCGCCGCGGTCGACTACGCGCACTGCATGCGCGAACTCGTCGACGTCCACTATCCCAATGCCGCCTGCATCCGTGTGGTGCAGGACAATCTGTCGATTCATACGGCCGGCGCGCTATATCAGGCATTTGCGCCTGCCGAGGCCCGTCGCATCCTGCGCCGCCTCGAGTTCCACTACACCCCGAAACACGCCAGCTGGCTCAATATGGTCGAGTGCGAGATCAGCGTGCTGCAGCGCCAGTGTCTCGGCCGTCGCATCGACGATCCCAAAAGGCTTCGAAAAGAAATCGCAGCATGGCAACGGCAGCGAAACAAGGCGCGAGACCGCATCAAATGGATGTTCACAACCGACAAAGCCCGCGCCAAACTCGGTCGCGCCTATCCAGTTGCCGCCAAAGAGTCAAAACCACTGTGATGAACCACTAGGCCGTAGCGATCGCCTAGACGGTGTCTCGTGAATTGGGTGGCTTGATACACCTGCATTGAAACCGCTCTGCTTAATGTCGGCATGCGCAGCAGACAGATGATAAGATGCAGCACACCCATGACTGAGCTGTTCGGTCCTATCGCCATAGCAAGATCGCGCGGGACACTGATCTCTACAAGTTCCGTCTATTTGCCCAGTTCGATCCGGCTTTTAACGGACGACGATCGCTGAGACGCCTCCGTTCGACCTCGACAAAATTCTTAAGACGCTGTTAAGTCGTCCGCATTTCCAACGGAGTCGGTATCGTCTGGCTCTCCGGGCAGAGTGAACTGAAAAACTGCGCCCCGAGGCTCTTTCGCGTCCGCCCACATCCGTCCCCCATGGGCCTCGATGATTGAACGGCAGATGGCAAGCCCCATGCCCATGCCCTGGGCTTTGGTGGTGTAGAAGGCCTCGAACAGGCGCTGTATGCTGCTCCGATCCAATCCTGGGCCGGAGTCTCGCAAGCTGACCAGTATACTGTTCGATCCAGATCTAGCAGTACTGATCAGCAGTTTCCGCACTCCCTCATTTGCTCCGCTCATCGCCTCGACGGCATTGATGATCAAATTGAGGATCACTTGTTGGAGTTGAACCCGATCTGCTTGAATGAGCGGCAAGGCTCCTGCAAGCTGTGTTTCCACCGTGACACTATTGTTGGTCACTTCCGAGCGAGTGAGCGCTATGACTTCAAGCACTACGTCGTTGATAGCCAAGGGTGACTTCTGTGGTGGCGCTTTCCTGATTAGCGCGCGAATCCGACCGATGACCTCTCCGGCCCGCACACCGTCTTTCATAATCCAGCCGAACGTTTGTCGGACCCGCTCTAGATTCGGCGGCTGAACGTCGAGCCAGTTTAGGCCAGCCCCCGCGTTGCTGACGATTGCGGCGATCGGCTGGTTGACCTCATGCGCAATCGACGCCGTCAATTGGCCCATTGTGGCGACGCGGTTGGCGTGTGCAAGTTCGATAAGGGTCTCGCGATAGCGCCGCTCGCTTTCGCGGGCTCCGGCTTCCGCTCGCTTGCGTTCGGTCAAATCAATGACGAAAGTGACCCCTTGGTCCTGTCGCTCGTCGAAGGCAGCCGCCCCGATCAGCACCGGCACGCGGGTGCCATCCTTGCGGACGTACTCCTTCTCAAAGGCCTGGATAATTCCGGTCGCCTGCATTTCTGTCCGGGCGCGCGCGGTACGCTCATTCCATTCCGTCGGCGTTAAGTCGGTCCAGCGCACCCGGCCGGCGACTAGATCCTCTCGGTCGTATCCGACCATCTTGAGGAAGGCATGATTTGCCTCGATGATGTCGCCCTCCCCGCGGAAGATGAAGATCCCGATGATGTTAGCTTCGACCAGGCGCCGGATCTTCGCTTCACGTTCTTGAACTTCACGGTACAAACGACTGTTTTCCAGCGCTATTGCTGCTTGCGAGGCGATCAGCTTTAGCACCGAACTCCGGGCCAGCGCGAAGATATTGGGGGCCAAGTTGTTCTCGAGGTAGAGCATGCCGATGAGCTTGGCCTGAGTGAGCAAGGGCAGGCACAGAACGGAACGGGACTCGTGCTCGCGGATATAGGGGTCATCGGCAAATGAAGAGTGGTCAGCGGCATCGTCGAGAATGACATTTTCGCCGGTGCGCATTACATAATGGAGCACTGACTCTGGGAGATCTGCCCCGGTCACGGGTTGCTCGAGCGTCTTCACAAGGACTACTTGGCTTGTCGCAGTGGCCTCTGCCTCGATCCGCGGCTCATTCCCGCGCAGCAGAATCAGCAGGCCTCGTTCGGCGCCGGCTTGCTCGATGGCGGTTCGCATCAGCGTATCGATCAATCTTTGCAAGACGATCTCACCAGAAATCGCCTGCGACACTTTGATTACCGTAGCCAGGTCGAGATGCTCAACCGGCGCCCCGATGCTCGTGCCGGACAGGGCTCGAGCTCCATCTTCCTCATTCAAGAACGGATACAAATCGTCGAGCTGGCGCACTTTACCATCCGCTCCCCAACGCAGGTAGGCGTGCCGGGCATCTCTCAGGTAAGTGTGCGCGATCCTGTCAAACCCGCGCGCAGCGTAGAATCGCCCCGCAAGTTCGCAGGCGATTGCCTCATGGTGGGGAAACCCATTCGCTGCCGCGGTTCGGATGGAGTGTTCGTAGAGGCGCATTGCATCTGCGTCACGGTTGTCGAGCTTCGCCATTTCCGCTGCGACCAGGGCAGCTCGGTGTTCAAAATTCTGGGGGCAATTTGCTGCCCAGGCCTGCAGCCGTTCGTAATGGGCGAGTATGATGTGTCGGTGCTGCTGTTCTACTCTCATCTCTGAGCTGCCGGATTGACAAGAGTGAGACAGCGCGCCGTAGAAATGAAAATCTGCCGTCGTGCCTTCTGTCGGTATGGTCCATAGTCGGGGTTCTGCCTTCAGCCTGGCATTGATAGCAGCAAGATAGTCACCGGCGAGAAAACGCGCCTGGAGCTTGCGGGTCCAGTAGATCGCCTCGAGGGCGGGTTGCGCGGGGCTATGCTCGAACGAGCGCTCGAAGGCCAGCTCCTCAAATTCCTGATCGTCAAAAGAGCCGAATGTGCGCGTCAAGCCGCGCATGGTCCGAACGAGTCCGAGCTGCAGAGTTATAATGTCAGCTGCGAAGCGAAACTTCATCCTTCGAATGGTAGTGAGGTTCTTCTCTATTTCGCTTTGTACGTGTTTGAGAGGATCGCCGGCGCTTAACATGTTTGCGGTCAGGTGAGCCAGGCTGTAGGCCTCATAGATGAGATCGCCAACTTCGATGGCTGCCTGGAACGCTCGCGAGATCAAGTGGCGACCCGCCCGGACATGTTTGATCCATGGCATCACGGTAGACCCGAACGCCAAGTAGACTGGAGCGCGAAAGCGGGCCAACCCGCGGTGATCGACCAGATCGCAGGCGAGCTGACCAAAACGATAAGCCCCTTGATAGTCGCCGAAGCGCCCCCCTAAGACTCTGCCGAGCCAAGCATAGTGCGCGCACGAAGCGTCAGAATTGCCGTTATCGAGGCTGAGATTCACTGCTCGGCATATGACCAATGTCGACAGATCGGTGTCTGTAAATACGGCGGGAGGCAGGATCCGCGTCAAGACAGCTAGAGTGCCAAGGCATGTCTCATCTGTCATTGAAGGCAACTCTGCGATCTTTTCAATCTCGCTATCAGCGAGCTTTGACCGCATCCGCTGATATTCTGATTGCGCCTGCTCCTGCGTTGGACGTGACGACCACTCGATGCCGACGCTACGGAGATACTCGAGACCTATCGCCACTGCGCGCTCGTTGCGGCCAAGCGTTAAGTACAGATCCACCTTCAAACATGCTACATTCGCTTGCTCGACCGCATTTATAGAGCGCATGGAAAGCGCCGACAGCCGTTCTTCCGCGACATCTAGCTCACCGATGAGGAATTCGCATTCGGCCCGATTCAACTCCAGTGCGAAGGCAAGTTCGTGCTGGCTCTGCCAGGAGTCTTTCGCGAGCAGCGCGATGCCAGCGATCAAGTATGTGAGCGCTGATGCGTAGGCTCCGGACGCTTTGGCACGCTGACCGGCGATCAAGTTGAACTTGGCGAGCTTCTCTCGCTCCTCATCGGAGGTTATTAAGGCCAGGCCTCGATCAAAATGATTGACGATATTGAAGATAGCCTCTTGAAGGCTTTCTGGCGGCGTATGGGCCAGGAGCATCCGGCCGATCCGAAGATGGGCGGGAGCGCGCGACGCCTCTGGGACCGACGAGTAGGCTGCCTCCTGGACGCGATCGTGGACGAAGCTGTAGGAACTTCCATGCCGCTCGATCATATCCTGACGGATCGCCGGCCAGAATGCCGCCTGTACCCGTGCCTGAGAAATGCCGAGAACAATCGAAAGCTCCGAGGCCTCGGCTATGTTGCCGAAACAGGCGAGCTGCCGCAGCGCATTCTGCGTTTCGATCGGCAGCCGAGTGAGCTTCCCCACCATCAGGTCCACCACATTATCGGTGTAGCCCTTGGCGTGAATGCGCTCAAGATCCCACGTCCAGCGCGCCGCGTTGTGATCGAACGTCAACAGTTCCTCTTCGGCGAGTGCAGAAAGGAACTGAATGACGAAAAATGGATTGCCAGCAGTCTTCTGGTGGACCAACTGTGCGAGCGGTTCTGCGAGCTTTGGCTCGCAGCGAAACGCATCCGCGATCAACTGCCCAACATACTCAGAGGTGAGTGGCGGCAGCGTGATCTCCTCGACGTTCTCGCCGGAGCTCTTGATCCTATCGAGCTTGCGCTGCAGCGGATGGCCCGCATCAACCTCGTTGCTCCGGTAGGCACCGACGAGCAGCAGATGCAGATCGGCCCCGATCAGAACATGCTCCAACAGGTCAAGCGTTGCGGCATCAAACCACTGCAAGTCGTCAAGGAAGAGTACCAACGGATGGTGCCGATGGGCGAAGACACCGATAAATCGGCGGAACACCAGTTGAAAACGAGTTTGTGCTTGTCGGGGCGGAAGCTCGGGAACGGCGGGCTGTTCCCCGATGATCAGCCTTAGATCGGGAATCAGGTCGACGATGAGCCGCCCGTTTGGGCCGAGCGCCTCCAGGAGCGCGTTGCGCCACGTCGCGAGCTCAGCGTCACTCTTGCCGAGAAGGGGGCGGACGACACCCTGAAATGCCTGGACTATCGTCGAATAGGGGATGTCACGCTTGAATTGATCAAACTTTCCAGACGCGAAGAACCCGCGCGACGGCACCAGCGCTTTATGCAATTCCTGAACAACGGACGACTTTCCGATGCCGGAATAACCGGCGACAAGCACTAATCTAGGCGCGCCGCTCTTCACAACGCGGTCGAAAGAGGCAAGCAAAGCCGCGCTCTCGGAAGCTCTCCCGTAAAGCTTCTCTGGGATCAGCAAACGATCCGGGGTGTCCTGCAAGCCCAGCTGAAATGGCCTGATACGTCCGTCGCTGGACCATTCGACGAGACAGCGCCGCAGATCGTGCTCAACACCAGCGGTCGTTTGGTAACGGTCCTCGGCAGTCTTGGCGAGTAGTTTCATGACGATCTGGGAGACCGGCTCCGGGATGCTTTGGAGTTTCTCTAGTGGTGCTGGCGGCTTTCTCGCGATATGACAGTGGATCCACTCCATAGGATCTGACGCGGCGAATGGCAGGGCGCCTGTGAGCATTTCGTAGAAAGTGACGCCGAGTGAGTAGAGATCACTGCGAGAATCGATCGATCGATTCATCCGCCCGGTCTGTTCGGGCGCCATGTAGGGCAATGTGCCGGTGATGAACTCGGGCGGCTCACTCGGCTGCCGCTCGCGCGGATAACGCGAAGCAAGACCAAAGCCGGTAAAGCGCACCTGTCCGTCGCGGCAATTCACCAGAATATGAGCGGGCTTCACGTCCTTGTGGACTAGGCCAACTCGATGGAGCTTGCCTAAACTTGCAGTGATACCCACGGCTAGACGCAAAAACCAGTTCAGCTCCAAAGGTGCGCCTAGCAACTTAATCAGTGGCTCGCCGAATGGATCCTCCAGAACCAAGGTGGTTCGGCCAGCTTCGCGCAGTAGCTCCAAGGGACGCACGGCCCAACGCCCATCGAGCTCATTCCTCAATTCATACTCATGGGCAAGACGGTCCAGCGTGGCGCGCGCAGGATGGGCTGCGGCCGGCCGTACGGCCAGCACTGCGTGCCGGCCACCCTCCCGACGCCACCCGCGGCGGAAGACGCAATCGCCGTCCTCCCATAGGACCTCCGAATCGTCATGCCCATCTATGTCGAACGGAGGTGAGCTGAGGGGATCCTGCGACATTCGAACGTCCGGTGAGGTTTGGACATGAATCTGCCACATCATGCGCCACATGACAATTTCCGCTCGTGCGCAGAGTTTGGCAATTTCGCTTAGTTGCGGGATAGGAGCCGGTCCCGGCCACCCGATCCTATAATGGAGGAAGCTGCGTCCGGGAGCCACCGGCCGGTGCGCCCTGTATCCTGCCAATATTTGGTCGCAAAGATTGCTCCGGCAACGCTTCCCGTCTCAACGGCAGCATGCCTTGCACGTGCGGGATTGAATAGCCCTTTCCGCTGTGAGGCCGATGGGTCCGTGTCGAGAAAGCATGACGAAGGCCCGCTGATTCCGTTTCAATACCGGCCCGACCTCACGATCAGTTTCCGTCGGCGGCAAGAAATAACGCAGAACCGAAAAATGGCACTCCGCCAATTTATGCACGGAACTGGGTGCGTACTCTCTGATGCCGACCCGTTTGTACGACCGCAGCGAATGTCGTGATGCGGCGCGAAAGCGGAAAATCGTTCTTCAAGGCGGCGCTTTGGTGCAGAACCTTAGCCGTCTCTAGGACTTCTGACATGGATGAAGCGCACTAGTTCAGCGCGGGGGTCGAACTCAAGATCTGCTAGAACCGAGATGACAGCCTGCACACCGTTCCTCACTTCCGCCGTGTGTGTCACGTATCGCGATGTATCTTGGGCGCGGCATCCGTCTCGTTTGCGGAACATAAGACTTCACGTAGGCTGGCGGCATCATGCGGACTAGGTGCTGCAGCGAGCTAATCCGCCGTGCCCAGAGTTGGCGCGTGCAAAAGCCTTGAAAAGATTCTGAGAGAATTATGATCCTTAAGCGGACGAACCCAGTCGTGAACCATCTCGTCGCGGCCCCAGGGTTGTGCTTTCACGAGCAATACATTATTGGGCCCCCAATGCTCATAAGTTCTAATCAGATTCTCCGCCTTGCAACAGAGGATCCGCTAACCCGATGATCAAAGCTTGGCTGGACTTTCCGATATTTGAATTGTTCGCGGTTCTCATTACCCTTTACGCAACGACTGGCGCTCTCATTGTAATCGCGAGTTTCAGCACTGCAACGATTGTGCTGGTGCGCCGCGTAGAAGGCGTCGTCGCTCCGTTTTTCGGCACGGTCGGAGTGTTGTTCGCGTTCCTGACCGGATTTCTGGCCAACGATATAACCGAGCGCAACCGTCAAGCGGTCTGCGCGGTGCAAACAGAAGCGGCGGAGCTACGTAACGTCTACGCTGTTAGTAACGCGTCCGTCTCGGACATGGGCAGCCTCCGCTCAGTGCTTGCGAAATACGTCGCCGCCCTCGTGGACGACGAATGGCCGGCGATGGCGCGGGACCAGGAGGCCCATTCGGTTGTGTCCGCGTATGACGCCCTGCTGCGAGAAGTGAGCGATCCACGGATCGCTCAAACAGCGGGCGGGGCAGTGCAGACGGCCTTGCTAAATGCCGCAGTCGGAGCGGGCAGCGCGCGCTCCGAACGGCTCGCGTTGGCCTCCGACCGCACGATCGATGCCAAATGGGTTCTCGTCCTAATCCTTGGCGTGGTGACACAGATATCGATCGGGTTGGTACACTTGAGTAAGGCTGGTGCGCAAATTGCGGCGCTAAGCGTGTTCTCAATCGCGGTCGTGATGGCGCTGGGACTCATTGGTCTGCAAGAGCGTCCTTTTTCAGGTGACATCCGAGTAGAACCAGGACCTCTGGCTGAGGTCGCCAAAATCGCAGTGGAATGAGGATGCATCAGCTTATCGCGGTTAACGCAAACCATTCCGGCATTGTCGCAGCCGGGAGATTTGCGTAACCGCTCGCCCCTGCGCTTGAGCGAGGACGAGAAGCTGGCGCCTCGCCTCTCACCCACATCATCCCGTGAGACCTCACGCGGGTCTTTGGAGACGACCTGGCCGGCGAGCGCCAATACAGCGGAGACGGTCGAGTAATATTTGTCATGTCCACGTCGTTTGACGACGTGTTCGGGGTGCGGCGGGTGAAGTCTGCGCGACCAAATCGAACAATGGATAAGTGGGCTAATGAGCGAAGCGTCTCGATCTTCGAGAGATGTCGTGTGTTGGAACAGTTCCTGATGTAATTGGTAGCTTGTCGTGAGGGCAGGCAGCTGGCTGGTCTAGATGAGTGCGGGCGTTACGCGGTCGCTTGTCCGGCCTGATCTGCATTGCGTTCTGGTGAAAAGGCCGTTGAGCGTCGCAGCGGTCCTCACGACGGCGTTCCGAGCAGCGCGGCGTACCCGTCCTTCCGGCTGACGAACGATTCATTCTGCATCGAGCGATTATCTTCGATATGACGCCAGAGCTAATGTTATTCTCGTGTAGGTCTGCTGACAGGCACGGCATTGGAGTGTGAATGAAGTCTCCTGATGCGGCTGGATAATAATCGGTCGGCTCCGCTTGATCGCGCCCGCACGTTGTTGCCGAGCTTTCAAACTGCGCGCCGAGCTTTCCTCGAGCAAGTGCAGATATACGCGGGTATACTCAACTATACGCTGGTATAGGTGTGCAATAGGCCGCCGGATCGGCGGTGCGCAAGAGAAAATCTTAATTGAAATTCGATACGACCACTTATGTTGGATTCAAGCGGCGGTCGGAATTATGTGGCACAATCGGATATCAAATCTCGCTCTGGCATTGTCGGTCCCAGCGGCAACAGTTGCGGCTAATGCAGATGCGCTGTCACTTCACTTCTGGGGCGGACTCCTTCTCGGCGGTTTGATGTTGGTCCTTTCCTTCGTGATGTCCACGAGACGGGAGGCGGCAGCAGTGACCTTGGACGAAGCGATGGCGATCAAAGCTTTCGAGTCGATCAAAGATGGTATTACAATTTATGATGCCGACCGGTGTGTGCTCGGCAACGACGCTGCAGCCCACATTCTCGGGCTGTCCAATGCAGAAGAACTGAGAGGATTGGATATCGCTTCGCTTTCCCTGGATCCTCAACCGAACGGCAAGACTGTTGCGCAGATGTTTGAAGAGACCAATGAGGTTGTGATGAGGTCAGGCCACGTCGCGATCGAATGGTGGCTCCGGCGCAAAGATCAGACCGCCATTCCGGTCAGGATTAGTCTTGTCGTTTCGAAATTCAAAGGCCGTCCTATAGTCGTGTGTGTTTGGCAGGACATAGCCGATCTGGTTCGTATGCGCGAAGAAAGGCGAAGTCTTGCAATGAGATTTGATAGCGACGTGTCGCGGGTCGTCGACGTTGTGGCGAGCTCAATGCAGGACATGAAAGCGGTTGCATCAGAAATTACAGCTTCGACGGACGATGTCTGTCATCGCACTAAAGCCATGAGAGAAATGGTGAAAAAGACCGAAGAAAACTCCACTGCCGTGTCTTCGGCTGCCCAGGAATTCTCAGCCTCGATTACCGAAATCAGCCGACAAGTGTCGACGGCAGCGAACATTTCGCAATCTGCGCGCGACAAGACTGTGCACGCTGAAACAACATTAAGTGGGTTGGTTGAGTCGGTGACGAAGATCAGCAGCGTCGTCCAAATGATCGAGGGCATAGCATCGCAGACCAATTTGCTGGCGCTCAACGCCACCATCGAGGCAGCACGAGCTGGCGAAGCGGGTCGAGGCTTTGCAGTGGTGGCGGGGGAAGTGAAGAATCTCGCTGCACAGGCAGCAAAAGCGACTAGCGAGGTTGATACTCAAATTCTCGCTATCCAACAAAAGACGGAACTGGCGACTGCGGCGATGGGTGCCATCGCTGACATAGTCGATAAGGTGCAGGAGATCTCGAGCAGCATATCGGCAGCGATAGAAGAGCAATCGGTTGTGACGAACGACATCTCAAGAAGTATCACCAACATCAGTGCTGATATGCGCGAAACATCCCGAGATATTGACCAACTAAATGATGCATCGCGCGCTTCTGGCTTATCGGCGGGTCATGCTGTTGGGAAGATGACGCATTTGAGCAGCAATATCGCTTCATTGCAGGGGCAGGTCAGCGACTTCTTGACAAAAATAAGAGCTTAGGGCGTGGGCTCATAAACCGTGATCCAGGGGCGGGTTGATGCGAGTGAGACCGCAGCGAGGAAGTTGCGTGCGAGCTTGTCGAAGCAGGGTGCGATGCGTGTGGAATGCTTGAGCTTGCAGAAGAAGCGCTCGACTAGATTGCGCTGGCGGTAGATACGGCGGCTGACGGAGCATTGGACGACGCGCTGACTGGTGGAAGGGACATGAGCCTTAGCGGCGCTGGCCAGGATCATGTTCAGGACAGCGTCGGCGTCGTAGCCACGGTCGGCCACGACATTGCGGCATTTGAGCCCTTCCAGCAAAAACGGCGCAGCACGCAGATCGTGAGCCGGACCGGGGGGTAGCACCAGCCGAACCGGCAATCCTTTCTCATCGATAGCGGCGTTGATCTTACTGCTCAGTCCACGAGGACGGCCGATGGCGTGATCTTCGCCCCCTTCTTATGCCCCTGCGCGACACCGCGTGACTTGTCGGCAACAAACGCTTGATCAAAGCTCATTCACCAATCGCTCAGGTCAAACCGCGCCATCTCACCCCCCCCCATCTCTGCGGGGAGAGAATCGCTGTTCGCGCGCTAACGGAATCCCGCTATGAGTACATTCGCAGGAAGAAAAAAGCGTGATTGGCCCCATTCGGTTTGATGCTAAACGGGACAATGCGGCCTCCCGGCTTCGTAGTCAATCGGTGGCGCGACAACATGATCAAAACAGTCGAATAGACTCGACGGCTAACGTACCCCGCAACCCGTGCATGAACATAAAATGCTCTGCGAGGCCGCTTGGCAATATGAAGCGTTCACAGGCTGCATTTCTCGGTACGCTAAGAGCGAATCTCGGCTTGCTCTGGAGTGTTGGAGGCGGCGTCGCGCGGCGAAGCCAGGCGAGCGGCTTCCTCCACCAAGACCTGGCGCATCCAGATGTTTGCTGGGTCGGTATTGTGAACTGATGGCCATTGAACCGCCTCGGTAAAACCGGGAAGTGGTAACGGAAGCCTCGTGATCCGCAAAGGCATCGACTTTGCGAAATGCTTCACCAGCGTTAAGGGCATGGTCGCTATTCGGTTGGTGCCAACTAGCATGTGAGGGATCATGCTAAAGCTCTGCACGACGACTTCCACACGTCTCCTGACGCCGTGTTCTTGCATAAACCATTCGTCTACGGAGGGCACGCGAGAACGCCCCAACCTGACCGCAACGTGTCCCATAGACATGTATCCCTCGAATGTAAGCGGCCGCGATAGCTGCTTGTTCGAGCGGCAGCCCACGCACACGAGTGTCTCGTCAAAGAGCGCCACTTTTGGATGCACGTCCGACATGTATAAGTCGGGCACGATAAGAAAGTCGATTTCGCCGCGTTGGAGAGGGTGATCGAACGGGTCCGCGTGAGGTGTCAACTCGAATCGGATCCCGGGAGCATCTCGCGCGACACGCTCCACCACATTCCGGATCAAAACGATCGTAGCGAAATCGGAAAGGCTGATCCTAAAGCGTCGATCAGATTGACTTGGCTTAAAGGTTTCTCGGGAAGTAATGGAGACTTGGATGTGAGCCAGAGCTTCGCGAGTTGGACCCGCGAGGGCTTCCGCGCGCGGTGTCGGAATAAGTTCGCGGCCGCGCATTGTAAAAAGGTCATCTTTGAAATACGAGCGTAGGCGCGCAACAGCCGCGCTCATGGCCGGCTGGCTTAAGTTGATCCTGCGTGCTGCCGCCGTGAGATTGCGCTCGGTCATCAGAGCATCGAGCGCGACAAGCAGATTTAGGTCCAAGCCCCGGAAGCGCATCGTCATCTATCCGCAGTGTAGATTTATCTCATCCAAAGAGGCGATTTTACCAGTTCGCGCTGCGCCGGTTAGGAAAACCCCAGCCTTTGAGCAACGGGCAGGTTTCGGAGAAAACAAAGCGTGGCGCTGCAGGTCGCACGGCAGGGTGATGTCGTCCGCGGGCGCGCGGAATCGCTCGAGCTTTATCATCGTGTCATACTCGAAGGGCATCGCGTTGAAGGCATTTTCGATCGTCCCCGCGAACGGTCTCTCAGCGCAAATACGACTAGGCGTTGTGCCCTGCTTCGGAAGACGATTCCGCGTCACCAAACTGGTCGCACGCATCAAGGCCCCTTTCGAAGGTCGGGCGGAGCATATGCGGCCGCAACGACCGACATCGTCCTATCCCGCTCGCTGACGACGTTATCTGTAAATTCGGTGTGCAAGCCAATGTTTGCTGCGGCGAGTGCGCCGACGTTGCGGCGTCCTCGCAGAACCAACCTCTGCGAGAGAAGTAGTACAGCATCAGCGCTTGCCGTGGCAACTAAAGGCCGCGACAATACTGTCGCGAGAACCAACGAATAAACCATCGTATAGTGTTTCCATACATTCCGATAGCGCGTGCGTAGTGCGACGTGACTGGGCAAGCCTGTCGTCTTCTGCCGTCCTAGTTGAGCCGGGTCGTCGCCAAGGCTGGGCACTTAGCCGGGCTAGACGAGGCCGTACATCCCAGAGAGTGCATGCACGTGGTGCTGTAGCAGAGCACTTTGCTTTTCGACCGCTAAATGCAGGGACAGTAACTGTTGGATGCGGCGAAAAGGAAAATTGAAAATATCGGGAAGGGACTGCCCTTCGAAGACGCGGCACAGAGCGCCCTCTATGCAATAGGCCGGTATCGGCGATTTTCCTGCGACTGTATCGAGCGAACACAATCGTGCTCCTCCTTGATCGCCCGATGCGTATCTAAAGAATGCAGCAAGAAGAAGGAGATACATTCATGCGCCCTCAAGTAACGTTGAGGACGTGCTGAGAAAATGAGTTACAGGTCGCCGACCACGTCGAACTATCTGAGTTGCGAATTCAATGCCAAGCCCTTTGAAGGCAATCGAGGCTGAGCCCGGGCGCGATATCAGAGCTTCGCCTAATTTACCACGATGATCGCGGCGTAGCAGGGCGCGCGGGCGGCCGCTTCATCAACGTTGGCGAAGTCGATGTATGTTGGCGGCTGAATCGGATTATAAGCGGTGCGTCCGGATGTTGAGGGATGCGGCATCATGTATCCTGGAGCAATATACCTGCTGCAGACGTCTGCCGCTCCTTCGGCTTTCGGGCTGTCAGGCAAGCGTTGCAAAAAAGCACGTTGAGCGACTCGACGGCTTTTTTCATTGCAGCTCGATTCTCTACTTAAGAAGTTGAACGCGCGAACTGCACTGATGGGAGTGTGCAGGAGGTTCTGCAAGTGACGGTGCAGTGGGTGTATGTGGATCAGCCTTCACTCGAATGGAGGAAAAGGTGAAGGCGCGGAGAGAAAGGATGAGTGGTGAGGCACAAAACGGCATCGCCCGATATACTTGGTTTAGGCGCCCCGTTGCCTTCGATTTTCTGTTCGATGTCATTGTCATGATCGCCTCGTGCGTCGTTCTGGTATGGGGATCTTTTGTGTTGTGACGCGCCCGCCAGTGCGCGAAATTGCCGCCGGAGAGGATAGTACTGAGACTCTTAGGAAGGTTCTTTTCATTAACCAGTTGAGAGCCAGACGGCCGAACTAGGCCCCCCTTGCGGCAACCGCGTTCAACAGGTCAGCGATCGATCCTCGCAACCTGCTCCAATAACCTTCGTGCGATCCCCTTGCGCCACAGCTACAAGGACCGACTGATTGCGGCTAAGCTCCGGTTAGTCTCGTCGATAGCGTGAAGCAATGCATAGTAGCGCGTAAGAACTTTGGTTTTGAGGAACTCTGGCTCGCTTTGCCAGTAGCCAAGTGCCGCTTCGAACCCCAAACCAAGTTCCTGTCCTTTATTGGCTATCACGTCGGCGGCAAGTGCAGGAGAGCGGGTCGCTATGACGCGCTCACACAGCGTCGGACTGGTAAGACGTCGCAACGTAGCCAGACGGCCTCGCTCACATTCTCCGCGACGAGACGTTCGGGATAAAGTGATTCTTCCTCAGGCTTCTCCACTGACATATCCTTGCCCTCGTTGTCCGACGATCGGTGCAGATGTAGATCATCTGTGTGCCGTCGATTCCGCTTCCACGAGTTCATAGCTCGTGCTGCGGCCTCCTGCTGCATCTTTTTGCGAGGGTATCTCGGGCGCGTGAGCAAGGAGCTAGTCCCCGATGCCGTCAGAGAAGGTGCTGGCTCCGAAGCGGTCTGCGGCATCGCCGATCTCAAGAAGCAAGCGATGGTCAAGGGAGCCGAGGAGCTGCTGGCTGGCGGCCCACGGGCGATGGCGGCAACTCGTTCTACAGGGTGTTGCGCTCATCTGTTGCCCAGTGTCAGTCATCCACGTCGTAAAAGATAGTATCGGCCGCCGCCGAGCTTGTGTCCGAACCACCTGAAGGCGGCGGACTCCAGGCCGAACCGGCTGGCGATGAAGCTTTGGCCTCAAGTTCTTCGATATGCGCGTCTAGTTCGGCGTACAGTTCGGCGAAAGCCTCGTCGTCATCGTCAATTTCGAAGTAGCGCTGCGCAATCCGCAGATTCTCTCTGAAATCCGTGTACATCCCGGCTTCGTCGTCCGAGGAGAAGCGGCCCAGATCACTAAACACGCTCGCCGGATCAGACAGCCACTCCTTGCGAAACCGCTCGGCGTAGTCGGTAAATTCTGCTCCTTTGAAGAGTGGCTGTAGGATTTCATCCTTTAGAGGCTTGGCATCGAGCGACTGGATCGAATGATCTGAGATATCTTTGACCAAACGGAGCCGGCTTTCCTCCGGTAGAAATTCCCAAGGCGCCATTGCAGCGAGCAGTAGGGTGCCGCTGACCGGAAAACCGATCGCGGAGACCTTCGATGCCCACTCGAAGATATCCGGTCGAACCTCCAGAACCATTTCAACGAAAGCTCTCTCGCATCGGCCACCGAGGAAGGACCCCAGCCCTTCGTCCAGCGGACAGCTCTTCAGCCTCGCGACCAATGCGGAGTTGAGCTGCGGTGGAACACGCAAGCGATCGGTAGGGGCGTTTTGCGGCCGACAGACGGCTTCCCTGATCAACCTATCTGCGCGGCGGCCTTCGGCAGTTCCTCTTGAAGCGCTGCAAGAGTGAGGTTCGCCCCAGGCTTGCCAATGTACTGGATGGTCGATTTCGCGGTTTCACCGCTATCGCCGTTCCACGTTCCCAGGAAAGCGCCGTCGCGGCCGCCATCGTTCGATCCGAGAAACATCTGGACAGGCCGCTTTAAGACTTCGGCTGTGACGGCGCAGGCAAGTCTTGGAAGGCGCTCCAGCCGAGCTGGGTCAAGTCGTAGCTCACGTCAGCCAGTGCCGCCTTAGTGTTCTGCTACGGCCTCGACCAACGAATAGCTCGTGCTGCGACCGCCGGCCGCGTCTTTTGCCAGAATACCTTTATCAACAAGGTCGTCGATATCGCGCAGTGCTGTATCCTGCGAGGTCTTCGTGAGCTTGGCCCACTTCGATGAGTTAACCTTGCCTTCAAAGCCCTCGAATAGACGTTCGATCATTGCTCTCTGGCGCTCGTTCAATTTCTGATCCAAGTGCTTTTTCCAGAAGCGCGCTTTCCTGAGGACAGACGAAAGTATGGTATCGGCGCGGTCAAAGGCGCGGTCGAGGCAATCCAGAAACCAAGTGAGCCAATCAGTAATCTCAAGATCGCCCTTCTGCGTCGCTTCTAAGATCTCGTAGTAGGCGTTGCGCTCCTGCCTGATTTGAGCTGACATGCTATAGAAACGTTGTGGGCTGTTTTCGGAACGCGCTAGCGCCATATCGGCAATCGCGCGCGCAATGCGGCCGTTGCCATCCCCAAAAGGATGAATGGTTACAAACCTTAAATGCGCAATGGCCGCCTTCAGCACTGGATCGATATCCTGGGTGCCGTTGAACCAGTCGATGAAGGCTTTCATTTCATCGGGCAGCAGCGCCGCTTTGGGTGCTTCGTAATGAACGCGCTCGCGCCCGATCGCGCCGGACACGACCTGCATAGGTCCGGATTCTTCGGTGCGCCAGGCTCCCACTGCGATTTTGGTCATGCCGCTGCGACCGGTAGGAAACAGGGCAGCATGCCAGCCAAACAGACGTTCGGAGGTGAGGGGGGTGTTGTACTTGCCTGTTGCGTCGAGCGTCATTTCGACGATGCCTTCGACATTGCGCTCAGCTGGCGTAAGAGTGCCGATATCGACGCCCAAGCGGCGTGCGAGTGACGAACGAACCTGGTCGCGGCTGAGAACTTCACCCTCGATCTCGCTCGACTTCGTCACTTCCTCGGTAAGCGCTTCGAGATTGGCTTCGGTCTTTAGTTTGAAGCCCAGTTCTTCCATGCGGCCGGTAAGGCGCCCCTGCCGGTTGCGGACAGCCGCCAGTTTTTGCGCGATCTTCGCCGTATCCCATCTAAAATGGGGCCAATCCCTCAGTTCGTGGATATAGCTCATTCTCCGCATCATTTGCGGAGAATATAGCCCTATTCGCCGCAAAAGCGATAATATTCTACGCATCCAATGCGGCGAAAAGTGCCTAATCGCCGCAATGCGGCCCGTCACGTCGGCACAAGTCACTATCCTGACGCAGATCTTGGCGCAGCCATGATTGAGCTTGAAAACGAACTTCGCCGCCGGCTTTCGGGCCTCCGCCGTCTCAATTAACGCGAGAAGCGGTTTGCCTACCAAGCTGCCCGAACTTGGTATCGAGTATCGGTGGCGGCCCCACGAGAGCGGCGTCCTGCTTCCGGATTTTTGGTGGGGTCTCGCATGAACGTGAACAACGTTCCGTTTGCGGCGGTGCTTGCAATCGCCGTAAATTCGCTGGTCATCAGCGGGGCGTTGGCCATGACCGCTAGACTTGCTCGTGCTTCTATGGCTGGGCGTGCAATGAAGCCAATTTCCGCGTCGTAGCCGCCGATATAGGCAATCTGGATGCCTTCTTCTTTATCCCTGGCACAAGGGACCTATAATCCTTTTCCCTTGCCAAACAACTCTGGCGCATGATCTCCTGTACGCCCGCATCATGAAGACGCGACGCAACGATATCTGCAACGCCCTTGCCGGCGGTGCTCTTGTCGTTAATGATAGCCCAGCTTCACGTTTCGGATTTCAGGGCCGATGCGCACTGCGCGCAACGTCAGAGGGGCATATCGTCTCCGTATGCGCACGCGCAGAATTGCGCGCCTCGAACCAACAAAGCGTCGGAAATCGCTTCTTCAGTTCCTCCTCCGACACAAGCCCCGTTCTTAGTCGCAAATTCCGCTTTCAATCGACCGTCCACTTCGAGAGCACAGCCAGAAGCGGGGCAGTTTACGAGTGGCTACGATTCTCTTGGCACATTGGGTCTTCTGGCCGATGACGGCTTCGCGGAGCTTAGCGCAGGGCCAGCGAGGCGGCGATCGTCAACGAGAGGCCCAGCCCGGATGGCATCGACCTTGGGATTGAGGCGAATCGCACCTAACATTGCAAAATTGTCCAGTTTTTGCGATGTAATCGGACCATACCGTGAAATTTAGGAATTAAATCGCACAAGTTGTTCTTGGCGGCACCGCGCCGCTTCGAGCGCGCTCGAATTGGGGGATGCGGCGTGACATTTCAGACTACCTTGCGCTTGTATCAAGAGGATGCATCGTGAGCGAGGGCTTGCAAGGGTCCCAGCCGGCCGCCGGTCGCGATGAAGCAATGGTCTTCATCGTCGACGACGATCCTTCGATGCGCCAGGCTCTCACAAATCTTTTTGAATCAGTGGGCCTCATTGTCGAGGCCTTCGGCTCTGCGGCGGACATCCTGCAAGCGGCCCCGCCCGAAGTGCCGAGCTGCCTCGTGCTGGACATCCGCCTGCCGGGATTGAGCGGGCTCGAGCTCCAGTCGGATCTTGGTAAGGCCAACATCCACACGCCCATCATCTTCATCACCGGTCACGCGGATGTCCCCATGACTGTCAGGGCCATGAAGGGTGGTGCGGTCGACTTCCTGACCAAGCCCGTGCGCGACCAGGATCTGCTCGACGCGGTCCAGACCGCGATCGAGCGGGACCGAAAGCGGCGCGAACTTGAGAAAACAGTCTCCGACGTGCGATCCCGATTCGAAAGCCTGACGACTCGCGAGCGCGACATTCTGGCCCTGGTTACGTCGGGCCTGTTGAACAAGCAAGTGGCAGGCGAACTCGGCTTGGCCGAGATTACCGTCAAGATCTATCGTGGCCAGATCATGCGCAAAATGGGCGCGAAGTCACTGGCCGATCTCATAAGGATGAGTGAAATGCTCGGAATCTCGCGTCCAAAGGCAGGCGTACAAACCTAAGTATGCCTTTCAATCCTGCGCCGCGCCCCCACTTTTTCACTGGGCGGCCGCACCGCGGCAAAGGATTTATGTGATTATAAGCGATCATCATCTTGTCAATGCCTTTCCTCATTTCCGTCGTCGACGATGATGCATCCGTTCGCACCGCAACGAGCAACCTCCTGGCATCATGCGGCTATACCGTCCACACCTTTGCCTCCGCCGAAGAATTCCTCGGCTCGGCGGAATTGACCGATACGTCCTGCGTGATTGCGGACGTCCAGATGCCGGATATGAGCGGACTTGACCTGCTCAGGTATATGCGCAGCCGCGGCGGTCATACGCCTTTCATCTTCATCACGGCTTTTCCGGACGACGCGGTGCGCGCTCGCGCGATCGAGGCCGGCGCAATGTGCTTTCTTGCCAAACCATTTACCACGCCCGCACTGATCAATTGCCTGAAGATTGCGCTAGAGGCATCGCACGGAAGCGGGTGATGCCTCAACCTGTGTCCACCGCTCATGCGAGGACGTGGATAGTACTTCAACTTGATCGCCGGCCCTTGACGAACGGCCACACTTCGCGATCTCGGCTCCTTGCCTGGTGGCGAGCGCTTGGACCACCTCAGCCAGCAGTCGACCAGTTGCCTGAGGATGCTGAGAGTGGCGATTCGGGCAGCCCGCCTGCAAGTCGCGCATGGAGGGCCATGGACGAGCCGGAGCATCGGCCAGCTTCGCTGTACGGCCTGCGCGTGAAAAACATGCTTGGCGATATCCAGACCAATTATGGTAACTCTGACACGGACGCCTCCCTTAAGTGGTGCTCAACACAACCACTTTGGCGAATCGATGCCGTCGGGCGGGCGTCCACCTCATCATAAATGTCCGCTTCGCTCTGATACCGACCGCCTTTGTGCAACCGCAGCAAATGTCGTGATGGGCCGAAAGCGGAAAATCCCACTTCAAGAGTAGCTTTGGTGCAGGACCTTCTTAGCCGTCTCTAGGACTGCTGACATGGATGAAGTGCACCAGCTCAGCGCGGGCGTCGAACTCAAGATCTGCTAGAACCGTGATGACAGCCTGCACACCGTTGCTTGCTTCGGCCGTGTGTGTCACGTGTCGCGATGTATCTTGGTGCCAGCTCTTGCCCGGGGCGCAGAAGCAGACGTCTACCGTGAATAGTGGCATTCCGTCTTCTCCCTGCCCGCAATAGCCAATCAAACTTGCGTCCCCCTTTCCCCCAAAGCCATGAGACCGGCAATCATTGCCGACGACGGCAGCAATGAGCCAAATGATGGTCGAGCCCCGCACAGGAACGGGATGAGATGAGCGCGAGACTATAAACAATGGGCAAGAAAAACTGCCACTGCTGAAATAGGTGGGCCCAGCCCAAGCCCGCCAATGCTGCGACGACCAAGAAGTCATCGCCGGGCCGAGCAAGCCGAAGATTAGAATGCGTCTCAAGTCGGGGCACCCTTGTTAGCCCATTAGCAATCTCGGTTGCTTTGACTAAACGAACGGTAAATTTATGCCGAGCTCCGCAATGCGCATCTTCGACGGATTCGGCGAGGGTTGTTATCGGATTGATGTCCGCTTCTGCCCGTAACCGCCGAACCGGAGTTGGCCACGGAGACCGTTGCGATCGGCCGACCTTCTATGATTCAAACTCCCAAACTGGGGGCTCGAATCATGCGCTATGAACTCGCCGATTATGAATGGGCTGCTATCAAGCCGATGCTGCCGAACAAGCCGCGTGGCGTTCCTCGGGTAAACCACCGGCGTGTCCTCAATGGCATTTTCTGGGTCTTGCGCTCCGGAGCACCCTGGCGCGATCTGCCCGAGACGATTCGCCGTACACCACATGCTATAACCGCTTCGTCCGCTGGAGGCAGGCTGGTGTCTGGCGTCGCATCATAGACGCACTTGTGGCTGCCCATGATGCCGCTGTCCAGATGATCGACATCTCGATTGTCCGCGTGCATCAGCATGGAGCCTACATCACAAGGAACCGGCGCCAATCGACAGGAAGGTCACACGGCGGCTTGACGAGCAAAATTCATGCGGTGGTCGATAGCAACGGTCTGCCGGTACGGCTGGCGTTGAGCCACGGCGAGGCACACGACGTTCGGCTTGCCGGAAAACTGCTGCCTCATCTGAAATCCGGGTCAATGCTGCTTGCCGACCGTGGCTATGACGCCGACTGGATCAGAGAGCTTGCCATGAAGAAGGGAGCATGGGCCAACATCCCGCCGAAAGTAATCGCAGCGTTCCGATCTGCTTCAGCCCGTATCTCTATCGCGCTCGCAACCAGATCGAGCGGTTCTTCACAGGATCAAACAATGTCGCCGGGTGGCGACGCGTTACGATAAGCTTGCCGCCAACTACCTCGCTTTCGTTCAACTGGCGTCAATCAGGCTATGGCTTCGCCTTGATGCGTCCGCCTCCTACCACAGGCCGAATATCCGGGATGTATGTTTCCGCTGGTGATCTCGCTGTTTTCAGGCCGGTCGGTAAACCGCATGCGAGTTAGACCAAGCGATCTTGTCGTGCAGCCTGATTGAAAGACAGAGTTATTGCTTCCTTTTCGCCAACGATCTGACGCTGGTCATAGCTTCGGAAAGCACTCAGGCGAAGGCTTGAACCGGCCGTGGCGTCAGGTTGTAGGGGAAAAGGAAAGATTGTCAGCCCACGAGAAAAGCGTCTCCAAAATGACAAAGCCGTTTCTTGCTTCCGCGCTCTGCGCCGCCTTAAGTCCGATCGAGATAAATGGCATCACGCATCGCGTCCGCGGTCGTAGAGCGGGCGGAGCTCGGCATCGCCGCGACGGACCTAACGGCGCTGTGCCCCACCTCGAGAGCCGAGCTACAATGCTTCTAATCCCGCTTCTTCGTGGAATTGGCTGCAGCGACTATGGAATTCACGAGGGGGTTGACCGGATGGCGCTCTGGGCGACGGCTTTTGTTTTCGCGACCCTGATGGCTGCGTCTCAAGCCACCTCGATCGGGCAGGCGGTTGCCGCGAAGAAGCGCGGTATGCAAGCTGCATCGGCCCGCGACGATCTGAATTGGTCATCCAAGACGCAGTTGAATGGCGCCTTCGCCGTCACCGTCAAACAGTCGATCGCGCGGTTCTGGGAATCTTGGATCGGCGCCGACATGATGGTGGTACGCGAGTCCTCCACGAAGTTGGAATTGCTGCAAGAGATGGCCGCCAACGGCGGCAGCGTGCCGCAATCCACCGGTCGCGCCTGGGCCGTGGCGACCGTACCCGGATTGGGCTTCATCTGGGACAAGACCGTCTTGGAGGCAGCGGCCGATTCCAGCGAAGCGAGTAGTACGTTAGGCGCCGCTTTGATCAAGTCGGTATCGCTGTCGCACGACTATTCGCTGAACCTGCAGATCGGCTGCTACGCGATTCAGCAGGGCATGCTGCCGTTCTCCGGCATCGCTGGGCATCTGGCAGGCTACTACGGGACCCGTCAATCGGCGCAAAATTGCGATACCCGGTACCGGCACGAGCTTTATCGCCGGCCGCACCATACTGGCGACTGACGACAAATGGCTCCTCAAGTTTGGCGCCGAGCAGAAGCTGTTCGACAATGTCAGCGTCTCCGGTTCGATTAGCGAGATCGCCCAGGGCGGGACGACGAGGGAGCTGACCGTGAAATTCAAGACTAGCTGGTGAGTTTCCAACGAGCTCGTCGTGCGAACGCAACTTTTCCTTTTTTGGGAGCGCCGCAGCTGCGTTCGTCGCAGGCGGTGAGGTCCATTCGGCGGATCTCGGGCCGGCGGCAAAGGTCCGATCGCCGCTGTGAAGCTGGACTGGAGGGATCGGCGAGCATGTCGGCGGGGGCTGCGGCCGAACATCATCAGTGATCGCTATGGTCCGTCGATTTAGGGCGGGCGACGTCGTCGATGCTCCCGTGTTCCTGGCGGGAGGTCAGAACGGCTACAATTGGAAGGGAGCGGTTGGTTTGGCCTCGATTTGGATGCTGGTGACGCTGTCTTCGACGGTGCAAACTTGGCCTTGCGGTCTCCGGCAGCCCGAACGTCGCTATATTAGTAAACCCAATTCGCAGGCGTGCGCACCTCAGAAGCATGCTCAATTATTCTCCCAAAGCTTAGGCCTATCCGCAAACGCCTAATCGACTGCGCAGGCGAGTGGCGCTTGGTCGGACAAATGGAGTAGAGGTATGATCGCCAGGACGATATTGCGGCAGGCACTGCTGTCGATCATTTTTGCATTTTGTTCTTGGGCGAATGCTCTGGCAGCGCCCGAGAGTTCGGCGTATTTCCTAAGCGGTCCCCCGGCGGAGAAAGACACGCCTGCCTACTACGCGAGCTTAATGAACCTGAAGGAGCTCAGCAATAAGATCGGGCGCGAAGGCGCAAACTTCAATAATCTCATGCTGTCGTTCGTGCATCCCAGCTTGATCAGGTACACATCCAACGATCTGACCTGCACGGGGCTTTTCGGGTACACATGCACTGATGGCAAAGCTGTATCTCCTGAACCAGGTGACCCGAAAGCCGACTTCGACACTCTGAAGAAAATCGTGGCTGAGTTGAAAGCAAACGGTGTGGCAACGTACATCGCTGTCGGCGGATGGAATTTCAGTTGCCTGCCCAAGATCTACGATAAGACGACGGCAAAGCCGAATTCATGCGGCCCGCAGAATGAGGTTTATGACACCTTTCCAAACCCTGCCACCAAAATACTTCGGTCTAGCTTCGAAAGCAGCATCACAGGAAGCAACGCGGACGACGCATATAAAAACATTGTTTCGCTTGCAAACGATCTTGGTGTTGCGGGTATTGATGTTGACTACGAAGAGTTTTGGCACGCCGACATCAATGCCAAGGCCTGGACATTGACTCCCGACAAGATCACGCCGCCCGGGCCAGACGAGTTCAAGGCCAAGCTGTTAAGCGACACCGCCTTGATTGAGCGCGGGATGGGGGAAGACGTGTTTGACGACAGCATGAAACTCAATCCTGGCAGCAAGACAACTCCACGTGCTATGCCGCGGACGATCGAAAAGTTCGCCGCGATTTTAAAGTCGCTGGACGCCTCCATCAAAAGCATCAAGCCCTCGCTGAAGCTAAGTGCCGCTGCACCGGCTACTGGTGGAATCCCGATCATGTCAGCCAATTGGAGCACTGTGGCTCCGAACTCCGGTATTGACGGTGGTGCATGGTGGGGCGGGAATCTATATGGCCTGATCTACAACACCGCCCTGCTCCATCAGGCCGAAATTGACAAGCTAAGCCATATCGGAGTCATGTCGTACGATCTCAGCAATGCAAGTTGTGAGAGCGCTCATCCTGACTCACACATTCCCTGTGATCTCGTCGGCCAAGTGAATTTTTATTACAATCAGTTCGTTGTCTGGCTCAAAAATGGCAGCGGACTGCCCGCAGATTCGCAGTTTACAAGTTCCAACGCACTGGTCTCGGGGTCGAGAACTCGCGCCTTAGCGTCCGTTCAACCTCGCAAACTCCTGATCGCGCCACCTATCACGGTTGGATTCGAGGTGGGGCAGCCGGCAACGGGAAATCTGCCACTGACGAAACGTGATCTGGCAGAGATCCTTGACGAGACAGTCAAATATTCTCGGTCAGGAATCATAATGTGGGATCTATATAAAGACGTTCGCTCCGATGAACACAACTGGAACTCGAGCTGGGCAACTCCCAAGGACGTTCTCAAAGAGGCTTGCACAAAAATGGGTCTCTCCGGACTAATCTATAACTGCGCGGCTAATATTCCACGCTAGAGCAGCGTGCGTTGACGCCAGAAAGCATCGTATTTGGGTCGATCGACCTGATACAGGTACAACGCAGAACGACGTTATATCGCTGTTCGTCATGAATTTCCGCTTACGTGCGCTCACGCACGTATTCTCACGCACAGAACGCATTATGGTCGATGCGGCTTCGTTTGATTGGCATTCGAGTTCGAGTTCGAGCCCTCGGCTAGGCGCTGGCGCTAGCCATGTCGTTGATTTCGTCTGAATGTTGGTTGGTGAGGGCTCTCTACGCAAGAGCTACGGTTGTCTGTTTTCGAGAGGAATAGACGATTGATGGTCCACCATGGGCCGGCATGTCAGGTCTCGTTACTGCGTCCAATAATATCATCTTTGTTTGCCCAGATACTGTTGCCGTGCATCATCAGTAGGCAGCATAGCTTAGTTCCTGATCGCTCAAGCGAGGCTGAATACGCCGGAGAAAACCGGCATCTCGTAGCGAGCCATGATCTCGTGGAAGCGAGCGTGCGTCTCTATCAATTCGTCAAGATCGTAGCAGAATGGAATATCCATCTGTTTTACGACGAACGGCGTCAAAACTGTCGGGGCAGGCACAACGCCGATCTTCGCCAATGCTTCCAATCCGGTAATCGTATTATCGGAAGCCTCAATTCCGGCGAGAAGACAGCTTCCGGCCCCGCATCGCCCGAATATTTCGACTGCCTCGGTGAAGATGGTAATGTAGTCCTCAAAGCGGAGTTCAGCCTTGAAACCGTGGATGTACTTTCGCCGCATCGCGGGATCTATGATCTCAATACCCGTGCTGAACCGTGAGATTCCCGCTTGCTTCAAAGCCGAGAGGTAATCTCGTCGCTTGTTGTGATCGCTCCGGATACTTTGCGGCACGACTTGTGAGACGTGGATACCTCCTGTGTATCCCACCTCTCTGAGCCGACGAGCGATCGTCGTGTGCCGATCTAGTTCCGCCTTCTCGTTCTTCACACTTCCGGTGCAGAGCCAGACGACGTCGTATTTTGCATTAAATTCGTCGCCGTGCTCATTGATGTAGTCCAAACAAGCGTAGAAATTGGCTTTGTAATCGGTGCTGCCGCCTCCCTGAATTGCCAGTGCCTCCCATTCATTTTCCTTGAAGCAAAAGTCGCAGGAATAGCAGCAGTACACGTGGTAGTCGAATACAAAACTGCGAGCGGCATTCGCGCGCATTATTCCGAAATTGTACATAGCCGTGGGCGCATGTGCAGGATCGACATGTTGGCGGCAATGGATTTGCCTGATCTCACCGTTCACCGATGCGATGAGGGATTCGCCGTCATACATGAATGGCGAGCTTGGATTGATGCGCACCGTGATGGTCTTGAAATAGTTCCGCCCATGGATTTGGATTTCAACTCTCGGTATGACCTGCCCGAGCATGGGAAAGCGCACGTCGGTCGTGAGGAGCTGAATGCCGTCTCTCAAGGCGCCAAGTCGAAATATCTCCTCTATGCGCACTCCATAACTGTTCTTCAGAGCTAAATCGAATTTTGCAGCTCTCTTTTGTTGAGCTCCCATGATTGTGTTCCACCGAGATGCGAATTGCAGAATTTGCTCTTGCGAGGGCGGCAAAGTGTTCCCGGCTCGCCGCACCGCGACGGTCGATGGCTGAAGACCGACGTCACGTTGGAGCAATCTGCGTGCCAACAAAGGCGTCACGCAAATGTTACACAAAAGCCGAGGTAAGGGCGCGACGATAGGGCTCATGCGTCGAGTTCTGGACGTTAACGTCGAGAACCGGACACATGAGAAAGGAGCCGAGAGCGCGGGCGTGCGCTCAGGGCTTTTCAGATTAGTGATGGGCTCTTAGCAGCAGGAGCTCCGCCTCCTAGCAGCTGGTCAGAGAGACTACATCCAGTCTAAATGAGGCGGATTCCATCTGATTGCTCTCAAAGGTGACGGTCAACGGGAGATCTGCCTTCGCTGCTCCCTCCCGAAAATAAACTGAGAGCCGGCGCAGCGTATTGGAAAGGCGGAGGTGTTTGCCTCCCGATTGGTGGTCTGTGTTGCACGGGGAGGGGACTAGTCGAGCGCTAAAGGAAGGCCCGTTCGGCGGCCGACACGAAGCTTTCACAGCATTCGATAAATTCCTCTATGTACAGCAGGGCTGGTTTCTCTCGCCAAGCGTGCTCGCTGAAGAAGAAACGCTGCGACTGCGTGCTCGATGCACGTACGGGGGGTTGCTTCGGTTCCGGGCGGCTCGCCGCTGGGAAATATTCTACCGTTCCGTCTGTGCGGGTAACTGTGAGGGATACCGAGACGGAAGCCGTAATCCCAAGGTTCGCTTGCACGTTCACTTGTGCATGGGTTGGCTCAGGCTCCTGGTGAAGAATGAAATTTCGACGCGCGTAAAAATAGTGGAAGAGCGGGTTGGAGTCACGCCATGTCCGATCGTGCCAATGTCTGTATCCTCGCTCGTTAAACTTCGAAGAGTATTCCGCTTTGAGATGTTCGATAGAAGTTCGCGCATAGACAAGGGCAGCTTCCAGGTTAGCCGCGAAAGGGAGGTGGTCGTTTAGTATTTTGTCGTCGCTCTCCGCCTGCTGCGCCTGGGCAAGAAAGTATCGCGCCTTCCTCAGGGCTACGCGTGCCGTGCTCTCGGACAAATGATTGCTCCATTACAAGACCTACTCAAAGGCAGGAAGCCTGAAGAACTCGATGCCGCGCATCTTCTCGTAGACCACCAAGCATCCGGCATCCAGAGTAAGGCCAAGCCGTACCGGGAGTCCAATGCGCCCCGCGAGTTGCATTTGAATGTACCAAGGCAGCCGATTTTCGGCCAACGCCTCGTGAAGGTGCGCAAGCCTTTTCGCGAGGTGATGCGCTTGGACCAACATTCGCGTGGCGTGATGTAAGGTCGATTGCCCCAGTCCCGGCGCTGCAAACACTTTGCCGCTTATTTCAGTGGGGGCGGTGTACCCGTTCTGACGAAGGTTGCGCAGTTGTTCATCGGTGGGCGAGCTGCCGCTTCCGGGTGGCAGTATTCCCTTTAGCTCGGGCAGATCGTCGGGGCTGAGATCGCGGAGAATGCCCAGGATTCGCTGCATCGTCCATGAACCGTGCGGCTGTACGTCCAGTAAGATCGCCCGATCGGCCTTGACGTGTGCAAACAGCAAGGGACGGCCGTGAGGTCTTGGTCCAATTTTGTTTGCCCGCTCAAAGAGCCGCCCGAGGTGGAAGTGGCTAATCTGCCAATCGTTGAACATCAGATCGGCCGTTAGATTTGATCGCTGCTTGCGCACCCTCTCGCTGAGCCACGGTGAGACATCTGCTCCAACCTCAAGAGCTGCCTTTAGCTGATTGATGGCGGGGTAGGTGTCTCGCAGCGCTGCGACTTGCGGCGCCACAACAACCAGTCTCGGTCGGCATGGGATTAGCCGTGCCCGGTAGTGCATCCAGTCCAGAACAATCCTGTTGGTCAGGACGCCTTGAGGCAGTGGACCGAGATCGCGCACGATGAGGGCACTCAGGTCTTCACTAGTTTCGTCAATGAAGTTCATGTGCGGCGGCGGACGGAGACTATGGGCGCTTCTACACCTCGTTCTGCATGCGCGTCCTACGGAAGAGCAGCCACGATCATCAGCGAGGTCACTGCCAAGACCTCACGGCACTGAAATACATTTGGTGGTTGGTTGACCGACTGATTGGACGTCTGATGGATTGGGGGCTGATAAACCGGGGCCCAGTATCGATACGTCCAATCGTTATCGAGGCTTCCGCTTGGCGAAATATTGCGCCAGTCCGTGCAATGCAGTGTGGCACGCGGATCGACCAGTTCGACCTCATACAGATTGTGCGTGTGCTGATTCTGGGCCAGCCGATAGAATCTCGCTTCCTCGACGTCATCGAAGAAGAAAGAGCAATCCAGCCGCGAAGGTAGGTGCGGAAAAGTCCTTAGCCGCTGGTCCTCGAGCGCAACCTCAAAGACCGATCGTCCGTGCTGCCATCCGGCTTGTCGGATCACTCGCCCCCAGTTGCCGGGCAAGATCACGGCGCCGGGTTGGAGAAGTGCTGCATTGACGTGAAAAAGGGACATGGGGATCTCAATGCGGTTGCCGTACATCAGCAGACGTGATTCGCTTCACCCGACGCAAGGGGAGAGGATCTTTTGGGGCACAATTCGAGGTGTATGCCGTGGGAACTGCAAAGCGACTTTCTTTGCCGGCTACCAATGGCACGCTTACACTGTGCCAGTTCAGAGGAAGCTCAGCTCAGCGGGCGATGGGCCTGCGCAACGAGTCAATCATGCCCGAATATGGCAGTTGAACAAGTCGCAGGCAAGCCGACGTACTGAGAGGGAAGGCGCGAAGGAAACGGAAAGACAGATGGTATCCTGCTTTCCGCCGAGCGCGACGGAGATTCCGGGCGACTTAGTCCTTCATATCGCTCCTGAAGTGCGTATCGCTCTTGATTGGACTGAGCGTGAGCAGCGCAGGCGGCAAAAAGACAGGCAACCAAGCCTGGCGTGAAATTCTTGAAATGCATTTCTCAGTCCCCGCCCATGAAGTCGATTTGCCGGAGTGTGCCTTGAACCTTGGGTGCGTCACGCCTGAGAATGAATTTGGTCTAGTAAAGGGGGCTGTCGCAAGAGCAGAGTGGCAGATGGGGAAAGCAAAACCACATTTGGCCGTCAGGTCTTCGACAAGCTTTGCAAACCAAGGCGCAGCGGCGGTCGGACTCACATAGACGTTCTCAATCAACGATGATAGCTGGACCTCAATGGTGAGGCCTGAAGGTCCAATCTTGTCCTTGTATGGTTGAGCTTCGGGAGAGCCGTCCATTTCCCAGAAGATCGCCCTTAGCTCTCGTTCATGAGCAAACGAAAGACGCTTGTGCATAATGAAATTCAGCATCTGGTACTGCTCGAAGGACTCTTTGTCGTAATCGATGTAATTGACCTCTCCGATAAACACGCATTCCGGAAGGCAAAGTCGCACCGCCGGTATGTCGATCGCACGCATACAGACTCATTTGAGGTTGAGTAGAGCTTCCACATCGCTGCTGACCCGTATTCATTCAGGTGCCAACAACTGACCAGATAGTTTCGAACCGAAGCCTTTGTTATCGTTCCTAACTGATCAAAAATCACATCGGTGTATCCTTCCAGTGCAGAAGCGCAGGGGCGGTTGCGCGGTTGGTCCGGATGTATTCGCGAGTCGAAACAATAGTCCTGGGGGCTGACCCCTCAAATGGGTCTTCGAACGATGTTGCTCTCGGGAAGAACAGGCCGCTGCTATTCAGTATGGACAGATATTTGGCGAGGTCCATATATCTCCAGATTGGAATGTCCTTGTTCGTGGGTAATCTGAAGGCTTCGTGTTGGGTCTCCTTTAGATCACACATTCTCGAGCTTTCCATGCTAGTTCTGACAAATTCACCGGGGCCTCTATCTGTGCCATCGCTTTCGCGAGAGACTTGATGGAGAAGCCCTTGTCATAGTCTTCGCCCAAGGCTCTGCTTGCTGTTGGTGTGTCCCGTGATGGCCTCGTGAAGCTCCTCTAAAGGCGGGCATCGCGAGCGATGCGCTTGAATGTGTACCGGAAGGAGTGGAAGCCCGCCGCTCCTACGATTGCTTACGCGATTGCGGTGGTCGGGTCGAACGCCGGAAACGATTACGGCGGTTTTTCCACTAGAACTGTCTGGCGCGCGAGCTAGACCACGCGGGGCTACGCTAGAGAAAAGTCCGACTGGGGTCTCGCATTGCGAATTGATGAAGACGGGGCAGGTCAAATGTTGCCGGAAGATCACCGCTGTTAGGCAGATCGCCGCTCATACTGAGACGCCGCCGAGTGAGAGTGAGTAGGCCATTCTTCGCGCGCCGATGCTGTGCGCGTAGTGGTGCGTAACACAAAGACATGCCGAAACGGGGCGGGGATCTCGACTAAATAATAGAAGGGTCTGCACCGACGATGCTGTATGAATGGTTCAAACGGGGGTAGTTCGCGGACTGATAAACTAACCAAGAGGTACTTATCAGCATCGAATTCGACTCACCCTAGCAGGACCGACGACGCCTCCTTGCCTCGATATTTTCAAAGCTGACTGGGCAGTGATCGATGTTGTCTGTCGATGAACTCGATTTCGTGACTCGCAATCGAGTCTGGCACGATCTTCAGGGGGACCTGACCGACCGGGCGAGCGAACTCAATCGAAACGTTTCCACCTGCTTGTGCGACCAAGGCCTTCAGCCGATCAAATTCACCGCACCATATCGTTTCCATGTCACGATCACGGTTCGCATCGCGCGCTTCGGCTGAGCTGGCGATGCCAACGGCCCTCACCTGGAGGAGATCCGATTTCGATCCGCCCGAGAGCTCGACCCCATAGCCAGGGTTGGCCGCCTTACGGAGAACGATCTGGCGGTTCTGGACCCAGGCGGTCGCCATCCCCTCAGATACCTCATAGCCAAGGCTGGCAAGGCCGTCGAGCACGGCACGCCTGCGCTCTTCGGCCGCCATCGCCTTGAATTCTTCCTCAATGAGAAGGTCTGCGCGCTGGACGAGTTCTTGCCCGTTGCTGGCCGATGGCACCGCAAGCGTTGTGTCGATTTCGGCGAGGAGTGAAGCTGCCTCCAGCGACCTCATCATAGAAAGTTCGGCGCGCCGTTCGCGCAGCTCGTTCGCTATCCGTGCACGGGCTCGGCCATCCTTCACGGCCGCGGCAAGGTCCAACAGAAGACTATCCGCGATAAGCGATCTTCTGGCCGGTGGTTCTGCTTCCAGGACCGCGACACGAGCCGAGAATGGGCCGGAATCGATGCCAAGCCCACGCAACTCGCCGAGAAAAGCATCGACGCGCGCCAAGGCCGGATCTTCGATCTCCTGAGGTTGTCGAGAAATCCATTCTTGCAACGTATCGCGGCGCTCGCCGGCGCTGAGCCTGGCTGCGAGTTCGCGTTGGCGGTCTGTCGCGGTTCCCGGTGCATCCTGAGAAGGAAGGAGCAAGAGCGCCTTGGCCATGGCCGCTTCTAGGCGCTCGGAGGACGTCGAGCCGCTGAGCTCGCTGCGGATATCGGGCGGAATCTCGATTTTCAGAATTTGCAGTCTCTCGAGCAGCGCTTGGGCCGCGACTTTGGACCGCCTCAAGTCGCGCTTCAAACGTGCCGCCACCTCTGCGGCCCTTTCGAGCCGGCGTTCGGAGTCCGCCTGAAGAAAGGCGATCTCAGCTGCGACCTGCTTCTGTAGTTCGACGAGACGATCGGCATCAAGCAGCCGACGAAGATCGTCCCGCCGGGCTATGACCTTGTCGATATCCTTCTGCTCGATCGTGCCGTTGCGTTTGCCGGCGGAAGTCCAGCTTTCGATCGCGGCGTCGAGCCGCGCGAGGTTACGACGGCAGATGGCGATGATTTCGGCGCGGGTAACGATCCTGAATGCTTTGGGTCCGCTCATTGCAATCCTCCCCCACGGAGCGCGTTTTCTACGGCATTCTTGAGCCGCAGACGTTCTGCGTCTCCGGCGTGAGTCCAAGCATACGACGAAACTCTGTGTACGTAAGGGACGGCTCTTCCCAGCACCCTGGGACGCCAGATCTCGCGAGCACGAGCTCTCTCCAGCAATCGATGCCGTGGCGCGTCGCATTCCACACCTATCGCGTAGAGACCGGTCCGGGGATCAGTCACCGCGAAGTCGAGGCTGAATGCGCCGCCGTCGCGCGCCCTGCTGGGCTTCCAACCGTTGGCCTCAAGGAAGGCTTTGACGGACTTGGTGAAGCCATCGTCGTCCTGATCTCCGGCTTCGTGGTGGGGGCGCTGTTCCGTCACCATCCTCTCCAAGAGGGTCTTGCCGGACTCTGCGAGGCCCTCGGACACTGTCCTGGCATATTCGAGATAGCCTTGCAGATAGTCGCGGGGCACCCTGGGACCGCTCCGTCTGGTCAACAGATCCGATATCTCCGATATCGGCATGGACGTCACGATGAGCACCTTTTCTCTTGCACGCGTCACCGCGACATTCAGGCGCCGTTCGCCGCCCGCGTGCCCCAGCGCCCCGAAGCTTTTCCGGAAGGCGCCGTGCTCGTTGCGGCCGAAGGTTGTCGAGAAAACGATGACGTCACGCTCGTCGCCTTGTACGTTTTCCACGTTCTTGACGAAAAATCCCATGTCCTCGCCATTTTCGGTACGTTCGCGCTCGCGCATCAATGCATCGCGGAACGCTGCATCGTCCTCGGCACGGTCTTCCAAGGCGTCTTCTATGGCGTCGGCCTGCTTGCGGTTGAACGTCACGACCCCGACTGACGGCGGCGATGGATCCTCCCATAGTTCGGAAAGGTACTCCACGACATTGGTCGCTTCCTTCTCGTTCGTCTGGCTCTTGTAGGTGCCATCGGAACGTACGACTTCGATGGGCTTGAGCCTGCGGATGGTCTCTTCGGGATGCCGTACGGGGACGCTGAGACCATTGGCGTAAAACGATGCGTTCGAAAATGAAATAAGCTCCCGGTACTTCGAACGGTAGTGCACCTGTAGCGTGCGGGTCCGGAGCACGGAACGGGCGAGCTGAAGAAGATCTGGACAATCCTTGATCTCTCGTCGATTCCAGGTCTCAGCGAAGGCGTCGCGTTCTTCTTCGGTCGCTCCTTCTTCGGGTTCATCGCCGTCGAATATCGCCGCTTCGTCGTTCTCGACCTTGCTGGCGAAGAAAGAGGTCGGTGGCATCTGCTTTTCGTCGCCGCTGACGACGACGAGCTTGCTACGGAAGAGCGAAGGCAGCGCATATTCCACCGGCATCTGCGAAGCTTCATCGAAGATGACGGTATCGAAGAGCCCGGGACGCGGTTGCAGTACGCGACTGGCGACGTCCGGTGTCATCAGCCACACCGGGCGAAGGGCGAAGAGACCGAGTGGAACTGCCCGATCGATGAACTCACGCAACCGGAGTGCTCTCGGGCCGCGAAGCTTCGTGATCGGGTCCCAATCGGACGGCGGACGCACTTTTCCGGCGTCGATCCCTTGAACGAGAAGATCCCTATTGTAGTGCCGGATCTGCGCGTCAGCCTCCGCGAGCGATTTTACCTTCGCCTCCATCTCTCCGCCATCGAAAAGTACGTCCGGATTGTCAGCCTCCATGAAGGCCTTCCATTCTAGACGGGCCTCGCGCCCTATGGTGGCGCGAATGCAGGAGTCGAGGTCGTCGGAGGGCAATTCCGACAGCTCGGACTCTCTGGACCTGAGAGTGGCGAAGATGGCCCGCTCCTTGTCGCCCAGCCGCGCGGATCGAAGCCGGAATTCTTGGTAGCTGGTAAGCATCGGCAAGGACTGCACGATCTGGGCGACGGCGCTCGCGTTGGAGCGTCCATTCTCTATCGACGAGCGTCTCGATCCGAGCCACAGCTCGTCGAAGTAGGTCCTGAGCCGCTCGAGCGCGGCGCGACTCTCCTCTCTCGCTTCTTGCCTCCTGAGCGTCCGATCCCCCCGCTCAAAGAACAAGCCGAGCTCCTCGGTGTTTCCGGTCGAGACGACCCGATCGAGCTCAGACCGGCTCGGGCACCGATCGATGAGCGAATTGTGGCCGCTTAGCCCGTCGAGGAACGAATGCAGGCTCTCGGCGAAATCGGCGAGCTTCCCGGGCGATAGATCCAGATTGGGGGCTCGGCCGAAGAGGACGTTGAAGTATTGGTCGAGTTCACGCCTGGGCTCGCGCAGGGCCAGTTCGAGCTCGGCCGCATAGTACAACGAGCCGATAGCGTCGGCACCTTGCGGAAGCTGCAACGACGAAAGGACTTCCCTTACTCGGCGCTTTCGCAACCAATGTAGCGGGTTCATCCATTGCAAACCGCTTGCCGGCAAGCGAACGCGGCCCGCGAGCTCCGCCGCGGACCGCAAGTCTTCCTCATTCAGGGCGATGAGCTTCGAGCAAAACGTAGTTTTGTAGGAGGGGCCGTCGAGCGATGAGAATATCTCTTTGATTCGTAGCAACCTATCGAGCATGCGAGCGGCTTGCGACGTTCCACCATCCGCGCCTCGGAACAGTGGACGCAACCGGGCTAGGTTCGAGCACACGGAATCGCTGATGGTGCGAAGATCGTTAGCTTCGACGAGCCAAGACTGGAAGGCGATCGGATCCGATATCCTCAGACAATCCGACGTCTCCGCATCGGTCTCCGCGCGCCGGGCGTCCGCTTCCTGGAATGCCTGCAGATGCAGGGCGACGGCGGCCGCCGTACCACGATCGGGGTTGAACGGTTTGAGCGCGGAAAGGGGATTGTCTTCGAATTTCGCCGGCAGCCAGAATTTCGCGAGGGGGCCGCAATTCTCCTCGATCGTCGCAACTTCCGTCGGATGCAGACCCGACAGCAGCGGGCGAAGTTCAGGAACGTCGAGAGGCTTAGGACTGCCTTCTTCGATCTCCAACATCTCACCAAGCAGCGTCCGATATGACAATCCGGTTCGATCGTCGACAGAATGAAGCGCGGTTTGGCGACGATCCAGCTCCGTCTCGAGCGTTTCGATGCGCGCAGCCAATCGTTCGCGTTCCCGTTTCCACGCCGGGCTGCTCCCCGGGGGAAGGTTATGCAAAACTTGGACTTGCGAGCGGATCGCGCCGACGATCGACTCGCGATCGCGATTGACGTCGGTGATCATGACGAAGCGATCGGCCAGGCGTTCCTTTTCCAAGCGCTTTCGCACGACGTCGAGCGCGGCTTGTTTCTGGCAGATGACGAGAAGCGACTTCCTCATGCCGATGGCGTCCGCCACCATGTTAACAATCGTCTGGCTCTTGCCCGTTCCGGGCGGTCCTTCGATGACCAGTCCCGGAGCCTGACGCGCTTCGATAACGGCGGCCTCCTGCGAAGGATCGCTGTCGGCAGTGAAGTATCGGTCGACTTCCTTTACCTGGAGTGACGCAGAAGGCGCCACCCGCTGTTCGTTCAGACGGAGAGCGGCCTCGAGCGCGGTCGCCGTTGGCGGCGCCCCTCGGAGCGTCTCGAGATCCTTCATGACCGCCTGACCCATGAACGCCAGGTGGAATAATACGGCGGCGGGCACGAGCTGACGCTCTTGCGAGCCGACCGTGACGTCTTTCCCGGGAAGCGCCGTCAATTGGTTACCGACCGGCTTGGCCAACCGACTGAAGGCGTCCATCACCGCCTGGACGGACAGGCTGGTATGGGTCAGAAGCTCGTTCGCCGCTTCCTGCCATCGTCTGGCTTCGGGGATGCCCACCATCCCTTCGAGCGCGGGATTGATCACGACATGCTCGATCTCCGTATCGGGATTTCTCTCGCGCCCATATCCTAAAGCGACGTGACCCCGGTTTCCCACCTCGGGATTGACGCGCGCGGGCCATAGCAGCACCGGCGCGATCCGCGGTCTCGCGTTTGGTCGGCTATCGCGCATGATCAGGAACGGAAATCCCAAGTACAGACCATCGATGCCGGTATCGCGCTTGTAGAGCAACGCATGGGAGTGAAGCGATCGCAGTCTTCGCTCAAGCCCGTCGTCCTCGGCGAAGGCCGCTGGATCGATGTTCACGGTCCGGTTTGTGCGACCGAGAAGTTGATCCAGAATTTCGGTCGCCGGCACCCTGGAGGTATCGAGCTCGGTGAGGTCAATCCTGGCCGATTTGCCGATGAGCATCCGCGTCAGCGGCCCGCGCAATACACCGCCCGAGATCCGCTTGGCGAAAAAATCCAGGATCGTCGAGACGTAACCTTGCTTCGGAAGCGGTTTCCATGTCTCGTCCGGGACGGAGAGAAGAGCGAGCGCGCGCCCCAAGGGCATCCGCCTGTCCAGGCGGAACTGGTCCGCCCATTCGTCGGCTTCCTTGATACCGCATCTGGCGAAGTTCTGAATGCGCTCGTCGATCGCCTGGTAGATCTCGCGACGTGGTCGGCCAAGGAGTGTCGTAGCTTCCTCGGGTGAAAAGTCGCCGAGCCCCGCCGCCGACGCTTCCTTTTTCGCTTCTTCGATGACCTCGGCGACGGAGCGGAACTGGTTCGACGTCGCGCTGAGCAGGATGAGGAGATCTTCTTCCGCCGAAATGCGGCGCTCTGTGAGCGCGGCCACGCCGGCATGGTCGGTATCGGGGAAGAGCTTTCGCCGTTCTTCCCAAAGCGCCTCCAGGCGGGCCATTGACGTTGACAGAAGATGGACGCGCAGAGCATCCTCGTCCACCGTGATTTCCAGTTGGTCCAGTCGCTTTCGAACCGTGTCCGACCGGACCTTGAGACGCCAGAGCCAGTCGTCCGGATCAATCTTCCTGAGCAGGTCGGGCGCCGGGCCGGTGATCAGACTGTAACCGTCCGTCGGATGATCGAGCAGCCAGCCCGGCGTGACGATATTGCCTCTGACGATCAGAGGCATCGATGGATTGAGCGTCTTCAGAGAGATGGAAAGCTTCAGGTCCTCCTGAAGGCCCTCGGTCCGCAGGATTTGCCTGAGACCCGCCGATATCGCCGCTTCGAAGCCGGCCTCGGAAGCCCAGCTCGCGACGGCACCTCTGAGGACGAGGACCTTGGCTTGATCCCAGTTTGCCGCTTCGGCCGCCGCCAATGCGAACATGTTTGCGGACCGATATTGCTTACCACTCAGCGAGATTGAGGTTCGGCCCTCGGTGTCGCCCGCTGTTTCGGCTGCCGGAGCGGACACGGTCTCTCCGCGGAGCCATGCCTGAACTTCCTTCCATTGCCACCGCTGGCGCCTGTCACGAGCCAGGAGGCCGCGAAGCAGGGTGTTGATCCGATCATCCAGACTTTCGGGTAGGTGTACGCCGTTGGTGAGAATGTGGATCAGAAACGCCTGCTCGTTGATACCTTCGAAGCATGCGCCTTGAGTGATCTTCTCCAGCAAGATCATCCCCATGCTCCACCAGTCGGAAGCTGGAGCGACGCCGCCGGCTATCGCTTCCGGAGCCATGTAGCGGGTCGTTTCGAGCGGAGATACGATATCCAGGTCGAATTCGGAAAGCCGTGCTGATCCGAACCCCCCGATGACGAGGTCCAGCGGCTCCCTGGAGCGCACGAAGATGACCGAAGGCCGAAGATCCCTGTGCCGCAATCCGGCTTCGGTGAGGGAATGGACGGCCTGCGCAAGCTCGCCAACCAACTTACCCATCGCCGCCTGATCGGCAGGATCAACGGCGAAATCCGCGAGGGTGCCGCCGCTGAATTCCTCCGCGACTTCATATGCACGGTCTTGCCAGCGACCGGTGGCGAAGAACTCTGGGACGTGATCTCGAGGGAGCTTCGAGAGCAAGTCGTAGATGGCTTGATCCGGCTCCGAGCCGGCTGCGTAAAGCGTGAGTATTCCACGCCGTCCGTCGGAGTCGCGCGTGGCGACGAAGCGTTCGCGGACGGCGCTCGACGAGACAATCCGGTCCTGTAGACGCCAACCATCCACGATCGTCTCGCGCTCGGGCTCTGGCCCGGGGTCGGTGTCGGTCGTCGAGCGTGTATCGTGCGGTTCGATGATCGGCTCGCCGCATACGCTGCAGATCAGGTCGCCGGGAGAGCCCTGATGACCGTTTCGGCACGTCGGGACGCTCGGAGCGGGATTTTCAGGCGGATTCGGCTTGGGTCTCGTTGCTCCGGGCGACGTTATATCGACCGTCGACAGGTCCCAGCCACAGTTTTGGCCGTTCAACGTGCCTTCGCAGAAGATCTCCGTGACAGGCCTGTCAGTGTTGCAGTTCGGACAAAGTCTAATCATCAGCCAGATTCTAAAGAGATGGAAAACGCGTATCTTCCGAAATTTGAAGTGTCGATCCGTCGCCTTCGAGAATGTTTCGCAGGCGCTTGAAATCGCCGCGAGCTGGAATGCCCGCGAGCCAGACGTCTCCGTTTTCATCGAACATGACGTCGAAGGTGCGGTCTCTTTCGTCGATGGGGCGGTCGAAGCTTTCGAACCGAGCGCGGCCCAAGGGCGTCATCAGGTGCAGTTCCTGATTGTCGCTGCCACGAAGCGCCAGAGTTTGCTTCTCGTCGATGTCAAATGGCCCGGTGACGATCGCATCGATGAGAGAGGGCGAGGAAACGAGCGCTTTGGAGATCGTGGCCAAGGGGTACCCGGTAAAGACGAGGATGTCCGTCGTCGATCTCGACTTGAGCCGCGCCAGAAGCTCGAACAAGGCGTCTTGCTGATCGAAGGGTTCTCCGCCCGAGATCGTGATTCCATCGGCGGTCGAAAGCCAGGGTGAAATTGCCTCCATGACCTCGTCCATCGTCGTCGTCCCGCGTCCGAGCACCCACGTGTCCATGGAGATGCATCCTGGACAGCGAATCGAACAGCCTTGAAACCATATTCCAATCCTGCGGCCGGGCCCCAGACTCGTGACCGGGAAATGGATTCGCGACAGATTGACCGTCGTGGTCATAGGGACTGCTCGCTCACGAGGTTGATCGTCGTCGATGCTCCGGGTCGGATCCCTTCGATCCTGTATCTGCGCCCAGCTTCCGCTCCGCGGTCGAACAGACTCCGTGAGAGCGGGTTGATAAGGTGAGACTCGACCTGGTTACGAATGCCGCGCCCGCCATTCGAGAGATCAGCCAGGCACAGGCTGCGAAGGACCTCGCGGGCGGCTTCTGTCAGTGTCACGTCATGGCCCACCGATTTGACGTCTCTGAGCAGGTTGTCGACCATCTGATCGAATATCTCGTTTGCAACATCGGGGCGGATGAAGTCGAAGACGATTACGTTCTCTCCGATACGGTTCAATATCTCGGGTCGATTGAGGACCTGCTTGAAGTGCTTCTCGATCTCGCATCGAACCTTTCTCCGCACCCCTTCGAATGTCTCTTCAGGCGTCACGTTGGCAATTCTCTCACCGGACGGCCCCGGTACGTAGATGCCCAGATTCGACGTAAAGACGATGAAGGCTTCGGAGAAATAGACGCGATCGCCTCGTCCCGAGGTGAGGACGCCGTCGTCGAGAACCTGCAGGAACTTGTCGAGGATTCTCGGATGGGCCTTCTCGATTTCGTCGAACAGGACGACGCTGAACGGCTTCTCGCGGATCGCGTTCGTGAGCTCGCCACCGACGTCGTATCCGATATAGCCGGGCGGGGCGCCGATGAGCCGTTGATCCGAGTGCTCGGCGCTGAACTCCGACATGTCGAACCGGATGTAGGCGCTTTCGTCACCGAACAGCAGGCTGGTGATCGTCTTCGCGAGTTCGGTCTTGCCGACTCCGGTCGGTCCAGCGAGAAAGACCACACCTCTTGGTCGGCCGCCTCTCGGCGATTGTCCGATCCCGGTCACCGCGCGCTTGACGATGTCCAGCATATGGGTGACGGCGTCAGCCTGTCCCTTGACGCGGCGTCTCACGAATTCTTCACCCGAGCTGATCTTTTCGCGGCTGATCTTGCGCCAGGGATCCTCCGTCACGCCCACCTTGAACCGCCGAACGGCATCCCCGATCCGATCGAACTGGACGCCCTCGCTCCGGGCGAGCTGAGCGACCGCGCTCAGGTCCAACAGCAGAAGGCCTTCAGTCTCGTCGACAAATCCTTGGGTGGACTTGTCCAGATCCGATTGCTCCGCGTTCTGTGCGCCCGGAAGACCGCGGACCAGGGAGCGGATCATGCTTCTTCTCGCGACATGATCCGGTCGTCCGATGGGAATGTGACGTATCCGCGGGTTTCCGATCAGGAACCAGTCGGGCAGGTCACCCTCCTTGTCGACGATCCAGATGACCGTATTGAAGTAGGGCAGGCGCTTATCGCCAGCCGGCCGCGCACGCGCTGAATGAGAAAGGATCAGCGCCCGGGAGAAAAGCTGGTGTTCGGGAGGCGATAACGCCTCGTTTCGCGCGATCAGTCTCGAGGCGAAGTCGACGATGAGCGCCGACGGCAGTCCTTCGGCTCCGACATGCCTTTCAAGGGTGGCCGACAGCAGGTCGATCCCGCCGGGGGCTGCTCCGTTGGTCGGCGTCAGACCCAGTTGAGTGAGGTAGCTTCCATCGGCCGGCTCGATATCTCGAAATCCGTTCAGAAGGTCGAAGCATGCGACGCGGGCATAGCCGGCCTCTTTCAATACGTCCGGCAGAACCCGGGATAGCGGCGCTGCGGTAACCTCGCCCGGGACGACTTCGTGAATCTGAAGGTCCCGGGTATTTCCCGAGAGGACGAACTGGCTACGAAGAGGCAGAAAACGCAGCAAATCGCGGAGCCACCTGGCTCTTTCCACCGAACTATCGTGCACCGAGAAGGCCCCCCTTGTACTCGTCCGCGCGATTATAAGCTATCTCACTCGCCTATTTCGAGCACAATTCCCGCGAGTTCATAGGGAAATGGGCTAAGGCGACGGTTTAGAACGGGAAGGCTGGATCGGTTTGAGAAGGGCGCATGCAGAGCATCGAGGGCACTATCAATCTGAGTGCCGGCGATCTGGTCGGCCATCTGAACTGCGGGTATCTGACGGAACTCGATCTGAAGGTGGCCAACGGTCAACTGCAGAAACCGAAACCGAAGATATATCCGGTTCTTGCGACGCTCGCCGAGCGTAGCGCGCTGCATGAACAGCGCTATATCGACCATCTCAGGAAGGGGGCCTAACCGTGACGGTCGTCGACGGTGTCGGGGTCGACACCGCTGCAGTGGACGCGACCATATCCGCCATGGAGCGCGGCGATGCCGTCATCGTGCAGGGAGGGAGCTCTCCAGGCGGGAAGATGGAATGGACGCGCAGACGTCTTGCCGCCTTCAACTCGGAGCTCTTTTACGAGGAACGGCCGCGATCGCGCGCCGGGCTCGAAAAGCAGGAAATCAGGTCGACGAGCAGGGTCAGTGGAGCCGGGCTCAGATATCTGCCTGTCGAACACGCCGGCAACCAGAACTGTGCGAAAGAGGAGGCCGAGGCCGTCCGGCTTCTCGTTTCGGAGATATTGGACACCGGCAGAACTTGGATCGATCGGGAGGGTGTGCAGCGACCGATCGAACTCGACGATATCCTGATCGTCGCTCCTTATAATGCCCAGGTCTTCGAGGTGCAGGAGCTTATCCCCGGCGCACACGTAGGCACCGTCGACAAGTTTCAGGGGCAAGAGGCTCCCATCGTCATCTATTCCATGACAACCTCGAGCCATTCCGACGCTCCGCGTGGGATGGAATTTCTCTATAGCGCCAATCGCCTCAACGTCGCCACCTCGAGAGCGAAGTGCGTCTGCGTCATTGTCGCCTCGCCTCGACTTTTCGAGGCTGAGTGCCGAACCCCGAGGCAGATGCAGCTCGCCAACGCCTTTTGCAGATACGTTGAGATGGCGATCGAATTGCCACCTCTTTGATGCCGACTAAAGTCAGCCGATATTCAGCCGTTGTGCGTCACCTACAGGCGAATTCCAAATCGTCTAGATCTCGCGGTTCCTCTTTACTGTTCTCTTTCGAGTTCACAAACTTCATGCTGACGCGAGGGGGCAAAGCGAAATCGACATCGAGAAACGCCGTTCCGAGCTTCATACTGCTCTGGATTCGTTTTGCGGTGGCCGCGCTAGAGATAAGCGTCGATGCTAAAACGCCATCGGTGGGAGCTTTCGCTGCAATTGCGCTCATCTTCTGGATGTCCGCGCCGCCGTTCGATTTCAGTCGTAAGCGCGCTTTAGGTGGAAGGCCCCAAGTAATCTTGAAGCTTGTGACCTCGTAGCCCATTTGTTCGAGCACGGGCAACGCATGAGGCGGTCGAGTCCGCCAGGGCTTCGGGGAGGGTCGTGTTGGTGGATATGGACGCGCTCGTATGCTGGCACGTTGACGCACCGGCATTTTGAGGGGTCTGAAAGGCGCGGTGGCTGCCAATGATGGTCGCCTTCGTACTCTTCCGCCGATCAAACGTAACCGGCGTGAGGCCCCCACCTAGGTATCCCTTGGCTAACGCGCGATACAGCCTGGCATGAGCGGATCGGTGGAGATGGAACGATGGCAAATGCCATGCTTGATGCCAGGCAGGAAGGTGATTCCTATCGTCGTGTCGAGGTGATCACTGGGGAACGTCGCCGGCGACGATGGACGGGCGAGGAGAAGGCCCGGATCGTGGCGGAGAGCTTTGAGGAAGGTGTGAACATCTCCGAGGTAGCGCGGCGCAATGGCGTTGCCCGCGGGCTGCTCACGGTGTGGCGACGCCAGGTTGCGGCGGTGGCTGGTCCGGCGAGCTTTGTGCCAATCCAAATTGGGGCCGAGAACAGCGGCACAGCCGACGAGCCTATTTCGTCGGCACAGGAGATCAGCGCGTTGTCGACCAAGGCCTGCGGGGTGATCGAGATCGAGCTGAACGGGGCGCGCATCCGGATCGCGCCGGGTGTGGAACTAGCGACGTTGTCGACGGTGCTGTCGGCGCTTCGGGGCATCCGGTGATTGCGCTACGGTCAGACCTCAAGGTGGTGCTGGCGGCCCAGCCGGTCGACTTTCGCAAGTCGGTGCACACGCTGTCGGCGCTGGTGAGCGAAGCACTGCGCGCGAACCCGTATTGCGGCGACGTCTTCGTGTTCCGCAGCAAGCGCATGGACAGAGTGAAGCTTCTGGCGTGGGACGGCAGCGGCATGGTGCTGGTAACGAAGTGGCTGCACCAAGGGCGTTTCACCTGGCCGCCGATCCGCAACGGTGTGGTGCACCTGAGTGCGACGCAGCTTGCGATGCTGCTCGATGGGCTTGAGTGGACGCGTGTCTCACCCAAGCCTGTGAAGCAGCCGGCCATTGCCGGCTGAGGAGTGAGGATTTTGCTGGAGCAAGCGGCGCGCGCCTGTATCGTCTGATCATGGCGATTCGCCCCGACGCTCTCCCGACCGATCCGGCGGTTCTGACCGAGATGGTACTCGCGCTTGACGCCGAGAACGAGAAGCTGCGCGTGGCGATGCAGACACTCAGGGAGATGATTTTCGGGAAGCGTTCGGAGAAGCTTGCGGTGCTCGTGGACGAGCAACTGGCGCTCGAGCTGGATGATCTTCAAACCGACGCCACACGGCCTGCGCCGGCCAACGACGATGCGCCTGCGGCGAAGTCGCCGGACAGGCCACGCAAGAGAGCGCGCCGCAACATCGGTGCGCTGCCCAAGCACCTGCCGCGTTGTGAGCAGGTGCTGGAGCCGGAGGCGACCGCTTGCCCGTGCTGCCAGGGCCAGCTTCACAAGATTGGCGAGGACGTCAGCGAGGTGCTGGACGTGATCCCGGCGATGCTGCAGGTGCTGCGGACGGTCCGTCCCAAGTACGCCTGCCGCAGCTGTACCGATGGCGTAGTCCAGGCGAAGGTACTGCCGCGCCTGATTGAGAGCGGCATGGCCTCGACGGCACTGGTGAGCCATGTGGTGGTCTCGAAGTTCGCCTGGTATCTGCCGCTGTACCGGCAGGTGCAGATCCTGGCCGGCCAAGGCATCCAGCTTGACCGTGCGACACTCGCCGGCTGGATCAAGCGTGCCGCCTGGTGGCTCAAGAGCCTCTATGAGCTGCAGCTGCAGATGATCCAGGCTGCACCGCGCGTGTTCTGCGACGAGACGCCGATGCCGGTGCTCGATCCCGGGCGACATCGCACCCGCATCTGCCAGTTCTGGGCGCATGCCATGGATGACCGGCCATGGGGCGGGCCCTCGCCGCCGGCGGTTGCCTACGTGTTCGCCAACGGCCGCGGCACGGAAGAGATCGCCAGACAATTGATGGGCTTTTCCGGCATTCTGCAGGTCGACGGTTATGCCGCCTACAAAGCGCTCGCCCGCGATCATGGCGGCGCAATCCAGCTCGCCTTTTGTCTCGCCCACGCCCGACGCAAATTCGTGGAGGTCTATAAGACGACGCAGTCGCCGTTCGCGCGCGAGGTGATCGAACGCTTGCAGGCGGTCTATGCCATCGAAGCGGAGATCCGCGGCAGCAGCGCCGAGCAGCGGCTGGCCGCCCGCCGCACCAGGTCCGCTCCGTTGATGGAGGCGCTCAGGGCGCGGCTGACCGCCATGGCCAGCCAGCTCTTCTCCCAGTCGAAGCTGACGGAGGCCATCAACTACGCGCTCAATCACTGGGACGGGTTGACGCTGTTTCTCCGCGACGGCCGTGTCGAGGTGGACAGCAACACAGTCGAGCGTTCCATGCGCCCGATTGCGATGGGAAGACGCAACTCATTGTTCAGCGGCAGCGAGGGCGGCGCCGAGAGCTGGGCGATCCTGGCTTCGCTCGTGAACACGGCAAAACTCCATGAACTCGACCCGCAGGCCTACC
>NZ_LSEF01000100.1:0-29437 GCF_001641695.1 Bradyrhizobium neotropicale
CTAGTGGTTCATCACAGTGATTTTGACGTTTTGATACCGAGCCATCCGAGGATAGGCAACTTTTCGGGTGGCAAGAGGATCTCGATGCTTCGAGCGACGCCGGGCTGGCGACGAATGAACCCGTTGCGTTCGAGGGTGAGGATCATCTGGTGGACTGACGGCGGGCTGACGCGGAAATGCCGCTGGATGTCGGCCTCGGCGGGCGGCTGTCCGAACATGTACGAGTAGGTATGGATGAAAGCGAGATAGTGTCCCTGCTTCTCGGTGAAGTGCGCGCCTGATTTTTGACTCATAGCTGGATTCGTCCCGGCCTCCGACAAGGAGGCGAAGCATGAATGTACGTTATCGGGTCGAATTGAGCCAAGCCGAGCGGGACGAACTGACGGCAATGCTCGGCGGCGGCACGCATTCCGCCCGCAAACTCAAACGGGCTCAGATTGTGCTGGCGGCCGATTCAGGCAGCTGCGACGCGGAGATTGCCCGAACCGTCCGGGTCAGCCTTTCCACCGTCGGCCGGACCAAACGCCGTTTCGTAGAAGGCAATCTGGAGCGGGCCTTGAGTGAGGAGCCGCGTCCGGGCGCGGAACGCAAGCTGACAGGCAAGGAAGAGGCCCTGCTGGTGGCGACGGCATGCGCCAAGCCGCCCGCCGGCCGCAAACGCTGGACGCTGACATTGCTGGCCGACGCGATGGTCAAGCTCACCGATCACGCCAGCCTGTCGGGCGAGACCGTGCGCCGCCGGCTGGCCGACAACGACCTCAAGCCGTGGCGCCGGGATATGTGGTGCATTCCTCATGTCGACGGCGAATACGTCGCCCGGATGGAGGATGTGCTCGATCTCTACGCCGAGGCGCCGGATCCCGAGCGGCCCCTGGTTTGCTTCGACGAGACCCCAGTCCAGCTGATCGGCGAGGTACGCCAGCCGATCCCTGCCCAACCGGGACAGCGCGAGCGCTACGATTACGAATATCGCCGCAACGGTACCGTCAATCTCTTCGTCACCTTCGATCCGCATCGCGGCTGGCGCAATGTCAAGGTTACAGACCACCGCGCCGCGGTCGACTACGCGCACTGCATGCGCGAACTCGTCGACGTCCACTATCCCAATGCCGCCTGCATCCGTGTGGTGCAGGACAATCTGTCGATTCATACGGCCGGCGCGCTATATCAGGCATTTGCGCCTGCCGAGGCCCGTCGCATCCTGCGCCGCCTCGAGTTCCACTACACCCCGAAACACGCCAGCTGGCTCAATATGGTCGAGTGCGAGATCAGCGTGCTGCAGCGCCAGTGTCTCGGCCGTCGCATCGACGATCCCAAAAGGCTTCGAAAAGAAATCGCAGCATGGCAACGGCAGCGAAACAAGGCGCGAGACCGCATCAAATGGATGTTCACAACCGACAAAGCCCGCGCCAAACTCGGTCGCGCCTATCCAGTTGCCGCCAAAGAGTCAAAACCACTGTGATGAACCACTAGCCGAGACTGCGCACCAGCCGCTTGGACCTTGCTGCCAATCATGCGGCCGAAAACGAACAATTTGCGCCTCGTCCCCGGGAGTTTCTGCCCCGCGTCAGCGTCACGCCCGAGACAGTGAAGGCACCTCCTCGGGCATGATTGCCTGGAGACCGCCGAAACGGCGTTCGCGGCCGTGGAAGGACGCCAGCGCTTCGGCGAGGTCCTTGGCCTCGAATTCGGGCCACATCCGCTCGGTGAAATGCAGCTCGGCATAGGCGCCTTCCCACAACAGGAAGTCCGACAGCCGCTTCTCTCCGGAGGTGCGGATGATCAGATCGACGTCGCGCAAGGAAGCCTCGCCGGTGACGAGCTGGGAGAACGCCTCGCGGGTGAGGCTCGTCAATGCTGCCGCCTTCGCCGCGGCGTTGAGGATGGCGTCGCGCGCGGAATAGTCGACGGCGATGCGCAAATGCAGCACGTTGCCGTGCGCGGTTGCGCCCTCCGCGCGCGCGATGGCGGTGGCGATGCCGTCGGGCAGGCGGTCGCGGCGGCCGATCACGGAGAGGCGCACGCCATTCTTCACCAGGCTCTGCACCTCGTGGGCGAGATAGAAGCGCAGCAGCGTCATCAGCGCGGCGACCTCGGCCTTGGGCCGGCGCCAATTGTCGGTCGAGAAGGCATAGAGCGTCAGCGTGCCGATGCCCTGCTTGGGCGCGGCCTCGACGATGCGGCGGATCGCCTCGACGCCGGCCTCATGGCCGCGCACGCGCGACAGGCCGCGCCGCGTCGCCCATCGGCCGTTGCCGTCCATGATGATGCCGACGTGAAGCTTCTCGGTGTGGGATGCGAGGTCACTTTGCATTGCAAAGTCTCCGGTCAAAAAAGGGGGCGATCAGGTCGAGAGGATGCCGAGCCGGCCGCCGAGCGGCGGTGCCTCGCGGCCGGCGGCCTTGGCAGCGTCGCGCACGAGGCGCTCGAGCACGGCGAGATAGTCGAGGAAACGGCGGCGGCCGGTCTTGGTCAGGCGGCAGGTGGTATGCGGCCGGTTGCCTTCGTAACCCTTGGTCACCTCGACGAGGCCGGCTTCCTGAAGCACGGCGAGGTGCCGGCTGAGATTGCCATCGGTGAGGCCGCAGAGTTGCTTGAGATCGGCGAACGCCAGCCCCTTGGGATGGGCCATCAGCGAGGTCAGGAGCCCGAGCCTCGCCTTCTCGTGGATCACGCGGTCTAACCCTTCATAGGAGAACGGCGCGCTGTCAGTCTTCGGCATCATTGTCTCCGGACGCGAAATACAGAATGGCCGCCATCACCGACTGGCCGATCACGAAGGGCAGGCCCATGGTCCAGGGCGACAGCGTGTGGGTCTGGCTCGCCAGCACCACCACCGAAAAGCCCGAGACGAAATACCAGGCGCCGGCGAGCGCGACGGTGCGCGGCAACGAGCGGACGGAAGCAAAGATGCCGAGCGACACCAGGATCTGCCACAGGCCCGGCAGCAGCCAGAGCGTCTCGGCGGCGAACTTCCACATCACCACCGCAAGCAGCACGCCGGCGATGCCGGCGGGCAGGAACTGCTCGGCCGCCTGGTGGATCATGGCGTCGGCGAGACCCGAATGGTGGCGGCGCGAACGCGCGCGCATCTCGAACCAGATCATCAGGCCGGACAGCGTGGCGGCAACGAACCAGCCGAGGAAGAAGCCGAGCGGCTCGCCGGTGGGGTCACCGAGCAGCCAGAATTGCAGGATCGCGGTAGTCAGCGCGACCGCGCCGGTCGCCGCCATGGTCGCAGGGCCGTAGCCGCGGAACGCCGTGCCGGCCGCGATCTGGCTGCGGATCGCCACAATGTCGGCCAGTGCCTTGTCGAGATCGCGCATCTGCAATGCCAAAGCCTCGCTTCGTCTGCGTTTCCTCTGGATCGATTGCTCGATCACTTTGTATCGCAAAGTATACCGCATCGCAAAGTAATGGCAAGCCTGAAAGTCGCTCGCTGCGACACGTCCCGAATCCGCAACTACCGGTTGCACAGAATCGTATCGGACAGATAAGATGTGGATCATGGCGGTCCGGGGGCGTTAATATGTTGAAGTCAGCAGTCATCGCGTGCGCGCTGCAGGCATTCGCGATCGGGGTTGCGAATGCGGCGGGGCCATTCGGCACGGTCAACACCGGCAACTGGATCGGCGGCGCCTTCACGAGCGACGAGACACGAGCCTTCTCGCATTGTGCGGCGACCGCGCCCTATGCCAACGGCGTCAGCCTCGTGGTCGGCCCGGGCGTTCAAGTCATCCCGTCCTCCAGAGGCGCGAGTAGCGCAGTGCATCTGCACTGCGCTACGAGCCTCGAAGGATGAACGGCCGGGATGCAGACGGGCCGCCGCCTTCGAGGCCTCCGCTGCTCCGGCACCTCCAGCGACAACCGCTTCGCGGTTGCGCGGGGGTGACGGTGTGATGGCGGAAGCTCGCGGCAGCGTAGGCTGCGTAGCCCGGATGGAGCGAAGCGCAATCCGGGGACGCCACACAACTCTCGATGTCCCGGATTGCGCTTCGCTCCATCCGGGCTACGAACTCAGATGCAAGCTCACCCGCGGCACGCCTTCGTCGCCTGCGGCTCGTACTGGTCGCGCAGCCGGACCCAGTCCATCGGATAGGGCAGACCGTCCTCGTGGCGGCCGAGCGGGGTGAGGTCGAGGTACTGATAGGCGGCGTTCATCATGTCGAGGCCGCGGGCAAAGCAGGAATAAGTGTGGAAGATCTCACCGGCCTCGTCGCGGTAGAACACGCTGATGCCGGGCAGCTCGGGACCATAGAACGGCGTGGTACCGAAATTGTATTTCGGCACACCCTTGTCGATCTGCTCGCGCGTGAACGTGACTTCGTAATCATAGTTGAAGTCGTTGCCGCCAGAGGAGACCCAGTCGAACGTCCAGCCCATCCGCTTCTTGAAGGCCTCGAGCTTTGCGACCGGCGCGAGCGAGACCGCGACCATGGTGGTGTCGCGCGCAGCAAGATGCGGCACCATGCGCTCAAAACCGTCGGCCCAGAACGAGCAGTTCTTGCAAGCGGTGTCCCAATCGGGCGCGAACATCACGTGCTGCACCACGAGCTGCGGGCGCCCCTTGAAGAGGTCGCCAAGCGTGACCGTGCCGTTCGGACTGTCGAAGACGTAATTCTTGTCGACCCTGACCCAGGGAAGCCGGCGGCGTTCCTCGGCGAGCCGCTCGCGGGCCTGGCTCAACTCCTTCTCATGCGCCAGATGGGCTTTGCGGGCGGCGATCCATTGCTCGCGCGAGACGATCTGATGTTGTTGCATAGTGTCCTCCTTTGAGGGGATCAGGCGACGAAGGCGTCGAGCTTGTCGAAGAACGAGCTCCAGCCGCGCTGATGGTTGTCGCGTGCGGTTTCGTCGAAGAATTGCGCGTGATGGAAGATCATCAGCGTGCCGGCGCTGTCCGGCTTCAGCGTGATCGTCACCAGCGATTCACGCTCCGGCGTCGAATGCCAGGCCCAGGTGAAGACCAGCCGCTCGTTCGGCACGACCTCGCGATAGGTCCCGCCGGCCTCGAAATATTCGCCGTCGTCGCTGGTGAAGCTGATCCGGTAGCGACCGCCGGCGTGGACGTCGAGCTCCGCACGCAACGTGGCAGGCTTCATGTTCGGCGGCCCGAACCATTGCGCTAGCTGCTCGGCTTGCGTCCAGGCAGCGTAGACTTTTTCCGGCCGCGCACGGAGCCGGCGCGTGAGCGTGAGGCTTGGGCGTTCGGCGGCACTGATATCGGCGCCAGCGGCTGCGTTGGCCATGGGTCTTCCTCCACAAAGGCGGCAAGGCGGTCGAGATTGTCGGACCAGAACTGCGCGTAGCGATTGAGCCAGTTCATCGCCTGCTCCATCGGCTTCGCGGTGAGCCGGCAAGCGACCGTGCGTCCGCTCTTCTCCCGCACGATCAGCCCTGCATCCGACAGCACGTCGAGATGCTTCATGATCGCCGGCAGCGAGATCGGAAACGGCGCAGCCAGTTCACTCACCGACAGGCTGTCCCGTTCGCCGAGGCGGGCCAGCAGCGCGCGCCGCGTCGGATCGGACAGTGCAGCAAAGGTGCGGTCCAGCGTCTCGTCCTTATACTTAACCATATGGTTTAGTATAAGCGCGAACGGAAAGCCGTCAAGCCGGAACCCGCACAAGCGCGTGATCCGCAGTCAGGCTGGGTCAGGATGCTTCACGTACAGCAGGTCGAGCCCGTCGAGCAGCCTCGGCGCAGAGTGCTCTGACTCTCCGCTAGGCAGGAGGAAAGCGACGGCCGCGCGGCGACGGTTGAAGCGGAGGCCGCGCGAGCAGGAAGGCTGGATTCTGTCCGCAATACCCCTTGCGGCCGGACACGCTCGCCAGACACTGCTCGCGGGTTTGATAGGAGCAGTCGCCGGGATAGTCGTATGCCGCGCCCTGGATGCACCACGGGTAATCATAGTCCGCACGCGCCGGTTCAATGCCAGCAAGTCCGGCAAGGACCAAGGCGCCCAGCGCCAACTGCGTCTTGCGCATGACCGACCTCCCATGCTCGCCGCGTGAGATGCGACTTCATAGCGAGAAGGTTTTGCAAAGCTGATTTATTCCCGAACAGCCTGTTATTCCAGAACAGCCCGGCAGAAATCTGTCCGAGCTCGCCCCTAGTACGGCGCGACAGGCCGCGGGCGCCGGCGCGGCTGCGGTTGCGGCGCCCAGCCATAGGCCACACGCGGATTGGGACCGCAGTACAGCAGCCGGCCGGACACGCTGGCCTGACATTGCTCATAGGTGCTGTAGGCGCATTCGCCGGGATAGTCGAACTCTCCGCCTTGCGCACACCAGGGATATTCGCGCGCTGCGGCTGGGGTGATGTTGACGAAGCCGGCAAGGACCGTCGCGCCCAGCGTCAGCAACGCCAATTGCGTCTTGCGCATGATCCCAACTCCTCTGTTCGTGGCGCGAGATGCAGCGCCATCCATCATCAGGTCTCGGTCCACCATTTTATTCCGGATCAACCGGAAGGCACCAAGAAAAAAGCCCTGCCATACGGCAGGGCTCCATTCCTGATCGGTCACGACCATCACGATATTGCTACTCGACCTTCAGGCCGGCGAACTCGACGACCTTCTTCCACTTCTCGGTCTCGGCCTTGATCTCCTCGCCGAACGCCTCCGGCGTCTGCACCCGCGGCTCGCCGCCGAGCTCGATCAGGCGCTTGGTCATGTCCGGCTCCTTCATGAGCGTGTTGATCTCATTGTTGAGCTTGGCGATGATCTCCTTCGGCGTGTTCTTCGGCGCGCCCATGCCGAACAGCGCGCTGGCCTCGTAGTTCGGGACGGTTTCCGCAATCGCCTGCACGTCGGGCAGCTGCGGCGAGCGCTGCGCGGTGGTGACTCCGAGGGCGCGAAGCGAGCCGGAGCGGATGTGCTGGATGATCGAGGGCATGTTGTCGAAGATCACCTGCACCTGGCCGCCGAGCATGTCGGTGATCGCGGGTGCCGCGCCGCGATAGGGCACGTGCTGCATCTTGCAGCCGGTCATCGCCATGAACATCTCGCCGGACAGATGCACCGAGGTGCCGTTGCCGGACGAGGCCATGTTCACCTTGCCGGGATTGGCCTTCACATATTCGATGAACTCGGCGACGTTCTTCGCCGGAACGTCCTTGTTGACGGTCATCACGTTCGGGACGCGCTGGAACGAGGCGACCGGCGCGACGTCGCGCACGAAGTTGAACTTGAGATTGGCGTAGAGCGAGGCGTTGATGAAATTGGCCGGATTGACCAGCAGCAGAGTGTAGCCATCGGGCTCGGCGTTGATGACGGATTCGGTGCCGATGTTGTTGCCGGCGCCCGGCTTGTTCTCGATCACGAATTGCTGGCCGAGCCTTTCCGACAGGCGCTGGCCGATCAGCCGCGCCAGGATGTCGGTGGCTCCGCCCGGCGGATAGCCGACCACCCATTTCACCGGGTGCGTCGGATAATCGGCGGCAAAGGCCTTCGACAGCGGGATGGCTGCAAGCGGACTGGCTGCGAGCAGGCCCAGCGCGGTACGGCGTGTGATCATAGTATCTCCCGACTTGTTGTTCTTGAAAGCGTCATCATCTTGAAAGCAACGCGGACGGCGTTGTAACAAAGCTTGCCGCACGCGGAAAGTGCGCGCGGCACGTCGCGACGAAAGGATAAGTAACCGAAAGGACGGCCCATGCCGCTCAAGGTCGAGGCCCTCGATCACCTCGTGATCAACGTCGCCGACGTCGCTCGCACCGCCGAGTGGTATCGCAAGATCCTCGGCATGGAAGTCAAGGTCTTCGACCCCGGCGGCGGCAAAGCGCCGCGGACTTCGCTTCAATTCGGTAACCAGAAGATCAACGTCCGGCCGCGCGATGCCGACAAGGTGGAATGGTTCACCGCGGACCATCAGACCGCCGGCAGCGAGGATCTGTGCTTCCTCACCTCAGCGACGCCCGACGAGGTGGTGGCGCATCTGAAGGCCAACGGCGTCGTGATCGAGGAAGGCCCGGTTCCCAGGCAGGGCGCTCGCGGCACGCTACGCTCGGTCTATTGCCGCGATCCGGATGGCAGCCTGATCGAGATTTCGTCGTACGAGGGTTAGGGCGTCGGGGCACGCTGCCGACCCCGGGGGTCGTGTGGAAACAGCCCCGCTCCAAATTCCGCCCGGCAGACGCGGCCATGACGGTGGAGAGAGCCTGCGTTCCGCTACAGCATAGCGCACACGTTTGCCCCTCGCGCTATCCGGTGGCAGAAAGACTCCCGACAACAAGAGCAGCCGCAATGAAAAACAGGCTGCACGGGAGGACACATGCCGAAGTCGCAAGCCGCAGCCGGAATAGTCGGTCCTTTTGCGGGCCTCGACGTGCCCTGGCTGCTCAGGATGCGCGCCGAGGTGCGCAGCTCACATCCGTTCCTGATCTGGGCGCCGTTCGATGCACCGGCGCGGCAATGGAGCTATGGCGAATTTCACGAGCGGGTCGGCGCGCTCGCGGCGGGCCTCGCAAAACGCGGCGTCAAGAGCGGCGAATATGTGCTCATTCATCTCGACAATTGCATCGAGGCGCTGCTCGCCTGGTTTGCCTGCGTCGAGCTCGGCGCGATCGCGGTGACGACCAACACCCGTTCGGCGCCTGCCGAAATCGAATACTTCGCCGATCATTGCGGCGCTGTCGCCGCGATCACGCAGCCGGCTTATGCGGAGATCGTTGCAAAGCATTGCCGCAATCTGCGCTGGATGGCGGTAACCTCGCATGAGGCAGGGACCGCACCCGCGCAAGTGGTCTCAAGCGGCGACAGCTTCGAGGCGCTGTTTGCCGACAGCGCCGACCGTCCCAAGCGCGCCACCGATCCGCTCGCGCCGTGCAGCGTGCAATACACCTCGGGCACGACGTCGCGCCCGAAGGCGGTACTCTGGACCAACGCCAATGCGCTGTGGGGCGCCAAGATCAACGCCGCGCATGAAGACCTGCACGCCGGCGATGTGCACCAGACTTACCTGCCGCTGTTTCACACCAACGCACTGGCCTATTCGATGCTGGCGACGCTGTGGGTCGGCGGTTCCTGCGTGATCCAGCCGCGCTTCTCCGCAAGCCGCTTCTGGCCGGTCGCGCGCGCGCATGGTTCGACATGGACCTCGACGATCCCGTTCTGCATGAAGGCGCTGCTCGAGCACGAGATCCCGCGGGATCACAAATTCCGCCTGTGGGGTACCGCGGTGAACGAGCCGCCGGCCTTCGCCGTCTTCGGCGTCAAGATCATCGGCTGGTGGGGCATGACCGAGACCATCACCCACGGCATCATCGGCGAGGCCGACCAGCCCAACATCCCGATGTCGATCGGCCGCGCCGCGCCGGAATACCAGATCCGCGTCACCGACGACGACGGCCGGCCGACGGAGGTCGGCGACACCGGTAATCTCTCGATCAAGGGCATTCCCGGCCTGTCGCTGTTCGCCGAATATCTGCACAACGAGAAAGCAACGCGCGAGAGCTTTGACGAGCACGGCTTCTTCATCACCGGCGATCGCGTCGTGCGGCTGGACAACGGCTACATCCGTTTCGGCGACCGTGCCAAGGACATGCTGAAGGTCGGGGCCGAGAACGTCGCGGCCTCCGAGATCGAGCAGGTGATCGCGGTCGTCCCCGGCGTGCGCGAGGTGGCCGTGGTGGCCAAGACGCATCCGATGCTGGACGAGGTGCCGGTCGCCTTCGTCATCCCGCAAGGCGGCGTCGCCGGCGCGCCGCCTGATCTCAAGGACAGGATCATAGCGGCCTGCCGCGCGGGACTGGCCGACTTCAAGCTGCCGCGCGAGATCAGATTCGTCGACGACATGCCGCGCTCGACGCTGGAGAAGGTCGCGAAGGCGGAGCTGAGGAAGATGGTGGGGTGACTTCGTAGGGTGGGTTAGCCCCGCGGCTGCGCGAAGCGCGGTCCGCTGGCGTAACCCACCTCTTTGGTATCCGCGGAGACAGAAGTGGTGGGTTACGCTTCGCTAACCCACCCTACGGCATCGTGATCAGAACGACCCCAGCGCCACCGGGCGGAACGCCTGCAGCAGTTGCTGGTCGAGCTTGCCGCCCATGCCTTCCATCATCGCGAACGCGCGGGAGTGGGTGAAGGGCATGCGATAGGCGCGCTTCTCCACCAGGGCGGCGTAGATGTCGACGATCGTCGTCAGCCGCACGATGTCGCTGATCTGGTTCGACGAGAGGCCATTCGGATAGCCGCTGCCGTCGAGGAATTCGTGGTGATGCAGGACCACGTTCAGCATCTCAGGCGGGAAGCCGCCCTGGGCAGCGAGCGCGTCATAGCCGCGGCGCGGATGCTGGCGGACCTCGTCCATCTCCTCGTCGGTGAGCTTGCCGGGCTTGTCGAGCAGCGCGGAGGCAACGAACGCCTTGCCGACGTCGTGCAGCAGGGCTGCACGGGTGAGCCGGCGCTGGTCGTCCTCGCGCATGCCGAGATGCTGGGCGAAGGCAACGGCGAAGCCGGTGACGAACAGGCAGTGCCGATAGCTGCCGACATGGTGACAGCCGACGGTGGTGAGCCACTCGCGCAGCGAGGAATGCTTGATGGCCTTCAAAATCTTGCTCTCGGCAGCGATCACGTCGTCGAAGGTCAGGGGCACGCCGAGCGGCAGCTTCTCGAACATCTTAGCCAGCACCGCATGCGCTGCTTCGACGCCGCGGTTGAGCGTCTTGCCGCGATCGGTCGCGTCATAGGCGGCGGTGTCGGGGAAGGCGGCCCGGATGCGCTGCAGGATGGCCTCGGCCTGAAGCGGCCGCGAGATCGTGTCGGTGGCCCCCAGCGCCCAGGCCTGCATGGTGCCGTGGTGCAGGGCGTCGGCGAGCACGAACAGCCGCGGCATCGAACGATAGGCATCGCCGCGCAGCTTGTTGCGCACCCGCTGCACGCTCTCGGGCGAACGCAGGTTGATGTCGACCACGATGCCGGAGAGATCACGCCCCGGCTGCTCGGGAATGTCCTGCGTCGAAACCGTCGAAACGTCGCCGACCGCCTTCAGGATGCCGGCGAGCTCGCTGCTGTCGTCGCTGCGATCGGAGGCAAGCAGGAGCCGGCGTTTGGCGGCTGGATTGGCTGAGGCGGTCATGGCTTCCCCAAAGCAACTGAGAGCACGGGCGTATTGTCGCGCAGCCTAAGCTGGATCAGGTTCTCCGGCCCTTAAGAGGCGTGCTCAACGGAACCCTGCGGGGATTGGTCGAATTTTAGGGATTTTGGCAGGCGCGGCCCCCCTCCGACCAAAAACGTCGAAAACAACCCCATGCAAAGTAGGGCGACCGTTGAAGAAGCAGGGTTTTCTGCAAATGAAACTCAGCCGGAAGTCAGCTCTCCGCGGCTCGTGTCGGGCAGGTCTCGCGCCGCTTGCGCCTCCATGCATATGCCATCGCGGAAGGGGCGGTTTCCTCCGCATCACCGGGCGGGCTAGGATGAGCGCAGAAAACCAAAAAGGGCAGATGCAATGCCAAGGATCGATCGGGACGGCGTCGGAATCCACTACGAGGTCCATGGCGAAGGTCCGCCGCTGCTGCTCACCCACGGCTATTCCTCGACATCGGCGATGTGGCACGGCCAGATCGACGCGCTCGCTGCGAACCACAAGCTGGTTTTGTGGGACATGCGCGGTCACGGCCAGTCCGACTATCCGGACGATCCGAACGCTTATGGCGAAGCGCTCACGGTCGGCGACATGGCGGCGATCCTGGACGCGATCGGCGCGAGCAGCGCTGTCATCGGCGGGCTGTCGCTCGGCGGCTACATGTCGCTCGCCTTCTATCGCGCGCATCCGCAAGCCACGCGCGCGCTCCTGATCATCGATACCGGTCCCGGCTTCAGGAAGGACGACGCGCGCGAGGCCTGGAATGCGCGCGCGCTCGCCACGGCCGACAAGCTCGATCGCGAAGGTCTCGACGTGCTGAAAGCGGCGACCCGCGAACGCGCCACCGCCAGCCATCGCAACGCCAGTGGGTTGGCGCTTGCAGCACGCGGCATGTTGACCCAGCGCGACGCCAGGGTGATGGAGCTGCTTCCCGACATCAAGGTGCCGTCGCTGATCGTGGTCGGCGCCGACGATGCGCCCTTCCTGGCAGCGGCCGACTACATGGCGGCGAAGATCCCCGGCGCACAAAAGGTGGTGATCCCCGCGGCCGGACACGCCGTCAACATCGATCAGCCGCAGGCTTTTGTTGACGCGGTCGTGCCTTTCCTGAAGAACTTGCCGCAACAGGCCGGTTGAACGAGGGCACAGGCGATGAAGCAGGCGATGTTGGCCGCGGGCATGTTGGCGGGGCTTCTCTCGATGCCGGCGTTGGCGATGGCCGATCAGTTCGGCGCACCGCCGCCGCGCCTGCCCTTCGTGATGACGCTATCCAACAACACGCCGCTGGCATTCGGCATGGACGCTGAGCAGACCGCGCGGGCGCTGGGGCAGCCCTTGCAATATGTGCGGGGCCGTCCGGGCAACGAGATCTATCTCGCGCTTCGCAACATCGGCGGCAGCAGATTGATCCCCTACCGTCATCGCCTGTTCCTGCAATTCCGTCACGGACGGCTGGCAGGATGGAAGGAGGATTACGGCGAGAACTGGATGTGGGAGTAGACCTATCCCTCCATGGTGAGGAGGCGCGAAGCGCCGTCTCGAACCATAGAGGCCCCCGCTGCTGCCTCTCGGCCTTCATCCTTCGAGACGCTTGCTTCGCAAGCTCCTCAGGATGAGGAGCGAGAGCGGAGTTCCCGATCGATACCTGAAGAAGGACAACCCTCGTGGGACAAGACATCAAACTGACGGCCTCCGACAATTTTCAGTTCAGCGCCTACCGCGCCGATCCCGGCGGCGCGGCGAAGGGCGCGGTCGTGGTGATCCAGGAGATCTTTGGGGTCAATCACCACATCCGCTCGGTGTGCGATCGCCTTGCCAGCGAGGGCTACGTCGCGATCGCGCCGTCGATCTTCGACCGCACCTCGCCCAACTTCCAGTCGGGCTATTCGCCCGATGAAATCGCCGAGGCGCGCAAGTTCGTCGCCAATCCCGACTGGGTCGCGATGCTGCGCGACACGCAGGCCGCGATCGATGCGGTGAAGAATGTCGGTCCGGTCGGCATCATCGGCTTTTGCCTCGGCGGCAGCGTCGCCTTTGTCGCGGCAACGCGGCTGTCGGGCCTCAAGGCCGCGGTCGGCTATTACGGCGGCGCCATCGTGCGCTTCGCCGACGAGACGCCGAAGGTGCCGACGCAGCTGCATTTCGGCGAGAAGGATGCCGGCATTCCCCTCAGCGATGTCGAGACCATCAAAACGAAACGGCCAGACGTCGAGGTCTTCATCTATCCCGGCGCCCAGCACGGCTTCCATTGCGACGAGCGCGCGAGCTACGACAAGGCCAGCGCCGACATCGCCTGGCCGCGCAGCATGGCTTTTTTCGCGAAGCATTTGAAGTAGAGCGCAACTCTGACCACCGTCATTCCGGGATGCGCCGACAGGCGCAGGCCCGGAATCCATTGGACCGCAGAGTTGGTGGCGCGATGGATTCCGGGTTCGCGCTGCGCGCGCCCCGGAATGACGAGGGGAGAGAGCGGCCCCCTCCTCCGGCGGAAATCGGGTGGGCTACGCCCCGCGCATGACGATAGAGCTGGCCGATCAATCCAGCTCACCCCGGAACATCGTCATGCAGCAACCAAACACGAACCTCATCATCCGCAATCCGTTCGGAACCATGGACGTCCCCGGGCCGAACGATCGCGAGGTGATGGACTATGCCGCAACAGTCACGCTTGCCGGTGACGCCGACGACGTCAACGCGGCGCAGTGGGCAGCAATCCCCGCGCCCTCCGATTCGCTCGATGGCGTGTGGCAGAGCCGCTGGAACGGCGGCGCCGATCCGACCATCGCCGGCGATACGCCCGACAGGTGGAAGCAGGGCCGCGGCGAGGTGCGGGTCGCAGGCGAGCGAATCTACCTGCGGTTCGACTGGGACGGCGGCCGCCGGCACGGTCTCATCGACGCGCGGAGCGATGGCGGATATCGCCTCGTCGGCAAGTATATCAACCTGACAAATCCCGTGATCACGCGGCCATGGGTCGGGCTCGTTGTCGATGCGTCACGCATCGACGGCTGCTTTCCGAACGGGCGGTTGGATTTTCGGAGGTAAGGCGTGGGCGAACAAGATCGCCATCTCTGCTGTCATTCCGGGATGCGCCGACAGGCGCAGGCGCGGAATCCATCGCGCCACCAACTCGGAGGCACAATGGATTCCGGGCTCGCGACTTCGTCGCGCCTCGGAATGATAGAGAAGAGAAGGTCTAGAACCAGCGCTCGCCGACGAACACGGTGTCGCCGGGGCTCAATGGCGTGCCCAGCGGCACCATCGCGCGCATCGATCCGCCGGCCTCGGTGTGGGTGACGGTGACGGCGTCGCGCTTGGCGCGCGGGGAGAAGCCGCCGGCGATCGCGACTGCGCTTTCGACCGTCATGTTCGGCACATACGGATATTGGCCGGGCGCGGTCACTTCGCCGAGGATGAAGAACGGGCGATAGGCTTCGATCTCCACGGCCACCGAGGGTTCGCGGATATAGCCGTTGCGCAGGCGCGCTGCGATTTCGCTGGCGAGGCCCGCCGTGGTGCGGCCGCGCGCCGGCACCGCGCCGATCAGCGGCATGGTGATCGCACCGCCGGCATCGATCGCATAGGTGTTGGTGAGACCTTCCTGGCCGTAGACCACGACGCGCAGCCTGTCGCCGGCGTCGAGATGATAGGACGCATCATAGCGGGCCGGACCGCGCGCAGCGTAGCCGACCGGCATTGATCCAGGCGCTGCGGCGAACGAATTGCGGAGCGCGTCGATGGCGCCGCCACCGGACGTGTCGGCGACAGCGACTGCCTGCGGCCCTCCAGGCTGGCCATAGGCCATGTAGTCGAGATCGCTGCCCGGCTGCGCGATCGCGACCGGGCCCGTGGTCTGCATGCAGCCGCCAAGGGCGAGCGCGGCGGACGCTACCAAGACCGACCATCGAAACGCGTGTGCAACCGGCACCGGACCCATCCCTTGAAAGGAGACAGTTCCAGTCTTGCACCGGGTATGGTTAATAAAGCGTTGAGGGGGACAGACGCGACGATGCGGACGCGATGACAGCAGCCCTCAAGCTGCTTTCCGCCGCCGCGCACAGTGCGGACGGCTTCTGCGCCAACGTCTCCACGCCGTCATGGCCGGGCTTGTCCCGGCCATCCACGTTTTTCGTGCGTCACCAGGAACGTGGATGCCCGGGACATAGGCGAGCGGAAGCGACGCCGTCCTTCGGACGGCTATACCCGGGCATGACGCATTCGTGGCGCGATCAGGCGCTCACGCCGACGCCGATCGGGCAGGACACGCCGGTGCCGCCGAGGCCGCAATAGCCGGCCGGATTCTTGGCCAGATATTGCTGGTGGTAGTCTTCGGCAAAGTAGAACTCGCCGGCCGGCGCGATCTCGGTCGTGATCGCATCGAGGCCCTTGGCTTTGAGCGCCTTCTGATAGAGCGTCTTCGACTCTTCGGCCGCCTTCTTCTGCGCATCGGAATAGGTGTAGATCGCGCTTCGGTATTGCGTGCCGACGTCGTTGCCCTGGCGCATGCCCTGCGTCGGGTTGTGGTTCTCCCAGAACGCCTTCAATAGCCGCTCGTATGAAATCTTCTTCGGATCGAACACGACCAGCACCACCTCGGTGTGACCAGTGCGGCCCGAGCAGACTTCCTCATAGGTCGGGTTCGGCGTGTGGCCGCCGGCATAGCCAACGGCGGTGACATGGACGCCGTCGCCAAGCTCCCAGAATTTGCGCTCCGCGCCCCAGAAGCAGCCGAGGCCGAACACGGCCTGCTCCAGGCCTGCGGGATACGGCGGAAGAAGCTTCGCACCGTTGACGAAGTGCGTGGTCGCGGTCGGGATCGGTTGCGCACGGCCCGGCAGCGCTTCGGCTGCGCTCGGCAGTGCAGAGGACTTGCGCATGAACAGCATGATCGGATCTCCGGGACGAGCTCACGGCCGCCCAGACCAGATGCTCGGGCGGCGTGCTCGTCGGTACAGGTGGAATATAGGCAATTACGTCCGGACAGGCAGCCCTGTTACGCGCCCGTGCGAGCGGGCTTCAGTCCCGCGAATAGCCGATCAGCGGTTTCCGCGGCCGGAACAGGATCATCAGGAGGATGCCGAGGATGCCGAGGACGGCGAAGACCGGCTGGTCCAGGATCAGGCGGATCACGGAGGTCCAGAGCCAGGGCGCCTTGGCCTCGACCCAGGTCCGGAACGCCTGCTGGCTGGCCTGATGGATGTCGTTCCAGAACTGGCCGAACCGGGTGAACCGGAGGTTCTGGTCGGCCACCCAGCGGGCACCGTCATAGACCATGAAGATGAAACCGCCGGCCAGCAGCAACAGCCCAATCAGTCGGAAAAAGCCGCGGATCATGTATCACCTTATAGGCCCGTCCGAATAAGGCGGCCTCGACGCACCGCCAGCCAATAGCGGGGCGGCGGCAGAAATTCAACCTCATCAGCACGTTACGACCCGCCCCACGCGGCCCGGAACCGGGTTTTCCAGCCCCCGAAGGCGTTGACGGTGCGGCAGACCCCCTCTATAAGGGCGCCAACTGGCGGCGGGCGCAATCCCGCCGCCGCTGTTCTTTGAGCAGTTGCAGGCTCTTCGAGTCTCAGAGATGGCCGCAAGGCCGTCGCTCATGTTCCGGGAACAGCCTTGCACCGAACACCCTAAATCCGAGCGTCGATTACGCGGTTCAAGCAGCCGGCGCTACCCGACCAGAACGCGACCGGTTACCGCAAAGGACATTGAGACCATGGCCAACACCACCTCCGCCAAGAAAGCGACGCGCAAGATCGCCCGCCGCACCGCCGTCAACAAGTCGCGCCGCACCCAGATGCGCGGCGCCGTTCGCACCGTCGAAGAAGCCATCAAGACCGGCGATCGCGCCGCCGCCGTGAAGGCGCTGGCGAATGCCGAGCCCGCCCTGATGCGCGCGGCGCAGCGCAACATCATTCACAAGAACAATGCGAGCCGCAAAGTTTCGCGGCTCACCGCGCAGATCGCCAAGCTCGCCAAGTAAGCATCGACGCAAGTATCCAAGTAAGCTTGCTGCGACACCTGATCGATCGATCCGATCGATCATTGCGCTCGACACAATCAGCCCGGCATCCTTGCCGGGCTTTTTTGTTGCCTGTCACAATTCCCGCGTGCGGTCACACGACGACAAATCCGCCTTCAATCGGAAGGATCGTGTCGTCCGCGGCAGGTACCGCCCCGTAATTTTACCGCTAGTCATTTTGCAACACAGGAAACTCTCATTGCGTTGCGAAAAACCCCTGCGGCACGGGGCCAAAATGAATTTTCGCTGGGATGAGTTCTACACACCGTAGTTTCACCGGACAGCCTGTCGCGGCAAAGCTACCCTGCAAAAAGAGACTCGAAAAACGATGTTTCGATAATCACTTATCCACATAGCAGCGACAACCACTTGGAAAATGAGCTCACGCGGCACTCGCGTGAAGGTTTTGTAAAATATTTTTGGCCGCTGTCCGCCAATTGTCACACAACGGGTTGTGCTCTCGATTCTCCACGCGGATTCAAAAACTTGGTCTCGGGCCTGTGAACAACCCGCGCGCGGCGTTAACGCAGATCAAGAATTTGGGCGCCTCAAGTGTGAATCAATTTCGTTGCGAGTCTTTCCGCATAGTGTATTCCTTAAGTCGTTCGCGGCGCCCACGATCTTGAGACCAGCGCGGTTTAGGAAACGGGGTGAGCGTGCAAATCGGCGGCGGTCTGCACGTTGGCGACGCTTTACCAAGCGATTGTCGATTCAAAGCCCATAGCAATGTGGGAACGGTAGCTCTTTGTCTGAATGTCTCCAAGCGGGGCATGTGTGTCTCGTTCGCTAGAAGCGGAAATGAGAGACGTCTCGAGGCTACACGACGGGCGTGAAAGGCGAAGCCGAGTGAACGGCTAGTGCATACGGGCAGGGCACCCGCGAGTGGAGCAATTCCGACGCGGTTGTCTTTAGGACACGCAGGACCTTGCCGTGAGCAATCACGGCAGGACGGGGAGGTATCATGTCTTACGGACTCAACGCGGTATTGAAACAAGCTTCCAACCAAGCTTCCTTCTCTAACGATGCCGTTCTAAATCCGTCCGACGTCCAGCCTCCCGCGTGTGACGGAGCGCCGAGTACGCGCTGACCTCGCGACCCCTCCATCTCTGACATCGCTGAACTGACCTGCGGCGTTTCCGCCGAACGGTCGAGGTATGCCTGACGATGGACTCGCTTGAGGTCGCGCCATGGCGGGAAACCCCGCATGGCGCTCACAACGCAACTTTATCTCTCAAGAGAAGTTTTTCGACGATGAACACATCGGAACAAGATCGCTGGTCACGCGTGAAGGGACGGCTGCGCTCGAGCGTTGGTGAAGACGTCTATACGAGCTGGTTTGCCCGTATGGATCTGGAAGGAGTGCAGGACGAGAGCGTGCGGCTTTCGGTTCCGACCCGCTTCCTCAAGAGCTGGATCCAGGCCCATTATGCCGAGCGCGTGCTGTCGTGCTGGCAGGCCGAGATGCCGGAAGTGCATCGCATCGATCTGACCGTTCGCTCCGCGGTACGTCCGACGATGCAGACGAAGGAAGCGCCCGCGCCGGTCGAGGCGCGCCGCGCGCCCGCGCCCGAGTTGCGCTCGACGGCGACCGCACCCGTCTCCGCCAATCATGATGCGCTCGGCGGCTCGCCGCTCGATCCGCGCCTGACCTTTGCGAGCTTCGTCGTCGGCCGTTCCAACACGCTGGCGCATGCGGCCGCCCGCCAGGTGGCGGAAGGTCGCAGAGGCGATCCCGTGATGTTCAACCCGCTCTACATTCATGCCGGCGTCGGCCTCGGCAAGACACATCTCTTGCAGGCGGTGACCTGGGCCGGCAATTCCGGCAACGAGCGCAAGGTGCTCTATCTCACCGCGGAAAAATTCATGTACGGCTTCGTTGCCGCGCTGAAGACGCAGACGGCGCTCGCCTTCAAGGAGGCGCTGCGCGGCATCGACGTGCTCGTCATCGACGATCTGCAATTCCTTCAGGGCAAGTCGACGCAGGCCGAGTTCTGTCACACGCTGAACGCGCTGATCGACGCCGGCCGCCAGGTCGTGATCGCGGCCGACCGTCCGCCGTCCGATCTCGAGAGCCTCGACGACCGCGTTCGCTCGCGGCTTGCCGGCGGCCTCGTGGTCGAGATGGGCTCGCTCGGGGAAGAGCTGCGGCTCGGCATTCTCAAGTCGCGCGTCGCCGCGGCCCGCACTCATCATGCGACCTTCGACGTGCCGGAAGAAGTGCTGGACTATCTGTCACGCGCCATCACCCATAACGGCCGCGACCTCGAAGGCGCGATCAACCGGCTTCTTGCTCACTCGAAGCTGAACAACCAGCCGGTGACGCTGGAGATGGCCGAGCGCGAGGTGCGCGACCTGATCCGGCCGCAGGAGCCCAAGCGCATCAAGATCGAGGACATCCAGCGCGTGGTGGCACGGCAGTATAACGTCAGCCGCTCCGACCTGCTGTCCTCGCGCCGTACGGCCAACGTGGTCCGTCCGCGACAGGTGGCGATGTACCTCGCCAAGACGCTGACGCTGCGCTCGCTGCCGGAGATCGGCCGCCGCTTCGGCGGACGTGACCACACCACGGTGCTGCACGCGGTGCGCAAGATCGAGGCCCTGGTCAGCAAGGACACGGCGCTCTCCGAGGAGGTCGAGTCCCTGAAGCGCCAGCTTCAGGAATAAACCCCTAAGCCGCCCCGAATTCTTTTTCTCCCGCCGCCCCGGTCCCGCCGGGGCGGCGGCTCGCGTTTTGCGCCTAAATCGTGGGGAACTAGGCCCCAATCCCTTGAATCCGATAGCCATCCGCGCCACCTTGCGCGCCCCGGGGGGCTTTGATCATATCGGGTGGATGATCCGGCTTTTCGGGTTCTTCGGTGCCGTGGCGCGCTTCCGGCCGCCCGGCTTTTCCAATGCTGTGTTTTCTTGGGGATCGGGCGAGTAGTGCAATGAAGGTTACGGTCGAACGCGCGCAACTCCTGAAATCGCTGGGCCATGTCCATCGCGTGGTCGAGCGCCGCAACACGATTCCGATCCTCGGCAACGTCCTGGTCCGCGCCGAGAACGCCAAATTATCGCTGAAGGCGACCGACCTCGACCTCGAGGTGACCGAGACGCTTCCCGCGGAAACCGCGACCGCGGGCTCCACCACCGTGCCGGCGCACATGTTCTACGACATCGTGCGCAAGCTGCCGGACGGCTCGCAGATCGTGCTGGAAGCCGACGGCGACCGCGCCGTGCTCGCGATCCGCGCCGGCCGTTCGCGCTTCACGCTGCAGACGCTGCCGGAGAATGATTTTCCGGATCTGGCCGCCGGCGACATGTCGCATTCCTTCTCGCTGGCCGCCAAGGACGTGAAGCGGCTGATCGACCGCACCCAGTTCGCGATCTCGACGGAAGAGACGCGCTATTATCTCAACGGCATCTATCTGCATGCCGCCGGAACGGCCAAGGCCGCCACCTTGCGCGGCGTTGCCACCGACGGCCACCGCCTCGCCCAGCTCGACCTGGTTCAGCCCGCGGGCGCTGCCGGCATGCCCGGCGTGATCGTGCCACGCAAGACCGTCGGCGAGGTGCAGCGCCTGATCGAGGACTCCGAGGCCGAGATCACGATCGAGCTGTCGCAGGCCAAGATCCGCTTCACCATCGGCAATGTCGTGCTGACCTCGAAGCTGATCGACGGCACCTTCCCCGACTATGGCCGCGTCATCCCGCAGAACAACGACAAGGAGCTCGTCGTCGACAAGAAGGATTTCGAGAACGCGGTCGACCGCGTCTCGACGATCTCCAGCGAACGCGGTCGCGCGGTCAAGCTGTCGCTGTCGGCGGGCAAGCTGGTGCTGTCGGTGACCAATCCGGATTCAGGCAGCGCGACCGAAGAGATCGAGGTCGAATACGCCTCCGACGCCCTCGATATCGGCTTCAATTCGCGCTACCTCCTCGACATCGCCGCCCAGATCGAGGGCGAGGTCGCCACCCTGAAGCTCGCCGACCCCGGCTCGCCGACCCTGGTCCAGGACCGCGACGACAAGAGCGCGCTGTACGTGCTGATGCCGATGCGGGTGTGAGGGCTACCGGCAACCCTACGTATCGACTACATCCGTCATGGCCGGGCGTAGCCGTCCGTAGGACGGCGTCGCTTCGCTCGTCTATGTCCCGGCCATCCACGTCTTCGGAGCCCAAGAACGTGGATGCCCGGCACAAGGCCGGGCATGACGAAGAGCGGATTTCATGACCCCCTCCCGCATTCATCGCCTGACGCTGACGCATTTTCGCAATTACCGGGCGGCGGGGCTCGAGACGGCGGCTGACATGGTGGCGCTGGTCGGGCCCAATGGTGCGGGCAAGACCAATTGCATCGAGGCGATCTCGTTTCTGTCGCCGGGACGCGGCTTGCGGCGGGCGACGCTGGAAGACGTCGCCGACAATCAGGGCGACGGCTCCTGGGCGGTCTCGGCGCAGGTCGAGGGCGCGCTGGGCCTTGCAACTCTCGGCACCGGCATCGATGCGCCGCGCCACGACAACACCGTCAGCCGCCGCTGCCGCGTCGATCGCGAGCCCGTGGGTTCGGCCGCCGCTTTCGGCGACCACATCCGCATGGTGTGGCTGACGCCGGCGATGGACGGGCTGTTCATGGGGGCTGCGTCCGAACGGCGGCGCTTCTTCGACCGCCTGGTGCTCGCCATCGACAGCGAGCATTCCAGCCGCATCTCCGCGCTGGAGCGCTCCTTGCGCTCGCGCAACCGCCTGCTCGAGACGCGCAATTACGACGATCATTGGTGTGATGCGATCGAGCGCGAGACGGTGGAGCTCGCGGTCGCGGTGGCCGCGACGCGCGGCCAGACTGCGGCGCGGCTGACCGGCATGCTGAATGCCCGCGCGCAGGCCTCCGCGTTCCCGTCGGCACAGATCGCACTCGACGGCTGGATGGAGAACGCGCTGCTCACCGAAACCGCGACAGCCGTCGAGAACCGCTACCGCCAGATCCTGCGCGACAACCGTCCGCGCGATGCGATCGCCGGCCGCACCACCGACGGCCCGCACCTCACCGATCTCCAGGTCGTCTATGCGCCGAAGAGCATGCCGGCGCGCGATGCCTCGACCGGCGAGCAGAAGGCGCTGCTGATCGGGCTCGTGCTGGCGCATGCGAGCCTCGTCGCCGAGATGACCGGCATCGTGCCGCTGTTGCTGCTCGACGAAGTCGTCGCGCATCTCGATCCGAGCCGGCGCGCGGCGCTGTTCGAGGAGCTGAGGAAGCTCGGCGCGCAGGTCTGGCTGACCGGCGCGGACCCGGCCGCCTTCGCCGAGATCGGCGCCGGTGGCGAGGTCTTTGACGTCGAGAACGGGCGCATCAGCGCGCGCCGGTAGGGCGTGACAATTGAACCTGCCACCTTCCGGAAGCGACTAGCTGTGTGAGGCCGCGCCGAACGGTGTCGCAGCCGTCGCAAATCGCGCAAGAGCCCCGACACGCGCGATATCTCTGGAGAGCAAGATGCGGACGGTAAGGCTCGGGGCGGAAATCCCGGCACGATGGCGGGCGTTTGTGTGCGGTCTCGTCTTCCTCGCAAGCTGCGTGCTTGCGGCCAGCGCGAGCGCCTGGATGCCGCATCTGCCGCGGCTGTTCTCCGCCTCGCTCACGCCGGATCCCGAGGCCGCCCTGCCGGCGCCGACCCGCTACAGCTATCGCGAGATCGACACCACCACGATGCTCGACGTCGACGCTCCGCTTCGCACCAAGCTGATAGCCCGCATCCCTGCGGATCTCAGCGACGTGCTCGCCTTCTATCGCGCCGAGCTCGGCAAGCGCGGCTGGCAGGAACAGCATGATGGCGCGGTGGTCACCGCCGATCGCGTGCATCTCGTCTTCGTCTCCCCGCTGGGGCCGGCCATGCTGGAGCTCGACCGCGCAGACAGCGGCACCTCGGTCCATCTGGTGCAGCGGAACCGAGACGCCGCAACCAAAGCGCACGTCATGCCCGAGCCCGGCCGTGCGGCGCTGATGTTCACCAATCTCGGCAGCAAGGACGTCGTGTTCATCCTCGACAACCGGACCATCACCCTCCCCGCCCGCGCCGGCACGGAACGCCCCAAGGCCCCGCTGTTCGATCTGCCACCCGGCAAATACCCATATGCGCTGAAGATCGAAGGCCGCCCGGACCGCGACACGACCATAGATCTCGTGGCCGGCGATGCCTGGGACGTCACGGTCGGGCCCGACGGAGACCTGTGGTCGCCGCTCCAGCTCTATTGAGCCCGCGACGCGGTCCGGCAGGACGCAATGCATCTGCTGGAACGCCGGCTTTCTCGGCCATGACGACGACTTGTGAAGACGCGCGAGGCGCCTCGGAACACCTTTCCCCGGCCCGCAAAACCAGGCCTTCCAATGGCGCGAAACGCCCCTTCGAATCGCGCTTTTTTCGAAGCCCCAAAACAGGTTTCAAAAGCCTTGAAACGCGGCTAAAAATCCCCATCTGCTCAAAGGGTTGCGGGAGGATACTTTGCGCTAGGCGCAATCCTCCTTTCGTGGCACAAATACCTCCGAAATCAGCGCCTTCTGCGCCGCTGATTCGGGCGACATCCTCGAAGGCATCTCATGACAGAACCTGCTCGGCAGCCGCGTGCCGAAAACGAGCCCTCCAACGCGAGCGAATACGGCGCGGAATCGATCCGCGTGCTCAAGGGTCTCGATGCCGTCCGCAAGCGTCCGGGCATGTATATCGGCGACACTGACGACGGCTCCGGCCTGCACCACATGGTCTACGAGGTCGTCGACAACGCGATCGACGAGGCGCTCGCGGGCCATGCCACGCGCGTCGACGTCGTGCTCAATGCCGACAATTCCGTCACCGTACGCGACGACGGCCGCGGCATCCCCGTCGACATCCACAAGGGCGAAGGCATCTCGGCGGCCGAGGTCATCATGACCCAGCTCCACGCCGGCGGTAAGTTCGACCAGAATTCCTACAAGGTTTCCGGCGGCCTGCACGGCGTCGGCGTCTCCGTCGTCAACGCGCTGTCGAGCAAGCTCGGGCTTCGCATCTGGCGCGACGACAAGGAGCACTACATCGAGTTCGCCCATGGCGATGCGGTCGCACCGCTGAAGGTCGTCGGCGATGCGCCGGGCAAACGCGGCACCGAAGTGACGTTCCTCGCCTCGACCGAAACCTTCAAGAACGTCGAATACGATTTCGCCACTCTCGAGCACCGCCTGCGCGAGCTCGCCTTCCTCAATTCCGGCGTCAACATCATCCTCTCCGACATGCGCCACGCAGTCGAGAAGCGCGAGGAGATGCACTATTCCGGCGGCGTCGAGGAATTCGTCAAATATCTCGATCGCAACAAGAAGGCACTGGTGCCCGCGCCGATCATGGTGCGCTCGGAAGCCAACGGCATCGGCGTCGAGGCCGCGCTGTGGTGGAACGACAGCTACCACGAGAACGTGCTGTGCTTCACCAACAACATCCCGCAACGTGACGGCGGCACCCATCTCGCCGGCTTCCGCGGGGCGCTGACGCGCCAGGTCAACGGCTATGCCGAGGCCAACGCGAAGAAGGAAAAGATCGCGCTTACCGGCGATGACTGCCGCGAAGGCCTCACCGCGGTGCTGTCGGTGAAGGTGCCCGATCCGAAGTTTTCGTCGCAGACCAAGGACAAGCTGGTGTCCTCGGAAGTGCGGCCCGTGGTCGAGAACGTGCTGAACGAGGCGCTCCAGGCCTGGTTCGAGGAGCACCCCAGCGAAGCCAAGATGATCGTCGGCAAGGTGATCCAGGCCGCCGCTGCCCGCGAAGCCGCGCGAAAGGCGCGTGAGCTGACCCGCAAGAGCCCGCTCTCGGTCTCCTCCCTGCCCGGCAAGCTCGCCGACTGCCAGGAAAAGGATCCGGAAAAGTCCGAACTCTTCATCGTCGAGGGCGACTCGGCAGGCGGCAGCGCCAAGCAGGGCCGCAACCGCGAGTTCCAGGCCGTGCTGCCGCTGCGCGGCAAGATCCTCAACGTCGAACGCGTCCGTCCCGACAAGATGCTGTCGAGCGAGCAGATCGGCACGCTGATCACCGCGCTCGGCACCGGCATCAGCGACGACTTCTCGGTCGAGAAGCTGCGCTACCACAAGATCATCGTGATGACGGACGCCGACGTCGACGGCGCTCACATCCGCACGCTGCTTCTGACCTTCTTCTACCGCCAGATGCGCGACATCATCGACGGCGGCTATCTCTATATCGCCCAGCCGCCGCTCTATAAGGTCTCGCGCGGCAAGTCCGAGCAGTATCTGAAGGACGAGCGCGCGCTGGAAGATTATCTGATCGACGCCGGGCTGGATGATTGCGTGTTCGTGCCCGGAACCGGCGGCGACCGCTCCGGCCGCGATTTGCGCGCGCTGGTCGACGACGCCCGCGTCGTCCGCAGCATTCTTCGCAATTTGCACAGCCGCTACAACCGGAAGGTCGTCGAGCAGGCCGCCATCACCGGCGTGCTGAACAAATCGATCTACGGCAATCCCGAGAACGCCGCCGCGGCGGCGCAATACATCGCGAACCGGCTGGACAACCAGGCCGAGGAGGTCGAGCGCGGCTGGGTCGGGCAATTCGTCGAAGGCCAGGGTTTTCTGTTCGAGCGCACCGTGCGCGGCGTCAAGGAAGCCGCGATCATCGACGACGCCTTCTTAGGCTCCGCCGAGGCCCGCAAGCTCGACGAGTACACGACGAAGCTTCAGGACGTTTATGCGCGCTCCGGCAAGCTGCGGCGCAAGGACAGCGAGCTCATGGTCCACGGACCGGTCGACCTGTTCGAAGCGGTCACCGAGTCGGGACGCAAGGGCATCACCCTCCAGCGCTACAAAGGTCTGGGCGAGATGAACCCCGAGCAGCTCTGGGAGACGACGCTGGATACCGAGGTGCGCTCGCTCTTGCAGGTGAAGGTCAAGGAGGTCGACGAGGCCGACGACATCTTCACCAAGCTGATGGGCGACGTGGTCGAGCCGCGGCGCGACTTCATCCAGGAACATTCACTGAGCGCGACGATCGATATCTGAGGCCGGTTGGCCGCCGAAGCGCTTCAAGGCGATCGCAGCTTAAGCAGAACTTGGTCGGTGATCTCGCCCGCGGCCATCCTTCGAGACGCCCGCTTTGGCGGGCGCCTTCAGGATGAGGGCCTGAGCACGGTGTCTCGCTCTCTCCCTTCGTCATTCCGGGGCGCGCGTAGCGCGAGCCCGGAATCCATTGCGCGGCCGTCTCTGCGGCCCGATGGATTCCGGGCTCGCGACTTCGTCGCGCCCCGGAACGACGAGAAAACCTCACAAGCTGTCAGGATGAGGGCGGTGCTCGTGACGCAGCAAGTCCAGAGAGCCTCTTAGAGACTGAGGAACGGGCCCGAACCGCGGCAAGTGCAATTGCTACCGCGCTCAATTCTCTGTATTTTCCGCTTCCCGAAGGCAGCCCCGCCCAACCAACAGGACACCCAAGTGGCGCCCATCCAGTACATCGTCGAGGGCGGTCACCGGCTCTCGGGCTCGATCGAGCCGTCCGGCAACAAGAACTCGGCGCTGCCGATCATCGCGGCCGCGCTGCTGACCGAGCATCCGGTCACGCTTCACAACGTACCGCGCATTCGCGACACCGAGACGCTGGTCGAACTGGTCCGCTCGGTCGGCGCGGCGGCCGAATGGACCGCCCGCAATACGCTCGTCATTGAGGCCAAGAGCATCCGCGCCGCCGATCTCGACCCCGAGCTCTGCGTTCGCATCCGCGCCTCGATCCTGCTCGCAGGTCCCCTGCTCGCCCGCTGTGGCGAGTTGATGCTGCCGCCGCCCGGCGGCGACGTCATCGGCCGGCGCCGGCTGGACACGCATGTGCTGGCGCTGGAACAGTTAGGGGCCAAGGTCACCGCGACCGACCGGCTGGAGTTCCGCGCGCCAAAGCTCACCGGCGCCGACGTGTTCCTGGACGAGCCGAGCGTCACCGCGACCGAGAATGCGCTGGTGGCAGCCGTGGCCGCCGACGGCGTCACCTATTTGCGCAATGCAGCCTCCGAGCCGCACGTGCAGGACCTCGCCAACTTCCTGGTCGCGCTCGGCGCCAAGATCGAGGGCATCGGCACCAACACCATGGTGATCCATGGCCCGGCGACGCTGGGTGAGACGACCTATTCGATCCAGCCGGATCATATCGAGGTCGGCTCGCTGATCGGGCTTGCCGCCGTGACACGCTCGCCGCTTCGCATCGTGCGCGCCGGCGTCGAGCATCTGCGCTCGATCCGCATGGGGTTCGAGCGGCTCGGCATCGTCTGCCGCGTCGAGGGCGATGATCTGATCGTGCCGTCCAACCAGACGCTGAAGATCCAGGACGACTTTGGCGGACATGTGCCGAAGCTGGAAGACCAGCCCTGGCCGGCCTTCCCGGCCGACCTGATGTCGATCGCGATCGTCACCGCCACGCAATGCGAGGGCGTGATCCTGATGTTCGAGAAGATGTTCGAGTCGCGGATGTTCTTCGTCGACAAGCTGATCGCGATGGGCGCACGAATTGTTCTCTGCGATCCTCATCGCGCCATCATCGCAGGTCCCAGCCGCCTGCGCGGCGCGCCGATGACCTCGCCTGACATCCGCGCCGGCATGGCCATGCTGCTCGCCGCCGTTTGCGCCGAGGGCACCTCGACCATCAACAACGCCGACCAGATCGAGCGCGGCTACGAGCGCATCGAGGAACGGCTGAACGCGCTGGGCGCGAAGATCAAGCGCGTGCCTGAGCGGAAGAGCTGATCTTCGCCTCTCCCCGCCTGCGGGGAGAGGCCGGAATGCGCGCGGTACGCGCGGATTCAGGGTGAGGGGGACTCTCCGCGAGTCCAACTCTCACCACCCCCGCGGAGAGCCCCCCTCACCCCAACCCTCTCCCCGCAAGGGGGGAGAGGGTGAAGAAGCGCGAGGCCATGTTTTCGACGTGTGGCTGTGCTATTGACCGGCCATGCTCGACACCGTCCAGCCTCGTCCGCAGCCGCGAGCCGGCATGCCGCAAAATCATCTCGCCGATGAATTCGTCGAGACGCTGCGGCTGGCCGTGCCGATGATGCTGACGCAGCTCGGGCAGATCGCGATGATCACGACCGATCTCGCGCTGATCGGGCGGCTCGGCGAGGACTCGGTCGCTGCTGCAGCGCTGGCGCATACGGTCTATTTCGTCAGCTTCACCTTCGGGCTCGGGTTGATGGCCGCGGTGTCGCCGCTGGCGGCGCAGGCATTTGGCGCCGGAGACGTCAGGCTGATCCGCCGCTCCCTGCGCGTCGGCCTGTGGGTCGCGCTCTTGATCTCGCTGCCGATGATGGCCTCGCCGCTCTATGGCGAGCACATTCTGCTTGCGCTTGGACAGGCGCCGCAGTCCGCAGCGCTCGCCCAGCGCTATCTGAACGGGCTTGCCTGGGGCATCGCGCCGGCGCTCGGCTTCATCGCGCTGCGCGGCATGATGAGCGCGGTGAACCGGCCGCAGCCGCCGCTGTGGATCACCATTGCGGCGATTCCCGCCAATGCCGCGCTGGTCTACTGCCTGATCCATGGTCTGTTCGGCCTGCCGGAGCTCGGCCTGCTTGGCGCGGGGCTCGCGACCACGCTCGTCAATCTCGGCACCTTCATCGCTGCGCTCGCCATCGCGGGGATGCGCAAGCCGTTCGCCGACTATCATCCGCTTGCCCATCTCTGGCGGATCGACTGGCCCCTGATGCGCCAGCTCATCGTGCTCGGCGCGCCGATCTCGTTCTCGCTCCTGATGGAATATGGCCTGTTCTCCTCGGCGGCCCTGCTGATGGGGCTGATCTCGACCACCGCGCTCGCCGCGCATCAGATCGCGCTGCAAGTCACCGCCGTGCTGTTCATGGTCCCGCTCGGCATCGGCATGGCGGCGACGGTGCGGGTCGGCCACGCCTTCGGCCGCAACGAGCCGCTCGCGGTGAGGCGCGCAGGCCTCGTCGCGTCCCTGCTCGGAATCGTCCTCGTCTCGGCCCTGACCGTCGCCATCATCCTCGGCCGTTACCAGCTGGGACGGCTGTTCTTCGGCAGCGGCGAGGCGAGCGCGGCTACCGTCGAGCTGACCGCAAAGCTGCTGCTGGTCGGCGCGACCTTCTTCATCGCCGACGGCCTCCAGACCATCGTGGGCGGCGCGCTGCGCGGCATCAATGACACCAGGATGACGCTGGTGTTCGCGGCGATCGGCTATTGGTGCGTCGCGTTTCCCGTCGCCTGGCTGCTGGCTTTCAACGCCGGGCTTGGCGCGGTCGGCGTCTGGATCGGGTTCTCGATCGGGACGTTCGTCTATGCCGGGCTCCTGATCTTGCGCTTCGGGATGCTGACGCGCAGACTGGCGGGATGACC
>NZ_LSEF01000100.1:29477-42174 GCF_001641695.1 Bradyrhizobium neotropicale
CGCGCAGTTCATCGACGCGTACCGCGTCGAGATCGGCGCGAGCCCCATCGATGCCCGCGAGGCCTGCGTCCGGATGGTGCTGCACGGACCGCGCTGGGTCGATGCACTCGTGCGCCTGCGCAACATCCTGGTGAGCCCGTTCGGGCTGAAGACATCGGGCGAAGGCGCGCCGGCACCGCACGGCCTGATCGGCCTGTTTCCGGTGGTCAGCGAAACGCCGGAGCGGCTGGTCGCGGGCTTCAACGATTATCACCTCGACTTCCGCATCGTGGTTGAATTGGCTGGCGAAGCAACAAGCCGCGAGGTCACCTCGACCACGCTGGTGCGGACGCATAATCTGCTCGGACGGACCTACCTCTCCCTGATCATGCCGTTCCACAAGCTCGTGGTCCGCGGCATGATGGGACGGATCATGGAGCCGGCGCGATGACACTTGCGGTCGACCTCTTCTTCTCCTTCCGCAGCCCGTACAGCTATCTGGCGCTACCCAAGACGCTCAAGCTCGTCGAGGACTACGATCTCGCGGTCAATCTGCGTCCGGTCTATCCGCTCGCGGTTCGCGTGCCCGGCTTCTTCAAGAAGGCCAATCCGCAATTCGCGCGCTATATCGTGCTGGACTCCCGCCGCGTCGCCGAGCACGAGAAAATCCCCTTCCGCTTTCCGCGGCCCGATCCGATCGTGCAGGACATGACGACGCTGGAGGTCGCAGCCGAGCAGCCCTACATCTATCGCCTGACCCGGTTGGGTGCGATGGCGCAGCTCGAAGGCCGCGCGCTCGCATTCACCGCCGCGATCGCGCGGGTGCTGTGGGACGGCTCGGTCACGGGATGGAACGAAGGCGACCATCTCGCGCGCGCCGCCGAAAAGGCCGGATTCGATCTCGCCGCGATGGACGCGGCGATCAGCAGCGATCCGGATCGCTACGAGCAGGTGGTCGCCGACAACGAGAAGGACCACGCCGCGTCGGGCCATTGGGGCGTGCCGACCTTCACGTTCGAGAAGGAGCCCTTCTTCGGCCAGGACCGCATCGATCTCCTGCTCTGGCGCATGCAGGGCAAGGGCTTGATGCGGCGGTAGGGGCGTACACTCACGAAATTGCCAAGTCCGCTTCGCTCTCGAAAGTCACGTTCAAGCTAACATTGATGCATGTCGCCCCTGGGCCAGATTCGGTCCTCATAATGCGCAGGCGCAGACGGCCGGTCTTCCTCCGGGATCGGAAAGACACGGCGTGCGAAGCAGTTGCCCGGCCCATGCGTTATTTCGACCTTGGCGGCTAAGGTAGTCGGCCCTCCGGGGCGAGGCCGCTAGGCGTGCTTGCTACGCTTCGCCGTCTCGCACTGTTTGTTGCAGCCGGCATCGAGCTGCTTGCAGCGATTCCTTTATGCGGCTCGCCATGGCGTCAACCGCGGAATCCACCGCGGCACATTAGTCCGAAAGCTCTCGTACTCCGTGCCGAATGTTTCCTTGAGCGTCGGTTCTTCGTACATCACCACAAAGAGATGAAAAAACAGCCAGAGTAGCGCGCCGTACCAGAGGAGACGCCAGTCACCAAACAAAAGGGCCTGACCAAAAATGACTGCGACGACCGCGATGTAGATCGGATTTCGCACGTAGCGATAAAGGCCAGTCACTACGAGCTTTTGCGTCGGCGCGACCGGAGCGGGCGTCCCCAGCCCCTCCAGCGCAAAACGGGCAAATGAATCCACAAGTCCGGGCACTCCGACGATGATCAATATACCGCCGAGGATGCGGGTTAGATCGACGCCGAAAAAAGCTGGCCGAAATTCCCACTGCGTGGCCCACCAGGGGATGAAGCCTGCCAGCACCAACGGCGCAATGACGAAGAACAGAGCGGAGCCCAAGACAGCAATTGCTTTCGACATTGCGTACTCCTGCGACCCGACAAGAATAGCTCAGCAAATCACTTTCTGCTTCGAGCATTGAACGTGGCTTCACAAGCCGGCCGTCGCGTTCTCTTCGCCTCACTTCTGATCTTCAGGCCGAGTTCCGGCATGGGTCATATGCCGCCGGTCACGGCCAGGCCGGGCGACTTCCGCTTTGCTGTCGGAAGCCGACGTTTGATCGTGCACTCCCTGGGTCACTTCGCAACCCGCACCGGCTGGTCCGCCGCGGCCTCCGACCATTCACCGACGACGCGGTCGAGATCGCAGAGATTCTGGTGCATCTGCTCCAGCGAGAAGCCGAGCGCGAAGAAGCGCTCCGCAGTGTCGCTGGGCTGGCCACGGATCAGACCGTCCTGGCGCACGGCCGCGACCGCCTCGGCATAGTGCTGGAGCGCGAGGTGCACGGGATGGATCGGCGGCGCGCCGGCGCCCTCGCGCAAGGCGCTCGCCGCCGAGCGCAGAAAGCGCGCGATCACGGTCGAGACCTCCGTCAGCGGCCCGGCGAGCCGCGTCTGCACCTCGGCCGGCAGCGGCACCACCGTGGCGCGGCCGATCATCACGACGTCATGGCGCAGCCGCAGGACGGTTCGCAGCAGAGGGCCGGTGTCGGGTCCGCTCGACAGGCGTGCCGCGCGCTCGCGCTCGGCCTCGGCGCCGATGGCATTGAGGCCCACCATCGCGGTGCCGATGCCGTCCTGGATCCGGTGCAGCGCGTCGTTGTCGCGGCCGCGCGTGAGACCTGCGAGCAGTTCGGTGAAGGCGTCCGCGATCAGCTCGAGCAGCGTGGCCGCGCTGGCGCGGATCTGCCGCACCGCGCGCGAGGGCAGCACCAGGAAGGAGACCAGCAGCCCGGTGATCGCGCCGACCGCGACCTCGCTGACGCGATCGATCGCCGAGGTCATGGGATCGGAATGATGCATGGTGGGAACCAGCAGCACGATCACCGCCGTCACCGTGGCAGCGCTCAGACTCGGATTGATCGCGGCGATGAAGGCGAGCGGGGCAACCGACAGCACCAGAAGCCCGAGCAGCCCGGCTTCGCTGGAATAGGGCAGCGACACCGCAATGGCGCCGCCATAGATGGCGCCGCCTATCGTGCCGAGCATGTAGTCGCGCGTCGCCTTCAGCGAGCGGCCGACGCTCATCTGGGTGACGATCAGCGAGGTCAGGACTGCCCAGAGCGGCAGCAACAAATGCAGCGCGGTCGCGACCACGTAGGCGACGGTCGCCGCCACCGTGACCCGGACCGCCAGCCCCAGTTGCGTCCTTCGCGACCGGATCTGGTCGAACACCTGTTTTGCGAGTGTCATCGTCAAAAATCCCGGTCCAAATCCTCGTAACCGACCAAAAGCATAGCTGATGCCCGCGGCCGCAAGGCCGCTTGAAAGGCAAAATCAGCCCGCCTAACTTGCCGGCCAAAACGAGGAAACACGATGGCCCAGGAAACCGCAACGCTCGCCGCTTATGTCGCCAACCTGAAATACCCTGATATTCCGGCGGAAGTGCTGGATCGCGCAAAAGTGCTGACGCTGGATTTCCTCGGCAGCGCAATCCGCGCACGCAGCGAAGCGGAATCGACCCCGTCACTCCTGAAGATGCTGGAGGCGCTCGCGCTGGACACCAAGGGCGAGTCCACCGTGTTCGGCGATGCCAAGACCTGGACGCCCGCGGTCGCAGCGCTGCTCAACGGCGCGCTCGGCCATTCCCTCGACTTCGACGACACCCATGCGGATTCCTCGCTGCATCCGAGTGCGCCGGTGGTGCCGGCGGCGTTCGCCGTCGGCGAGATGGTCGGCGCGTCGGGGCGCGACGTGCTGACCGCGATCGTCGCCGGATATGAAGTCTGCTGCCGGCTCGGCAATGCGCTCGACCCGACCTCGCACTATGCGCGCGGCTTCCACCCGACCGCGACGGCGGGTACCTACGGCGCGGCCGCGGCAGCAGCAAAACTGTTCGGTCTCTCCGAGAAGCAGATCATCGCCGCCTTCGGCGTCGCCGGCAGCCAGGCCGCGGGCTCGCTGCAATTTTTGGTCAACGGCGCCTGGAACAAGCGCTACCAGGTCGGCGCCGCCGCGATGAACGGCGTGATCGCCGCGACGCTGGCGCGCAACGATTTCGTCGGCGCAACGGAATCGGTCGAAGGCAAGCACGGCCTGCTCGCCGGCTACACCGACGACGCGCATCCCGACAAAGCAGTCGCCGAGCTCGGCAAGACCTATGAGACGATGAAGATCGGCGTAAAACCGTATCCGAGCTGCCGCTACACCCATGCCGCCATCGACGCGCTGATCGCGATGCGGCGCGAGCACAATCTGACGCCCGACCAGGTCAAGCGCGTCGAGATCGGGCTGCACCGCAACGGCATCACGCTGACGGGCGACGCCGCAACCAAGCGGCATCCGACGTCGATCGTCGGCGGCCAGTTCTCGATGTTCTTCACCGGCGCGCTCGCGCTCGATCAGGGCAGCTTCGGCTGGGACGACTATAACCGCCTCGGCGATGCCGCCATCGACAAGCTCGCGGACAAGTTCGACGTGGTGCAGGATGACCGGCTCGAGATCGGCCGCACCCACCCCTTCGGCGCGCGCGTCAGCATCACCACCGACGACGGCGTGCATGAACGGCTCTATGCCGATCCGTCGGGCGAGCCGACCTCCTTCCCTGATGCGCAGGCGATGCAGCAGAAATTCCTGACGCTGGCGCGCCCCGTGCTGAACGCGCGGGCGGAGAAGTTTGCGGACGCGATCCTGTCGCTGGAGCGGTTCGACCGCGTGGCGAAAGCGACGGAGCTGGGAAGGCAATAGCTCTTTCTTCTCCCTCTCCCCGTTCTTACGGGGAGAGGTGAAGTCAATTCACCCCCGCCACTTTCCCCTTCTCACGCGTCGCCGCGACCACGTCGCGAACCAAATCGAACACACCATCCGCATCCGGCGGCCAGTTCGGCGAGCGACCTAACCGCACGATCCCCAGCCGCTCCGACGGGATCACGATCGTGTACTGGCCGATCGTGCCCTTGGCGAAGAAGGCATCGCGCGGCCAGCCGTGCTCGATGCGGTAGGTCGCGCCAAAACTGTCGCCCTGATTGGTCCAGAAGCCGGCGCCGATGCCGACCCACGCGTTCGGCGTGGCCGACGCGGAGTAGCTCACCCAACCCTCGGGCAGGATACGCCTGCCGCCGGCGACGCCGTCGTTGAGATAGAGCTGGCCGAAGCGCGCCCAGTCGCGCGCGGATGCCAGCATTTCGCTCGAACCCTCCGCCGTGCCGGCGCCGTCGAGCTCAAGCGTGACATGGCGCATGCCGAGCGGCGCGAACAATTCGCGGCGCGCGAAGGCAAGCACATCGGCCGGATTGCCGCCGACCGCGTTGCGGATCAGTTGCGAGAGGATCAGCGTGTTGCCGTCGTGATAGTTCCAGGCCGCGCCCGGCGCTGATGCCAGCGGCATGCTCTCGGCATAGGCGGCCATGTCGGCTTCCATGAACTTCATGCGATTGACGGGCTCGAACGCGGAGCCGAGCGAAGCCTGGAGCGAGCTGCCAAGCGCAAGGCCGGCGGTGTGGCGCAAGAGCTGGTCGACGGTAATGGCGTGGCGCGGATCTTCCGGATTCTTCCACGCGGCAATCGGTGCAGGCCCGTCGAGCTTCAGCATGCCCTGCCGCACCAGGATTCCGGTCAGGGCCGAGGTCACCGATTTCGTCATGGAGAAGCCGAGCAGAGGCGTCTCCGGTCCAACGCCGTCCGCATAGCGCTCGGCGATGATGCGGCCGTTCTTCATGACGACCACCGCACGTGTCCGGCGATATGGCGGCTGCGCGGGCTCGGTGAAGGCGCGGTCGATCGCGACGGCTAGCCCCTCGCTTTGCGGCGGCACGATCGAAGGTCCGGCGATCTCGGGCAGCAGTGCGGGCTGCTTGTCATCGGGCGGCAACTCGACGTCGACGATCCCAGCGCCGTGCTCGAGCGTGCAGCCGAGGCCCTCGCGATAGACGGCATGGCTGCGGCCGATGCCGAACAGCGTCACCGTGACATCCTTGCGCACGCGGTCGACCTGGTAGTTCATCGCCCAGGTGATCAGGCCGGTGCCGGGCATCGCATCGGTGGTTTCAGTGAACGTGCGCCGGGGATCGAAGCCGGAGACGAACGTCTCGGCGCAGAGGATGTCGGCGGCGAAGCCGGTGGCGACCTTCGGCACGTCGCGAGCGCGCGCTGCGCCGAGCGCGAGGCCGGCGCAGGCGATGGTGGTGATGAGGAGGATGAACTTGCGGCGGCGGGTCAACGGCGGTTCTCCGGCTTGTGCAGGTATGGCGGGAGAAAGCCGGAGCGCACGGACGATGGCTCGCCGGATTTGGAAGTTGGCCTGCTGAAGATGCGTGCGGGCTGGCCGATTTTGAAATTATCTCGATATTACAATAGACTAGAAACTAGGCCACGCTGGTCTTCAGCCGCCGGTATTCCGTCGGCGTCACACCCGCGACCGCCTTGAAGGCGCGGTTGAAGGGACCGAGCGATTGGAAGCCGGCGTCCATGGCGATGGTGATGACGGGCACCTCGGCCTGGGCGGGATCGGCGAGCGCGGCCATGGCCTCTTCGATCCGGTGGTTGTTCAGGAACACATTGAAGTTGCGATAGCCGAGCCGCTGGTTGATCAAGCGGCGCAGCCGGTATTCGGGGATCTTGAGCCGGCCCGCGAGCGCACCGATGGTGATGTGTTCCTGGCGGTAGATCCGTTCGTCCGACATCAGCCGCATCAAGGCATCGATCAGCTTCTGGTCGGCAGCGTCCTCGGCCGCGACGGGTTGGCTCGGCACGATCGCCGGCGCGGGCTCGGCAGGCGCCGGAAACAGGTCAGCACCGTCGACGCGCATCATCGCGCAAGCGATCGCGGCGACGACCAAGGCGAGCACGCCGGCGTTGATCGTGTTGGCAATGTCGCCCGCGCCGCTCCCACCAACGAAGACCTGGAGCAACGCGTTCAGCCCGCCATAGAGTGCGGCGGCCACGACGATGAAGACGCGGAGGCGGCGTCGCCGCTCGACGAGGTCCGCCGACCACGACGTGATGGTTTGCATCACCGCCAGCGCGATGAAGCCGAGCGAGATCAGATTGGTCGCGACGACGGCGAGCCGCAGGTTTCCGCTTGGCGCGATCCAGAGGCAACTGACGAAGCTGAAGGCCGAAACGAGCGCCCAGACCGCGCCATGCCACCAATGCAAGCGAAAATCGTCATCGAACAGCGCGCGCGTGAAAAGCCAGAACACCGCGACATTGCCGGTCGACAGCGCGATCAGCGGCGCGTGCCAGGCAGACACCAGCGCCGGCGCGCCGATTGAATAGCTCGCCGCGTGCGCCGCCGAGCCGAGCGCGAAGGCAATCGCAAGCCGCCCCGCCAGCACGCTCCTGAAGCCGGAGAACAGCGACGCCGTCAGCACCAGCAGCACCGCCACGGCGCCGGCGCGAAAGGCGAGTTCGAGATTGGTCAGCAACATCCAGTCGACCCGATTGCGCAGCCGCGCCCATGCCTCGAACTTAAGTTAGATCAAAGACCGATTCAATTTTGCCGGAGCCACAAGGCGCGCGAGGTGATCCAGGCGTCGGCAGGCTTGCCGAACAGATCGATCTCGCGATCCTTTCGCGCCCCGAGGCTGCGGGCAACAGCTTGCGACGGCGCATTCACGCTTTCGATACAGTGCATGATCTCGTCGACCTCAAAGCTGTCGAACACCCAATCGATCGATGCACGGGCCGCCTCCAAGGCATAGCCTTTTCCGCGGAATTCCTTGGCAATGCCCCAGCCGACCTCGAAACCGGGCCAACCCGGCGGGCACCACGGACCGACCCGGCCGATATAGGCGCCGCTCGACTTTTCCTCGACCACGAACATGCCGAAGCCATGGAGAGCCCAGTGTCCCGAGATAACCGCCGCGTTGCGCCAGCCGGCGATCTCGGTCGCGACCGGCTTGCCGTCCGCTGCGATGAAGCGGGCCGTACCCGGATCGGTCAACATCTTGGCATTCGGCGCAATATCACTTGCGCACCATGGCCGCAGGATCAGACGCTCCGTCTCGATTCTTGGGCCCGTGACCTCCAGCAGCCTGGCGCCAGGCTTGAGCGGCGGAATCATCTGTCTCCTCCCGTTCCCAACGTTGTTCTGCTACAATCATATCAGCAAGAAGCAGGAGTCCACCATGAGCTGGATGCCCGACAACGACCCCGTGCTTGGCGATCCCAAGACATGCGATGCGCTCGACCTCGTCATCGTGCCGCGTACCCGCGATCTCGGCGACGGATTCGAGGTGCGGCGCGCGCTGCCGCATGGCAAGCGGCAGATGGTCGGGCCCTTCATCTTCTTCGACCATTTCGGCCCGGTGCAGTTCGTCTCCGGCAAGGGCATGGACGTGCGGCCGCATCCGCATGTCGGGCTCGCCACCGTCACCTATCTGTTCGACGGCGCAATCATGCACCGCGACAGCGAGGGCAACGTCCAGGAGATCCAGCCCGGCGCGATGAATTTGATGACCGCCGGGCGCGGCATCGCACATTCCGAGCGCACGCCGGATACGCAGCGCGCATCGGGCCAGAAGATGCTGGGCCTGCAGAGCTGGATCGCGTTGCCGGCGGGATCCGAGGAGATCGCGCCGTCGTTCCAGCACTACGCCGCCGGCGACCTGCCGATGATCTCGGAGCGCGATTTCACCGCGCGGGTGATCGCGGGCTCGTCCTTCGGCATCGCCTCGCCGGTGTCGATGGTCTCACCCTGGTTCTACACCGAGGTTACGGCGGTTGCGGGCGCGAGCGTGCCGCTCGACCCCGACCATGAGGAGCGCGCGATCTACCTCGTCGACGGCGAGGTCGAGATCGCCAACGAGCGCTATGAGGGGCCGCGGCTCCTGATCTTCCGCCCCGGCGATCGCATCACCGTGAAGGCGCTCAAGGCCACGCGGATGATGTTCCTGGGTGGCGATGCGCTGGAAGGGCCGCGCCACATCTGGTGGAATTTCGTCTCCTCCAGCAAGGAGCGGATCGAGCAGGCCAAGCAGGATTGGAAAACCGGCCGCTTCGCGGCGGTTCCGCAGGAACATGAGTTCATTCCGCTGCCGGAATAGGCTATCCCCGCTTCCGGCCGCGCTGTCCGGCGCGGCTGGATTTCCTGCCCGAAGGCCTTGTCTCCGAAAGCCCTGTCTCCGAAAGCCTTGCCGATGACCACCATGCTCTCCAGCGACCTGCCCCTGTCCAAGATCGGACGCGGCAAGGTGCGCGATATCTATGCCGTCGACGACGACCGCCTGCTGCTCGTCACCACCGACCGCATCAGCGCCTTCGACGTCGTGATGGGCGAGACCATCCCGATGAAGGGCGCGGTGCTGACGCAAGTGAGCGCGTTCTGGTTCAGACAGCTCGAAGGCGTGGTGCCGCATCACATGATCAGCGCCGACACCGACGAGATCATCGCCGCCGTGCCGGCCTTGGGGCCACACCGTGCCGACATCCATGGCCGCGCCATGCTGTCCCGCCGCGCCACCGTCTTTCCGATCGAATGCGTGATCCGCGGCTATCTCTCCGGCTCGGCCTGGAAGGAATATGCTGCAAGCGGCACGCTCGCGGGTGAGAAGCTGAAGGCCGGCCTCGCCGAGAGCGAGAAGCTCGAGCCTGCGATCTTCAGCCCGGCGACCAAGGCCGAGACCGGCCACGACGAGAACATCACCATCGCGCGGATGCGCGAGGTCGTCGGCGACGAGGTCGCCTACACGCTCGAGAACATGACGCGCGCGGTCTACACGCTCGGCGAGGAGCGAGCGCGTGAGCAGGGCATCATCATCGCCGACACCAAGTTCGAGTTCGGCCGCGACAAGGACGGGCGCATCATCCTGATCGACGAGGTGATGACACCGGATTCCTCGCGCTTCTGGGCCGTCGATGCCTACAAGCCCGGCCAGCCGCAGGCGAGCTTCGACAAGCAGCCCTTGCGCGACTATCTCGACATCGAGCGCCACGCCGGGCGCTGGAACGGCGACGCCCCGCCCCCGCCGCTGCCGGCAAGCGTGGTGGACGCGACCAGCAAACGGTATCTGGAAGCGTATCGGCGCGTGACGGGGACGGAGCTGAAGATTTAATCAGTCGTTGCCTCTCGCTCCGTCATTGCGAGCGCAGCGAAGCAATCCAGAATCCCTCCGCGGGGACAACCTGGATTGCTTCGCTGCGCTCGCAATGACGGGGAAAGGCCGATGCGCCCCTCCCACCGACATGCGCGTGGTCGCGGAGGACGCGACCTTCGGCATATTCTGCCGCCGATTCGGCGGGCCGCTGATCGATCTCGGCACCCTCCGCCTGCCGGGTATGATTGGCCATTCACATGCCATGGATCTCATCCTCACCGGGGCGTCCGGTCGGCGGCGCCGAGGCCTCCGGCCAGGACAAATGACGCGAACGATTTTGCCAGAAATTGTCGGACATTTCACAATCAGAAGAATCCTGTTGCGCTAGCCTCCGACTCGTCTACGTCTCGGACGGGAATTTTCAGGGGCGCACAAAGGCGTGACAGATCCAGCAATTACCTACAGTCCGGTCCCGCGCTCCAGCCCAACCCTCAAACGTGCGCTGAATGATATCCTGGGCGGCAGCGCCGCGAGCGTCCTGACCGTCACCTTCGGGCTCTCCTACGCGCTGCTGATCTTTGCAGGCCCGCTGTCGGCCTATTTGTCCTACGGGATTGCCGCGACCTTCATCAGCTCCGCCATGCTTGCGGCCGTCGTCGCATTCGGAAGCTCGCTGCCCTTCGCGGTCGCCGCGCCTGACAGCTCGACCGCGGCCGTGACGGGAATCCTCGCCGCCTCGCTGGTCGAGCGCATCGAGGCGGCGAACCTGCCGACGTCATTGCTCTCGTCCGTCCTGATCACGCTCGGCCTGTCGACCATTCTGACCGGCGTCACCCTGTGCGGATTGGGACTGACCCGGATGGGCCGGGCGATCCGCTACGTGCCTTATCCCGTGGTCGGCGGCTTCCTCGGCGCCACCGGGCTTCTGATCGTCATGGGCGCGATCCGGGTGATCACTGACCATCCCGTGCAATTTTCCACGCTGCTGCGCTTCACCAGCGGGATCACGCTGTCGGAGCTGGGCGCGGCCTGCGGGATGGCGCTAGTGCTGTACCTGACCTGGCATCGCTCGCGCAGCCCTTTCGGGCTGCCGATCATCCTGGTCGGCGGCATGCTCACGGCGCACATGGCGTTCTGGATCGCCGGCATCTCGCCGGACGAAGCACGGAGCCTGGGCTGGACTTTCCAACCGCCACCGCCGGCGTCGTTCATGTTGCCCTGGCACACCGACGGTTTCGTCCACTATCCCTGGCACGCCGTGCCGGACCTGCTCGGCAACCTCGTCGCCGTCATCTTCGTCACGGCGTCGAGCACGCTGTTCAACACCACGGGGATCGAGGTCGCCGTGCATCGCGAGGCCAACCTGGAGCGCGAGCTGAACGTCACGGGCGCGGCCAACATCCTGACCGGCGCGCTCGGCGGCTATGCCGGCTGCATTTCGGTGAGCCGTTCGATCCTCAATTTCAGCAGCGGCGGGCGCGGGCGCCTCTCCGGGCTGACCGTCGCGGCGATGTCGCTTTTGATGCTCGCCGTCGCGCCGGAGCTGCTCGGCTTCATGCCGAAATTCGTGCTCGGCGGCCTCCTGCTCTATCTCGGTGCCGACCAGCTCCATAAATGGATCATCGAGTCGCGCAAGCGGCTCTCCAAGCTCGAATATCTGTCGCTGATCGCCATCATCGCGATCATCGTGACCTGGGGTTTCGTGCCGGGCATCCTGATCGGCGTGATCATCGGCTGCGCGACCTTCGCGTTCAGCGCGGCGCGGGTGGAGTCGATCAAGTACAGTTTCGACGGCTCCGAATATCGTTCTTCGCTCGACCGCTCGCGCGACGACCAGGAGGTGCTGCTGGCCCATGGCGGCAAGATCCAGGGCCTGAACCTGCAGAGCTATCTGTTCTTCGGCTCCGCCAACCGGCTCTATCAGCACGTCAAGCGCCTGCTGCAGGAGCGCCCGGAGTGCCGCTATCTGCTGTTCGACTTCAAGCTCGTGACCGGCGTCGATTCCTCAGCGGCCTACAGCTTTGCTCAGATCAAGCGCAGCGCGGCGGATCTCGGCGTCGAGCTGATCCTGGTACATCTGTCGGCCGCCGCCGAGAAGGTGCTGCGGTCCAGCGACTTCATCGGCGAAGGCGTCGCCCTCATTCCCGAGCTCGATCATGCGCTGGAGTGGTGCGAGAACGAGATCATCTCGCAGCATCAGGGCTTGGCGCAAGAAGAAGCCAGCTTGAAGGACTGGTTCACGGGGATTCTCGACAGCGAGGACGACGCCGACGAGCTGATCCGCCGCTGCCAGCGCCTCGAGGTCGAGGCCGGCGAGGTCATCGTGCAGGCCGGCGATGCCGCCGATTCCATGCACTTCATCCTCGACGGTCGCGTCGGCATCATGGTCCCGGCCGACGACGACCGCACCACGCGCGTGCGCAGCCTCGGCCGCTACACCACGATCGGCGAAATGGGCCTCGTGGCGCACACGCCGCGCAGCGCGACCATTCAGGCGGAAGTCGCAAGCGTGCTCTACGTGCTGAACACGCACCAGTTCGACGCGATCAAGGACGAAGACCCCGAGCTCAGCCACAAGCTGCTGACCTATTTCGTGTCGGTCATGGCCGAGCGGCTGAGCTTTGCCAATCGGACGATCGCGGTGCTGCGGCGGTGAAATGCGCAGCGAGTGCGATTGCATATACCGGAGGTCGTCATGGCC
>NZ_LSEF01000100.1:42215-129030 GCF_001641695.1 Bradyrhizobium neotropicale
AAGCCCGGCCATGACGGTGTCGAGGCATCAGCGCACCAAACGCTTCGCGCTACTCGCGGCTGGGTAATCCGCGGCTACGGCGCTACGGTTACACCCCCGCCATCATCACGTATTTGATCTCGACATATTCTTCCATGCCGTGATGCGAGCCCTCGCGTCCCAGGCCGCTCTCCTTGACGCCGCCGAACGGCGCGACTTCCGTCGTGATCAGGCCGGTGTTGACGCCGACCATGCCCGACTCCAGCGCCTCGGCGACGCGCCAGACGCGGCCGAGATCGCGGGAGTAGAAATATGAGGCGAGACCAAACGGCGATGCGTTGCACATCGCGATGACGTCGGCTTCGTCCTTGAAGCGGATCACCGGCGCGAGCGGGCCAAAGGTTTCCTCCTGCGACACCAGCGAGTCCGGCTTGACGTCGGACAGCACGGTCGGCTCGAAGAAGGAGCGCCCGAGCGCACTGCGCTTGCCGCCGGTGACGACCTTGGCACCGCGCTTCACTGCATCGGCGATGTGGCGCTCGATCTTGTCGACCGCTTTCATGTTGATCAGCGGTCCCTGCGTGACGCCGCTCTCGGTGCCATCGCCGATCTTCATCGCCGCAACCTTCTTCGACAGCTTCTGCACGAACTCGTCGTAGATCTTGTCCTGCGCGTAAAGGCGGTTGGCGCAGACGCAGGTCTGGCCCATGTTGCGGTACTTCGAGACGATCGCGCCTTCGACCGCCGCATCGATATCGGCGTCGTCGAACACCACGAACGGCGCGTTGCCGCCGAGTTCCAGGCCGAGCCTCTTCACGCCGACGGAGGCCTGCTGATAGAGAATCTTCCCGACGGCGGTCGAGCCGGTGAAGCCGACGAAGCGCACCGCCGGATGCTCGCACAGCACCTTGCCGATCGGCGGCGCATCGCCGGTGATGATGTTGAACACGCCCTTGGGCACGCCGGCCTTCTCGGCGAGCGCGGCAAGCGCCAGCGCCGACAGCGGCGTTTCGTTCGCGGGCTTCAGCACCACGGTGCAGCCGGCGGCCAACGCCGGCGACACCTTGCGCGTGATCATCGAGTTCGGAAAATTCCATGGCGTGATCGCACCGCAGACGCCGATCGGCTGCTTGATCGCGAGCAGCCGCGCGTCGGGACGCTGCGTCGGGATGGTTTCGCCATAGACGCGACGCGCCTCTTCCGCGAAGAACTCGACATAGGCACCGCCGATATCGACCTCGCCGAGGGCTTCGCTGAGCGGCTTGCCCTGCTCGGAGGTGAGGATCAGCGCGAGATCCTCGCGGTTGGCGACGATCAGCTCAAACCATTTGCGAAGGATGTTAGAGCGCTGCTTGGCGGTGAGTTTCGCCCAGGCCGGGAAGGCGCGCTCGGCGGCTTCGACCGCCTTGGTCGTATCATCCGCCGAAAGCTGCGGGACTTTTGCCAGCTCCACGCCTGTCGCGGGATTGTTCACGGGAAACACCGGCGAACCGACCCAGGCGCCGTCGATGAAGCAGGCCTCCTTCAGGAGCGAGGGGTCCTTCAACCGGTCGCGCAGGGTGGAGGTGGCTTGCGAGGCGCGTGCGGCGGCGGTCGGGGTCATGGCGTTGCTCCTTGGGGCGATCAGATCGGCCCGGAATATAGGGACAGGCGACGCATAATGCACCGCCCCGCAACGCACATCTGCTTGGAATTATGCTGGGAGCGGCGTGACTTATTGTTTGAACATGATCCTTTCGGAAAACCGCTGCACACTTTTCCGGATCATGCTCTAGGCCGCGCCGCTCATATAGGTCTCGCGCCGGCCGATCATGCGCTCGGCTGCGGCCTTGGCGTCGGCCTTGGACGAGGTCGCGCAGGTCCGGTATTCGAGATCGGGAACGTCGGAGGTGTCGCGACGGCCGAACCAGGATTTTGAGCCGACCGGCAGCAGCGCCAGCGCCTGCGCCACATTGTCGACCGCGCCGAAGGAGTAGAGTGCACCGGAGCCGGCGATCCGGACCTCGTAAATGCCGGGCGCGATCGGCGCCTCCAGATTCTCGCCCCGTCCGGGACGGGGATAGCACTTCCATTCGCTCCAGGTCGAAATCATCTCAAGTCCCCTCGCGGCGTATTGCCGCCAAAATTTGCTTCAAGTCTTAACGTCGGGCCGCATCGGTCCGGCGGCAAGCCAAACGTCGCAGCGCACAAAATGTTTCAAGTGCTTCGAAAATTCTCGAAACATATCGTCTTGCCGCCTGAGGGGTCACGGCCAAGTGCGGCCATCCACCGCAGATTGTATCGACGTGTTGCAGTTCGGTCGCCTTGTCGTCCTGCGCAGGGCGTCTGTCGTCAAGTCACGACATCGCGACCGTACGTTAAGGTTGACGCGCTTGCCGCGCGCGATCTGTAGGAGGACAATCCATCGCTTCCAACAATAATCAAACCGGAGGAAACGCGTATGCAAAGTCAAGCGGAGATCGACCAGGTTCTGCGCCAGAAGAGCGACGCCAAGGAAATTCCCGGCGTCGTCGCCATCGCCGCGAGCGGCAACGACGTGATCTACCAAGGCGCATTCGGCAAGCGCGATTTGTCCAAGCCGGATGCGATGACATTGGATAGCGTGTTCTGGATCGCCTCGATGACGAAGGCGGTGACGAGCGCCGGCGCGATGCAACTGGTCGAGCAGGGCAAGCTCTCGCTGGACGCGCCGATCGGATCTCTGCTGCCCGATCTCGCCCAGCCGCAGGTGCTCGAAGGTTTTGATGAGAAGGGCGAGCCGAAGCTGCGGCCGGCGAAGGGCGCGATCACGCTGCGCCAGCTCATGACCCACACCGCCGGCTTCTGCTACGACATGTGGAATGCCGAGTTCGGCGCCTACATGGAGAAAACCGGAACGCCCGGGATCATCACCTGCCAGAACGCGGCGCTGAAGACGCCGATCATGACCGATCCCGGCACGCGCTGGGAGTACGGCACCAACATCGATTTCGTCGGCAAGGCGGTGGAGGCCGCCAGCGGCAAACGCCTCGACGCCTACCTCCGCGACAATCTCTTTGCGCCGCTCGGCATGAGCGACACCGGCTTCAAGATCACCGACAACATGCGCAAGCGCCTGGTCGGCATGCATGCGCGCGGCGAGGACGGCCAGCTCGCCGCGATCCCGTTCGAGCTCGAGCAGGAGCCTGAATTCCACATGGGCGGCGGCGGCCTCTATTCGACCGCGGGCGACTACATCAAGTTCACCCAGATGATCCTGAACAAGGGCCGTGGCAACGGCAACCAGGTGCTGAAGGCGGAGACGGTCGCCATGATGGGACAGAACCAGATGGGCGATCTCAACATGACCAAGATGACCACCGCGGCGCCGATCTACACCAACAGCGTCGATCTCTATCCGGACCAGGCGAAGAAATGGGGCCTGAGCTTCATGATCAACACCGCCAAGACGGCGGAAGGCCGCAGCCCGAACAGTCTCGCCTGGGCCGGCCTCGCCAACACCTATTTCTGGATCGATCCGTCACGCGACGTCGCCGGCGTGATCCTGATGCAGCTGTTGCCGTTCGCCGACGGCAAGTGCCTGGAGGCGTTCGCGGGCTTCGAGCGTGGCGTCTATGCCGGGCTCGATGCGGGGAGCGGAAAGCGCGCGGCATAGGCATCGTCACGGGGACGCTCGCCACGGGTCATGGCCGGGCTCGTCCTGGCCATCCACGTGCAACAGAGACGTGGATGCCCGGGTCAAGCCCGGGCATGACGACCGAGTGTTTGGCCTAAGCGCGCATCTGCCACTACATCGTCATTGCGAGCGCAGCGAAGCAATCCAGAGTCTTTCAGCGGTGACAGTCTGGATTGCTTCGCTGCGCTCGCAATGACCGGGAAAGAGACGAGACTACACTGTCAGCCCGCGCTGCTGGGCGAGCTCTTTCAGCGACACCTGAGGCCGCGCGCCGATGTGCTGGATCACTTCGGCTGCCGCAAGCGCCCCGAGCTCACCGCACTGCTTGTAGGGCAGCTCGCGCGCGAGGCCGAACAGGAAGCCGGCGGCGAAGAGATCGCCGGCGCCGGTGGTGTCGACGACTTGCGCGACCGGAGACGCGGGCGCGGCGACGGCGTCGTCCGGCGACACCACGACGCAGCCCTTCTCGCTGCGGGTGACGACGCCGAGCTTGACGTCGTTGCGGAGCTGCTTGAGCGCAGTGTCGAAATCCGAGCTCATGTAGAGCGAGTGCAGCTCGGACTCGTTGGCGAAGACGATGTCGACGGTGCCGTTGCGCATCAAGGCCAGAAACTCGTCGCGGTAGCGGTCGACGCAGAACGAATCCGACAGCGTCAGCGCTACCTTGCGCTTGGCATCATGCGCGATCTTGGCCGCCTTGACGAAGGCGTCCTTGGCGTTCTTGGGATCCCAGAGATAACCCTCGAGATAGACGATGCCGGCGCTGGCGATCTCGGCAGGATCGATGTCGGCGGGCGACAGGTCCTGTGCGGCGCCGAGATAGGTGTTCATGGTGCGCTCGCCGTCGCCCGTCACCAGGATGTAGGAGCAGCCGGTGGCGGGACCGTCCTTCGCGGCGGGCGTGTTGAAGGCAACGCCGGCGGCACGGATGTCGTGCATATAGAGATTGCCGATCTGGTCGTCCTTGACCTTGCCGACATAGGCCGCGCGCGCGCCCAAGCTGCCGATGCCGACGATGGTGTTGGCGGCCGAACCGCCCGAGACCTCGGTCGCCGGCCCCATGTCCTTGTAGATGGCCGCAGCGCGCGCCTCATCGATCAGGGACATGCTGCCCTTGGTCATGCCGTGCCTGGCGAGAAAAGCCTCATCGGTTCTGACCAGCACGTCGAACAGCGCGTTGCCGATGCCCAAGACGTCATATTTCGCGTCAGCCATTCACTTTGATCCTGTTGCCCGATTGCGATCTTGCGGGAAATCCGCTTCCTGTTCGGCTCGAAATCCGGCTCGCGGCCTATCACGTTCGGCCCGGCGCGAGCAAGCAACGGTATTATAACGAGCAATGATCCGCTCCTTCCTGACCGTCTCGACGGGAACACTGGCCTCGCGGCTGCTGGGCTTTGCGCGCGATTCCCTGATCGCGGCACTGCTCGGCACCGGCGCCGTGGCGGACGCGTTCCTGGCAGCCTTCCAGCTCGTCAACGTGGTCCGGCGCCTGCTCAGCGAGGGCGCGCTCAACGCCGCCCTGATTCCGGCCTGGCTCGGCGTGCGAGCCCGCGACGGCGAGGCGGCCGCGGCCGCCTTCGCGGGGCGCGTGCTCGGCACGGTCAGCGTGGCCCTGATCGCAGCCTCGCTTCTCATCGCGCTCGTGATGCCGCTGATCGTCACGGTCATCGCGCCCGGCTTTCTCGGCAGCGAGACGCGCGACCTCGCCGTCGAGAATGCGCGGCTGATGCTGCCTTATCTCGCCTTTGCAGGTCCCGTCACGGTGCTGATGGGACTGCTCAACGCGCAAGGCCGTTTTGCACTGACGGCGTTTTCGCCGCTGCTGTTCAACATCGCCTTGATCGCCGCGATCGCGGCGCTCCTTCTTTGGCAGGCCGACGCCGGCCTCGCCGGCTGGGCGCTGGCGGCCACCGTCGGCATCGCCGGCCTGCTGCAATTGCTGATGCTGCTGTCGCAGCGAAGCGCGAGTCTCGCGACACCGTTGCGCGTGAGCTTCGACAAGGAGATGCGCGGCTTCTTTGCGAAAGCAATCCCCGGCATGCTCGCAAGCTCGGGGCCGCAATGGCTGATGGTGGCCGGCGCCATCATCGCCTCGGCAACACCGTCCGCCGTTTCCTGGCTCTATTTCGCCAACCGCCTGGTCGAGCTGCCGCTCGGCATCGTCGGCGTCGCCATGGGCACCGTGCTGGTGCCGGAGCTGACGCGCGCGGTCGCTAGCAGCGACCGCCGCGCGGTGGCGCATGCGGAATCGCGCGCGCTCGAGCTCGCCGCCGGATTGGCATTGCCGGCGACGCTCGGCCTGATCGTGCTGGCCGAGCCGATCGTGCGGCTGCTGTTCGAGCACGGCGCCTTCGGCGCCGACGACAGCACGGCGACAGCGCATGCGCTGATGGGGCTGGCGCTGGGCCTGCCGGCGCATGTGCTGATCAAGGCGCTGTCCCCCGCCTTCTACGCCCGCAGCGACACGATGACGCCGCTCCTGGCAACGACCAAGGGGTTTGTGGTCGCGGTCGCGCTGGCAGTCGTTCTCGGCCATTTCTTCGGCGCGACCGGAATTGCCGCGAGCATCGCGGCCGGCGCCTGGAGCAGCGCGTTCTCGCTGCTCCGCAAGGGCACCACCGAATTCGGCTTTAACGCCGACGAAGCCGCCCAAAGGCGGCTGCCGCGGATCGTGCTCGCCGCGCTCGTCATGGGCGGCCTGCTCTGGTTGACTTCCGGTCTTGTGCACCCCGGCAGCCACGGCCTCGTCAAGTTCATCGCGCTGGGCTTGCAGATCGCGGCAGGGATCGTCGTCTACGGCCTGCTCCTGCAAATCCTCGGCGTCGCCTCCTGGCGCGAAACGGTTCACGCCCTGAAGCGGCCGGTCACTTAGGGTGGCACATCGGGGGGCTCTTCACCTCTCCCATGGGGAGAGGTCGATTTGCGCAGCAAATCGGGTGAGGGGTCCGGTCCCTCGATAGAGCCTAGCCCCTCACCCGCGCCTTCGGCCATAGCCGAAGCTTTGCTTCGGCGTCGTTTTTAAGAACGGCCGCCGTATGGCGGCCTGTGCTCTCCCTATGGGAGAGGTGTAATTGCCCTTGACGGGGCTGCGCCGCTGTTGGAAACGACGGCCCACTACCTCAGGGAAGGCTTGCCAGGAAAACTAACCATGCCATTCGTTGAACGGGTCTTTTCGGGCGTCCAGCCGACGGGCAATCTGCATCTCGGCAATTATCTCGGCGCGATCGTCAACTTCGTGAAGATGCAGGAGACCCACAACTGCATCTATTGCGTCGTCGACATGCACGCGATCACGCAGGGCGTCGACGTCTGGGGCGGGCCGGCCGAGCTCGCGCGCAACACCCGCGAGGTGACCGCAGCGTTCATCGCGAGCGGCATCGATCCGAAGAAGCACATCGTGTTCAACCAGAGCCAGGTCTCGGGCCATGCCGAGCTGGCCTGGATCTTCAACTGCGTCGCGCGCCTGGGCTGGCTCAACCGCATGACGCAGTTCAAGGAGAAGGCCGGCAAGGATCGCGAGAACGTCTCGGTCGGGCTCTACGACTATCCCGTGCTGATGGCGGCCGACATCCTGCTGTACCGCGCCACCCACGTGCCGGTCGGCGAGGACCAGAAGCAGCATCTCGAGCTCTCGCGCGACATCGCGCAGAAGTTCAACAACGATTTCGGCGACTCCATCCGCAGCCACGGCGGCAATGACGGCCTGTTCTTCCCGCTGCCAGAACCCTTCATCACGGGACCGGCGACGCGCGTGATGAGCCTGCGCGATGGCACCAAGAAAATGTCGAAGTCCGATGCGTCGGACTATTCGCGCATCAACCTGACCGACGACGCCGACACCATCGCGCAGAAGGTGCGCAAGGCGAAGACCGATCCGGAACCGCTGCCGACCGAGGAGAAGGGTCTGGAAGCGCGCCCCGAGGCTGACAATCTCGTCGGCATCTTCGCAGCGCTCTCAGGCCGCACAAAGGCGGAGGTGCTGCGCGATTTCGGTGGCGGCCAGTTCTCCAGCTTCAAGAACGCGCTGGTGGATCTCTGCGTCACGAAGCTGGCGCCTATCGCCGGCGAGATGAAGCGCCTCGTCGCCGACCCCGGCCATATCGATGCGATCCTGAACGACGGCTCCGACCGGGCGCGCGTGATCGCCGACGAGACCATGAAGCTCTCGAAGGACATCGTCGGCTTCATCCGCCGACGTTGATTGCCACGCTCGCAAAATGCGGCCTGCGCCACGGCGCCGGCCGTTTCCCCTCTCCCAAAGAGTGAGGGAGTGTGGCAGCATGTCGAGCAGGGACACGCCGGGACATGCATGACCAGCACGCGACGATGCTTCGAGCCGGGTCACAAGCCAAAATGCCTCGTCATTGTTGACGACACCGCCGAATGGGATCGCGCGGTCTATTTCGCCAGCCGCTGGGCGATCCGCGCCGATGGCGGCGTGGTGATGCTGCGCATCATCGAGCCCGAGCAGCAGAACCAGGAATGGCTCGGCGTTGCCGAGATCATGCGTGCCGAGGCGCATGAGGCGGCGAACGCAGCGCTCGACCGCGCCGCCGGTCGCGCCAACGGCATCGCCGCGATCACGCCGGAGCGGGTGATCCGGGAAGGCAGCGCGATGGAACAGCTCCTCGAGGTGATCGACGAGGATCCGGACATCGCCATGCTGGTGCTGGCCGCAAGTCCCGGCGCGGAAGGCCCGGGTCCGCTGGTTGCCCTGCTCGCGCATGAGGTGGGCACGTTCCCGATCCCGGTGACGATCATCTCGGGCGCGCTGAGCGACCAAAGCGTGGATTCGCTGTCGTAGCTTACCCTGCCCTGGAGGCCCCTGGAGGGGCGGGTGAAGCGGCTGCATAAGCCTATGAAATTTCTACCGAACTGCCGTGATGCCCCTTGATCGTGCGTTCCCCGTCGCCATCTGCTAGTTGATAGCTCACGCGCCGGCCTTGAACCGGCGACGTCCGGAGAAAACCATGTTCATTCAGACCGAAGCCACCCCCAATCCCGCTACGCTAAAGTTCATTCCCGGCCGCGTCGTGCTCGACGGCGGCCCGATGGAATTTTCGACCCGCGAGGCCGCCGCGCGCTCGCCGCTCGCCGAAAAGCTGTTCGACGTGCCAGGCGTCACCGGCGTGTTCTACGGATCAGACTTCATCACCGTGACCAAAGCCGGCGGTGAATGGCAGCAGCTCAAGCCCGCGATTCTCGGCGCCATCATGGAGCACTACATGTCGGGCGTGCCGCTGCTCGCCGACGGTGCGGCGCCGAGCGATGCTGATCTCGACGGCGCGGACGAGTTCTTCGACGAGGCCGATGCCGAGACGGTCGACATGATCAAGGACCTGATCGAGACCCGCGTGCGGCCGGCGGTCGCCAATGACGGCGGCGACATCACCTTCCGCGGCTTCAAGGACGGCATCGTCTATCTCAACATGAAGGGCGCCTGCTCCGGCTGCCCGTCATCGACCGCGACGCTCCAGCACGGCATCCAGAACCTGCTCAAGCACTTCGTGCCCGACGTGGTCGAAGTCCGGCCGATGTGAGTTGGGCGATCGAGGCACTGAATTCCATCATGCCCGGGCTTGTCCCGGGCATCGACGTTTTTGGGCCGCAAAGTCGTGGATGGCCGGGTCGAGCCCGGCCACGACGGCCAGAACCTTGGGCATCATCCGATTGCCAATGCTATGATTGCTTCATGTTGATCCTCGCCATCGATACCGCGCTCGAAGCCTGCGCAGCCGCCGCCCTTGATACCGATGCAGGCGAGCTCCTTGCACAGGAGCAGGTTCCCATGAAGCGCGGCCACGCCGAAGCCTTGATGCCGATGATCGCGCGCGTCATGCAATCGGCCAATCTCTCCTTCACCGCGCTCGACCGCGTTGCCGTCACTGTCGGTCCCGGAAGTTTCACCGGCTTGCGCGTCGGCATTTCGGCTGCGCGCGGAATCGCGCTGGCGGCCAAGCGGCCTGCCGTCGGGCTGACAACGTTGTCGGCTTATGCTGCGGCCATCGTCGACCGGAATGGATCGGCGCCCGTGATCTCTGCGATCGATGCGCGGCATGATCACGTCTATTTCCAGATCGTCGCCGGCGACGGCAGCCAGCTGGTGCCGCCGAAAGTGGCCCCTATCGACGAAGCGATCGCGGCCTCGCAATTCGGCGCGCCGCATCTGGTTGGCAATGCTGCAAAGATCCTCGCGGACCGCTGGCCGACGGTTATGCCGCAACCCGTTGCCGTCGACGCGCAAGGCGCGCCCGACATCGGCTGGGTCGCATGGCTCGGCGCCGCGGCCGATCCCGACGCCACGCCGGCGCGGCCGTTCTACCTGCGCGCGCCCGATGCCAAGCCGGCGGCGATGCCACAGCTCGCAGTCCAAGCCGCAACCTCATGATGCCAACCTCATGATGCGATGGTTGTCGGAATGGTGGCGCGGCGGCACTGCCGCCGTCGAGCCCGCTTTCGCGCGCGATGCGGCGCGGCTGGCGCAGCTTCACGGCGCATCCTTCGCGCACGGTTGGGGCGAAGGCGAGTTCGAGACCATGATCAGCGAGCGCAACACGCTGGTCCATCGCCTGCGCCTGGGCCGCAAGATCATCGGCTTTGCGGTGTCGCGGATCGGCGCGGATGAGGCGGAAATCCTCTCCATCGCGGTCGACAAGGGCCAGCGTGGCCACGGCCTCTCACGCACGCTGCTGATGACCCATCTCGGCCATCTCGCGGGGCGCGGCGTCCGTACTATATTTCTGGAAGTCGAGGAGAATAACCAGCCGGCGCGCCGGCTCTACGATCGCGCCGGATTCGTGGTGGTGGGACGCCGCGAACGCTACTATAAGCAGCCGAACGGGGAACATTTGAACGCACTTCTGATGCGGCGTGACTTGTCGTAACATTGGTGGCAAGAAGCGCCTGCCAGGCAGACACCCTATGACCGTACTGAAATCTTCCGCGACCAAGACGACCGGCATCGAAGCGCGATGTGCCGCAACCGGCATGCGCATGACCGAGCAGCGCCGCGTCATCGCCCGCGTGCTCGCCGAGGCGATGGATCATCCCGACGTCGAGGAACTCTACCGGCGCTGCGTCGCCGTGGACGACAAGATCTCGATCTCGACCGTTTATCGAACCGTAAAACTGTTCGAAGATGCCGGCATCATCGAGCGCCACGATTTCCGCGAGGGCCGCGCACGCTACGAGCAGATGCGCGACAGCCATCACGACCACCTCATCAATCTGCGCGACGGCAAGGTGATCGAGTTCACCTCCGAAGAAATCGAGAAGCTGCAGGCGGAAATCGCGCGCAAGCTCGGCTACAAGCTCGTCGATCACCGCCTCGAGCTCTATTGCGTCCCGCTCGACGACGACAAGCCCACTTCTTGAGCATGATCTCCGCGCAAACGCGTTCCGCGTTTGTCGCGAGGGAAAACCGCACGACACTTTTCCGGATCATGCTGTAGTGCCGATAGACCTCATCATCTTCGATTGCGACGGTGTGCTGGTCGACAGTGAGGTGATCTCCTGTCGCGCGCACGCCGACGTGCTGACACGGCACGGCTATCCGATCACGTCGGAGCAGGTGTTCGAGCGCTTCCTCGGCCGCTCCACGCGGCAGGCCAATCTCGAGATCGAAACCGAGCTCGGCCGCAAGCTGCCCGAGGCCTATCATGGCGAACTGCAGGACGAGCTGTTCCGCTCATTCGAGGCCGACCTCGCTGCAATCCGCGGCATCCACGACACGCTTGATGTCGTCACGCAAGCCGTCTGCGTTGCCTCGAGCGGCTCGCATCAACGCATGCAGGTGAGCCTCGGAAGCACCGGACTTTATGAGCGTCTCGCGCCCAACATCTTCTCCGCCTCGCAAGTGAAGAACGGCAAGCCGGCGCCGGACCTGTTCCTGTTTGCGGCTGCCGAAATGGGAGTACCACCGCACCGCTGCGTCGTGATCGAGGATAGCCTCGCCGGGATAGCCGGTGCCCGGGCCGCCGGCATGACCGTGTTCGGCTTCCACGGCGGCAGCCATTGCCCGCCGGGTCATGCCGCCATTCTGCGCGCCGCCGGCGCCGCGATAACCTTTGACGATATGCGGCAATTGCCGGAACTGATCCGCCGGGTCGAGGCGGAAGCGCTGGCGGGCTAAATCGGCCCCTGACCATCATTCCGGGGCAATGCGCCAGGACCGCGCAGAACGCGACCCCGAGCATCGAACCCGGAATCTCGCTCCAAAACCTCTGGATTCCGGGTTCTCGCTGACGTGCGCCCCGGAATGACGTGTTTTGGACGCCCAATCGCTGGATTTTCACCCCACCAGCCTATATCTGGGGGCCGTCCTCCACCTCAATCCGGGTTCCATGAAGCCGCCGCGCAAGCTGCACATCAAATCATATGGCTGCCAGATGAACGTCTACGATGCCCAGCGCATGGTGGACACGCTGGCTCCGGAAGGATTCGTGGAGACGGCGAGCGCCGAGGACGCCGACCTCGTCATCCTCAACACCTGCCATATCCGCGAGAAGGCTTCCGAAAAGGTCTATTCCGAGCTCGGCCGCCTGCGCGTCGCCAAGGACGAGGCCGCTCGCGAGGGCCGCACGATGCAAATCGCGGTCGCGGGCTGCGTGGCGCAGGCCGAAGGCGAGGAAATCGTGCGCCGTGCGCCGGTGGTCGACGTCGTGGTCGGCCCGCAGAGCTATCATCATCTGCCGGAGCTGTTGAAGCGCGCAGGCGACGAAGGCCGCGCGATCGAGACCGAATTTCCGGCCGAGGACAAGTTCGGCTTCCTCGCCCAGCCGAAACCCGATGCGATCCGCGCGCGCGGCATTTCCGCCTTCGTCACGGTGCAGGAAGGCTGCGACAAGTTCTGCACCTTCTGCGTCGTGCCGTACACGCGCGGCGCCGAAGTCTCGCGCCCCGTGGCGAAGATTCTCGACGACGTGAAGCGGCTCGCCGACAACGGCGTGCGCGAGCTCACGCTGATCGGGCAGAACGTCAACGCCTATCACGGCGAGGGACCCGACGGAAAAAGCTGGCCGCTCGGCAAACTGCTCGAGCGCCTCGCCCAGGTTCCGGGGATTGCGCGGCTGCGCTATTCGACCAGCCACCCCCGCGACGTCGATGACAGTTTGATTGCAGCCCATCGCGATCTCGATTCGCTGATGCCGTTCGTCCACCTGCCGGTGCAATCTGGCTCGGACCGCATTCTGGCGGCCATGAACCGCAAACATACCGCCGATGATTATCGGCGTGTCATCGACCGATTCCGTACCGCGCGCCAAGGCATTGCTTTTTCATCGGATTTTATCGTCGGTTTTCCCGGTGAAACGGAGCAAGATTTTCGCGCCACTCTCGCGCTTGTCGCACAAATCGGCTACGCTGCAGCTTATTCGTTCAAGTATTCCGCCCGGCCGGGAACGCCGGCCGCGGACATGCAGGAGACGGTGTCCCCGGCCGAAATGGACCAGCGATTGGAGCGGCTCCAGGAACTGATCGACAGCCAGCAATCGGCCTTCAACAAGGCCGCGATCGGCACAACCGTCGACGTGTTGTTCGAGCGCGCCGCGCGCAATGCTGGCCAGATCGTCGGCCGTACCGCCTATTTGCAGCCCGCTCATGTGATCGCATCGGCCGACATCGTCGGACAGATCCTGCCGGTCCGGATCGGCAGCCTCGAGCGCTACAGCCTTTTGGGTGAACTCGTGACGCAGCATCCTGCGCACGCGCCCGCTTTATCGCCAATCGCCACTGGAGCCTGAACCCTTGCCAAAAAGCGCATCGGATTCGCCTTCTTTCGCTCCCAGCCGCAAATTTGACCGCGACATGCAAGTTCCGCCCGAGACCCAGGTCGTCATCGACTTCGACGACAATCGCGCCGCATCCGCGCTGGTCGGCCCCTACGGCCAGAACCTCGCACAGATCGAGCGGCGGCTCGGCGTCGTCGTCGACTCCAAGGGCAACCACATCACCATCGGCGGCACGCGCGACGGCTGCGATGCCGCGCGCCGCGTGCTCGAGACGCTCTATGCCCAGGCCGTGAAGGGACAGGATCTCGACCAGGGCGAGGTCGAAGGCGCGATCCGCGCCGTGATCGCGCAGGGCTCGCTGTTCGAGTTCGACGCCAAGTCGGCCAAGGCGACCTTCGAGAGCATCAATTTGCGCAAGCGCCCGGTACGCGCACGCACCGCCGCGCAAGATTCCTACATCCGCGCGCTGAAGCGGCACGAGCTGGTGTTCGGGATCGGCCCCGCCGGCACCGGCAAGACCTGGCTCGCGGTGGCGCATGCTGCGCAACTGTTCGAGCGCAAGGAGGTCGACAAGATCATCCTGTCGCGCCCGGCGGTGGAAGCCGGCGAGCGGCTCGGCTTTTTGCCGGGCGATCTCCGCGAGAAGGTCGATCCCTATCTGCGTCCGATCTACGACGCGCTCTACGACCTCATGGACGCCCGCATCGTCGAACGCGCGCTGCAGACCGGCGAGATCGAGATCGCGCCGCTCGCCTTCATGCGGGGCCGCACGCTGACCAATGCCATCATCATCCTGGACGAGGCGCAGAACACAACGTCGATGCAGATGAAGATGTTCCTGACCCGTCTCGGCGAGAACAGCCGTATGATCGTGACCGGCGATCCCTCGCAGATCGACCTGCCGAACGGCCAGACCTCGGGCCTGCAGGAAGCGACCCGCCTGCTCGACGGTGTCGAGGGCATCGCGCAAGTTCGTTTCACCGCCGAAGACGTGATCCGCCACGAGCTCGTGGCGCGGATCGTCGCCGCCTATGAAGGCTCGGCCCAGCGGCCGGCCGCGGGCAAGTCATAACGGGACACAGCCGGATCCGGGCCGCGAAGAAAAGCAGTCCGCTCCGAATAACACCATGTCGCACTCCAACCTGCCCACCACCGAGGTCCTCGTCGTCGCCGATTGCTGGCAGGGCGAGCCCGAAGCCGACGCCGTGATCCAGCGCGCGATCGCCGCCGCGGCCGAGTCGGTCGATGAGGATGTCGCGGAGGCGGAAGTGGCGGTCATGCTGACCGATGATGCCGGTATCCGCACGCTCAACAGCAACTGGCGCGGCATCGACAAGCCGACCAACGTGCTGTCGTTTCCGGCACTGCAGCCCGAAGGCGAATGGAAACCGGGCGATGCACCGCGCATGCTCGGCGACATCGCCATCGCCTACGAGACCATGCGGCGCGAGGCTGACGAGGACCAGAAACCTTTCGAGCACCATTTGAGTCACCTCGCCGTGCACGGGTTTTTGCACCTGATTGGCTACGACCACGAAAACGACGACGACGCGGAGGAAATGGAAGCGCTCGAGCAGCAGATCCTGGCGCATCTCGGCATCCCCGACCCCTATGCAGAGCGCTGACGGATTGATTGAGATGGCGGATTCCGAACCGACCCACGACAATCCACGCAACACCCGCAACCTGCCGGCGGTGGTAACGCCCGGCGAGGTCCTGCGACCGACCGCGGAAGGCTGGCTGCTGCGCGCGATCCGGACGCTGTTCGGCTGGAAGGCGGGATCGGTGCGCGACGATCTCCAGGTGGTGCTCGACGCCACCACGCCCGACGACACCGGTTTCTCCGCTGTCGAGCGCACCATGCTGCGCAACATCCTCAGTTTGCACGAGCGCCGCATCGCCGATGTCATGGTGCATCGCGCCGACATCGTCGCGGTGAAGAACGACATCCCGCTCGGCGAGCTGATGGACCGTTTCGAGAGCGCCGGTCATTCGCGCCTCGTGGTCTACAACGAGACGCTCGACGATCCCGTCGGCATCGTCCACATCCGCGACCTGCTCACCTTCATGACTGCGCGGGCACGCGTGTCGGAGGCGACCAAGGCCAAGCGCAAGAAGCCGCTGCCGGCCGGTCTCGACCTGCGCGCCGTCGACCTCGCGCTGCCGCTGCAGGACGCGCATATCATCCGCAAGCTGCTCTACGTGCCGCCGTCGATGCGGGCGATCGATCTGCTCGCGCAGATGCAGGCGACACGCATCCATCTCGCGCTGGTGGTCGACGAATATGGCGGTAGTGATGGCCTCGTCTCGCTCGAGGACATCGTCGAGCAGATCGTCGGCGAGATCGACGACGAGCACGACAGCGACGAGCCGCCGTCGATCGTCCGTCTGCCCGACAACACCTTCATCGCCGATGCGCGCGCCAGTCTCGACGACGTCCGCTCGGTGATCGGTACGGATTTCGTCACCGGCGAAGCGGGCGAAGAGGTGGAGACACTCGGCGGCTATCTCGTCAGCTTCGTCGGCCGCCTGCCGGTCCGCGGGGAGGTGATCTCGGGCCCCGGCAATTACGAGGTCGAGGTGCTCGATGCCGATCCGCGCCGCGTCAAGCGGCTGCGCATCTCGACGCGGAAGGAGCGTCCTGCGCCGCGCACCCAGCGCGAGAGCCGCCGCCGCGAGGTGCCGCCGGACGCTGGCCAACCGCCGGCCGGCGACGCACCCACGCCGCCGAGCGACGGGGCCGGCACCCCGTGAACCTCACTCAACGACTGCGGACGATCGCGCTCGCCATCATCCTGACCTGGGGTTGGAAGCGCGCCCTCATTGCGATGGCGGCCGGCGCCCTGTCGGTGCTGGCGCTGGCGCCGTTCAACGCCTGGCCGGTGCTGTTCGTCACCTTCCCGGTGCTGGTCTGGCTGATCGACGGTTCCGGCGGCGGGCGATTCGGTGGCGTCCCCGCGGCGGCGCTGACCGGCTACTGGTTCGGGCTCGGCTATTTCGTTCCCGGTCTCTACTGGATCGGTTACGCCTTTTTCGTCGAAGCTGACGTCTTTGCCTGGCTGACCCCCTTCGCCGTGCTGGGCCTGCCGGCCTATCTTGCGATCTTCACGGCGATCGGATTCGCGCTGGCGCGCCTGCTCTGGACCAAGGATGCCACGCGCGTGCTCGCGCTCGCCGCAAGCCTCACGGTCAGCGAATGGCTGCGCGGGCACGTGCTGACCGGCTTTCCCTGGAACGCCTTCGGCTATGCGCTGTCGGAACCGCTGCCGCTGGCGCAGACGGCATCTCTGATCGGCCTGTGGGGCATGACGTTCCTCACCGTTGCGATCTTTGCGAGCCCCGCGGCGCTGATCGACCGCACGCCGGACAAACGCGTGGCGTGGCGTGCGCCGGCGGCGGCGGTCGCGCTGCTGATCGTCATGGGCATTTTCGGCACCATCCGCCTGTCGCTGCATCCGACCACGATGGTCGCCGGCGCCAAGCTGCGCCTGATGCAGCCGAACCTCCAGCAGGACGCAAAATTCAACTACGCCGCCAAGGCGGAGGTGATGAAGAAATACCTCTCGCTGTCGGACCGCTCCTCCGGACCGCAGTCGACCGGCGTGCGCGATGCCACCATCCTGATCTGGCCGGAATCCGCCTTTCCGTTCTTCCTGACCCGCGAAGCCGACGCGATGGCCGAGATCGCCGAACTCCTGCCCAAGGGGACGGTGCTGATCACCGGATCGGTTCGTGCTCCTGACCTGCCGCCGGGCAAGCCGATCACGCGCGCCTACAATTCGATCTATGTGATCGACCACGACGGCAGCGTGCTCGCGGTCTACGACAAACTCCATCTGGTGCCGTTCGGAGAATTTCTTCCCTTCCAGGGCCTGATGGAGAAGCTCGGTTTCGAGCAACTGACGCGCGTGCGCGGCGGTTTTATTCCGGGTACCGTGCGGCACGCGCTGCCGATCCCGGGCGCGCCGCGTGCGCTACCACTGATCTGCTATGAGGCGATCTTTCCCGGTGACGTCGCGGCACGCGACGAACGTCCAGGCTGGATCGTGAACCTCACCAATGACGGCTGGTTCGGCATCTCGACCGGCCCCTACCAGCATCTGGAGCAGGCGCGGATGCGCGCCATCGAGCTCGGACTGCCGCTGGTTCGCTCCGCAAATACCGGCGTGTCGGCGGTGATCGATCCGGTGGGGCGCACCATCGCCAGCCTCGGCCTCGGGATCGAAGGCATTTTGGATGCAAGTCTGCCTGCCGCGATCCCACCGACCATCTATGCGCGGGTTGGCGACATCCCCGCGGCCATGCTCGTCGCGCTGGCCGTGATTCTCGCAGTGCGGCGACGTGTTGCCAAACGGCACCCCTGATCGCGCGGTATTCGGCGCGGTTCCTGGAAACCTTTGACAACCGTAGTCCCACGGTTGACAGACCGCTGGCAGCCTCCGCATTCTGGTCGTGCTGCAGCAAGACAGCGGTGCATTGCTAAATTTCTCCGCAATGTTTCCCCAATCAGAGTGAAGTTTTGATGTCGCTGTCACCTGAGGCAATACTTCCATTGCGCCAACGGTGGTGTTTGGAGGGCTGAGGAAATGTCGAAAGCGCCCAACCCTGTTGACAAATATGTCGGCAGTCGCGTGCGTATGCGCCGCATCATGTTGGGCATGAGTCAGGAAAAGCTCGGTGAAGCTTTGGGCCTGACGTTCCAGCAGATTCAGAAATACGAGAAGGGCACCAACAGAGTCGGCGCGAGCCGCATCCAGCAGATCGCCGAGATTCTCCAGGTGCCGGTGTCGTTCCTGTTCGAGGGCGGACCGAGCGGCACGCCCGGTCCCGACGGCTTCAGCGAAGGCGCATCGCCGTCCTATGTCTCCGACTTCCTCGCGACATCGGAGGGCTTAGCCCTGACCAAGGCATTCACCCGAATCACCGATTCGAAGCTGCGCCGCTCGATCGTTGATCTGGTCGAACAGATCGCTGCCCGCGAAGGGCCCGACAAGCGCTGACGCGCGACCTCATTCCGATTTGAGGCTGCGCCAAATCTGGCCTATGTCGTCATTTGCGGCCGCGCTTTAGGCGTGTCCTCTTGCGATGATGCGGCTCAAAGGCTCAGATGTTTCCATGGCGAGCTCCAATTGGTTCGATTCCCAAACTATTCTCGATGGCATCCGCCGCTGGGTGGAGATCGAGACGCCGACGGACACGCCTGAACAGGTCAACAAGCTGGTCTCGCTGGTCGCGGATCACTATCGCGATCTGCCGGCGACGATCGAACGGGTTGCCGGCGTCGACGGCTGTGGCGACCACCTCGTGGTCCGCTCGACGTGGGGCCAGGACCAGCCGGGTATCCTGGTGCTCAGTCATCTCGACACCGTTCATCCCATGGGATTCATTGAGCGGCTGCCTTTCAGGATCGAAGGCGACAGCGCCTTCGGTCCCGGCATCTACGACATGAAGGGCGGCGCCTACATCGCCCATCACGCCTTTCGCGCGCTGTGCGCCACCGCGGATCGTTCGCCGCTCGGCATCACCCACATGTTCACCTCCGACGAGGAGATCGGCAGCCCCACCTCGCGCGCGTTGATCGAGCAGGAAGGGCGCAAGGCCAAATACGTGCTGGTGACGGAGCCGGCGCGCGACGGCGGCAAGATCGTCACCGGACGCAAGGGCGTCGGGCGGTTCGAGGTGTTCATCAGGGGCGTGCCCGCACATGCCGGCACACGGCCCGAAGACGGCCGCAGCGCCATCCGCGAGCTCGCCAACGTCATCCAGGCGCTCGAAGGAATGAACGATCTCAAGCGCGGCGTCACCGTCAATGTCGGCGTGGTGCGCGGCGGCACGCGACCCAACGTGACGCCGGAAGAGGCCTATGCCGAAGTCGATCTGCGCGTCCCCAGCTTCGCCGATGCGGAGGAATTCGTCGGCAAGATTCTCGGACTGAAGTCGAAGACCGACGGCGTCACCGTTGAGGTCACCGGCGATCTCAATCGTCCGCCGTACGAGAAGAGCAATTCGGGCGCCGCGCTGTTCGAGCACGCGAAGACGCTCGCCGCCGAGCTCGGCCTCGAGCTGATCGACGTCCACACCGGCGGCGGCTCCGACGGCAATTTCACCGCCGCGCACACCGGCACGCTCGACGGCCTCGGCGTCGACGGCAAGGGCGCCCACACTCATTATGAGCAGCTCTACATCTCGTCGCTCGAGCCGCGCGCGCGGCTGCTCTATCGGCTTTATCAGACGCTGCAATGAACGACGACAAGCTGCACCCGCGCCGCACTGAAGACAACGAGCGCGCCTTCTTCGGACGCCGCAAGGGCCACAAGCTCAGGCAGCACCAGGCCGACCTCGTCGACAATTTGCTGCCGCATCTGGCGCTCGACATCGAGAGCGAAGCGCCCGCAAATGTCGTCGAGATCTTCGATCCGGCCGCGGGCGATCTCAGGCTCGAGATCGGCTTTGGCGGCGGCGAGCATCTCGCGGCGGAAGCCCAGCTCTTTCCCGCGACCGGCTTCATCGGCTGCGAGCCCTATGTCAACGGCATGGCGAAAATCCTCGCGCAGATCGAGGCCGGCAACATCGGCAACATCCGCCTGTTCGCGGGCGATGCCGCCGAGCTGCTCGCCTGGCTGCCGCAGGCATCGCTGTCGCGGATCGACCTGATCCATCCCGACCCCTGGCCGAAACGGCGACACTGGAAGCGACGCTTCGTCCAGGACAAGAGCATCGCGGCGATGGCGCGCGTGCTGAAGGCGGGCGGTGAATTCCGCTTCGTCTGCGACATCGACGATTACTGCGCCTGGACGCTGTCGCATCTCGCACGCTCGCCGGACTTCCAATGGCTCGCGGAGCGCGCCGATGATTTCCGCCTACCCTGGGTCGGCTACACCATGACCCGCTACGGCAGGAAGGCCGCGCGCGAGGGACGCAAGGCGGCGTATCTGCGGTTTCGGAGGCTCTAGACCGTCTGCCGGTTGCGCCAGAAAGTCACGACGCGCTCGGCGGTCGAGGGCATCAGGCGCGTGAAGTTGGTGCGGGCCGCTTCGATGTCGGCGTCGGCCGGCGCGCGAGATGGGCCGTACCACAGCAGGATGAGCGCGCGCACGGTCGGCCAACCGAGATTCAAGACACGGCCAACGATCAGAATCGGATCATAGCGGTCGCCTCCGATCAGGCGATCGAGGGTCGCGAGCCTGAGGCCTGACATCGCGGAGAGCGCCGCGATCGATTCCTCGTATTTGTGCGCCTTGGCGAAGCCGAGCAGCGCGCTCTCGCCGAGATGCCCCTCGCGCTGCAGGGTGAGCACGGTGCGCTGCGCCGCCGAAAAATCGCGCCGCGGTCCGGGCGGCAGCGCCGCTTCCTCGATCGCAGTCATGGCGCGCTTGATCTCGACCTGGCGAACCGGATTGACCACGCTGGACAGGCGGCGGCGAATGACGTCGAGCGTGCCGTCGAGAAGCTCCTTCAGATGGTCGCCCGAGAGATCCTCGCGTTGACCGAGCTTGAGCGTCAGCACGCCGTCCTGCGAGGCACGCTTGACCAGCTCGGAGTAGCTGCCCGGCGAGAACACCGCACCGGCATTGCCGGCGGCGCGACGAACCACCTCGCGATCGCCGCGCTCGACCAGCACGTCGGTGACCTTCGTCGACAAGGTCGGCCGCTCCGTCATCGCCAGCAGGTGGCCCTGCCCCTTCAGCCGCGCGATTTCGATCAGTGCGGCTTCGTCGAGCACGGGCGAGCGGCGCAGCACCGGACCGGCCACCATGATCTCGTTCTCGCGGGCGAGCTGCCTCACCAGATGGCACGGCGCGTTGTTGAGCCTCGAGAAGCGCTCGGCGAGATCGACGCGCGAGGCAAGCTCGGCATGCGGGACGAGGTCGATCAGGAGATCGTCGAACAGCGCAACGAGGTCGGGGCGGAGCTTTGCGGAATCCTGGAAGAACAATTCGGCGATGGCGCGCGCCACCTCGCCGCGACGCCGCGGATCGCCGCGTTTGACGATATCGTCCAGTCCGGGGATGAGCGACGTGGCAACGGTCATGGAACGCAACTCGAATCTGGCACGCCGCGGGTGCGCCATAGGCTCAAGCCGCCCCACGATCGGCAAATTTAGGCCCCCTTGATGAAGGAAGCGTTGCGCTGGGAGCAGGCAAACCGGGCGCAAAAAGCCAACCGCCGGCTGCGATGGGCCTTGTCCGGGGGGGTGGAAAGCGCTATATCAACACCAACTTAATCTTCTCATACGATCCGCGTAGTGAGGGTGGGCCCGAAAGGACCCGCTCTTTTTTATTACCTGAGCGCGGCTTGGCGGAAGAAGAGCGGCCCGACGGCTTGTCGGAGCCGAGGACGTAGCGAAGCAGCCTCTGAAGCGTTGTAACCAAGCCTTAACCATCGAGCGCCTTGACCCTGAATATGACCGAACCGAACCCTGGTTCCACGGATGCCGAGTTGCTGGCCGAGCCGCGGCTTGTGGTCGAGCCGGGCGTGGCGGCACGGGTGTCGGCGATCGCAGGCCCGGTGCTCGAGGGCATGGGCTACCGCTTGGTGCGGATCCGGATTTCCGGCGAGGCCGGCTGCACCGTGCAGATCATGGCCGAACGTCCCGACGGTTCGATGCAACTCGAGGATTGCGAGGCGATCTCGCGGGCGCTGTCGCCCGTGCTCGACGTCGCCGACCCCATCGATCGCGCCTATCGGCTGGAAATCTCCTCGCCGGGAATCGACCGGCCGCTGGTGCGGCGCACCGATTTCGAGCGGTATACGGGGCATCTCGTCAGGATCGAAATGGCGGTCGCCCATGAGGGACGAAAGCGCTTCCGCGGCACGCTGGCCGGCGTCGAAGGCGATCGCGTGCGGATCAAGCGCGACGACGTCAAGGCCGGCGACGAGGCCGAGGTTCTCCTGGTCATGGAGGATATCGGCGACGCACGGCTGGTGCTGACCGACGAGCTGATCGCGGAGTCCATGCGCCGCGGTAAGGCCGAGGCGCGCGAGATGCGCCGCAATCTCGGGCTGGAGCCGCCGCAGGCCCCGCATGCTAAGATCAGCGAGAAGACGACAAAGAACACGAAGCCGAAGAAAAAGCCGGCACCGAAGAACACCAAGCAACATCGCCTTGCCGCAGAACGCGCGCGGCGCGGCGAAATCGAGCCTGACGAAGGAGACTAGCCATGGCAGTCAGCGCCAATCGACTCGAACTGCTCCAGATCGCCGACGCCGTTGCGCGCGAGAAATCGATCGACCGCAGCATCGTCATCGCCGCGATGGAGGACGCCATCGCGAAGGCGGCGCGCGCCCGTTACGGCAGCGAGACTGACGTTCACGCCGAAATCGACCCGAAGAAGGGCGAGCTCCGTCTGTCGCGCCACATGCTGGTGGTCGAGAAGGTCGAAAACCATTCCAACCAGATTTCGCTGACGGACGCGCAGCGCGCCAATCCCGGCGCCCAGGTCGGCGATACCATTGCCGACACCCTGCCGCCGCTCGAGTACGGCCGCATCGCCGCTCAGTCGGCCAAGCAGGTGATCGTGCAGAAGGTGCGCGAGGCCGAGCGCGACCGGCAATATCAGGAATTCAAGGATCGCATCGGCGACATCGTCAACGGCGTCGTCAAGCGCGTCGAATATGGCAGCGTGATCGTCGATCTCGGCCGTGGCGAAGCCATCATCCGCCGCGACGAGATGCTGCCGCGCGAGGTCTTCCGGAACGGTGACCGCGTCCGCGCCTATATTTTCGACGTGCGTCGCGAGACCCGCGGCCCGCAGATCTTCCTCTCCCGCACCCACCCGCAGTTCATGGCGAAGCTGTTCGCGCAGGAAGTGCCGGAAATCTATGACGGCATCGTCGAGATCAAGGCGGTGGCCCGCGACCCCGGCTCGCGCGCGAAAATCGGCGTGATTTCCCGCGATTCGTCGGTCGATCCGGTCGGCGCCTGCGTCGGTATGCGTGGCTCGCGCGTGCAGGCTGTGGTGAACGAGCTGCAGGGCGAGAAGATCGACATCATTCCCTGGTCGCCCGATATCGCGACCTTCGTGGTCAACGCGCTGGCGCCGGCCGAAGTGTCCAAGGTCGTCATCGACGAGGACCGCGAGCGCATCGAGGTCGTGGTTCCCGATACCAACAACCAGCTGTCGCTGGCGATCGGCCGCCGCGGCCAGAACGTCCGTCTCGCCTCGCAGCTCACCGGCTGGGACATCGACATCCTGACCGAGCAGGAGGAATCGGAGCGCCGCCAGGCCGATTTCGAGAACTCCACCCGCGTCTTCATGGAATCGCTCAATGTCGACGAGGTGGTCGGCCAGCTGCTGGCGTCCGAAGGCTTCACCTCGGTCGAGGAGCTCGCCATGGTGGAAGTCAAGGAACTCGCCGGCATCGAAGGTTTCGACGAGGAGACCGCGCAGGAGCTCCAGAACCGGGCGCGCGAATATCTCGAGCAGCAGGAAGCCGAGCTCGAAGCCCGTCGCAAGGAACTCGGTGTCGAGGACGCGCTCAAGGACGTGCCGGGCGTGACCTCGAAGATGCTGGTGAAGTTCGGCGAGAACGACATCAAGACCGTCGAGGATCTCGCCGGCTGCGCCACCGACGACCTGGTCGGCTGGACCGAGCGCAAGGAAGGTGGCGAGTCCACCAAATATCCGGGCGCACTCGACGGCATCGACATCTCCCGCGACGATGCCGAAGCCATGATCATGCAGGCCCGCGTCAAGGCCGGCTGGATCACCGAGGCCGACCTTGCGAAGCCCGCCGAAGAGGCTGAGGCGACCGAAGATCAGCCGGCTTAAGGGCAACAGGAGATGTCGCCCGGATGCTCGCTCATTCTGACCCCGAACTCGACCATGGACCGCGGACCGAAAGGTCCGCGACCATGCGGATGTGCGTGGTCAGCCGCGAGGTCCGGCCGATCGACGAGCTGATCCGCTTCGTCGTATCACCCCAGGGCGACATAGTTCCCGATCTCAAGCGCAAGCTGCCCGGACGGGGCATGTGGATCACCGCATCGCGCAAGGCGGTTGCGGAAGCCGTTCGCCGTCACCAATTTAGCAAAGCCTTCAAGCGCGACCTGCGCATTCCTCCGACGCTCCCGCTCGACACCGAGACGCTCCTGGTTCGGAGCGTGGCCGAAGCGCTCGCGATTTCCGCCAAAGCGGGCCAGGTGGTGGCCGGTTTTGGCAAGGTCGAAAGCGCCTTGCGGGGGGGCACGGTCGAGGTCCTGATCCATGCCAGCGACGGGGCCCCGGACGGAATCCGCAAATTAGACACGCTGGCACGGCAAAATGACGGGAATCGCGGCACCAAGCCGCCGATTCCCATCGTTACCGCATTGAAATCGGCAGAATTGGATTTGGCACTTACCCGGTCAAATGTGATACATGCTGCGCTGCTCGCGGGCCCGGCGAGCAGGACATTCCTGTCACGTAGCCAGATGCTGGTCCGATACCGGCTGGCGGACGATGACAAGACTGCCGAAAATCACGGCCAGGATTTCTGAAGACAACGACAAACCGGACGATGGTGCGGCAACGCACAACGTTAACAAGATCAAGATTGGGACTACTGAATGGTTGATACCAAGACCCCTGGCGACAAGAAGCTGAGCGTTCCGAGCAAGACGCTATCGCTCAAGCCGCGCGTCGAGACGGGCACCGTGCGCCAGAGCTTCAGCCATGGCCGGAGCAAGCAGGTCGTGGTCGAAAAGCGCGGCAAGCGCCGCATCGGCGACACTGGCCCCGAACCGCAGGCTGCCGAGGTCGTTGCGAAGCCGGCGCCGGCCGCGCCCGCTCCGTCGCGCCCGGCTCCGCCGCCCGCCCAGCCGCGCAACGCCGGTTCCGGCGTGGTGCTGCGTACCCTGACCGAGGATGAGCGCTCCGCCCGCGCCAGCGCGCTGGCCGATGCCAAGCTGCGCGAAGTCGAGGAACGCCGCCAGGCCGAGGAAGAAGCCCAGCGCCGCGCCGTCCGCGAGGCCGCCGAACGCGCCGAGCGCGAAGCCGCCGAAGCCCGCCGCAAGGCCGAGGAAGAGCGCCACCGTCACGAGGACGAAGCCAAGCGCAAGGCTGAGACCGAGGCCAAGAAGCGTTTCGGCGAAGGCGAGCAGCCGCAATCGGCCGCACGTACCGGGACGGCTGCACCGGCCGCTCCGGCGCCACGCCCCGCAACGACCACCGCGCGGCCGACGGCCTCCGCGGCCCGGCCCGCGACGACCACACAGCGGCCGGCTGGCCCCGCAGGTCGCGCCCCCGCGGTCGCGGCCGGACCGGACGAGGATGAGGGTCCGCGCCAGATCCGTCGCGGTCCCGGCGGCGCCGCGCGTCCTGCGGCAGCCCCCAAGACCACCCACAAGCCCGGCCCGCAGAAGGAGCGCGGCCGCCTGACCGTCGTCACCGCGCTCAACGCCGACGACGTGCGCGAGCGCTCGATCGCCTCGTTCCGCCGCCGCACCCAGCGCCTGAAGGGCCATGCCTCGAACGAGCCGAAGGAAAAGCTCATCCGCGAGGTGACGATCCCGGAAGCGATCACCATCCAGGAACTCGCCAACCGCATGTCCGAGCGCGCGGTCGACGTCATCCGCATGCTGATGAAGCAGGGCGCGATGCATAAGATCACCGACGTGATCGACGCCGACACCGCGCAGCTCATCGCCGAAGAACTCGGCCACACCGTGAAGCGCGTCGCTGCCTCCGACGTCGAAGAGGGCCTGTTCGACACCGTCGATGATTCCACCGATACCGAGCCGCGTTCGCCGGTCGTGACCGTGATGGGCCACGTCGACCACGGCAAGACCTCGCTGCTCGACGCGCTCCGTCACGCCAATGTGGTCTCGGGCGAAGCCGGCGGCATCACTCAGCATATCGGCGCCTATCAGGTGTCATCGCCCGAAACCGGCAAGAAGATCACCTTCATCGACACGCCCGGCCACGCCGCGTTCACCGCGATGCGCGCCCGCGGCGCCAAGGTGACCGACATCGTCGTGCTGGTGGTTGCGGCCGATGACGGCGTGATGCCGCAGACGGTCGAAGCCATCAACCACGCCAAGGCGGCGCGCGTGCCGATCATCGTTGCCATCAACAAGATCGACAAGCCGGACGCCAAGCCGGAGCGCGTGCGCACCGAGCTGCTCCAGCACGAGGTGCAGGTCGAATCGTTCGGCGGCGAAGTCGTCGACGTCGAGGTGTCCGCCAAGAACAAGACCAATCTCGACAAGCTGCTCGAGATGATCGCGCTGCAGGCCGAAATCCTCGACCTGAAGACCAATTCGCACCGCCCGGCCGAAGGCACCGTGATCGAGGCCAAGCTCGACCGCGGCCGCGGCCCGGTCGCGACCGTGCTGGTTCAGCGCGGCACGCTTCGTGTCGGCGACATCATCGTCGCCGGCGCCGAGATGGGCCGCGTCCGCGCGCTGATCTCGGACCAGGGCGAGACGGTTCAGGAGGCCGGTCCCTCGGTGCCGGTCGAGGTGCTCGGCTTCAACGGCCCGCCCGAGGCCGGCGATCGCCTCGCGGTGGTCGAGAACGAAGCCCGCGCCCGCCAGATCACCAGCTACCGTGCGCACCAGAAGCGCGAGAACGCCGCGGCCTCTATCTCCGGCATGCGCGGCTCGCTCGAGCAGATGATGTCGCAGTTGAAGACGGCGGGCCGCAAGGAATTCCCGCTGATCGTCAAGGCCGACGTGCAGGGCTCGCTGGAAGCGATCCTCGGCTCGCTGGAGAAGCTCGGCACCGACGAAGTCGCAGCCCGCATCCTGCATGCCGGTGTCGGCGGTATCTCGGAATCCGACGTGACGCTCGCGGAAGGCTTCAACGCCGCGATCATCGGCTTCTCGGTTCGCGCCAACAAGGAGGCGGCCGCGGCCGCCAAGCGCAACGGCATCGAGATCCGCTACTACAACATCATCTACGACCTCGTGGACGACGTGAAGAAGGCGATGAGCGGCCTGCTCGCGCCGACCCTGCGCGAAACCATGCTGGGCAATGCCGAGATCCTGGAGATCTTCAACATCTCCAAGGTCGGCAAGGTCGCCGGCTGCCGCGTCACCGACGGTACCGTGGAACGCGGCGCCAATGTGCGCCTGATCCGCGACAACGTCGTCGTGCACGAGGGCAAGCTGTCGACGCTGAAGCGCTTCAAGGACGAAGTGAAGGAAGTCCAGGCCGGCCAGGAATGCGGCATGGCCTTCGAGAGCTACCACGACATGCGCGTGGGCGACGTGATCGAGTGTTATCGAGTGGAGACGATCCAGCGCTCCCTGTAAGTCCAAATCTTACCGAAGCGCTCGGATCTTTTTGAATTGAAATTGCGGGAGTGCGGATGGCCGGATTTTTCCGGCCATCCGCGCCTCATTCGTTGCAGCAGGACAAATGACAATGCCCGTGTCCCAAACACGGGCATGGCGAGGTGATTTTCGAGAATGCCCCGGCATCATCAGAAAAAGAGTTCCGCACCCGGCGGCTCGCAGCGGCAGTTGCGTGTCGGCGAGCAGGTTCGCCATGCGATGGCCGATATTCTGGCGCAAGGCAGCGCGCATGATGCGGACCTCGAAGGTCACATCATCACCGTGCCGGAGGTACGGATGTCGCCTGACCTGAAGCTTGCGACAATCTACGTGATGCCGCTCGGTGGCCGCGACACCGAGGTCGTGATCGCTGCGCTCGAGCGCAACAAGAAATTCCTGCGCGGCGAGGTCGCGCGGCGCGTTAACCTGAAATTTGCACCTGACATTCGCTTCCGCGTCGACGAGCGATTCGACGAAGCGGAACGGATCGAGAAGCTATTGCGAACACCTGCGGTGCAAAGAGATTTGGAACAGGATCCGGATACGGATCGGGAAGAAGAACAATGATGATGGACCCGGCTCACGGCACGATCGGCAGCGAAGAGCCCGATACACGCGACGTGCAGAAGAATAATTTTGCAGGAGTCGGCGGCGACACGCAGCCGCACCAGGAGCCGCGCCGCGTCAACAACGATCCGCGCGCCAAGCAGCAGAAGGGCAACCAGCCGCGCCGCGACCGGCGCGACGTCCACGGCTGGGTCGTGCTCGACAAGCCGATCGGCATGACCTCGACCCAGGCCGTCGCCGTGCTCAAGCGCCTGTTCCAGGCCAAGCGCGCCGGCCACGCCGGCACGCTCGATCCGCTCGCCTCCGGCGGTCTGCCGATCGCGCTCGGCGAGGCCACCAAGACGGTTCCCTTCGTGATGGACGGCCGCAAGCGCTACCGCTTCACCGTGTGCTGGGGCGAGGAGCGCGACACCGACGACATCGAGGGCCGGGTGACCGCGACCTCCGACCAGCGCCCAACCCGGGAGGCCATCGAGGCGCTGCTGCCCCGCTTCACCGGGGTGATCGAGCAGGTCCCGCCGCGCTATTCCGCCATCAAGGTGCGGGGCGAGCGCGCCTATGACCTCGCCCGCGACGGCGAGGTCGTGGAGCTGGCCCCCCGCCCGGTCGAGATTCACCATTTATCCCTTGTAGATCAACCAGATAATGATCGGGCGGTATTCGAGGCCGAATGCGGCAAGGGCACCTATGTCCGCGCCCTTGCCCGCGATATGGGCCGAATTCTCGGCACTTACGGCCATATCTGCGCGCTGCGGCGGACCCTGGTTGGCCCATTTGGCGAGAACGACATGATTCCGCTGGATCAGTTGGAGGCTTTGTGCGATAGAGCCGCGTCCGGCGAGGGCAGCCTCGCCGACGCGCTTTTGCCCGTTGAGACCGCGCTGGACGACATCCCGGCACTGGCCGTCACTCGGGCTGATGCGGCAAGGCTCCATCGGGGCCAAGCCGTTTTGTTGCGCGGACGGGATGCGCCCAATTGTAGCGGCACAGTCTATGTCACGGTGGCAGGCCGGCTTCTCGCGCTTGCCGAAGTTGGCAATGGCGAAATCATCCCCAAGCGTGTGTTCAACCTGACCGGCCTGACTGCCAGCCCCGGTCGCAACGAGAGAAATTGACGATGTCGATTGCCGCAGATCGCAAAGCGGAAGTCATCAAGACGAATGCCACCAAAGCCGGCGACACCGGCTCGCCCGAGGTTCAGGTCGCGATCCTTTCGGAACGCATCAACAACCTCACGAACCATTTCAAGACCCACGTGAAGGACAACCATTCGCGCCGCGGCCTCTTGAAGCTCGTGTCGACCCGCCGTTCGCTCCTCGACTATCTGAAGAAGAAGGACGAGGCGCGGTACAAGGCGCTGCTCGAGAAGCACAACATTCGTCGCTAAGTGTTCCTGCGCGCGCCACTGGCGCGCGTTTTTGCGCGTGGTTTCGAGCGAAAGCACTTTATTTCAAGGTTTTTGATCGAGGCTCACGCGTATGTCGGGTGCGAGCCAAAGATGATTCGCATCCGGGGCATGATGTTCGAAGGCCGCGGTACGGTGTTCGAAGACTTCACGTTCATGCCGACTGACCAGTCCAGCAGCAATCCGGCGGCTGGGCGCAACGGGCAAGGTGCCCGTATGACCCGAAAGGATGGACGCCATCCGAAATCTAAAAACCATGGCAGGATCGCAGGACGCTGATCGCCCGCTTCGATCAGCGTCCCGCAATCTTGCGCATGGTTTTTGTTTTTCGGGCCGTTCCTCTTTCGAGAACCCATGAAAGAAGACCTCTATGTTCAATAAGCATTCAGTCGAGATCGACTGGGGCGGACGCCCTCTCAAGCTTGAAACCGGCAAGATCGCACGCCAGGCCGACGGCGCCGTGCTCGCGACCTATGGCGAGACCGTGGTGCTCGCCACCGTCGTCGCGGCGAAGGCGCCGCGCGAAGGCGTCGACTTCCTGCCGCTGACCGTCGACTATCAGGAGAAGACCTATGCAGCCGGCCGCATTCCCGGCGGCTATTTCAAGCGCGAGGGCCGTCCGACCGAGAAGGAGACGCTGGTCTCCCGCCTGATCGACCGTCCGATCCGCCCGCTGTTCGTCGACGGCTGGCGCAACGAGACCCAGGTGATCGTCACCGTGCTCTCGCACGACATGGAAAACGATCCCGATATCGTGGCGATGGTCGCGGCTTCCGCCGCCCTGACCCTGTCGGGGGCGCCCTTCAAGGGCCCGATCGGTGCGGCCCGTGTCGGCTTTGCCAATGACGAATTCGTCCTCAACCCGACGCTCGACGAGATGGTCGATACCCAGCTCGACCTCGTCGTTGCCGGCACTGCCGACGCCGTGCTGATGGTGGAATCGGAAGCCAAGGAGCTCAACGAAGACGTGATGCTCGGCGCCGTGATGTTCGGTCACCGCCACTTCCAGCCGGTCATCAACGCGATCATCGAACTCGCCGAGAAGGCCGCCAAGGAGCCGCGCGAGGTCACCGTGATCGACAATTCGGCGATCGAAAAGGAAATGCTCGGCCTGATCGAGCAGGAGCTGCGCGCTGCCTATGCGATCCCGGTCAAGCAGGAGCGCTATGCTGCGGTCGGCGTCGCCAAGGAAAAGGTGATGGCCCACTACTTCCCGGAGGGCCAGGAGCCGAAATACGACAAGCTCCGTGTCGCCGGCGTGTTCAAGGAGCTGGAAGCCAAGATCGTCCGCTGGAACATTCTCGACACCGGCAAGCGCATCGACGGCCGCGACTCCAAGACCGTCCGCAACATCCTCGCCGAGGTCGGCGTGCTGCCTCGCGCCCACGGCTCGGCGCTGTTCACCCGCGGTGAGACCCAGGCGATGGTCGTGACCACGCTCGGCACCGGCGAGGACGAGCAGTACATCGACGCGCTGTCGGGGACGTACAAGGAAACGTTCCTGCTGCACTACAACTTCCCGCCCTACTCGGTCGGTGAAACCGGTCGCCTCGGCGGCACCAAGCGCCGCGAGATCGGCCACGGCAAGCTCGCCTGGCGCGCGATCCACCCGGTGCTGCCGCCGCACCACGAGTTCCCCTACACGATCCGCGTGGTCTCGGAGATCACCGAGTCCAACGGCTCGTCCTCCATGGCTTCGGTCTGCGGCGCCTCGCTCGCGCTGATGGACGCCGGCGTGCCGTTGAAGCGGCCGACCGCGGGCATCGCGATGGGACTGATCCTCGAGGACAAGCGCTTTGCGGTTCTGTCGGACATCCTCGGTGACGAGGATCATCTCGGCGACATGGACTTCAAGGTCGCTGGCACCGACCAGGGCATCACCTCGCTCCAGATGGACATCAAGATCGAGGGCATCACCGAGGAGATCATGCGGGTCGCGCTTGGCCAGGCCAAGGACGGCCGCATCCACATCCTCGGCGAGATGGCGAAGGCTCTGACCGCTGCGCGCGCCGAGCTCGGCGAATACGCGCCGCGCATCGAGACCTTCAAGATCCCGACCGACAAGATCCGCGAAGTGATCGGCACCGGCGGCAAGGTGATCCGCGAGATCGTCGAGAAGACCGGCGCCAAGGTCAACATCGAGGACGACGGCACCGTGAAGGTCGCTTCCAGCGACGGCGAGGCGATGAAGGCCGCGATCAAGTGGATCAAGTCGATCGCGTCCGAGCCCGAAGTCGGCCAGATCTATGACGGCACCGTCGTCAAGGTGATGGAGTTCGGCGCCTTCGTGAACTTCTTCGGCTCCAAGGACGGCCTCGTCCACATCAGCCAGCTTGCGGCCAACCGCGTGCAGAAGACCAGCGACGTCGTCAAGGAAGGCGACAAGGTCAAGGTCAAGCTGCTCGGCTTCGACGATCGCGGCAAGACCCGGCTGTCGATGAAGGTCGTCGACCAGACCACCGGCGAGGATCTCGAGGCCAAGGACAAGCCGGCCGACGGCCAGCAGCCCCCGCGCGAAGCGGCCGGCGAGTAAGTCTCGCCACCTACATCAGAAACACGAAGGGCGGCCTTTCGGCCGCCCTTTTTGTTTGTCGCTTGCTCCAAGCGATCTGCGCCCCCTCTCCCGCTTGCGCGAGAGGGTCGGGGAGAGAGTGCTTCCACAGAGAGACTCCCAACGAGGAGAGAGCCCTCACCCGCCGCGCTCTGGCACGCAAGTGCGCTGCCGAGCGCGTCGACCTCTCCCGCAAGCGGGAGAGGTGAAGCAGGACCTCACGCCGCGATGTCGAACCGGTCGAGGTTCATCACCTTGGTCCAGGCCTTGGCGAAGTCCTTGACGAACTGCTGCTTCGCGTCCGACGAGGCATAGACCTCGGCGAAGGCGCGGAGCTGCGAGTGCGAGCCGAAGATCAGATCGGCGCGCGTGCCGGTCCACTTGACCGCATTGGTCTTGCGGTCGCGGCCTTCATAGGTGCCGTCAGCGCCGGCCTGTGCCCACTGCGTGCTCATGTCGAGCAGGTTGACGAAGAAGTCGTTGGTCAGCGTCCCCGGCTTCGCCGTGAAAACGCCGTTCTTCGAACCGTCCGCATTGGTACCAAGCACGCGCAAGCCGCCGACGAGCACCGTCAGTTCGGGGCCGGTGAGCCTGAGCAGCTGCGCGCGATCGACGAGCGCTTCCTCGGGCATCAGGAACTGATGCTTCTTGCCTATGTAGTTGCGGAAACCATCGGCCCGCGGCTCCAGCGGCGCGAACGAAGCTGCATCGGTCTGCTCCTGCGAAGCATCCATGCGGCCGGGCGTGAAGGAGACCTTCACGTCGACGCCGGCGTCCTTCGCGGCCTTCTCGACCGCGGCAGTGCCGCCGAGGACGATCAGGTCGGCGAGCGAGACCTTCTTCGCACCTGCCGAACCGTTGAACTCCTTCTGGATCGCTTCGAGCTTGCCGAGGACCTTCGAGAGCTGGGCCGGCTGGTTCACCTCCCAGTCCTTCTGCGGGCTAAGCCGGATGCGCGCGCCGTTGGCGCCGCCGCGCTTGTCCGAGCCGCGGAACGTCGAAGCCGACGCCCAGGCGGTCGAGACCAGCTCCGACACCGACAGACCCGAGGCCAGGATCTTCGTCTTCAGCGAGGCGATGTCCTGATCGCTGACCAGCTCGTGATTCACGGCCGGAACCGGATCCTGCCAGATCAGCGTCTCCTTCGGCACCAGAGGGCCGAGATAGCGCTGGATCGGGCCCATGTCACGATGGGTCAGCTTGAACCAGGCGCGGGCGAAGGCGTCCGCGAACTGATCCGGATGCTCGTAGAAGCGACGCGAGATCTTCTCATAGGCCGGATCGAACCGCAGCGAGAGGTCGGTCGTCAGCATGGTCGGCACATGCTTCTTGGACTTGTCGAACGCGTCCGGAATGGACGCGTCGGCGCCCTTGGCCTTCCACTGCTGCGCGCCCGCCGGGCTCTTCGTCAGCTCCCACTCATACTTGAACAGGTTCTCGAAGAAGTGGTTGCTCCACTTGGTCGGGGTCTGCGTCCAGGTGACCTCCGGGCCGCCGGTGATCGCGTCGGCGCCAACGCCGGTGCCGTGCTTGCTCTTCCAGCCGAGGCCCTGCTCTTCGAGCGCCCCCGCTTCCGGCTCCGGCCCGACCAGCGACGGATCGCCCGCACCGTGGGTCTTGCCGAAGGTATGGCCGCCGGCGATCAGCGCGACGGTCTCTTCGTCGTTCATCGCCATGCGGAAGAAGGTCTCGCGGATGTCCTTCGCCGCGGCGATCGGATCCGGCTTGCCGTTCGGCCCTTCCGGATTGACGTAGATCAGGCCCATCTGCACCGCGCCGAGCGGCTCGGCGAGCTGGCGCTCGCCGCTGTAGCGCTCATCGCCCAGCCACGTGCCTTCGGGACCCCAGTAGAGCTCTTCCGGCTCCCAGACGTCGGCGCGTCCGCCGGCGAAGCCGAAGGTCTTGAAGCCCATCGATTCCAGCGCGACGTTGCCCGCGAGCACCATCAGGTCGGCCCAGGAAATCTTGCGGCCGTACTTCTGCTTGATCGGCCACAGCAGCCGGCGCGCCTTGTCGAGGTTGGCGTTGTCGGGCCAGCTGTTGAGCGGCGCGAAGCGCTGCTGTCCGGCACCGGCGCCACCCCGGCCGTCGGTGATGCGATAGGTGCCCGCGCTATGCCAGGCCATGCGGATCATGAGGCCGCCGTAATGGCCGAAATCTGCGGGCCACCATTCCTGCGAATCCGTCATCAGGGCGGTCAGGTCCTTGATGACCGCGTTCAGGTCGAGCGACTTGAACTCCTTGGCGTAGTCGAACTCCTTGCCCATCGGATCGGACAGGTCGGAATTCTTGTGCAGCATCTCGATGCTGAGCTGGGTCGGCCACCAGTCGCTGTTCGCCGGCGTGCGTTTTCCGCCCGAAAACGGGCACTTCGAAGTGTCATCCATGAATACCTCCTCTGGTGGCGGTCAGACTTCGCCCTTTACCAGGTAGAAGCACTCTAAGCTGCGCCTCCTATCAGGTAAAGTTGACTTTAATGATCGCTGCGATAGGATTTCCTGATGATAAACGTGACGCTGCGCCAGCTCCGGTATTTCGACGCGCTGGCGCGTCACGGCCATTTCGGGCGTGCGGCAGAGGCCTGTTCCATCTCGCAGCCCGCTTTGTCGATGCAGATCAAGGAACTCGAGGAGGCCCTCGGCGGCCTGCTGCTCGAGCGCAGCGCCCGCCAGGTTGCGCTGACCCGGTTTGGCGAAGAGCTCGCGCAGCGCGTCCGCGACATTTTGCGCTCGGTCGATGAGCTCGGCGACTTCGCGCGGGCATCGCAGGACCGTTTCGCGGGCCGCCTGCGCATCGGCATGATTCCGACGATTGCGCCCTACCTCCTGCCCAAGATCACCAAGAATCTCACGCGCATGCATCCCGAACTCGACATCCGCGTGCGCGAGACCATGACGCCGCGGCTGATCCAGGAGCTGGTGGAAGGCCGGCTCGACACCGCCATCGTCGCGCTGCCGGTGTCCGAACCGTCACTGACCGAAGTTGCTCTGTTCGAGGAGAAATTCCTGCTGGTCCGGCCGGGCGCGGACGAGGGAACACCGGTCCCGTCGCGGGAGATGATGCGGGAGATGCGGCTGTTGCTGCTCGAGGAGGGACATTGCTTCCGCGATCAGGCACTGTCGTTCTGCAACATGCAATCGGCACCGCCGCGGGAAATGCTGGATGCGAATTCGCTGTCGACGCTGGTCCAGATGGTGAGCGCCGGCATCGGCGTCACCTTGATTCCGGAGATGGCCGTGCCGGTGGAGACCCGATCGGCCTCCGTCTCGGTCGCACCGTTCCGTGACCCGCAACCGTCGCGCACCATCGGCATGGTCTGGCGCAAGACCAGCCCGCTGGCGCGCCAATTGCTGCAAATATCCGAGGTGGTCTGCCTGTCGGCCGGCAAGACACGCGCGCGGCAAACCCCGCACAGTGCGCGGGCCTGAGCGGCTTCCGCTCGCGGGAATTTTGCCCCAACCGCCGGAATCGTGCGTGTAAGGTCCGATGCTGCGCCCGCATCGGGCATGATCGAAAGCGGAGAGCAGACGATGCTGGATCCGATCATCCGTCCCGCGCGCGCGGATGAATATGACGAGGTCGGACGCGTCTGGATGGAGAGCTGGGTCTCGACGGGACTCGCAGAGGCCAGCGCCTTCCTGCTCGCGAATTTGCGCGCGCGTGTCCGGCGCGAGATCGAGAACGGCTGGAGCCTGTTTGTCGCCGATGATGGCGGCACGATCGCCGCGATGCTGGCGCTGCACGTGCCAAAGCAATATCTCGACATGCTTTTCGTTGCGCCCGCCTATCAGGGTCAATCGCTCGGCCGCAAGTTGCTCGCCTTCACGCGCACGCAAATGCCGGATGAAATGTATCTGCGCTGCGTGCGCGAGAACGAAAAAGCCTGGCGCTGGTACGAGCGCGAGGGCTTTGTGTTCGAGAAGGAAGAGATCGAGCCGTCGAACGGCTTCATGATGAAGTATTATCGGTGGAAGAACAAAGGAAACGCTTCATGATCAAGCTCTATTGGTCGCCTCGCTCCCGCTCCTTCTCCGCGATCTGGCTGATGGAAGAAAGCGGCCTGCTCTATGAGCGCGTGCTGACCGACATCACGACCGGAGCGCAGAAGGCGCCGGATTTCCTCAAGGTCAATCCGATGGGAAAGGTCCCAGCGCTCGCCGACGGCGATGCCGCGCTCGGCGAAGCTGCCGCGATCTGCGCCTACATTGCCGACCGCTATCCCCAGACGAAGCTGGCCCCACCCGTGACTGATCCGCGCCGCGCGCGATATCTGCAATGGCTGTTCTTCTCGCCAAGCTGCATCGAGCCGGCCATCATCCAGATCTTCACCAAGATCGAGGTGCCGACCTCGACCGCCGCCTGGGGCAGCGCGACGCAGGTCTTCGACGTGCTGGAAGCCGCGCTCGAAAAGGGGCCGTGGATTCTCGGCGAGGATTTTTCCGCCGCCGACATCACGATCGGCTCGGGCCTGAACTTCGCCGTACGCCTGTTCAAGATGGTGCCGTCGCGCCCGGCCTTCGACGCCTACATCGCGCGCTGCATGGCGCGACCGGCGTTCCAGCGCGCGGAAAAGATCGCGGCGGGGTGACCTGCGAACCAAGGTTTGTAGGGTGGGCAAAGGCGCTCGCGCCGTGCCCACCATGCCCCCGCGATCGCGCTACAAGTGATGGGCACGCTTCGCTTTGCCCTCCCTACAACGGAAGGTGCCTATTCCGAGGCCTTGAGATCCTCCGGCTTCGGCATCAGGACGATGTTGTAGCCGGAATCGACGTAGTGGATCTCGCCGGTCACGCCGCCGGAGAGGTCCGACAAGAGATAGAGCGCCGAGCCGCCGAGCTCGTCGAGCGTGACGCCGCGGCGAAGCGGCGAATGCTTTTGCATGAACGCAAACATCGCGCGCGCCTCGCCGATGCCGGAGCCGGCGAGCGTGCGGATGGGGCCGGCGGAGATCGCGTTGACGCGGATGCCGCGCGGTCCGAAATCGGCGGCGAGATAGCGCACGGAGGCTTCCAGCGCCGCCTTGGCCACGCCCATCACGTTGTAATTCGGCATCGCGCGCTCCGAGGCGCCGAAGGTCAGCGTGATCATGCTGCCGCCCTCCGTCATCAGTTCGGCGGCACGCTTGGCCACTTCCGTGAACGAGAAGCAGGAGATCACCATGGTGCGCGAAAAATTCTCGCGGCTGGTGTCGGCGTAGCGGCCCTTCAGCTCGTTCTTGTCGGCGAAACCGATCGCGTGGATCACGAAATCGAGCCGGCCCCATTTCGCGCGCAGCGCATCGAACGTCGCATCGACGCTGGCGATGTCCTCGACGTCACAGGGCAGGACCAGATCAACGCCAAGCGATTCCGCCAGCGGCTTGACGCGCTTGCCGAGGGCCTCGCCCTGGAAGGTGAAGGCAAGCTCGGCGCCATGGGCATGCAGCGTCCTTGCCATGCCCCAGGCGATCGAATGATCATTGGCAATGCCCATGATCAGACCGCGCTTGCCCTTCATCAATTCCTGCATCATGGCTCCCACTATTCGGAGGTCATCGCCCGCGCAGGCGGGCGATCCAGTATCCCAGAGACGGTCGTGCTTGATCGAGAGGCCGCGGCGGACTGGATGCCCCGCCTTCGCGGGGCATGACAAAATCCGAGATCACACATCCAGCCGGCTGAACACCAGCGTGGCATTGGTGCCGCCGAAGCCGAAGGAGTTCGACAGCACGGTGCCGATCTTGGCGTTGTCGATGCGCTTGCGCACGATCGGCATGTCGGCGAACACCGGATCGAGCTCCTGGATGTGCGCGCTCTCGCAGATGAAGCCGTTGTTCATCATCAGCAGCGAATAGATCGCCTCCTGCACGCCGGTCGCACCCAGCGAATGGCCGGTCAGCGCCTTGGTCGCCGAGATCGGCGGGCACTTCTCGCCACTTCCGAACACCCTTCGCAGCGCCTCGATCTCCGGCGGATCGCCGGCCGGCGTCGACGTGGCGTGCGGATTGATGTAGTCGACCTTGGTCTTCACCGTCGACATCGCCATGCGCATGCAGCGCTCGGCGCCTTCGCCGGAGGGCGCGACCATGTCATAGCCGTCGGACGTCGCGCCATAGCCGACGATCTCGCCGTAAATGCGCGCGCCGCGCGCCTTGGCGTGCTCGAGCTCTTCCAGCACCAGCACGCCGGCGCCGCCGGCGATGACGAAGCCGTCGCGGTTGAGGTCGTAGGGGCGTGAGGCGGTGGCGGGCGTGTCGTTGTACTTGGACGACATCGCGCCCATGGCGTCGAACAGCACCGAGAGCGACCAGTCGAGTTCCTCGCAGCCGCCGGCGAAGATCACGTCCTGCTTGCCGATCTGGATCGTCTCATAGGCATTGCCGACGCAGTGGTTCGAGGTCGCGCAGGCCGAAGAGATCGAATAGTTCACGCCCTTGATCTTGAACCAGGTCGCGAGTGTCGCAGAGGCCGTCGACGACATCGCCTTCGGCACTGCAAAGGGCCCGACGCGCTTCGGTCCCTTGGTGCGGGTGATGTCAGCGGATTCGACGATCGTGCGGGCAGACGGACCGCCGGAACCCATGATGATGCCGGTGCGGATGTTGGAGACTTCGTCAGGCCCAAGTCCGGAATCTTGGATCGCCTGTTCCATCGCGATGTGATTCCACGCGGCACCCTGGCCGAGGAAGCGCATCGCACGGCGGTCGACGACCGTCGCAGGATCAATCGTCGGCGCACCCTGCACCTGCGAACGGAAGCCGAGTTCGGCATACTTCTCAGCCCGCGAGATGCCCGACTTCGCCTCGTGAAGGCTCGCAAGCACTTCCTGGGTGTTGTTTCCGATGGACGAGACGATGCCCATCCCGGTGACCACAACCCGCCTCATGACAGCCTCGCCTAAATCGTTGTCTTCTTCGTGATATGCCTTAGCCCAGCGTCGTGCCTTGCTTGAACAGGCCGACCTTCAGATCCTTGGCGCGATAGATAATCTGGTCATCAACCGAAAGCCACCCGTCGGCGATACCCAGCACCAGCTTTGACCGCATCACGCGCTTGATGTCGACGTTGTACACAACCTTGCGCGCCTCGGGCAGCACCTGGCCGCCGAACTTCAGCTCGCTCAGGCCCAGCGCCCGGCCGCGGCCTTCGCCGCCGACCCAGCCTAGATAGAATCCGACCATCTGCCACAGTGCGTCCAGCCCGAGGCAACCCGGCATGACCGGGTCATTCTTGAAGTGGCAGCCGAAAAACCAGAGATCAGGCTTCACGTCGAGCTCGGCGCGCACCAGCCCCTTGCCGAATTCGCCGCCGGTGTCGCTGATTTCCGTGATGCGGTCGAACATCAGCATCGGAGGCAGTGGCAGCTGGGCATTGCCCGGGCCGAACATCTCGCCGCGGGCACATGCCAGCAAATCCTCATATTCGTAACCGTTGCGCCTGTTCAGCATGCGGAAGCCTCTGTTCAAAATGCCGATTGAGCGGCGTTTTTTGGCGAAAATGGGCCCCGTCTTGCTCGGAAAGCAACGCCCATAGCCGTTCGTCTGGCGCGAACACCAAGAGCCCGAATGGACTGCAGGCCGGGCCTCAATGCCCTGGCTGCACCAAAACCGGTTAAGCGGAACCGCGCGCTCTCTAACACAGGCCTTTTCGGGTAGCCAAGCGCTCTCATGAAGGTAAAATGACGGGATGCTCGCCCGGTTCCCCGCTTGATTAGAACCACTCTAGTTGCGAGAAACTTGCATCTGCATCTATCCGTCCATATATTGCAGGCAGATAAGTGTCCACGCGTGCCCGAAATTGGAAATGAGCGAGAATAACGCGCCCCATCACGACGACGACGCCCATTCCGCGGCGCTCCCGGCCGGACGCCAGCCGGCCCTGACCGGCTGCCCGTGGCACGACGTCAACGAAATGCTCCAGGCTGCCGGCCTGCGCCCGACCCGCCAGCGGATGGCGCTCGGCTGGCTGCTGTTCGGCAAGGGTGCGCGCCACCTGACGGCTGAAATGCTCTACGAGGAAGCGACCCTGGCCAAGGTCCCGGTGTCGCTCGCAACCGTCTACAACACACTGAATCAGCTCACCGATGCCGGCCTGCTCCGCCAAGTCAGCGTCGACGGCACCAAGACCTATTTCGACACCAACGTGACGACGCACCACCATTATTACCTCGAGAACAGCCATGAGCTGGTCGACATCGAGGACCCGCATCTGGCGCTGTCCAAGATGCCGGAGGTGCCCGAGGGCTACGAGATCTCGCGCATCGACATGGTCGTGCGCCTGCGCAAGAAGCGCTGAGATTTCTCTGAAATCGATCTGAGACCGTCATGGCCGGGCTTGTCCCGGCCATTTTCGTTTTGCGCCGTCATTTCCGGGGCGGTGCGCGTCAGTTCACTTGCTCGTCGGAATAGACGCCCCAGAGGCGTTCCTGCTGAATCCAGCCGTCAAAGCCATTGCCGATGATGTGACACCAGTTTGCGGTGCACTTCTTCACCTGCGCGACGACGCCGACCTGGAGCTTTGCTGCAACCGCGCTGTCGGCATCGGCCCGGTCGTAGATCGGCGCGAGGTCGTCCTTATGCTTCATGGTGACGACCGCAGTGCGGCGGCCCGACAGCAGCGAGTGATAGACCCAGCCTTCGGCGCCTTCGGAATCGCGCACCCGGCGCCAATTCTCGAATTCGGCGGTGATTTCGACCGGCAGGCCTGCGCGGGTGTAGACCCAGGCGACGTCATTGTCCTTGGTCGGGCCGGCACGGACGTTCACGTGATCCGATTTGAGGCTGACATAGCGGGGCACCGGCAGGCCGCTGGCGGTCTGGACGGTATTGTCCTTCGCCGAATGCCCGGGGCTGACCGAGGCGCTCAACCAGGTGCAAACGAGCGCCAACACCGAACAAAAACGCCCCAACGCCATCAACCCGTCTCCTGTTGAAGACCCCGCCGAGCCGAGCCCTCACCCCAAAGTCCAAAACTCTGCCGTACGCCCTCTCTCCCGCCCCACGCGGGTGTTCCCGAAGCCGGATCCGCAAGCGAGACCCGTGGTTCTTGTCTTGGCCCGGCCTTCTGCTAGAGAGGACGGGCACTTGAATAACCAGTTTGTCCCGATTTTCCGGCCGGAAATGTCGGGAGAGCTTGAAGGAAACGCCGGGGACGACGCGGCAAGGGCAGTGTCGAACAACCGGGTTAATGAGGCCTGAACGGCCAGCCTTTCATGATGGAGGCGGGCCGCAATGTCTCATGAGAGCAGGACATGTCGGTGAAGAAAAAGCCCCTCGTCGTCGTCACCCGCAAGCTGCCGGACTCGATCGAGACGCGGATGCGCGAGCTGTTCGATGCGCGGATCAATCTGGACGACACGCCGATGTCGCCGGAGCAGATCGCGGAAGCGGCGCGCACGGCCGACGTGCTGGTCCCGACGGTCACCGATCAGATCACCGCCGATGTCGTCAATCAGCCCGATTGCAAGCTGCGCCTGATCGCCAATTTCGGCAACGGCGTCGACAATATCGACGTCGAGGCCGCGCATGCGCGCGGCATCACCGTCACTAACACGCCAAAAGTTCTGACCGAGGACACCGCCGACATGACCATGGCGCTGATCCTGGCGGTGCCGCGCCGGCTGATCGAAGGCGCCTCGATTCTGACGGAAGGCAAACCCTGGGCGGGCTGGTCGCCGACCTGGATGCTCGGACACCGCATCGGAGGAAAACGTCTAGGCATCGTCGGCATGGGCCGCATCGGCCAGGCCGTGGCGCGCCGTGCCCGCGCCTTCGGCTTGCAGATCCACTATCACAACCGCCGGCCCGTTGCCCCGAAGATCGCCGAAGAGCTAGGTGCGACCTATTGGGAAAGCCTCGACCAGATGCTGGCGCGAATGGACATCATCTCGGTGAACTGCCCGCACACGCCGGCGACGTATCATCTGCTCTCGGCGCGGCGGCTGAAGCTGATCCGGAAAGACGCCTACATCGTCAACACCGCGCGCGGCGAGGTGACGGACGAGGACACGCTGATCAAGCTGATCGAAGCCGGCGAGATCGGCGGCGCCGGCCTCGACGTCTACGAGCACGAGCCCGCGGTCAATCCGAAGCTGGTGCGACTCGCCAAGGCCGGCAAGGTGACGTTGTTGCCGCATATGGGCTCGGCCACGATCGAAGGCCGCGTCGAGATGGGCGAGAAGGTGATCATCAACATCCGCACCTTCCTCGACGCGCACAAGCCGCCGGATCGCGTGCTGCCGAGCATGCTCTGAAATCTATTTGTTCCGCGTCTCGCGCTTGCGCCAGTCTGCGACGAAATCGATGAAAGCGCGCAGCGCCGGCGGCACCTGACGCCGGCTCGGATAGTACAGGAACGGGCCAGGGAACGGCTCGCACCAGTCCTCCAGCAAACTGATCAGCGCACCGGACTTCAGGGCTTCACCGACATAGCCATCGAGGGTTGCCCAGATCCCAGCGCCGTCGAGCGCAGCGCGCATCGCAAGATTCATGTTGGTCGAGATCAGCTTTGCCGGCGGATCGACCTTCATGATCTGGCCGCGCTTCTCGAACTCCCAATCATGCATGACGCCGCTGCTGTAGCGCGCGCGGATGCAATCATGCTCGAGGAGATCCTTCGGATGCCTGGGCCGGCCGCGGCGCGCGAGATAAGCAGGCGAAGCGACGACGACGTAGCTCTGCGGGCCGCTGAGTGGAATCGCAACCATGTCCTGCGCGAGATGCTCGCCATAACGCACGCCGGCATCGAAGCCGGCGCTGACGATATCGACAAAACCGCTTTCGGAGACGATGTCGAGATCGACCTGCGGATGCGCCTCCAGGAATGGCCCAACCATCGGCGCCAGCACGAGGTCGACCGCCGGTGGCGGCGCGTTGATGCGCAGGCGACCCGACGCCACCTCGCGCAAGCCGCGGACCTGATCGAGGGCATTGCCGACATCGCGCAGCGCCGGACCGACACGCGACAGCAGGAGTTCACCCGCCTCGGTCAGCGCGACGCTCCTTGTGGTGCGGTTCATCAGGCGGACGCCGAGGCGCTCCTCCAGGTCCCGTAGCCGCTGGCTGAGGCTCGACGCTGACACGCGAATTTCCCGCGCCGCGCGCCGGAAATTGCGGGTGCGGGCGACCGCCACGAAGGCATCGAGATCGCGCAGATCGGCTTCAGCCATTGTTCGATATGATGAACAAGCCATTCAGGATTGTCCAGCTTATCGGAACAATCGACGCGGCGCATATCTGGCCCGTCAGGCGGCGCAATCAGCCTGCCGCCTTTCGAGGAGAGCCATCATGGAACAGCGCAAACTCGGTTCAACCGGCCCCATCGTCTCTGCGATCGGTCTCGGCTGCATGGGCATGTCGGAGGTCTATGGGCCGGCCGATCGCGGCGAGGGCATCGCCACGATCCACGCAGCGCTCGATGCCGGGATCACGCTGCTCGACACCGGCGACTTCTACGCCATGGGCCACAACGAAATGCTGGTCCGCGAGGCGCTGAAGGATCGCTCGCGTGACCGGCTGCAGATCAGCGTCAAGTTCGGCGCGCTGCGCGGCCCCGCCGGCGAATTCGCCGGAATGGATTGCCGCCCGGCCGCGATCAGGAACTTCCTCGCCTATTCGCTGCAGCGGCTCGGCACCGACTACATCGACATCTATCGCCCCGCGCGTCTTGATCCCAACGTTCCCATCGAGGAGACGATCGGCGGCATCGCCGAGATGGTGAAGACCGGCTACGTCAGGCATATCGGCCTGTCCGAGGTCGGCTCCGACACGATCCGCCGCGCGCATGCCGTGCATCCGATCGTCGATCTCCAGATCGAATATTCGCTTGTAGCGCGCGGCATCGAGCGCGATATTCTGAAGACCTGCCGCGAGCTCGGCATCGGCATCACCGCCTATGGCGTGCTGTCGCGCGGCCTGATCAGCGGCCATTGGACGAAGGACAGCGGCAAGGTCGGCAAGGATTACCGGCTGATGACGCCGCGCTTCCAGGGCGCGAATCTCGACGCCAATCTCGCGCTGGTGGACTCCCTGCGTACGATCGCGACGGATGTCGGTGCAACGCCGGCACAGGTTGCGATCGCCTGGGTGGCGGCGCAGGGCCAAGAGCGCGGCCAGGAGATCGTGCCGCTGGTCGGCGCCCGCACCCGCAACCGTCTCACCGAAGCGCTCGGAGCGACTAAGATGAGATTGACTCCAGCGCATCTTGCGGCGTTGGCAAAAGCCTTCCCGCCTGATGTTGCATCAGGCACGCGCTACGCGGCCGAGCAGATGGCGCATCTGGACAGCGAGAAGCCCGCCACAACGTAACCGCGGCAATCAAGTGCGATGGGCGCTCAGGTCGCTCATGACCGGCCCATCGCCATTGAGCGGATTGGCCGGATCGCGCGAATAGCGCAGCGTCTCGAACCGCATCGCGCGCGCATCGATCATCAGGAGGCGGCCGACCAGGCCGTCGCCGAAGCCGACGATCTCGCGGATGGCCTCCAGCGCCATCATCGAGCCCAGCACGCCGGCAAGCGCGCCCATCACACCGGCCTCGGCGCAGGCCGGCACCGTACCGGGCGGCGGCGCCTCCGGAAACAGGCAGCGATAGGTCGGATTGAATTCGCCCTGCTCGTTCTTCTCATGCGCTCGAATTGTGGTCAGCGAGCCGTCGAACGTGCCGAGCGCCGCGGTGATCAACGGCTTCTGCGCGAAGAAGCAGGCGTCCGAGGCCAGATAGCGGGTCGAGAAATTGTCGGAGCCGTCAAGCACGAGGTCATAGTCGCCGATCAGGCTGAGCGCGTTGTCGGCGTTAAGCCAAGTCGCATGGCCGACGAAGCGCACATGCGGATTGAGCGCCGAAATGCGCTCGGCGGCGCTTTCGACCTTGTGGCGGCCGATATCGGGCGTCGTATGGATGACCTGGCGCTGCAGATTGGACAGCGACACCACGTCGTCGTCGACCACGCCGAGCGTGCCGACGCCGGCGGCGGCAAGATACATCAGGGCCGGCGCGCCAAGCCCGCCGGCGCCGATCACCAGCACCGACGCGCGCTTCAGCGCAGCTTGGCCCGGTCCGCCGACATCGCGCAGCACGATATGGCGGGCATAGCGTTCGAGTTCGTCCGGGCTCAGCACCTTCTCTACTCCTGAACCACACAAAGATTGTTCGCGACCAACGAGATGTGCTTCAATGGCAGCACGTTCAATGGGCTGGCTGGATTTGTCATGAGATCGATGCTTGCGGCAACACTGATGTTCGCGGCTGCCGCAGGTGCGAACGCCCAGATGACGACGCCGCAGGTCCCCGGCACCAAGCCGAAGACGGTCCAGACCGTGCCGATCCGCCCACCCGCATTGCAGACGCCGTCCGAGACGGCGGACGCCATGGGGCCAGCGGAACGGCTGTCGCTTCAGTCCGACCTCGCCTGGGTCGGCGAGTATAACGGCGCCATCACCGGCGACGTCAGCGAGCGCATGGTCAATGCGATCAAGGAGTACCAGAAGGCCAAGGGCGGCAAGCCATCCGGCGTGCTCAATCCGCAGGAGCGCGCTGCGCTCGCGGAGACCGCACGCCGCAAGCAGGAGAGCGTCGGCTGGAAGATCGTGATGGAGCCGACCAGCGGTGCGCGGCTCGGCATTCCCGGCAAGCTGGTGCCGCAGCAGGTGACCGATGCCAACGGCTCGAAATGGACCTCGCCGACCGGCACGGTGCAGGTGCTGCTCAGCCGCCGCAAGGAAGCGAGCCCGACCACCGCAAAGCTCGCCGAGATGGAGAAGAAGGAGCCGGCCGGGCGCAAGGTCGATTACACCGTGGTGAAGCCCGACTTCATCGTTCTCTCCGGACTTCAGGGGCTGAAGAAATTTTACGTGCGCGGCACACTCAAGGGCGATGAGGTCCGCATCATGACGATCCTCTACGACCAGGCCATGGAAAACACCGTCGAGCCGGTCGTGATCGCGATGTCGAGCGCGTTCAACGCGTTTCCGTCCGGTCAGATGGCTGGACCGCCGCCGCGCAAGACCGTCGAATACGGCACCGGCATCGTCGTCAGCGATGATGGCGCGATCGTCACCGATCGTCTGGTCACCGATAGCTGCCTCGCGATTACGATCGGCGGCCACGGCAATGCCGACCGTCTCGCCGAGGACGAGGAGCACGATCTCGCGCTGCTGCACATCTACGGCGCGCGCGACCTGAAGCCTCTCAGCCTCGCAAGCGGCGCGGCGAAGACCAGTGTCGAATTGATCGGCATCGCGGATCCGCAGAACCAGGGTGGTGCCGCCGGCGTCTCGAGTCTCAAGGCCGCGCTGGCGCCGGTCACGAGCAGCGATTCCGCGCTGTCGCCACCGCCCGCCGTCGGGTTCTCCGGCGGTCCGGCCATCGACGGCGAGGGCAAGTTCGCCGGCGTCGCCTTGTTGAAGCCGGCGATGGTCGCGGGACCTGCGACGTCGTTGCCGGCGTCACAGGCGGTGATGGTCTCCGCGGCGACGGTGCGCGATTTCCTGAAGGCGAACGGCGTTCCAGCGAATGGCACATCGACGGATGCGAAAGCCGCCGTCGTGCGCGTGATCTGCGTGCGGAAGTCGTGATCAGTCCAACCTGAACCTGACACCACCGCGCGCGAGGCCGCCCGAAATGCCGACCGGCGTGCCGTCGGCGCGCCAGCATGCGGCGCCGGTCATGGTGCCGTCATCCTCGAAGGCGATGCCGTTCATGCCGCCGGCCACCGTTGCGACGGCGTCGATCTTGTGGCCCATGCTCGCGAGCTTGGTACGCACGCGCTCCGGCACGGCCTGCTCGACCTCGAGCGCATTGCCCTCGGTCCAGACCCGCGGCGCTTCGACCGCCTCCTGCAAGCTCATGCCGTGGTCGATCAGATTGACCAGCGCCTGCATTGCGCTCGGGAAGATGCGCTTGCCGCCGGGCAGGCCGAGCGCATAGCGGAGCTTGCCGCCATTCAGCGCCATCATCGGCGACATCGAGGTGGTGACCCGCTTGCCGGGCGCCAGCGACAGCGCGTGGCCGGGACGCGGATCGAACAGGTTCATGTAATTGTTGGCGATGGCGCCCAGCCCCGGGATCAGTATCTTGGCGCCGAAGAGATTGTTGATGGTCTGGGTGGTCGCGACCACGTTGCCGAAGGAGTCCGCTGCCGTCATATGCGTGGTGTGTGCGCCCTCGAGCTGCGACACGCCGGCGCCCCAGGCCTGCGCCCGCCCCGGATCGATGGCGCGGCGGCGCTCTTCGGCATAGGCCTTCGACGTCAGCCGCTCAACGGGCACGCCGACATAGTCAGGGTCGCCGCTGGCCGCCGCGCGATCGGCGAAGGCGATCTTCAGGACTTCGGCGAGGTAATGAATGGTCTCGGGCGTCCCGAAGCCGAGGCTTGCGATATCGTAGCCTTCCAGGATGTTCAGCATCTCAGCGATATGCACGCCGGAGGCCGCCGGCGGCGGCGGACCCAAAATGGTCCAGCCGCGATAGTCGGCGCGGATCGGCTGCCGCTCGACGGTCTTGTAGCCTGTGAGATCGGTGCGGCGGATGAAACCGCCGGTCTTCTCCATGTAATCGACGAGGATCTCGCCGAGCGGCCCCTCGTAGAGCGCTTTCTCGCCTTGGTCGGCGATGGTGCGCAGCGTCTCGGCATATTCGGCCTGCACCACGCGCTCGCCGACCTTCAGCGGCTCACCGTTCGGCAGGTAGATCGCCGCGATCGGCTCGTCCTTGCGCATCTCGGCGGCGCTCTCGCTGATGCATTCGTGCAGGTACGGGGTCGCCGCATAGCCGCGCGCGGCGTGCTTGATCGCGGGCTGCATGACATCGGCGAGCGACATGGTGCCGAACCGGCGCAACGTCTCGCACCAGGCCTTCAGCGAGCCCGGCACCGCAACCGCCTTCGGGCCGTTGAGATTTTCGTTGCCGACGGTATCGAACACATCATGCGCCGATCCCGGCTTGGACGTGTACGTGTCCTCCCGCACCGCCGAGGGAACCGTGCTCTGGCCGTCGATGAAGCGATGGCTGCCGTCAGCCAGGCGAATATGGGCCATGCCGCCGCCGATGATCCCGACCATCATCGGCTCGACCACGGTCAGCGTGAACAGCGTTGCGATCGCGGCGTCGACGGCGTTGCCGCCGGCGGCGAGCATCTCGGCGCCGGCGCTGGAGGCCAGCGGATGGTTGCTGACAACCATGCCGCGGCTCGAAAGCGCCGGCATTTTCTGGCATTCAAAGGTGGTTGCCGTCAGGTCCCGCCAATTCCTGCTCATGCTGCTCGTCCCTCTTGTTCGCGACGGCGACGACATCATACGCGCAACTACGGGTCCAGTATTGGTACGGATTAGCTGGCATTCCCTGTTCTGCCATCATCCTTACCGTTGATTCGGACATCCGCGATCCCCTTTGGATCGGACCGGGCAGGTCCTGAGCAAGAAGAGCTCAGCATCGAGAAGCGATGCACGTTCGCGTGGCGTTTCCCAAGACCCAGCACTCCAAAGGATTCATCTTCCATGCATACGATCGTACTGGCCACCCAAAAGGGTGGCAGCGGCAAGAGCACCCTTGCCATCGGCCTCGCGCTGGCAGCCAGGCAGGCCGGCTTCACCGTCCGCCTGATCGAGACCGACCCGCAGGGCACCCTGTCCAGCTGGCAGCGCCGCCGCAGCGATAAGGACCCTGTCGTCGAGCCGATCTATCACGCCGCCAATATCGAGCCGCGTCTGAAGATGCTGGCCGAGAGCGGCCTCCAGCTTGCGATCGTCGACACCGCGGCGGGCCTCAGCGCCGCAACCACCGCCGCGATCCGCCATTCAGATCTCTGCCTGATCCCGGCGCGCCCGAGCGTCGCCGACATTGAGGCGACCCTCTCGACGCTGAGCGTCGCGCGCGCCTGGAAACGGCCCTACGGCTTCGTGCTGAACCAGACGCCGATCCGAGGCCAGCGCATCGACAATGCGGCCGACGCGCTTGCCGAGGAGGCGGCGCTCGATCTCACTGAGGTGCTCGCGCGCCCGCTGATCGTGATGCGCAACGACCACCAGGATTCGCTCGCCGCCGGCCTTGCCGTCAGCGAATTCGCGCCGAGCGGCAAGTCAGCCGAGGAGATCCGCGGCCTCTGGCGCTGGATCGCGACGCGGCTCGACCTCTCGGCCACGACCAATCTTCTCATCGATCAGGTCATCTCGGCAGCGGACGGAATCTTGCACGTCGCCGCCGAGCGTGCGTCTGACGAGACCACACTGGCGTCCTGAGCGGAGCGACCGCTTCAGGCGCCAAGCGCGCTCTTCCCCATCCGGTCGACGAGCCCAAGCAAAGGAGCAATCCGGCCACCAGCCCTGCCGGATTGCTTCGCTTCGTTTCTCGGAGGCTCCATCCATCCCGTCATTGTTGCGAGCGCAGCGAAGCAATCCAGACTATCGCCGCGGAAAGATTCTGGATTGCTTCGCTGCGCTCGCAATGACGCGCGTGGTGGGCTCGTCGCCCTCGCGGAGACTCACGGCCTCTCGGCCGAGAGCTTGATCCTCATTTCTGACATTTCGGGCACCAGAAGGTCGACCGGCCGTTCTGGGTGAAGCGTTTCACGGTGCCGCCGCAGCCCGGCGTCTTGCAGGTCTCGCCTTCGCGGTCGTAGACCTTGAACGAGTGCTGGAAATAGCCGAGCTCGCCCGAGGTCTGGCGATGGTCGCGCAGCGACGAGCCGCCGGCCTTGATCGCGTCATTCAGCACGGTGTGGATCGCACCCACCAGCCGCTTGGCGTGATCGGTCGGCTCGCCCCTCTTGGTCGCGAGCGTGGCCGCGATCCGCCGCGGCGACAGATGCGAGCGATGCAGCGCCTCGCACACATAGATGTTGCCAAGCCCCGCCACCACACGCTGGTCGAGCAGCGCGGCCTTCAGGCTGGTGGTCTTGCCGGCGCAGGACCTTGCCAGCATCGCCGCGTCGAATTCATTGCCGAGCGGCTCGGGGCCGAGTCCGCGCAGCAGCGGCTCCTCGTCGAGCGCGTTGCGCGCAATCACTTTCATGTAACCGAAGCGGCGCGGATCGTTGAACACGATGTCGGCGCCCGAGGACATCCGAAACAGCACGTGGTCGTGCGTCGAGTCCTTGCCGCGTGGATAGTGAAACTCGCCAGGCTGCACGTCGTTGTCCGGCTTGATGACACGAAATGAGCCCGACATGCCCAGATGCATCAAGAGCACGTCGCCGGAGGCGAGATCGGCCATGAGATATTTTGCGCGGCGGCCGAGCCCCGTGACGACCTGGCCCCGGAGCCGAGCCACGAAGTCCGGCTGAAAGGGGAAACGCAAGTCGGCCCGGCGGGCCTCGGCCTTGATGATTTTGGCGCCCTCCATGACGGGCTGGAGGCCGCGGCGGACGGTCTCGACTTCGGGCAATTCAGGCATGGTCAGGCATTCACCTTATGAGGGCAGTGTGATAGCGCCATTGCGGCGGCCGCGCTATGGTCCGCCTCGCGGAGTAGAGTAATGGATCGGCCGGGCGATACCACGCATTTTGGCTTCAGGGACGTCCCCTTGGGGGACAAGCAGACGCTGGTGAACGATGTGTTTCACAGCGTCGCCTCGCGTTACGACCTGATGAACGACCTGATGTCGGGCGGCCTGCACCGGGTCTGGAAAGACATCATGATCAACACGCTCGATCCGCCCAGGAGCGACCGGCCGTTCGCGCTGCTCGACGTCGCCGGCGGCACCGGCGACATTTCCTTCCGCGCCGCCAAGGCGGCCGGGCCCGGCTTCCACGCCACCGTGTGTGACATCAACGCTGACATGCTGGCAGTAGGGCGTGAGCGCGCCGCCAAGCGGCACCTGGAGACCCAGGTCGACTTCGTCGAAGGCAATGCCGAAGCGCTGGCCTTTGGCGATCGCAGTTTTGATGCATATACGATCGCGTTCGGCATTCGCAACGTGCCGCGGATCGATCTCGCGCTGCGCGAGGCCTATCGCGTGCTGAGGCCCGGCAGCCGCTTCCTGTGCCTGGAATTCTCGACCGTCGAGATGCCCGGGCTCGACCGCATCTATGACCTGTTCTCGTTCAAGGTCATTCCGCCGCTCGGACGGATGGTGACGGGCGACGCCGAGTCCTATCAATATCTCGTCGAATCGATCCGCAAGTTTCCGAAGCCCAACGTCTTCGCCGACATGATCCGCGATGCCGGCTTCGCCCGCGTCAGCTGGCAGACGCTGTCCGGCGGCATCGTCGCACTGCATTCGGGCTGGCGTTTGTGATCTCTGCGATTCCCCACATTGCGCGCCTGATGCGCGCTGCATTCGTGTTCGCGCGCGAGGGCGTGTTCGGCTCCGTCGACCCCAGCCTGGTGCCGCCGCCCGGCCAGCTTGCGCTGAAGCTTGCGCGGATCGTCGAGCGCCGTGGCCCCAAGCACGGACCGCGACTGTCGCGCGCGCTGACCCGGATGGGCCCGGCCTATCTCAAGCTCGGGCAATTCCTGGCAACGCGCCCCGATGTCGTCGGCGTCATCATGGCGCGCGACCTCGAAAGCCTGCAGGACCGCCTGCCGCCGTTTCCGCAGGAAGAAGCTGAAACCGCGATCTCAACGTCGCTGGAGCGTCCGCTCAAGGACGTGTTCGTGAGCTTCGGCCCCCCGGTCGCGGCCGCCTCGATCGCGCAGGTGCACCGCGGTGAGGTGCTGCGCGACGGCATCCGCAAGCCGGTCGCAATCAAGGTGCTGCGGCCGAACGTGGCCTCGCGCTTCCGCCGCGACCTCTCCGATTTCTTCTTCGTCGCGCACAAGGCCGAGACCTACTCGGCCGAGGCGCGGCGCCTGCGCCTCGTCGAGGTCATCAATACCATGTCGCGCTCGGTCGCGATGGAGATGGATCTGCGGCTGGAAGCGGCCGCGCTGTCCGAGATGGCGGAGAACACACAGGACGATCCCGACTTCCGCGTACCGACCGTCGATTGGGACCGCACCACGCACAACGTACTGACAATGGAGTGGATCGACGGCATCGCGCTGAACGATCACGTCCGCTTGCGGGAGGCGCAGGTCGACCTGCCCGATCTTGGCCGCAAGGTCATCCAGAGCTTCTTGCGGCACGCGCTGCGCGACGGCTTCTTCCATGCCGACATGCATCCGGGCAATTTGTTCCTGGACGATACGGGACGCCTCGTCGCGGTCGATTTCGGCATCATGGGCCGGTTGGGGATGAAGGAGCGGCGTTTCCTCGCCGAGATCCTGCTCGGTTTCATCACCCGCGACTATCGCCGCGTGGCGGAGGTGCATTTCGAGGCGGGCTATGTGCCCGCGCATCACTCGGTGGAGAATTTCGCGCAGGCGATCCGCGCCATCGGCGAGCCGATCCACAACCGCACGGCCGAGGAAATCTCGATGGCGCGGCTGCTCACGCTGCTGCTCGAGGTCACCGGCCTGTTCGACATGACGACGCGCCCCGAGCTGATCCTGCTGCAGAAGACCATGGTCGTGGTCGAGGGCGTGGCGCGTAACTTCGATCCCAAGCTCGACATCTGGAAGATCGCCGACCCCGTGGTGCGCGAATGGATCGAGCGCAATCTCGGCCCGCTCGGCCGGGTGCAGGGCGCGCTGGCGGGGACCGGCGACATCGCCCGCGTGCTGATGAACCTGCCCGACATCGCGGCACGCTCGGTCAAGGTGCTGGAGCAGCTCGAGACCATGACGCGGGAGGGCCTTCGGCTGTCGCCGGAGAGCATCGCGGCAATGGGCCGCAGCGAGGGCCGCAAGAACCGCTGGCGCACCGTGGCGCTCTGGATCATCGCCGCGACCTTCATCGGCATCCTGATCGCCGTCCGGAATCTGTGATTGCACTGCAATCACGCGGATGATAGCATCGCTATCATTCCGGTGCTGGAGGGCGTCATGGCAAGCCTGACCATCCGCAAGCTCGACGAGAACGTCAAAACCTATCTGCGCCTGCGCTCGGCCAAGAACCGCCGATCGGTCGAGGAAGAGGTCCGGGTCATCCTGCGCGAGCTGATCGAGGGCCGCGAGGAGCCACTGACGCCGTTGGCGGCACCGCCCGATGTCGCTCCCGCCTCCGCATCCCAACGCACCGGCGCCCTCCCCGAGGCCAGCGTTACCCTGATCATCGGCGGCGGGATCGCGGCCTACAAATCCCTCGACCTGATCCGCCGGCTCAAGGAGCGCCGCATCGAGGTCCGCTGCGTGCTGACCAAGGCGGCGCAGCAATTCGTCACGCCACTGGCGGTGAGCGCGCTCTCGCATGAGCGCGTCTACACCGACCTGTTCGACCCCCAGAGCGAATTCGATGCCGGCCATATCCGCCTGGCGCGCGACTGCGATCTGATCGTGGTGGCGCCGGCAACCGCCGACCTGATGGCCAAGATGGCTCACGGCCATGCCGACGATCTTGCCAGCGCCATCCTGCTCGCCACCAACCGCAAGATCCTGCTCGCGCCGGCGATGAATCCGCTGATGTGGAACAACGCCTCGACGCGGCGCAACGTCGCGCAGCTCCAGCGCGACGGCGTGGCGCTGATCGGCCCCAATGCCGGCGAGATGGCGGAAGCCGGCGAAGCCGGCGTCGGCCGGATGTCGGAGGCGGTCGAGATCGCGGCGGCCGCCGAGCGCCTGCTGCGCCCCCCGGTGCCGCGCCCGCTTGCCGGCAAGCGCGTGCTGATCACCGCAGGCCCGACGCACGAGCCGATCGATCCGGTCCGCTACATTGCCAACCGCTCCTCCGGCAAGCAGGGCTTTGCCATTGCCGTGGCAGCGCAGGCCGCCGGCGCCGAAGTGATCCTCGTGAGCGGCCCGGTCGATCTCGACGATCCCGACGGCGTCACCGTCAAGCATGTCGAATCAGCGCGGCAGATGCTGGAGCACGTCCAGTCCTCGCTTCCCGTCGACATCGCGATCTTCGCCGCCGCGGTCGCCGACTGGCGCGTCGCAAACGAAGGCGAGCAGAAGCTGAAGAAGACGTCCGCCGGCATGCCGCCGCTGCAGCTCGTCGAGAATCCCGACATCCTCGCCACGATCTCGAAGCTGACGGACAAGCGCCCGCCGCTGGTGATCGGCTTCGCCGCCGAGACCGAGCATCTCATCGACAACGCCAAGTCCAAGCTTGCCCGCAAGGGCTGCGACTGGATCGTCGCCAACGACGTCTCGCCGGCAACCGGCGTGATGGGCGGCGATCGCAACACCGTCCATCTCATCAGCCGCAAGAACGGAGAGAACGACGGCGAGATCGCAGTTGATTCCTGGCCAGTGATGACCAAGGAACAGGTCGCCACCGAACTGATCGCGCATGTCGTAAAAAGCGTGGCCGACAAATCCCTGGAGCCAGCATCTTGAGCACGAAGGTCACCGTCGAACTCCAACACTTGGGCCATGCCGACGGCCTGCCGCTGCCCGCCTATCAGACCACTGAAGCCGCCGGCCTCGATCTGATGGCCGCGGTTCCGGAAGCTCAGCCTCTGACGCTCGCGCCCGGCAAGCATACGCTGGTGCCGACGGGTCTCGCGATTGCACTGCCCGCAGGATACGAGGCCCAGGTACGGCCGCGCTCCGGACTCGCCGCCAAGCATGGCGTCACCGTGCTGAACTCGCCGGGAACCATCGACGCGGACTATCGCGGCGAGATCAAGGTGATCCTGATCAACCATGGCGAAGCGCCCTTCGTGATCAAGCGCGGCGAGCGTATCGCGCAGATGGTGATCGCGCCCGTGGTGCAGGCCGCGCTGGTTCCCGTGGCCACGCTGTCGTCCACGGATCGCGGCGCCGGCGGCTTCGGCTCGACCGGCCGCTAGTTCCCTTACCTCTCCCGCTTGCGGGAGAGGGAGAGCGCCTTCATCGTGGCAAGCAATCCGCACAACAAGCTAACGCCCCAGACTTACCTGGGCTGGAACAAGCCGGCCGGCATTTTTGTGGGGCCGCCTTTACGTTCACGATCTGGACTCTTACCGGTCGAGTCACGATGGGGATATTGTCGTTTGATTCGCGTGCGGCGGGGGAAAGTCGTCGCGCGTAAATTCGTGCGGTCTTGGGGCAATTATGTCAGGCGTGATCGTGTCGATGCGTCGGACGCTGCTGTCGTGCACATCGCTGGCGCGCAACGGCCTGATGGGAAGTGCGCTGGCGGCGTTGCTGCCGGCTGCGCCGGCTCAGGCCGCCGACCTCGTCGACACCCTCTCCACATTGCTGGACTTCAACCGGCAGGAAATCGCGGTGCTGACCACCGCGCTGGCGCTGCTCGGCTTCTCGGTCATGGCGGCGATCCTCTTGATGCGCACGCGCGTGCGCACGGCGAAGAGCGAGGCGCGGCTGCGCGCGCGGATCGGGGAACTGCAGCTCCAGGCCGACCGCTTCGGTGCGTTGCTGTTCGCCGAACCGCAGATCCTGATCTCCTGGCCGGCCGGCGACAACCGCGCGCAGATCTCCGGCGACATCTCCATGGTGCTGCCGCGCGACTCCTCACCACAGCGCGTGCTCGCTTTCGGAACATGGCTTCCGCCGGAACCGGCGCTGAGGATGGACCATGCGGTCGACGCACTGCGCGACCATGGCGACGGGTTCCAGCTCACGCTGACCACCGCCACCGGCCACACGCTGGAGGCCATCGGCCGCGCCATCGGCGGCCAGGCCATTGTCAGGATTCGCGAACTCTCGGGCCTGCGTCGCGAACTGGCCGAGACCAGCCTGCGCCACAAGGCGCTGCTCGACGAGACCGAGATGCTGCGCGGCTTTGCCGCCGCAGCCCCGTGGCCGATCTGGGCCAAGGCCGAGAACGGCGCGCTGGCCTATGCCAATCCGGCCTATGTGCGCGCGACCGAGGCGACAGGCATCACCGACGCCCAGCAGCGCAAGCTCGAACTGCTCGACAGCGCCGACCGCACCGCGATGGAGCGCGGCCTGAAGGACGCCGCCAACTTCACCTCGCGGCTGCCGATCGTGATCGGCGGCGAGCGCCGCATCTATGACGTGCGCGCCGTCAAGGTCGGCGGCGGCAGTGTCGGCGTGGCGATCGATGCCAGCGAAGCGGATGCGCTGAGCTCGGCGCTGGTCCGGATGGCGGAAGCGCATCGCCGCACGCTCGATCAGCTCTCCTCAGGGGTTGCGGTGTTCGATGGCCAGCGGCGGCTCGCCTTCTACAACGATTCCTATCGGCGGCTGTGGGACCTCGACCGCACGTTCCTCGATTCCAATCCCGACGATTCCAGCGTGCTCGACCAGCTCCGCGCCACACGCAAGCTGCAGGAGCAACCGGACTTCCGCGCCTGGAAGGCCAAGTTGCACGAGGCCTATCGCGCGGTCGAGACCGCCAAGGACACCTGGTTCCTGCCCGACGGGCGCGCGCTCTCGGTCGTCACCACGCCGAACCCGGAAGGTGGCGTCACCTATCTGTTCGACGACGTCACCGAGAGCCTCGATCTCGCCCGCCGCTTCGACGGCCTGATCCGCGTCCAGCGCGAGACGCTGGACAGCCTGGCTGAGGGCGTTGCGGTGTTCGGCAGCAACGGCAAGGCACAGCTGTTCAACCCGGCCTTCGCCCGGATGTGGAAGCTGTCGAGCGACGCGCTGCGCGAGGAGCCGCACATCCAGACCGTGGAAGGCTGGTGCCATCAGCTGTTCGACGATCCCATGGTCTGGCGGCAGATCCGCGAGGCCATCACCTCGATCGAGAGCCGCGGCGACGTGCCGCTGAAGCTGGAACGCAAGGACGGCAGTGTCCTCGACGGCATGATCCGGCCGCTGCCCGACGGCGCCACCATGCTGACGTTCCAGGACATCACCGACACCGAAAACGTCGAGCGTGCCCTGCGCGAGCGCAACGAAGCGCTGGAGGCGGCCGACCAGATGAAGGTGGATTTCGTCCACCACGTCTCCTACGAGCTGCGCTCGCCGCTCACCACCATCATCGGCTTCGCGCATTTCCTCAGCGATCCCTCGACCGGACCGCTGACGCCGAAACAGGCCGAATATCTCGACTACGTCACCAAATCGACCAATGCGCTGCTGGCGCTGACCAACAACATCCTCGATCTCGCCACCATCGACGCCGGCGCCATGAAGCTGGAGCTCGGCCCGGTCGACGTCAGCAAGACCATCGAGCTTGCCGCCGAGGGCATCCAGGACCGGCTCGCCACCGACCGCATCCGCCTCAAGGTCGAGATCGCGCCCGATGTCGGCAGCTTCGTCGGCGACGAGAAGCGCGTGGTGCAGGTGCTCTATAACCTCCTCGCCAACGCGGTCGGGTTTTCTCCACAGGATTCCACCGTCGGCATCAGCGCGCGCCGCACCGACCGCAGTGTGGTCTTCACTGTGACAGATTCCGGGCCTGGAATACCCGCCGACATGAAGGACAAGGTGTTCAACTGGTTCGAAAGCCGCTCGCAGGGCTCGCGTCACCGCGGGGCCGGACTCGGGCTTTCGCTGGTGCGCTCCTTCGTCGAGCTGCATGGCGGCAAGGTGCGGGTGGATTCGATCGTCGGCAGAGGCACGGTCGTGATCTGCGACTTCCCGACCGACCAGGCGGCGCATCGCGACGCCGCCGAATGACTGCACCGACCACATTCTCCGTCACGCTCGTCAACGAGACGGCCACCGCACAGTTGATGGCCGATCTCGCACTGCTGGTCGGCCCGGGTGACGTCATCGCGCTCTCCGGCGATCTCGGCGCCGGCAAGACGGCGGCCGCACGCGCCATGATCCGCTATCTCGCCGACGACGAGGCGCTGGAAGTGCCGAGCCCGACCTTCACGCTGGTGCAGGGCTACGAGCTGCCGCCGTTCCCGGTGCTGCATGCCGATCTCTACCGCGTGGAGGACGAGAACGAGCTCGAGGAGATCGGGCTGTCGCCACTGCCGGAGGGCACGCTCGTGCTGATCGAATGGCCGGAGCGCGCCCCATCGGCGATGCCTGCGGACCGCATCGAGATCGCACTGACGCACCGGCCGGCGCTGGACTCGACCGCGCGCGCCGCCGACATCACCGGTTACGGCAAGGGCGCTGCGCAAGTCGCGCGACTGAAGGCGCTGCGCGAATTCCTCGATGCGTCCGGCTATATCGAGGCGACGCGACGGCGCATGAACGGCGACGCGTCGACCCGCTCGTACGCACGACTGATGCGTGATGACGGCGTCGTCATCCTCATGAACTTTCCGCAGCGCCCCGATGGGGCCGCGATCTACAACGGAAAGTCCTACAGCGCCGCGGTGCATCTTGCCGAGAACGTCAAACCCTTCGTCGCCATCGACGAGGGCCTGCGCGCGGAAGGCATCTCCGCGCCCGTGATCCATCACAGCGATCTCGACCACGGATTCCTGATCACCGAGGATTTTGGCAGCGAAGGTGTGATCGAAGGCGATCCGCCGCGGCCGCTTCCCGAGCGCTATGAGGCCGGGATCGACATGCTGGCCGCGCTGCACGCGAAGGTGCTGCCGGAGACACTGCCGCTGGCGGCAGATACGACCTACGCCATTCCGGTCTTCGATACCGACGCATTGCTGATCGAAATCGGACTGATGCCGGAATGGTATCTGCCCGACCGCAACGCTCCGCTGAGTGAGGAGGCGCACGCCGAATTTGTCGCGATGTGGCGCGAGCTGTTGCGAAAGCCAATGGCCGCGCCGAAGACCTGGGTGCTGCGCGACTTCCATTCGCCCAACATGATCTGGCTTGCCGACCGCGCCGGCATCGAGCGCGTCGGCGTGATCGATTTCCAGGACACCGTGCTTGGACCGCAGTCCTACGACGTGGTGTCGCTGCTTCAGGACGCCCGGATCGACGTGCCCGAGAGCCTCGAGCTGACGCTGCTGTCGCGCTACATCAAGGAGCGTCGCGCACAGGACGCGGAGTTCGATCCGGCCGGCTTCGCCGAGCTCTACGCCATCATGTCGGCGCAGCGGAACACGCGGCTGCTCGGCACCTTTGCCCGGCTTAACCGCCGCGACGGCAAGCCGCATTATCTGCGCCACCAGCCGCGGATCTGGACCTACCTCCAGCGCTCGCTGGCGCATCCCGCGCTGGCTCATTTGCGCGAATGGTATCTCGCCAACGTCCCGCCGCCGCAATCCTGACCAGAAGCCCGATTTACCGGGTGTTAGCCAAGACGCCGGTAGTCTGGCAGCAAGGCAGCCGGATAACTACGGGGCTGGAGCAAGGGCAGATGGCGACGAAGACGGATCAGCGCGGGAACAGCCGGGTTGTTTTCGAACGCGGGATCCCGGCCCACATGATGGGGATCGACGGCACCTGGCGGCGCGACTGCACCATGGAGGACGTCTCCGAGGCTGGCGCCAAGCTGACCATCGACGGCTCCGTCGAAGGCCTGCATCTCAAGGAATTCTTCCTGCTGCTGTCGTCCACCGGACTGGCCTACCGGCGCTGCGAACTCGCCTGGGTCAATGGCGATCAGATCGGCGTCAATTTCCTCAAGCTGGGCCAAGGGAAGAAAAAGGCGCGTTCCACATCTGTCGGGGCGTGATGGCAACACCCGTCGTACAACCGTCACGGCGGGCGATTAAGGCGGTTGAGATGCGGTGCGGCTGGCCAAGGCCCGTGCTAGGATTGCTGCGAACGCGAAATCTGGAGGTCTGAGAAGCCAGGATGTCCGTCAAACCGACCAAAGCCATGGTGCTTGCCGCGGGGTTCGGCCTGCGCATGCGCCCCTTGACGGACAAGATGCCGAAGCCCCTGGTGTCGGTGGCCGGACAACCGCTGCTCGATCACGTGCTCGACAAGCTCGGCCAGGCCGGCGTGACCGAGGCGGTGGTCAACGTGCACTATCTGCCGGACCAGATCATCAACCACGTCGCGCACCGCCAGCATCCGCGCGTGACCATTTCCGATGAGCGCGACCAGGTGCTCGGCACCGGCGGCGGCGTCGTCAAGGCGCTGCCTCTGCTCGGCGATGCACCGTTCTTCCACGTCAATTCCGACACGCTGTGGATCGACGGCGTGCGCTCGAACCTGGCGCGCCTTGCGGAGAACTTCGACCCCGCGCGGATGGACATCCTCCTCCTGATGGCGCCGACCGCGACCAGCATTGGCTACAGCGGCCGCGGCGACTACGGGATGCTGCCGGACGGCGCACTGCGCAAGCGCAAGGAAAAAGAGGTCGTTCCGTTCGTCTATGCGGGCGCGGCGATCATGTCGCCGTCGATCTTCGCTGACGCCCCGAAAGGCGAGTTCTCGCTGACCAGGATGTTCGACCGCGCCAACGAGCAGGAACGCCTGTTCGGCCTGCGGCTCGACGGCGTCTGGATGCATGTCGGCACGCCCGACGCGGTGCATGCCGCGGAAGAGGCGTTTCTGGAGAGCGTGGCGTAGGCCCGCTCTCAGGCGCCGTAGGGTGGGCAAAGCGAAGCGTGCCCATCCTTCAGGCTGATGTTCGGATGAAGGATATGGTGGGCACGGCGCGAGCGCGCCTTTGCCTACCCTACGATGTCCCCGGGGCACGAGAGCCACCACGCCGCGAACAGCGGGGAACACCTCGCCCTCGCGCATGACCATTTGAGTCTGCCTCCCTATATTGGCGCCTGATTCCGAATCAGGCGGCCCATGCGCGTATTCAGCGTTCCCATCTCAGTTCCCTTTCTGCGCACGGTCGTCGCGGCCCTGCTCGACGGCCGGCTGGTCGAGGGATTCGAGGCGCGCAAGGAGCCGGCGCGGCTTGCCGACGCGACGCTGTACCTGCCGACCCGGCGCGCCATGCGCGTCGTCCGCGAGATCTTCCTCGACGAGATGACGGCGGATGCGGCGGTGCTGCCGCGCATCGTCGCGCTCGGCGACATCGACGAGGACGAGCTCGCCTTCGCCGACGAGGCCGAGCAGTTTTCGGCCGCCGCACCGCTCGACATTTCGCCACGGCTCGGCGAGCTCGAACGACGGCTGACGCTGGCGCGCCTCGTCGCGGCCTGGGCCAAGGGCCCGGTGCTGGCGCCGCTGGTGGTCGGTGGTCCCGCCTCGACGCTTGCGCTTGCGGGCGATCTGGCACGCCTGATCGACGACATGGTGACGCGCGGCGTCGACTGGAGCGCGCTCGATGGCCTGGTGCCGGACCAGCTCGATCAATACTGGCAGCACTCGCTCGAGTTCCTGCGCATCGCGCGCATCGCATGGCCCGGCCATCTCGCCGAGATCAACAGGATCGAGCCCGCGGCGCGGCGCGATCTTCTGATCGCGGCGGAAGCGAAACGGCTGACCGCGCATCCGAGCGGACCCGTGATCGCGGCCGGCTCAACCGGCTCGATGCCGGCCACCGCAAAATTCCTGCATGCGGTGGCTTCGCTGCCGCATGGCGCCGTGGTGCTGCCGGGGCTCGACACCGATCTCGACGAGGACGCCTGGCGGATCATCGGCGGCGTGCGCGATGCGCTGGGCAAGTTCGCGGAGCATCCGGCCTCGAACCATCCGCAATACGCCATGCACGCGCTGCTGCAGCGTTTTGGCATCAAGCGCAGCGATGTCGATATCCTCCAGCCGCCGGCGGAAGGCGGCCGCGATCTCCTCGCATCCGAATCGATGCGGCCGTCCGCGAAGACGGAGATCTGGCACGACCGGCTGAAGCAGCCCGATGTCGCCGCCAAAATTGCCGGCGGTATGACGAACCTCGCGGTCGTCGAAGCGCCCAATCCCGAAATGGAAGCGCTCGCGATCGCGATCGCGATGCGCGAGGCGCGGCATCTCGACAAGTCGGCGGCGCTGGTGACTCCGGACCGCGCACTGGCGCGGCGGGTGATGGCCGCGCTCACGCGATGGGACCTCGCCTTCGATGATTCCGGCGGCGACGTGCTGATGGAAACCCCCGCCGGCATCTTTGCGCGCCTCTCTGCCGAGGCGGCGACAAAAGGATTGGAGCCGCCGACGCTGCTGGCGCTGCTGAAGCATCCGCTGTGCCGGCTCGGCCGCGCGCCGGGTGCATGGAAAGCGGCCATCGAGGGCCTCGAGCTTGCAGTGTTGCGCGGCACGCGCCCGCCAGCGGGCACGGCCGGCCTGCTGCGCGAATTCAACCGTTTTCGCCAGGAGCTTGCAAAGCTATGGCACAACGAAGTTTCCGCGCTGCATCGCGCGGAGCCGCGCGCACGGCTCAAGGCGGAGGATCTCGATCGCATCCAGGCGCTGATCACCACGTTGCAAACGGCGTTGGCGCCGATCGAAAGCCTGGCGTCATCGAAGCCGTACGACTTCGCCGAGCTCGCGCACCGGCATCGCGAGATCCTGATCGAGCTGTCGCGCGATGAGCAAGGCATCCCGCTGGCCTTCGAAGAACGTGAGGGCCTCGCGCTCGCAGCTTCCTTCGACGATCTCCTGCGCGGCGGGACGACCAGCGGGTTGATGGTGCCGTTGGCGGACTATCCGGACGTGTTCCAGACCGCGTTCGGCGATCGCGCCGTGCGCCGGCCGGACAAGCCGGGCGCCCGGCTCCAGATCTACGGCCCGTTGGAATCACGCCTGATGCAGGCCGACCGCGTCATCGTCGGCGGGCTGATCGAGGGCGTCTGGCCGCCGGCGCCGCGCATCGATCCCTGGCTGAGCCGGCCGATGCGGCATGAGCTCGGCCTCGATCTGCCGGAGCGGCGCATCGGCCTCTCCGCCCATGACTTCGCGCAGCTGCTCGGCGCCGACGAGGTCATCCTCACCCATTCCGCCAAGGCTGGCGGCGCGCCGGCGGTGGCCTCGCGCTTCCTGCACCGGCTGGAAGCGGTCGCGGGCGATGCGCATTGGAAAGCCGCGACGCAAGCCGGCGAGAAATTCGTGAAGTTCGCGGGCGCGCTGGACCAGCCCGAGACGGTCAGGCCGATCAAGCAGCCCGAGCCGCGACCGCCGCGCGCCGCGCGGCCGCTCAAACTGTCGGTCACCGCGATCGAGGACTGGCTGCGCGATCCCTACACGATCTATGCCAGGCACATTCTGCGGCTCGACGCGCTCGATCCCGTCGACATGCCGCTCTCGGCCGCCGACCGCGGCTCGGCGATCCATGATGCGCTGGGCGAGTTCACCGAGACCTATGCGGCGCGTCTGCCTGACGATCCCGCGCGCGTGCTGCGCGAGATCGGCGAGAAGTATTTTGCGCCGCTGATGGAGCGCCCCGAGGCACGGGCGCTGTGGTGGCCGCGCTTCCAGCGCATCGCGCGCTGGTTCGGCGAATGGGAGACCGCGCGCCGCGACGCGATCGAGGCGATCACCGCGGAGACCCATGGCGAGATCTCGATCCCGCTCGACAACGAACGCAGCTTCCGCCTGTCCGCCCGCGCCGATCGCATCGAGCGGCGCCAGGGCGGCGGCTACGCGATCCTCGACTATAAGACCGGCCAGCCGCCAACCGGCAAGCAGGTGCGCATGGGCCTGTCGCCGCAGCTCACGCTGGAAGCAGCAATCCTGCGCGAGGGCGGCTTCCCCGACATCGACGCCGGCGCGTCTGTGAGCCAGCTCGTCTATGTCCGCCTCAGCGGCAACAATCCGCCGGGCGAGGAGCGCATCCTCGAGCTAAAGATCAAGCAAAACGACACGCCGCAGCCGCCGGACACCGCGGCCACGGAGGCCAGGGCCAAGCTGGAGGCGCTCATTCGTGCCTTCGAGGACGAGAACCAGCCCTACACCTCGCTGAACCTGCCGATGTGGACCAACCGCTACGGCGCCTATGACGATCTCGCTCGGATCAAGGAATGGTCGGCGGCCGGCGGATTGGGGATCGAAGAATGGTGAAGGCCCCGCGTCCCATTCCCGATGCGGTGCGCGCCACGCAGGCGCGCGCGTCGGACCCGACTGCCTCGGCCTTCGTGTCGGCCAATGCCGGCTCGGGCAAGACCCATGTGCTGGTGCAGCGTGTGATCCGCCTGTTGCTGTCGGGCGTGCCGCCGGAAAAGATCCTCTGCATCACCTTCACCAAGGCCGCGGCCGCCAACATGGCCGAGCGCGTGTTCACCACGCTCGGGCATTGGGTGACGCTGGACGATGACGCGCTCGATGCGGCGATCCGCGCCGCCGGCATTCCGTACCCCAACGCGAAGCTGCGGCGCGAGGCGCGAAAGCTGTTCGCCTGCGCCCTGGAAACGCCGGGCGGGCTGAAGGTGCAGACCATCCACGCGCTGTGCACCCGCCTGCTCCAGCAGTTCCCGTTCGAGGCCAACGTGCCGGCGCGCTTCGCCGTCATCGACGAGCGCGACCAGACCGACATGATGGAGCGCGCCAACCTGAAAGTGCTGCTGGAGGCGGCACGCGATCCGGAGACTGTGACCGGCCGCGCGCTTTTGACCGCGATGGCGAACGCCGCCGACGTCACCTTCAAGGAGGTCGTGCGCGAGGCTTGCCTCAGCCGCGATCACTTCATGGCCTGGACGGACGAGGCCGGCAACGCCGGGGCCGCGGCGGCGCAGATGGCGGCCGCGTTGGGCGTCGATGCCGGCGACCGCATCGAGGACATCGAGAACGAGATCCTCGACGGCCCGTTCCTGCCGCGCTCGCGCTGGGACGACATCGCCTTTGCGCTGGAGGACGGCAGCAAATCCGACAACGATCAGGCAGGCCGCCTTCGCGAGGCAAAGGTGTTTTCCGGCAGCGCGCAGGTCGACGCCTATCTCGGCGTCTTCCTCACCGATGAAAAAATGCCGCGCAAGGCGGTGCTGACCAAGAAATTCGCCGACCACAATCCGTCCGTCGCGCGACTGTTCGAGGCCGAGGGGCAACGCCTGGGCGGATTGATCGAGAAGCGCCGCGCCGTGACCGTGCGCGACCGCACCGAGGCGCTCCTGCACATTGCGACGGCTGCTGCCGCGAACTACCGCCGCGAGAAGCAAGAGCGCGGGCTGCTCGATTACGACGACCTGATCGACAAGACGCTGGCGATGCTGAACCGCGTCACCTCCGGCTGGGTGCACTACAAGCTCGACCGCGGCGTCGATCACGTGTTGATCGACGAAGCCCAGGACACGAGCCCGCGGCAATGGGACATCGTCGCGCACATCATCTCGGAATTCACTGCCGGCGAAGGCGCGCGCGAGGGGCTCAATCGCACGATCTTCGCCGTCGGCGACGAGAAGCAGTCGATCTTCTCGTTCCAGGGCGCCGCACCGCACGAATTCGACGCGCGCCGGCGCGAGCTGCACCGCAAGTTCACCGCCGCCGGGCTGAAGTTCGATCCGGTCGCTTTCACCTATTCGTTCCGCTCGGGCGCGACGATCCTGCACTCGGTCGATCACGTCTTCCGCGAGCCGGAGATCTACAAGAGCATCCACGCGATCGAGATCGGCCACCCCCTGCACAATGCGCTCGCCGATGCCGGCCCGAGCGTGATCGAGCTGTGGGACCTCGCGGAGGCCGACGACAGGCAGGACATCGAGGGCTGGCGCGCGCCGTTCGACGGCGTCTCCGTCACCAGTCCCGAGGTGAAGCTCGCCCGCCGCATCCAGGCCGAGATCAGGCGGCTGGTGGAGAGCGGCACGCTGACGGGGCACGAAGGTGCGCGGCGGCCGCTGCGCTATGGCGACATGCTGATCCTGGTGCGCCGGCGCGGCAATGCCTTCGACGCGGTGATCCAGGCGCTGAAACACGCCAACATTCCGGTCGCCGGCGCCGACCGGCTCAAACTCACCGAGCACATCGCGATCATCGATTTGATCAACCTCGCCGATGCGTTGCTGCTGCCGCAGGACGATCTCGCGCTCGCGGTGGCCTTGAAAAGCCCGCTGTTCGGCCTCGACGAGGACGACCTCTTCACGCTTGCCTGGGAGCGCAAGGGATCGCTGCGCCGCGCGCTCGGCGAACACGCGGCAACGAATGACAGGTTCAAGGCGGCGCTGCAGCGCCTGGAAGCCTGCGAAGCGCGCGCGCGCGACGAGACGCCGTTCGCCTTCTATGCATGGCTGCTCGGGGGTGACGGCGGACGCGCGCGGATCCTGCGCCGGCTCGGCTTTGAAGCCAACGACGCGCTCGACGAGTTTCTGGAGCTCGCGCTGAACTATGAGCGCAAGGCGCCGGCCTCGCTGCAGGGCTTCATGGCCTGGCTGCGCTCGGCCGACACCGAGGTGAAGCGCGACATGGAGATCTCGCGCGACGAGGTGCGGGTGATGACCGTGCATGGCGCCAAGGGCCTGGAGGCCTCGGTCGTCTTCATGGTCGATACCACGTCCTCGCCCGCGGACACGCAGCGGCTGCGGCTGATCCATGTGCCGCGCGGCAATGGCGGCGAGGTGGTGGTCTGGGCTGGTCGCAAGGCGGACGATCCAAAGCCGCTCGTCGACGCGCGCAAAGCGATGCTCGAAGAGACCGAGGACGAGTATCGCCGCCTGCTCTATGTCGCCATGACGCGCGCGGCCGACCGGCTGATCGTCGGCGGCTGCATGCCCGGCAACATGAAGACGGTCCGCAAGCTGAGTTGGTACGACCTGATCGACACCGGGCTCACGGGTTCGGGCCTTGAGAAGCAGACGGTCGAGATGCCGCATGGTCCGGTTACGCGATTCGCGCGGCCGGATGATGTTGCGGTGCTGGGGACGCCCGCGGCCTCGGCTGACCAGACCGTCGAGCTACCTGCCTGGCTGCGAACGCCCGCGCCGCGCGAGCTGATCGACGAGGATCCAGTGCGCCCCTCCGGGCAAGGCGCTGACGAAGGCCGAACGGTGCGGACCGGCGAATCAGTCCAGTCCCGCGCCCTGGCGCTGCAGCGCGGCACGCTGGTGCACCGTCTCCTGCAATCGTTGCCCGACATTGCCGCCGAGCGCCGGCGCGAGGCCGCGCTCGGCTTCATGGCGCGCAATGCCGCGGACTGGGCCGAGGCCGACCGCGCCGCGCTGGCCGACAAGGTGCTCGCCTTGATCGCCACGCCGCGCTTTGCGCCGGTCTTTGCCGCCGGCAGCCGGGCGGAAGTAGCCATCGTCGGCCGCCTGGAGCGGCCGGGCCGGCCGCCGGCGCTGGTCTCCGGGCAGATCGACCGGCTGGTGGTGACGCCGAGCGAGGTCCTGATCGTCGATTTCAAGACCAACCAGGTGGCCCCCAAGAGCGCGGCGGAAGCGCCCGCAGCCTATGTCCGGCAGCTTGCGCTGTACCGGGCGGTGCTCGCCCGCCTTTATCCCCAAAAGCCGATCCGGGCCGTCCTGCTCTGGACCGAGGCCCTTGAATATATGGAGATTTCAGCCCCCGCGCTGGACGCGGCGCTGGCATCCCTTCATGTCGGCGTGAGCATCCTTGACCCGGCAAGGACCCGTTCATAGGTTGACGACATGATCCCGGGCGCGATTCCAAGTCGCGCCGATTCTTTCAACCGAACGAGGTACTCCAATGGCCGTTGGCAAGGTTTCTGACGCCGATTTCGAAGCCGAAGTGCTCAAGGCGAACGGCCCCGTGGTCGTCGATTTCTGGGCCGAATGGTGCGGCCCCTGCCGCATGATCGCACCCGCGCTCGACGAGATCGCCGGCGCGATGGGCGACAAGGTCAAGATCGTCAAGCTCAACGTCGACGAGAGCCCGAAGACGGCATCGAAGTACGGCGTGATGTCGATCCCGACCCTCATGATCTTCAAGGGCGGCGAGATGGCCTCCCGCCAGGTCGGTGCGGCGCCGAAGGCGAAGCTGCAGCAGTGGATCACCTCCGCGGTCTGATCCGCGTCGCGAAAACGATTATTTCCGACAACGGCCGGCGAAATGCCGGCCGTTTTGTTTGTCAGGATTTGATCCAGCCTGTCGCCAGCGCGTTCGCGAGCTCCGGCTGGCCGTTGCTGCGTGCGAGTGCGGCCATCGCCTCGTGATCGTAGGCGATGTGGCGGAACGTGACCTGCCAGGCACCGTCAATCTGTTCGAGGATCGCGTAGCGCGCGTGCGGGGTGCCGGCCTCGACGACATGCGGAAACGGATGCTTGTCGCGATAGCCGGGACTGCCGACGCTGCCGGGATTGACGATCAGCCGGCCGTCGCGCACGCGCACGGCACGCGCGAGATGCGTGTGGGCGCAGAGGATCAGAGACTGCGTGATGCCTTGCGCGATGTGCTCGATGCGGTCGAGCGGAGACATGACCACCGTGCCGTCGGAATGCACGGTATCGAGCCAATAGACCTCATCGTTGTCCGGCGTCGCGTGGCACAGGAAGACCTGGTCGTGAAGGACCCGCGTCATCGGCTGCGCGCGCAACCAGTCGAGATGTCCGGACTCGAGCTGTGCATGCGCGGGACGGTCCCAGGAGCCCATCTTCTCCGGCGGCCGATCGAGGAGGTAACGGTCGTGATTGCCGAGCACGTGGATGGCGTCGAGATTCATCAGGATCTCGATGGTCCGCCGCGCGTCGAGCGGGCCGCTCAGCATGTCGCCGAGATCAACGATGTCCTTGATGCCGTGCGCGCGGATGTCGGCGAGGACGTCGGCAATCGCAGCAAATCGCATCGTCATTCTCACTCCCGCGCCCCGGACGCAGCGCAGCGCTGCCCTGACGATGCGAAGCATCGTCCAGTAACGGTGCGCTGCTGAGCCGGGGCCCATGCGGCCCCTGGGTCCCGGCCCTGCGTCGCGTCATTTCATGCCGCGCCGCGTCCGGGACGCGAGAGGCTATGCAGGAGGCGTGCCGTTGATGGCGAGCACGTGGCCGGCGAGATAGAGCGAGCCGGTGATCAGGATGCGCGGCGGCACCTCATAGGCGAGTCGGGACAACGCGCGCAGCGCGGCCTCGATGCCCGGCGCGATCTCGACGCGCATGCCGAAGCTGCGCGCGGCATCGGCGAGGCGATCGACCGGCATCGCGTTCTCGGTGTCCGGGATCGGCACCGCGATGATGTGCCGGGTGAGGCCGGCGAAATTAGCAAGAAAACCCTGCGCGTCCTTGTTGGCCATCATGCCGGCGATGACGACCAGAGGCCGCGACACCCGCTCCTCGAGATCGCCGAGCGCGGCGGCCGCGACGCGCCCGCCCTCGGCATTGTGCCCGCCATCGAGCCAGATCTCCGACCCCTGCGGTCCCCAGCCGAGCAGCTCGCCCGAGGTGATGCGCTGCATCCGCGCCGGCCATTCGGCGCCGACGATGCCGGCTTCGAACGCGGCATGATTGATCTTGAACGCGTTGGTGGCACGCAGCGTCGCGATCGCAAGGCCGGCATTGTCGAACTGGTGGCGGCCGAACAGGCGCGGCGCCGCCAGATCCATCAGACCGCGATCGTCGGAATAGACCAGCCGCCCATGCTCGACATTCACGTGCCAACTTTCGCCGGCGGCAAACAGCGGCGCACGCATGCGCTTGGCTTGCGCCTCGATCACGGCCATCGCCTCCGGCGACTGCTCGGCGCACACCACGGGCACGCCGCGCTTGATGATCGCGGCTTTCTCGGCGGCAATCGAGGCCAGGGTAGGCCCAAGGAAATCCATGTGATCCATGCTGATCGGCGTGATCACGCAGGCCGCGGGCGCATCGACGACGTTGGTCGAGTCGAGCCGGCCGCCGAGGCCGACTTCGAGCAGCACGACATCGGCCGGATTCTGCGCGAACAGATGGAAAGCGGCGGCAGTCTTCAGCTCGAAGACCGTTGCGGCCTCGCCGGCATTGACGCGCTCGACCTCTTCGAGCGCGGCGCGCAATTCGTCATCGCCAACGAACACGCCGCCGCTGAGGCGGCCGAGCCGGAAGCATTCATTGATGCGCACGAGATACGGCGAGGTATAGGCGTGGACGCGCAGGCCTGCGGCCTCCAGCATCGCGCGCAGATAGGCAAGCGTCGAACCCTTGCCATTGGTGCCGGCGATGTGGATCACCGGCGGCAGCTTGCGCTCGGGATGGCCGAGCCGCTCGAGCAGACGGTGCATCCGCTCGAGGCCGAGATCGATGCGTTTCTGATGCAGGGCCGAAAGCCGCCCGATCAGTTCACCGAGCGACGGCTTCGCGCTGTCGGCGGAGGCGTTCACGCGTGCGGCGCGGCCGGCGCCACCTCGGGGGCCGATACAATCTGCGCCGGGCTTACCACCGGCTGCGTCGGCTTCGATGCAGTCTCCGGCGCCGGCGATTTCGTCAGCAGGCGGCAGAGCCGCGCGAGCGTCGGACGGAGGTCATGGCGGTGCACGACCATGTCAACCATGCCGTGCTCCTTGAGATACTCGGCGCGCTGGAAGCCCTCGGGGAGCTTTTCGCGGATCGTCTGCTCGATCACGCGCGCACCGGCAAAGCCGATCAGCGCGCCGGGCTCGGCAATCTGCACGTCGCCGAGCATCGCATAGGATGCCGTGACGCCGCCGGTGGTGGGGTTGGTCAGCACGACGATATAGGGCTGCTTTGCCTCGCGGAGCATCTGCACGGCGACGGTCGTGCGCGGCATCTGCATCAGTGATAGAATGCCTTCCTGCATCCGTGCGCCACCGCTCGCGGCGAACACGATGAAGGGCGACTTCTTCTCGACCGCGAGCTCGAGCCCGCGCACGATGGCTTCGCCTGCGGCCATGCCGAGCGAGCCGCCCATGAAATCGAAATCCTGCACGGCGACGACGACGGCCGCGCCTTCAAGCTTGCCGTAGCCGACCTTGATCGCGTCGTTCAAATTGGTGCGCGCACGCGCATCCTTGATGCGATCGACATACTTCTTCTCGTCGCGGAACTTGAGCGGATCGGGGGTAACCTCGGGCAACGCCACGTCGAACCAGGTCTCGTTGTCGAAGATCGACTTCAACCGCGCCACCGCGCCCATGCGCATGTGGTAGTTCGAGCCGGGGATGACGAACTGGTTGGCCTCGACGTCCTTGTAGAACACGAGCTGCCCGGAATCCGGACACTTGATCCACAGATTCTCCGGCGTCTCCCGCCGCAGCATGTTGCGGATCTTCGGCCGGACCACATTGGTAAGCCAGTTCATGGTTTGCTCCGATTAGCGATTCCCGCTCCGGGATCGCCTGATGGGATATATGGCGGCCGGGGCATTTCCCGGCAAGCCGCCGTGTCGTCCGCCTTGCGAGCGGAATTATGGCCTATTCCGCCGCCTGCTGCGCGCCCCTGACGCCCTGGGCCAGGGATGCCGTCAGCTCGGCAACGGCGTTAACGGTCTTGCTGGTCGCCCGCCCCTCGGCATCGAGGCTGTTCTTGAGTGCATCGACCAGCGCGGTGCCGACGACCGCACCGTTGGCATGCGAAGCGATGGCGCGAGCAGCTTCCGGCGTACGAATGCCGAAGCCGACGCAGACCGGCAGCTTGGTGTGCCGCTTGATGCGGGCAACCGCCTCGCTCACGGCCGTGGAGTCCGCGGCCGCTGCACCGGTGATGCCGGTGATCGAGACGTAGTAGACAAAGCCCGAAGTGTTGGCGAGCACGGCCGGCAGGCGCTTGTCGTCGGTGGTCGGCGTCGCCAGGCGAATGAAGTTGAGGCCGGCCTTCATCGCGGGCAGACAGAGCTCGTCGTCTTCCTCCGGCGGCAGGTCGACGATGATGAGACCGTCGACGCCGGCGGTCTTGGCATCGGCGAGAAACTTGTCGACGCCGTAGATGTAGATCGGATTGTAGTAGCCCATCAGCACGATCGGCGTCGCATTGTCGTCCTTGCGGAAGCCGCGCACCAGATCGAGCGTCTTCTTCAGCGTCATGCCGGCCTTCAGCGCGCGCAGGCCCGCTGCCTGGATCGACGGGCCGTCGGCCATCGGATCGGTGAAGGGCATGCCGATCTCGATCACATCGGCGCCCGCCTTCGGCAGCGCCTTGATGATCTCGAGCGAGGTTGCCGGATCTGGATCGCCGGCCATCAGGAAGGTCACGAAGGCCGAGCGGCCCGCCTTCTTCAGCTCGGCAAAACGGGTGTCGATACGCGTGGTCACTTGGTCTTGCCCTTCAGGATGTCGCCGACCTGCGGCACGTCTTTGTCGCCGCGGCCGGAGAGATTGACGACCATCAGGTGATCTTTCGGCCGCTTCGGCGCGAGCTCCATCACCTTGGCGATGGCGTGAGCTGGCTCGAGTGCAGGGATGATGCCTTCGAGGCGCGACAGCAGCTGGAAGGCTGCGAGCGCCTCGTCATCGGTCGCGGAGAGATAGTTCACGCGGCCGATCTCGTGCAGCCAGGAATGTTCGGGGCCGATGCCGGGATAATCGAGACCGGCCGAGATCGAATGCGCGTCCTGGATCTGGCCGTCCTCGTCCATCAGAAGATAGGTGCGGTTGCCATGCAGCACGCCGGGACGGCCGCCCGCGATCGACGCCGCATGCAGCTGCGTGAGCCCGTGGCCCGCGGCTTCGACGCCAAAGATCTCGACGGAAGGGTCATCGAGGAAAGGATGGAACAGACCCATGGCATTCGACCCGCCGCCGATACAGGCGACCAGCGAATCCGGCAGGCGGCCTTCGACCTCCTGCATCTGCGCCTTGGTCTCGTTGCCGATCACCGACTGGAAGTCGCGCACCAGCGTCGGATAGGGGTGCGGCCCCGCCACCGTACCGATGCAATAGAAGGTGTTGTGCACGTTGGTCACCCAGTCGCGCAGCGCCTCGTTCATCGCGTCCTTCAGCGTGCGCGTGCCCGACTGCACCGGGAACACTTTCGCGCCCAGCATCTCCATGCGGATGACGTTGGGCTGCTGCCGCTCGACGTCGACGGCGCCCATATAGACCACGCATTCGAGCCCGAACCGCGCGCACAGCGTCGCGGTCGCGACGCCGTGCTGGCCGGCGCCGGTCTCGGCGATGATGCGCTTCTTGCCCATGCGCCGCGCCAGCATGATCTGGCCGAGCACGTTGTTCACCTTGTGCGAGCCGGTGTGGTTGAGCTCCTCGCGCTTCAGATAGATTTTTGCGCCGCCGAGATGCTCGGTCAGGCGCTCGGCGAAATAGAGCGGCGAGGGCCTGCCGACATAGTGCTTGAGATAGCCGTTCATCTCGGCCTGGAAGGCCGCGTCCGCCTTGGCCTCGTTGTAGGCGTTCTCCAGGTCGAGGATCAGCGGCATCAGGGTTTCGGCGACGAACCGTCCGCCGAAGATGCCGAAATGGCCGCGCTCGTCGGGACCGCTGCGATAGGAATTTGGTTTGGCGGTATTTTTGGCGATACTCATCGAACGCTCAACTCTTGGGTGGTGCGCGCGGCGCGAATGAAGGCCTCGATCAGCTCCGGATCCTTGACGCCGGGGGCGCTCTCGACGCCGGAGGACACGTCGACGCCGCCGGCACGGGTGATGCGCAGGGCGTCCGCGACGTTCTGGGCATGCAGGCCGCCCGAGACCATGTAGGGCAGCGCGAGCTTGAGATTTTCGAGCAGATGCCAGTCGAACGGCGCACCCAAGCCGCCTGGCCGCGTGGCGTCCTTCGGCGCGCGTGCATCGAACAGGATGCGATCGGCGACCGCGGCGTAGCCGGGCAGTGCGGCAAGATCAACCGCGGTCTCGACCGGCACGGCCTTCATCACCGGGCGGCCGAATCGCTGCTTGATGTCGCGCAGCCGCGCGACGCTCTCCTTGCCGTGGAGCTGGAAAATGTCCGGCGCCAGCGCGTCCATGATGTTGTCGAGCGTCGCATCATCGGCATCGACCGTGAGCGCCACCTTCAGCGCGCGCTGTTTCACCTGCCGGCCGAGATCGCGCCCCAGTTCCAGCGAGAGATGCCGCGGCGACGGCGGAAAGAACACGAACCCCACCATGTCGGCGCCCGCGTCGAGCGCCGTTTGAAGCGTCTCGCGCGTTGACAGGCCGCAGATCTTGACGAGCAGGGGCATGGTCTCAAAACGGGTGGAGGCCGCGCGTCCGCGGCCAGAAAACAGGGTTTTCGGTTGCGGCCGCTTCTACAACGTCGCGCGCTGCTTGTCTCGCCCGACGGGGCCGTAAAGGCCGGCCCCGGTGGGGACCGGGAGGCGCTGCGGATCGGGCTTTGCCGGAGCCGCGGCCGCGCGCAGGTCGGCCAGCTCGGCCCTGGCGGACCGCGCCTCGGCCTCGTTCCGGCGCGCCGCACGCCGCCAGCGCCCCTGGGCGAGCCAGACGGCTGAGCCGCCCGCCACCACGCCCAGCACGCCCACGACGATCAGGAGCAGGAACAGCGGCAACGAGAACGACAATGACGAGTCGTCCGAAACCAGGGGATCGTAGGAGACTGTGACGAAGTGCCGGTTGGCAATGGCGAAGTCGACCAGGACGAAGCCCAGCGGAATCACGACCAGCGCGGTCAGAAACTTTCGCATCGCGATCGCTCGCCTTGAATCAAGCTTACGGCCCCATCATGCGGCCGTTCGGTTAAATCCGGACGACAGCCTTTAATCGGCGGCACCGGGATCCGGGTCGTCGCGGTTCAGCCGCTCGCGCATTTCCTTGCCGGTCTTGAAGAACGGAACGCTCTTCTGGTCGACAGGCACATGGGCGCCGGTACGTGGATTGCGGCCGGCGCGTGCCGGGCGGTGTTTCACCGAGAAAGCGCCGAAACCGCGCAGCTCGACGCGATCACCGCGCGCAAGGGCCGCGACGATCTCTTCGAGAATCGCGTTCACAATGTTCTCGACATCCCGCTGGTAAAGATGCGGGTTGTGCTCGGCGATACGCTGAACAAGTTCGGATTTGATCATCGAGAGATAGGACCCGGGAGCGTGCGGACAACCATTTCCGTGAAAATACGTTGAACTGTCAAGACGCTAAATGAGGGATGGCGGATGGGAAAGTGCGTGACAAACACCAAAAAAGCGGGCTGTCACGGCACTCGTTCAACGGGTAAATCCCAAAGGACACGCCTGGTTCCCGTCAATTCGACGCTGCCGGCTGCCAAAGGGCCAGCATTCCGTCCATTCCGAGCCGATCGACCGCCTGCACGACGCCAGTCTGCCCGATCTGGTGCGCAATCGAGCCGAATCCAAGCGCTTCGAGCGTGACGACCGCGGTCGCCTTGAACAGCGACAGATCGCCGAAGCGGGACTCCAGCTTATAGTCACGGACCGAAAGGCCCTTCTTCACGCCCTTCTGCTCGACGAGCCAGTCCACGGCCGTCTTTTCGTCGCCAAGCTGATCGATCAGCTTGAGATCGATCGCCTGCCGACCAGTGAAGACACGGCCGTCGGCAACTTTATCGAGCTGCGTGTCGTCCATGCCACGCCGTTCCTTCACCAGTCCCTTGAACCAGGCGTAGGAGTCCTTCACCAGCGCATCGAGCGCGGCGCGCGCTTCGGGGCTGGTCGGCTCGAAACCGTTGGGCGCGGCCTTCAGCGGCGAGGACTTCACCTCCTCGACCTTGACGCCGAGGGTCTTCAACAGCTCGGCGACATTGGGGTACTGGAACAGCACGCCGATCGAACCGACCAGCGAGCTCTGCTGGGCGATGATGTGGTCGCTCGCGATGGCGGTGATGTAGCCGCCGGAGGCCGCGAGACCTTCGACCACCACGACCAGCGGCTTCTTGGCCTTGAGCCGCGTCAGCGAATCATAGAGCTGCTCGGAACCGGCGGTGGTGCCGCCGGGCGAATTGATGTGAACGATGACGGCCGCGGCCTGTGAATTCTCCAGCCGCTCCAGTGCGCGCGTGCGCTCGGCGTCGCTGCGGATGAGCCCCTCGATCTGCACCCGCGCGATCGAGCCGGCGGACGCGAAGGTGCCACGCGCGCCGGGCGTTGCGATCAGGGCGAAGCCCGCGATCGCCGCGACCGCGATCACCGCGGCCATGACACGCCAGAACGTCAGCTTGCGACGGATCCTGCGCCGATCGACGATGATGTCCGAATCGAGCGACATCGAAAAATCTCCAAATAAAGGTCAGGCGCGTTGTGCCGTCACGGCGTGACCATTGGATTATCTGGATACATCAATTGCGGCGCAATTTGAAGAAATGAAGGCTTCTTGCTGTCGTCGTAGAAGGCGGGGACGACGACCGAGTTTTGGAAGCCGCGTCGCCCGGATGGAGCGCAGCGCAATCCGGGATGCCTTCAATCGCGGAACGCCCCCGGATTTCGCTACGCTTCATCCGGGCTACGGACGCAAAAAAGCCCCGGCGGATCGCCGGGGCTTTGATCTTTGCGAAGCAAGCGTTTCGCTTACTTGTTCTCGCCGCGGTTCTTGAGCGCGGTGCCGAGAATGTCGCCGAGCGTCGCACCCGAATCGGAGGAGCCGTACTGCGCGATGGCTTCCTTCTCTTCGGCGACTTCGAGCGCCTTGATCGACACCTGGACCTTGCGGGCCTTCTTGTCGAACTGGATCACGCGGGCATCGACCTTCTCGCCGACGGCAAAGCGTTCGGCGCGCTGGTCGTTGCGGTCACGGGCGAGCTCCGAGCGCTTGATGAAGGTGGTGAAGTCGGTACCGGCGATCTTCACCTCGATGCCGCTCTCCTTCACTTCGAGCACTTCGCAGGTCACGACCGCGCCCTTCTTGACATCGCCCGGCTCGGCGAAGGGGTCGCCTTCGAGCTGCTTGATGCCGAGCGAGATACGCTCCTTCTCGACGTCCACATCGAGCACCACGGCTTTCACCACGTCGCCCTTCTTGTAGTTGTCGATCACCTGCTCGCCCGGAAGCTTCCAGTCGAGGTCGGAGAGATGGACCATGCCGTCGACGTCGCCCTCGAGACCCAGGAACAGACCGAACTCGGTCTTGTTCTTGACCTCGCCCTCGACCACCGAACCGGTCGGGTGACCTTCGACGAAGACCTCCCACGGGTTGCGCATGGTCTGCTTGAGGCCGAGCGAGATGCGGCGCTTGACGGAATCGACTTCCAGCACCTGCACTTCGACTTCCTGCGAAGTCGAAACGATCTTGCCGGGATGCATGTTCTTCTTGGTCCACGACATCTCGGAGACGTGGATCAGGCCTTCGATGCCCGGCTCGAGCTCGACGAACGCACCGTAGTCGGTGATGTTGGTGACGCGGCCGGTGAAGCGGGCACCCAGCGGGTACTTGGCTTCGATGCCCTGCCACGGATCGTCCAGGAGCTGCTTCATGCCCAGCGAGATGCGGTGCGTCTCGTGGTTGATCTTGATGATCTTGACCTTCACGGTCTGGCCGATCGACAGCACCTCGGTCGGGTGGTTGACGCGGCGCCAGGCGATATCGGTGACGTGCAGCAGGCCGTCGATGCCGCCGAGATCAACGAACGCACCGTAATCGGTGATGTTCTTGACCACGCCGTCGATGACCTGACCCTCTTCGAGGTTCTGCACCAGCTCCTGGCGCTGCTCGGCGCGTGTCTCTTCCAGCACGGTGCGGCGGGAGACGACGATGTTGCCGCGGCGGCGGTCCATCTTCAGGATCTGGAACGGCTGCGAGTTGTTCATCAGCGGCGCAACGTCGCGGATCGGACGGATGTCCACCTGCGAGCGCGGCAGGAACGCCACGGCGCCGTCGAGGTCGACGGTGAAGCCGCCCTTGACCTGGTTGAAGATGACGCCGTTGACCTTTTCGTTGTTCTGGAACGCCTTCTCCAGCTTGCCCCAGCTCTCTTCGCGGCGCGCCTTGTCGCGCGACAGCACGGCTTCGCCGAGGGCGTTTTCGATGCGATCGAGGAACACTTCCACCTCGTCGCCGACCTTGAGATCGCTTTCACGGCCGGGGCCCGAAAATTCGCGCAGCGCGACGCGGCCCTCGGTCTTCAGGCCGACGTCGATGACGGCCATGTCCTTTTCAATTGCAACCACCTTGCCCTTGACGACGGAGCTTTCCTGCAAATTGCCGCCGGCAAAGGACTCGTCGAGCATCGCGGCGAAATCATCGCGCGAGGGGCTATAGGTATCAGCAGAAATCGAAGCCATTTGTTCTCCAGTTGCGGACGTCGCGCCGGCCAGTGGGTTTAAGGGCGTATCGTGCGTGCAGTGTCGGAAGGTCCGCAAAACCTTCAAGCGACCGCTCGTCGTCCCGGCTTTTGCCGAGAACAGCAGGAGCGGGCCGGCCTGGCCCGCACGTTCGATACGTGGAAAATCTTGATCCGGAGCCTGGATGTCGCCGGCCCCAAACAGGGAACCGAAGTATCGACCTCAAGGAGCGGGAGCGGGCGCTTCCTCCAATGACGGCCGCGGCTTAACCCCGCGGACGGCCCGCTCGGACGGCCTCGATAATGTCGATGGCGGCCCGGACGCCGCCTTCTATATCCAGTTGGGAGTTATCTAGCAAGTAAGCATCCGGGGCCGGTTTCAGAGGCGCAATCGGCCGGTTCTTGTCCCGCTCGTCGCGCTGGATGATGTCGGCCAGCACTGCCGCCTCGTCGGCCTCCTCGCCCCGCGCCTTCGCCTCCATGGTGCGGCGGCGGGCGCGGACCTTGGGGTCCGCGATGACGAAGATCTTCACATCGGCGTCCGGGCAGATCACGGTTCCAATGTCGCGGCCGTCGAGCACCGCCCCCGGAGGGTCGGCGGCGAATTGTCGCTGGAAGTTGACCAGGACTTCGCGGACCCTGGGAATCGCGGAGACGACGGAGGCGCCTTCGCCGACCTTCTGGGTCTTCAGGACGGGATTGCCGAACTTTTCGGGATCGAGCTCCAGCGCGGCGGCGACCGCGGCCTCCTCGTCGCGAAGGTCATGGCCTGATTGCATGAGCGCATAGGCAACCGCGCGATAGATCACGCCGGTATCGAGGTGACGATAGCCGTAATGATGGGCGAGGCGTTTGCCCAGCGTGCCCTTGCCCGAGGCCGCGGGTCCGTCGATGGCGATAATCATGAAAACTCCGCGCCGATCGCGCGCATCATCGGAATGAAATCCGGGAAACTGGTGGCGATGAAGGCGGTGTCGTCGACCTTCACCGGTTGATCCGCTGCGCAGCCCATCACCAGCGCCGACATCGCGATGCGATGGTCCATATGGGTGGCGACGAGCCCGCCGCCGGGCACATGGCCGCGGCCTTCGACGATCAGATCGTCGCCGGAAATCTCGACCTTCACGCCGTTGACGCGCAGCATGTCGGCCGTGGCCTCCAAGCGATCGGATTCTTTGACGCGCAGCTCGTGCAGGCCGCGCATGATGGTGGTGCCCTCGGCGAACGACGCCGCCACCGCCAGCACCAGATATTCGTCGATCATCGAGGGTGCGCGCTCCGGCGGCACGTCGACCCCGCGCAGTTTCGAGGCCCGCACGCGCAAGCGCGCCATCGGCTCGCCGGCATCGCCCCGCACCTCGCTCTCCTCGATCGAGCCGCCCATTTCGCGCAGCGTCGTGAACAGGCCGGTGCGCAGCGGATTGGTCATGACATCAGTCAGCACGACGTCGGAACCTTCGGCGATCAGCGCGGCAACGATCGGAAAAGCGGCCGAGGATGGATCGGCGGGGACCACGACCTCGGCGCCATGCAGCTCGGGTTGCCCGACGAGGGTGATGCGGCGGCCGTGAGTACCTTCGGTCGTCGAGGTGATGTCGGCACCAAAATGCTTCAGCATCAGCTCGGTATGGTCGCGACTCGCCTCGCTCTCGATCACCGTCGTCGTGCCCGGCGCAGCCAGGCCCGCGAGCAGCACGGCCGATTTGATCTGCGCCGACGCAACCGGGGTCTGGTAGGTGATCGGCAGAGGATCGCGCGCGCCCTGGACTGTCAGTGGCAGGCGGCCGCCCTCACCGCCGGAAACCACCCTGGCACCCATCTTTTCGAGCGGATCGAGAATCCGGCGCATCGGACGGCTGCGGAGCGAGGCGTCGCCGTCGAACACCGCGGAAATCGGGCATCCGGCGACCGCGCCCATCACCAGCCGGCAACCGGTGCCGGAATTGCCAAAATCGAGCGGCGCGTTGGGCTGGGCGAAGCCTGCGACCCCGACTCCGCGCACGTTCCACGCAAAATCGCCCGTGCGCTCGACCTTAGCGCCCAGCGCCTGCATGGATTTGGCGGTGTTGAGGACGTCTTCGCCCTCGAGGAGGCCGGAAATCCGGGTTTCGCCGACGCTGAGCGCGCCCAGAATCAGCGCGCGGTGGGAAATCGACTTGTCTCCGGGCACCCGTACTTTCCCGGTCAGGGCGCCGCTGGCGCGAGACTGGAGCGGCCGCGGTTGGTCGGAATGAGTCAAGATTGTGTCCTTGGATGTGCCCCTTCGCGGGACAGGCGCAGGTACCACATGGTCCGAGCCCCGTCACGGGCATGTCTTTCTTCTGTAATGCGCTATTGACAGCGGGCCGCCAACTAGCCAAGTGAAGCACCGCTTTTCAGACATTCCCAGGATTCCTGCCGTGGCCAAGTCCGAACTCGGAACCAAACGCATTTGCCCGACCACGGGCAAGAAGTTCTATGACCTCAACAAGAATCCGGTGATCTCGCCCTATACTGGCGAGGTGGTGCCGATTGCCCCGCTCGCCCCGGTGCGTGCCACCCGCGGCGCCGAGGCGCGCAGCATGGCCCAGGACACCGCGCCCGAACCGGCGGAGACCGAAGAGATGGTCTCGCTCGAGGAGGCCGATGCCGAGGAGAACACCGGCAAGGTCAAGGCGGTCGTGCCCGAATCGGAGGAGGATATCGAGGTCGACGAGACCCTCGATGACGACGATGACGATGATTCGACCTTCATTGCCGACGAAGAAGAGGGCGATGAGGACGTGACCGACATCATTGGTGATGTCGGAGGTGATGAAGAGACTTGAGATAATTCCAGAACTGTGGTTCTGGGTCTTTCCCGACGCGTCGCCCAAGTCGCGTCGGATGGTTAAGGGGCCATAGCTCAGCTGGGAGAGCGCTTGCATGGCATGCAAGAGGTCGGCGGTTCGATCCCGCCTGGCTCCACCAGCCTTCGCTCGCTTCGCGAGCTTCGGCTGGGCAAGCCCGGGAAGTCCCTCGTAGCGAAGTGAGCGAAGGCTGCCCGCCACAGCCCGAAGGGCGACGGCGGGCTCTGACGAAACTCCCCTACTCCCCGATCACCGCATTGAGCCTGTCGCGCAGGGCGACGATCTCGTTCTTCATGCCGACCAGCTCCGACACCGAGCAATCGGACGCGGCCAGGATCGACTGCGGGACGCTGCGCGCCTTGTCCTTCAATGCGTGCCCCTGCGCCGTCAGCGCAATCAGCACCTGACGTTCGTCCTCGCTCGAGCGCGTGCGCCGGACCAAATGGGCCGCCTCGAGCCGCTTCAGCAGCGGCGTCAGCGTCCCGGAGTCCAGGAACAGTTTTTCGCCAATGTCCTTCACCGGCACATCGTCCTGCTCCCACAGCACCAGCATCACCAGATATTGCGGATAGGTCAGGCCGAGCCGGTCGAGCAGCGGCTTGTAGACCCGATTGAAGGCGTGGGCGGCCGAATAGACCGCAAAGCAGATCTGGTTATCGAGCCGCAGCGGCTGATCGGCCGCCGAATGTTTCCGAACCATGGTGAGCCTCAGGAGATTCGCTTGCCCGCATTGTGGGACGGGGTGGCGGCACATTCAATTGCGAACAATTAAATGTGAGGCCGCGCAATTTCAATTGCGTACAATCTAATTGTTTGCAATAAAGATTGCACCCCAACCGGAACCCCAGGGAGACGAAGATGTCCGTGAATGTCCTCTACAAGACCAGCGCAAAGGCTACCGGCGGCCGCGATGGCCATGCCGCAACCCTCGACGGCGCCCTCGACGTCAAGCTTACCACGCCGAAGGAACTCGGCGGCGGCGGTGGCGCCGGCAACAATCCCGAACAGCTCTTTGCGGCCGGCTATGCCGCCTGCTTCATCGGCGCGATGAAGTTCGTGGCCTCGCAGGGCGGCCCGAAGGTCCCGGCTGACACCTCCGTCACCTCAACGGTCGGCATCGGCCCGCGTTCCGAGGGCGGGTTCGGCCTCGACATCGATCTGGCCATTTCCTTGCCGGGCCTTGCCCGTGCGGAGGCCGAGGCGCTGGTCGAGAAAGCCCACCAGGTCTGCCCCTATTCCAACGCCACCCGCGGCAATGTCGATGTCCGCCTGAAGGTCGTCTGATCGACGGCGGATCGGCCGGCCCGAGATCCCCCTCGGGCCGGCCATTCCAGTTTGATTCGCCCTCGATTTGCCACGCTGCGGGATTGCGAAGCCGCGGCGCATACGCCTCTACGCGGGAAGCCATTGCCGGCATGAGCGAACCTCGCTAGGCCTGTGATCAACGATCGACACAGGGTTGAAGCGAAGGTTGCTGCCATGACTTCCGAATCCGCTAACGGCGCAATGAGCGGACTGCGCGTCATCGACCTCACGCGCGTGCTCGGCGGTCCCTACTGCACCCAGATCCTCGCCGACCATGGCGCCGACGTCATCAAGGTCGAGCCGCCGGCGGGCGACGAGGTGCGCGAATGGGGCCCTCCCTTCCACGAGGAAGACGCGGCCTATTTCGTCGGCATCAACCGCAACAAGCGCTCGATCGGCCTCGACCTCGCCTCCGAGGGCGGCCGCATCGTGCTGCTGAAGATGCTGGAGACGGCCGACGTCCTGATCGAGAATTTCAAGCCGGGCACGCTGGAGAAATGGGGCATCGGCAACGAGGTGCTGCGCGAGAAATTCCCGCGCCTCGTGCATTGCCGGATCTGCGGCTTCGGCGCCGACGGTCCGCGCGGCGGCAACCCCGGCTATGACGCCATCATCCAGGCGATGACCGGCATGATCGCGGCGACCGGCTCGCCGGAGAGCGGACCGATGCGGATCGGCGTGCCGCTCGTCGACATCACCACCGGCCTCTATGCGGCAATTGGCATCCTGATGGCGCTGTCGGAGCGGCAGCGCTCGGGCCAGGGCCAGTTCCTGGAGACCACGCTGTACGAGACCGGCCTTGCCATCATGCATCCGCATACCGCGAACTATTTCATGCATGGCAAGCCGCCCGGCCTGACCGGCAACGAGCATCCCAATCTCGTGCCCTACGCGATCTTCCCGACCAGGACCGACAACATCTTCATCGGCGTCGGCAATGACGGCACCTTCCGCAAGCTCGCGAAGGAGATCGGCAAGCCCGAGCTCGGCACCGATCCGCGCTTTGCCCGCAACAAGGACCGCATCGCCAATCGCGAGGCGCTGCGCGCCGAGCTTGCCGCCGTGTNGCCGCTCTGCAATCGCCTGCTCGCCGCGGGCCTGCCGGCAGGCCCGGTGCAGAAGATCGACCAGGCGTTGACCAACCCGCACACGATCTACCGCGGCGATGTCATCGAGAAGGACTGGTACAAGGGCGTCGCCTCGCCGATCCGGCTCGACCGCAGCAAGGCGAGCCTGCGCCGCCTGCCGCCGAAATTCAGCCAGCACTCGGCCGAGGTGCTCGGCGAGTTCGGATATTCGAAGGCCGAGATCGACGCGATGGTCGCCAAGGGCGTGGTCTGCGGCCCCGAGCGCAAGCGCTAGGCTTCATGGAATAGGCACCCGCGTAGCCGCAAAGGCAGTGCGCCTCCCTCTCCCGCAAGCGGGAGAGGCTAATCTGCGGCCCCACTCCGCTTTCGCGGCAACATTGCACGTGTCGGCAATCCTAATGCTGCGCCGCGCACGGCGGCGGCTGCCGGATGCGCCTTCGCCTATTTGACAGCTTCCCTTTTCCCGCGCTTGCCGCTTTCGTTTCGGCCGCTTACACAGTCATGTGAACGTCATACGTCGCTGCTAGCGCAAGCGATCTTTTTTGACGGCCCAAGGGAGGTTTTCTTGATGGCTCTTCGACATTTTGGTGCGGCTGCCGCTGTTGCAGTCACGTTCGGCATGGCCGCCTCGCCGGCGCTGGCGGTGACTGAAATCCAGTGGTGGCACGCGATGACCGGCGCCAACAACGACGTCATCGTCAAGCTCGCCAACGACTTCAATGCTTCGCAGAGCGACTACAAGGTCGTCCCGACCTACAAGGGCAGCTACCCCGATACGATGAACGCCGGCATCGCGGCCTTCCGCGCCGGCAACGCGCCCCACATCATGCAGGTGTTCGAAGTCGGCACCGCAACCATGATGGCCGCGACCGGCGCGGTCAAACCGGTCTACAAGCTGATGGCCGAGACCGGCGAGAAGTTCGACCCCAAGGCCTACCTGCCCGCGATCACCGGCTACTACTCGACCTCGAAGGGCGAGATGCTGTCGTTCCCCTTCAACTCGTCGTCCACCGTGACGTGGATCAATCTCGACGCACTCAAGAAGGCCGGTATCGCCGAGCCGCCGAAGACCTGGCCGGAAGTTTTTGAGGATGCCAAGAAGCTCAAGGCTGCCGGTTATACCACTTGCGGCTTCTCCGGCTCCTGGGTGACCTGGGTCAATCTCGAGCAGCTCTCCGCCTGGCACAACGTGCCGCTCTCGACCAAGGCCAACGGCCTCGACGGCTTCGACACGGTGCTGGAGTTCAACGGGCCGCTTCAGGTCAAGCATCTCGAGAACCTGGTCGAGCTGCAGAAAGACAAGACCTACGACTATGCCGGCCGCACCAACACCGGCGAGGGCCGCTTCACCTCCGGCGAGTGCCCGATCTACCTGAGCTCGTCGTCGCTGTTCGCTAACATCAAGGCGCAGGCCAAGTTCGCCTTCACGGCGGCGCCGATGCCCTACTACCCGGACGTCAAGGGCGCGCCGCAGAACTCGATCATCGGCGGTGCCTCGCTCTGGATCATGGGCGGCAAATCGGCTGACGAGTACAAGGGTGTCGCGAAGTTCCTGACCTTCCTCTCGGACACCGATCGCCAAGTGTATATTCACAAGGCCTCCGGCTATCTGCCGATCACCAAGGCGGCCTATGAGAAGGCGAAGGCCGAGGGCTTCTACAAGGACCAGCCCTACCTCGAGACGCCGCTGCTCGAGCTGACCAACAAGGAGCCGACCGAGAATTCCCGCGGCCTGCGCCTCGGCAACATGGTGCAGCTCCGTGACGTCTGGTCGGAAGAGATCGAGCAGGCGCTGGCCGGCAAGAAGACCGCCAAACAGGCGCTGGACGCTGCCGTCGAGCGCGGCAACACGATGCTGCGGCAGTTCGAAAAGACCGCGGTCAAGTGAGGCGATGAGCGGCGGGCCGCGGATGCGTGGCCTGCCGCTCTCCTGACATCATGCAAAAGCAGGCCATTTTCCAGTCAAAGCTATTGCCCTACGCGCTGGTTGCGCCGCAACTCGCGATCGTCCTGATCTTTTTCTACTGGCCGGCCGCGCAGGCGGTGATCCAGTCCTTCCTGCTCCAGGACGCCTTCGGTCTGTCGACCAGCTTCGTCTGGTTCGAGAACTATATCGAGTTGTTAAAGGACCCCGCCTATTTCGAGGCGATCGTCCGGACCTTCTTCTTCTCGTTCGCGATCGCCATCTTGTCGCTGTCTTTCGCGCTGCTGCTCGCCGTCATGGCTGACAAGCCGCTGCGCGGCTCGACACTCTACCGCACGCTGCTGATCTGGCCCTATGCGGTCGCCCCACCCGTGGTCGGCGTGCTCTGGATCTTCATGCTGCATCCCTCGCTCGGCGTGCTCTCGCGCTATCTTCGCGCCGGCGGCATCGACTGGAATCCGCTGCTCGACGGCAACCAGGCCGCGCTGCTGGTCATCCTCGCCGCCGCCTGGAAGCAGATCTCCTACAACTTCCTGTTCTTCCTCGCCGGCCTGCAGAGCATCCCCAAGAGCGTGCTCGAGGCGGCAGCGATCGACGGCGCCCGCCCGATGCGGCGATTTTGGACCGTGACCTTCCCGCTGCTGTCGCCGACCATCTTCTTCCTGCTGGTCGTCAACATCGTCTACGCCTTCTTCGACACCTTCGGCATCATCGACACCATGACCCGCGGCGGGCCGGGAACATCGACAGTAACACTGGTCTACAAGGTCTATACCGACGGACTGCTCGGCGGAAATCTCGGCAGCTCCGCGGCGCAATCGGTCATCCTGATGGTCCTCGTCATCGTGCTCACCGGAATCCAGTTCCGCTTCGTCGAACGCAAGGTGACCTACTGATGGTCGAGGAAGAAGGCTTTCGGCGCTATGTCGCCCACGTCATCCTCTGGATCGGGATCGCGATCGTCGCATTTCCGGTCTATCTCGCCATCGTCGCCTCCACCCAGGACAACGCGCTGATCGCGAACGGGCAGATGTCGCTCCTGCCGGGCGGGCACTTCTTCGAGGTCTACTACCAGACCATCTTCGTCGGCACGAGCGGCTCGACCCGCGAGCCCGTCGCCAACATGATGCTCAACTCGCTGGTGATGGCGCTGCTGATCGCCGTCGGCAAGATCGCGATCTCGATCATCTCGGCCTATGCGATCGTCTATTTCCGCTTTCCGTTCCGGATGCCGATCTTCTGGATCATCTTCATCACCTTGATGCTGCCGGTCGAGGTGCGCATCTATCCGACCTACAAGATCGTCGCCGACCTGCACATGCTCGACAGCTATGCCGGCCTGTCGCTGCCGCTGATCGCGTCGGCCACCGCAACGCTCCTGTTCCGCCAGTTCTTCATGACGGTGCCGGACGAGTTGCTGGAGGCCTCGCGCATCGACGGCGCCGGGCCCCTCCGCTTCTTCTGGGATACGCTGCTGCCGCTGTCGCGCACCAACATGGCCGCGCTGTTCGTGATCCTCTTCATCCTCGGCTGGAATCAGTATCTCTGGCCGCTTCTGATCACCACGCGCGACGACATGCAGACCATCCAGGTCGGCATCCGCAAGATGATCACCACCACCGACGCGCTCACCGAGTGGCCGGTCGTCATGGCGACCGCCGTGCTGGCGATGCTGCCGCCGGTGTTCGTCGTCGTCGTCATGCAGAAATTGTTCGTGCGCGGCCTCGTCGAGACGGAGAAGTGAGTTTTCATGGCTAACGTCACCCTGCGCAGCGTCCGCAAGACCTATCCCGGCGGCTTCGAGGCGATCAAAGGCGTCGACGTCGATGTCGGCGACGGCCAGTTCTGTGTGCTGGTCGGCCCCTCCGGTTGCGGCAAGTCGACGCTGCTCCGCATGGTGGCCGGCTTGGAGACCGTCAGCGGCGGCGAGATCGACATCGGCGG
>NZ_LSEF01000100.1:129070-163430 GCF_001641695.1 Bradyrhizobium neotropicale
CCCGCCGATCGCGACATCGCGATGGTGTTCCAGAACTACGCGCTCTACCCGCATATGAGCGTCTACAACAACATGGCCTACGGTTTGCGCAACCGCGGCATGGCGGAGGCCGAGATCAAGACCCGCGTCGAGGAAGCCGCGCGCATCCTCGAGCTCGCGCCGATGCTGGAGCGCAAGCCGCGCCAGCTCTCCGGCGGCCAGCGCCAGCGCGTCGCCATGGGCCGCGCCATCGTGCGCCAGCCGAAAGTGTTCCTGTTCGACGAGCCGCTCTCCAATCTCGATGCCAAGCTGCGCATCGCGATGCGGGTCGAGATCCGCAAATTGCAGCGCCGGCTGAACACGACATCGATCTACGTCACCCACGACCAGCTCGAGGCGATGACGCTCGCCGACATCCTGGTCGTGATGAATGGCGGCCAGGTCGAGCAGATCGGCAATCCGCTGGCGATCTACGAGAAGCCGGCCACGACCTTCGTCGCCTCCTTCATCGGCGCCCCGCCGATGAACCTGATGTCGACGCGTCCCGACGAGATCAGGTCGCAGCTCGGCGACGGCCGTGCGGCCGAGGCCGGCATCCTCGGCATCCGCCCCGAGGATTTCGTCATCACCGACCAGGCGCCGGCCGGTGGCGTTGCGCTTCCGCTCGCCGTGGAAGCGATCGAGCGCGTCGGGGCCGAGACCTTCGTCTATGGCTCGCGCCAGCAGGACGAGCAGCGCGTCGCCGCCACTCCCGGCGAGCTGCCGCCCGGCGAGGTCATCGTCCGCATCCCCGGAACCAAGGCCCCGGCCATCGGCCAGAAGATCCGCGTCGCCGCGGTGCGCGAGAAGCTGCATCTGTTCAGCGGCGACGGCCGGAAGCGGATCGAGGCCTGAGGCTTTCCGTCGCGGGTCCATCAAAATATCGAAAACAACCCCATGCAAAGTAGCCGGTGTGGGGGCGGATCTTAAGATTATGGCGCGAGATTCCGAATTCGGCACTTGGCGCCGCCCCGAATCGGCCAATCCACAGGTCCCGGCTAGGTGCTTGAACCCGCACGGGGATATGACCATATTGTTGACCAAGGGGTGCCGATTTCGGGCCCTGAAACACCAAAGTCGCTTCGAGAGGACTTTGTAAACTATGTCTCGTGTTCCCACGCTTTCCAGTCCGTTCCTTCTGGGCTTCGACGAGATTGAGCGCGTGCTCGATCGCGTCGTCAAAGGCGCCGACGGTTACCCTCCCTACAATATCGAGAGGTGTGAACGGTCTGACGGTGCGCCCGAACGCTTACGGATCACGCTGGCGGTCGCCGGCTTTACCCGCGACCAACTCGATGTAACCATTGAGGAAAACCAGCTCGTGATCCGCGGGCGGCAGCAGGACGACAAGTCCCGGCAATACATCCATCGCGGCATCGCCGCGCGCCACTTCCAGCGCACCTTCGTGCTGGCGGAGGGGATGCTGGTGCTGGGTGCGGATCTGAAGAACGGGCTGTTGTCGGTCGATCTTGCCCGGCCGGAACCGGAAAGGATCGTTAAGACAATCGCTATCAATGAGCACGAATAATGGAACGAGTAGCGGACTCGACCGCTTAGTTTCCCAGAGGAGTCGAGACCATGAGTGAAGGTCACGTTGCGTTCGAATACGAAGCCAAGAATCTCTCGCCCGAGACGCTGGCAACCCTCGGCGAAGGCCATATCGCCTATGTGAAGCAGATCCGCTCCGAGGATGTGCCGGGCCTGTTTCCCGAAGCTCCCAAGATCGCGCCGGGCCTCAAACTCTTCGCGCTCCACGCCGCCGACGGCACGCCGATCATGCTGACCGACAGCCGTGAAGCCGCGATCGCCAATGCCTGGAGCAACGAGCTGCAAGCGGTGAGCGTGCACTGAGCGCGACGCGCTTCGCATCAATAGAATTTCAAGCGGGCACGCCCTCACACGAGGGCGTGCCCGTTTTCATTTTCTCGACTGAGCTGTTCTGATTGAGTTGGCGCGTTACGCCGCAGTTGCGGGCGGCAGCGCGAGCACGGAATAAATCGCCTGCGCATCGCGTGAGGCGCGCAGCTTCTTGGCGATGTCCTGGTCGCGCAACAGGCGCGCGATGCGGGCCAGTGCCTTGAGGTGATCGGCGCCAGCGCCTTCCGGCGCGAGCAGCAGGAAGACGAGATCGACCGGCTGTCCATCCATCGCCTCGAAATCGATCGGGCGATCGAGACGCGCGAACAGACCAAAAATCTTCTCGAGCTTGGGCAGCTTGCCGTGCGGAATGGCGACGCCATAACCAACCGCGGTGGTGCCGAGCTTCTCCCGCTGCAGCAGCACCTCGAAGACCGCGCGTTCGTTCTGTCCGGTGAGTTCGGCAGCCTTGGCCGCGAGTTCCTGCAAGGCCTGCTTCTTGCTGTTGACCTTCAATGCCGGGAGAATCGCCTCGGGTGCGACCAGATCGGTAATCGGCATGGAGCTTTCCGAGGTGAATTAAACCGTCAGGTTCCGAATTGGCCAGCTTGGTCGTGACCACGCCGGGCCGGCGTCAAGAAGGTGAAGCAGGAGGGGGACTTAGCCCCGGTGCTGATGTGGGGCGCTTCTACTCCAACGCAATCCCGGTGCCAACTCCCGCGTAAGCCTTTGCCCCTGTCATTGTTAAGGGGCGCGGGGGCGGCGCCGGGCCTTCAGGCCTTGCCGTCCGGCTTGCCCCCCGGCGGGTCGATCCAGCCCACATTGCCGTCCGCCCGGCGGTAAATGATGTTCACCCGGCCGGAGGAGCCATGCTGGAACACCAGGCAGGGGGCGCCGCTGAGGTCGAGTTCCATGACGGCTTCGCTGACCGACAGCAGTTTCAGCGAGGTGCTGGCTTCTGCGATGATTACGGGGTTGTAGCCGGTGACCTCGTCCTCGCCCTCGGTCGGCGCCTCCAGGACGTAACTCGTGGCATCGAGCCCGGCGCGCGCAGCGGAGGCGGCATGCGACTTGCGGGCCGAGCGGTCCTTGAGCCGGCTCTTGTAGCGGCGCAGCCGCTTCTCGATCATCAGCAGCGCCTGGTCGGCGCTGGCATAGGCGTCCGGCGCGTTCGAATCGGCCTCCAGCGTGATTCCCGAATCAAGATGCAGCGCACAGTCGGTGCGGAAGCCGAAGCCATCCTTGCTCAGCGTGATATGGCCGGAATAATTGCCGTCGAAATATTTGCGCAAAACCTCGTCGGTTCGGTCGGCAACGCGGCCGCGCAAGGCGTCGCCGACGCTGATGCTTTTTCCCGAGATCCGGAGAGTCATGTGATGCCTCGCTTGGTTGGGGGCCTAGCTTGGATCGGTCTCAATGGGGAATTGAGAGTAGCGCGATTTGGCGCCGACGCAATCAGGCCGGTTCAGTGTTGCGGGAGCGATCGGACGATGCGGTGGAGAGGACGTTACCAAGAGCGCTCTGCTTGTCGCGGCGGCGTTGCACCGAAGAGGGAATGCGCATGGCTTCGCGGTACTTCGCGACCGTGCGGCGGGCAATATCAATGCCCGAGGCGCGTAACCGTTCCACGATGGTGTCATCCGACAGGATCGCGGACGGATCTTCCGAATCGATCAGCTGCTTGATGTGGTGACGAACGGCTTCGGCCGAATGCGCCTCGCCGCCATCGGCCGATGCGATCGAGGCGGTGAAGAAATATTTCAATTCGAATGTGCCGCGATTTGTCGCCATGTACTTGTTGGCGGTGACGCGCGACACCGTGGATTCATGCATCTGGATCGCGTCGGCAACCGCCTTGAGATTGAGCGGCCTCAAGTGCGCCACCCCATGCGTGAAGAAGCCGTCCTGCTGGCGCACGATCTCGGTCGCAACCTTGAGGATGGTGCGGGCGCGCTGGTCGAGCGCGCGCACGAGCCACGTCGCGTTCTGGAGAGCGTCGGTGAAATAGGACTTGTCGCCGTCCTTGCCGATCTTCTTCGACAGCTCGGAATAGTAGGTCTGGTTCACCAGCACGCGCGGCAAGGTGTCGCTGTTGAGCTCGACATGCCAGCCGCCGTCGGGACCCGGACGAACATAGACGTCCGGCACCATGGTCTGCAGGCGCGACGTGCCGAACTTCATGCCGGGCTTGGGATTGAGCCTTCGGATTTCGCCGATCATGTCGGCAATGTCCTCGTCGTCGACGCCGCAGACTTTGCGCAGGCCCGCGATATCGCGCTTGGCGAGGAGATCGAGATGCTCGACCAGCGCCTGCATCGCCGGGTCGTAGCGGTCGAGCTCGCGGAGCTGGATCGCGAGACATTCACTCAAATTGCGCGCGCAGACACCGGGCGGATCGAATTTTTGCAGCACGGCGAGAACCTCCTCGACGTCCTGCTGCGATGCGCCAAGCCGCTCGGCGGCCTGGCCGAGATCCGCCGGCAGATAGCCGGCCTCGTCGACGAGGTCGATCAGGTATTGCCCGATCATGCGCTGCGCGGGCGCGGAGAAGGCCACCGCGAGCTGCTCGGCGAGATGATCGGAAAGTGTGGTCTCGGCCGCGACGAAGGCTTCGAGATTGTAGTCCTCGTCGCCGGATGCGCCGCCGCCCCATTCGGTATAGACGCTCGGCGCCGCATCCTGGGCCTTGCGCGCGGCCGCCTCGGCCGGCTCCTCGGAAAAGACGTTGTCGAGCCCGGTGTCCAGCGTCTGCTCGATCTCGGCGCGGGTGCCGAGATCCCTGCTCATCCACTCTTCCTGGCCCGGCTCGAACGCCTCACGGGTGCCTGTCTCGTCAGCATTGCTGCCGCCCGATTCATCGGAATCGTTGAACTCGGCTGCCTCGGCCGGGGCTTCGCCGCCGGCCGGCTCGTCACTGGCCCGTTCCAGCAGCGGATTGCGCTCGAGCTCCTCCTCGACGAAGGTCGTGAGATCGAGATTGGACAGTTGCAGCAGCTTGATCGCCTGCATCAACTGCGGCGTCATCACCAGCGACTGCGACTGCCGGAACTCTAATCTCTGCGTCAGCGCCATGAAGCAAGAACCGTTCCCAAAAATTTGGTCCGATTTTTGCTTATCCTAGTCCGGGCCCGATGTACACGCCTTGACGAAATCGAAAATCGGGCTAGAGCCCCCGCCTTTCCGATTAAATCGGAACGGGGGCTCTGGCTTTTAGTTTTGACGCGTTTTCTTCACGCGAAACCGGTGTCCACTTCGCTGGAAAACGCTTTAGAGGCGGAACTCCTCGCCAAGGTAAAGGCGGCGCACGTCCGGGTCGTTGACGATCTCCTCCGGACTGCCCTCGGTCAGGATTTCACCGGCATAAACGATATAGGCGCGGTCAGTCAGGCCAAGGGTCTCACGCACATTGTGGTCGGTGATGAGCACGCCGATGCCGCGATTGGTGAGATGGCGAACGAGGTCCTGGATGTCGCCGACCGCAATCGGATCGATGCCCGCGAAGGGCTCGTCGAGCAGCATGTAGTTCGGACGCGTCGCCAGCGCGCGCGCAATCTCGACGCGGCGCCGTTCGCCGCCGGACAGCGCGATCGACGGCGATTTGCGCAGGCGCGTGATGTTGAATTCGTCGAGCAGGGCGTCGAGCTGCTGCTCGCGCTTCTTGCGCGAAGGCTCGACCACTTCGAGCACGGCGCGGATGTTCTGCTCGACCGTGAGGCCGCGAAAGATCGAGGCTTCCTGCGGCAGATAGCCGATGCCGAGCCGGGCGCGCTGATACATCGGCAGCTTCGTCACGTCGTGCCCGTCGAGCTCGATCGCGCCGCGATCGGCGTTGATCAGGCCAGTGATCATGTAGAACACGGTGGTCTTCCCGGCGCCGTTGGGGCCGAGCAGGCCGACGGCTTCGCCGCGGCGCACATAGATGCTGACGCCGCGCACGACCTGGCGGCTGCCAAAGCTCTTCTCCACGCTATGCACAGCCAGAAAGCCCGGCCGCCTGAGAAGCTGCGGGCGACCCGAACCGTTGGGCCTGGCGGCCGCCTGAGCGGGCTGGGCCGGTTGCGGACGCGGCCGCGGCTCGGCGCGGAACTGGTCCGGCGCCTGGAGCGGCTGATCACGCGCGATCGGCGGCGCATCCCGGACCGGACTGGCCATGAGACCACCGACGCTGTCGCCGAGCGCGGTGATGTCCTGACGCGCGAATCCTGGCCGGCCGCGTTTGGCGGGGCGCCGACGGAACATGCTGAGTAAATCGACCATCCCCGCCTTCTAGCCTTTCACGGTGATCCCGCGACCTGCTGCGCGTGTGCGATTCGCTCGCGCAGCATGAGTGAAAGGATGCCTCCTGCCCAGGAGACACCCTTGATAGCGGCGGATCCCGCCTCGAAAGCCCGTTGGGTAGATACAATCTTGTCGGGCAAGCTTCAACCTCGGATCGCCCGCGTCCGATTTAAGTGATTGAATTCGCTTTTGGAATTTACTTTTGTTTACTTGCACCCGGCAATTGCAAAGGCGCACCGGCCCCGGGCTTGCCCTGGCCGCCGCAATCGCTGCCGCCGCCCTGCGGCAGCAGGGCCTGCACCCCCCTGCCGCTGTCGGATTCGACTCGGGACACGCCGGTGGTCATGTCGACCATCAGCCGGTCGCCGCGCAGCACGTTCTTGCACTGCGTCAGGACCACGCCGCCGAGCATGGTGATGAGGTTGGTCTTGGTGTCGAAGACGGCGGTCTCGCCGGTCACCACCTGATCTTTCTGGGTGACCACGACATTGCCGCGCGCTTCCAGCCGCTTGATCGACGAGCTGCCACCCGGCCCAGGTGTAGCCGACTGCATCGGCGCGGACGGAGCGGGCTTGGCCCCCTTCGCGGCCGTCGGCGCCGGCGCTGCCGGCTTGTCGCCGCCCGATTCGTAGAACACCACCAGCGACTTCGAGGTCATGGTGGTGTCGCCCTGGATGACCTTCACATTGCCGGAAAAGGTCGCCTCCTTCTTCTTGTCGCGCATCTCGAGCGAGGCAGCTTCGATCTGGATCGGTTGATCGCGATTCTGCGAAAAGCCCTGCAACGCGTTGGGCACGCCTTGCACGCTGTTCTGCGCGCGCGCAGCTCCCGCTGCGATCAGCGCGACACCGAAGACGAATGCAGCCGCGCCGACGGCCACGCCAGCCTTGCATGCACTGCGCTGAAAAAACTTGGCCATGAAAATCATCTTGAATTGGCAGACTTGTTCTGCGGCGTGCGCGTTTTCGCCGGCGGGGTTGGTTCAACAGGTGCAGGCGGAGCAGCAGCCGGCTCATCCGTGCTCAGCTTGTCCAGATGCATCACGACGTTGCCCTCGAAGCGGATGACGTCGCCGCCTTCGGCAATGCGCAGCCTGTCTGCGGACAGCGTGCCGTTGGTGAGCTTGACGTCGACATGGTCATCCGAGGAGACCGTGCCCTTGCCCATGTCGACGAAGGCGGAGTTGAGCCGCGCCTCGTAGCCGGTCGAGGTACGCAGGAAGATGTCCTTATGGAGGTCGAGCTGCTGCTGCTTGTTGTCGAACCGTCCGGTGCGGGCATCGAGGAACAGGGTCGATTGATCTTCCATCAGCACTTTCGCGCGCAAGTCCGAGAGATCGACATGGTCGGGGTCGGTGATGTCCTGCGTTGCGGTCTTGGCCCAGAGCTCGTAGGGCCGCTGGTCCGGCGTGTAGCCGGCAAGATGCGGCGATTCCATGGTGATCTTGGTGCCCGACACCACCAGGTTTCCGGAATCGAGCGGCAGTTTCGGCATCAGCATGCGGAACGGATTGAAGATCGACACGCCGATGATCGCAGCCAAGGAGAGGAGCACCGTCGCCGGCACCGCGATGCGCAGAATCCGGACGAGGCGGCTGTGCCGTGCCGCGCTGGCAAACTTCGCCGCAAGCGCGGCGTCGTAGGTTGGATTCTGGGCCGAGTTCACCAATGCTCCGGGGCGTCGCTAGCCTTGTCCAGTCCAGGCCTGTCCAGTCAAAGGCTCCAATCGAGGACGCCCCATTGTACCCGGCGGCGCCGGAATATGCAGCCTGCGACAGGCCGTTACGACTGTGTCCGAAACGGGGCGCAGGCCTGCTTAAGACCCCTCCTTAGCAGCCGGCCGGGGCCTTCAGGAGTGCGCGAAAATGTCCTCGGCCTCCCAGCCCTGGAGGTCGAGCCGGGCGCGCGTCGGCAGGAAGTCGAAGCAGGCCTGGGCCAGCGCAGTGCGGCCCTCCCGCACCAGCATGGCATCGAGCCGCTCACGCAGCGCATGCAGATGCAGCACATCGGAGGCGGCGTAGGCGAGCTGCGGCTCGGTCAGGCTGTCGGAACCCCAGTCGCTGGATTGCTGCTGCTTGGAGAGGTCGACATTGAGCACCTCGCGCACGAGGTCCTTGAGGCCGTGGCGGTCGGTATAGGTGCGCGTCAGGCGGGAGGCGATCTTGGTGCAGTAGAGCGGCTCTGCCATCACGCCGAAGGCCTGGTACAGAACGGCGATGTCGAAGCGCGCGTAATGAAAAATCTTGGTGATCGCGGGATTGGCGAGCAGCGCCTTGAGATTCGGCGCATCGGTGTGCCCCTTCGGGATCTGCACCACGTCGGCGCTGCCGTCCCCGGGCGAGAGCTGCACCACGCAGAGCCGGTCGCGATGCGGGTTCAGCCCCATCGTCTCGGTGTCGATCGCCACCGCTCCGGTGTAGCGGGACAGATCGGGCAAGTCGCCGCGATGCAGGCGTACGGTCATGGCGTTTCAAACCTTCGGTCTAGTCGGTGCGTCGGCACAATGGGCTTAATCGGGCTGCCCGCGATGTATCCACTGCAGGCGGGCCGCGCAAGCGCCGGCTGTTCCCCGGCAGGCGCCGTCAGATCGCCGCCAGCATGATGCAGATCATCGCCGCCACGGTAATGCGGCTCGCGCCATCGCGGAAGGTGTAGATGATGGGATCATCCGGCATCTCGCGGCGATGCGCCATCATCAAGGCGCGGCCGAACCAGTACAGCAGCAGCGGGTTGAGCAGCCACAGCATCCAGGGACGGCTGTACAGCGGCGTCACCGCCGATGACGACACGTAAAGCGAAAACACCGTCACCGCGTTCATGGCGCTCGCAGCCGCCATGGCGGCGATGACGTGCAGATCGGTAATTCTGTAGTCGCGATTGGAGGGATCGGCGAGCCCTGCGCCCTGGCGCATGCTGAGCTCGCTGAAACGCTTGATCAGCGCCAGCGAGGTGAACACGAACAACGAGAAGATCAACAGCCATTCCGACAGCACGACGCCGACGCCGACCGCGCCAGCGATGATGCGCAGCGTGTAGAGGCCGGCGAGCGTCACGACGTCGACCAGCATCTTGCGCTTGAGCACCAGCGAATAGGCGATCGTGGTGGCGAGATAGGCGCCGAGCACGCCAAGGAAGAGGGGGGAGATGCAGAGGCTGGCCGCGACCGCGAAGCCCCAGAGCGCGGGGATCGCGAGCAGCGCGGAGGAGATCGGCAACTCGCCCGCCGCGAGCGCGCGATGGCGCTTGGTCGGATGCTGCCGGTCGGCCGCGAGATCGAGCAGGTCGTTCATCAGATAGGCGCCGGACGCGCAGGCCGAGAACGCCATGAACGCCAGCAGCGCATAGCCGAGCGTTGCGAAGTGCATCTGATGTGCGGTGATGGCCGGCACGAACACCAGCGTGTTCTTGGCGTATTGGTAGACACGCAGCGCCTTCGCCCAGGTCTGGAAGCTGGCACGACGGCTGGTGCCGCGGTCATTGATGCGCTCGATCGCGGCACGGTCGAACGGCACGGCACCGGCGGCGAGATCAGCCGGCGCAACGACGCCATCGAAGCCGAGATGCGCGGCGATCCCCGCCGCATGACGAGCGAAGCGGCCAGCGGCGAGATAGATTTTTTCACCCCGCGCCCGGGCCGCCAAGGCCCGGTTCAGCACATCGGCGTCATAGGGCAGATGGGCGTAGTCGATCTCGGCCTGCGCGAGCACATCCCCAACCGCCGCCGGGCCCAGCGCTCCCTTCGCGCGCAGGCGGGCGAACGCGCTACCGACATCGGCGAAAAGCGCCTCATAGGCCAGCTCCGAGCGGAGCAGGGTGCCTTCGAGATCGACGACAAGGGTGCGCGCAGGCGCCGGGGCCGCCGACGGCTCCGCCGTGCCGGATTCGTACTGCCAGACAGGCTGCTCCATTCGAAAACGCTCTACTGACCGCGACATGACCGGCCCAAAGCCGGGGAGCAGGGAAATGGACGGTCAGACCCTAGGGGATCATTCGCTAAGGGCGGCTTAATTTGGTCGAAGAGGGTTAAGCCGCAGCCGGGGGATGCCGACGACAATCGGCACAAAAACCTGCGAATTCGGACCGTTTAACGGATCTTCGGCCGCCGGGCTGTTGCATGGATCCCACAATCCGGCGCGAGCTCCATATACCAGCGCAACTTGTGCATGCGACCGCGTGGAAATCCGCCCGGTCCACCCTATCTGTGGCGAGCTTCTCGCGCCCCTTTCCTCTTTCATCACGATCAAGTGCCATGACCGAACAGACGCTCGCAGCGCCGATCGACGATCAACAGGAACGCCAACGCGGCTTTACGCGCTACCAGTCGCTCCTCATCGCGCTGCTCGCGTTCACGCAGTTCACGATCATTCTCGATTTCATCATCATGTCGCCGCTCGGCGCCATCCTGATGCCCTCGCTCAACATCACGGCCGCGCAATTCGGCGTCGCGGTTTCGGCCTACGCGTTCAGTGCGGGAGCCTCGGGGATCCTGGCCGCGGGCTTCGCCGATCGCTTCGATCGCAAGCGCCTGCTGATGTTCTTCTATGTCGGCTTCACGCTCGGAACCCTGCTCTGCGCCGCCGCGCAGAACTACCATGTGCTGCTGCTCGGCAGGATCGTGACCGGATTGTTCGGCGGCGTGATCGGCTCCATCGTGCTGGCGATCGTCACCGACCTGTTCCCCCTGCACTTACGCGGCCGCGTGATGGGATTCGTCCAGACCGCGTTCGCCGCGAGCCAGGTGCTCGGCATTCCGGCCGGGCTGTTTCTCGCCAATCACTGGAACTGGCATGTCTGCTTCGTTGCGATCGTCGTTCTGTCGATCGCAGCGATCGTCGTCATTGCCTTCGCCATGGAGCCGGTCGACGCGCATCTGCGGCTGAAGCAGGACAAGAACCCCTTCCGCCATTTGATCGCGACCGTCGGACAGCCGCGCTACACGCTGGCCTTCGCAGTCACGACGCTGCTGGCAACAGGCGGCTACATGCTGATGCCGTTCTCCAGCGCCTTCACCGTGAACAATATCGGCATCGACATCCAGCATTTGCCGACCATCTATCTCGTCTCCGGCCTGTTCAGCATCGTCACGGGGCCGCTTGTCGGCAGGGCGAGCGACGCGTTCGGCAAATATCCGACCTTCGTCTTCGGCAGCGTGGTGTCGGTGATCATGGTGCTGATCTACACCCATCTCGGCCACGTCTCGCTCGCGACCGCGATCCTCGTCAACGTCCTGATGTTCGTCGGCATCTTCTCACGCATGATCCCGTCGCAGGCCCTGATGTCGGCGATCCCCGATCCCAGCCAGCGCGGCTCGTTCAGCGCGGTCAGCGCCTCATTGCAGCAGCTCTCCGGGGGGCTCGGCTCGGTGCTCGCCGCCGGGATCATCGCGCAGGAGCCGGACGGTTCGCTCCTCCATTTCGATCGGCTCGGATACATCGTCGTCGCGACGTCGATCGTCTCGCTGTTCGCGATGTACTTCGTGCAGAAATCGGTCGCGAACCGGGCCGGCAGACGTGTGGTCTGAGGGCGAACGTGGCCGATTTGGCGCGATAGGGGGTCGTCGCGACGGCGATGCTTGGATCGTCGCCCGGCTACCTCCACTGATCGGAAGCAGCCCCATTTTGCGTCGAAATTCCGCAAAATGGTGCCCAGGAAAGGACTCGAACCTTCACGGCCGTTAAGCCACTGGCACCTGAAGCCAGCGCGTCTACCAATTCCGCCACCTGGGCATGCCTGTTGGGCACGGGGGCGCTTACTACGGATCAGTGACGCGCTTGTCAAATCATGAGTAGGGATGCGGATTGCGCATCGCAAACCGGCCCGATACAAGCCTCCTCAAGACGCACTCTCCCGCAGGAATGGACCGCCATGGCTACGAATCTGGACACGCTCGTCACGGTTTTCGGCGGATCGGGGTTTTTGGGCCGCAGCGTCGTCCGCGCGCTGTGCAAGCGCGACTACCGGGTCCGGGTCGCTGTCCGGCGGCCGGAACTGGCCGGCTTCCTCCAGCCGCTCGGCCGGGTCGGGCAGGTCCACACCGTGCAGGCGAATCTGCGCTACCCCGCCTCGGTCGAGGCGGCGCTGCGTGATTCGCATGTCGCGATCAATCTGGTCGGCATCTTGACCGAAAGCGGCGGGCAGACCTTCGACGCCGTCCAGGCCAAGGGCGCCGAGACGGTCGCCAAGGCGGCAGCCGCCGCCGGCGCCGAGATGGTGCATGTCTCGGCGATCGGCGCCGACGAAGAATCGCCCTCCCGCTACGCCCGCGCCAAGGCTGCCGGCGAGAAGGCGGTGCTGGCGGCGGTGCCCTCGGCCACGATTTTCCGTCCCTCGGTGCTGTTCGGCCCCGAGGACCAGTTCACCAACCGCTTTGCGGCGCTCGGGCGGCTGTCGCCGGTGCTGCCGCTGATCGGCGGCGACACCAAGATGCAGCCCGCCTATGTCGGCGACGTCGCGACCGCGATCGCGGATGCGGTCGACGGCAAGGCCAAGAAGGGCGCCACTTACGAGCTCGGCGGGCCGGAAGTGCTGACGATGCGCGAGATCATCGAAACCATCCTCGCCATCACCGGCCGCAAGCGGATGCTGATCCCGCTGTCGTTCGGGCTCGCCCGTTTCCAGGCCAACTTCCTGCAATTCGCGCCGGGCGCGCTGAAGCTGACGCCGGACCAGGTCACGCTGCTCGAGCGCGACAACGTCGTCTCGGATGCGGCCAAGGCCGCCGGCCTGACGCTGGAAGGCCTCGGGATTGCGCCCGATTCGCTCGAGGCGATCGCCCCGCAATATCTCTGGCGCTTCCGCGCCGCCGGGCAATTCCAGCGCATGATCGTGTAGAGGCGACCTTCACCTCGCCCCGCTTGCGGGAGAGGTCGGATTGCGAAGCAATCCGGGTGAGGGGGTACAGGTCTCTCAGCAGTCTCAAGCGTGGAGAGAGGCCCCTCACCCCAACCCTCTCCCCGTAAGGACGGGGCGAGGGAGCGCACGACCGCCGCGGCCGCAGTGCAATTCCTTCCGACATCAGAACTTCAGCTTCTTGAAGATCGCTTCCGGCAGCGCCTTGATGATGAGCATCACGAGGCGCCATTTGTTGCTGACATAGATGACGTCGGCCTGGCGCTGCACGGCGTTGAGGATGGCGTCGCCCACCACCGGCGCCTCGACGGTCAGGGGCCCGATCAACTTCATGCCCTCGGTCATCCTGGTGCGGACGAAGCCGGGCTTGACGGTGACGACGTGCACGCCACCGCGGCTGGAGCGGGCGCGCAGGCCGGAGAGGAAGGCGGAAAAGCCCGCCTTGGCCGAGCCGTAGACATAGTTCGAGGCGCGGCCGCGATCGCCGGCGACGGATGACACGCCAACGATCGTGCCGTTGCCGCGCGCCAGGAACTTGTCTGCGAACAGGCCGAGGATCAACGCAGGCCCTTCGTAGTTCGAGCGCATGATCGTCGTGGCGTGATCGAGATCGATCTGCGCGTTCTCCTGCGTGCCCAGCAAGCCGACGATCGAGACGACGACATCCGGCAGCGCCGGAAGGCCGCTGACAAAATTTTCGAACGACGCGGTGTCCAGCACGTCGAACTTCAAGATGTCTGCCTCGACATTGTAGCGGGCACGCAGGTCCGCGGCGTCAGGCTCCAGCACGGCGACGTCGCGCCCGGCGAGCTGCACGTCGTATCCGCCCTTGGCGAAGGCGCGCGCAGTGGCGCGCCCGATGTCGGAGGAACCGCCCAGCACCAGAACGGACTTGCGCGATGTCACGGCTGCACCTCATCAAACAGACGCTGCGAGAGCTTTGATCGGATTTTTCCGGCGGGATCGAGCGATTTGCGGATCGCCTTGAAGCGTTGCAAGGCCGGATAGCCGGCCTCAAAAGTTGCGTGCGACTGGCGCGCGTCTTTTGCGAGATAAAGCCGGCCGCCGGCGGCGACGACCAGGCGGTCGATCTCGTCGAGGAAGTTCAAGATGTCGCCCTTCATCGGGAAATCCAGCGCCAGCGTGTAGCCAGGCATCGGAAAGGACAGGATGCCGTCGCCCTGACCGAGCTTCTTCAGCACCGCGAGGAACGAGGCGTCGCCGCGCCTGGTGACACGATCGAGAATGTCGCCGAGCACGTCGCGCGCGCCGTGCTCGGGGATCACGCATTGATGCTGCAGGAAGCCGCGGCGGCCATAGATGCGATTCCAGTCGCTGATGCTGTCGAGCGGAAAGAAATACGGATAGAGCGAGACGACATGACTCGTGCCGGCGCGCCTTGCGCCCATGCGATAATAGAGCTCGTTGAAGGCGCGGATACTGTAACGGTTCAGCGTGATCGATGGCAGGTCGACGGGCACCGCGAGCCCGGGATCCTTGCCAAGCGGAAATGCATCGGCACCGTCAGGAAGCTCGCTCGCGCGAGCGTGCTCGCCGAGATAGATCAGGGAGCGGCCGAGCTCGCTGCCGCGCGCCACGCAATCGATCCACGCCACCGAATAGGTCGCGGAATCGCCGGCTTCGAGCGCACGCATGGCTGCATCCAGATCGGATGTCGAGACCACGCGCTCGCGGATCCAGCCGGTCTCGACCGGCCGCAGTCGCATCGTCGCTTCCAGGATGACCCCGGTCAGGCCCATGCCGCCGATGGTCGCGAAAAAGGCATCGGAATTCTGTTCGCGCGACGCTTCGATGGTTTCGCCCTCTCCGGTGCGCAGCAGGATGCTGTCGACATAGCGGCCGAAACCGCCCTCGCAATGATGGTTCTTGCCGTGGACATCGGCGGCGATAGCGCCGCCGACCGACACGAAGCGCGTGCCCGGAACGACGAAAGGAAGGAACCCGCGCGGGCCAAAAGTGTCGATCAGGTCCGATAGCAGCACGCCGGCTTCGAGCCGGAGGCGCCCGGTGGCCGGATCGAACGACCTGACCCGGTCAAAACCCGTCATCGCAATCGTGCGGCTGGCCCCGATCCCGGCGTCGCCATAGGCGCGGCCGTTGCCCCTGGCCACAGTGCCGGCCGCGCCGGCGACGGCCTCACCGACCGCCGCGAACGACCGCGGCCGCAGGACATCGGTATCGACGACCGGGAAGCGTCCCCAGCCGCTGACGAGGGTCATCGTTCAGCTCCTTTGCCGGGCGCGCGCCGCCCGGCCTTGGAAACTGCCTACCGATCAAAAGCTTATTTTACGTTGAGGCCCGGATGCGACTTTTGCGGGATTACCGGCCCAGCGCCAGCGCGATCAGGCCGAGCGTCCCGACGATCACGCGCCACCAGGCGAACACCACGAAGCCGTGGCGGGTGACGTATTCCAGGAACGACTTCACCACGATGATCGCGGTGATGAACGACACCACGAAGCCGATCGCGACGATGCCCATATGGTCCATCGTCATCTCGGAGCGGTTCTTGTAGAAGTCGTAGGCGAACGCGCCGATCATGGTGGGGATCGCGAGGAAGAACGAGAACTCCGCCGCGGCGCGCTTGTCCGCGCCGAGCAGCATGGCGGCGACAATGCTGGCGCCGGAGCGCGACACGCCGGGGATCATCGCCACGCACTGCGCGATGCCGATATAGAGATACGTCAGCAGCGGAAATTTGGTGGCATCATGCTCACGCGGCTTGAGATCGAGCCGGTCGACCCACAGCAGAATGGCCCCGCCGACGATCAGCGTGAAGCAGACGACCCACGGATTGAACAGCACGCTCTTGATGTATTTGCCGGCGAGAAGGCCGACGATGACCGCGGGCAGGAACGCGACCAGCACGCCGATCACGAAACGGCGTGCATAGGCATCGCCGGTGAACATGCCGATCGCGACATCCCACAGCTTCCTGAAGTACAGCCCGACGATCGCGAGGATCGCGCCGAGCTGGATCAGAACCGTAAACGAATCCCAGAAGGCGCCTTCGCCAAGGCCGAAGAAGCGCTCCGCGAGCAGGAGGTGACCCGTCGAGGAAACAGGAAGGAACTCAGTCACGCCCTCGATGATGCCGAGGATCACTGCCCGTATTGCGTCTGACATATTTACGGTCCATTTCGGCTGGAAAAGCGGGGCTCTTCTCGCCTATTCGTCCCGCTGCCGCAATCGCTAAATGCCAAATCACGGGTTGTCTCGCGGTTTTGAAGGACTAGTGTGGCGGCGAACAAACATTGATGGATTCTTAAGCACCATCAAATAGTCACAGGCTGCATGTTTACGCTGTTTCATCATCCGTTCTGTCCGCATTCGCGCTTCATTCGCCTGATCGTGGGCGAATACGGGCTTGAACTTCGGCTGACCGAGGAACGCAGCTGGGAACGGCGCGAAGCATTTCTGCTGCTCAACGCAGCGGGCACGACGCCTGTGCTGGTGGATGAGAAGGAGCCGCCGATTCCGGGCGCGGCCATCATCGCCGAATATCTCGACGAGGCCTATGGCCAGGGGATGGGCGCCAAGCGGCTGATGCCGGACACGATCTCCGAGCGCGTCGAGGTGCGCCGGCTGATGGCCTGGTTCAACGAGAAATTCTTCGAGGAGGTCTCACACCCGCTGGTGACCGAGCGCATCTACAAGCGCTTCATGAGCGAGGAGAACGGCGGCGGCCCACCCTCGGCCGACGTGATGCGCGCCGCCAAGGCCAATGTGCGCTATCATCTGGCCTATATCGGCTGGCTGGCGCAGACGCGCAATTTCCTCGCCGGCGACCGGCTGACCTACGCGGATCTCGCCGCCGCGGCGCATCTTTCGGCGATCGACTATCTGGGCGACGTGCCATGGAGCGAGGACGACGCAGCAAAGGCGTGGTACGCGCGGGTGAAATCCCGCCCGTCGTTCCGTCCGCTGCTGAGCGAATGGCTGGCCGGCGTGCCGGCGTCGCGGACCTATGTGGATCTGGATTTCTGAACTCTGCCTCTGAGCTGTCTGAACTGAAGACGGCGCTTGCGCGCGAGGCGCGAGCGCTCGGCTTCGACTGCATCGGCATCACCGCGCCGGGCGCGATCGAGAGCGCCGGAAAATACTTTCTCGAATTCATCGCCTCGGGCGGCCATGGCGACATGGACTGGCTCGCCGCGCAACCGGAGCGCCGGGTCGATCCGCGCGGGCTGTGGCAGGATGTGCGCAGCGTGATCATGCTCGGCGTCAATTACGGCCCCGACCAGGATCCGCTGACGATCCTTGAGGAGCGCACGCGCGCGGCGATCTCGGTCTATGCGCAGGGCGACGACTATCACGACATCATCAAGAAGCGCCTCAAAGCGCTGGCGCGCTGGCTGGTTGCGACGGCGCCATCGGAGGTCAAGGTGTTCGTCGACACCGCGGCGGTAATGGAAAAGCCGCTGGCGCAGGCGGCGCATCTGGGCTGGCAGGGCAAGCATACCAATCTCGTCTCGCGCGAATTCGGCTCGTGGCTGTTTCTCGGCGCGATCTATACGACGCTCGAGCTGCCACAGGACGAGGCCGAGATCGATCATTGCGGCTCCTGCCACGCGTGTCTCGACATCTGCCCGACCGCGGCGTTTCCCGCGCCGTACAAGCTCGATGCGCGGCGCTGCATCTCGTACCTCACCATCGAGAACAAGGGACCGATTCCGCGCGAGTTTCGCAAAGCAATCGGCAACCGCATCTATGGCTGCGACGATTGTCTCGCCGCCTGCCCCTGGAACAAGTTTGCGCAAGAAGGTCGCGAAGCCAAGCTCGCGGCGCGCGACGAGCTGCGTGCGCCGAGGCTTGCCGAACTTGCGCGTCTCGACGATGCGGCGTTTCGCGCGCTGTTCACGAAGTCGCCGGTGAAGCGCATCGGCCGCGACCGCTTCCTGCGCAACGTGCTGATCGCGATCGGCAACTCCGGTGATGCGGCGCTGGCGGAGGACGCGCGGCGCTTGCTCGATGATGCAAGCCCGCTGGTGCGCGGGGCTGCGGTATGGGCGCTGCGGCAGTTGCTGTCGCGAGAGGAGATTGCGACGATCGAGACGGATGCGATTGCCAACGAGAATGACGCAAGCGTGCGCGAGGAATGGCAAGCCGCCTCCTAACACTCCACTGTCATGTCCCGCGACCCGGCTACGCCAAGGCTTCGCCGGGGCTTGCAGTGTAGGGCCGCCGAAGCTTTAGCGTAGGCGGCAGGCGGGGCATCCACTACGCCGCGACTTCTCCGCATCACTCACCGCCTCTGGAATACTGGATCACCCGCTCCAGTGCGCAATTGCGCACAAGGCGGGTGATGACAGCGAGGAATGAGGAGTACACCGCTCCTGCCCCTCATCCTGAGGAGCGCGCTTGCGCGCGTCTCGAAGGATGGAGGCCGAGTTGCCGCAGCGGGGCCTGCGTGGTTCGAGACGCGCGTTCCGCGCTCCTCACCATGAGGGTCGGACACCTTGATTTCCCCGCGCGATGCTTCAAGGTCGCGCATCATGACAAACATGCCTTTCTTCACCCGTGACGGCGACACATTCCATCCGACGGAAGTCGCCAACGGCCCCTGGGATCCGAAATCGCTGCACGGACGCGTCATCGTCGGCCTGCTCGGCTTCGCCATCGAGGAGCGTCATTCGGGCCCGGACTTCGTGCCGGCGCGACTCACCGTCGACATGTTTCGCCTGCCAACCATCGACAAGCCGATTCAAGTGACGACGCGCCTCGTGCGCGATGGCCTGCGCATCCGTGTGGTCGAGGCGGAATTCTTCTCCGGCGGCGTCAGCATGGCGCGCGCCTCCTGCCAGCTCTTGCGGCGGACGCAAAATCCGGACGGCAATGTCTGGTCGCCGCCGAACTGGGACGCGCCTAAGCCTGCCGACATTCCGCCGCCGACCGATCCGCGGCTCGGCATGAACGGCAAATGGACGACGCGGCCGATCGTCGGCCATATGGGTTCGCTCGGTCCGCGCCGGCTCTGGATGAGCGAGGTGCGCGAGCTGGTGGCTGGCGTCGCGATGACGCCGTTCGTTCATGTTGCGACCGGCGCCGACTTCGCCAGCCCCTTTGCCAATGCCGGCGACAAGGGGCTCGGCTACATCAACAGCGACGTGACCATCTATCTGCACCGCCTGCCGGTGACGCGATGGATCGGCTTCGAGGTGGTGAACCATCACGCCACCGACGGCGTCGCGATCGGCGAATGCTGGCTCTATGACGAACAGGGCCCGATCGGCACGGCGACCGTCGCCGCGCTGGCACAGCGCAAGCCGATGGCGAAGCCTCCGCCGCCGTAGGTTTCACCTCTCGTCGTCATTCCGAGGCGCGCGCAGCGCGAGCCCGGAATCCATCGGGCCTCAAGGTTTGCGGGTGAATGGATTCCGGGCTCGCGCCAATCGGCGCGCCCCGGAATGACGGATTGGAGAGAGCTACACCAAATGCCGCTGCATCTCCGGCCGCGCCTTCAGCTCCGCGCCCTGCTTGGCGACGATCCTGGCGATGCGCTCCGGCGCGAACTTCAGATCCACAAACGCCGGCGCCGTATTGGCGACCTCGTGATAGCTGACGATCCTGCCGTCGCGCAGCGTCATGATCGCAACACCCTCGAACATCGCCCGCGCGCCGCCGGCTTCCGGCAAGGTCGAGCGATAGCTGAAAGTGTAGCGGGCATAGAGCGTGGCGCCGTCCGACACCGGATCGTGCATGTCCCAGCGAAAATCGCTGGCCGTGCGGTAGAACCTGTCGTCGATCATCCCGGCGATTTTCTCGCGACCCGCGAAGGTGCCATAGAACACGTCGTGATAGACGCCGTCCTCGGTGAACAGTTCGGCAAAGGCCTTGCCGTTGCGCTGCTCGACCGCGTCGCAGAAGGCGCGCAGCATGGCGGTGATGGTCATCGGCGGTGTCTCCTCACCCTTTCCCGTCATGCCCCGGCTTGACCGGGGCATCCAGGGCCGCGGCTTCTCCGTATTCGTCACCGCCTCTGGAATACTGGATCGTCCGCTTTCTCGGACGATGACATCGAATTCTGGGCAGGACTTCACCCGAACTCCGCCACCGCGGCAAGGATGCGCGCGATGTCCTGCGGACGGGACAGGCGGTGATCGCCGTCCTGGATCATGGTCAGCACGACGTCGTCGGCCGGCAGGCGATGCGTCAGCGCGAACGCGTGCTGCCACGGCACGTCCGGATCTTTCGCGCCTTGCAGGATGCGAACCGGGCAACCGAGATCGATGGCGCTGCCGAGCACGAGGTGGTTGCGCCCCTCCTCGATCAGGTTCCGCGTGATCGGATAGGGCGAGCCATCGCCATATTCCGACGGCCTGAGCCAGAGACCCTTGGTCTCGATCTCTTTCTTCACCTGGGGTGAAAAATTCTTCCACATCAGTTCCTCGGTGAAATCGGGCGCCGGCGCGATCAGCACCAGACCCGCGAGCGATGCCTTGGTTTTCCCTTGCCGCTTCCTGATCTCGCGCGCGAGCAGCAGCGCCATCCAGCCGCCCATCGACGAGCCGATCAGAACTTGCGGGCCCTCGCAGAACTGCTCGAACACCGCCACGCTTTCCTCGAGCCAGCGCCCGATGGTTCCATCGGCGAAATCGCCGCTGGATTCGCCGTGGCCGGAATAATCGAACCGCACCGAGGCGCGGCCGCGGTCTTTGGCCCAATCGTCCAGCGCCACGGCCTTGGTGCCCTGCATGTCCGACTTGAAACCGCCGAGCCAGAGCAGCCCGGGGCCTTGCCCGGCGCGCCTGCGCACCGCGATCTTGCGTGCGGACGGGCCCTCCCCCACTTCGATGAAGCTCGGCGCATCGGAAATCGCAGGGGTCATGGAACGTTTACTCTGGTTGTGCGGTTTGAGCTGTTCGGGCGCGTTCCCGCAACGCGGGCCCAATGCCGACATTGACCTTTGGGACGCTTGCGGAACAGAAGCAAGGTGTCTATGTCGAGCAGCGTGCCGATGGGCGTGACCAAAATGCCTCGCATTTGAGGGTTTTTCGCTTCTCGCACGAGCGACTTGCTTGCCGGCAAACGCATCTTCCTTCAAAATAGCCGCTTCCTTCACAACTTTGGAGAACCACCCATTCGTCGTCCCAATAGAGCCCCGGCCCCTGCCGCCAAAGACGGGCCGCGCATCAATGATGATATTCGCAATGCGCAGATCCAGCTGATCGATCAGACCGGTGACAACAAAGGCACGGTCGAGACCGTCTTGGCCATCCGGATGGCCCAGGAAGCTGGCATGGATCTGGTCGAGATTTCGCCGAATACCAGCCCTCCCGTCTGCAAGATCATGGACTACGGGAAGTACAAGTATTCCGCCCAGAAGAAAGCCGCCGAAGCCCGCAAGCGGCAGAAGACCGTCGAGATCAAGGAGATCAAGCTCCGCCCGATGATCGACGATCACGACTACGACGTGAAGATGCGCGCGATGCAGCGGTTCTTCGAAGAGGGCGACAAGGTCAAGATCACGCTGCGCTACCGTGGCCGCGAAATGGCGCACCAGGAGATCGGCACCAAGCTGCTCGACAAGATCAAGAGCGACGTCGCCGAGCTCGCCAAGGTCGAGCAGGACGCCAGGTTCGAGGGTCGCCAGGTCGTCATGGTGCTGGCGCCACGCTGATGGCAGCTTCTTGAAGCCGAGAGTTCAACGGCCCGTCCGGACATCCGGCGGGCCGTTTTTGTTTTGTCGAATGTGCAAGCCGCAAGCTGCACCTCTCCCGCTTGCGGGAGAGCATGGGCCGCCTTCGGCGGCCGTCCTCTTAGGAGACGCCGAGGCAACGCCTCGGCTATGCCGAAGGCGCGGGTGAGGGTTTTCTCCTCTTGGGGGTTCCCGCTTGCGGAGACACCCTCTCCCCAACCCTCCCCCGCAGGCGGGGGAGGGAGCGCATCGAGCACTGGGCGCCTAAGTCCGCGTCGCCTGCCAGGTGCCGCTGCAGCGGTCGCCGGAGATGATGCCGTTCCACGAGCCGGCGCCGTTCATGCCGGCGAGGCGGCCGCCGCCACTGGCGTGGGACGCGCCGACCGAGACCTGAACGGCGACGGCGCCCGCGCGATTGACCTTGCCGGAGACCCGGCCGCCACCGGCGGACGACACCCGGTTGCCGGTCACCGTGAAGGGAACGCTGTAGCCCGAGCTGCAATTGCCGCGGGTGGTGGCAAAAGTGACGTTCCAGACCCCGTCATAGCCGCCCACACGGGCGTCGGCGGCCGACAGCGGTACGGCCGCGGCGAGCGCGGCAAACAGCGCCAGATGGCGCGGGCGGGTCAGGGCTGACAAAAATGAGAGCGAGTGCGGGAAATGGGCCATTTTGGTCCTGCTTCGGCGAGGAGGCGTGGAAATGAGGGTGGCAACCCAAGATAGTCGGCGGGCAGGTTCCGCCGGTTCATCGTTGCCATTTGGCTTCCGCTCTGTCATAAGCCCAGCCTTCATCGCCCGGCTGATTTAAGGGCTGCCGTGGCGATGTCCGTGCGGGTTCCTGCCAAAGTGCAAAAACCTGAGCACAATCAACGCTCTAACGAGCATTTTTGACGGCCAGCCGCCTTCGCGGGCGGATTTCTATTGTGGCCATAGGAGAGCCAAATGCCCAAGCTGAAGACCAAATCGGGCGCTAAAAAGCGCTTCAAGGTGACTGCCACCGGCAAAGTGATGCACGCCCAGCGCGGCAAGCGTCACGGCATGATCAAGCGGACGAAGAAGCAGATCCGTCAGCTCCGCGGCACCCGCGTGCTGTTCAAGACCGACGGCGACAACGTCAAGAAGTACTTCTTGCCGAACGCCTGATCGCGTCCACGATCACATCAGCCGAGCCGCGTTTCGCGCGGCGATCTCAAACCAAAGTCATCTCTGAAGGATTTTTGTCATGTCTCGCGTCAAACGCGGTGTGACCGCCCACGCCAAGCACAAGAAAGTCTACAAGGCCGCCAAGGGTTTTTACGGCCGCCGCAAGAACACGATCCGCGCCGCCAAGCCGGCCGTGGAGAAGGCCCAGCAATATGCCTTCCGTGACCGCAAGCGTCGCAAGCGCACCTTCCGCGCGCTCTGGATCCAGCGCCTCAACGCCGCCGTCCGTCCCTTCGGCCTGACCTACAGCCGATTTATCGACGGCCTCGCCAAGTCGGGCATCACCGTCGACCGCAAGGTGCTGTCGGATCTCGCGATCCGCGAGCCGGCTGCGTTCCAGGCGATCGCCGAGAAGGCCAAGGCTGCGCTGGCGGCCTGAAGCCTGCGCTAGCGTTAGCGGGTCTTGGGGCCCGCAGCCTTCAGCGCCCGTTGCGAGTAACGCTGGGCGACCTCCGCCCGGCAGAACGCTGCGAACGAGAGATACATGGTGCCGGACTTGTTCCGGTACTTTCTGTCGCAGACACGCATCTCGCGCTGGTAGGCGTGTTTCTGCGCGCCGTTGAGGCCGGGCATGAAATCCGCCTCGCATTTCTTCTCGACAGCGGCGCCAAGATCGACGTCGCCGCTCGCGGTCAACTGGCAATCCTGAAACACCTTCATCGCGCTCTCGCAGCCGCTTTGCGTGCTGATGGTGTCGACGACCTCGTCCAGCGTCATGGACTTCTCCATGCAAACCATGGCGCGCGCCGGCATCCCGGCGACCGACAGAGCGACGACCAGGGCGGCCAGACAGGATCTCAAGAACATCGCGTCATCTCCTTGTATCCCCCTTGGTGCCCAGCCGATGCGCGAGGTTCAACCCAGCCGGTCGTAAGCCCGAAATGACCGGCTTTTTGCTTGACGTTACGGCCTTCGGGCGGCGACAACCCAGCCGAATTTTGGCAGCAGGGATTTGACTGTGTCTGACCTCGCAACGCTCGAAACATCCATCCTCGACCAGATCGCCGCCTCCGGCGACGAAGCCGCCCTCGAGGCGGTGCGCGTCGCTGCCCTCGGCAAGAAGGGCTCGATCTCCGCGCTGCTCGCCACGCTCGGCAAGATGTCGCCCGACGAGCGCAAGACGCAGGGCGCCGCGATCAACCAGGCCAAGGACAAGGTCACGCAGGCGCTCGCCACGCGGCGTGATGTCCTGAAGTCGGCGGCGCTCGATGCGCGGCTCACTTCCGAGACCATCGACGTCACCCTTCCCTTGCGCGATGCACCGGCCGAGGCCGGCCGCATCCATCCGCTCAGCCAGGTCTGGGACGAGCTGACGACGATCTTCGCCGACATGGGGTTCTCGGTCGCCGAAGGTCCGGACATCGAGACCGACGACTACAACTTCACCAAGCTGAACTTCCCGGAAGGCCATCCCGCGCGCGAGATGCACGACACCTTCTTCTTCCATCCGAAGGAGGACGGCTCGCGCATGCTGCTGCGGACCCACACCTCGCCGGTGCAGGTGCGTACCATGCTGAGCCAGAAGCCGCCGATCCGCGTGATCTGCCCGGGCCGCACCTACCGCATCGATTCTGACGCGACCCACACGCCGCAATTCCACCAGGTCGAAGGCCTCGTCATCGACAAGAGCTCGCATCTCGGCCACCTCAAATGGATCCTGCACGAGTTCTGCAAGGCGTTCTTCGAGGTCGACCACATCAACATGCGCTTCCGTCCCTCGTTCTTCCCGTTCACGGAGCCGTCGCTGGAAGTCGACATCCAGTGCCGCCGCGACAAGGGCGAGATCCGCTTCGGCGAGGGCGAGGATTGGCTCGAGATCCTCGGCTGCGGCATGGTGCATCCGAACGTGCTGCGCGCCTGCGGCATCGATCCCGACGAGTACCAGGGCTTTGCCTGGGGCATGGGCATCGACCGCATCGCCATGCTGAAATACGGCATGAGCGACCTGCGCCAGCTGTTCGACAGCGATGTCCGCTGGCTGTCCCATTACGGCTTCAAGCCGCTCGAAGTGCCAACGCTCGCGGGAGGGCTGAGCTCGTGAAATTCACCCTCTCCTGGCTGAAGGATCATCTCGAGACCGACGAGCCGCTGGACAAGTTGGCCGACAAGCTCACCATGATCGGGCTCGAGGTCGAGAACATCGAGGATAAGGTCAAGGCGCTGAAACCCTTCACCATCGCGAAGGTGATCTCCGCCGAGCAGCATCCGAACGCTGACCGCCTGCGCGTCTGCATGGTCGATACCGGAGGCGGCGCTGCGCCCGTGCAGGTCGTGTGCGGCGCACCGAATGCGCGCACCGGGCTCGTCAGCGTGTTCTCGCCGCCCGGCACCTACATTCCCGGCAAGGACATCACGCTCGGCGTCGGCACCATCCGCGGCGTCGAGAGCCGCGGCATGCTGTGCTCGGCGGCCGAGCTGCAGATCTCGAACGACCATGACGGCATCATGGAATTGCCGGCCGATGCTCCGATCGGCGCCGGATACGCCGAATGGGCCGGCCTCGGCGATCCCGTGATCGAGATCAACCTGACGCCGAACCGCCAGGACTGCACCGGCGTGCACGGCATCGCGCGCGACCTCGCCGCCGCCGACATGGGCAAGTTCAAGGACCCGACCATCAAGGCCGTGAAGGGCGAATTCCCCTGTCCGGTGAAGGTCACGGTCGAGGACGCCACGCTGTGCCCTGGCTTCGCGCTCCGCCTCGTGCGCGGCGTGAAGAACGTGCAATCGCCGGAATGGCTGCAGAAGCGGCTGACCGCGATCGGGCTTCGTCCGATCAACGCGCTGGTCGACATCACCAACTTCATGACCTTCGACCGCGCCCGACCGCTGCATGTGTTCGACGCCAAAAAGGTCAGGGGCAATCTCGTCGTGCGCCGCGCCCGCGAGGGCGAGACGCTGCTCGCGCTCGACGGCCGCACCTACAATCTCGATCCCGCCATCTGCGTCATTGCGGACGACCACGCTGTCGAATCGCTTGCGGGCATCATGGGCGGCGAAGCGTCGGGCTGCGACGAGAACACCACCGACGTGCTGATCGAATCGGCGCTGTGGAACGAGATCAACATCGCCCAGACCGGCCGCAAGCTCGGCATCAATTCGGACGCGCGCTACCGGTTCGAGCGCGGCGTCGATCCGGCCTTCATGGTGCCGGGGCTGGAGCTCGCCACGAAGCTCGTGATGGAGATGTGCGGCGGCGCGCCGTCGGAGACGGTCGTGGTCGGCAAGGCTTTTGGCGACGACCGCGTGATCGAATTCCCGACCACCGAGGTGAAGCGGCTGTCCGGCATCGAGGTGCCGCAGGTCGAGATGAAGCGCATCCTCAACCATCTCGGCTTTATGATGGCCGGCGCGGGCCCGGTGGTGAAGGTCGCGGTTCCGTCCTGGCGCTCTGACGTGCACGGCAAGGCCGACATCGTCGAGGAGATCGTCCGCATCTTCGGCGTCGACAAGGTGCCGGAAACGCCGTTCGATCGCGGCGAGGACGCGCGCAAACCCGTGCTGACCCCGCTGCAGCTCCGCACGCGACGCGCCAGGCGCGCGCTCGCTGGCCGCGGCATGGTCGAAGCCGTGACCTGGTCGTTCATCACCAAGCCGGCGGCCGAGCTGTTCGGCGGCGGCCAGCGCGAGCTCGAGGTCGCCAACCCGATCGCGGCCGACCTCTCCGACATGCGGCCGAGCCTGTTGGCGGGCCTGATCGCGGCAGCACAGGCCAATGCCGATCGCGGCTTTGGCGATGTCGCGCTGTTCGAGGTCGGCCAGGTCTTCAAGGGCGATCGTCCGCAGGACCAGTTCATGGCGGCGAGCGGCGTTCGCCGCGGCTTTGCCTCATCGGAAGGCCTTGGCCGGGATTGGTCGGGCTCGGCGCAGGCTGACGTGTTCGACGCCAAGGCCGATGCGCTGGCGGTGCTGGCGGCGGCCGGCGCGCCGATGCAGGCGCTGCAGATCGTGCCCGGCGGTGCGGCGTGGCTGCACCCCGGACGCTCCGGCACGATCCAGATGGGTCCGCAGAACGTGCTCGGCTATTTCGGCGAGATGCACCCGCGCGCGCTCGAAGCGCTCGGCGCCGACGGCCCGGTGATGGCGTTCGAGGTCATCCTCGACCGGATCCCCGAGGCGAAGAAGAAGCCGACCCGCGCCAAGCCCGCGATCGAGCTGTCGGCATTCCAGCCGGTCTCGCGCGATTTCGCCTTCATCGTCGATCGCGGCATCAAGGCCGGCGACATCGTGCGCACCGCGCAGGGCGTCGACAAGAAGCTGATCACCGGCGTCAACGTGTTCGACGTCTATGAAGGCAAGGGCATCGAGGACGGCAAGAAGTCGATCGCGATCGCGGTGACGATCCAGCCCCGCGAGAAGACCCTGACCGACCAGGAGATCGAGGCCGTCGCCGCGAAGATCGTGGCGGAAGTGACGAAGAAGACCGGCGGCACGCTTCGGGGATGAGTCTTTAGGGATGAGTCTTGGAGACTTCCTCCCTGGCGACGTCGGCCTCCCCAATGCGATGGCGCTTTGCGCCATCGCATTCGTTTCGGGCACCGCGCGCGGCTTCTCCGGCTTCGGCTCGGCGCTGATCTTCATGCCGCTGGCCAGCAGCGTCGCGCCGCCGCGGCTGGTGGCAGCGCTGCTGCTCGTCATCGATTTCGTCGCGGCGGCGCCGCTGCTGCCCGATGCGTGGAAGAAAGCCGACCGCAGGGCGACGGCGGTGATCGTGCTCGGCGCGCTGATCGGCGTGCCCGTCGGCACCTATTTCCTCAGCGTGCTCGATCCCGTCACCACCCGCTGGATCATCTCCTGCTTTGTTGCCGCGCTGCTGCTTCTCCTGCTCTCCGGCTGGCGCTATCGCGGCAAGGACCACGCCTGGCTGTCGGTCGGCATCGGCAGCCTGTCGGGCTTCTGCAGCGGGCTGGCGCAGACCGGTGGTCCGCCGATCGTCGGCTACTGGCTCGGCCGCCCCATCGCCCCGATCGTGGCGCGCGCCAATATCGTGCTGTTCTTCGGCGCGTCGGATTTCTTCTCGATGGTGAGCTACGCGACGACCGGGCTGATCAGCCGCGAATCGCTGGCGCTCTCGCTCATCGTCGGCCCGGTCTACGCCCTCGGCGTCGCCTTCGGCGCCTCGCTGTTCGGCCGCGCCAGCGAACGGGTGTTTCGCAGCATCTGCTACGTGCTGATTGCGATGGCGGTGGTTGTTGGACTGCCGGTGCTGGATAACGTGCTGCGCTGAAACATCCTCAGTCGTCCGACGGCTAACGTTTTTGCCGCCGCTTGGTCGACTGCGTCGGCACCTCCGCGGGCTCGTCCCTGATCGCGCCGATCCGACGCAGGGCGGCATCGGCGGCGCGCTCGCCGCTCTCCCAGGCGCCGTCGACAGTGCCCCAGAGGGTCTCGTGGGTCGCTTCGCCCGCGAGGAACATGCAGCCGATCGGTTCAGCCAGTACCTTTCGCGAGATTTGGCCGCCGGGCGAGGCCGCCGACATCGCGCCCATCACGAAGGGCGAGGCATTCCAGCGCGTCGCGCTGGTCTTCTTGATGGCCGCGGCCGCTTCGCCGCCGAACAGCTTTGTGATCCATTCCCTCGCAAAGGCCGCCATCGCCTGCTCGCCCTGCTCGGAGAGATCGCGACCGAAGGAGCCGCCGACGTCGATCGAGCACAGCGAGGAGCCGCCCATGTTGGCAAACATGAGCGCCGTGCGCGTCGAATTGCTCTGCTCGATGAGGATGTCGTCGCGCGCGAGCCCGAGCGGATTGCTCGGAAGCTCCAGCATGATGTGATCGTAACTGCCGAGGCCGAGTTTTGACGCGGCATCGAGCGTCCGCTTGGGAATGTCGGGCGCAAACTTGATCGCGCCGGCGTTCAGGACATTGGTCGAGACCGTGATGATGGCGGCGCGCGCCACGATCTTGCCGGCCGGGGTCTCGACGCTGACGTCGCGGTTGCTCCACGCCATCCGGCTCGCCGGCGTCGACAGCGCCACCGGCACCTGCTCGCCGAGCTTGCTGATCAGCGTACCCAGGCCCTGGCGGCAGGCGATCGCGGCGTTACGATCCTGCGCGCGTGCCTTGTCGATGACCGAGAGCTCCTTGAGATCCTTGCCGGCGAAATTCGCTCCCAGCAGGAACTCGGCAGCACCCGCCCAGTCGCCGAGATCCTTTGGCAGCACGGCTGCGCAGGAGGTGTCCAGCCTGCCGCGTGAGGCCTCGTCGATGGCGCGGTTGGCGCGCACCAGCGCCGCCAGGAACTCCTCGGTTTCGCCGGCACGCGCGTTGCGGCGGCCGATGCGCATTTTCTGGCCGGCCGGCGCCGGCGACACGTCGAGACCGACGCTGCGCGCCAGCCGGATCATCGGGTTGGTCTCTGGATTGTGCATCCAGCGCGCGCCGCGATCGAACGGCACGTCGAAGGTCGCACTATCCGTGATACAGCGGCCGCCAATCCGCGATGCCGCCTCGACGACGACAACCTTGCGACCCGTCGCCATGATACGGCGCGCCGCGGCGATGCCGGCAACCCCCGCACCGATCACGACGATGTCAGCGTCGCGCGGCAAAGGCGCGGCGGTGGCGCGCAGAACCGGCGTGGCGGCAAAGGCCGCCGACGCCGATAGGAAACTGCGGCGCGTGATTGTCATGTCATGGTTTCCGGGGGCTTGCGGAGAACGGGAACAGCTAGCGAACCTTGCCGCATCTGGTGTTGCGCGGCAACCATCATGGTGAATCAATCGTAGTTGACCGCTTGGAACGATGAACCGAATTGCAACACGTTTCGACCATGATAGAGAAGGGAAAAAGACGGCCGGAAAAGGCCGTGGGGGGAGTTCACGATGGGGACGGTCCTAGACTCAGTCGGCAAGTTGATAGCCGCGTACCTCTCCAAGGAGGTGCCTGGCTACGAGCCGTTCACGCCGAGCGACCCGGAGCATCTGCGCGGTGTCATCGAGCCCGGCGACGTGCTGCTTGTCGAGGGCAACAACCGCATCTCCGGCATCATCAAATATCTCACGCAATCGACCTGGTCGCATGCCGCGCTTTACGTCGGCCCGGTCGAGGGCGCGGTGGAGCCCAACGGCGAACCGCATGTGCTGATCGAGGCCAATATCGGTGAAGGCGTCACCTCCGCGCCGCTGTCGAAATATTTCCCCTACCACACGCGGGTCTGCCGCCCGGTCGGGCTGTCCCATGAGGACCGAACCACGGTCTGCCGTTACGCGATCAACCGCATCGGCTTCGGCTACGACACCAAGAACATCGTCGACCTCATGCGCTTCCTGTTTCCGTTGCCGGTGCCGCAGCGCTGGCGGCGGCGCATGATCGCGATCGGCTCGGGCGATCCGACCAAGATCATCTGCTCGGCGCTGATCGCGCAGGCCTTCGACGCGGTGCGCTATCCGATCCTGCCGAAGATCACCAAGGCCGGCAGCCGCGCCGCCCGCCGTGAGATCCTGCACATCCGCGACTCCTCGCTCTACATGCCCCGCGACTTCGACATCTCGCCCTATTTCGAAGTCGTCAAACCCACCATCGTGCACGGTTTCGACTACACATCCCTGCACTGGGCCGATAAGCAAAAGCCGCTCGAGGAGGTGGCGGGCACGTTCAGTGTGTTTCCAGAAACGATCAGTGCGCCGCCGCTCGTTCCTCAGGCGATTGACGAAGAAGCGCCGGCTGAAATTGCGGCTGAAGAAGTGACGGCGGGCGAAGCGCCTGCCCTCGCTGCGAAGATGATCGATCGCGTCACGGCGTCGGAGCATGTTTCGCTGCTGAAGAAGATTGCGATGTACCGCCCGCGGCGGCGTAGGCGGGCGCGAGCGGCATAGAGCCCAACACTCCCACCGTCGTCCGGGCGAAGGCCGGGACCCATACCGCGGAGTCTATCCATCGCTTGCGGTCTTCGTACCGGCGTAAGGGCTAACTTCTAATCTTCGCCAAACCACTCCCTGTGGTTATGGGTCCCGGCCTCTGCTGGGACGACGTGGGAGAGGTCGTGCCGCCAAACAGTCCTCATTGCGAGCGCAGCGAAGCAATCCAGAATCTTTCCGCGGCGGGACTCTGGATTGCTTCGCTGCGCTCGCAATGACGTAGGAATGCGAAGCTACCGCTCCGCCCGTCCGATCACTGCCATCAGCTCCGCGATCTTCTCGCGCTGATCGGCCTTGTCGCCGCTTGCAATCGCGTGCTCGACGCAATGGGCGACGTGATCCTTCAATATCTCTTCCTCGACCCGGCGCAGCGCCGCGCGCACCGCGGATATCTGCGTGACGATGTCGATGCAGTAGCGGTCCTCCTCGACCATCTTCGACAGGCCGCGAACCTGGCCCTCGATCCGGCCGAGACGTTTTCCGACAGATGCCTTGATGTCCTTGCGCATGAAGTCTATATACCCCTACCGGGTATAGGTTGCAAGGCCGGAGCACGGAAATGAACGACGCCGAACACAAGCATCATCAGGACGCGGAAACTCAATCCGGATGCGGTTGTTCCGCGAAGGCCGCTCCGCCGGCCGCCAAACCTGCGGCGTCCTCATGCTGCAGCGGACATGACGATCAGGGACATGACGATCAGGGACATGGCGATCAGGGACATGGCGATCAGGGACATGGCGATCAGGGACATGGCGATCACGCCGGTCATGCTCACCATCATCACCACGACCATGGAGCCGGCGTGAAGGTGCGCGATCCCGTCTGCGGCATGACGGTCGATCCTGCGACCTCGAAACATCGCTTCGAGCACCACGGCGACACCTTCCATTTCTGCTCGGCCGGCTGCCGGACGAAGTTTGCGGCCGATCCTGCCAAATATCTCGTCAAGGAGAAGGCGCCCGAGCCCGAGATGCCTGCGGGCACGATCTACACCTGCCCGATGCATCCGGAGATCCGCCAGGTCGGACCCGGAAGCTGCCCGATCTGCGGCATGGCCCTCGAGCCGGAGGTCGCGAGCCTCGATACCGGCCCCAATCCGGAGCTTGCCGACATGACGCGGCGGTTCTGGATCGGCGGTGTGCTGGCGCTGCCGGCGGTGGTGCTGGAGATGGGCGGCCACCTTGCCGGGCCGCACAACTGGATCGATCCGACGCTGTCAAACTGGATCCAGTTCGTCTTTGCCACGCCCGTAGTGCTATGGGCCGGATGGCCGTTCTTCGTGCGTGGCTGGCAGTCGCTGGTCACGCGCAACCTCAACATGTTCACGCTGATCGCGATGGGCACGGGCGTGGCGTATGTCTACAGCCTGATCGGCACCATCGCGCCAAACATCTTCCCCGAGACCTTCCGCGGCCATGAGGGTGCCGTCGCCGTCTATTTCGAGGCGGCCGCGGTCATCACCGTGCTGGTGCTGCTCGGCCAGGTGCTGGAGCTGCGCGCGCGCGATGCGACCTCGGGCGCGATCAAGGCGCTGTTGCAGCTTGCGCCGAAGACCGCGCGTCGCGTTGATGCTGACGGCAGCGAGCACGAGGTCGAGATCGATACGCTGCATGCAGGCGACCGCTTGCGCGTTCGTCCCGGCGAGAAGGTGCCGGTCGACGGCATCATCCTGGAGGGGCGCTCGTCGCTCGACGAGTCCCTCGTCACTGGCGAATCCATGCCCGTCACGAAGGAGGCCGGCGCCAAGGTCATCGCCGGCACGCTCAACCAGTCCGGCGGCTTCATCATGCGCGCGGACAAGGTCGGGCGCGAGACGCTGCTGTCGCAGATCGTGCAGATGGTCGCCGACGCGCAGCGCTCGCGCGCGCCGATCCAGCGGCTCGCCGACCAGGTCGCGGGCTGGTTTGTGCCGACGGTGATCGTCGTCGCCATCATCGCATTCGCGGCATGGGCCTGGTTCGGTCCGGAGCCGCGACTTGCTTTCGGCCTTGTCGCCGCCGTCAGCGTGCTGATCATCGCCTGCCCCTGCGCGCTGGGGCTCGCCACCCCGATGTCGATCATGGTCGGCGTCGGTCGCGGCGCGCAAGGAGGCGTTCTCATCAAGAACGCCGAAGCGCTGGAGCGGATGGAGAAGATCGACACGCTGGTGGTCGACAAGACCGGCACGCTGACCGAAGGCAAGCCCAAGGTGGTCGCGATCGTCGCGGCGGGCGGTTTTGCCGAGGATCATATCCTGCGCATGGCAGCCAGCGTCGAGCGCGCCAGCGAGCACCCGTTGGCCGATGCCATCGTCCGCGCCGCGAAGGAGAGGCAGCTCGCGCTCGGCGAGGTCGAAGGGTTCGATTCGCCGACCGGCAAAGGCGCGACCGGCAAGGTCGACGGCAAGACCATCGTGCTCGGGAATGCCAGATACTTTGCCTCGATCGGGATCGACACCGGGAAGCTCGATGCCGAGGCCGAGCGTCTGCGCCAGGATGGCGCGACCGTGATCAACATGGCCGTCGACGGTGCACTGGCGGGGCTGTTTGCCATTGCCGACCCCGTCAAGGCCTCGACCCCGGCGGCGCTGAAGGCGCTCGCCAGTGAGGGCATCAAGGTGATCATGCTGACCGGCGACAACCGGACGACGGCGGAGGCTGTCGCACGCAGGCTCGGGATTGCCGACGTCGAAGCTGAGGTCCTGCCGGATCAGAAGAGCGCGGTGGTCACAAAGCTTAAGAAGAGCGGCCGCAGCGTCGCGATGGCCGGCGACGGCGTCAACGATGCCCCGGCCCTCGCCTCGGCCGAAGTCGGCATCGCCATGGGCACCGGCACCGACGTCGCGATGGAGAGCGCCGGCGTCACCCTGCTCAAGGGCGACCTCACCGGCATCGTGCGTGCGCGAAAACTGTCGCAGGCGACCATGAGCAATATCCGGCAGAACCTGTTCTTCGCTTTCATCTACAATGCCGCCGGCATTCCGATCGCGGCCGGCATCCTCTATCCGGCCTTCGGCCTCCTGCTGTCGCCGATCATCGCGGCGGCGGCGATGGCGCTGTCCTCGGTGAGCGTGGTCGGCAACGCCTTGCGGCTGCGCGCGACGCGGCTGTGAGAGGCGCGGAATCCGTGTAGAACGGCATCGAGCGGCGCCACGCGAGGGAGCAGTCTGATGCAGCGCATTACAATCACGATCGAGGATGATCTCTTGGCGGAGATCGACGCGGCGGCGGAAGCGCGCGGCTACCAGAACCGCTCCGAGATCATCCGCGATCTCGCGCGCGCCGGGCTGCAACAGACCAACGAAGACACCGCGCAGACCGGCCCGTGCGTTGCCGGCCTCGTCTATGTGTACGATCACGCCGCCCGCGATCTCTCAAAGCGCCTGGTGCAGGAATTCCACGGCCATCACGATCTCGCGCTGGCGACGCTGCATGTCCATCTCGACGACAACAACTGCATGGAGATGACGGCGCTGCGCGGCGACGCCGGCGAGGTCCGGCATTTCGCCGACCACATCATCGCCGAACGCGGCGTACGCTATGGGCGCGTGGTGATGATCCCGACCGGGGAGGGGAAGGCGGCGAAGGTGCGGAAGCACGGACATCGGCATGAGTAGGTCTTCTCCCTCTCCCCGCCTGCGGGGAGAGGGTCGGGGT